>NZ_KI519455.1:0-1109951 GCF_000482545.1 Arthrobacter sp. 35W
CGCCAGACGTTCCTGGACATCCTCGCCGGCACCCCGGCCATGGCCCGGGTGCTGGCCGACGGGCACCGGCAGACGGTGATCGCGGACCGGAACTACTACGGCCGGGACTTCGAAGCCGCCCTGGGGGAGGCCGGGATTGATCTGCTGCGCCCGGCCCGCCGGGGCGAAAAGCCCCGCGCCGGGGCCCGGTTCTTCAAACCCCTGCGCCAGGTCATCGAATCCATCAACGACACCCTCAAGGGCCAGCTCGACCTGGAACAACACGGCGGACGGACCCCGGCAGGGGTCGCCGCACGCGTCATTCAGCGGCTGCTGGCGATGACCGCGGCGATCTGGCACAACGACCGCACCGGCCAAGCCGTCCGCCGCTCACTCATCGCCTACGACCACTGACCGCTTGGAATTACTCGTCTAGAGGGCGTGCTCGGGGATGCGGGCCAGGCGGCGGGAGGCTTCGACGGCGGCGGCGCGGCCGGCGCGTGTGGCACCCAGGGTTGAGGCCGAGGCGCCGTAGCCCACCAGCAGCAGCCGCTCCTCTTTGAGCACCTTTACCCCATCCATCAAGATGCCACCGCCGGGTTCGCGCAGCTTCAACGGCGCCAGGTGGTCCAGGGCGGCGCGGAATCCGGTGGCCCAGAGGATCACGTCGGCATCGAAGGCGGACCCGTCGTCGAAGACCACCCGCTCCGCCTCGATCCGCTCGATGCCGCCGCGGCTCACCAGCGTGCCCGCGGTGATGCCCCGCTGGTACGCCTCGATCAGCGGGATCCCTGTCGCTGCCACCACGCTCAGCGGTGGCAGCCCGGCGGCGGTGCGGGCGTTGACGCCGCGTTCCACATCCCTGCCCCACTCGGGGTCGAAGGCGCGGGTGGTGAATTCCGGCGGCCGGCGGGTGGACCAGGCGGTCTTGACCCCGGCGCCGGCCAGTTGCAGCAGGAACTGCACGGCCGAGGTTCCACCGCCCACCACCAGCACGCGCTTGCCGGCAAACTCGGATACGGAACGGAAATCGTGGGTGTGGAGCTGCCGGCCGGTGAAGGTCCGCTGGCCGGGGTAGCTGGGCCAGTACGGCTTGTCCCAAGTGCCCGTGCCATTGATGACGAGGCGGGTTTCATAGACGCCGCGGTCCGTTTCGACCAGCAGTGGGGAGGAGCCGTCGTCCGGGTCCCGGGGCCGGATGGCGAGCACCTTCACCGGGCGGTGGATGGGCAGTTCAAAGACGTCTTCATAGGAGCCGTAGTAGCGGCCGACGACGGCGGAGGCGGGCTCGGAAGGGTCCGGCTCGCCGAGCTTCATCCCGGGCAGGTCGTGGACGGCGTGGGCGGCACCGAGGGTGAGCGAGGGCCAGCGGTGGCGCCAGGCGCCGCCCGGTCCGGCGTTCGCGTCCAGGACCACAAAGTCCCGTTCCGGTTCCAGCCCGCGCGCGGCGAGATAGTAGGCGGCCGACAGACCCGCCTGGCCGGCCCCGATGACTACTACGTCTAACACCGTTCCTCCTGCACCGGCGCCCACTGTGGGCTCCACTCACAGGAACTACTTGCAGGCGCGCACTATTCCTACCGGGAGCGTGCCGTCCGCCACGATCGGCGTGCGGCGCCCCGGCGCAGGGCTGCGTCCACCAGCAGGGCTGCGAGCGCCCCCACCGCATAGGCGGGCAGATCCGTGGCGGCGAAGGTGGTGCCCAGCAGCAGCCGGAAGGGCGGGAAGGCCGCGGTCAGCTCCGCCGGGATGCCGGTGAGCTGCAGCAGTTCAATGCCCACGCTCACCGCGAGCGCCAGCACTCCCACCACGGCGCTGGAAAGCCGTGGAAACAGCAGGCCCAGCAGGACAAACACCAGCACGGTGTAGAGGGCGTCGCCCGCGAAGTCAGCGAAGGGGCCGCTGCCAAAATAGTGGACGGCCAGTCCCGTGCCTAGCACTGCCACCGCCGCTGCGGCCAACGCCACACGGCGCCGCGAAGTCCTGCGCATTACCCCCACCCGTCCCCGGCCCGGTGCCGGCCACCCCAGCCTACGATGCCGCGGTCACCGGGAAGTGCACGGGTGCGGCGGGGCGGCAGCGTCCGTGCACTTCCGGAGGGAGGCTAGGCCCGGACTACGGGGATTTCGGCCCATTCGGTGGTGAAGCGGGGCGAGGAGTGCTCGCGTTTCATGGACCACTGCGGCGGCTCGGCCAGGCCGCCCAGGCCCAGGCCGATGGCTGCGGCGCCGAACTTGGTCCGCACGCTGCCCATCAAGTCGCCCAGTTCCAGCTGCTCGCGGTGGTCCACAAAGAGGTCCAGCACCTCCTGGCCCCCGGCCGGCTCCAGTCCGCTGAAGAGCACGCCGGCGCGCAGGTATGCGGCGCCCGGGACGACGGATTCCCGCACCGCGGCGACGGCGGCGCGGGTCAGCAGGATGGGGTCCTGCGTGGCCTGCGGCAGCCGGATGGTGACGGAGGGGAAGCTCGCCACGCCCTGGGCGAAGCGGCTGGTCCCGGCGGTGACGGTCATCGTCGTCGTCCGCATCCCCTCGGCACTGAGCCGGGCCGCCCCGCGCTGGGCGTAGATGGCCATCACCTGCTCCATGCCCTCCACGGACGTGACGGGGGTGGAAAAGCTGCGGGAGAACATGATCTGCTGCTTGTCCGCACGCTCCTCTGTGTGTGGAATGCAGGCGGTGCCGTTCAGCTCATGGACGGTGCGGGCCAGGACCACGGAGAACTTTTTGCGGATCACCAGCGGGTCCGCCGCCTTGAGATCGGCAATGGTCTCGATCCCCAGGGCGTTCAGCCGCTCCCCAGTGCGCCCGCCCACTCCCCACAGACCGGTCACCGGGACCTTGGCCTGGATGGCGTCCACATGGCCCGGCGGCATCGAGTCAAGAGAACACACGCCGTTCAGGGCGGGGTTCTGCTTGGCAATGCGGTTGGCGAACTTGGCCAGGGTCTTGGTCGAGGCGACACCCACGCATACCGGCACGCCCACATGCCGCGCCACAGCCGCCCGGATGCCGGCACCGGCATCGCGCAGCTGCGCCTCGTCCCCCACCAGGCCCACGAAGGACTCGTCGATGGAATAGACCTCCTGCCAGGTGCCAAAGCGGCCCACCACCTCCATGACGCGGGCGCTCATATCGCCGTAGAGCTCATAGTTGCTCGAGCGGGCCACCAGCCCCCAGGCCTTGGCCATCGGCTCCACCTGGTACCAGGGTGCTCCCGTGGCGATGCCCAGCGCCTTGGCCTCTGCCGAGCGCGCCACCACGCAGCCGTCGTTGTTGGAGAGCACGACGACGGGGCGGCCTTCCAGCCGGGGGTTGAAGACCCGCTCGCAGGAAACGTAGAAGTTGTTGACGTCCACCAGAGCCATGCGGTCCCTGCCGGTTCCTGCCGCCACAACCACCACCGCCTAGAACAAATATTCGATTGTTCATGCTAGCACCGGACCGCCGGAGCGGTCAGTGGCATGCGGTGGGCAGGATCAAACCAGCGGGCTGTGGCAGCCAGCCAGCTGGCCGATGAGTTCCTCGGTGCTGCCGGAGCGCGCCAGGGCCAGCAGGCGGCGGTGCTTGGCCACCACACCGGCACTCTTGGCATTGTCACCCCGGTACGAGCGGATGATCCGCCGCTGCACGGGGTTTTCCCAGATGCCCTGCAGGGACGCGAGCAGGTACTTGTTGGGGCATGGAGCCACCAGCAGGAGATGGAAGTCCATGCTGGTGCGGAAGATTGCATCAAAGTCCGCCTCCGGTACGGATTCCGCCTCAGCCAGTGCCATCTCCAGCCGCGCGAGGTCCATGGGCGTGTATCTGCCGCCAAACCGCCTGATGGCCAGCGCCTCCACCTCCCGGCGGACCTCGTAGACGTCCGCGATGTCGGAGTCACTGAGCACCTTCACGAAATGCCCGCGGCCCGGAATGAAATCCGCCATCCCCTCATGGACCAGGCGTGCCAACACATCCCTGACCGGCATGCGCGAGACCCCATACTGGGCAGCAAGCTGGTCCTGGACCAGCTGGGCCCCCGGAGCAATGAGCTCGTTGACGATGTCATCACACACCCGTTCGTACACTCGCTCACTCAGCGGGCGCGTATCCCGGACCTCCACACTTGCCACCTTTTGCCCCTTGCCGCCGGCCCCTCGCGCAGACCTCTGCGCAGAATTCTTCCCAACATCTTTTCCCAAAGGTGTTGCACTTCACAGTATCCCTTGGATATGTTGTATCCAATCTTACCGATTGGATACAGAGCACATGGTGCAGCTACCCCACACGATCGACCGGGTCCGCGGAATCGACTTCGCGGCCCCCGGCAGGCAGCTTGGCCACCTGTCGATCGAGCACTCCAACAATGAGTTCGACGGCGCCGTCATCCCCGTACCCATCGCCGT
This sequence comes from Arthrobacter sp. 35W, assembly GCF_000482545.1. Lineage (GTDB taxonomy): Bacteria > Actinomycetota > Actinomycetes > Actinomycetales > Micrococcaceae > Specibacter. Next base: position 4,367 of record NZ_KI519455.1, read on the forward strand.
GCTGGCCGGGCCGGACGCATCGAATGGCCCCACGGTCCTGCTGACGGCAGGCACCCACGGCGACGAATACGAGGGCCAGGTCCTGCTGCACGAGCTCATCCGCACCCTGGATCCAGGAAGCATCTGCGGCCGGATCATCGTCCTCCCCTCGCTCAATCTGCTGGCGGTGCGGGAAGGCTCCCGGGTCTCCAAGGTCGACGGCGCCAACCTGAACCGGGCCCTTCCCGGCCATGCAGCGGGCGGCCCCACGGCGCAGATTGCACGGATCGTCGACGCCGACCTGCTGCCATTGGCCGACTTCGCCCTCGACATCCACTCCGGCGGCGCCGTCAACGAATACGTCCCATCGGCCTTCGTCTATGCCGGGCCCACGCCGGAGGTGTGGGCGCGCAAGATGGCAGCCGTCGAGGCCTTCGGCCAGCCATACTGCGTCGTCGTGAAGCCGAACTATGTGTCGGGATCCATCAGCGGGGCGGCCGACCGCGCGGGCGTTCTGATGGTCTCCACGGAACTCGGCGGGCGCGGCACGGTCAACCGCCGCTTGCTCGCAGACTCCCGCGCCGGGCTCTACAAGCTGCTGGCCCATGTGGGCGTGCTTGACGGCGGCACTCCGCGCCCCGGAGCCACGGCCGACGCCGACGCGCGTACCCCCGCGGGTCCCCCTGCGGACATCCAGTACATCCAGCTGGGCTCCGATGCAGCAGTCATGGCCCGTGCCGGCGGTCTCTTCGAACCAACCGTCGATCTGGGCCAGCGGGTCGTCGTCGGCGATCTCATCGGCAAGGTCCATTTCATTGACGAGCTGGACCGGCCGGCCTATGAATACCGCGCCCACATCGATGGCCTCATTGCCACATTGCGCCACCCCACCCTTGTACGGACCGGAAGCACCCTGGTGAACATCGCCGTTCCCATGGACAACCCTTCACGATTGGACAGCTGACATGACCTTTCCACGCATCCTCCGCCTGGTCCTCGCCGCCACTGTCGTCCTGACGACCGGGCTGGCAGCCACGGGCTGCACCAACGCCTCCCAAGGCCTGGCCGGCACGGGCCCCGCCAGTGTGCCGGGCTCCCCCAGCTTTGATCCGTCCACCCTGCACAAGGACGACGCCCTGGCCGCCATGCTGCCGGACTCGCTCAAGGGCAAGGACACCATCACGGTTGGCTCGGACACCACCTATGCCCCGGCCGAGTTCCTGGGCGGCACCGACGGCCAGACGCCCATGGGGTTCGACGTCGACTTCGCCAAGGCCATCGGCGCCACACTGGGATTGACGGTGGACTTCCGCACGGCGGGCTTCGCCACCATCCTCCCGGGGCTGGGCACCAAATACGACCTCGGCATGAGTGCCTTCTCCATCACCAAAGAGCGCATGAAGGCCGTGAACTTCGTCGACTATTTCAAGGCCGGCTCCATCTGGGCCGTCCAAAAGGGCAACCCGCAGAACGTCAGCGTCGACAACCTCTGCGGCCTCAAGGTGGGGGTCCAGACCGGGTCCGTCCAGGAGGATCCGGACCTCACCGGCCGTTCCAAGGCCTGCACCGACGCCGGCAAGCCCGCCATCGACGTCGTGAGCCTGCCCAACCAGACGGACATCACCACCCGCCTGGTCAATGGCGGCATCGCGGCCATGGTGTCCGGTGGAACCACCATCACCTACGCGCTGACCCAGACCGGCGGCCAGTTGGAACTTCTGGGTGGGTTGTACAACCCGGACCACAACGGCATCGCCGTGGCCAAGTCGGACCCTGAACTCGCGGACCTGGTGGCCAAGGTGATGAACAAGCTCATCGCCGATGGCAGCTACGCCAAGATCATGGACCGATGGGGCATCGCCGTACTGTCCACCGACAAGTCAGTGGTCAATCCGGAGGTCGACAGGTGACCGACACCAAGACGCGCATCCCCGGGCGGACTCCCCATGGCGATGCCCATCCGCACGGCGTCGTGTTGAACGATGCGGTTCCGGTCCGGCACCCGGGCCGGTGGGTCGGGGCCGCCATCATCGTGCTCGTCCTGGCCATCACCGCCCAGTCCCTGATCACGAACCCCCGCTTCCACTGGGACCTCGTGGGCACCTACCTGCTGGACACCCTCGTCGTCCAAGGCATCGGCTGGACCCTGATCCTCACCGTCTCCTCGATGGTCATCGCGATCGCCCTGGCCATCATGCTGGCCTTCATGCGCCAATCCGAGAACCCGCTCTTCCGCTACGTCTCCTGGGTCTGGGTCTGGTTCTTCCGCGGCACCCCCGTCTACACCCAGCTCGTCTTCTGGGGCCTCGTCGCGACCCTGTACCCCAAGATCATCATCGGCGTCCCCTTCGGCCCCGAATGGTTCTCCATGGACACCCAGACCGTGGTCAACGCCACCGTCGCAGCGATCCTGGGCCTGGGCCTGAACGAATCCGCCTACCTCGCCGAGATCTTCCGCGCCGGCCTGAAATCCGTGGACAACGGCCAGATGGAGGCCGCCGAGGCCCTGGGCATGCGCCGCTCCAAGATCATGTGGCGCATCATCCTGCCCCAGGCCATGCGCGTGATCGTCCCCCCGACCGGCAACGAAACCATCGGCATGCTCAAAACCACCTCCCTGGTCCTGGCCGTGCCCTTCACCTACGACCTGACCTTCGTCACGAACACCATCGCGAACCGCATCTACCAGCCCATCCCGCTGCTGATCGTCGCCGCGTTCTGGTACCTGCTGGTCACCTCCGTGCTCATGGTCGGCCAGTTCTACATCGAACGCCACTTCGGCAAGGGCGTGGACAACCTCACCAAGGCCCCCGTCAAACCCGCCGCCGTGGCCGCCGCCGTCGCCCACGCCCACAACCCCGCCGCCCCGGCAGACCCGGAACCGGCGGCCCCGACCAGTGAAGGCGGCACCACGCCATGACCACCACCGCCACCGGCACCCCCGGACGGGCCGGCACCGACCCGCTCGTCAGGATTGAGGGCGTGCACAAGTTCTTCGGCGAGCACCACGTGCTGCGCGGCATCGACATGACCGTCCAGCCCGGGGAGGTGTCCGTGATCATCGGCCCCTCCGGCTCGGGCAAGTCGACCCTGCTGCGCTGCATCAACCTGCTCGAAACGATCTCCGCCGGCCGCATCCAGGTCCGCGAGGACCTCATCGGCTACAAGGAGGTCAACGGGCGCCTGCACGATTTGTCCACGAAGGCCATCGCGAACCAGCGCCGGGAGATCGGCATGGTCTTCCAACGCTTCAACCTGTTCCCGCACAAGACCGCGCTGGCCAACATCATGGAGGCCCCCACCCAGGTCAAGCGCAAGTCCAAGACCGCCGCCCGCACCGCGGCCCTGGAACTGCTGGACCGGGTCGGGCTGGCCGAGAGGGCCAACCACTACCCGTCCCAGCTCTCCGGCGGGCAGCAGCAGCGCGTCGCGATCGCCCGCGCCCTGGCCATGGAACCAGAACTGATGCTCTTCGACGAGCCGACCTCCGCCCTGGACCCCGAACTCGTCGGGGACGTGCTGAACGTGATGAAGGACCTCGCGAAGTCGGGCATGACGATGATCGTGGTCACCCACGAGATCGGCTTCGCCCGCGAGGTCGGAGACACGCTCACCTTCATGGACGGCGGCGTCGTCGTTGAAACCGGCAACCCCCGCCAGATCATCGCCAACCCCCAGCACGCCCGCACCAAGGAATTCCTCTCCCGCGTCCTCTAACACCACCGCCTCCGGCCAACAGCACCGGCACATCTGGGGCGCGCCAACTGCACAGAACCACCCGGTTCCCGACAGTTGCCGCGCCCCAGATGCATGCACGGCCCGCGGGGCGGCGCCGGGACCGCTGTTAGGCTCGGGCCATGACCACCCTCTCCCGCGTTGCCGCTGTCGCAGGCTCGACGGCGTTCGCGGCGTCGGCCGTGGTGCACACAATGTGGGGTCTGGGGTCGGCGTGGCCGATGCGCACCCGGGCGGAACTAGCTGACGCAGTGGTGGGCAGCAACACCGTCCCCGACGCCCGGGCATGCTTCGCTGTCGCCGGACTATCGGTGGCTGCGGCAGCCTTGGCCGCGGGCGTGGGCGGGTCCGGCAGGGCTGCCCAAGCGGCACGGTTCGTCTTGGGCGCCGGCATCCTGGCGCGCGGCACCGCCGGTGGACGGCCGGCTACCAAGGTCCTCGGCCTGCCGGAGCCCTCGGCACGATTCGTTCGTCTGGACAAGACCCTGTACCGGCCGCTCTGCCTCGGCGTGGCAGCGGCCGTCTTCACAGCCGCCCGGCGCTGACCGAGCAGCGCCGTCATCGACCCACGCAGTTCGGCGGCTGAACCGAGTTCGCTAGGGCGCCAACATATCGGCCGTAAACGCCGGATCCTGGGACCACAGATCCAGCCAGATCTGGTCCGGCGAGGAGTCATCCGCGGCCGACACACTGACCAAGACGCGGGTTTCGCTTGCACCGGCGGGCACGGCCACGCTTAGCTCGGCATCTCCGATATGGATGGTCCCGCTTGGCGTCAGCAATGTTCCTTCGTAGACCAACTGTCGCTCCGGATGCACATCAACCGGCCCGTGATGGAATGCCGCACTGACGGATCCTTCGGCAAGATCTGGGTCGCCGTCGTCGTCGGAATCGTCATTCAGATCGTCGTCAATGTCCTGGGCATGGCGGATAAGGATAACCAGACCGGTTTCATTCGCCGAAACCACCCTGCCTGGCTCAATATCCGGCAGTTCGCCAGTGGCTGAGTTGTCGGTGACCACCACGATGCCCCAATTCCACGGGCGGGCCAGCGACGTCGTCATGATCGGCTGCACGGAGCCCCACTTCCACGAGATGATGAGTAATTGTCCAACCCGACTCTAAACGGCCAGCATCAACCGTGAATTCTCGGCAAAGTTCTCCGCCGTGTGGTCATTGAAGGCGCTGCAGAGATGGCCCACCAGCACGTCCACGGCATCTTGGATGCGCTTGGTCTCCGCCGGCTGCCCGGCATGGATCCGGCCATCCTCCCCCACGATGATGTAGCCCCACTCATAGAGGGCATCGCATCCCAGCGCACAGATGAGCATCGCGGACCGCTCGTGGTCCATGCGCTCCTCCTCGGTGCACTTGCCGCGAGGCTTGATATGGCCGGCGATCAGCAGCCGGGCCGGCAGGTCCTCCCCGCAGATGGAGCACGGTGCGTTCTGGCGGCCGCGCAGCAGGTGCTTGCGCAGATGTGCCTGCTCAACGCGGATGGTGGTCATGCCCGGATCGTCCTCTTCAACTCCCCACACATCCCCCGGCAGCCCGCGCAGGCTGCCCGCGGAGGACAGCGGCGCGCTCACGCCCGCCTCGGCCAGCAAGGCCTTGCCCTCCTCGTCGGAGAGGGGCGTCAGGTAGCGGTGCTGGGGCTTCCCGGCTTCGTTGAAGGGCCCGTTATGTTCACCGGAGGCCGTCAACGCGGCGGCACGGTCGCGGTGGATCTGCAGTCCCGTGGCGATGGAATAGACCCGCACCAGCCAGCCCTTGTTGCTCTCGCCCTCCTGCTGCTCATAGCCGGAGGGCCGTTCAAAGTCCTGCCATTCCTCGGCGACGACGCTGACGGCGCGGACATAGGGGCCGAAGTAGTGGAAGACGATGTCCCCCTGCTTCATCTCCTTCAGGGAGGCTCTGTCATCGGGCAGCGAGCCATCCGCTTCGGGGCAGCTCCACAGCGTGCCCTCCTCGATCGCAGTCTCGTAGTTTCGGCCCTGGCTGGCCCACCAATAGCGCATCCCCAGACTCCTTGCCTCGGATCGGTCCGTCTCCGTCGAGCTTCCACCCTAACCCCGGACCGGGACGCCGGGCAGGCGCAACGGGGATCGTTGTGGCCGGAATTCCGCGCCGTTCCACGGCAGCGGCGGACTTGCTACAACCGGTGCAGGCAGCGTGTCGCGACGCCCCAGATGACCAGCTCGGACAGGTCCGGCACCAGGATTTCCGGGGCCGGGGCGCCGTCGCCGCTTTCCGATTCCAGGGTGGCCCCGCCGTCGGAGATGCGCAGGCGGCGGACCACCAGGTCGCCGTCGAGCACCGCCACCACCACCGATCCATCCCGGGGCGGCACGGAGCGGTCGACGATGATCTCATCACCGTCGCTGATCCCGGCGCCCTCCATGGAGCTGCCGGCCACGCGCATGATGAAGGTGCAGGTCCTGTCGCGGATCAGATGCCGGTTGAGGTCGATCCCGCCGTCAAAATAGTCCCGGGCCGGGGAGGCAAAACCCCGCGGTTCGACGTCGACGGCGGGAGGCTGGGCGGACCGTGGTGCAGGCAGATCCATTCCAAACACCGCAGCCACCACCTAGAACAAAGGTTCGAATGGTTCATGGTAGCACCGCGAAAAACCGGCCGCCGGGGACCGGGCGTCAGCCGTGGCGCAGGGCGATGCGGGTCTGGGTTTGGGCGGCTCCGCCGTCGTGCTTGAGCCGGTGCAGGAATCCGTCCAGTTCCAAGGGATTGCGCACGCGCACATGCAGCAGATAGTCGTAGGGGCCCGTCACGTGCACCGCGTCGCGCACCTGCGCCAGCGGCTTCAGATAGGCCAGAAAGGCGTCGCCGCCGGTGGACTCGCGCAGCCTCACATCGATGAACACCTCCAAGCCCTCCGCCGGGCGCTCAAGGTCGTCGGCCAGGCGCACCGTGTAGCCGGCAATGATGCCATCCTCCTCCAACCTGCGCACACGGGCGGCGGCGGCATTGGCACTCAACCCCACGCCGCGCCCCAAGGCACTGAAGGAAGCTCTGCCGTTGTCACCCAAAAGCCGCAGCAATCCACTGTCAATGGCATCCATACGGCGATCGTAACGGTTTGGCAGAGCTTTTGTCAGCGAGCGCAGGAGCCGAATGTACGCTCGGTTCCATGACACTATCCGCATCCCTTCTGGCCGGCCTGGCCGCCGGGCTCGGCGTCGCCCTGCCGCTGGGCGCGGTGGGCATCCTGATTGTCACCCAGGGTGTGGCCGGCGGGTTCAGGTCCGGGGCCGCTGCGGCGGGCGGGGTGGCGCTGGTCGATCTGGTGTACTGCGTGGCCGCGCTGGCCTTCGGGGCCGCCCTGGCCCCAGCCGTTGCTGCCGCCGGGCGCTGGCCGGGCGCCGCGGCGGGCGTCCTCCTCATTGCCCTCGCCGTGCGGGGGCTGGCGAAGCTTCGATCGGCCGACGGCGCCGCCGCGCCGGCGGTGCGGGGCGGTCCAGTGCGGGTGTTCGCCACGTTCACCGGGCTCACGGCGCTCAACCCCGCCACGGTGCTGTACTTTCTGGCACTCGCCACGGTGCTGGGAGCGGGCGGCTGGACGTGGGGCTCGGCGGCTGCCTTTGCCATCGGCGTGGGCACCGCCTCGCTGGGCTGGCAGCTGGTCCTCGCCGGCACCGGGTCCCTGGCCGGCCGGTGGATCACCGTCCGAGGCCGGCGCTGGCTCGGCATTGCCGGGTACGGCATGGTCACCCTCATGGGGCTCGCCGCCCTGGCCGTGGCGGCGTCCGGATAAGCGGCAGGACAGGCGCGGCCGCAGAGGGAAACGCTAGGCGGTCAGGCCCAGCTGGCTCATCCGTTTGGAATGGTTGCGGGTCAGCGCGGACATCAGCGCCGGGACCGCCGTCGCCGGAATGGCCTCCTGGGGCAGCAACCCCATCAGGAAGCTGTGTTCGCGGCCCACCCGCTGCGCCTGGGTCAGGGCCTCGCCCACCAGCCGGCGGCCCCACAGGGCCAGCCGGGAGGAGAGCCGCGGATCCTCGGCCAACATCAATTTCAGGCGGGACTGCAGCAGCGCCGAGGATTCCTCCGGGGTGCGCACGGCCTCAATGACGGCGCTCGTCTCGGCATCCAGGAACGTGCTGATGGACTGGTAGAAGTCCCCGGAGATCGCGTCCACCACATAGGCCTTCATCAGGGACTCATACCAATCCGCCGGACGGGTGCGGTCATGGAAGGCATCGATGGAGGCCTGGAAGGGGCGCATGGCCAGCTCCGGGTCCAGGCCCATGGCCGACAGCCGGGCGCTGACCACCTCGAAGTGCTCAAATTCGCGCACCGCCATGGCACCCAGCGTGGCCCGGTCGTGCAGCGTTGGTGAGTACCGTGCGTCGGAGGAAAGGCGTTCAAAGGAGGACAACTCGCCGTAGGCCATAACGCCCAGCAGGTCCACCACAAATTTGTCGTACCGTGCCGTGAACTCGCCCGATGACAGGACGGGGGCCGATTCGCCCTGGGGAATGCTCATGGTTCTAGGTTAGCCCGGGCTCCACCGCATTGCGGCGTGCATCACTTACGCTATGAGCGTGCCCTACACACACATTGGCGTGCATGACAATGCAGCACAGCAGCAGCTCTCCTCGGCCCTTCAGGCCCTGAAGACGGAGTTCAAGCTGCCCGGCGAGTTCCCCGCGGAGGTGCTGGCCGAGCTGGAGCGCTCGATTGCCGCACACCAATTGCCGGATCTGGACCTCACGGCACTGCCGTTCCTGACCATCGATCCGCCGTCGTCGCTGGATCTGGACCAGGCCATGCACCTGGAACGGACCGACGGCGGCTACCTGGTCCGCTACGCCATCGCCGATGTGCCGGCCTTTGTGCCGCCCGGCGGCGCGCTGGATGCCGAGACACGGCTGCGCGGCCAGACGTACTACACCCCGGACGGGCGGGTTCCGCTCCACCCGGCGCCCATGAGCGAGGATGCGGCCAGCCTCTTCGCCAACCAGGACCGCGCGGCCTATGTCTGGGACATCGGGCTGGATGCCGACGGCGCCCACACCACCACACTGGTCCGGCGCGCCCGGATCCGCAGCATCGCCAAGCTGGGCTACGAGCAGGCCCAGAAACTGCTCGACGACGGCGCAGCGCCCACTGCACCTGTGGGCCCCGGCGCCGCGGCGGAGGACGACGTTCGCGCAGAGGACGACGTTCCCGCGGAGGACGACGCCGCCACCCGCCTGAGCCATCCCACCGGCGCCGTGCTCGACCAGGTCCGCGCCACGTTGGAGCTGCTGCGCGAGATCGGCCTGTTGCGGATTGAACGCGAACGCGAACGCGGCGGCGCCAGCCTGAATGTGCCCCAGCAGGAGGTCGAATTCGTCGACGGCCGCTACCGGCTGGTCTTCCGCCCGGCCCTGCCCATCGAGGACTGGAACGCCCAGATCTCCCTGCTGACCGGCATGGCGGCGGCCACCCTGATGCTCAAGGGCAAGGTGGGCATTCTGCGCACCATGCCCGAGCCGGATGCGGGTTCCATCGCCCACTACCGGCGCCAGAGCGTGGCCCTGGGCAAGCCCTGGCCGGCGGACATGCCCTACGGGGAGTTCCTGCGCACCTTGGATACATCGGACCCCAAGCAGCTGGCGCTGATGCACGCTGCCCGCTCGCTGTTCCGCGGCGCCGGCTACACCCCCTTCGACGGGGAGGTGCCGGCGAAAACCATCCAGGCCGCCGTCGCCCACGAATACGCCCACACCACCGCTCCCCTGCGCCGGCTGGTGGACCGCTTTGTGCTGGTCATCTGCGCCGCCCTGTGCGCCGGCGAAGAGGTGCCGCAATGGGCCCGGGACGCCCTTCCCTCGCTGCCGGGGATCATGATGGCCTCCGACCAACTGGCCAACAAGGTGGACCGCGCCGCCGTGGACACGGTGGAGGCGGCCATCCTGAGCAGCTATGTGGGCCGCGAGTTCGACGCCGTCGTGCTCTCCGGACCCCGCCCCAACGGCAATGGGAACGGCAATGGGAACGGCAATGGCCACAAGGCCGACGCCGGCCCGGTGAGCAGCATCCAGATCCGCGAACCAGCCGTCGACGCCGACTGCCAAGGGGCCCTGGAGCCCGGCACCACCGTGCGCGTGAAACTCCTGCAGGCGGACATCGCCACGCGGACGGTGCTCTTTACAACCCTCTAGCGGCGTGGAATTGGTGCCACCGGCTAGACTTGGCTCTGTAGACATGGATGCCCGGTCGTTGATTGATCCTTTACCCACTCAACAAGCCCGCCCATACGCGCTTCTTATGTGCCCTCTTGCGACGCTGGGGCCGCAACCGGTTCGGTTGACGGCACCCAATCGCGGGGCATGCATGTGTTAGCCCGCGATCGGCTTCCCAAAGGATGTGCCGCCTTGGCTGGCTCCGTCACCGCCCACTGGGCCGGTGGCGTAGAGCCCAAAGATGCGGCACCTGTATAGACGAATTGAACGGTAAGCATTTGAACACTGAGAATGAGACCCACCTGCACGCGGACAACAGCGACGAGGAACTCACGGTTGAGGCCACGCTGACCACCACGGAGGAACCGCACCACGAGGTTGCTGCCACGTTTGCGGACTTCAACGTCCGTGCGGACATCGTCGAGTCGCTGGCCGAGGCCGGCATCACGCACCCGTTCCCGATCCAGGCCATGACCCTGCCGATCGCCCTCGCCGGCCACGACATCATCGGCCAGGCCAAGACGGGCACCGGCAAGACCCTCGGCTTCGGCATCCCCGCGCTGCAGCGCGTGGTGGGCCCGAAGGACGCCGGCTTTGACAAGCTGACGGTCCCCGGCGCCCCGCAGGCCATGGTCATCGTCCCGACGCGCGAGCTCGCCGTCCAGGTGGCCAGCGACCTCGAGGTGGCCTCCCGCCACCGCGGCGCCCGCATCGCCACCATCTACGGCGGCCGTGCCTACGAGCCCCAGATCGAGGCCCTGCAAAAGGGCGTCGAGGTCATTGTCGGCACCCCCGGCCGCCTGATCGACCTCTACAAGCAGAAGCACCTGAACCTGGCCAACGTCCGCATCGTCATCCTTGACGAGGCCGACGAGATGCTGGACCTGGGCTTCCTGCCCGACGTCGAGACCCTGATCGCCGGCACCCCCGCCGTGCGCCAGACGCTGCTGTTCTCCGCCACGATGCCCGGCCCGGTGGTGGCCATGGCCCGCCGCTACATGACGCAGCCCACCCACATCCGCGCCGCCGATCCGGACGACGAGGGTCTGACCAAGCGCGACATCCGCCAGCTGATCTACCGCGCCCACAACCTGGACAAGATCGAAGTTGTCGCCCGCATCCTGCAGGCCCGCGGCCGCGGCCGCAGCATCATCTTCACCAAGACCAAGCGCACCGCCGCCAAGGTGGCCGAGGAGCTGGTGGACCGCGGGTTCGCCGCCGCGGCCATCCACGGCGACCTGGGCCAGGGCGCCCGCGAGCAGGCCCTGCGTGCCTTCCGCAACAACAAGGTTGACGTGCTGGTTGCCACCGACGTCGCCGCCCGCGGCATCGACGTCGACGACGTCACCCACGTGATCAACTACCAGTGCGTTGAAGACGAGAAGATCTACCTGCACCGCGTGGGCCGCACCGGCCGTGCCGGCAACAAGGGCACCGCCGTGACCTTCGTGGACTGGGACGACATGCCGCGCTGGGCCCTGGTGAACAAGGCTCTGGGCCTGAGCGTTCCCGAACCCATCGAGACCTACTCCTCCTCCCCGCACCTGTACGAGGACCTGGACATTCCCGAGGGCACCAAGGGCCGCCTGCCGCGCAACAAGCGCACGCACGCCGGCATCGACGCCGAGGTCCTGGAGGACCTGGGCGAGACCGGCAAGCGCAACGCCTCCTCCGGTGCACGCGACGGCGGCCGCGGCACCGGCGGCCGCGATGGTGGCCGCAGCTCCGGCGGCCGCGATGGCGGACGCAGCTCCGGCGGCCGCGATGGCGGACGCAGCTCCGGCGGCCGCGATGGCGGACGCACCAGCACCGAGCGCGAGGACCGCAGCGGCACCGAGGGTGAAACCCGCAGCGCCACGGCACTGGACGGCCGCTTCACCCAGAGCCCCGAGCGCGGCCCGGAGCGCGAGGGCGGCAGCCGCCGTCGTCGTCCGGCCACCGTTCCCGGCGCATCCGCCGACAAGGGCGCCAACGGCGCCGAGTCCAAGGGCAACGGCCCGGCCTCGGGCGACGCCGGCAGCAGCGAAGGTGCCTCGGCACGTCCGCGCCGCAACCGCAGCCGCACCCGCCGCCGCAATGGCGAGGTTGTTGGCTCGTCCGACGCTCCGGCCGCCGAGTAGTACAGGCTGCCGATTCCTTCATGACGAATACCCCGTGGCATCCGGAGAGCGCGGGCGCAAACCTGGTGGTCCAAGCGGACAACGCCGAGTTTCTGCCCACGCTCCCGGATGGCGCGTTCACGCTGATCTATGTGGACCCGCCCTTCAACACCGGACGGGCGCAGAAGCGCCGCTCCACCACCATGGTCCGCAGCACCACCGGCGACGGCGACCGCGTGGGCTTTGGCGGGCGCAGCTACGAAACCATCAAGGGTGCGCTGCACAGCTACGACGACGCCTTCACGGACTACTGGTCCTTTCTGGAGCCGCGGCTGCTTGAGGCGTGGCGGCTGCTGGCCGACGACGGCACCCTGTACCTGCACCTTGACTACCGCGAGGTGCACTACGCCAAGGTGATGCTGGATTCCATCTTCGGCCGGGACAGCTTCCTCAACGAGATCATCTGGGCCTACGACTACGGCGCACGCGCCAAGAACCGCTGGCCCACCAAGCACGACAACATCCTCGTCTACGTGAAGAACCCCTCCGGGTACCACTTCGACAATGCCGAGGTTGACCGCGAGCCGTACATGGCGCCGGGGCTGGTGACGCCGGAGAAGCGCGAGCTCGGCAAGCTGCCCACCGACGTCTGGTGGCACACCATCGTCTCCCCCACCGGCAAGGAAAAGACCGGCTACCCCACGCAAAAGCCCGAGGGGCTGCTCCGCCGTGCCGTGGCGGCGTCCTCGCGCCCGGGCGACTGGTGCCTTGACTTCTTCGCCGGCTCCGGAACTCTTGGCGCCGTCGCGGCGTCTCTGGGGCGTCGCTTCATCTGCGTGGACGCCAACCCGCAGGCCATCGAGGTCATGGCAGCACGGCTGGGCCACGTCGCAGAGATCGTGCCGGCCAAACCCAAGCGGAAGTCGCGTGCCAAGGCAGCGGTGGAGGCTGCTGCTGCTCTTGCTGCTGATCCGAAGGCCAAGGCGGCCGCGAAGCCCCGGGCCAAGGCAGCGCCCAAGGTGAAGGCTGCCGCCAAGCCAAAGCCCGAACCGGCCGTGGAGCCCGAACCGGCCGTGGAGCCCGGGCCCGCCGTCGTCGTCGTGGAGGAACCCACAGCCGTCCTGGCGGTGGAGGCAGATTCCGTCGCTGAGGCGGCAGTGCAGCCTCCTGTGCCGAAGCCGAGGCCCTTTCCCAAACCGCGTCCGCCCGTCGCCGTCAGCTGACCTATCGACCGGTGATTGAGCGGAGCCAAGAGAGGCAGCAGGGTTCCCTGGCCGAGCGAAGCGAGGTTAGGGCGGCTGCCGAACGGGAGCCGAAATCCCGTGAGCCGCATATTGTCGCCCGCCACCGACGCAGTTCCCCTGTCAGGACGCAATCGCAGCCATGTCATAAGCGGCGAACTGCGTCCCGGCCACCGCCGTCGGCCGCCAGGGGTCTCGACAGGCTCGACCAACGGTTGCGCCGATCGGAAGTGGCCCTAGCGGACGACGGCGGTTCCGGTGCCGAGGGCTTCGATGCGGGCCAGCGCCTCGGGTGACGTCAGGTTCTCACCGAGCAGGTTGGGTTTGCCGGCGCCGTGGTAATCGGAGGATCCGGTGACGATCAGGTCCTTGCGCGCAGCCAGCTTCCGCAGCCAGGCGCGGCCCTCCTCCGGATTGTCCCGATGGTCGATCTCCAACCCCAGCAGGCCGGCGTCGATCATGTCATTGAAGGTCGCCTCAGCCACCACGCGCCCACGCGCCGAGGCCACGGGGTGGGCGAACACCGGCACTCCCCCGGCGGCGCGGACCAGCTGGACCGCCAGCACGGGGTCCGGAGCGTAGTGGCTGACAAAGTAGCGAGAGTGCGAGGTCAGGATGCTGGCGAACGCCTCGCTGCGGTCCTCCACCACCCCGGCGGCGACAAGGGCATCAGCGATGTGCGGCCGGCCCACCGTGGCACCGGGGGCCACATGCTGGGTGACATCGTCCCAGTTCAGCGGATAGTCCTCGGCCAGCCGCTCCACCATGCGCTCGGCGCGGGAGAGCCGCGCATCCTTGGATTTGGTGATCTCCTCCAGCAGATCCTCATTGAAGGGGTCGTGCAGATAGGACAGCAGGTGGACGCTGATCCCCTCGCGGGTCTTGCAGGAGATCTCCATGCCGGGGACCAGCACAATGCCCTGTTCCCGTGCCGCCAGGGACGCCTCGGCCCAGCCGGAGGTGGAGTCATGGTCCGTCAGGGCCAGCACATCCAGGCCGGCGTTCTTGGCAGCGGCCACCAGCACCGCCGGTGTCTGGGTGCCGTCGGAGACGTGCGAATGTGCGTGCAGATCGATCTTCACTCCACAAGCCTACGTCCGCACGCCGCCATTGGACCCGGACAGCGTCCGCTCCGGGCTACGGTGCGTGCGTCAGCGGCACGTCGGCGAGGTTGAGGATCTCGGCGTAGCGGTCGATCATCATGTCCTGGCCCTTGATCCTGGAGATCATCTCGGCGCTGGCGATCTCACCGTTGGGCAGCTGCCCCGATCCTCCCCTGGGCCCCAAGGGCAGGATGATGACGGGCTGGGACGGTGTGTAGCGGGCCGGTCCCCCCTCACCCGTGAGTTGGTGGATGATGTTGCCGGCGACGACGGCGGCCTGCCGCCCTGCGACGCCGGCCTTGTTCACATCAATGGCCGCGATGTCGCCCAGGGCATAGACGTTTCCGAAGCCGGGCACGCGGAGGTCCGAGTCGACGCGGAGGTATCCGTCGGCCGTCCGGGCCGCCGCCAGATCCCCGGCAAGGTAGCTTGTCTGGGGAGCGATTCCGTAGCAGCGGAACCAGATGTCGGCCTCAATGCGGGTTCCGGCGGTGGTGGTGACGGTGAACGGCGACAATTCACCGGCCGCGGGACCGGGCAGCGCCGTCAGCGGGCTGCCCATCGCCTGGCCGATGCCCAATGCCGCCAGCTGCCGGTTGATTTCATCGCGCAGCCGCTGGTCATAGGGTCCCGGAAGGATATGTTCGGCCTGGTCCACCAAGACAATCTCCTTGCCGGGCCAGGCTGCCGCAATCTCGCCGGCAAACTCCAGCCCCACGGCCCCGGCACCGAGCAGCATCACCGTGCCCGCACGCCCCAGGTTGCTGTGCGCGGCACCATAGCGCCGGATGGCCGCCGCGGTTTCGACGTCGTCGGTCTTGGCGGGGAACGGGTAGCTGGACCCGGTGGCCAGCACTATGACATCCGGCTCCATCCGGCGCCCGGAGGCCAGTTCCACGGTCCGTCCGTCAACCATCACCGCACGGTCGCGGACCACCGTCCCGCGCGCCAGAAGCCGCCCGTAGGGAAGGAACATCCGGGGCAGGAAGTCCGGCTGGACCACCGAGCGCAGTGCGGCGATGTTGTGGACAAACGCGTCCTTGGGCTCCACCAGCGTCACGGCGGCGTGCCCGTCGAGGGCCTTCGCCACGTTGATGCCGCCGTATCCACCGCCGATGACCACAACAGAGGGCTGGATTGCTGAACCACTCATGGCATTCCCTTCACCGAGGCGATGCTGCGGCCGGGCTGGCTGCCGGGGCCATCAACACGGCCAGTGACCATTCATATTACCAAATCATTGGCAAAGTACAATCATTTTTGAATCAATATGATTGGCATGCTGGTAAAATCAATGGATGGATCCCGCGGCAGCCCCCGACCAGCTTGGCTTTCTTTTGGCGCGCCACGGACGCACCATGAACGCCGCACTCCGCCAGGCCCTCGGATCCGCCGGGCTCAACCCGCGCCATGCCTCCACCCTGGTCCGGCTGCACCATGCCGGGCCCACCAGCCAGCAGGATCTGCTGGACATCCTCTCGATCGACGCCAGCGCGCTGGTGGCCATCCTGAACGACCTTGAGCGGGACGGGCTGGCCTCCCGGCGCCGCGATGCGGCCGACCGCCGCCGCCACATTGTGGAGATCACCGAGGCGGGACGTGCCGCCGTGGCCGCCGTGGAGAGTTCCATCGCCGCCGTCGAACGCGAAGCCTTTGCCGGCTTCTCTCCTGGCGAGCTGGAGGCACTGCACGGGCTGCTCACCAGAATCCACTCCGGCCCGGCGGACCCGGACTGCGCCACGGACTAAGCAGCAGACTGGAGCAGCGGACCGCACGGGGCCGCCGGGCCGCCGCCATTGGTCCCAGCCCCGGTGCAGGTGCGAGACTTGAAGGGTGAATCAGACACAGCCTGCCTCCAATGACCAGCCGATCGAGGACCGCGTGAACAACCGTTCGCAGCGTCCCACCTCGGAAGCCTTCAAGACCTTCATGGCCAGCAGCTGGGCGCCGTCCTCCACGGAACTGCCCGCCCGGGCCGCCGTGGCAGACCACGCCGCGCTGCGCCGTCGTGCCGTTTCCGAGCAGTTCACCGGCGAACGCCTCGTGATCCCGGCCGGTCCCCTGAAGGTGCGTTCCAACGACACCGACTACCGCTTCCGCCCACACTCCGGCTTCGCCCACCTGACAGGTCTAGGCCTGGACCACGAGCCCGACGCCGTGCTGGTGCTGGAGCCGACGGCAGCCGGTGCCGGCGACGACGGCGGCAACCACCACGCCACGCTCTACTTCCGCCCGCTGGCCGGCCGCAACACCGAGCAGTTCTACTCCGACGCCCGCTCCGGCGAGTTCTGGATCGGCGCCCGCCCCACGCTGGCCGAGTTCAAGGCACAGCTGGGTCTTGACACCGCCGACATCACCGAGCTGGAACTGGCCATCACCAAGGATGTGGGCGATCCCAAGATCGGCGGCATGTCCATCCGTCTGGTCCGCAAGGCCGACGAAAACGTTGACGCCCTGGTGGACACCGCGCGCTTCAACACCGCGCAGAACCCGGAGGAGCTGGACCTCTCCGAGCTGGACGCCCTCGATGACAAGCTGACCGAGGCCCTCTCGGAGCTGCGCCTTCTCAAGGATGCCTGGGAAATCGAGCAGATGAAGGTGGCCATCGCCGCCACCGCCGCCGGGTTCGAGCAGGTCGTCAAGTCGCTGCCGCGCGCCGCCGCCCACCACCGCGGCGAGCGCGTCGTCGAGGGTGCGTTCTTCGCCCGCGCCCGTGAAGAGGGCAACGAGCTGGGCTACGACACCATCGCCGCCGCCGGCAACAACGCCACCATCCTGCACTGGACCCGCAACAACGGCACAGTGGTGGAGGGCGAGATGATCCTCGTCGACGCCGGTGTGGAGGCCGACTCGCTGTACACCGCCGACATCACCCGCACCCTGCCCGTCAATGGCACGTACTCCGAGATCCAGCGCAAGGTCTACCAGGCCGTGCTCGACGCCGCCGATGCCGCCTTCGCCGTGGCCGTCCCTGGACGCAAGTTCCGCGATGTGCACACTGCCGCCATGGAGGTGCTGGCCGACCGCCTTCAGGCATGGGGCCTGCTGCCCGTCTCCGCCGAGGTCGCCCTGTCCGCCGAGGGCCAGCAGCACCGCCGCTGGATGCCGCACGGCACCAGCCACCACCTGGGCCTGGACGTGCACGACTGCGCCCAGGCCAAGCGCGAGCTCTACGTGGACGGCATCATCACCGAGGGCATGGTCTTCACGATCGAGCCCGGCCTGTACTTCAAGAACGAGGACCTGGCCATCCCGGCCGAGTACCGCGGCATTGGCGTGCGCATCGAGGACGACGTCCTCATCACCGCCGACGGCCCCGTGAACCTCTCCGCCGCCCTGCCCCGCACCCCGGAGGCCGTGGAGGCCTGGATGGCGTCGCTGGCCGGCTAGGACGCACATCCCCGCGGGGGACGCGGTAGTGGACGCGTCCCCCGCGGGGAACCGCGTCGCCGCTGCGGTCCCTGTGGCCGGTTGGCGCGCAAAGGGCATAAAGAAGGACGACGGCGGAACTCAAGTTCCGCCGTCGTCCTTCTTTGCATCTGGGACTAGTGCTTGTCCCCCGGGACCGCGTTCGGCTCCTGCGGGGCCTCGGCGGCTGCGGCCGGGGGCTGCGGTGCCTCCACGGGCTCCGCCGGCGCTGCAGGCTCCACGCGGATGCCGTACTGCGGGCGGCCGTCGGGCAGGTCGTGGTAGGTGCCGGGCGGAGGCGTGGCGGGGGCTTCGGCCGGGGCCTCCGGAGCGGCCGGTTCAGCTGCAGCAGGGGCCGCGTAGGGATCGTGCCAGCCCTGGGGGCGTGCGGGCGGGGTCTGGTTGGCCGGCGGCTGGTGCAGCTGGCTCTGGTAGCTCGGCGGCCGGACGGCCTGGGAGCCCATCGGCAGCTGCGAGAGCAGGCGGCGTGCCTCGGAGGCCGCCTCCGGTGCGACGATCACGTCATAGCTGGACGCCAGCACCTGGCTGGTGGAGGTGAAGTCCCGCTTGCCGCGCTGGGCCGCGTAGCCCACGATCGCGAAGAGCATCCAGAAGGCGGCACCCATCAGCACCGAGGTTCCCACCGAGAGGTAGGAACCGGCACCCTGGGGTGCAGTGCTGAAGAAGGACAGCAGCACTCCGATGAACAGGCCGAACCAGGCGCCTGTCAGCGCACCGGAGAGGGCAACGCGCGGGTAGCTCAGCTTGCCGGTGACCCGCTCCACCATCTTCAGGTCATTGCCAACGATGGACACCAGCTGCACGGGGAACTTCTGGTCGGCCAGATAGTCCACCGCCTTCTGCGCGTCCAGATAGGAGGTGTAGGAGCCGATCGTGTCCCCAGTGGGTACGCTGCGGGCTTCATCGATTGGGCGGGTCCGTCCAAAAAGGTTTGCCATACCTTCATTCTTACCCAAGTTCATGGGTGTAGGCAGGGTTATCGCTGGCAGTGAACTGATCCCCGGCTGGACGGGCTGGATCCAGACAGGCTTCCGGGCCCAATCCGGGGCTCCGGTTGCTCCAATTCCACGCTGTGCAAGTAGCCTGTACATGTGAGCACCATTCCCTCACGCGTCTTTGTTGCGCGACTCCTCGGCCTTGACGTATTCGACCCGCTGGGTGACCGGCTGGGACGGCTGCGCGACGTCGTCGTGCTGGCACGCGGCGGGAAGGCACCCCACGCCGTGGGCATCGTGGTGGAGGTCCCGGGCAAGAAGCGCGTCTTCGTGCCGATGACCCGCCTGACGTCGATGGACCAGTCCCAGATCATCTGCACCGGCCTGGTGAATCTGCGCCGTTTTGAGCGGCGCGGTGCCGAGCAGCTGGTGGCCGGCGGCCTCTTCGACCGCAAGGTGATCCTGAAGGACGACGGCGGCGACGCCGTCATCGAGGATCTGGCCATGGACCAGCAGCGCAATGGCGACTGGCTGGTCACCAAGCTCTTTGTCCGCCGTGGCAGCTCCACCTCCCGCCTGCGTGGACTGCGCCGCGGCCACACGCTGCTGGTGGACTGGGAGGATGCCCTGACCGGCTCCGCCGCGGACCCGCAGGGCGCCAGCCACTTTGTGGCCACCCACGAGGACCTCAAGCCCGCCGACTTCGCCGATGCACTGCAGGAAATGTCGGACAAGCGCCGCATCGAGGTGGCCAGCGAGCTGCAGGATGAGCGCCTGGCCGACGTCCTGCAGGAGCTTCCGGAGGAGGACCAGGTCTCCCTGCTCTCCGCCCTGGACAATGAGCGCGCCGCCGACGTTCTGGAGGAGATGGACCCCGACGACGCCGCCGACCTCCTGGCAGATCTGCCTTCGGCCAAGGCCGAGGAGCTGCTCCAGCTCATGGAACCGGAGGAGGCCGACGACGTCCGCCGCCTGCTGCAGTACGCCGAGGACACCGCCGGCGGTTTGATGACCCCCGTGCCCGTGATCCTGCCGCCCGAGGCCACAGTCGCCGAGGCGCTGGCCCATGTCCGCAGCGAGGACCTCTCCCCCGCACTGGCCTCGGCCATCTTCATCTGCCGCCCGCCGCTGGAGACGCCCACCGGCCGCTTCCTGGGCGTGGTGCACATCCAGCAGCTGCTGCGCAGTGCCCCGCCGGAACAGCTGGGCACCATCGTGGACAAAAACCTTGAACCCGTCTCCGACCATGCGAGCGTCAGCGAGGTCAGCCACATCATGGCCTCGTACAACCTCAACTCACTGCCCGTGGTGAACAGCGACGGCCGTCTGGTGGGGGCGGTGACTGTTGACGACCTCTTGGACCATCTGCTCCCGGACGACTGGCGAACCCACGAAGACGGAGCCCCGATCAGAAAACTAGGAGGCCGCATTGGCTGAAAAGCTTCCCCCCAAGGGCGGCGGCCTGGACACCCCGCGCGAGCTCCGCTCCCGGCTCATGCCCAACTTTGGCGCCGATCCGGACACGTTCGGCCGCTTCGCCGAGCGTTTTGCGCGCTACATGGGCACCGCGAACTTCCTGTTCTATATGACCATCTTTGTGATCATCTGGGTGGCCATCAACGTGGTGGGGCTCTTCGGCTTCCAGTGGGATCCGTACCCGTTCATCCTGCTCAACCTCTTCTTCTCCACCCAGGCCTCCTATGCCGCGCCCCTGATCCTGTTGGCGCAGAACCGCCAGGACGACAGGGACCGCGTGCAGATCGAGCAGGACCGCTCGCGCAACGAGCGCAACCTGGCCGACACCGAATACCTCACCCGCGAGGTTGCCGCGCTGCGCATTTCCCTGCGCGAGCTGGCCACCCGCGACTTCATCCGCTCCGAGCTGCGCTCCATGCTGGAGGATCTGACCGCCGCCCAGGACGGGGAGGACGACGGCGAACGCCGGGAGAAGCAAAAGGACTCCCGCGGCTCCTCCCGCCACCCCGCCACCTCCAAGATGCGCGCCATCAAGAGCGGCCCAGCTTCTACCGGATCGGCCAACTAGCGCATGACTGCACCCACCACTGATCAACTCACTGCTGCCCTGGACACGGTGATCGACCCCGAGCTGCGCCGTCCCGTCACCGAACTGGGCATGGTCGAATCCGTGGCGGCCGACGACGCCGGCCGGGTCCGTGTCGTCGTGCGCCTGACGGTGGCCGGCTGCCCGCTGCGGGAGACGATCACCGCCGACGCCACGGCGGCCCTGAGCGCCGTCGACGGCGTCACCGGCGTGGACGTGGAGCTGACCGTGATGACCGCCGAGCAGCGCGCCGTCCTGAAGGAACAGCTCAAGGGTGCCGGCGCCGCACGCGGCATCCCGTTCAACGATCCCGGCTCCCTGACGCGCGTCTACGCGGTGGCCAGCGGCAAGGGCGGCGTGGGCAAATCCAGCGCCACCGTGAACCTCGCCTGCGCCATGGCGGCCAAGGGGCTGCGCGTGGGCATTGTGGACGCCGACATCTACGGCTTCTCGGTGCCGGCGCTGATGGGCATCACCCAGAGCCCCACGCGGGTGGATGAGATGATCCTGCCGCCGGTGGCCTACGGCGTGAAGGTGATTTCGATCGGCATGTTCGTCACCGGCAACCAGCCGGTGGCCTGGCGCGGGCCGATGCTGCACCGCGCACTCGAGCAGTTCCTCACGGACGTCTACTTTGGCGATCTGGACGCACTGTTCCTGGACCTCCCCCCGGGGACCGGGGATGTTGCCATCTCCGTGGCGCAGCTGCTGCCCAAGGCGGAGATCCTTGTGGTGACGACGCCGCAGGCGGCCGCCGCGGATGTGGCCGAGCGGGCCGGGGCCATCGCCCTGCAGACCGGGCAGAAGGTTGCCGGCGTCATCGAGAACATGTCATTTTTGACGCTGCCCGATGGCAGCACCATGGAGCTCTTCGGTTCCGGCGGTGGGGCCACCCTGGCCGCACGGCTGAGCCAGACGGTCAACGCCCCGGTGCCCCTGCTGGGCCAGATCCCGCTGGATGTGGCGCTGCGCGAGGGCGGAGATGTGGGGGCTCCCATCGTCATTTCGACCCCGGACTCGCCCGCCGCCGTCGCGCTGCAGGGCATCGCGGACCAGCTGGCGTCCCGCCCCCGCGGCCTCGCCGGCCTCAAGCTGGACGTCACGCCCCGCTAGAAAAAGTTGAGCCGTGAGGTGGTGCCCTTTAGACCATGTCTAAAGGGCACCACCTCACGGCTCAACGAAAGAGTCTTAAGTGGCTTCGACGTCGAACGGGGCTGCCACGCCGGCGGGCAGGCGCTCGATGGTCTTTGCCGGGGCGGCGGGCTGCTCGACGGCGGCATCGGCGGGATCGTCCTTGCCGAGCATGGCAGCCATGGCTGCAGCGGGTGCCGCCTTGGCCGCGGCCAGGGCCTCGACGTCGTCGTCGTCCAGCAGGGCTTCGCGGATGATGCGGCGCGGATCGTACTGGCGCGGGTCCAGCTTCTTCCAGTCGATCTCGTCGATATCAACGCCGGCCTCATCCTTGATGGTTTCGCGCGCGCCGGAGGCCATCCTGCGCACTTCGCGGATGAGGTTCTTCAGCTTCTCCACATATTCGGGCAGCCGCTTGGGGCCGATCACCAGGACCGCCACGATGGCGAGCATGATCAGCTCCGGAGTATTGATACCAAACACGTTAGGAAGATTACCCTCTCCGGGTGCAAAGCAACGATTCCCCGCTGCCACAGAAGCCGATTATTGATTTGTCATGCCGAGTGTGCTTCACATCACTGCCCGCCCATTCCGGACAGGCGCAGCAATCCACGCAGCAGGCGCCCCATCACCGAGTCGTCGACGGCCCGCTGGGCGGCCTCCTGCGGCTCATGCGTGGCCGCCTCGATGTCAGCCGCCAAGCGGGTGGTCACGGCCG
This sequence comes from Arthrobacter sp. 35W, assembly GCF_000482545.1. Classification (GTDB taxonomy): domain Bacteria; phylum Actinomycetota; class Actinomycetes; order Actinomycetales; family Micrococcaceae; genus Specibacter. Next base: position 26,984 of record NZ_KI519455.1, read on the forward strand.
CTCCGGAGGCCTTGCCGCCCGTCCCCGCGACCGCTGATCCGTCGGCGGAGGCCAGGGAGTCGACGCCGGTGGCCAGCGAGAGCGTGTAGCTGGTTCCGCCGGCCACAAACACCGCCCGCCAGCCGCCGTCGGGTGAGATCCACAGCGGGTGTCCATCCACCTGCACCGCCGTGAAGCCGTCCACATCGGCGCGGTGGCCGGTGGCGGCGTTTACGGGCACATCGGTAGAGCCGGAGGACGGAGCACCGGAGGACGCCGCGGCGGGGTGCTGTTCAAACAGTGTCAGCGTGGTGTTGTCCTTGGCCATGACCAGGCGCAGCGTCGGCTGCCCGTCCACCACCAGTCCCCCGGCGGAGCTCAGGGCAAAGCCCTCCTCATCCAGCACGGGGCAGGACCAGCCGGCGGCACGGAGCCGGGCAAGGTCCGAGCCGGCCAGCGGGGCCGGGTGCGCTGACGCACCGCCCGCCGCCTGCGGCCACGCCAGGGCCGCCAGGGCTGCCGTGGAAGCCAGACCCGGAATGGGGGCCGCGGCATTGACGGTGGTGTTCTGGGCTGTGCCCTGTGCGTTGTCCAGCCCAACTGTCTGGGTGCCGTCCGCTGCGGCGGCGTGCCCGGCGGCATGCACGGTTGGGGCGCTGCCCACCACGTAGGCGCCGGCCCCAAGGATGGCCAGAACGGCCCCGGCTGCCACGGTGGCGGCACCCACCATGCGCAGCACGCGGTGCCGTTCAAAGGGCAGCTGGAGATCCTCGGTGCAGCTGGTCTGCAGGGTCTCCGTCATCCGCAGGATGCGGGCTGTCAGATCTGGCGCCGGGTCGGGGCCTTGAAGATGTCCGGGGTCTGTCATGGCTGAGGCTAGCGGGCACCCATGATGCGCGGCAGGGCAAGCCGCGGCTTCCTGGGCGTCTCCGGCAGCGGACCGCTGTAGCCCGGTGCGCGGTGGGCCAGCGACTGGCGCAGCATGGTGCGGCCGCGGTGGATCCGCGAGCGCACGGTGCCCAGCTTCACGTCCAGCGCCTCGGCCACCTCGTCGTAGGAGAGGCCTTCGAGGTCGCACAGCACGACGGCGGCGCGGAAGTCCGGCGGCAGGGCGTCCAGGGCGGCCTGCACGTCCAGGTCCAGGTTGTTGAACTCAAAGACGCGCTCGGGACCCGGGTCGCGGCCGGGCAGGCGCGCCTCGGCGTCCTCGGCCAGCGGGTCGAAGCGGATGCGCGTCTTGCGGCGCGCCTGGTCCAGGAACAAGTTGGTGGTGATGCGGTGCAGCCAGCCGTCCAGGGTGCCGGGTTTGAAATTGGCCAGCGAGCGGAAGACGCGGACAAAGACTTCTTGGGTGAGGTCCTCGGCGTCGTACTTGTTGCCCGTGAGGCGGTAGGCCAGCCGGAACACTTTGGCTGAGTGGTTGGACACCACTTCCTCCCAGGATGGCGCCGTCCATGGCTCGCCGTTCGCATCAAGGGGCGCGGCAGCCGTGGCGGGGTCCTGCGGGGGCTCTGGTGTGGCGTGTGCGCGGGCCGAAAGCGTGGAACTCATGGCCGCACCTCTCTTCCGGGGTGGACAATACGTGCTTCATTCTCTCAACGAAAGCTGGACTTTCGCTGAATGGCGGTGAAATTGCGCGCAGGGCGCAAGAACCCCCGGCGGCACAGGGGCCGAGGCAGTAGGCTGGAAACCAATCCACGCGCGCGAAAGTCAGGAATCAACATACCCATGAGTGCCGACAAGTCCACCAGCTGGTCCTACACCGAAGGACTGCCCATCGAGGACGAGGTGCTCATGCGTGCCCGGGAGCGCTCCCATGAACTGGGCCTGTTCCCTGTCAGCCCCGGCGTGGGCGCAGCCCTGACGGTTTTGGCCGCCGCCTCCAAGGCCGCCACCGCCGTCGAGATCGGCACCGGAGCCGGCGTGTCCGGCGTCTGCCTGCTGCGCGGGCTGGGCCGCAGCTCGGTGCTGACCACCATCGACCCCGACGTCGAACACCTCAAGGCGGCCCGCGAGGCCTTCCTGGAGTCCGGCTCCCCCGCGAACCGGACCAGGACCATTTCCGGCCGCGCCCAGGATGTGCTCCCCCGCCTGACCGACGCCGCCTACGATCTGGTGTTCATCGACGCGGACAAGCCCTCCTTCCCCGAATACGTGGACCAGGCCATCCGGCTGCTCAAGAGCGGCGGGCTGCTGATTGTCAACGACGCCCTGGACAAGGACCGCGTGTCCGATCCGGCCATCCGCGAGGCCAGCACCGTGGTGCTGCGCCAGGTGGGGCGCACCATCCGCGAACACAACCAGCTGATGACGGCCATGCTGCCCACCGGCGACGGACTGCTGCTCGCCGTCAAGCGCTGACCCAACTGAGTGACAGCTATGACACGTTCCGGGCCCTGGAATGCGTCATAACTGTCACCTAGTTGGGGTGACGGGTGTCGGCGGGCGGTGGTAGAGATGGTGCATGGACGCCACAGAGGATCTTCCGGACCTGCCAGACGTTGAACTGTGCCACCTGCCGGGCAGCGAGCGGCCCCCCGCGGCCGGCTTCCTGCCCGCTGCGGCGAGGCCTGTTCCACCCGAATCGACCATTGAGGCCACCCTGGTGCTGCGGCGCCAGGCGTCGCCCGGGGCTGAAGTGTTCGACGGCGTACTGACGCCGGCCGAGCTGGCCGCCCGCTATGGTGCCGCGCCCGCGGATGTGGCGCTGGTGCAGTCCACCCTTGCGGGCCTCGGCGCCGCCGTCGTGTCGGTGGACGCCGCCAGCCGCCGGGTGAAGGTGGCAGGCAGTGCCGCCCTGCTGGGCCGGATCTTCGGCACCGACCTGCAGGAAATCCCCGCCACGCCGCCCCAAGAGCCCGGGCCCAACTATGCCCAGCGCCACCGCAGCGGCGGTCTGAGCATCCCGGTGGCGCTCGACGGCGTGGTCACGGCCGTCCTGGGTCTGGACGACAGGCCGCAGTCCCGTCCGCTGTTCCGGATGGCCCCCGCGGCCCAGCGCAGGATCTCCTACACTCCCCTGGAGCTGGGCCGGATCTACAATTTCCCGCCGGACCTGGACGGCAGCGGCACCACCATCGCCCTCATCGAACTCGGCGGCGGCTTTGCCCAGGCGGAACTGGACACCTACTTTTCCTCCCTCGGCATCAAGCGGGCACCGGTGGAAGCCGTCGGCATTGACGGGGCAGCAAACCTTCCCGAGGGCAATCCCAACGGGGCCGACGGCGAGGTGCTGCTGGACATCGAGGTGGCCGGCGCGCTCGCCCCGGGGGCCCGGATCGTCGTGTACTTCGCGCCGAACACCGACGCCGGCTTCCTGAACGCCATCGCCACTGCCGCCCACGCGACGCCCACCCCGGCCGCCATCAGCATCAGCTGGGGCCTGCATGAGGATGGCTGGACAGCGCAGGCCCGGACCGCCATGGACGAGGCGCTGGCCGATGCTGCGCTGCTGGGCGTGAGCACCAGCGCCGCCGCGGGGGACGATGGCAGCGCGGACCAGGCCACCGACGGCGGCGTCCACGTGGACTTCCCCGCGTCAAGCCCCCACGCCCTGGCCTGCGGCGGCACGCGGCTGCTGGCCTCTGCAGGAAAGGTGGAAGCGGAGACGGTGTGGAACAACGGCGTTGGCGCCGGAGCGACGGGCGGTGGCGTCAGCGGCGCGTTCCCCCTCCCCACCTGGCAGCGCCGTGCCGGTGTGCCACTGCTGCGCGGCCGCCCGGGGCGCGGCGTGCCCGATGTTGCAGCGGTGGCCGATCCGCAGACCGGCTACCGCGTGCTGGTGGACGGTGTGGAATCGGTGATGGGCGGCACCAGCGCCGTCTCGCCGCTGTGGTCGGCACTGCTGGCCTGTCTGGCCCAGGGGGCAGGCAGGCCCTTCGGCCTGGTCCAGCCCAAGCTGTACCCGGCGGGCGGGCACCCCGCCGTGCAGCGTGGATTCCGCGATGTGCTGGCCGGGAGCAACGGGGCCTACCAGGCCGGGCCCGGCTGGGACCCCTGCACGGGGCTGGGCGTGCCCGACGGCGCCGCGCTGAGGGAGCTGCTCGTGGGCCGGAAGCCCTGACGCTCTCCGGGGCACCGGCGCCGGTGCACAAAAAAGCGGGGCGGCCGAAGCCGCCCCGCCGGGAAATCAATTGCCCGGATGCTGCATCCGGATTATTCGGTGACGCCTACCAGGCATTCCTTCAGATTGGAGGCCTCGGCTGCGTTGAGCTCGACCACCAGTCGACCGCCACCCTCCAGGGGCACGCGCATGATCAGGCTGCGGCCCTCCTTGGTAACTTCCATCGGACCGTCACCGGTTCTAGGCTTCATGGCCGCCATAAGGAATCCCCTTTTCTTTGTGCGGACAGGTACCCGCCTGCAGCTTCCCCCAGGCCAGCCTTCCGCGAGTTGACATCAACCTCCACCGCCCGGTTTCAGCAACCGGTTGAAAGAGGCTGGGACATTTTGTCTGTCCGTGTTCGTTCGCTCACACTATTATCCCGCAGATTGCACGCAGGTGCGAATCGGCACCCCCTAAGAGTGTGATGGCCCCCACCGCGGACTACGGCGGATAGTCGCCGCCGCCGGGCAGTGGGGCCCAGGCCCAGAGCCAGGTGACCCAGACAATCTGCAGAATCACAAAAAGAACCACTACCGTGCCACGGTAGGCCTTCGACCGTGAGAGGAAGGCCGCGGCCAGGGCCAGCGGAAACAGCGGCAGCAGCATCCTAAAGGTGCTGGTCTGCGGGTGCAGCACGGCCAGCAGGTAGCCAAGGTAGGCGGCACACCACAGGCGCAGGTCGACGCCGATCCGCCGCACGGAGTCGGAGTTCAGATACAGCGCGGCCAGGCCCACCAGCAGCACCGGTGCCAGCGTTCCCGCCACGGGGCCCAGCAGGGACACCCCGGCGTCGAACCACGGCTTGAACAGCGTCAGATCCGTACCGCGCCAGGCCATCTCGGTGTCCGTGTAGGCCTTCATCTCCCCCGTGACGGCCCAGGCGATCAGCGGCCAGGCAAAGGCTGCCGCGCCGCTGGCCAGCAGCAGTGCACCGCTGGCAATCATCTCCCGCCGGGGGAAGCCGTCGCGGCGGCGGTTCCACACACGCAGGGCAATGTGGGCGGCGACGAGGGCGGCGAAGGGCACGCCGGCCGGCCGGGACAGGCACATCAGCACCACCACCGGAATCGCCCAGAGGTAGCGCCGGAGCACCAGTTGGTACAGGGATGCGGCGATCAGGGCCGTGTTGAGCGACTCCGCATAGGGCACCTGCAGGATCGGGGAGATCGGGAAGGTGGCAAAGAAGACCACGCCCCACATCGCCGTCGTGGTGGAGGCAAAGTGGCGGAAGAGCTTGTAGATCACCAGGGTGGCGCCCAGGCCGCACAGCAGCGCCACCGCCGGGGCCAGCACCAGCCAGCCCACGCCCGTCAGGGCACTGAGGGCCTTGACCAGCAGCGGGAAGAGCGCGTAGAAGGCCCAGGCATTCTGGCCCGCCACGCCGTCGGCGCCGCGCGGAATGTCCACCGGATAGCCGCTGGTGAAGATCCGCTGGTACCACTCGCTGTCCCAGATCCCCACGAAGTGCAGGTAGTCCGGGTGCGGCCCGCCCCAGGGGCTGGTCCCCTGGTGCAGCGCGACGCCCTGGAAGATGAAGAAGGACACCAGCCGCGCGGCGAAGTAGATCAGCGTGACCTGGGCCCACCAGGGCAGCCGGCGCAGCGGAGCCAGCCCCGAGCGCAGGACGGCGTAGAGGCGGTGGTTGAGGGTGGGGTGTGCGGCGACGGCGGCCGCGCCCTGGGTGGTCTGCGGTTCAGTCATGGCCCGCACCGTCCGCGGCCGAGGACGGGACCATGGCGCCGACGGCCCAGCACAGCGGGTGGTGGTCGTTGACCAGCCCGATGGCCTGCATCATGGCGTAGGCGGTGGTGGGGCCGACGAAGGAGAAGCCGCGCTTCTTGAGCTCCTTGGCCAGGGCCACGGACTCGGGCGTGGTGGCGGGCACCGGGGAGCCGGGCAGCCGCGGCACGGCAGGGGCGTGGCGCCGCACCAGGCCCTCCAGCGTCTCCGCTTCGGGGAGGGCGCGCAGGGCACGGGCGTTGGCAATGGTGGCCCGGATCTTGGCGCCATTGCGCACGATCCCGGCGTCGGCCAGCAGCCGGGCCACGTCGTCGTCGCCAAAGTCCGCAACCACCGCCGGGTCGAAGTCCGCGAACGCCGCCCGGAAGGCCTCGCGTTTGCGCAGAATGGTCAGCCAGCTCAGCCCGGATTGGAAGGCTTCCAGGGTGAGGCGTTCAAAGAACTCCCGCTCGCCGTGGGCCGGGCGGCCCCATTCGTGGTCGTGGTAGTGCTCGTAGTCCGGGTTGTCGGCCATCCCCGCCCAGGCACAGCGGGCCCGTCCGTCGGCACCGATGGTCACCTCGGCCACTACTGGCCGCCCTCCCGCTGGGCCTCCGCGGGGAGCCCGACGGCGGCCTCGAGGCTGGCGATGCGTGCATCCTTGGCGGCCAGTTCATCGCGCAGCCGGTCCAGCACCTCATCCACCTGGTCCATCCGGTAGCCGCGCAGCCCCAGGGAGAACCGCAGGTGGTCGACATCCTCGGGCACCGGGTGGTGGGGAAGCAGCACCGGTGGCAGATTGGCCACCGGCTCGGTGTAGCCATCGGGCAGCCCGACGGTTTCCGGGCGCTTCTTCAGGCCGAGGGCATAAAAGGCCACGGCGCCGGCCAGCAGGACGGCCAGAAAAACAAGGAAATAGCTCACCTATCCATGGTGCCAGAAACGCCCCGCCCCCGGCAGCCGTGACACAGGACACGTCCGCCGGGGGCGGGACGGGCGGGGCCGGACGGGGCGGGGACAGGGCCTGGTGCGGCTAGGAGCGGCCCACCACGCCGCTGGCCAGCACCAGCTCCACGGCCTCCTCGGCCGTGTCCACGACCTGGATGATGTTCAGATCCACCGCGGAGACCAGACCCTCGGCCACCAGGGTGTTGTGGATCCAGTCCAACATGGGGCCCCAGAATTCCGAACCGATCAGCACGATCGGGAAGGAGGTCACCTTGCGGGTCTGTACGAGGACCATGGCCTCGAAGAGTTCATCCAGCGTGCCCAGACCGCCCGGCAGCACGATGAACCCCTGGGCGTACTTGACGAACATCGTCTTGCGGGCGAAGAAGTAGCGGAAGTTGACGCCCAGATCCACCCATTCGTTCATGCCCTGCTCAAAGGGCAGTTCAATGCCCAAACCAATGGAGAGTCCGCCGCCGTCGATCGCACCGCGGTTCGCCGCCTCCATGGACCCGGGGCCTCCGCCGGTGATGACGGCGATCTTTGCCTCGGCCAGGCGGCGGCCAACTTCCACACCCACCTGGTAGTGGTAGCTGCCGGGCTTGGTGCGGGCGGAGCCGAAGACGCTCACGGCCGGGCCAACATTGGCCAACGCGCCGAAGCCCTCAACGAACTCGCTCTGGATGCGCATGACGCGCCAGGGGTCGGTGTGGGTGAACTCGCCGCTGACCCGGGTGTCAAGCAGGCGCTCGTCCGACGTCGACCCCTTGGCCAGTCCACGGCGAAGGACGATCGGCCCTTCGCGGCGGGACGGGATGGGATTGCTGGATTCGGTGGGTGCACTCATTCGACAAGGGTATGTCAAGACCAAGGGCGGTTTTTTGCACGGCACGCCCCCGGCGCCGGCCCATTCCCATGGCGCGGGAAAGGTCTCGTTCAGGTCACGATCGACTGTGATCCGGCTCATAGTGTTGATTGCTGTCGTGGTTTGGCTAGATTCAATTTCATGACTAGTCCCGCACAGACGCATGTCCTGGTGGACCTGCAATCAGTCAACAAGCACTACGGCCCGCTGCATGTTCTGCAGAACATCAACCTTCAGGTGACCAAGGGCGAGGTGGTGGTGGTGATCGGGCCTTCCGGGTCAGGAAAGTCCACCCTGTGCCGCGCCATCAACCGGCTGGAAACCATCGACGACGGCGACATCTTCATCGACGGGAAGAAGATCCCCGCCGAGGGCAAGGAACTGGCCCGGATGCGCGCGGATGTGGGGATGGTCTTCCAGTCCTTCAACCTCTTTGCGCACAAAAACATCCTGGAGAACGTGACCCTTGGCCCAATCAAGGTCAGGGGCGTTGCCAAGCCGGAGGCGGAAAAGGATGCCATGGCCCTGCTGGAGCGGGTCGGCGTCGGCAAGCAGGCCAACAAGCTGCCCGCCCAGCTCTCCGGCGGCCAGCAGCAGCGCGTGGCCATCGCGCGGGCCCTGGCCATGAAACCGAAGGTGATGCTCTTTGACGAGCCCACCTCGGCCCTGGACCCGGAGATGATCCAGGAGGTGCTGGACGTGATGATCGGCCTCGCCAAGGACGGCATGACCATGATCGTGGTGACCCACGAAATGGGATTTGCCCGCCGTGCCGCCGACCGCGTGGTCTTCATGGCCGACGGCCAGATTGTTGAAGAGGCCACCCCGGAGCAGTTCTTCACCAACCCGCAGAGCACCCGTGCCAAGGATTTCCTCAGCAAGCTGATCACCAACTAGCCCATGTAGCGCTCGCGGCCCGTACATCGGGCCGTCAACGAAGGAGAGAAACATGCAAAAGACACGCTTGGCGATCGCCGCCATTGCAGCGGCGGCAGCACTGGCCCTTAGCGGCTGCGGCGGTGGCACCAGCGGCGGCGGCTCCGCCGACAAGATCAAAATCGGCATCAAGTTCGACCAGCCCGGCCTGGGCTACAAGGACGGCGACAAGTACACCGGTTTCGACGTCGCGGTGGCCACCTACGTCGCCAACGAGCTTGGCTTCCCGGCGGACAAGATCGAATTCGTCTCCACCCCCTCCGCCACCCGCGAAACCGCCCTGCAGAACAAGCAGGTGGACATGATCTTCGCGACCTACTCCATCACCGATGCCCGCAAGCAGTCGGTGGCCTTCGCTGGACCATATTTCATTGCCGGCCAGGACCTCCTGGTGCGCCAGGACAACAATGACATCAAGGGCCCGGAGGATCTGAACGGCAAGACGCTGTGCTCGGTGACGGGTTCGACGTCGGCGAAGAAGATCAAGGACAACTACGCCACCACTGTGAACCTGCAGGAACTGCCCGGCTATGCCGAGTGCGTTACGGCCATGGAGGGCGGACAGATCGACGCCGTCACCACCGATGACATCATCCTGGCCGGCCTGGCCGCCCAGCCCGCCTACCAGGGCAAGTTCAAGGTGGTGGGCGCACCGTTCTCCGAGGAGAAGTACGGCGTCGGCCTGAACAAGGAATCCGACAAGTGCAAATCCATCAACGATGCCATCGCGAAGATGATCAGCAGCGGTGAATGGCAGAAGGCGCTCGACACCAACACGGCGGGAACGGGCTACAAGCCCAGTGCCGCCAACCCGCCCAAGCAGGACGCCTGCGCCTAGGCGCACCACCAGCGCCAGGGGGCGGACGACGGCGGCGCCTTGCGCACCGCCGTCGTCCGCCCCACCGATTCGGGCCGGCCACCGGCCCGTGGATTCGAGGCAGCCATGGATAATTACCTCTCGCTCTTTACGCAGTACAACATTCCGGCGGCATTCTGGGTGAACATCCAGCTCACCTTCTGGGCCGCCATCGGCGCCCTGGTGATCGGCACCATCCTGGCCCTCATGCGCATCTCCCCCGTGCCCAGCTTCGAGGCCTTTGGCGCCGGCTATGTGAACATCATCCGCAATACGCCGCTGACCATCATCCTGCTCTTTGGCGTGCTGGCCCTGTACAACCAGCTCGGCTTCCGGCTCTCGGATGATTTCCAGACCAATTTCTTCCGCCTGGCGGTGATGGGCCTGTCCATCTACCACGCGGCGTTTGTCTGCGAGGCCATCCGCTCCGGCGTCAACACCGTCCCGCAGGGCCAGGCCGAGGCCGCCCGTGCCATCGGGCTGGGCTTTCTGCAGTCGGCCAGCCTGGTGATCCTGCCGCAGGCCTTCCGCGGCGCCATCGTCCCGCTGGGCAATGTACTGATCGCCCTGATCAAGAACACCACCGTGGCAGCCGTGGGTTCGGTTGCCGTGGAGGCCTCCTCGGTGATGAAGACTGCCCTGGAGTTCCGCGGCGACATCATCATCCCGATCTTCCTGACGTTTGCGATCGGCTTCGTCATCATCGTGATCCCGGTGGGGCTGCTGACCACCTGGCTCTCCAAGAAACTGGCGGTGGCCCGATGAGTGCATCTGTCCTCTTTGACGCGCCAGGCCCCAGGGCACGGCGCCGCATTCTGCTGACCAACATCATCGGCATCCTGGTCATCGTGGTGCTGCTCTACATCGTCATCTCCGGACTGGCGGGCAAGGGGCAGATGACGGCGGAGAAGTGGTCCTCGCTGTTCACCGCCAACGCGTGGGTGAACTTCCTGCTCCCGGGGCTGGTCAACACCCTCAAGGCAGCCGCCCTGGCCATCGTGTTCTCCGTGGTCATTGGCCTGCTGCTGGGCATTGGCCGGCTCTCGCTGAACAAGCCGATCCGCTGGGTGTGCTCGATCCTGGTGGAGTTCTTCCGTGCCGTTCCTGTGCTGTTGATGATGGTGTTCTTCAACATCTTCTTCTCCCGCACCGGCCTGGTGCCCGGCAGCGATGCACCCTTCTGGTCCGTCGTCGTCGGGCTGGTCTGCTACAACGGCTCGGTGGTGGCCGAGCTGGTCCGCAGCGGCGTCAACAACCTGCCCAAGGGCCAGCGCGAGGCCGGCACGGCCATCGGCCTGACCCGGGGCCAATCGCTGCGGATGATCGAGATCCCCCAGGCGCTCACGGCAATGCTGCCGGCGTTGATTGGGCAGTTTGTCGTGATCCTGAAGGACTCCGCGCTGGGCTACATCATCTCCTACAACGAGTTCCTGTTCTTCGCCCGCACCTTCGGCTCCGCCAACGCGAACACCCTGCAGGCGCTGGTCGTCGCGGCGGCCGTGTTCATTATCATCAACTTCGCCCTGACCAAGGTCGCCGAGTTTGTCTCGCGGCGCCTGGGCAGCAGGTTGGGCAAGGCCGGCGACGACGAGCCGCCCGTCGTCGCCCTCGGCCTGCCGCCGATGGTCCCCGGAGCCAAATAGGCCCCACGTTCAGCTGGAGACAGAAAGCGAAAATCGCGCCTCAAGATAGTTTCCGCGCCCGTTCACCGGGCGCGGAAACTACCAGGGGGCGCGATTTTGGCGTCTGCAGGGGGGACGACGGCGGCTATGCCTCCTCGGGTCAGCCGAGCCAGCGGGTGAGGGCGGCCAGGCAGGCGCGGATGTCCTGCGCCGCGACGTGCTCGTTGTCGCTGTGGGCCAGCAGAGCATCGCCCGGGCCGAAGTTGACGGCCGGGATGCCCAGCTCGCTCAACCGGGCGACGTCGGTCCAGCCGTACTTGGGCTTGGGCTCGGCCCCCACGGCAGCCACGAAGCTGGCGGCTGCGGGTGCGTTCAGGCCGGGCCGGGCACCCGCCGCAGCGTCGGTGCGGACCACCTCAAAGCCCTCCAACAGCTCACGAACATGGGCCTCTGCCATGTCCGGCGTCTTGTCCGGGGCAAAGCGGTAGTTGATCTCCACCACGCAGGCATCGGGGATGACATTGCCGGCGGTGCCGCCGTGGATCTTCACCGCGTTCAGGGATTCACGGTAGTCCAGGCCGTCCACCGTGACGGTGGCGGGCTCGTAGGCGGCCAGCCGGTTCAGGATGGGGGCTGCGGCGTGGATGGCGTTCTCGCCCATCCAGGCGCGGGCCGAGTGCGCTGCCTTGCCGTGGGTTGTGGCGTGGAAGCGGATGGTGCCGTTGCAGCCGCCCTCCACCGTCCCGTCCGTCGGCTCCAGCAGGATGCCGAAGTCCGCGCCCAGCCAATCGGCGTGGTCGCGCACCAGCCGGCCCAGACCGCTCTTGCTGGCCTCGACCTCCTCGTGGTCGTAGAAGACGAAGGTGATGTCTTTCGTGGGCTCTACCAGGGTGGCGGCGAGCGCCAGCTGGACGGCGACGCCGCCCTTCATGTCCGTGGCGCCGCGGCCATACAGCACCTCCCCCTCCCAGCTGCTGGGCACCGTGCCGCGCGAGCCCGGTGTGGTGGGCAGCGGGACGGTGTCCAGGTGGCCGGCCAGGATAACGCGCTCGGCGCGGCCCAGCGTGGTGCGGGCCATGATGGCGTCGCCGTTACGCAGGATCTCCAAGTGGGCCAGCGGGCGCAGCGCGGCCTCGACGGCGTCGGCGATCGGCCCCTCGTTGCCGGAGACGCTCTCAATGTCCATCAGGGCTGCGGTCAGCGCCGCGACGTCCTGGAGCAGGTCCAGGGCCGGGGGCGCGCCCGGATCGGCAGGGGTGGACGGGGTGGCGGAGGCGTCGTCGTAGGTCACCGGGCCAGTTTACCGGCGGCGGGAAAAGCAATCCCAACCGGGTCCAATCCAAGATGCCGCTCTGTTCCGAAGTACTCCCCGACAGCCCAGCACGACAGTAGCCGGGACACCCGGCGGAAGCCTCCGCCGACTTTGAAGGAGAACGCCATGCTTCGTCTCACCAACAAGAAGACCGCCGCCCTGGGCGTCATCGCCGTTGCAGCCTTTGCGCTGAGCGCCTGCAGCGGTTCGGGCTCCACCACCACGACCACCACCGCCGCTGCGGCGCCGACCACCTCCATGGCGGCACCGACGACGTCGGCCGCCATGAACCCGGCCTCCGAGCTGGTGGGCGCCGGCTGCGCCGCCTACGCCGCAGCAGTTCCCAGTGGTGCGGGATCCGTGGCCGGCATGGCCCAGGACCCGGTGGCCACCGCCGCCTCCAACAACCCGCTGCTGACCACACTCACCGCTGCGGTCTCCGGCAAGCTCAACCCGGACGTGAACCTGGTGGACACGCTCAACTCGGGCCAGTTCACCGTCTTTGCCCCCGTCGACGATGCCTTCGCCAAGATCCCGGCCGCCACCATCGAGGGCCTGAAGACCGACTCCAAGACGTTGAGCTCGATCCTGACCTACCACGTGGTCCCCGGACGCCTCTCCCCCAGTGAGGTCGCAGGCATGCACGCCACCGCCGAGGGTGGCTCCGTGAACGTGACGGGCAGCGGCGACAACCTGATGGTCAACGACGCCAAGGTGATCTGCGGCGGCGTCCAGACAGCCAACGCCACCGTCTACCTGGTGGACACCGTCCTGATGCCCCCGGCCAAGTAGCCAAAACCGCGACAACAGCAGGCCGCCAGCAGAAACAGTGATCGAAGGAGAACCGGGTGCCGGGGGAACGTGAGAGTCTAGGGTCCATGCGGATACCGTGGTTGCGGTCCGCGGAGCCCACGGCCCCGCCGACCCATGAAGACCTGATCCGCCTCGTCGCCCTCGGCGACGAGGCGGCCTTCGAAGCACTCTACGACGCGATGGCGCCACGGGTTTTTGGCTTGGTGCGGCGGATCGTCCGAGATCCAGCGCAAAGCCAAGAGGTGGCGCAGGAGATCTTCGTGGACGTGTGGCAGCAGGCCGCACGGTTCGATGCGGACCGGGGGAAGGCAGTCTCCTGGATCCTGGTGATAGCCCATCGGCGGGCTGTCGACAGGGTCCGGGCCAGCCAGGCCAGCACGGACCGGGATCTGCGCCAGGGCATCAAGGAATTCCAGGAAAGCTACGACGACGTCGAGGACACCGTTGAAGCGCTGCTGGAATCCGAACGGGTCAACAAAGCCTTGGAATCATTGACCCAGGTCCAGCAGGAAGCCATCAGGTTGGCCTACTACGGTGGCTATACGCACCAGGAGGTGGCGGAGCTGCTGAAGGTCCCGGTGGGGACCGTCAAGACACGAATACGCGATGGAATGATCAGACTTAGGGACAGGTTAGGGGTGGCGTGATGGAAGAACAATTGCATCTTTTGACCGGCGCCTACGCCCTGAACGCCCTCAACGATCTGGAGCGGGCCGCGTTCGAGCGGCTGGCCCGGACCGATGAGGACATCCGCTCCGAGGTCCGCGAACTCAGCGAGACCGCCGCGCTGCTGGCCTACGGCGTCCCTGAACAGACACCTCCGCCGGAACTGAAATCCTCGGTGATGGCGGCCATCCGCAACACCCGCCAGCTCCCTGCCGCCCAGGTGGCCACCGATGCTGCACCAGCGGCATCCGCCGCACGAGGCCACCGCGCCGCAAAGCCACGCACGATCACCATGCGCCGCAGCGTCCTTCAGGGGCTCGCGGCAGCGGCGGCGGTCGTGGCCATCGCCGCAGCCGGTGTGACCGGCTGGGCCCTGGGCCAGAGCAACGGCCGCAGCGGGCAGGACGGGCTGGAACAGCAGCTTGCCGCCGCCCAGGCCAAGCAGAACCAATTCCTGACCATCCTGGGCTCCGAGGACGCCAAGGTTGCCACCCAGCGCCTGGGCAACGGCGCCACCGTCATGGTGGCCGCATCGGCCGCGGCAGACAAGGCCGCCGTGATGGTGGCCAACATGCCATCGCTGCCCGCCGACAAGGTCTACGAGCTGTGGTTCATTGCCGACGGCAAGGCCATCCCGGCCGGGCTCATGGGCCCCACTGTGGCGGCCGGGCCGAGCCTGCAGCTGCTCGACGGCGGCCTCGACGGTGCCAGCCACATCGGCATCACCGTCGAACCCAGCGGAGGTTCCGTGCAACCCACCACCGATCCAATCCTGTTGCAACAGTTGTAACGGGTTTCCTGCCCGGTAGTTTCGGGCGCTGACGTTTCCCGGCACCGGAAGGTGCGGGAGGAGGGCACATCATGGGCACCACAGGGAAAACCAGCATCGGCCGCCCAGGCCGGCTGGCAGCGTTGGCGCCCGGTGCCGTGGCCGGTGTTGTCGCTGCTGCCATCCTGTTTGGCGTCGCCGAACTGCTGGCGGCATTCATCGGCCCCCGGTCCTCCCCACTGGTGGCGGTGGGTTCGACGTTCATCGACTTCACTCCGCCGTGGCTGAAGGACTTTGCCGTGGCCACCTTTGGCACGGCGGACAAACTGGTCCTGTTCATCTCGATGGCCGTAGTGGCCACCGTGGGCGCGGCTCTGGCCGGCGTCCTGGCAGTGCGCCGCTTCAACCTCGGCGCCACACTGGTGCTGGCGCTGGCCGTGCTCATGGCCGTCTGCGTGGCCACCCGGGCCGGCGCCGCAGCCACCGACATACTGCCCACCCTGCTGGGCACAGCGGCGGGCCTGGCCGCGCTGCGCAATCTGGTGTCCAAGGCCCCGAAGCCAAACGCTCTTGGGCTTCCCTCCCCGATTCCGGCGCCGGTGCCTGAGTTTGCCGACTCCGCCAACCGCCGGCCGGCAGCTCCGCCGGTGGCATCCACCACGGCACCGGGGCGGCGCGCCTTCTTCGCCACGGCGGCCGTGCTGGCAGCGACCGCCGTCGTGCTGGGCGTTGGAGGCAAGGCATTGAGCGGCATCCGCGGTGCCGCCGAAAAGGTGCGCGAGGCCCTCAAGCTGCCCGCCGCCGCAAAGCCCGCTCCCCCGCTGCCGGCCGGCGTCCAGGCGCCAGTGGACGGCGTGGGGCCCTTCGTCACCCCCAATGCCGACTTCTACCGGATCGACACGGCCCTGATCGTCCCCGACGTCGACCCCTCCCAATGGAAGCTGCACGTGCACGGCATGGTCGAGAAGGAGTTCTACCTTTCCTTCCAGGATCTGCTGGACTCACAACTCATCGAGACGCATGTGACACTGACGTGCGTGTCCAATGTGGTGGGCGGCAATCTGGCCGGCAATGCCAAGTGGCTGGGCTACCCGCTGCGGGAAGTGCTGGCCCGGGCCAAACCGCTCCCCGGGGCGGACATGGTGCTCTCCACCAGCATCGACGGCTTCAGCGCCTCCACCCCGCTGCCCATCCTGCAGGACGGCCGCGACGCCATCCTTGCGGTGGGCATGAACGGCGAGCCGCTGCCGCTGGAGCATGGCTTCCCGGTGCGCATGGTGGTCCCCGGACTCTACGGCTACGTCTCGGCCACCAAATGGGTGGTCGATCTGGAGGTCACTACCTTTGCCCAGAAGGAGGGCTATTGGACCTCGCGGGGCTGGTCCTCGCACGGACCGATCAAGACCGCCTCCCGGGTCGAGGTGCCCCGCGCGCTGGCCCGGGTGCCCGCCGGCACCGTGGCCGTGGGCGGCACCGCCTGGGCCCAGACCGTGGGCATCTCCGCCGTACAGGTCCAGCTCGACGGCGGCCCCTGGCAGGAGGCCACCCTGGCGGCCGAAGCCACGGTGGACACGTGGCGCCAATGGTCCCACTCCTTCGACAGCGTGGCCGCGGGTTCGCACAATGTGCGGGTCCGGGCCGTGGATGCGAAGGGCCAGCTGCAAATCGAGCAGCAGGCCCCGCCGCAGCCCGATGGATCCACGGGCTGGCACAACATCACCTTCACCACCACCTAGCCGCGCTCTGGACCGCTTTCTTCCGGCGTGCCGCCTCTCGATAGACTGGGGGCATGACTGAGACTGCTTCCACAACCCGCACAGCCCACGGCTTCGGCCTCGCCACCGTCACCGCCGACGGTTCCATTCTGGATGTGTGGTTCCCCGCTCCGGCGCTGGGCACCGCCGTCGACACCCTGGGCGCCGCGCCCGCCGCCGATGCCGAGCTCACCGCCCTGGCCGAGGCCGGCGCCGACGCCGACCGCGGCACCACCACCGCCGTGGTCTTCGCCCAGATCGATCTGGACGCCGCCCCCGAAGACACCGCCGATGCCTACCTGCGCCTGCACCTGCTCTCGCACCGTCTGGCCGCCCCCAACTCGATCAACCTCGATGGCATCTTCGGCAAGCTGCCGAACGTCGTCTGGACCAACTTCGGCCCGGCCGCCGTCGAGGGCTTCGAACTGACCCGTGCCAAGCTGCGCCGCCGCGGCGCCGTCACGGTCTACGGCGTGGACAAGTTCCCGCGCATGGTGGACTACGTGGTCCCCGCCGGCGTCCGTATTGCCGACGCGGACCGCGTCCGCCTGGGCGCCCATCTGGCCGAGGGCACCACCGTGATGCACGAGGGCTTCGTCAACTTCAACGCCGGCACTCTGGGCGCCTCCATGGTTGAGGGCCGCATCTCCGCCGGTGTGGTGGCCGGCGACGGCACCGACGTCGGCGGCGGCGCCTCCATCATGGGCACCCTCTCCGGCGGCGGCAAGGAAAAGATCACCCTGGGCGAGCGCGTGCTGCTGGGCGCCAACTCCGGCGTCGGCATCAGCATCGGCGACGACTCCGTCGTCGAGGCCGGCCTGTACGTCACGGCCGGCACCCGCGTGCGCGTCCACGGCCCGAAGGACGAGAACGGCGAGGACACCTCGGTGATCGTCAAGGCCTCCGAGCTCTCCGGCGTCGCCAACCTGCTCTTCCGCCGCAACTCCAGCACGGGCGAGGTTGAGGTTCTGCCGCGCAAGGGCCAGACCGTGGCGCTGAACGCCGCCCTGCACGCCAACTAGGGCAGGGCACCACATGGGCAGCGGACGCCGCTGGCGGGCGCTGCTGCTGTGGCTGCTGGTCCTGGCCGGGGTGCTGGGCTTGATAGTGGCTGGCGGCATCTGGGCCGTCAGCTTCTTCAAGCCCTTCGCCGCACCCCTGGCCCAGGGCTGCCGGGCCGCTGCCGACGGCACCGAGTACTCCCTGGCGCTGGACCAGACGGAGAACGCCGCGCTCATCACGGCCGTCTCCGTGCGCCGCGGCATGCCCGCCCGGGCCGCCTCGATTGGGCTGGCCACGGCCATCCAGGAGTCCAAGCTGCGCAATATTACGCACGGCGACCTGGATTCGCTGGGCCTGTTCCAGCAGCGTCCCTCCCAGGGCTGGGGCACCGAGGAGCAGATTCTGGACCGGTTCCACTCGACCAACGCCTTCTTCGACGTGCTGGCCACCGTGCCCGGCTACGAGGACATGCCGATCACCGAGGCGGCGCAGATCGTCCAGCGCTCGGCCTACCCGGATGCCTACGCGCAGCGGGAGCCTACGGGCAAGGCCTTCGCCTCGGCACTCACCGGCCACTCCCCCGCGGCGCTGAGCTGCACCCTCACGGCACCCGACGGCACCGGGAGCCCGGCAGCCGTCGCCGATGCCCTGGATGCCGCCTACGGCTCCGTGCCGTCGCAGATCGACGGCGCCTTGCTCTCCGTGGCTGCCTCCGAAACGGCGGGGTGGAGCTACGCCCAATGGGCGGTGGCCAACGCGCAGTCGCTGGCCATCACGGAGGTTTCCTTTGCCGGGCAGCGCTGGGTGCGCGGCAACAACGATGGCAGCCGCAATGCGGGCTGGCACTCCACCGGTGCGGAGCCGGGCCCCGTCGTCATCACCGTGGCCCAGCCCTAGGTCCAGCCCTGGACCGGGCAGCGGCCTGGCCGTGGGTCCAGTGGCGGCTAGACCAGCAGTTCCACCACGGGCTGGACAAAGCTCAGGAACACGGGCTCGTCGTCAAGCAGGTGCTGGCTCATGATCAGCCTGTTGGGTTCGACAAACCAGGCCCGTGGCTCGCACAGCGGCATTTCGACGATCGAAAGCGTGAAATCCCTTGCGTTGCGGCCCAGCTCCATCTCCCGGTTCTGCACGAGCTCGGCGAGGATCTTCGGCGAGCCCAGATTCTCCCGCCGGGCGGACAGCAGCGAGTACTGGCTCTGCTGCTCGCGCGCCCAGGTCAGGGCCGAGCCGAAGTGGGCCTGCAGCACGCGCTGGAGGGCCGGCATGGGGGCGAAGGCCGGGAACGACGGCGGTGCCAGTTCAGGCTGCCGGCCGGTGCGGTTGTCCACCAGGGTGCCCCACCATTTTTCCCATTGGCTGCGCAGGGCGTCTGTGCCGCCGACATGGGCCGTCAACTGGTGGTGGTCCGCCGGTCGGATGGCGGGGGCGACATGGCACAGCGCCGGATTGCCTGCACCGGCCAGCCCTGTCACATCGCGAATGTAGAGTGCCAAAAGCATGGGGCCCGAAGTATCCATGGTGATTCGCCAGCCCGGGCCACCGGTGTGATGCATGATGCTGCCTCCACGGCTGGTGATCGGCCACCAGCCACCAGTTAAGAGTTTACTCCGCTGCGGTGTCCATGAGTGAGGACAAATGCGTGCGCAGCGTGGCCAGCGCCTGCTCGCCGCCGGCCCACTCGGGCTGCACCAGCATGTGCAGGCCCAGGCCATCCACCACTGCCATCAACCGCTCGGCCTCCAGCAGCGGGACCAGCTCCGGCGCCGCCGCTCCGGAGTCCAGCAGCAGCAGGATGATGCGCCCCACCGCTGCCGCAGTGCCCCGGTAGCTGTCCTGGCCGGCGGAGTGCAGCAAGGGGGCGGTGCGGGCGGCCAGGGCAAAGGAGAGCAGCACAGTGGCCTCCTCCTGTCGCACCTCATCCAGCGGCAGCAGCTGCGCCAGGACGTCGACGCAGCCATCCAGCAGGGATTCCAGGTCCGTGTGCTCTGCATCCTCCAGCGGCGCCAGCAATTCCTCCACGCGGGCGTGGATGCGCGCTGCGACAAGGCGGAAGGAGTAGTCCATCAGCTCCGATTGGCTGCCAAAGTAGTGGCGCACGGACCCCAGGGCCAGCTCCGCCTCCCTGGCCACGGTGCGCAGCGAGACGGCGGCGAACCCGTCGCGGCGGACCACACGGAAGAGGGCATCGGCCACGTCTTCGCGGCGTGCGTCGGCATCAACAATCTTGGGCATTGTTCCTTCTTAGCATGGGCGCGCACCAATCCGTGGAACCACCGCACGCACCGCCGTCGTTCGCGCTGCTGCCACAGCAGCCGATCCTGCGGCCGGCGCCACCGTCCATCAGGCGGGCGGCGCCGCGGCGCTGGGCGCGCACCGATTAGGCTGGAGGCATGAGAGTTTTGGTCACCGGAGGAACCGGGTACATCGGATCGCACACCGTTCTTTGCCTGCTTGAGGCCGGCCACCAGGTGGTGGTGCTGGACAACCTGGTCAATTCATCCCAGGAATCCCTGGTCCGGGTCCGCGAGCTGACGGGCAAGCCGGTGTCCTTCCACCACGTCGACCTGCTGGACGAGCCCGCCGTCGACGGCGTCTTTGGCGCCTATGAGGCCGACGGCGGGATCGACGCCGTCATCCACTTTGCCGGGCTGAAAGCCGTGGGCGAGTCCGTCCACCAGCCGCTGCGGTACTACCACAACAACGTCACGGGAACCATCAACCTGCTGCGCGTGATGGACGCCCGCGGCGTGCGCACCCTGGTCTTCAGCTCCTCCGCCACCGTGTACGGCGACAGGAACCCGACGCCCTACATCGAGAAGATGGACATCGGGGCCAACAACCCCTATGGCCGCACCAAGGAGCAGATTGAGGACATCCTCTCCGATGTTGGCGCCGCCGACAGCCGCTGGCACATCGCCCTGCTGCGCTACTTCAACCCGGTGGGTGCGCACCCGTCGGGCCGCATCGGCGAGGACCCGATGGGCATTCCGAACAACCTGGTGCCGTTCATCGCCCAGGTGGCAGTGGGCCGCCGCGAGAAGCTGATGGTTTTTGGCGGGGACTACGACACCCCCGATGGCACGGCGCTGCGCGACTACATCCACGTCATGGACCTCTCCGAGGGGCACGTTGCGGCCGTTGACCACGTGGCCAAGCGCGAGGGCGTCTTCCGCTGGAACCTCGGCTCCGGCATCGGCTCCAGCGTCTTCGACGTTCTGCACGCCTTTGAGCGCGCCGTGGGGCACCCGCTGCCCTACGAGGTGGCTGCACGCCGCGCCGGGGACCTGCCGGCCTTCTGGGCCGACCCTTCCTCCGCGCTGGCGGACCTGGGCTGGTCCACCACCAAGACCCTCGACGAGATGTGCGAGGACCACTGGCGCTGGCAGAAGAACAACCCGGCAGGCTACGCCCCCGCCGAATAGGCCCCGGCCCGCTGGGCCGGCCGTCCGATGTTCTCTGGTTTCAAACATGACGCCGAACCCCGTTGAGGACGCAGTCATAGACGCGTCGCCAACGGGGTTCGGCGTCGCAAGTCGTGGGATAGGCCCACAGCACAAACGACGGCGGCCGGCCTCCCGAAAGGGAGGCCGGCCGCCGCTGCTTTTCCGGTTGTACCAACGCGCTCTTAGCGCGAGGGGTACATGCGCTCCGGCTCACCCGTGTACAGCTGGCGCGGGCGGCCGATCTTGGTCTGCGGGTCCTTCATCATTTCGCGCCACTGGGCAATCCAGCCCGGCAGGCGGCCGATGGCGAACAGCACGGTGAACATCTTCTCCGGGAAGCCCATGGCCTTGTAGATCAGGCCGGTGTAGAAGTCCACGTTCGGGTACAGGCGGCGGGAGATGAAGTACTCATCCGTCAGGGCCACCTCTTCCAGTCGCATGGCGATGGCCAGCAGCTCATCGTTGCCGCCCAGCTTCTCCAGGATCTCGTGGGCCGTGGCCTTGACGATCTTGGCGCGCGGATCGTAGTTCTTGTAGACGCGGTGCCCAAAGCCCATGAGCTTCACGCCGGCTTCCTTGTTCTTCACGCGCTCAACGAACTTCTCCACCGGCTCGCCGCTGTCGCGGATCTGGCGGAGCATGTTCAGCACGGCCTCGTTGGCGCCACCGTGCAGCGGGCCGAAGAGGGCGTTGATGCCGGCCGAAACCGAGGCAAACATATTGGCGTTGGCGCTTCCCACCAGGCGCACGGTGGAGGTGGAGCAGTTCTGCTCGTGGTCCGCGTGCAGGATCAGCAGCAGGTCAAGTGCCTTGACCACCACCGGGTCCATCTCGTAGGGCTCGGCCGGCAGGCCGAAGCTCAGGCGCAGGAAGTTCTCCACCAGGTTCATGGAGTTGTCCGGGTACAGCATCGGCTGGCCGATGGACTTCTTGTGCGCGTAGGCGGCGATGACCGGCAGCTTGGCCATCAGACGGATGGTGGCCATTTCCACCTGCTCGTCATCGAACGGGTCCAGTGAGTCCTGGTAGAACGTGGACAGCGCGGAGACGGCCGAGGAGAGCACCGGCATCGGGTGTGCGTCGCGCGGGAAGCCGCCGAAGAAGCTCTTCAGATCCTCGTGCAGCAGCGTGTGGCGGCGGATGCGCTGGTCAAAGGCGGCCAGCTCTGCCGGGGTGGGCAGGTTGCCGTAGATGAGCAGGTAGGAAACCTCCAGGAAGCTGGAGTGTTCCGCCAGTTCCTCGATGGGGTATCCGCGGTAGCGCAGGATGCCCGCGTCGCCATCGATGTAGGTGATGGCCGAGGTGGTGGCTGCGGTGTTCACGAAGCCGGGGTCAAAGGTGACCGCACCGGTGTCCTTGAGCAGCTTGGAAACGTCGTAGCCGTCATTGCCTTCTACGGCCTTGATGCGCGGCAGGTTCAGCTCTCCGCCGTCGTAGCGCAGGGTGGCGCTCGTCGATTCAGTCATGGAGTCCCCTTCATGAGGTAGCCCTGCCCGTTGGCAGAGCCTGTATTTAGCTCTATGCACCATCACTGCGCGGTCCAAGCCGCGCAACAGGGCGCTGGGCTTGGTTAAGAGCCAGGGCTCCTAAGCAGCAAGGCACAGCAGCGTGCATAGACTTCTACTTAGAAAATACCGCCCCGCACGCCTTCTGCACTAATCCGTGCCGCCCGGAGTCGGGCCGGCACGGGCCTGATGGCGCAATGGCGCCGCCGCGTTAGGCCCGGATCAGCGGCCGGCCGCGGCGGCCAGCAGGCGCCCCACGGCCGCGTCAATGCGCTCATCGGTGCCGGTCAGCGCCACCCGGATGAAGCCATTGCCGGCCTCCCCGTAGAAGACGCCAGGGCCCGCAACAATGCCCAGATCCGCCAAACGGCCGATGGTGGTCCAGGTGTCCTCGCCGGCGGTGCACCACAGGTAGAGCCCAGCTTCGGAGTGCTGGATCTGAAGACCGAAGGCCTCCAGGGCCGGAACAAGCCTGTCGCGGCGTGCGCGGTAGAGCGCCTTCTGCGCCGAAACGTGGGCATCATCACCCAGTGCCACGCGCATGGCCTCCTGCACCGGGAAGGGCACGATCATGCCGGCGTGCTTGCGGCTGTTGACGAGGTTGGCCATGATGGCCGAATCCCCGGCAACAAAGGCTGCGCGGTAGCCGGCAACATTGGACTGCTTGCTCATCGAGTAGACGGCCAGCAGGTTCTCGGTGGATCCACCGGAGACCTCCGGGGCCAGGATGCTCGGCACGGCGGTGCCGCCGCGTTCCGAATCCCATTCGCCCCAGCCCAGCTCGGCGTAGCACTCGTCGGAGGCGACGACGGCGCCCACGGCGCGTGCCTGCTCCACCAGGGTCTTCAGCGAGTCGGCGCCGCGGACGATGCCTGTCGGGTTGCCGGGCGAGTTGACCCAGACGAGGCGCACGCGCGCACGGGTGGCGTCGTCGAGCTCGTCCAGGGAATCCGCGGCAACCGCCGTGGCGCCCACCAGGAGCGCGCCAATGTCATACGTCGGGTACGCCACGGTGGGGCGGACGACGACGTCGCCGGCGCCCAGTCCCAGCAGCATGGGCAGCCAGGCCACCATCTCCTTGGAGCCAACCGTCGGCATGACGTCCGCCGGGTCCAGCCCGGATACCCCGCGGCGGCGGGCAAACCAGTCCACGATCGCCTGGCGCAGCGCCGGGGTCCCGTGCGTGGTCGGATAGCCCGGCGCGTCGGCGGCGGCCACCAGTGCGGCCTTGATGAGCTCCGGCGTCGGGTCCACCGGGGTGCCGATGGAAAGGTTCACAACGCCGTTGGGGTGCTGTGCGGCGGTGGCCAGGTAGGGTGCCATGGCATCCCACGGGTACTCGGGCAGCTGCAGGCCAAAGCCCGCGGTGGTTCCGGCAGTCATGAGGGCGTACTAGTCCTGGTTCTGGGGCGGCAGAGCGGCAATGAAGGCGTGGTCGCGGTGCGTGTTGCCGATCTTGGCGGCACCGCCCGGGGACCCGAGGTCATCGAAGAACTCAACATTGGCCTTGTAGTACTCGGCCCACTCGTCCGGGGTGTCATCCTCGTAGTAGATGGCCTCCACGGGGCAGACGGGCTCGCAGGCGCCACAGTCGACACATTCGTCGGGGTGGATGTAGAGGGAGCGCTCACCTTCGTAGATACAGTCGACGGGGCATTCTTCAATACATGCCTTGTCCTTGACATCCACGCACGGCTGCGCGATTACATACGTCACGTCCCGACCTCTCTGCTACATATTCAGTGCCCCGTCAAACATGCCACAACGGGGCTGGGCTTGTGACCATTATCCCCCACCGGCGCCGGGGCCACGAACATAGAAGACCTACTATGAACAGGTGAACGACGCCGTGGACAGAATCCGATCCTTCCCGCTGGGCACCCGTGTGGTGATCCGCTATGTGCACGGCGACGGCGCCACCGATGCGCTGGGCGAACTCGTGGCGCTCGACGCCGGCTCGGCCACCGTGCGCACCCGGCGCGGGGACGCCGTCGTCGCCCTATCCGATGTGCTGCTGGCCAAGGAAGTCCCCCCGCCGCCGGCCCCGCGCCCGCGACGCTAGAGGTGGGCCGGGTCCACCGAGTCCGGCAGCCGCTTCATCCCCAGCAGCGGGGAGAAGAACACCGCGAGCGGCGGCAGCAGCCCGCCGGCCGCCGCAACCCACAGGGCACCAGCGAGCCCCAGCGACTGGCCCAGCAGCCCCGCCAGCAGGGCGGCCAGCGGCATCACGCCGAACACAGCAAAGCGGATCGAGGCATTCATCCGCCCCAGCAGCCGGGGCGGGCAGACGCGCTGGCGCATGGTGACCTGCATGATGTTGTAGACCAGCGTCGCGAAGCTGGCCAGGAACTCCGCCACCACCAGCATCACCAGGGCCAGCCCGTGGGATCCGGCCAGCAGTGTGGCCGGCACCAGGACCAGCGGCACGGCACCGGCCAGTGCCGAGAGCGGAATCAGCGTCCCCTCCCCCACGACCCGGCCCAGCCAGGGTGCGGCCAGGGCGCCCAGCAGGCCGCCGGCAGCACCCACCGAAAGCACCAGTCCCAGGCCGCCCGCCCCCAGGCCGAGCTCCCGCAGCACCAGAATGGGCAGGAGGGTGAAAGTGATGGTGGAGAAGGCGTTGAAGCCCGCCGTGCAGAGCACTATGCGGCTGATCAGCGGATGCTTCACCACAAAGGCGAGTCCCTCCTTGATCTCCGCCGCGAGCGGCCTCCGGTCCGCCACCGGCTGGGGCACCTCTGCCACACGGGTGCGCCACAGGAAGACGGCGCTCAGGAGGTAGCCCAGGCCCTCACCCAGGAACAGCAGCGGCGCACCCATGATGGTCAGCAGGCCGCCGCCCAGCGCCGGTCCACCGACCCTTGACACCTGCGCGGTGCCCTCGAGCTTCGCATTGGCCTCCGCCACCTTGGAAGTGCGGACCAGCAGGGGGACGATGCTCTGGTAGGAGACGTCGAAGAAGACCGTCGCCACACCCACCACGGCCGCCACGACGTAGAGCTGCCACATCGCCAGCACGCCCAGCCACCACAGCAGCGGCACGGCGGCCATCGCCGCCATGCGCACCAGGTCGGCGGCGATCATTACGCGCCGCTTGAGCCAGCGGTCCACCCAGGCGCCGGCCGGCAGCCCCACCACCAGGAAGGCCGCGGTGGACGCCGCGTTCAGGGCTCCCACCTCCATCTCGGTGGCGCCCAGCAGCGAAACGGCCAGCACCGGGAAGGCCAGCAGTCCCAGCTGGGCGCCCAGGGCGGAGATGGTCTGGCCCGTCCAAAAGGTGGCAAAGTTGCCATCCCGCAGCAGGGAGCGTTCGGCGGTGGTCGTGCTCATCCGGCCAGTCTTCGCCTGCCATTGGGATTTGTCAATCACTTCAACCGGGATGCGCCAGGGCCCGAGCCAGGGCCGTGCCGAAACACACCAGACGCCGCCGTCGAACGTCCTAGACTGGGGCCATGGACGACTCACAGGCCAGGGCCCGGGCGCTCAGCTCCCCGCTGCGGCTGCGGATTCTGCGGCTGTGCCTGCACCAGGGCAGAACCAACAAGGAGCTCGCCGATGCACTGGCATTGAACCCGGCCACCACGCTGCACCATGTGCGCACGCTGCTGGCCACGGGCTTCCTGGCGGCCCAGGAACCCCGTATAGGTAGGCGCGGCGCCCGCGAAATCCCCTACCTGGCCACACGGCTCTCGTGGAACACGGAGGTTCCGGACCTTGGCCCGGTGCTGGTGGAAACCTTCCTGCAGGAGATCCAGGGCCTGGAATCGGACGAGCTGGAGATCTCCCGGCTGGGGCTGAAACTCAACAAGGACCACCAGGAGCAGATGCGCTCCCGCTTTCGGGCCCTGCTGCAGGAATACGCCGGCATGCCGGCCGATCCCGACGGCGAGCCGACGTCGATCTTCTTTGTCCACCACCCCGACCGGAGCGCTCCCACACCCCGCTGAATGCACGGATGCGGACGGTTCGGGTCAGCGGGCGCTGCGGCGCAGCACGGCGCGGGCGATGAGGGCCGCGACGGGCGTGGCCAGCGCGATCCCGATCAGCCAGACGTTGCCCTGCAGATTGGTCACGATCAGGCCAAAACCCCCGCGGGGAATCGAGAGGATGCCGGCGACGGCGTACGCTACGCCGCCCGTCAGCAGAGCCACCCAGCTGCGCCGGGCCCAGAGCCCGGTCAGCACCGCCAGAGCGGTCAGCAGCACCAGCGCCGCGGCAGCACCGAGCGGCACCACGGAGGTTGCCGCATAGATCGCCTGCCCGTGCAGAGCGGTGCCCAGCAGCCCCGCGCCGAGCCCCGCACCGACACCGGCGGCCACAGCGGCCGCAGCGGTGGGCAGCGGGGCCGGATGGGCCGGCTCCTCCGCCAGCGAATCGCGCACCAGAGCCTGGAACTCCTCCCGGGGGCTGATGCCCTTCCACACGCCGTCGGAGAGGGCGTAGCGCTCCCCCTCAACGGTGATCTGGGTGCGGTGTGCGCGCATGGCCGCCGTCTTGGCGGCCAGGTCGCCGTCCACCACAATGCGCTCGGCCGCGGGGTCCAGGGGGCGCTCGGGGCGATCGCTGACGATGGTGAAGACCTGCGGCACCTGCCACGCGGGCAGCCTGCCGCCGGGCTCCTGCGCGGCCAGTTCGATGGCCCGCAGGGCAAGGTCGTGGGTGCGGACGTGGTCCGGATGCCCATAGCCGCCGTCCGCGGCGTAGGTGACGACGACGTCGGGCTGCAGTGCGCGGACCAGGGCCGCCGCGTGGCCGGCCACCTCGTCCAGCGGCGCGCGGGAAAGCGATCCCGGCAACAGCGTGTCCGCTGCCACCGCGCGGCCGTCCGGGCCCCATTTCATCCCGGAGTCCCGGTAGAGGGTGTCAGGCCCGCTCGTGGCGGCTCCGGAGCCCAGCCAGTGGTGGTCCGCCACCCCCAGCGCGGCCAACGCGCCGGCCAGTTCATGTTCACGTTCGACGGCGAGGCCGGCACCGCCGTCGGCGGCTCCGCGGCCCACTTCCAGGTGGTGCAGCTGGGGCGGAATGACCTCGCCCAGTTCGCCGCGGGTGCAGGTCAGCAGCGACACCCGCGCTCCGAGGGAGGCGTAGCGGGCCATCGTGGCCCCTGTGACAAGAGTTTCGTCATCCGGATGTGCGTGGATGAAGAGCAGCCGGGGCGCATCGGCCCCGGGCATGGACGGCAGGGGGCGCGTTAACGGCAGCAACCCGCCCCAAGGGTTGCTGGGGGCGGGTTGCTGATGCGTCATGGTTCCATCTTGTCAGGTCGGCGGGAGTGCCAGTGACAAGGGGCGGAACACCATGCGCCGGCCGCAGGCGGCCGGTTAAGGACTAGGCCTTGGCGCGGGCGCGGTTGGACTTGGCGCGCTCGGAAGCGTCCAGGATGAGCTTGCGGATGCGGATGGACTCCGGGGTGACCTCCACGCACTCGTCCTCACGGGCGAATTCGAGGGACTCTTCCAGGGTCAGCACGCGCGGCGGCGTCAGGTTCTCGAAGGTGTCCGAGGAAGCGGCACGCATGTTGGTGAGCTTCTTTTCCTTGGTGATGTTCACGTCCATGTCATCGGCGCGGGAGTTCTCGCCAACAATCATGCCCTCGTAGACCTCGGAGGTCGGCTGGACGAAGAAGGAGCCACGCTCCTGCAGGTTGATCATGGCGAACGGCGTCACAACACCGGCGCGGTCGGCGATCATCGAACCGTTGGTGCGGTACTCGATCGGGCCGGCCCACGGCTCGTAGCCCTCGGCGATGGAGGCCGCGATGCCGGCACCGCGGGTGTCGGTCAGGAAGCGGGTGCGGAAACCGATCAGGCCACGGGCCGGAACGATGAACTCCATGCGGCACCAGCCGGTGCCGTGGTTGGCCATGTTGGTCATGCGGCCCTTGCGGGCGGCCATCAGCTGCGTCACGGCGCCGAGGTATTCCTCGGGTACGTCGATGGTCATGTGCTCCATCGGCTCGTGGGTCTTGCCGTTGATGGTCTTGGTCACAACCTGGGGCTTGCCCACGGTCAGCTCGAAGCCTTCGCGGCGCATCTGCTCAACGAGGATGGCCAGGGCCAGCTCGCCACGGCCCTGGACCTCCCAAGCGTCGGGACGCTCGGTCGGCAGAACCTTGATGGAGACGTTACCGATCAGTTCCTTGTCCAGACGGTCCTTCACCTGGCGTGCGGTGACCTTGGCGCCCTTGACGCGGCCGGCCAGCGGGGAGGTGTTGATACCGATGGTCATGGAGATGGCCGGGTCGTCAACGGTGATCAGCGGCAGCGGCTGCGGGTTGTCGAGGTCGGTCAGGGTCTCACCAATGGTGATCTCCTCGATGCCGGCGACGGCGACGATCTCGCCGGGGCCTGCGGACTCGGCCGGGACACGGGTCAGTGCCTGGGTGGCCAGCAGTTCGGTGATCTTGACGGGCTTGATGGTGCCGTCGTGGCGGGCCCAGGCAACGGTCTGGCCCTTGCGCAGGGTGCCGTTGAAGATGCGCAGCAGAGCCAGGCGGCCCAGGAACGGGGAGGCATCCAGGTTGGTCACGTGGGCCTGGAGGACGCCCTCCGGGTTGTAGGTCGGGGCCGGGATGTGCTCGATGATGGTCTTGAACAGCGGCTCAAGGTCCTCGTTGTCCGGGGCGGCACCGTTGTCCGGCTGCGTCAGGGAGGCGCGGCCGAGCTTGCCGGAGGCGTAGACGACGGGCACGTTCAGCACGGCGTCCAGGTCCAGGTCCGGAACCTCGTCGGCCATGTCGGAGGCCAGGCCCAGCAGCAGGTCCATGGACTCGGCGACAACCTCGTCGATGCGTGCATCGGGGCGGTCGGTCTTGTTGACCAGCAGGATCACGGGCAGCTTGGCGGCCAGCGCCTTGCGCAGCACGAAGCGGGTCTGGGGCAGCGGGCCCTCGGAAGCGTCAACCAGCAGCACAACGCCGTCGACCATGGACAGACCGCGCTCCACCTCGCCACCGAAGTCGGCGTGGCCCGGGGTGTCGATGACGTTGATGGTCATGACCGTGTCCGGGGAGGACGGTCCGTTGTAGGCCACGGTGGTGTTCTTGGCCAGAATGGTGATGCCCTTTTCGCGCTCCAGGTCACCGGAGTCCATCACACGCTCGGCAACCACGCCGTGGTCGGCAAAGGAGTGGGTCTGCTTGAGCATGGCGTCCACGAGGGTGGTCTTGCCATGGTCAACGTGCGCCACAATGGCGACGTTGCGCAGGTCATTGCGCGAGGCAGTGTTGACGGTGGTTTCAGTCATGCGGAAAGACTCGTTTCAGTATGGTCCTGGCCTGACAGCCCTCAGGGGCCATGGCAGAAACTCACAATAGATGGTGGGCCGCGAAAATCGGCAGATAACCCCATTCTAGACCGTCCGGCAAAAAATGGCCTAAACACCCTATCCCAAAAGGACGGATCCCGCAGCCTGCGGCGCTCTGGCGGCACTAGGATGGCTTCTGTCACCGCTGCGCACCGAAGGAAACACCATGGCCGGCCACCGCCCGCGACGCCTGCGCCGCACCGCGCCGGCCGCCCTCACCGCCGTCGTTCTCACCGCCGCCATTTTCAGCACCGCGGCCGGGTTCGGCCCCGCCGTGGCGGACGACGCCGGCGCCCGCACCGCTGCGCCGCAGACCGTCTCCCCCGGAGCACTGCAGAGCGGAACGCTGCAGAGCTTTCCCGCGCTTGGCCCCAGACCGGGCCCCTTGTCGGGCCCCCTTCCGGGGCGGCACGGGGCCGTCGATCCGCTCATGGGCTCCACCGCAGTGCTCTTTGGCGACTCGCAGGCCGCCGGCGCCGCGGGCGTCCCGGGGCCCGCCACGTGGCCGCAGCAGGCACTGGCCCGGCAGGGCTACCGCGTTCTCTTTCTGGGCGCACCAGGCATCGGCTTCGTCGCCGGCACGCCCAAGGCGGCAAACTACATCGATTCCTTCACCCGAGGGCCCCTGGTGCTGCCCGCCGGGAATCCGGCCCTGGTGGTGGTCCAGGGCGGCGGGAACGATGCCTCCCGCGGCGTTCTTGATGGCCAGATCCGGGCGAACGCCGACAGGCTCCTGCGCCGGTTGCAGGCCGGCTACCCCCAGGCCCGGCTTCTCATGGTGGGGACGTTGGCCAAGGGCACCGGGCGCAGGACCCAGGTTGACGCCGCACTTGGCGCCGCCGCCCGCGAGCATGGGGTGGATTTCATCAGCGCCGGGGACTGGCTCACCCGCTACTCGTTGGCCCCGCTGATGGCCGACGGCGTGCACCTCACGGCCGCCGGGCACGAGGCCCTGGCCACGGTGCTGTCCGCCCGGATGGACGGGCTGGGAATGCGGCAGGGGCCGCCCGCGAAGTAGCGGACGGCCCCTGCCGATGGTGGGACGCAGTTCCCCGTTCATGACGCAATCGTGGACGTGTCCTGGGCGGGAAACCGCGTCCCGGATGCAGATGTGCGTCCTGAAGATCCGCTAGTCGGTGCCGGTGGCGAGGAGCTGCTCGCGCAGTTCGCGGCGTTCGCGCTGCTTGTCCGGGTCCGGCAGCGGCACGGCTGCGAGCAGGCGCTGCGTGTACGGCTCCTGCGGGTTGCGCAGAATTTCGTCGCGCGTGCCCTGCTCCACGATCGCGCCGCGCTGCATCACCACGATGCGGTCGGCCAGGTAGTCCACCACGGCGAGGTCGTGGGTGACGAACAGGCAGGCAAACTTCAGCTCCTCCTGCAGCCCCTTGAGCAGGTCCAACACCTTGGCCTGCACCGAAACGTCCAGCGCCGACGTCGGCTCATCGGCCACCAGCAGCTGTGGCTTCAGCGACAGGGCCCGGGCAATGCCCACGCGCTGCTTCTGGCCACCGGAGAGCTCGTGCGGGTAGCGGTTGCGGTACGCGCGCGGCAGCTCCACCTGGTCCAGCAGCTGCTCGATGCGCTTCTGCAGTTCCGGCCCCTTGGCCACCTTCGCCAGGAACATCGGCTCGCCGATGCTCTCACCCAGCGGCAGACGCGGATTCAGCGAGGAGGACGGGTCCTGGAACACCATGCCCACCTTCTGGCGCAGCGCGCGCAGGTCCTTCGGGCGGGCGGCGGTGATGTCCTGGCCGACGACGTGCAGGGTGCCGGCGGCGACGGGCAGCAGCCCGACGGCGGCGCGGCCCACGGTGGTCTTGCCCGAACCGGACTCGCCCACCAGGCCGACAACCTGGCCGGGGTAGATGGACAGGTTGGCGCCCTCCACGGCACGGAAGGCCGGAACGCGCCCCTGCTTGGGGTATTCGATGGCGACATCCGTCAGCTCCAGCACGGGTTCGCCGTGCTTCTTCACGCTCTCGGCCCGCGCCGCGGCCAGGGCCGTGGTGAGCGCGGCCTTGTTCTCCGCCTCGCGCTTGGCCAGCTCCGCCGGATCCACGCTGGTGAGTTCGGCATGGGTGACGGCGGCCAGCGCTGCCGTCACATCGACGTCGGCGCCCTCCCCCGAGCCCTGGCCCAGGTGCGGGACGGCGGCCAGCAGCGACTGGGTGTAGGAGTGCTGCGGGTTGTTGAAGATGTCGTTCGCCGTGCCGGTCTCCACGATGACGCCCTTGCGCATGACGGCAATGCGGTCCGAGAGGTCCGCCACCACGCCCATGTCGTGGGTGATCAGCACGATGGCCGAATCCAGCTTGTTGCGCAGATTGCGCATCAGGTCCAGGATTTCGGCCTGGACCGTGACATCCAGCGCCGTCGTCGGCTCATCGGCGATGAGCAGCTTGGGGTCGCAGGACAGTGACTGGGCAATCATGGCGCGCTGGCGCTGGCCGCCGGAGAGCTGGTGCGGGTAGGACTTGAAGGCCTTCTCCGGATCCGGCAGCTCCACGAGTTCGAGCATGTTGATGGCGCGCTTGCGGGCCTCGTCCGGGGAGATGGCGTTGTGCAGGCGCAGGGTCTCCATGATCTGGAAGCCGATGGTGTACACCGGGTTCAGCGCCGTCATCGGCTCCTGGAAGATGACCGCCACGTCCTTGCCGCGGATCTGGCGCAGCTTGGCCGGGCTGGCGTTGAGGATCTCCTCGCCGTTGAGCTCCACGCTGCCGGTGACCCGGCTGTTGGAGGGCAGCAGGCCCAGGATGGCCATGGAGCTGGCGCTCTTGCCGGAGCCGGACTCGCCCACGATGGCCAGCACCTCGCCGGCGTGGACCTCGTAGTCCAGACCGATGGCCGCCGGGACCCAGTGCTTGTCCACGCCGAAGTCGACCGAAAGGTTCGAGACCTTCAGCACGGGCTTGCGACGGGGGCGCTTGTCCGAGGACGCCAGGAGAGGGACGTCGATGTTCTCCGGCGTGGTGTTTTCCGGCGTGCCCGGCGTGCCAGGGGTGCCGTTCTCGCCGGGGGTGTTCTCGGCGTTGGGGACGTTTTCACTCATCTTGGGTTATTTCCTTCCGCCCAATGCCAGCTCTGGAACAGGGATGTTGACTTTACTGGCATGGATTCGATGAAACGATGGGGGCATGGCTACAGCACACACAGGCAAACCAGCACCCGTTTCCGGAGAATTCCGGCCCCGCACCAGCGTGCTGCTGGCGGGGTTCATCTGGCTGCTGGCCGCTGCTGCGGCGGTGTCCACGCTGGCCAGCGGGGTGGACGGATGGCGTGGCCTTCCGTTCGCCGCGGCTCTGGCCTTCATTGGCTATTGGTTGTTCTGGTACCCGGTGGTCCGTCTGGACGCCGACGCTGTGCTGCTGCGCAATCCGGTGCGCCGGATCAGCGTCCCGTGGGATGCGCTGATCCAGGTCGACACCAAGTACGCATTGACACTTGTCACCACCAAGGGGTCCTTCGCGGCCTGGGCCGCGCCGGCGCCGGGCGCCCTGGGCGCATTCCGGGCCAAGGCCTCGGATGCCCAGGACCTCCCGGCCACCAGCTATGGTGCCGGTGGATCGATGCGTCCGGGTGATCTGAAGAATTCCGATTCCGGGGCCGCGGCCCAGCTGGTCCGCACGCATTGGGCGGCACTGGCCGAGGCCGGTGCGCTCAATGTGGATGCGACCGAGACCGCCACCGCCACCATCCGGTACAACTGGGCACTGATCGGTGCCGCCGTCGTACTGGCCGTGGCGGTGGCCGCCTCGGCGACCATCTGAGTGGATCCCAGACATGGTGCCTAGGCCTTCACGATCGGCTTGGCCTTCTTGGAATTGAACTTCTTCTGGCGCGGGTCGAAGGCATCCCGGAGACCGTCGCCGATGAAGTTGATGCACAGGCAGATCACCACGATGAACAGGCCCGGCCACCAGAACAGCCACGGCCGGGTGGTGAAGGCCTCCTGGTTGTCGCTGACCAGCAGGCCCAGCGAGGTGTCCGGCCGCGTCACACCGAAGCCGAGGTAGCTCAGACCGGCCTCCAGCAGGATCGCCGAGGACATCAGCAGCGTGGTGTTGACGATGATGGTGCCGAACGCGTTGGGCAGGATGTGCTTGAA
Source organism: Arthrobacter sp. 35W (assembly GCF_000482545.1). GTDB lineage: Bacteria > Actinomycetota > Actinomycetes > Actinomycetales > Micrococcaceae > Specibacter. Next base: position 60,694 of record NZ_KI519455.1, read on the forward strand.
GATGATGCGGGCATTGGAAGCGCCGGCAATCCGGGCCGCATCGACAAACTCACGCTCGCGCAGGGACAGGAACTCGCCGCGCACCAGACGGGCCAGGCCCGTCCAGATGACCATGCCCAGGAACGCGCCCAGCAGCACCACGCCAAAGTTGGTCTGCAGCCAGCCGAACATGGCGTCGATCCAGTTCTTGCTGATGCCAACGGTGCCGTCGGCTTCGATCACTGTGGTTCCGCTGCCGGCATTGCCTGCCACACGGCCCAGCACGGCGGCCAGCACGATCACCGGAATGATGATGATGACGTCGGTGAAGCGCATCAGCACGGCCTCGACCCAGCCGCGGAAGTAGCCGGCGAGGGCGCCGACGACGACGCCGATGGCCGTGCCGATCAAACCGATGGTGAACATCACCAGAATGGAGAGCTGCGCGCCGCGCATGGTCATGGCGAACATGTCGCGGCCCACGCGGTCCTGGCCGAAGGGGTGGTCGCCCCAGGCGAAAACCCCCTCCATGGTGGGGGCCCCGCCGTTGACAATGGGCAGGACCTGGTCGTAGCTGTACTTCCACCAGCCGGGGATGTTGATCCAGCCCCAGAGCTTGATGCCCTGGGAGCTGAAGACCAGGATGACCACCAGCGCGAAGACCACCAGCGCCACCATGGCGCCCGTATGTCCGAAGAAGCGCTTGCGGATGATCTGGCCCTGGCTCAGACCCTTGGTCTGCTCACCCGCGTCGCCGGACTGTTCCGGCGGCAGGTGCGGGGTTGTTTCGGGGGAAACGATGGTCGTCATGACTTCACCTTCACTCGCGGATCGAGGGCCGAGTAGACCAGATCAGCCAATAGATTGAACACCAGGGCCGTGATGCCAACCACCACGAAGAAGCCCATCACGGGGTTCGGATCAACGCTCAACAAGCCTTGGGCAAACATCGAGCCCATGCCGGAGAACGAGAACACCCGTTCGGTGATCACCGCTCCACCGATCAGTCCACCGATGTCGAAGGCCACGATGGTCGCCAGCGGGATCAGGGCGTTGCGGAAGGCGTGGCGCATCACCACGGTGCGTTCGCTCAGGCCCTTGGCCCGGGCGGTGCGGATGAAGTCCATGTTCATGATTTCCAGCATCGAGCCGCGGGAGTAGCGCGTGTAGGAAGCGATGGAGATCAGGATCAGGGCGATGGTGGGCAGCAGCAGGTGCGTCATGCGGTCCAGGCTGGAGGTCCAGAAGTCGCCGTCGAAGTTGGGCGTACTGGCTCCGATGGTCGGGATCGGCCTGCCGCGGATCTTGGAGTTGTTGAAGTACTCCGGCCACGACTGCATGAACCTGTCGGCCATGATCAGGGCGCCCACAAGGAACGCCGTCAGCGCGGCCGAGCGGATGTTCTGGCCACGGTCGTAGCCGCCCATGAAGTAGCCGACGGCGATGCCGACGGCGATGGCGGCAATGGCCAGCAGCACGATCATCAGCGGGGTTGCAGCGGCCAGCAGCGGCTGGATCGGGAAATACAGCACGACGCCGATGCCTGCGGTGATGAGGGCCGAGTAGAGGGCCTTCTTGTTCTTCAGGCCGGCGCTGAGCGTGGTGATGCCGAAGGCAACGCCGACGGCGGTTATCGCGATGACGACGATGCCCAGACCCGGATTGGTGAACCAACCGGTGACGGAGAGCAGCTGCAGGATGATGGCCGTGGCAGCAGCGGTGATGCCAAAGACCATCCACCGGCGCTTCCAGGCACCAGTGGACACAGCCATGGCAATGAGTCCAAACACGAGGGCCAGCACAATGGTGACAGGTATCGGGACGACGGCGTCGCGGAGGAAGTTGTTGAAGCCGATGGCTCCGTACTCCTTCAGCAGCACGGCGGCCCAGAAGATGGGCAGCGAGAAGAAGAGGAAGGCCATAAAGGTCACGCCGTAGTCCAGCGCGCTGTACTGGCGCAGGGCCGTGATGATGCCCAGGGTGACACCGATGAGGATGGCCAGCAGCGTAGCCACCGTGACCAGGGAGAGGGTCTGGACCATGGCCAGGCCCAGCTGTTCGGTGACGGGCTGGCCTTGGAGATTGGTGCCCAGATCACAGGAGTTGGCAAAGGGGATGAGGCAGCCTGCCGCCCCCTTGAGCCAGATGAAATAGCGCAATGGCGCCGGTACGTTCAAATGGAGCAGTTCTGTTCGCTGCTGGATGAGCTGCGTTTTATTGGGCGAGGGGTTGGCCCTCAACTCCGCCAAGGGATCTCCGGACGCCGCTGTCAGAAGATAAACCAGGAAGGATGCGCCCAACAGGATCAGCACAGCGGTAACGAGCCGCCGGACGATGTACGTCACCATGTTCTAGGACCTCGATTGTTGTTTGTTCCGGGGTTGTCCCGGGTGGAAAACTTTTCTGGATCGCGGGTGGAGCAGTCCCGCAATGGAGCGGTTCCGCCGTCATCGTACGCGTGGCATGAAGCCGGCGGAACCACTCCACCAGAAAAGCGCTGGGACCAGATGTTGCGGTCCCAGCGCTTTCCCAGAATCTCCTCAGAGCGCGGTGCCTACTTGGCGGACCACTCCCAGAAGTTCCACCAAACACCGGTCTGGTTCGGCATGTACTTCACGCCGGTGATCTTGTCGCTGTAGGCGTCAACACCCACGGACTGGAACAACGGTGCACCGTACTTGGAGTCCCAGATCAGCTTGTCGATCTTGGTGTTGATTTCGTCCTGCTTGGACTTGTCGGTGGTGACAATCAGCTCTTCCATCAGCTTGTCGGCGTCCGGGTTGGAGAAGCCGCTGAAGTTGGACTCGGCACCGGACTTGAACAGCTGCGGCACGGAGGAAACGCCAACACCCGGGCTGGTCCAGCCGAAGATGGTTGCGTCGTAGGTGCCGTTGCCCAGAGCCTTGCTCCAGTCCGACTTGCCCAGGCCACCGTCAACGATGTTGAAGCCGGCCTTGGTCGCGCTTGCGGCGATCAGGGTGTAGGCGTCAGCGCGGTTGGGGTTGTCCTTGTTGTACATGATGCGCACCGTCGGGGTGGCGCCGTTCAGGAGCTTCTTGGCGCCGTCGATGTCGACCTTGTCGAAGGCGGAGGAGCCGTTGTTCTTGGCGGAGTTCTCGTAGCCGGCCTGGGCCGGGATGAAGATCTGCGAATCCAGAACCTTGGCCTTGTCATCAAGGGGCTTGATGATCTTGTCCAGGATGTCCTGGCGCGGGGTTGCCTTCATGAAGGCTTCGCGCACATTGGCATCGGCAAAGACACCGGAGAAGTTCAGGTCCAGGTGGTCGTAGGCCAGCTGGGCATCCTGCTCAACCGTGACGCCCTGGCTCTCCAGAGCCTTCAGCTGGCTGACGGTGTCGGCGGAAGCCTGCGGGGCAATGATGTCAGCCTCGCCGTTCTTCAGCGCAGCGATCTGGGCCGCCGGATCGGAGATGTAGCGGACGGTGATGGAGTCCAGGCTCGCGGCAGGGCCCCAGTTGTAGTCCGGGTTCTTGACCAGGGTCATGGACTGTTCGGGGTCCATGCTCTTGACCATGAAGGCGCCGTTGGAGAGGGCCAGGGCCGGATCCGTCGGCATGGTCTTCGTGTCGAAGCCTGCGTTCCACAGGTCGGCAACCTTCTGCAGCTCGGGGCTGGCAGTCACCGGAGCCTCCGGGTTGCCCTTGGGCAGAGCCTTGAGGAAAGCGGTCAGTGCATCTGCGTCCTTGAAACCGCTCTTGGTGGCCATCACGTGGGACGGAATGTCAACCAGGGAGCCAAAGGCAATCTCCCAGTCGGCGAACGGCTTGGAGTACTTCAGCGTGACGGACTGGCCGTTGTCGCCGATCTCCGGGAACTCGGTCAGGCCCAGACCGGAGGTGTCGCCGGCGTACTGGAAGTAGGTGGTGCCAGAGGCAATGTCACCCTTGTCATTAAGCTTGGAATCGTTGTAGAAGCCAGAGAACGTGGCCCACTGCAGGATGAGGTCGTTGGCGGTGACGGGAGCGCCGTCGGACCACTTGACGCCATCATTGATGGTGTATTTCACCGTCAGCGGGTTGTCGGAAATCTTCTCGTACTTGCCGAACTTCTCGTTCTTGACCACATTGAGCTTGTTGTCGATGTAGTTGAAGCCCGAGTGCGTTGCATAGTCGATCTTCGAGTTGATGTCCGAGTTGCCGTTGGCAGTGTTCGTGTTGAACGAGCTGAAGCCGTTGACCTCGACGACGGTGGCGCTGCCACCGGCCTGTCCCCCGGCGGAGCTGGTGCTGGAATTACCACCCGTGGTGCTGGCGCAAGCGCTCAGCGCAAGAGCAGCAACGGCCGCAACGCCCACTGCTTTGGAAATACGTGCGAAACGCATTCCGCCTCCTATTTGTATGTTCTTCGTGGTAACCAGAGTGTTCTCACTCCGGCCAGACAACGCCAACCGATCAGATTGGTGAGCTGTCTCACAGAACTCCGAGCCTAATGGGATTTTGTTACCGGCTGGTAAAAACGGGCCCGAATGGGCCGGGTTGTTATCAAGCTGCAACGTCGCAGCCTCCCGGAGAAACATCGTGGCAGGCATCACTTTTGCCCCATTTTCCGCGCCGCTGCGGGGTTTCGGTGCCTGCCAACCGCCTAGTAGCCCACCGTTCCGTCCAGGCACTCGCGCAGCAGGTCCGCATGGCCCAGATGGCGGGCATATTCCTCGATCATGTGCACATAGACCCAGCGCAGGTTCAGCTCCCGGCCATGCCGGGCGCCGGGCAGCGGGTCATCCAGGCTGCCCACGGCTGCGGCGTTGGCCCGCGCCGCCGCGACCTCGCCGTGGAAGCGTTCCAGATCTGCGAGCGCCTCGGAGGCGTCGACGTCGTTGAAGTCGCCGTCGGGATCGTCTCCGCTGTAAAGGGTTGTCAGCGGTTCACCCGCGACGACGGCCGTGAACCAGTAGCGCTCCACCTCGCTCAGGTGCCGGACGATGCCCAGCAGGGTGAGGTTCGACGGCGGGACAGCGGCTTCGGCCAGTTGCTCCGGCGCAAGGCCGCCCACCTTGATGGGCAGCGTGGCGCGGTACAGCTCCAGCCAGGTCTCCAGGGACTCCCTCTCCCCCGCCAGAAAGGGCGGATCCACCCGGGTGTCGGGGACCTCGGGGCTGTTCTTGCCGCTCACGTCGTCGCTCATGCGCGACAGCCTACCAACGCCTGAATTGGGCACCGCTCAACGCTCCGGCGCAGCATTGGGAGGACTGCCGCCGTCGGACGCTGGACGCCGGCCAGCGACCCGAGATCGCCTGGATCGGATGGTTTGGACCGCCATGATGGGCACCAGCAGCACTGCCAGCAGAGGAGCTCCGACGGCGGCGAAGGCAAGCATGGAGGAGGCTGGATACTTCACCCCGCCGCTGCTGCCCACCCCGATGACGGCCTCACCGTTCGCGCTGTCGGCCAGAAGGTATTCGCCGCCATAGGTGCCAAGGGAATCCACGCACGTGATGGTGTGGGATCCGGACAGCGTGGCGGTGAACCAGCGGACTTGCTTGAACCCCGGGCGCGCCGTCACCCACCACAGCGTGTCGTCCCAGTCCAGATCGCGACGCTGCGAGATGGTGGGCACTTGGCCATCGGGCCCAATGGCCGCACATTCAACGGTGCCCAGGCTTGCCGATATGCCGCTCGCCCAGATGCCGATGGTCTCCCCCGCGTCGAGCTCCTGCACGACCGGCTCTCCGACGGTCACCGGCGCCGCCGCTTCAATCGACCGGTTCACGGGGATGACCCACAGGGTCCAGACCAGCACGGAGAGCACAATGCTCAATCCGGCAACGGACCACCCGAACTGCAAACGCTCGCGGCTGGGCAGCGGGGGTTTGTTCGTGGGCATGGCAACAGCCTGCCACAGTCTCTTGGCGCAAAATCGCGCCTGTTTATCATTTTCGCGCCCGCCCACCGGGCGCGAAAATGACGAACAGGCGCGATCTTGTGAGGTTTGGCGGAAATGACCTGGAGAGTAACTTCGCGCCATATGCGGCGGCCGGTCCTGGGCCCCGCACATAGCATGAGGATCAGCCGTCCACCGATCCCCGAAGGAAGCCATGCCCGACTCTTCACGACCGCTGCGCAAGCTGGGATTCCTCACCATTGGCCTGTTCAACCCGGCTGATCCGGCCGCGGGGCACGAATCAACATTGCAGGTCATCGAGTTGGGCGAGCGGCTTGGGTTCGACAGTGCGTGGCTGCGGCACCGCCATCTGCAGTTCGGAATCTCCTCCCCCATCGCGATCATGGCCGCGGCCAGCCAGCGCACCTCGCGGATCGCGCTTGGCACCGCTGTGACCCCTGTGGGCTGGGAAAACCCACTGCGTCTGGCCGAGGACCTGGCAACCGTGGATCTGCTCGCCGGCGGTCGAATCAACCCGGGCCTGAGCGTTGGCGAACCAATGCACTACGACACGGTCAAGCACGAGCTGTACCCGGACACCGCCGAGCTGGAGGACTTCAGCTATGCACGCGTGGACCGGCTTGCCCGTTTGATTGCCGGGGAACCGGTCCGGGAATTCTCCGGTAAGCAGGGCGTGGTCGAGGAATTCTCCAACCGCGTCGAGCCACACTCGGCCGGGCTGCGGGAGCGTCTTTGGTACGGGGCGGCAAGCAGCAAATCAGCCATCTGGGCCGGGGCACACGGATTCAATCTGCTCACCAGCAGTGTGATCTTCCCCGAGGAGAACCAGGAGCCCGTGTTTGACCGCATCCAGCAAGCGCAGATCCGTGCCTACCGCGAAGCCGCAGCGGCATCGACCCAACCGCACGGATCAGCCAGGGTTTCGCAAGGCCTGGTGGTGATCCCCACCGATTCGGCGTCGGCGAAACAGCGGGAAAAGTACCAGCTCTACGTCGACGAGCGCACTCCCCGCACGAAGGCGCCCCAGGGGCCGAAAAGGATGCTGTTCGCCCCCGACCTCATCGGCACCAGCGAGCAGATTGCAGAACAGCTGTACGCGCATGCGGGGTTCCAGGAGGTCGACGAAGTGGCATTCGCACTTCCCTTCAGCTTCGACCACGAGGACTACGTCCAGATCCTCACCGACATCGCCACCACGCTGGGGCCGGCTCTGGGATGGACCCCGGCGGCAGGTTGAGCGCTGTCCACCTCTGCCTTGATAGGTCCTCGCTGGACGTCGGGGTGGATGACATCAGGTGCAGGAATCATTCGAGCAGGATTCAAGAAGCGGGCCACAATTGGTGGCAGTAGTGTGATTTCGAACCAGGAATGGTTGCCACACTCGAACTTAGGAGAATCACATGGCCGAGAAGACCGCCGGGCTGTCCAAGGAAGAACGTGATGCCGTCAAACAGCGTGCTTCGGAGCTGCGTGCGCAGGAAAAAGCCGGGAAGAACCGCGCCGCAGGCGAGCAGGCAGTCCGTGAGGCGATCGCCGCGCTGCCGGATGAGGACCGGGTTCTCGCCGAAGGCATCGACAGGATCGTTTCCGAAGTCGCTCCGCATCTTGTTCCGAAAACCTGGTACGGATTCCCTTCGTATGCCACCGAGGACGGGAAGATCGTCGTGTTCTTCAAGGCAGCCTCGAAGTTCACCTCACGCTATGCCACCCTGGGCTTCGAAGAGTCCGCCAAGCTCGACGACGGCGACCTGTGGGTAACCTCGTTCGCCCTTCTGGCTTTGACGCCTGAGACTGAAAAGAAGATCGCGGAGCACATCCGCAAGGCCGCAGGCTAACCCGTCCGAATCGTGGTCGAAGGCCCTGCTTTTTGCAGGGCCTTCTGTTCCACCATGGCAGGAACGCTGCACGTCGAGATGACCCCGGCCGGCGGCGGTCCAGCAGCGTCCTCGCTCACCGTGCATGGGGATGGTGGGCGACCACGCAAGAAACAAGCTCTGCTCCACCCCTCGCCACGGGACCGCGGTCTTTTGCTGTACCCGGCCATGACGTTGGTGGAACTCGGCTTTGGGATGGGCTCGTCGACGGCGGGTGGTTAGGCTGAGTGGATGGCGACAGTTATTCTCGTGCGGCACGGCCGCTCCACAGCCAATGCCACCGGGCTGCTGGCCGGCCGGGCTGTCGGCGTCGGCCTGGACCAGATTGGGCGGGACCAGGCTGCCGTGGCCGGAGACCGGCTCGCACCCGTTCCTCTGGTCGGGGTGGTGTCGAGTCCTCTTGAGCGTTGTCTGCAGACCGCCCAGTTCATCATCGATCGCCAGACTGGCGCGCCTTATGCGCCGGTTGACCCCGATCTCACCGAGTGTGACTACGGCCAGTGGCAGGGCCGCATGCTCAGTGATCTCACTACCGAGGAGTTGTGGCCGGTTGTCCAGTCGCAACCGTCCGCCGCCGTTTTTCCGGACGGTGAATCCATGGCCGCGATGCAGGCCCGGTCAGTGGCAGCGATTCGACGCCACGATGCAGCATTCGAAGCCGAGCACGGGCCAGGGGCAGTGTGGGCGGCAGTGAGTCACGGTGACATCATCAAATCGATCCTCGCCGACGCGCTCGGCATGCACCTGGACCTGTTCCAGCGAATCAACGTAGGCCCCGCCTCCATATCGATCGTGAACTACGGCGCCAGCCGGCCAAGCGTCTACGCGACCAACACCGATGCGGGTGATCTGTCGTGGTTGTCGAACGGCATCCGCTCCGACGATGCGCCGGTGGGCGGCGGTGCAGGGCAAAAGGCGCCCTGAACCCGGTGGGCCTAGAATACTGACATGCCTACACGTGTTCACGAGTTTTCCTGGCCTGATCGGGTCGTCGTTGGCACCATCGGCCTTCCGGGCGCGCGCACGTTCTACCTTCAGGTGCGCGCAGGGACGCAGGTCGTGAGTATTGCCCTGGAGAAGCAGCAGTCGGCTCTGCTCGCGGAGAAGATCGACGAAATTCTGGACCAGCTCATCACCATCGAGGGCAACCCTTTCAGCGTTCCCATGGGTACTCCCATTGAACTTGTCGACAATGACCCGCTCGAGGCCGTCCAGGAGCAGTTTCGCACTGGGGCCATGAGCCTGGGGTGGGACCCAACCACGGCCCAGATCGTCATTGAGGCCCACCCCATCACCGATGACGATCCCGATGCTGATGCTGATGGCGACGACGAATCGTTTCATGAGGACAGGGCCAACGAGCCCGAAATGCTGATCGTGCGAGTGCCGGTCGGCAGCGCGCGCGCATTCGCCAGGCGCACCCGCGAGATCGTGGGCGCTGGGCGCCCGGCGTGCCCGCTCTGCGGGTATCCCGTGGACGCTGACGGACACATCTGCACCCTTCCCGGAGCCTGATGCCAACGCCGGACCTGGTGACCGCCGAGCTGACTCTCACCGGCCGTATCACGACGGCTTCAAACGCCACATTTCTTGGCAGCATCGGCGATGTGGTGGTCGTCTATAAGCCGATAGCCGGCGAAAGTCCGCTGTGGGATTTTCCCCAGGGCACGCTGGCCCATCGGGAGGTGGCCGCCTACCTGGTCTCGCAGGCCTTTGGTTGGGGCATCGTGCCCCGCACCTGGCTGCGCGATGGTCCGATGGGCGAAGGAATGGTGCAGCTCTGGCAGGAGCAGGATCCCGCCCAAGACGCCGTGGACCTGATCCCGGCGGACCATATGCCGGAGACAGGTTGGAAACACGTTCTACAGGGACGAGATGAGAACGGACGGCTGGTCGCCCTCGTTCACGAAGACTCGCCAGCGCTCAGGCGCATGGCGGTGTTCGACGTCATAGTCAACAACGCCGACCGCAAAGGCGACCACATTCTTGCCCTGGCTGATGGACACCGGCACGGCGTGGACCATGGGCTCACCTTTCACCGTGACCACAAGCTGCGCACGGTGCTGTGGGGATGGCTCGGAGACGCTCTAACCGCCGACGAAGAAGCCGGCATAGATCGTGTCAGCGAAGGACTGCATGGTGAGCTGGGCCGAAATCTGGCAGACTTGCTCAGCGCCGAAGAAATCGCATCGCTCGCCGCGCGCTGCGCCCGGTTGCGCTTGGCAGGGCGGTTTCCGGCTCCCAGCGGTGAGATGTCGGCGGTGCCCTGGCCGCTGTTCTAGGGGAATTGCGGCCACGATCTTGGTCACTCGTTCGGTGTGCAGCAGAGTACTGGCTGCATTGGGGTGGCAATCGCCCGGAAAAGCGCATGGCCGCCAAGAACACGTGTTCATGGCGGCCATCGCAAATGGTTTCAAGCAGTCCAGCGGTTCTACACGTTGAAGCGGAACTCCACCACGTCGCCGTCGACCATCACATACTCTTTGCCTTCGATGCGGACCTTGCCCTTGGACTTGGCCTCGGCCATCGAACCGGCCTCGATGAGGTCGTCAAAGCTGACCACCTCGGCCTTGATGAAGCCGCGCTGGAAGTCGGAGTGGATCACGCCGGCGGCCTGCGGGGCGGTGTCGCCCTGGCGGATGGTCCAGGCGCGGGCCTCCTTGGGTCCGGCGGTCAGGTAGGTCTGCAGACCCAGCGTGTGGAAGCCGACGCGGGCCAGCTGGTCCAGTCCGGACTCCTCCTGGCCGCTCATCTCGAGCATTTCGCGGGCCTCGGCCTCGTCCAGCTCGACCAGATCGGACTCGAGCTTGGCGTCGAGGAAGATGGCATCTGCCGGCGCCACCAGGGCACGCAGCTCGGCCTGCCGCTCCGGGTTGCCCAGCACGGCGTCGTCGACGTTGAAGACGTAGATGAACGGCTTGGCCGTCAGCAGGGAGAGCTCGCGCAGGTATTCCATCTCCAGCTTGTCCGACTTCACGGAAGCGAAGATGGTGTCGCCGCGCTCCAGGACCTTCTGGGCAGCCAGCACAGCATTGAGCTCCGCGGCTTCCTTCTGCTTGAGCTTGACGGCCTTCTCCAGGCGCGGAACGGCCTTTTCGATGGTCTGCAGATCGGCGAGGATCAGCTCGGTGTTGATGGTCTCCATGTCCGAGGAGGGATCCACCTTCCCGTCAACGTGGACCACATCGGGGTCGTCGAAGACGCGGATGACCTGGGCGATGGCCTCGGCTTCGCGGATGTTGGCCAGGAACTTGTTGCCCAGACCTTCACCCTCGGAAGCGCCCTTGACGATGCCGGCGATGTCCACGAAGGACACCATGGCCGGGAGCAGGCGGGCGGATCCGAAGACCTCGGCCAGCTTGCCCAGACGGGCGTCCGGCAGGTTGACCACACCAACATTGGGCTCGATCGTGGCGAACGGGTAGTTCGCCGCGAGCACGTTGTTGCGGGTCAGCGCGTTGAAAAGGGTTGATTTGCCGACGTTGGGCAGTCCGACGATGCCAATAGTAAGAGCCACGGTATCTAAGCTTACCGGCAGGATCCGCGGCTGGCCGCCTGCGGCCCGGTGCGGGGGCCGGGAAGCGTTACGGCAGGATCCGCGCATGGCCGCCTGCGGCCCGATGTGCTGGCCGCCTGCGGCCCTCCGGTGCGCGGCTGCGACGGCTTTGTCGGTTGCCCATGCCAAGGTATTGGCATGGATGGATTTTCGATACTGCTGGCCCTGTTGATGCTGCTGCTTGGACTGGTGGCTGGTGCTGTGGCCGCCACCGTGTATTTCCGCCGCCGGTTGGCGTCCGTTGAAGGGGACTTCGACGACGCCAGCGCCCGTCTGGGCGAGGTCAGCGCCCAGCTGGCCGGCGCCAATGCTGAGCGCAGGCTGCTGGCCACGCAGAACCAAACGATGAACGCCCGGCAGTCCTCTGACGCCTCGGTGCTGGCAGCCCTGGGCCCGGTGTCTGAGAAGCTCACCGCCGTCCAACGCCAGGTGGCCCTGCTGGAGCGCGACAGGGTGGAGCAGTACGGCCAGCTGTCCCAGCAGCTGCGCGACGCCAAGGACGCCGACGCCGCCCTGCTGTCGACCACTCGGTCGCTGGCCTCGGCGCTGAATTCCAACAGCGCCCGCGGCAAGTGGGGCGAGGTGCAGCTGCGCCGCGTGGTGGAGGCCGCCGGCATGCTGGCGCATGTGGACTTTGCCGAGCAGGTGCACAACACCACCGCCGACGCCGTCCACCGCCCGGACATGGTGGTGCGCCTTCCCGGTGGCAAGGAACTGGTGCTTGACGCCAAGGTCCCGCTCTCGGCCTACCTCCAGGCCCATGAGGAAGCCGCCGACGGCGGAGCGCCCGCCGCACCGCTGCTGGCTGCCCATGCGAAGGCACTCAAGGCCCATGTCGACACGCTGGGCAGCAAGAAGTACTGGGAATCGGCGGGCAACTCCCCCGAGCTGGTCATCTGCTTCGTCCCGGTGGAATCCATCCTGTCCTCGGCCCTGATGTCGGACCCGGGCCTGTTGGACCATGCCATGGCCCGCAATGTGGTGCTGGCCTCCCCCATCAGCCTGATGGCAATCCTGAAGGCTGTGGCCTTCAGCTGGCGCCAGGACGTACTGACGGAGAGCGCCAAGGAACTCTTTGAACTCTCCAATGCCCTGTACCTCAGGCTGGGCACGCTCGGGGAGAACGTAGGCAAGCTGGGGTCCTCGCTGAAATCCTCCGTGGACCGCTACAACGCCCTGGTGGGGACGCTGGAGGCGCGGGTGCTGCCCACGGCCCGCAAGCTGAACACCATGGACGCCGATGCACTGGCCACCCCGCCCACGGTGGAGGCCGCGCCGCGCTCCCTGTCCGCGCCCGAGTTGGAATGGGAGGACCGTTCCATGTCCTGGGAGGAGCCGGAACTGCCGTGGCAGGAACCTGCCCTGCCGGCCATGCCCAGCCTGCCGCCGTCGTCGGCCTCTCCGGTGCTGGATCCAGCGGAACGGGATGCGGTCCACGGCGGATTGGCCGGCTGAGCGTCGGGCATGCGGTGGCGGCACAGGCGCCGCCACCGCTCTACGTGGTGTGGACTTCGTAGCTGTCCACGGTTCCCAGCGGCACCACGGTGGGGGCGGGCAGCCCCGCAGCCGCGACCAGCTCGGCAAATCCACTGCCTTGGCTGAATCTGTCAAAGACTTCACGGTCAGGGCAGGTGTCGTAGACGGAGATGCCCGACTCCGTCGCCAGGCAAATGTGGATCTTCAGCACACCGGGAGGCAGCAGCTCCAGCATTCGCTGGTGGCCCTCCAACAGTTGCGCCGTGTCTCCGGTGAAGTGGTAGACGCCCATGTACATTGCATGACTCCTTTGCTAGTGGCGGCAGGCCGGGGCCGGCACCCCGGCTGTCAGGGGAGGGCGGCGGGCCGCCGGCCGGCCCATGGCCTGGCCCGTTCCAGCTGGCCGGCCAGGCGGAACAGCAATGCCTCCCCACCGAAGGAGCCCAGGAAATGCATGCCGACGGGCAGCCCTTCCGCATCGGCGCCCAGGGGCACCGACATGGCTGGATTGCCCGTGATGTTGGCGTATTCGCCGTCGAACATCAAGAACCGGCCAGCTTCGCGCTCGCCCCGCAACGGTTCCTCTTCGGTTCCGTTCAGGGTGCCCAAGGGCAGCGGTGGCCAGCCCACCGTGGGTGTTAGCCAGAGATCGAAGTCCTCGAAGAATCCCGCTGTGCGGCGGCTGAACCGTTGCAATTCCTCAAGGCCTGCGAGGTACTGCCCGGCCGTGATGGCGCGTGATCTGTCGAATACGGCGGCCGTATAGGGTTCAATGTCCTCCGGCTGCGGCCCACCACCCATCCGCCGGGTCCAATACTCCTCGATCCATGCCGCGGCGCCGCCGTAGACGGCCCTGATGGCCCGGTGCCCGGCGCGGCCGAGGGGCTCGGGGTGGGCCTCCCTGACCTCGTGGCCCAGATCCGAGAGCAAATCCACCGTTTCCTCGAAAACCCGCACATAATCCGGATGGACCTGCTGTCCTCCATTCGGGGCCACTGTGGCGGCAATGCGGAGCGTGCCCGGCGGCGTTTCGGATTCGGCCAGGAATGACCGGTTTTGCGGCGGCGCGGCGTAGGGATCGCCCAGCGAGGCTCCGGCCGTTGCATCCAGCAACGCCGCTGAATCCCGCACGCTTCGCGTCAGGGCATGTTCGACGGCGAATCCGCTGGCCACGTCGCCATACTCGGGCCCCAGGGGCACCCGTCCGCGCGTCGGTTTGAGGCCGAAGACTCCACACCAGGCGGCGGGATAGCGCAGCGAGCCGCCAAGATCGTTGCCGTGGGCCATCGGCACCATGCCAGCGGCCACGGCGGCAGCCGAGCCTCCGCTGGAACCGCTCGTTGAGCGGCCCAGGTTCCAGGGATTGCGCGTGGGCCCGTGCAGCGTGGGTTCACAATGTGGACTCAGGCCGAATTCTGAGGTGTTGGTCTTTCCGATGACCACCAGACCCGCGCGGCGGTGCCTGAGTGAAAGCTCCTGGTCCTGGGTGGAGACGTTGGTCCGCAGCCATCGCGATCCCTCCGTGAACCGGGTCCCCGCGATCTCCACGGCCAAATCCTTGACCAGAAAGGGGACGCCGCCAAAGGGCCGGCCCGGCTCACCCTCCGCGGGACGGTCCACCGGCTCCACAATGCAGTGGAGCATTGGATCGAGGTCCCGGATGCGTTCCCGCGCGGCGTCCAGCAGCTCCTGAGGAGAGGCCAGGCCCTTGTGGACAAGCTCCGCCTGTCCGAGGGCGTCCATCCAACGAAGTTCCTCGTCCATGGCTCATTTTAGAGCCCTCCTCCGCGGGGCCGCCAGAGTCGGTGTCCGGCGGCCCCGCCGCCGGACCTAGCTGGTGGGGCGGGTGCCGCGCCCACCCAGGGCGCGGGTGGAATCCCCGGCTGCCTTCAGCGTCGCGCGGAGCTCCTTGGGCAGGGAGAACAGCAGATCCTCCTCGGCCGTGACCACCTCTGCCACGTCGGCATAGCCGTAGTCGGCCAGCAGACGCAGCACGTCCTGCACCAGGATCTCCGGCACCGAGGCGCCGCTGGTGACGCCCACGGTGGAGACGCCCTCAAACCAGGCCTCGTCCACCTCGTTGGCAAAGTCGACGCGGTAGGAGGCCTTGGCCCCGTATTCCAGGGCGACCTCCACCAGGCGGACGGAGTTGGAGGAATTCGCCGAGCCCACCACGATCACCAGATCGGCCTGCGGGGCGATCTTCTTGATGGCCACCTGGCGGTTGGTGGTGGCATAGCAGATGTCGTCGCTGGGCGGATCCTGCAGGGTGGGGAACCTGTCCTTGAGCAGGCGGACGGTCTCCATGGTCTCGTCCACGCTCAGGGTGGTCTGCGAGAGCCAGATGACCTTTTCCGGGTCGCGCACGGTGACCTGGTCAACCTCGTGGGGTCCGTTGACAATCTGGATGTGCTCCGGGGCCTCGCCCGCGGTGCCTTCGACTTCCTCGTGGCCCTCGTGGCCGATGAGAAGGATGTCGAAATCGTCCTTGGCGAAGCGCACGGCCTCCTTGTGCACCTTGGTCACCAGCGGGCAGGTGGCATCGATGGTGCGCAGGCCGCGGTCCTCCGCGGACTGCACCACAGCCGGGGAGACGCCGTGGGCGGAGAAGATCACCAGGGCACCCTCGGGCACCTCTTCGTTCTCCTCGACGAAGATCGCGCCCTTGGCCTCCAGGGAGCTGACCACGTGGACATTGTGCACGATCTGCTTGCGCACGTAGACGGGCGGCCCGTAGTGCTCCAGGGCCTTTTCGACGGCGATCACGGCGCGGTCCACGCCGGCACAGTAGCCGCGCGGGGCCGCCAGCAGCACCTTCTTCGGGCCGGCTACGGGGGCCGCAGCCGCCACGTCAGCCGGTGTCCTGCGCCTGCGCGGAACGGAGGGCATGGGGATGGAAACTGCTGAGCTGCTCATGCCTCCATCCTACGCGGAACGGCGGACCGCCAGCCGGGCCGCGGCGCCTGTGAGGACCAGCACGCCGGCGGTGATGGCGCCGGCCAGAATCCAGCCGTCCAGGTTTTCAGTGGCGGCCTGCACAAAACGGTCCTTGAACAATTGGGCCACGGGGTTGCCGGTGTCCACGGCCTCCACCATGGCGGCCGCCGCGCCTGCGGCAATCTTCCACCCGGCGGACACCACGGCCAGCCCCAGCCCGGCCAGCAGCAGGGTGGTCGACCGCCGTCGTGCCAGCACCAGGCCGGCCACAAGGGCAACGGCTGAACCGGCGGCCAACCACACGCCCCACGGGCCGGCCTGGGCCACTCGCGAGACGACAGCGCGATTGGCGGCGCTGCCGACGGGGATCTGCACGGTCTCCGGAGCCTTGACGTCGGCGCCCACGGAGGCCGCCAGCCGGTCCACCACCAGCCCCAGCAGCGGCGCCACGTCCAGCGCCATCGTCTCGGGCGCCTCCGGGGTTCCGGGCGCCGAAACCGACAGGCGGTGGCTGCGGGCCAGCGTCTGCGTCCAGGCCTCGGGGTAGCCGGGGTCAGTGTTCAGCGCGGCGGCGGCCTTGGCGACCAGCGGCTCCACCAGCGACCCCAGGCCCAGCGGCAGGTCAAGCGAGGTCGCCACGGTGGTTCCGGCGGCCTGGGACAGCGCCTGCTGGAACTCGGCGTCGGCACCCAGCGGCGCCGCCAGGGCGACGAATCCCTGTTCCTGCACCACATTGGCCTGCAGCCACAGCGTGGGCAGCGCGGCGGCAGCCAGCACCAGGGATAGGAGCACGGCCAGGGCCGAGAGGATCGATCGCATGCTTCTCCTGCAGTTGGTGCCGAATGTCCAGGGGCCGGATGCCCAGGTGGCTGAAAACCAGTCTGGCCGGATTTCCACAGTACCGCCCGGCACCACTGCGGATGTCGGTGCCCGGGCCCATCATGGAAACACAGTGAAAGATAGAGTGGAACGGCGCACCGGATGCAGCAGGGCTGGCCGGGACGCAAGGCAGTCCGGCAACCAGTGCAGGGCGACACGGGTGGAGGAAGTTCCAGTGGCTGAAGAGATCTTCGAGAACGACGGCGGTGCCGGCACCGATGCCCTGCTCGGCGCCGCCCCCGCGCAGAAGACCATCCCGGCAACGGCCGGGGAGACCAGCGCCGAGAACCCGTGGCCGCTGCACCTGCTCTCCGAAAAGCTCAAGGCCCACATCGAACGCGCCCCCGCCGCCTGGGTCGAGGGCCAGGTGATCGAACTGAACAAGCGGGCCAACGTCAGCTATTTGACCCTGCGCGACATCGACGCCGAGGTGTCCCTCAGCGTCACCGTGTGGGGTTCCGTGTTGTCCTCCATGGCCACGCCGCTGGAGCGCGGCGCCCGCGTGGTCGCCCAGCTCAAACCCGATTTCTGGCTCAAAACGGGCCGGCTGTCCATGCAGGGCCGCGACATCCGCCCGGTGGGCCTGGGCGATCTGCTGATGCGCATCGAGGCCCTGCGCCAGGCCCTCGCCGCGGAGGGCCTCTTCGACGCGGACCGCAAGAAGAAGCTCCCCCTGCTCCCACACCGGATTGGGCTGATCACCGGCCGCAACTCCGATGCGATGAAGGATGTGCTGCGCAACGCCGCGCTGCGCTGGCCCGCCGTTGAATTTGAGGTCCGCGAGGTGGCCGTCCAGGGTGTCAGCGCCGTGGCGCAGGTCAGCGCCGCCCTGGCCGAGCTCGACGCCGATCCCGAGGTGGACGTGATAGTCATTGCCCGCGGCGGCGGCTCGATGGAGGATCTGCTGCCGTTCAGCCACGAATCCCTGGTGCGGGCCGTGGCGGCAGCCTCCACCCCCGTGGTCAGCGCCATCGGCCACGAGGCGGACCGGCCGCTGCTCGATGAGGTGGCGGATCTGCGCGCCTCCACGCCCACCGACGCCGCCAAGCGGATTGTGCCGGACGTGGCCGAGGAGCTGCGCCGCGTGGAGACGGCCCGCGGGCAGCTGAACCGGCGCATCCACGCCCTGGTGGAGCGCGAATCGGAACGGATCGCCGCGCTGCGCACCCGCCCGGCCCTGCTGTACCCGGAGGACATGGTCACGGCCCGCGCCGAGGACATCGAACGCCTCGGCGGACGCGCCCTCTCCGCCGTCCGTGGAACGCTCGCCCGGCACCAGGAAAAGATCGGCCACCTGCGGTCCCAGGTCCGGGCACTGTCGCCGCAGAAGACCCTTGACCGCGGCTACGCCGTCGTCCAGCTTTCCGACAATGCCGTGGTCAGGGACCCGGCCCAGGCGCCGGAGGGAACCCCGCTGCGCGTGCGCGTTGCCGCCGGAGAGTTCGCTGCGACGTCCGGTGCGCGCTGACCCATCCTGAGCCGGGACACCGGCCCCAGCACCTCCACGATCCCCGCGGGACCACCGACGGGAAACCACTTCGGACCACTACACGACAAGGACCCCACCCATGGCGAAAGACCAAACAACCCCCAACGCCGATGTTGCAGCCCTGAGCTACGAGCAGGCCCGCGAGCAATTGGTGGCAGTCGTGTCCCAGCTCGAGGCAGGCGGCGCGAGCCTGGAGGAATCGCTGGCGCTGTGGGAGCGCGGCGAGGCCCTGGCACAGCGCTGCGAGGAGTGGCTGGCCGGCGCCAAGGCACGCCTCGACGCCGCCCGGAACGCTGCCCGGAACGCTGCCGAAGCCTAGACGGCCGCTAAAGCCTAGACCGCCGCCGAACCCACTATCGACACGGCGGCGCCGGCCGACATCCCAGGACCATTGGGACCGCCCCGGTGCTGGCTCTGCTGCCCTGCCACCAGCAGCATGAGAACGAGCACCACCGACAGCACGATGCCCGCCACCACCGACACATAGCCGATCACGAGGCCGGCAATGGCCAGGCCCCGGCCGCCCTCGCCGGTGCGTTTGATCTGGTTGAGGGCGATGTGCCCCGTCACGATGGCGGCGATGGAGACGAAGAACGCCAGCACGAAGGAGACGATCGCCAGCGTGTTGGTAGGGCCTGCGGGCTTGGCAGGAGCCGGGTATTCACTGGGCCATACCTGGGTCATGTGGACCACCTCGGGATGCTCGGGAACGGTCTGATAGGGAAACAGGGAGCTGGCGCGGCGCGGGCCTAGCTGGCCGCCACGCGGGCACGCTCGGCGTCGAGGTCGAAATCACCCTTCGGCCACTGCAGATTGAGCGTGGCGAGGGCGTCGATCAGGATCTCCTGGACGGCTAGACGGGCATACCACTTCTTGTCTGCGGGCACCACGTGCCAGGGGGCACCGCCCGTGGTCGTCTTCTCGAAGGCTGTCTGGTAGGCCTCCATGTACTGGGGCCAGTAGGCCCGCTCATCGAGGTCGCTGGTGCTGTACTTCCAATATTTGCTGGGGTCCTGGAGCCTGGCCGTCAGCCGCGCCTTCTGCTCTTCGGGGCTGAGGTTCAGCATCACTTTCACCACCGTGGTGCCGTTGGCCGCCAGCTCGGCCTCGAAATCGTTGATGGCCGCATAGCGGCGTTCCAGCTCCGCCTCATCGGCCCAGCCGTGGACGCGGTGGATGAGCACATCCTCGTAGTGGGATCTGTCGAACACGCCAAACATGCCGGCACCGGGCACGGCCTTGCGGATGCGCCAGAGGAAGTCGTGGGACTTTTCCTCGTCGGTGGGTGCTTTGAAGGCCTTCAGTGCCACACCTTGCGGGTCCACGGAGCCCACCACATGCTGCACGATGCCGCCCTTGCCCGCGGTGTCCATGGCTTGGAGCACCAGCAGCACCGACCGGGTGCCGCCGTAGCGGCTCTCGGCAAACAGCTGTTCCTGGAGGGTGGCCAGCACCTTGGACCGCACCGCCAGTTCCGCGGCGCCGTCGGCCTTCTTTCCGGAAAAACCCGGGGACGCATCGGTGGGCTGCCCCGACAAGTGGAACCCCTCCCCCACTCGCAACAGCTGGGCCGGGGGCTGGTCAAAAGCATGCTGGTCGGGCATGGAAGGATCCGTTCTGCCGAAGTGGACAACTGTCCGGCGGCGCCGGCCCGGCCGTTGGGGCAGTCTGCCCTGCCGGCCGGGGCCTCGCGGCCGTGCGCCCAGCTTACGACGCGGCGGGGATCCAGCGCCGGGAAACCTTCCGTGTCACGGCTTGTAGCCGCCCAGGAACTCGGCAATCCGGCCGATCGCGTCCTCGAGGTCCTTCACATTCGGCAGTGTGACCAGACGGAAGTGGTCGGGCCGCACCCAGTTGAAGGCGGTGCCGTGGGAGATCAGGATCTTCTGCTGGCGCAGCAGGTCCAGGGCGAACTTCTCATCGCTCTTGATCGGGTAGACCTCCGGGTCCAGCTTCGGGAAGAGGTACAGCGCACCCTTGGCCTGGTTGACGGAGACTCCGGGGATCTCGTTGAGCATCTTGTAGGCGATGTCGCGCTGCTCGCGCAGCCGTCCGCCGGGCAGGATCAGGTCCTCGATGCTCTGGTGTCCGCCCAGGGCCGTCTGGATGGCGTGCTGGCCGGGCGCATTGGCGCACAGGCGCATATTGGCGAGCAGGTTGATGCCCTCCAGATAGTCCGCGGCGTCGGCCTTGGGGCCGGAAATGGCCAGCCACCCCGAGCGGTAGCCGCAGATGCGGTAGGCCTTGGACAGGCCGGAGAAGGTCATGCACAGGACGTCGTCGCCGGTGAGCGTGGCGGTGTTGATGTGCTCGGCCTCGTCGTAGAGGATCTTCTCGTAGATCTCGTCGGAGAAGATGACCAGGCCGTGCCTGCGCGCCAGATCCACCATGCCCTGCAGGATGTGCCGCGGGTAGACGGCGCCGGTGGGGTTGTTGGGGTTGATGATCACGATGCCCTTGGTGTTGGGCGTGATCTTCGCTTCCAGATCCTCAAGGTCCGGCCACCACTCGTTGTCCTCATCGCAGAGGTAGTGCACCGGGCGTCCGCCGGCCAGGCTCACGGATGCGGTCCAGAGCGGGTAGTCGGGCGTGGGCACCAGGATCTCGTCGCCGTTGTTCAGCAGAGCCATGAGCGAGAGCGTGATGAGCTCGCTGACGCCGTTGCCGAGGTAGACGTCGTCGACGTGGATGTTCTGGATGCCGCGCGTTTGGTAGTACTGCACGACGGCGGTGCGCGCGGAGAAGATGCCGCGGGAGTCCGTGTAGCCCTGCGCGTGCGGCAGGTGCTTGATCATGTCCACCAGGATGGCGTCGGGGGCCTCAAAGCCAAACGGCGCCGGGTTGCCGATGTTCAGCTTGAGGATGCGGTGGCCCTCCGCCTCCATCTGCTGGGCCTGCTGCAACAGCGGGCCGCGGATGTCGTAGAGGACGTTGTGAAGCTTGGTGGACTGGGTGAATTCTGCCATTTACCCAATATCCCACAGCGCGGGCGGCGCACCGCTTCGGTGTTGCTTTATGCCGCGGTCCAATGGCGAAAAAGTGGCCTTGGGCTACTTGGCCAGGCCCTTGTCCTTGAGCCAATGCGCGGCGGCCTCGGCCGGGCTGAGCGCCTGCTTGCCGGTGGTGAGCCTGTTCAGCGCCACCAGATCCTCGGTGGAGAGCGTGGAGGAGACCTTGTTCAACACATCCCGAGCCCGCTGGGGCACGGCGTTGGTGGCGATGACGGGCACCACCACATTGGCCGGCCAGATCTTCTTGGTGTCTTCCAGCACCACCAGATCGTTCTCCTCCACGGCCGGGGAACTGGTGTGGATGTCGGCCACCAGCACGTTGTCCCGCAGCAATGCCAGCACCAGTGCGTTGCCGGAGTTGGAGATCGTGGAGACGGACAGCGGGGTGCAGCCATAGGTGCCCTTCAGCGCGCCAAGCCCGTCGGGGCGGGTGGCGAAGTCCCCGGCGGCGCCCAGGGGCAGCTGCGCGCAGACCTTGGCCAGATCCTCGATGGTCTTCAGCGAGTGCTTCTGCGCGGTGACCTTGGTGACCACCAGGGCATCGGAGTCGGCGGCCTTTGAGGCATCAAGGAGCGTCAACCCAGCCGGCAGCTTGGCCGCCAGCTGCTTGGGGACGTCCGGGGACTCGGTGGGCTGCGACGTGTCCACCGTCTCGAGCAGGCTGGCGCCGTAGTCGACGACGACATCGGCCGTGCCCGCCAGCAGCGGCGCCAGCGAGTCGGCGCCCGGAGATGCCACGGGAGCGACGTTTGCCGGGATGCCGGCGGCGTCCAACGCCCCGGCATAGATCTGCGCCAGCACCTCGTTCTCGCCCGGATTCGCCGCGTCCGGAACGGGCCCGGCCGTGACGATGAGCGGCACGGCGCTGGCCGAGGCCGACGACGACGGCGAGGGGGCAGGAGTGGGGGCGGAGCAACCGGCCAGCAGAAGAGCCGCCAGGCCCAATGCCAGCGCCTTGGGCCCGCGTGTCTTTCCGGTGTGCATCACACCCCCAATCCTACCCAGCGGATGATCCCGCCTGGTTCCTAGGGAAGGCTTTCCACGTGGTGGGCCGGTGCACCGAGCTCGGGAAGTTCGCGCAGTTCCAGCGTGCTGCCGCGGTGTTCCAGCTCCAGCACCGTGATGGTGTTGGCGCCTTCGCGCAGCAGCGGGGCCGGCACGTACAGCGTGATCTGCGGCCCCACCTCCCAGTAGCGGCCCAGCAGGAAACCGTTGATCCACACAAAGCCCTTGCCGAAGCCCGGCAGCGCCAGATAGGTGTCGGCAGGCTCCTGGACGGTCAGTTCCGCGTGGGCAAAGCCGGAACCGGCGGCGTCGTTCTGCGCTTGGTGCCAGCCGCCGGCCGGCGCCTGGGCAGTGGCGGCCAGCAGCTCCTCCACAGGGAGCTCCAGCTCAACACGGCGCTGCTCCCAGTGGAAGACATAGCGCTGGTTGATCAGGACGCCGTCGAGGATGCCCTTGCCCTGGCCGAACAGCGGACCGTAGTTGATGCGGCCCTGGTTCTCGACGAGGATCTCCAGCCGCACGGACACACCGTGGCCGGGGACCTTGACGCCGTCGACGCCGGTGGCGTCGTCCAGCACACCGGCCAGCACGCCGTCGACCCAGACATAGGCGCGGTCGTGGAGGCCGCGGATCCTGATGGTCGCCTCGGCGTTGGGCAGGATGGCATTGGCCGTGTAGTGCACCAGACCGCGGTCCAGGCCGAGCTCTTCGAAGCTGAGCGGGCGGACGCTGGAGACCGGGGCCGCGGCACGGACCAGGTCCAGCAGCCCCGCGCCGGGAGTGGCGGCCAGCGTCTGGGCACCCAGTGCACGCACGGGCGCGGCCAGGTGCGCCGGCACGGCTGTGAGTTCGCGGCCGGAGGCGGCGAAGAACGCCTCGCGCATGGCGTGGAACTTCTCTGTCAGCGTGCCGTCCTCGGCGATGGGGGCATCGGAGTCGTAGCTGGTGACGGTGGGCTGGATGGTCTTGTCGTGGTTGCTGCCGCTGGTCAGGCCGAAGTTGGTTCCACCGTGGGCCATGTACAGGCAGACGGAGCCGCCCAGATCCAGCATCTTGCGCACCTCCGTGGAGGCGTCCAGGGCCGTGCGGGTGTGGTGGGTTTCCGTCCAGTGGTCGAACCAGCCGTTCCAGAACTCCACATTGAAGAAGGGCTCCTGCGGGCGGCGGCGCTTCCAGACCTCGATGGCCTCATCGCCGCGGCTGCCCAGCGTCGCCGTCGCCCAGGTGTCCTCCAGCTCGCCGCCGTCCAGGAAGTAGTCGTTGCCGCCGTCGGCGGTGAAGAGCAGCTCGGTGATGCCTCGTTCGGTCAGCGCCGAGCGGTTCCAGCGCAGGTAGTCCTTGTCATCGCCGTAGCTGCCGTATTCGTTTTCCACCTGGACGGCCACGATGGGCCCACCCTGGCTGGCTTGCAGCGGTGCAAGGACGGGGATCAGGGCGTCGAACCAGGGCTCAATCGGGGCCGTGAAGCCCGGGTCGGAGGAGCGCAGGGCAACCCCGGGCGTGGAGGTGGCCCAGATGGGGAAGCCGGCGTTGTCCCACTCGGCGCAGATGTAGGGGCCGGGGCGCACGATGACGTCCAATCCGGCCTCGCCCGCCAGCGTGATGAACCGGGCCAGGTCGCGCCAGCCCTCGAACGACGGCGCCACATCCTGGTGCGGCTGGTGGAAGTTCCAGGCAACGTAGGTGTCGAGGGTGTTCACACCCATCGCGGCCAGCCGGGCGATCCTGTCCTCCCATTGGTCCGGGTGGACGCGGAAGTAGTGGATGGCCCCGGCCAGAATCTGGTGCGGCCGGCCGTTGCGCAGCAGCCGGCCGTCCTGGATGCTCAGCACGCTGCCATCGGCAGCAGTGTCACCGAACGAGGTGGGGTTGGACAACTGGGCTTCCAGAGTAATCAGGCTCCTCGGGTTGTTGCCGGACGACGGCGGCCACAGGGGCTCCGTCCGGCCATGCAGGCCGGGCCGGCGGCCGACCCGGGCACATACTAATCTGTTATCGATAACAAGACTAACGCCATTCCGGCAGGCACGTCCATTCAGGGTGTGCCAATCCTCCGATGTTAGTGTTGTTACAACCAACAGGGCGCCCCGAGTGAAGGACCACAATGCAGAAGCGGCAGTTCAATAGGGCTCCGGCCATGCGCGATGTTGCGCAGGCGGCGGGCGTGTCCGCCCAGACGGTGTCGCGTGTACTCAGCGACCATCCCAATGTCCAGGAGGTCACGAAGCGGCGCGTGCTGGCCGCCGTGGAGGAACTGGGCTACCGCCGCAACAACACCGCCCGGGCGCTCGTCACCGGGCTCAGCCGCACCATCGGCGTCGTCACCCTGGCCACCAACAACTACTCCCGCTCCTCACTGGCGCTCGGCGTGGAGCTCGCCGCCCGCGAGGCTGGCTACGCCGTCAACTCCGTCACCTCAAACCTCAGCACCCAGGGCCTGACCGAGGCCGTCAGCCGCCTGGTGCAGCAGGGTGTGGACGGTTTGATCATCGCCGCGCCGCTGCAGGAAGCGGCCCGGCGGGTCCGCGAGATCACCGCACGCATCCCCACCGTCACCACCGACGGATCCTCGGGCATGAGCGACGAATTGGTGGGCGTGGACCAGGAGTCCGCCGTCGTACTGGCCACCAACCACCTGCTGGGGTTGGGGCACCGCACCGTGTGGCACGTCTCCGGCCCGCCCGAGTGGTCCGACGCCGCCAGCCGTCTGGACAGCTGGCGCCGGGCCTTGGAGAAGGCCGGCCGCGAGGTGCCGCCCGAACTCCACGGCGACTGGAGCCCGGAATCGGGCTACCGCAGCGGGCTGATTCTGGGCCGCATGCCGGATGTGACGGCCATTCTGGTGGCCAGCGACGAAATGGCCTTCGGCGTGATCCGCGCCTTGACCGAACTGGGCCGGCGCATCCCGGAGGACGTCTCCGTGGTGGGCATCGATGACATCGACCTGGCCGCCTACGCGACCCCGCCGCTGACCACCGTCCGCCAGTCCTTTGAGGACACCGGGCGCCGGGCCGTCTTCCACCTGTTGGAGCAGATCGAGAACCCCGAGGCCGAGCACACGCACCAGGTGGTCGAGCCGACGCTGGTCATCCGCAAGAGCACCGCCCCGCCGCCCTCCGTCTAGCCGCGGGCAGCGCCCCAGTTTCGTGTGGAATTTTTAGCGGTCCACGAGCTCCAGGACGCCGAAGATCGGATCCTTGTCCAGGATCCGCACCTCACCCAGCCCGGCGGCCGCGGCGTGGGTCCGGAACGACTGCTGCAGCGCCGGCTGGTTGCTGCCCAAACCGCTGCCCAGCACGATGGGCCCCGTGATGCCCAGCTGGTGGGCGCATTGGGCGGCCAGCTCGACCAGATCCCTTGCCGCCGTCTCGATCATGGCCAGGCTCTCGGCGTGCCCGGCCGCTGCTGCGTCAAAGACCACCGGCGACACCGCGGCCCAGTACCGCCGGGTGGTGCCGTGGTGGAAGTGGGCAATGAGTGCACGCGGATCATCGAGTCCGACGTGCGCCAAAAGCGCCGCAGTCAACGTGTCGGGTTCGAGCCCGAGGTCCATGCGCTTGAGGCTGTGCCGCACCGCCTCGCGTCCCAGCCAGTAGCCGCTCCCCTCGTCTCCCAGCAGGTAGCCCCAGCCACCCGCCCGGGCCGAGGCGCCGTCGTCGTTGGTCCCCCAGGCGGCCGACCCGGTGCCGGCAATCACCGAAACACCAGTCCTGGCGCCACCGGCGGCGAGCAGCAGGCGGGTGTCATGCACCACCGTGATCTGCGCGCCCGGGGCATGCGGAGCGATCAAGGCTGCGAGCGCCGCGGCGTCCTCATCCGTGTCGATGCCACCTGCACCGGCGTACACGGCCCGGGGCGCGGCACCCGGAGCTGCGGCGGCCAGAGCGGCGAAAAGCTCCGCCAGATTGGCCTCCGCCACCTCCTTGGGGACATTCTGCACATTGGCGCTGCCGGCCACGGCGTCGGCCACCAGCACGCCGTCGCGCCAGGTGATGCCGCGGGTTTTGGAGCCGCCGATGTCCAAGCCGACAACAACGCCTGCGGGTGTGCTCTGGGTCATGGCATTTGGGGTCACCCACCTAGACTAGTGGCATGTTTGGCTCCCTCTTGATTGCCGCCCCCATGGCGGGCGGCACCAGTACGACGGCGCTTGCCACGGCCGCCGCTTCAGCCGGCGCGCTGGGATTCCTTGCCGCCGGGTACAGGAGCGTCCAGGAGGTGGCGGAGCAGATCGCCGCCACCCGCGCCGGACTGGCGGGAACGTCCTCCTTCGGCGTCAACGTGTTCGTCCCTGGCGAGACTGGTCTTGATCCTGCGGCCGCTGCCGCGCTGGCCGCCTACCGGGCCGTGCTGGAGGAGGAGGCGCAGCGCTGCGGCGCCTCGGTTGGCCCAATTCCGCAGCGGCTGGACGATGAGTGGCCGGAAAAGATCGAGCTGCTCTGCCAGGACCCCGTGCCCTATGTGAGTTTCACCTTCGGGCTGGCGCCCACTGGCGTTGTCCGGCGGTTGCAGCGTGCGGGCAGCATCGTGCTGGCCAGCGTCACGACGACGGCGGAGGCCCTGGCCGCGCAGGAAACCGGCGTGGATGCGCTCGTGGTCCAGCACCCAAGCGCCGGCGGACACTCGGCGGCCTTCCTGCCCGCTCCCGGCACGTCAGGACAGGGCTTCGCCGACGCCGCGGAGCTGGTCCGCGCCGTCGCCGCGTCAACGACCCTGCCATTGGTGGGCGCCGGCGGCATTGGAACCCCGGCCCAGGCCAAAGCGGCGCTGGCCGCCGGTGCACGGGCGGTCCAGCTGGGCACCGCCTTGGTCCGGACGCCGGAGAGCGGGGCCCGCGATCTGCACAAGAACGCCCTGGCGGACCCTCGCTACACGGAGACAGCCGTTACCCGGGCCTTCACCGGCAGACCCGCCCGGGCCCTGGTGAACCGCTTTGTCCGCGAGCATTCGGCCCACGCGCCCGAGGCGTATCCACAGGTGCACTTCCTGACGGCCGGCATCCGGGCCGCCGCCGCGGCGGCGGGTGATGCGGGGTCGCTGAACCTGTGGGCGGGAACCGAATGGCGCCACGCCCGCGCCGATCCCGCCCGCGATGTGCTGGCCGGCTTCCTCAAGGAGCTCTAGCCGCCGTCGGCGCCCAGCGCCCGCCGCAGCAGTTCAACACCCTCCCCCAGCACCAGCTCCCGGAAACGGCGCACCTGGGCCGGTTCATCGCTGCGGTTGCGCCAGACCAGGCCGATGCCCCTGCTGGCAACCGGCTCAAGGATGTCGACCTCGGCCCAGCCCAGCTCGCTGCCCGCAGGGGTCAGGTGGTCCCCGCCCGACGGCGGAAGCACGCTGACGCCCAGCCCCGCCGACACCAGGCCGCGGATGGTGTGCGAGTCCTGGCCCTCGAAGGCCACCCGCGGGCGGAATCCGGCCTCCCGGCACAGCGCCTCGACGATGGAGCGCATGCCATAACCCGGTTCCAGCAGCACAAAACCCTCGTCCCGCACCTGGTCCAGGCGCACCGGTCCCCCGTGTTCCAGCCGGTGTCCGCGGGGCACCACCAGCCGCAGCGGCTCGGTGTACAGCAGCTGGGCGGACAGCCCCCGCCCGGATCCCGCGGATTCCGGAGGGGGTGCCACGATGGCCAGATCGGCGGTTCCCGCCGCCAGCGCATCCAGGGCGAAGGACCGGCTCCCCTGGCTCAGGTCGAAGCTGACACCGGGATGGTCCCGGGCGAAGCGTTGGATCAGCAGCGGCACGGTGGCCTCGCCAAAGGTGTGCTGGAAGGCCACAGCGATCCGCCCGTAGCTGCGCCCGGCCTCCTCACGGGCCGCAGCCAGCGCGCCGGAGACCTCCGCGAGCGCCGCCGTCATGCGCGGCAGCAGGAGGTGCGCCGCGGGGGTGAGGCGGATGCCCCGGCCCTCGCGCACAGTCAGCGGGGTGCCGACGACGGCGGACGCCCGGGCAAGGGCCCGGCTCACCGTGGGCTGGGGAATGCCCAGCAATTCGGCCGCCGCCGTCACGTGGCCTGTCTCGCCGAGCTGGACGAGGATGGGCAGCACGGGCAGCAGCGCCGCCAGATCCTGGTATTCGCTGCGCTCCACCGTGCCTCTTCCCTGCGGGTCCGCGGCGGTCGAAGAGCTGCGCCACAGTGAATGAATTTGGCTCTAATTATGCATTGGACGCATGGATGGGGCGAGCCTACGGTGGAATATGTGAGCACCACAGCACAGACCGGCACAGCCCTGGACCCCGAAGCGGGCGCCGCCGCCGTCGAACCCCAGGCCTTCACCGGGCATGCTCCGGGTTCCACCGGCTACCGGCGCATCATGGCGGCGCTGGCCTGTGCCGGCGTTGCCACCTTCGCGCAGCTGTATTCGCTGCAGGGCGTCCTTCCCCTGGTGGCCAAGGATCTGGATGCCACGGCATCACAGGCATCCCTGGCCGTCTCCGCCGCCACGCTGGGCCTGGCCCTGGCCGTTCTCCCGTGGTCCTTTGCGGCAGACAGGATGGGCCGCGTCCGCACCATGACGGTGGCCATCATCCTGGCAACCCTGGCGGCGCTGGCCGTTCCGGCCTCACCCAGCTTTGAGGTGCTCATTGCCCTACGCTTTGTGGAAGGCGCCGCCCTGGGCGGCGTTCCGGCCGTTGCCATTGCCTATCTGGGCGAAGAGGTGGCCGCCCGCCAGGCCGGGGCCGCCGCGGGCGTCTATGTCGCAGGCACCACCCTGGGCGGGCTGTTCGGCAGGCTGCTGGCGGGCCCCGTGGCCGATGCCGCGGGCTGGCGGGCAGCGGCATTGAGCGTGTCGATCGCCGCAGCCATCGCCGGCACCGCCTTTGTCCTGCTGGCCCCACCGCCGCGCGGATTCCCGCAGCGGGGGCTTCGCAGACACGGGCCCGCAGAGCCCGGGGCCGGGCTGGGCGCCGCGGCCGCCCGCCTGCTGCCCCAGCTGCGCAACAAGCGGCTGCT
This sequence comes from Arthrobacter sp. 35W, assembly GCF_000482545.1. GTDB lineage: Bacteria > Actinomycetota > Actinomycetes > Actinomycetales > Micrococcaceae > Specibacter. The sequence goes on from NZ_KI519455.1 coordinate 89,720, forward strand.
GGCGCTCTACGTCCAGGCGTTTGCCCTGATGGGAGCCTTTGTCAGCGTCTACAACTATTTGGGATTCCGGCTCCAGGCGCCCCCATACCTGCTGCCCGCCACCGCCGTCGCTCTGCTCTTTCTGGCCTACCTGGCCGGCACGGTGTCCTCCCGTGTTGCAGGGGCGTGGGCGGAGCGGGCGGGGCGCCGCACGGTGCTGCTTGGTTCCACGGTCCTCATGACCGCCGGGCTGGTGGTGACGTTGGGGCAGCATCTGCTGGTGGTGCTGCTGGGCCTGGTGCTGTTCACCGCGGGCTTCTTCGGCGCCCATGCCGTGGCCTCGGGCTGGACGGGAGCCATGGCCGTGGGCGGGCGGGCACAGGCGGCGTCGCTGTACAACCTCAGCTACTACGCCGGTTCCAGTCTGGTGGGCTGGGCAGTCGGCCTGCTCTTCCAGCACTTCGGCTGGTCCGCCCTGGTGGCGGTGCTGGCGGCCTTGTTGCTGCTGGCCGCCGGCACCGCCGTCGTATTGCTCCCCGCCCGCCAACCACTACAGTCCCGGCAGGGCGGCACGGCGTCGTCCTAGCGGGTGGACTCGATGGCCTGCACCAGGTCGTTGAGGATGTCATCGGCATCCTCAAGGCCGACGGACACGCGCAGCATCGCGGCATTCGGCTTGGCTTCGGCGGCCACTGGACGGTGCGTCAGCCCGGCCGGATGCTGGATCAGGCTGTCGACGCCACCGAGGGAGACGGCATGGGTGATGAGCCCGACGGCGGCCGGCACCCGCTCGGCATGCTCCGCCGAACGGAGTTCAAAGGACAGCAGCGAGCCCGGGCCGGCCATCTGCGAGCCGACGAGGCCCAGCGGATCGCACTCGGGCAGACCCGGGTACAGCACCCGTGTGACCAGCTCGTGGCCACTGAGCGCCGCGGCGATCTTGTTGGCATTCTCCTGGGCTGCGCGAACGCGGACCGGCAGGGTGGCCAGCCCGCGGTGCAGGAGGTAGGCCGGCCAGGGCGTCAAGAGCCCACCCGTCACCGCCCGGACCTGGCGCAGCCGCGAGGCCCAGCCGGCATCCGTGGCCACCACACCACCCATGGCGTCGCCGTGTCCGCCGATGAACTTCGTGGCGCTGTGCAGCACCAGCGACGCGCCCAGCGTGAGCGGCTGCTGGAGGACGGGGCTGGCGAACGTGTTGTCGACCAGCACCGGCACGCCGTCGGACTGGCGCACCAGCTCGGCGATGTCCAGCAGGCGCAGGTCGGGGTTGGCGGGGGTTTCCGCGATGACCAGGCCCGTGTCCGGGCGCAGGGCGGCACGGACCCCACCGGGCTCGGCAAAGGTGACCCGGGTCCCCAGCAGGGCGGAGGCCAGCAGATGGTCCGAGCCGCCGTAGAGGGGGCGCACGGCCACCACATGGGGCTTGCCCGCGGCCACCGAAGCCAGCAGCACCGCGCTCAGCGCCGCCATGCCGGTGGCAAAGGCCACGGCCTCCGGTGCGCGCTCCATCGCGGCCAGCCCCTCCTCAAAGCGGGCCACGGTGGGGTTCCACAGCCGCTGGTAGACGGTGCTCTGGCCCGGCAGCGGAACGCCTCCTGTGGCCATCTGCTCATAGGCCGCGCCGCCGTCGTGGACGCTGGGCAGCGGAGCCGTGGTCGACAGGTCAATGGGCAGTGCGTGGACGCCCAGCGGACCAAGACCGGCCCTCCCGGCGTGGACCGCCGTCGTATCCGAACCAAACATGGACATCTCCCCCTCCGCCCCGCCATTGGGGCCGAATCTCCTGTGGATCTGCATCGAGTAGGGAAAGTATGGTGCACAAATTCGACATTTTGATAGGATGTCGAACAAACAGGAAGCCAATTCGAAGAACTCGAAGTGGCTGATCACCCACGGAGGGCACCATGGCGTCACCAGCGAAGAATGTTCGGCGCGACGGCGGCGCATTCGTCCAGCAGATTGAACCGCTCGACGCCGTGGACCGGCAGATCATCGACGCCCTGGTGGCCGATGCCCGCATCACCAACCGGGACCTTGCCGATTCCGTGGGGATTGCCCCGTCCACGGCCCTGATGCGCACGCGTGCACTGCTGGAACGCGGCGCCATCGAGGGTTTCGAGGCCAAGCTGAATCTGGCCGCCATCGGCCGCTCGGTGCAGGCCCTCATTGCCGTGCGCCTGCGCGCCCACGACCGCGACCAGATCGACAGGTTTACGGCCCGCGTCCCGCTGCTGCCCGAGGTGCTGTCCACCTTCCACACCTCGGGGTCGGTGGACTACCTGCTGCACATTGCCGTGGCCAACACGGATGCGCTGCGCGACTGGGTGCTGGACAATCTGACCACGGACCCGGTGGTGGGCCACACCGAAACGACACTGGTCTTCAAGCACATACCAGGCCACTCGGGCCCGCTGGACTAGCTACTTTGCGCTAGTACCCTCCGGCCCAGCCGCGGGTCCAGCCGCCACCGCGCCGGTGGTGGCTGGGCCCGCTGCGCCACCGCACCGGTGGCGTCAGCGAAACAGTTGCGTCAGCGAAGCAGCCCGTCGTGCATTGCGCCGGCCTGGCTCTCGCGCTGGTGCGCCAGGTTCTCTTGGAACTGCAGAGACTCCACCGACACGGCCTCACGCCGTGCCGCCCAGTTCTGCAGGGCCACGCCGGCGGAGTTTGCCAGGGCGGCCATGACGCCGGATCGGCGGGGCAGGTGCTTGGACGTGTTGCTCATTGTTGGTTCCCTTTCGAATGATTGCCTGCGGAATGGTTGTTGTCCGCATGGCTGTCTACCGTTTGCTTGCCTGTCGTTTGATTGCCTGTGGTTTGCCTAGCTGTGGATTGGGCATTTGCCTTCTCCGCTGCCGCCGCGCCGCGGGCGATGGCTCGTTCGGCCTCGTCGGAGACCAGCGGGAACGCATTGAAATGGATCTGCACCGGCCTGGCGCCGGGCTGCGGCCCCGCCGCCTTGAGCCGCTCGAGCAGAACCCGGGAAAATTCATCCATCTGCCGTGAGAACTCCGCCAACTGCTCCGCCGTCAGACGGGCGTGGGACGTGGACAGCGTGCCCGCATCCTGCCATTCCTCCGGCAGCCGCTCATAGCCGCAGGTGGCGAACTCGGCCAGCGCCGCAGCCCGCGACCGCTCGATTTCACGGGTGACCAGTCGGGTGGCGTCCCCGACGACGGGACTCGTGGCCAGCTCGCGGCTGCCCACTTCAATGGGTCCGCTGGCGCGCTCCCACCAGCGCTCCCGTGCGGTCCCCCGCCCCGGCACCTCGTGGACAAAGTCGTATTTGGCCAGCTGGCGCAGGTGGTAGCTGGTGGCCCCGCTGGATTCATTGAGCAGCTCGCCCAGGCCGCAGGCCGTCTGGGCGCCGTAGTTGGCCAGCGCCTCAAGGATCTGCACGCGCAGCGGATGTGCGAGCGCCTTCATCGACGCCATGTCCAACGTCCGCACCGGCTCCAGCGCAGCGCTTGCCGCAGAACCGGCTGCGGGGCCGGCGTCGGCGTCGGTCCCGGTGTGGTGCCCAGCGTGGTGCTCAGGGTCGCGGAGAGTGGTCATGGCCCCAGTCTACGATTGCAAAGAAACCTTTGCAATGGTTTCTTTGCAAAGAATTCGTTGCAACCAGACGCCGTCAGCCGCGCAGTACGCGCCGCGAGGCCAGGGCCAGAATCGCGCTGGCCGCCACCACCAGCACCGAGAAACCGGCGACGGCGGCGGGCAGGCCCCAGACTCCGGCCGCAGCCCCCAGACCCACCACCGGAACGGCGCTGCCCAGGTAGGTGATCACGTAGACGGTGCTGATGATCTGTGCGTGCCGGGCCGGTTCCACCCGGGATGCCACATTGTTGAAAACCACGCGGAAGGCCAGCCCCTGCCCCGCGCCCGCGGCCAGGCTTGCCAGTACCAGCAGCCATCCGGTGCCCGTGGCGCCGGCGACGGCGATCAGGGCCACCGCCGTTCCCAACAGCACCAGCCCCGCCGGAACCACGGCACGGCCGCGGACCGTCAGGAGCTGGCTCAGGGCCGAGCTGCCCAGAGTGAGCGCGGCAAGCACTCCGATCGCCGGGCGCGAATCGGTGTGCAGCACCTGGGCAAAGTAGCCCGGAGCCAGGGACAGGCAGAAGCCGAAGACGGAGAAGCTGAGGAAGCCGACCGAGGACGCGAGCCAGAATGCGCCGCGGGCGTCTCCCGACACCGAGGGGCGGCGCGGACGGAGTGTGGCCAGGGCGGAGCCTTGGACGGCCGGCTTGATGGCCGGGCGGGCCTGCAGCGCAAAGAGCGGAACCAGCAGGGCCACCAGGGCCAGCGACTGGAGAAGGAACGGCGTCCGGGTGGGGTCGGGGAGCTGGGACAGCAGACCGCCGAGCACCGGACCGGCCGCCACGCCCCCGGCGGAGGCCAGCAGCGTGAAGCGCGAGGCCCATTCCGGGCGGGTGGGCAGCAGATCGCGCAGCGCAGCCGAGCTGGCCCCCGTGGCAAAGGCCACCGCCACCCCCTGGAGGGCGCGCCCGCCGGCCAGCATGGCCAGGTTTGAGGCGTTGGCAAAGACGATGCCGCCCACCAGCCCGATCAGCACGGCCAGCACCAGCGCGGCCCGGCGCCCAATGTGGTCCGACCAGTGCCCCGCCGCCAGCAGTCCACCCACCAGGGCCAGCACATAGCTCGCAAAGGCCACCGTGATGCCCAGCGAATCAAGCCCCAGCTGCGCCGCCAGCAGCGAGTACAACGGTGTCGCGAGGTTGGCGCCCACCAGCAGCGTGAAGATGACAGCCCCCGCGAGCACCAGACGTGCGGTGGTGGAGGCGTTCCAGCCCCAGGCCGCCAGGCGGGCGGGTCGCATCTGCAGCTCGCGAAGAACAGTCATCGAAGGGCTCCTCCATTGGGCACCCGGGCGGAGTGTGCCCGGGATCCTGCGGCCCCCGGCGGGATGGGCCGGGGCGGCGCTGGCACGGCCTTGTGGACCGCGATTCACGCAAATTCCTCTATAGAATGGGGTCCAGCTGGCCATTTGGCCCCGAGCTTTTTACAGAACAGATCATTTTGATCTGTTTTCCCTTCCCGATTGATGCCGGAGTGACCGCGATGAGCACCTTGGACGCCATTGACCTGAAGCTGCTGCTGGCCCTGGTGGATGATCCCCGCGCCCAGATCGGCGAACTCGGCGAGCGGCTCGGCGTCGCCCGCAACACCGTCCAGGCGCACCTGCGCCGCCTCGAACGGTCCGGGGCACTGCGGCAGGGCGGGCGCGATGTCGACCTCGCTGCAGTGGGGTTCGACGTCGTCGCCTTTGTCACCATCGAGGTGACGCACCGCGAGCTCGACGGCGTGATCGCCGCCCTGCGCCGGCAGCCGCAGGTGTTGGAGGTCTACGAGATCTCCGGGCGCGGGGACCTCTGGTGCCGGATCGCGGCGCGGGACGTCCACCACCTGCAGAACGCCCTGCGCGCCGTCCTGCGGATCCGCGGCGTCATCCGCACCGAGACATCCCTGGCGCTGCACGAGCACATCCCGCACCGGATCCAGCCGCTGCTCGGCGGCACCGCAGGCTGACTCCCGCCGGCCGCGGGCGGGTCGTCGATGACGCGGCGCACAGGCGGACATAATGGGACCGTGACCATCATCGACAACGCCGTGTACGTCAACGGCGTCCGCACCGCCGATCCCGTCAGTCTTGAACAGACCTACGAGACGCTGGCCGAGCGCGGCGGCATGGCCTGGATCGGCCTGTACCGCCCCACAGAGGCGGAACTGGCATCCGTTGCCGCTGAATTCGGCCTGCACGAACTCGCCGTCGAGGACGCCATCAGCGCCCACCAGCGGCCGAAGCTGGAACGCTACGACAACAACCTTTTCACCGTGCTGCGCCCCGCCCGCTACGTGGATGCGGAAGAGGTGGTGGAATTTGGCGAGCTGCACATCTTCACGGGCAAGGACTTCGTCATCACCATCCGCCAGGCGGACACCCCGGGGCTGGCCCGGACCAGGCTGCGTCTGGAACACAATCCCGAACTGCTGGCGCTGGGTCCGGAGGCCGTGCTCTACGCCATCCTGGACCAGGTGGTGGACGACTACGCCCCCGTGGTCGCTGGGCTGGAGAACGACATCGACGAAATCGAGGACCAGCTCTTTGCCGGCGACCCGAACGTCTCACGCCGCATCTATGAACTCTCCCGCGAGGTCATCCAGTTCCAGCGGGCCATCCACCCGCTGGCCGACATGATGGTCCAGCTGCACGGCGGTTTTGCCAAGTATGGCGTGGACATCGAGCTCCAGCGCTATCTTCGCGATGTGGAGGACCACATCCAGACCCTCAACCAGCGGGCCGATTCCTTCCGCCAGCTGCTGCAGAACGCCCTCACAGTGGACGGCACGCTGACCGCCAACCGGCAGAACGCTGCCAGTGTGGCCCAGAACGAAGAGGTCAAGAAGATCTCCTCCTGGGCCGCCATCTTCTTCGCCCCCTCCTTCGTAGCGGGCCTGTACGGCATGAACTTCCGCATCATGCCGGAGCTGGAATGGACCTACGGCTACCCCTTTGCCGTGTTCCTGATGGTGCTGGTTTCCTGCATCATGTATCTGATTTTCAAGAAAAAGAAATGGCTCTAGGCACCCACATCCCGGGGCCGGCGGCCGAGTACCAAGGAGAAACCCCGTGACCGAACAGACCACAATCAACACTGTCGACACCGCCACCACGGTCAACACCGTGGAACTGAACAACGGCGTCGTCATGCCCCAGCTCGGCTTCGGCGTGTGGCAGGTGCCCAATGAGGAGTCCGCCGCAGCGGTGAAGACCGCCCTGCAGGCCGGCTACCGCAGCATCGACACTGCCGCCATCTACGGCAACGAGGAGGGCGTGGGCGAAGCCATCGCCGAGTTCCTGGCCGAGACCGGCACCGACCGTGCGGAGCTGTTCATCACCACCAAGCTGTGGAACTCCGAGCAGGGCCACGAGAGCACACTGGCTGCCTTCGACGAAAGCCTGCGCAAGCTGGGCCTGGACTACGTCGACCTGTACCTGATCCACTGGTCCACCCCGGACCGCGATCTGTACCTGGACACCTGGAAGGCCTTCGAGGAGATCTACGCCAGCGGGCGGGCCAAGGCCATCGGCGTCTCCAACTTCGAGCCCGAGCACCTCGCGCGCATCATCGACCTCGGCGGCACCATCCCGGCCGTGAACCAGGTGGAGACCCACCCGCTGCTGGCCCAGAAGGTCCTCAAGGCGTTCGAGGCCGAGCACGGCGTCGCCCACGAGTCCTGGAGCCCGCTGGCCCAGGGACAGCTGCTGGAGAACGAGGCCATCACCGCCATCGCCGCAGCCCACGGCAAGTCCCCCGCCCAGGTCATCATCCGCTGGCACCTGCAGAGCGGCAACATCGTGATCCCCAAGTCGGTCACGCCCGAGCGCATCGCCGCCAACTTCGACGTCTTCGACTTCGAGCTCAGCGACGCCGATCTGGCCGCCATCGACGCCCTGGACAACAACGGCCGCGTGGGCCCGCACCCGAACGACTTCCACGTCGCCTAACCCTCCACCCAACTAGGTGACAGTTGTAACACAAAAACCGCGGTTTTTCGTGCGATAACTGTCACCCAGTTGGGTGGAGGGTTAGGTCCTCGCCAGGGCGTCAATGTCCTCGAGGAACTCGCCGGCCACCTCGGCGCTCACGGTGGCCCGGGTGTCGGCGATGGTGTCCAGGTAGTCGTGCGTCCCCGGGCCTCGGCGGCGGGTTCCGTTGGCACCCGCCGCGGCAGCGCCGTCGTCGATGGCCTTCTCCAACGCCCGCTGGGAGGCGCTGCGTGCGGCAAACTCAATGTCCGCCGGCGAGAAGCCCTCGCTGCGCTCCACCAGCGCCGCAACATCCACCGTGTCCAGCACGCTGCCCGGAATGAACCGCTGCCACATGGCCGTCCGTGCCTCGGCATCCGGCAGGCCGATGGGGATCACGTAGTCGAACCGGCCGTGGCGCAGGAAGGCCGAGTCCAGCGAGCGGATAAAGTTGGTGGCGCACACCAGCAGGCGTCCGGGCTGGTCGCGGAACGCCGGAATGATCTTCAGCAGCTCGTTGGTGACGCCCTGCAGCGGCGACGGCGGCTCCCCCGAACGGTGGGCGGCAATCTCCTCCACCTCGTCGATGAACACCACCGCATGCTCCAGCTCGGAAATCTCCAAAAACGTCTGCCGCAGCGCCCCGGCCAGGCCCGCGGGATCCGCGGCCAGCCGCGAGGGGAAGACCTCCACGAACGGCCATTCCAGCCGCGAGGCAATCGCCTTGGCAAAGGTGGTCTTTCCCGTGCCGGGCGGTCCAAAAAGCACGACGGCGCGCGGCGGCACCACGCCGAACTCCTCCGCCAGCTCCGATTGCGCCAGCGGAAGCACCAGCCGGCGCTCCAGCAGCCGCTTTTCCTCCGTCATGCCAGCCACGTTCTCCCAGAGGTTGCGCGGCAGGATCCGCCCGCCCAGCTCCTCCAGCGCACCGAGCTCGGCCCGCTGGACGGGGATGCGGCGCTCAAAGTACCGCAGATCCGCCTTCACGGCGAAGCCGCGGTTGAGGAACGCCTCCACGCGCGTCTCCCCCGCCGGCATCAGGGCCGAGAGCTTTGTCAGGCCCAGGTGGGCCATGCGGTTTTCGACAGCGGCCAACAGCGAGGTGCCGATCCCCCGCCCGCGCCACTGCGGCAGCGTGGCCAGAAAGACTATCCAGCCCTGGTCGTGCGCAGCCCGGCCGACGGCGGCACCCACCACCGTCTCGCCCTGCACCGCCACCACGGCGTGGTCCTTCTCCGCCGAGGCCAGCACCTCCGAGAGGTCGTACACGGGCTCCACATTGTTCGCCTTCAGCGCCTCCCACAGGTGCAGCAGGCCTTCCAAATCCGAGGGATGGAAATCCCTGATCTTCCAGGTGGACATCGTCGTCGTTCCTTTCCCTAGGGTGCGGCCATCATGGCATGGGGGCGCCGCCGCACGGGAAGTATGACTGCAGAATGCGTCCCGGCGGAACCAGTGCACCCGTCGGTTCAGCGCGTCCGGACGGCGTCCCCGGCACGGGCGGGCATCAGCACTGCTTCGACAACCGGATAGAGCATCAGCAGCGCCAGCACGCCAAAGGTCCATTGGTAGCCCAGCACGGCCGGAGCCCCCGGAGCCGATGCCTCGATGATCCCCTGGGCCGCGCGCAGCACCAGCGCGCCCACCGCCACGCCCAGACCCGTGGCCACCTGGGCAATGGTGGAGGACAGTGTGTTGGCCCCCGACATCTTCAGCGCCGGGACGTCGGCGAACTGGACGGTGTTGTACGCGCTGAAGCCGATGGAGCGCAGCACTCCGCTGGCGAAGAGCACGACGGCGATCACGGCCAACGGCGTCGCCGGCGTCAGCAGGGCGCAGAGCACCAGCACCGCGGCGCCGCCGGCATTGCTGAGGATCAGCACCTTGCGGAAGCCGAAGCGGCGGATCAGCGGCGTGGTGGCCGGCTTGATGAGCACATTGCCGGCAAAGACCGCCATCACCATCAAACCCGCCTCAAAGGCGCTCCAGCCAAAGCCCAGCTGGAACATCAACGGCAGCAGGAACGGCACGGCGTTGATGACCAGCCGGTACAGCCCTCCCCCGGCGTTGCCCGTCCGGAAGGTGTGGATCCGCAGCGCCGACAGATCCAGCAGCGGGTGCAGGGCATGGCGGAACCGCAGCACCGCCAGCACACCGGAGAGCGCCGCGGCACCCAGCAGAAGAGCGACGGCGGCCCACGGGGTGGGCTCCGCCCCCACCTGTTCCATGCCCAGCACCAGGGCGGCCAGCGAGATGCCGCACAGCACGAAGCCCAGCCAGTCCGGCGGCGCCACCCGCTCCGAGCGCACGGCGGGCACCACAAACAGGGCGAGGATGAAGCCCACCATGCCCAGCGGAACATTCAGCAGGAAGATCCAGTGCCAGCTGGCATAGGTGGTCAGTAGACCGCCGATCACCGGGGCCAGGACGGGGGCCAGCAGCGCCGGCCAGGTCAGATAGGCGATCGCTTCGAGGAACTGTTTGCGGTCCGTGCTGCGCAGCACCACCAGCCGTCCCACCGGGACCATCATGGCCCCGCCCAGCCCCTGGAGCATCCGGGCCAGGCAGAGGACGGTGAGCGTGGGGCTGGCGGCGCAGAGGATGGAGGCCACGGTGAACACGGCAATGGCCGCGGCAAAGACCCTTCGGGCGCCGAAACGTTCGGCAAGCCAGCCGCTGATCGGGATGCCCACCGCCAGGGTGATCAGGTAGCTGGTCATCGCGGCGTTGATGTCCACCGGGCGGACGCCCAGATCCCCGGCCATGGCGGCGGCCGCCGTCGCGATGATGGTCCCATCGAGGATTTCCATGAAGTACGTGCCCGCAACCAGGAGTGCCAGCACCCGGCTGAACGACCCGGTGGTGGATGGTGCCTGCAGCGTTTTTGCCATGAAGCGAGGGTATCGGGGCGGCCACGGGTCCACAGATTCGGGGACGTTCGACGGCGTCATACGGCCGCGCACATGGATTCCGCAGCCCGCGCGCTCGAGGGCACTGTGGCGAACAGCACACCCGGTGCGGGAATCCTACGCGGCCATCCAGCGCTGATCAACACAGCACCCCAGCAACGACCCCGCACAGCAAAGGCATGGACCACATGAGCATTGACGTCGCAACCCCGGGCACCCTTGAGGACCAGTTGGTTCTGGATGGCACCACCGCCGACACCCTGTTTCTGCAGGCCCGCACGGCCAGCACCTTCGCCGACGACGAGGTCACAGACGAAACGCTGCAGGCCATCTACGCCCTGACGCGCATGGGCCCCACGGCCATGAACATCCAGCCGCTGCGCATCACCTGGGTCCGCTCCGCCGAGGCCCGTGAGCGCCTGGCCGCGCACATGTACGACAACAACAAGCCCAAGACCCTCGCCGCCCCTATGACGGCCATCCTGAGCTTCGACGGCGACTGGCATGAACTGCTGGCCACCGTGTTCCCTCCCGGTGCCGCCCGCAAGACCATGTTCGATGAGAACGAGGCCATCCGCACCACCATGGGCTCCAACAACGGCCACCTCCAGGCCGGCTATTTCATCCTGGCCGCCCGTGCCGCCGGGCTGGCTGCGGGCCCCATGACCGGTTTCGATGCCGCCGGCGTGGACGCAGACTTCCACGCCGAGTCCGGCTACACCTCCTTCATGGTGGTCAACCTCGGCAAGCCCTCCACCGCCGCGGGCCACCCCCGCCTGCCGCGTCTGGAATATGACGCCGCTACGGACACCGTGTAGCACCCGGCACCCACAGGGCCCCGCTTCCTCCGACCGGAGGAGGCGGGGCCCTGTTGTTGTCTCAAACAGTCGCAATCATGCGCAAACACGGCACATTCCAACCGTCCGCGAGCGCCGGACCACCCCGACGCACACAGACATGCGCGGAATTGTAGCAAAGAGATCCGGATCACATCTACGGTTATTTCAAGCCCTTCACTTAATGCGTTGTGATGGATAACATCGGGGCAGCATGGCCTACAAGCCTCCACTCGCAGCAGAAGGACCTACAACATGCTCGTCAAATGGAAATCAGCCCTTGCAGCGGCGGTGATAGCGCCCACCGTCCTTCTCACGGTCGCGCTGCCGACGGTGCAGGCAGCCCCCGCCACGGGAAAGAATGTCGCACTCGCCTCCGCAGGCGGCACCGTCACGGCCAGCGGCCAGGAAGTCGCCGGACGCTGGGGCCCCGCTCTGGTGATCGATGGCAACGCCGACTCCTCGGTGGCCGGCGCCCAGCAGTCACGCTGGTCCTCCAACACCGACGATGACGCGTCCATCACCGTCAAACTGGCGGCCCCGACTGTGGTCGACCACATTGCCATCCAATGGGAAGCCGCCTGCGCCGCCGCCTACAAGCTCCAGGTTTCCACCGACGGCGTGACCTTTATCGATGCCACAGGCACCATCCGGCCCACCTGCGGCACCCGTGACGTGCAGAAGATTGCCTCCGCCCCCGCCGGCACCGCATACCAATACATCAAGATGCAGGGCATCGACCGCACCCCCATCGGTGCCAACAAGTACGGCATGTCCATGTGGGAGTTTGAGGTCTGGGACGGACCCGAGGCCCCGCCCGTGGTCCCCGCCGCGCCGCTGAACCTGGTGCCCAAGCCCGTCAACGTCGTCGAGCACTCCGCCGACGCCCCCTTCACCCTCGGCGCCAACGCCAAGATCGTGGCCACCGGCGGCGCCGTGGCCACCGCCGAGTATCTGGCATCCCTGCTGCGCCCCGCCACCGGCTACGCCCTCCCCGTGGTGTCCTCCGCCACCGGAACCGGCAATATCACCCTTACCGTCGGCACCGACGTCGCAGGCTTCGCTGGCAAGGACGAGGCCTACTCGCTGGCCGTCAACGCCAACGGCGCCACCATCTCGGCCAAGGCAGCCCACGGCGCCTTCAACGGCGTCCAGACCCTGCGCCAGCTCTTCCCCGCCTTCATCGAGGCCAAGACGGCCGTCGCCACCGCCTGGACAGCATCGGCCGTGGACATCACCGACGCACCTCGCTTCAGCGAGCGCGGCATGATGCTCGACGTCGCCCGCGACTTCAAGACCGTGGAGGAAACCAAGGCGATCATCGATTCGCTGGCCGCCTACAAGATCTCCACCCTGCACATGCACCTCGCCGACGACCAGGGCTGGCGCATCCAGATCACCAATGACGGCAAGGCCGCCGGTGATCCCCTGGACTACTCCAAGCTGACGTCCGTCTCGGGCGACACGGCCATGACGCAGACCGGCTTCCAGAACGAGCTAGGCCACACCGGCTTCTACACGCAGGATGAGTACAAGTCTCTCGTGGCCTACGCCGCCTCACGGCATATCGACGTCATCCCCGAGATCGACGTCCCCGGACACACCAACGCCGCCCTGCACGCCCTGCCCGAGCTGAACACCGCAGGCACCAAGCCCGGTGTGGGCCCCGACGGCGTCGTGCCCGCCAACGGCACCGGAAACGTGGGCTATTCCACCCTGGACGCCAATGCGGACATCACGTGGACCTTCGTGAACCACGTCTTCAAGCAGATCGCGGACATGACGCCCGGTGAGTACATCCACATCGGTGGCGACGAATCCCACTCGACCGGCCACGACAACTACGTCAAGTTCGTCACCAAGTCGGTGGAGATCGTCCACGCCCTGGGCAAGAAGCCCATCGGCTGGAACGAAACGGCCATTGGCGGCCTCACCGCCGGCGACGGCATCCAGTACTGGACCGGCGGCACGGCCGACACGCTCAACGCCATCAATGCCAAGGGCGCCAAGCTGCTGGTCTCCCGCGGCTCCACGGCCTACCTGGACATGAAGTACCACTCCAAGACCCCCATCGGCCTGACCTGGGCCGGCACGGGCGATTTCACCACCTACTACAACTGGGATCCTGCCGCTGTGGTGCAGGATGCCGGTGCCAACCTGCCCGACAGCAAGATCATGGGCGTCGAGGCCCCCATGTGGTCCGAGACCATCCGCGGCGGCGAGCAGGCCGAGTTCATGGCCTTCCCCCGCGTCCTGTCCTTCGCCGAAATCGGCTGGACCCCGCAGGCCCAGCGCAACGTCAACGACTTCAAGGTCCGCATGGCAGGCATGGGCCAGCGCATGCTGGTCAACGGCACCAACTACTACGACGGCAACCAGGCCACCTGGCAGTGGTCGATGGCAGGCGCCAAGCTCGCCGTTTCGCCGGGCAAGGCCCTGTCCCTGAACGTGGGTTCGGTCTCCGCCCCCGGCACCAAGGCCGCGGCCGACGGCGCCACCATCGCCGTGGACTCCGTGGACGACGCCGACGGCGCCAGCGCCTCCGCCATCACCGGCAGCCTGGGTGTTGTGGTCAACTGGGGCGACGGCTCCGCCGCGACCCCTGCGGTGTTCACCACCACCACCGCCCGGACCTCGCTGTCCGCCGGCGGTCTGTACTCCCTGGCCGCCACCCACAGCTACGCGGCCGCGGGCACCTACACGGGAACGCTGACGGCCAGCAACGGCACCACCAGCCCCTTCACCATCACGGTGGCCGCAGGCATCCCGGATCCGACGGTCCCGGCGGGCTGGGATTCTTCCCAGACCCCCGCCCTGGCCACCGATTCCACGGGCAAGGCAGGTGGGCGCGCCGACGCCACCTTCAGCGGCTTCGAGCCCGGCAAGTACGTCGATATCAAGCTGGGCGAGACCACCCTCGGCTCCGTCCTCCCTGGTGCAGCCGGAATCATCACCACCGCACTGCCCATCCCGGATTCCACCTACGCGGGCACCTACCCGCTGACGGCCACCCAGGGCACCCGCACGGCGTCGTCGTCCATCAAGGTCGCCTCCGCGCTGGTGCCACTGTCGAACAAGATCCCGCAGAGTTCCATCACCATCGAGAGCTTCGACTCCCAGGAGACCGTGGGCGATCCCGGATCCGCGACCAATCTGCTCGACGGCAACCCGGCCACGTTCTGGCACACGCAGTGGCAGGGCGCCACCCCGGCCTTCCCACACGAGGTCGTCTTCGATCTGGGCACCTCCCACGCCGTGACGGGCTTTGAGTACACCCAGCGCAACGCGTCCAACGGCAGGATCAAGGACTACGAACTGTACGTCTCCGATTCACCCACCAGCTTCGGCACCGCCGTTGCCACCGGCAGCTTCCTGGATCTGACCCGGGCACAGGTGGTTCCGGTCAACGGTGGCAAGGTAGGCCGCTACGTCAAGCTCAAGGGTCTGAACGCCATCGCCGGCAACGCCTTCGCCGGCGGCGCCGAGGTCAACATCGGCGGCATCGACATCGCTACGCTGGCCCCGGAGATCGACACCGACGGCGTCGACTCCATCGAGGCAGGCAAGGACGTGGACCTGGCTCTGTCCGGGTTTGCCCCCTACGCCGCGGTTGAGGTGGCCCTGGCCCCCGCAAACCCGGCACTGCGCGCCGCTCCCGTGGTGCTGGATACGCTGACCGCCGACGGTTCCGGCGCCGTTTCCGGCTCGGTCACCATTCCCCAGGAGACCCCCGCCGGTGAGCACGATCTCGTGGCGTCCTCGGGTGCCGTTTCGGCCTCGCGGTCGCTGACTGTGACGGCCGTGCCGGTGGCCACTCCCGAGCCGACGGACCCGCCGACCACGCCCGGCGCCACCACCCCGCCGACCGATCCGGGAACGACAACTCCCCCCGTGGATCCGGGCACCACCACCCCTCCGGGTGGCGGCAGCGGCAGCGGAAATGGCGGCGCCGGCAGCGGCAGTTCCGACAACGGCAGCCTTGGTCCGCAGGGCAGCGGGAACACCCCGCTGGGCACCGAGGACGAGCTGTCCAACACCGGTTCCGCCAGCACACCGCTGCTGCTCGGCTCGCTGCTTCTGATGGGGGCCGGCGCGGCAACGCTGCTGCTGCGCCGCCGCAAGCGGGCAACGCACTCCTAACCCCCGCCCGGTCCAGCCGGAGCGCAGCGTCGGAGCGCAGCGTCGGAGCGCAGCGTCTGATCGCAGCGCTCCGGCCGGATAGAGCGCCCGGTGGACACAGGACCGGCCCGCCAGCTCAATGCTGGCGGGCCGGTCCTGTTTTGTGTGCAGCTGCCATGCAGCCGACGTGCCCTGGGCCTTCGCGCCCGACCGCCCGGCCGCCAGGCGTCAGGCGTCAGGCGTCAGGCGTCAGGCGTCAGGCGTCAGGCGTCAGGCGTCAGGCGTCAGGCGTCAGGCGTCAGGCGTCAGGCGTCAGGCGTCAGGCGTCAGGCGATGCTGACAAACACGGGGTTGGAGTAGAACCAGGTGTCGGCCCACGGATCGCCCTCGCCCGCACCGTGCGGGATCGGCCCCTGCGGGTCGACGGCTGCACCCATCGGCCCCACGCCCGAGCGCTTGCCGTCGCTGCCGCGCAGGCGCAGGTAGAACGGCTCGGTGACGTTGGCGAAGGTCCGCGTCAGGACAATCGTGCCGTTTTCGGCAGTGGTGTCGATGCGCTCATGCACCCTGGTCCCCGGCGCCGTGAACGAATCGTCGTCGGCCACCGGACCCGTTACCAGGCCCTTGATGATGTCCACGTGGGCCAGCTTGGGCACGATCCCGGCCGAGTTGGCCGCCGTCGTCGGTGTGATGGTGATGACCAGCTCCACACCCGTGCCGGCAGCCACGCTGAGTGTGGAGCCCATCACCTTGCCCGGGCCAGTGTGCCCCACCGGACGCACGCGGACATCGAGCCCCGCGATGAGGTGGCCGTGGTCCACCCACATGCGCCCCGCCCGCATGGCCTCCAGCACCTCCCGGTAGCTGCGCGCAGCGGCTCCGATGTGCGTGCGGCTGAACTGGCCCGGCCAATAGTCGCTCCCGCCCTGGGGAGTGCCGGTCTCCACCGGGTCCGGACGACGGCCCGCGCGGTTGAAGTTGTTCAGCGATGCACCGTTCTCCCAGCCGTCCCCGGTGGGGTAGTCGCCAATGCGCATCGTGTCCTTGATGGTCAGGTGGTTGTCGCTGTTCGTGGTGATCCAGAACGGCTTGCCCTCCGCCAGCATGGAGTCCCACATCCCTCCCACCACGCTCGTCACCCAGTCAAACCCGCCGCGGGTCTTGTAGGACTCCGCCGGGAACCCTGGGAAGGACGAGGCACTCGGAGCGTTTTCGTACTCCCCGCGCTGGCTGGAGGCATTGGCGTTGGCACTGACGGCCGAGCCCTGGGCACCCGGCGCCCCCTCCATACCGATCATGATGGTCGGATCGGCATCGCGCCACGCACGCATTTCGTGGGGCGAGTCAAAGCCCAGACGGGAAGGGTGGTTGGCCAGCACAACGACGTCGTCGATCAGCCCCGCACGCTTCTGGTCCCCCAGCCAGGCAATGGCTGCCCCGGCCTTGGCCTCCTGGTCAGCGGCGGCGGGGCTGCCGTAGGGTGGCTTCTCCCAGCCATTGAGCTTTCCATCCCAGAGCAGCTCAAACTGGCGCAGGATGCGGGCCTCGTTCGGCCCCGGGGCCACCAGCACCGTGGCATGCTCGGCTGCCGGGATGTACCACTCCAGGCCCTGGAAGATCAGCATCCCCGGGCGGGCGGAGCGGGCCGCGGCAATGTCCGCGCGGGAGTTCAGCGCACCGCCCATGTTCGCATGCCCCCAGTTGCTGTGCTCGGTGAACGCGATGACATCCACGCCGTACTGCTGCGCCTTGTCCAGAAGCTGGCTTTGCAGGTACTTCGCATCGTGGCTGTAGACGGTGTGGACGTGGTGGTCCCCCACCAGCCAGGAAAGGTCCTGGGGATCGTCAATGGAGGGGGCCGCCGATGTCTGCGGGGCCGACACCACCTCTCCGGCCACCAACCCCGCGGCCACCAGGGCTGCTGCGCCCATCAACTTCCGGCGGCTGACGGTCATGGGGGTTTGCGGGGTACACATCTCTTTGGCTCTCCTCATTGTTGCGAATCGAGAAAAGACTAGGCACCCCGGATGAACATCCGGTGCCTATCCGTAGTCGCTGAGGCGCCGGCGCGGGGCCTGCCGTTAACCCGCGGGCCACCATGGGGCCATGTGCGTGCGGGACGATCCATCAGCCGCACCTTTCCCATCGGTGTGACTACAAGAAGGGTGTTTTTCGTGTCTTTGACCACCGCCACGCGCCAACTGGCGTCCATCGCCGCCGTCTCAATTCTCCTGCTGGCCGCACCGGCCGCTGCACAGGCTGCGGCCCCGCCCGCGCCCGCCAACAGCCGTGGTTTCCTTGTCCTGGTGGATGGCTCGGGCACAGCGCTGGCTTCCGGAAGTACGACGGCGCAGCCCGGCTTTGCCGCCGCCGTCGCGCCCGCGGCCTGCCCGGCAGGGTTCACCGATGCTGCTCGCCTGTCTGTAGTACCGGCCACCGGCTCTGCCTCCGTAATCTCCGCGACAACGGCACTGTCCGATCCCGCCGCCCCTGCCACCGTGCCCACCGCTGTGGTGCTGGCCGACTACGCGTTGGGTGATGGTGCGACGGTGGTGATGGAATGCCTGTCGGTGCGCAACGGCATCCCGGTTCCGGCAGCCACCGTGTTCAGTGCAGGTCTGGACATCAGTGGCACATCCTTCGCCGTCGTCCCCGCTCCGGCACTGCCGAGCGCCACAGCAACCGCCACGTCGTCGGGTTCCTCCTCCCCGACCGGTTCTGGCTCGCCTACCGACGGCGCCCAGCAAGGTACGCCTGCCGCAACACCCGGCGCCGGAGCGCCGACCGATGCCGGGCAGGGTTTGGCGAGCACCGGCGCCACCGTGCTGCCGATCCTCCTAGGGGCCGGCGGACTTGTCGCCGCAGGCGTTGGCGCAATGCTGTGCCGCCGCCGCAACGCCGGAGCCCGCGCCTAGGTCCGGGCTCAACGCAGCCTCGCCGGCCTCGCGTCGCGGTCCAGGTTCCATCCGGCCCGAGACACATGGTGAAAGCCCGATTCAACAGCTCTGCCCTGCCAAGCGTTGCTTGGCAGGGCAGAGCTGTTGAATCTCTTCGGAGACGGGCTGAGGCCTAGATCTTCTTGACCACGCTGGACTTGAGCTGCATCGGGCCCACCCCGTCCACCTTGCAATCGATGTCGTGGTCGCCCACACCGTCGATGAGGCGGATGTTGCGGACTTTGGTGCCGACCTTGATCACAGTGGAGCTCCCCTTGATCTTCAGGTCCTTGACGACCGTCACCGTGTCGCCATCCTCGAGCACATTGCCCACGGCGTCCTTGATGACCGCCGGGCCGGACTCCGTTGCATCGCTGTCAGCGGCCGGAGCCCACTCATGTGCGCATTCCGGGCACACCAACAGCGAACCCATCTCGTAGGTGTATTCGCTGGAGCAGTCGGGGCACGGAGGCAGGGTTTCGTTCACATCGCAATTCTATCTATGAGGGGCTGCCAGTCGGCTGGCCTGTAGTGCCCACTCCGACCCGTCCGTCGAGTCTGGGTCCACGGCCACCAGGGACCCGCTCCGCTGACCGGGCCCGTCAAGGCCCCGCTGCCCGCTCGCGCCGCTGGTCGGGCCAGTCGAGGCCCCAGCGCCCGCACGTGCCGGTGGCCGGGCCTGTCGAGACCCCCTGCCGCCCATGCTCGGCCGCCGGCCGCCAGGCCTTCACGCGCCGCCTGCTGCCCGGGACTCGCCGGGACGGGCGAATCCTGCCCACCCGGTGGACGCCGCAGATCGTGCCCTCCTGGCGAACGCAGCGGATCCTACTCACCCGGCCCCTGCGTGGTGGAAGGCGTTGCGCAGCGGCCGCCGTTGTCCGGGAGCGTGTCCGTGCGCGAGGCCAGGCGGACGCAGTCCAGCAGGGCGTGCAGGAGCAGCTGCGGCCGGGGGCGTTGGGCGGCCAGCAGCCGCCTCGCCACGTCAGGGTCCAGCCCGGAGTGGTCCATGGCGTCAATGAACCCGGCGCAGTCCCCGGCCGCGGTCCCTGCACCCAGGCCCTCTTGTCCGGATTCGTCCGGTCCGCCGGCGCCCGCACCCGTGCCGGATGCACAGGACCCGCCGTGCCGCGCGTCAGGGGCGCCGCGCGTGCCCGCGGCTGGCGGCGGCCCGCCACCAGCTGCGGCACGGGCCCGGTCCGGACAACCCTCCGCCGTGGAGCACGGTCCTGGCCCACCCATGCCGGGCGCGCCGCCTCCAGCACCGCCACCCCCGGTGGCGTTCGGGGCGCCGGCATCCGCACCGCCGCCGTCTGGGGTTCCGACGGCCCAGGCCGGGGGTGCGCCCTGCCCCGGCACCGCCACCACGCCACCGGCACCACCGGCCTCGGCCACGATGCCAGCCAGGGTGCGCGGGTTCGTGCCCGTGCCGATCGCAGCCATCAACTCCTCATACGACAGCTGGGTCAAATGCCCCTCGAAGCGGACCAGGCCCCGGCGGGGATGCCCGAAGTGGATGCCCTCCTTGGCCAGCAGCTCCGCCTCGGTGGGCTCGGACCCGTCCGGATCCAGATGGGCCAGGATCCTGCGTGCGACCCGGCCCAGGAAGTCCGGGGACTCCGTGGCCGCCACCGCGGCCAGGCGGGCCTCGACCTCCTCCAGCTCCGAAGCCGTGATCCGCCCGCCGGCGGCCAGGTGCGAGGCGTCGGTGACGGCGCGCGAGGCGGCCAGGGCGGCCTCGGCCGAACACGCCCCGGACAGGAACGCGGCGCCCAGCACGGGCTGGCGGGCCGGGGACACGGCCAGCGTGATCGGATCCGTGGCGGGCAGGAACGCCGTGGCGAGGGCGAGGCGTTTGGCCGCCTCGGCCGCCGAGAGCTGCAGGGTCTGGCGGAGCATCGCCACCGGGGTCGCGGCCCCGGCCTCCCGGTACCGGCCCGCCAGGGTCCGGGCGGAGATCTCCCCGGCGCACTGGACCTTGAACGCGTCCAGGCGGCGGGACAGGGTCTCCAGCTGGCCGGCAAGCTCCACCAGGCCGTGGTCGCCCAGCAACTCCAGGCCGAGGACGTCCGGGCCGCAGGAGGAATCCCCCACGCCGCCGTCCGCATCATTGGAGTCGGTTCCAGCACCCGCCGGATGCGTCGCGGCGAGGTAGGCAAGGGCGATGATCCGGCGGGCATGCCCACCGGATCATCGCCCCGAAGCGTCGGGGGAATACGCCGCCGTACTCATACACATATTCTAACTAGTGGCAAATTCACCGACGTTGATCGAATGTATGCGCCGAACCAAACACCCGCCTGCGGGGCCTGTGGAGGGATCGGCTACCGTCGGCGGCCCGTCCGGAACCCGGACCAGAACGCCAGCATCAGCAGACCGATGACGGCCACGACCACCCCGATTTGGGTCTCGCCCGAAAGGAACAACAGCCCATCTGAGGAGAACGTCTGGTCGGAAAGCGGTGCATAGGCAAACCAGCCGAAACTGGCTTGCTGCTGCCCTATAAGGGCCATGCCCACACCGAACACCACGAGTGCTACAGCAGCCAGCGGCACCGCGGCCCGCACAAGCAAGTAGCCGATCCTTCGAGGTCCCCCACCGTTGTCCATGCGCCCACACTAGTGCCGCAGTGGGTCATGGGTCTCGACAAGCTCGACCACCGAACCAGCGCAATCGGGACCTCGACAAGCTCGACCAGCAGGAAAAGGCGAGCGAAACTTAGGCGTCAGGCCTTGAGGATCAGGGCATCTCCCTGCCCGCCGCCACCGCACAGGGCCACCACTCCCACACCGCCGCCGCGCCGGGCAAGCGCGAGCGCCTGGTGCAGCACCAGCCGCGCACCTGACGCGCCCACCGGGTGGCCGAGCGCAATGGCGCCACCCTCGGCATTGATGCGGTCCGTATCTATGCCAAGGTCCTCGGCGGACTGGACCACCACGGAGGCAAAGGCCTCGTTGATCTCAATCAAATCCAGCGCTTCAACAGCAAGGCCTTCGCGCCGCAGGGCCGCCTCGATGGCCCGGGACGGCTGCGAATGCAGGGAACCGTCCGGCCCCGCCGTCTGGCCGTGGGCGCCAATCTCCGCAATCCACTCCAGCCCCATCGCCCGCGCGGCGCCCTTGCTGGCAATCACCAGGGCAGCGGCGCCGTCGGACAGCGGCGAGGATGATCCGGCGGTGATGGTTGCCTGCTCGCCCTTGGCAAAGGCGGGCTTCAGCGCGGCCAGGGATTCCGCCGTCGTGCCCGGCCTGATGCCCTCGTCATCGGCGACGACGACGGCGCCGCCGCGCCGCTGCTCGATGGTGACGGGTGCGATTTCCTCCGCCAGCACCCCCGCGGCACGGGCGGCCTCTGCGCGTTGGTGGGACAGGGCGGCGACGGCATCCTGCTTTTCCCGGGTGATCCCGCGGACAGCGTTGCCGGCGTCGGTGGCGCTGCCCATCAATTCGCCGCTGATGGGGTCCTGCAGTCCGTCGTGGTTCAGCGAATCCACCATGGGGGTGTCCCCGATGGTGATGCCGGCGCGCAGTCCCTTCACCAGATGCGGCGCGTTGGTCATGGACTCCTGCCCGGCGGCAACGATGAAGTCCGCCTCGCCGGCACGGATCATCCGGGCAGCATCGATCACGGCGGTCAGCCCCGAGAGGCACAGCTTGTTGACCGTCACGGTGGGCACGTTCCAGCCGATGCCCGCAGCAAGGCTGGCCTGGCGGGCGGGGCCCTGGCCGGCTCCGGCCTGGATCACCTGGCCCACGATCACGGCGTCGATCTTCGCCGCCGGCACGCCAGTGCGCTCCAGCGCAGCACGGATGGCATGCGCCCCCAGCTCACTGGAGGACATGGACGCCAGGGCGCCGCGGAAACGGCCGAACGGTGTGCGGGCCCCGCCCAGGATGACGGGTGTGGAATCGTCTGCAGTCATTGACATGCCTTTCAGTGAATACCCGGTGAAAGCTAATTGGAAGTTTGATGAAAGAGGAGAGGTGCGCTCAGGCGAAGGCGGAGATGCCGGTGATGGATCGGCCGATGATCAGCGCCTGCACCGTTTCCGTGCCCTCATAGGTGTGGATGGCCTCGATGTCCGCCAGGTGCCGGGCAATCCGGTTCTGCAGCAGGATGCCGTTGCCGCCGAGCAGGTCGCGGGCATTGGAGGCGATCCCCCGGGCAGTGCGGGTGCAGGTGTACTTGGCCAGCGAGGCCTGCACAGGCGTCAGCACGCCTTCTTCATCCAGCCTGGTCATCTGCGCGACCATCAACTGCATGGTGGCCAGTTCGGAGTGCATGCGGGCCAGCCGTTCCTGGATGATCTGCGACGCCGCCAACGGACGTCCGAACTGCTGACGCTGCGCCGCGTACTGCACGGCCGTTTCGTAGCAGGCGGTGGCGTGGCCGACGGCGGACCAGGCCACGCCCAGCCTGGTGGCCAGCAGCACGCGTCCGGCATCCTTGAACGTCCGGGCCCCGGGCAGCACATTGGCGGCGGGGACAAACACATTCTCCAGGCGGATGTGGGCCTGCCAGATGGCGCGCAGCGAGGCCTTGCCCTCAATGGTGGTGGCCACATAGCCGGGGGAATCCTGCGGCACCAGGTAGCCGTGCACCGCGCCGCCTTCCCCACGTGCCCACACCACCGTGACGCCGCCAATGGAACCGTTGCCGATCCACTTCTTCTCGCCGTTGAGCAGGAAACCGCCCTCGACGGCGGTGGCAGTGGTCTCCAGCGCCACCGAATCGGATCCGTGCGTCGGCTCGGTCAGGGCGAAGGCGCCGTAGTCCTCGCCGCGGGACAGCGGCCCGAGCCAGCGGGCGCGCTGCTCGTCCGATCCGCATTCGGCGACGGAACGCAGTGCCAGCCCGCCCTGGACGGCGATGATGGTGCCCACGGAGCCATCGCCGCGGCTGATCTCCATGTTCACCAGCCCGGCGGCCATCTTGCTCATCGCCGGGAATCCATCGACATCAATGCCGTCGCGCAGCAGGTCCAGTTCACCCAGCCGCTTCAGAAGATGCAGCGGGTACTCCGCACGCTCCCAGTAGCCGGCAATGACGGGCAGCACCTCGTCCTGGACAAAGGCCCGGGCGCGGTCCCAATAGGCACGGTCCGCATCTGAAACATTGGTGAACACGGAGGCCGGGTCCGGATCGAGCGCCTCGGAGAGCACATACTCCGGCTCCACCGTTCCGAAGGGAAAGTCCTGGTGCAGCTGGGTCGAAGCGGCGGTGCTCGTCATGAATCAGTCCTTGCGTTCGGGAGAAGAGGAAGCTCTTGGTTCCAGAATGCTGTGACACTCAGTTCCATGTCAAGGAATTGAGTGTCACCTTCTATTGCAGGGCGTTTCGAACCGCCTTGAGGATCTCTTCCGTTCCGGCGGCGGGGTCAAGGACGGTGACAACGACGGCGGACCGGGGTGCGCCGGCCACCGCACCACTGCCTGTCGAACCGGAGGCCGGTGCTGCGGGCCGGAATCTGGCCGCGAGCGCCCGAAGCTGGACTTCAAGCTTTGCTGATGCCTCCTCGCTGCGCCGGACCGCGCCGGCCGCCGTTTCGGCCTCGGTTGCGGCCCCAGAGTCCGCCTCCGCGGAACCGCCAGCCTCCTCCGCATCGCCGGCATGGAGGCCTCCGGACCCCCGGGGAGGCTCGGCCGCCTCCGTGCGCAGCCAGTGGCGCAGGGCGGCGTTGTGGACGGCCACTACCGAGGCAGCGAAGGCCACGGCTTCGGCTCCCCCGGCGTCATCCGAAGCTCCGGCGGGGCTGGCGCTGCCGGTACCGCCTGCGTTCCCGTCCACACCCGCGGCGGCACCGCCGTCGGCGCCTGGCGCGTGCGCCTGCAGATGGCGGCGGAAGGCACGCTCATAGCGGTGTGTCATCACCAGCTCGCGGTCCCGCAGCGCCGGAACCTGGCGGAGCAGTTCGTGCCGGCGCAGGGAGGTGTCCCGATTGCGGACATGGTTGGAAAACACCAGAAGAGCGGCCTCCACCACGGCAGCCAGAGGGTCTCCGGGGCGGTGGTCCAGCAGCTGCTGCACTTGGGCCAGAATGCGGTCGTGGTCGGCGAAGACCACATCCTCCTTGGAGCCAAACTTGCGGAAGAAGGTGCTGCGGCTGATCCCCGCGGCGTCAGCCAGCTCCTCCACAGAGGTGGCTTCAAAGCCCTGCCGGGCCAGCAGCTCTATGGCAGCGGCGACAATCGGACCGGGATCAACGTGTGCGGTGGTGATGGCCATAGCGGGAAATCTAACACGACCGGCGGACCGGCGGCCCCGGCAAACCCCGCCAGCGTACCCAGCAATGGGCCTTCGCGGCTACGTGGTGATCGGGAATCCCGTGTGCAGGCTGAGGGTCTGGCCCGGCACCAACAACCCCGCAGACCGGTCAATGTAGGCAGGCCAGGGCGGCGTCGTTCCGTCATACTTCGGAACCACCGGCCGATTGGCCTGGTCCAGATCGGAGTACGAGAGCCGGAATCGGGCGGCAATCTGGCTAACGTTGTCACCGGGGGCCGTCGCATAGGTCAGCGGGACCCCGCGGTCGTCGACAGTGAAGGCCCCGCGGGCACCGGGGATGGTCCGGGAGTTGGGCATCAACACCACTTTGGTGCCGGCGGGGATCGGCGCATTGGCCGAAAGCTGCGGGTTGTCGCTGAGCAGTTCGGTGGTCGTGCGGCGGAATTCGCAGCCCAGACTGTCGATGGAATCGCCATCGACTGTGGTGTAGAAGATCGGCGTCCCCACCGAGTTGTGCACAAGATTTCCCTTGCCGGCACTGGAATCCACCGGCTTCTTCTGAAGCACGATGGTGGCTCCGATGGCCAGGAATCCCTCGCCAACGGTGGCGTACTTGGGCACCTTGTTGGCCTCGGCCAGCTATTCCGCACTCATCCCAAAGCGGGCAACGACGCCCGCGAAGCCGTCGTTCAAGGCCACCGTGTAGGTCTGCGGGATTCCCAGGGCATCCAGCGGGGCCTCCCCCCTGGCCCCCACAATGGGGCCGGGCGGCGGAATGAGCCGCAGCACGCTCCCCGCGGCCAGTGGAGTGCCGTCCGCGACGGCGTTGAGCAGTCCGAGCCGCTTGGCCGGAATCTTGAACACCTCGGCAAGGCCAGCCAGAGTATCGCCCTGGACGGTGGTGTAGTAGAGCACATTGCCGAACGAGTCGGCCACCCGCGCGCCGGTTCCTGCTTCAAACGACGGCGAGGCCGCCGTGGCGGCCGGCGTCGTGGCCGCTTGCGGGAGGGCGGCCTCCGGCACGGCGGCGCACCCAGAGCCCGCCAAGACCACCATGGCCAATACCGCCGCAGCCGCAGACCTGCGCATGTTCCCCAATGGTTCCCCAATATTGTCAACGGATGGCGCAAATGACATCCGGAGTGTTTGAGCGATCCTAGCAGCGCCCGGACGGGGTTCAGCCCAGCGCCGCCTGGACCATGAACGACGTTGGCCACTACTTCGCGGATCTTCCCGGACTGCCCAGCATGCGGCAGAGGCCGGCCAAGGTGGGCCCATCCTGCGCCTCCACGATTCCTCACACCTTGCGGCGAATCCGCGGCACGGGGCAGTTGTCAAAAGTGCCTTGCAATTCTTCAAAGGTTCATTTCAGCCAACCGGCCGGAAATCTCCATGAGATTCCCGGCCGCTCTTGCTGATTAATTACCGAACGTTGATCCGGGAATTAAATTATGCCGAAATCAGTTCCGGCTTTGCAGAGATTGCTTCATTAAATTTCATCTGGACGATTGCCGCACCGATGAAGCCCAGAAGAAGCAGCAGCCAGAACGATGCCTGGCGGCCCATGCCGTTGTTGGTGAACTTCTCGACGCCCACCGAGTACTGCCAGAGCCACCATATGTTTGCTATGGGAACGATGAGCCACCACGCTGACGGGATGGCCGCACCGGCCCGGTTCATTTCATTCTTGGTCTTGACTTCCCAGACCAGGAAATAGATGCCGAAAGTAATGATGGGCAAAAGCAGCGGCGCTGCGGGACTGCGTTGTATCAATTTTCCTCCTAGAAGATGTATTTCCAGAAGAAGCGTAGCTGGGAGTGTCAATGATTTGTCACAAAGAGGAATTTGATGGAAATGATGAATTTTCACAAATTTTGCTGCTTTTTTACCGGATCTCACTCGGGATGTTTGGTGCGGTCCATGTCGGTTCACTGGCCTATATTTGAGGGCATGTCCGCGGTATGCGGAGGCACCCCGTGTGAAGGCCCCAGAGGAGACAGCAATGGCAGCACTACCGAGCCCGGAACCACTGGACCGCACGTTCACCGCCCCGATACAGAAGGATGGCGCGTTCACAACGTTCGTCATCCTGCCGGGCTCGGACGGCTATCTGGGCACGCGGCGGGCAGTGAAAATCGGCGGCACTATTGACGGACACCCCTTCAACGCCACGCTGACGTCTTCGGGCACCGGACCACACATGCTCCCGCTCCGAGCCGCCATCTGCAAGCTCATCGGCCAAGACCAGGCAGGATCCGAGGTCTCCGTCCACCTGCAGGAACGATTCAGCTAGCGCCGGGCAAACACCACATGCACCACGCCGTCGGACGCGGCGAACTCCACCCGCTCCATCCCCGTCGGGCCGCCGTCAAGGTGGTCAAACAACCGTTCGCCGCTGCCGAGCAGAACGGGCACCAAAGCCACATGCAGTTCATCCACGAGGGAAGCCCGCAGATACTGCTGGACGGTGGAAACGCCCCCACCCAGCCGCACATCAGCCCCGTTGGCCGCCGTGAAGGCCCGTTCCAAAACGTCCTCGATGCTGTCGTTGGTGAAGTTGAAGGTCGTCCCGCCCTCCATCACCAAGGGTGGCCGCGGGTAGCGGGTGAGGACGAACACAGGGTGGTGGTACGGCGGGTTGCCGCCCCACCAGCCCGTCCATTCCTCATCGAGCCAGGGTCCACGGATGGGGCCAAACATGTTCCTCCCCATGATGGTGGCACCAATGCCCCGGTCTCCCCGCTCCAGAAACTCGTTGTCAATGCCGGTGCTTCCACCGCCGCCGCCGTCGAACATGGCATGGCCCGCCACGGTCTCGAACACCCACTCATGCAGACGCTCCCCTCCCCTGCCGAGTGGATGCTTCAGATCCTGAAGGGGTCCCGCCGCGTAGCCGTCCAAGGACATGGAGAAGTTGTGGACGCGTAGTTTCGGCATCGGTGGCCGTCCTTCCCGGGTGGAGGTGCACTAACTGAAAAAGCCGCGAAGAACGGGGGCAAGGACGTTGTCGGCGACGGAATGGTCCTGGTCCGCAACCACGTCGACCCGCCCGTCCTGGACTGCTGCAGCTACGGCCGTGGCTGCGGCCTGGGCCCAGTCGGGGCTGCTGCCGCCATAGAGCGCCAGCACCGGGGCGGCGACCATGGACAAGCGCACCACGGGCGCGGCTCCGTCGGCCGCCAAGGTCAGGTCGTAGGGCAGCGTGTGCGCCAGCGCTGCCAGCGAAGGCCAGAACGGAGCCTTCTTCATGCCGGGATCAAAGTCGGCACCGGTGTGGCGGATGAACGCCTCCACAGCCTCTCCCCCGCGGCCACTCGCCGCCAGGGTGCGCACCTTTTCCACGAAGGCCTGCCATGGTTCGCTGCGCCCGCCGGCCGGGAAATACGGCGGTTCGTAGGCGGCGATCCTGGCCACGGGAAGTCCCGCGGCGGCCGCCTCCAGGGCCAGAATCGCGCCGGAGGAATGGCCGTAGAGGTTCACCGGCGCACCGGCGGCGTCGGCGAGCGCGCGCAGATCGTCAATTTCACGGTCGACGGCGTAGGCCCGTGCGTCGCTGCTGTCGCCGCGGCCGCGGCGGTCGTAGCGGAAGACCGTGAAGTCCTTGGCCAGCAGGGACGCCAGCCCGGCGGCGGATTGGCGGTTGTTCAGCGCGCCGCCCACGATGACAAGCGGCGCACCCTTCCCCGCCCGCTCATAGGCAATCGTGGTTCCATCAACGGATTGGACTTTCTGGACCATGGTGTTCTCCTGGCGCGGCGTGCACTGGCGGCTATTCCCTTCCTACGCCCAAGTCGGCAGGGGTTCAAGGGGGTGGGCGGCGGCTGGTGCCGCCGCCGTCATGGATTGCAGCGGTAGGCCAGGTAAACGACTCCGTTGTCGAACCGGCGCTCGTCCACCAGCTCAAGTGCCAGCTTCACGCCGTCGGGCAGGAACGGGATGCCGCCGCCCACCACGATGGGTGAGATGAACTGGATGATCTCATCCACCAGCCCTGCCCGGATGGCCTCGGCAGCCAGCGTGGGGCCGCCGACGCTGATGTCGCCCACGGACGCAGCCTTCAGGGCGGCAACCGCGCCCGCATCAAACTTCTTCTCAAGCCGGGTCCGGGCGGCGGTTACGGTCTCCAGCGTCGTGGAGTAGACGATCTTGTCGGCATCGTGCCAGATATCGGCGTATTCCTGCATTTCCGCGGGCAGGTCCGTCCGGCCGTGGAAGTCATCCCAGACGGCCATCACGTCGTACATGCGGCGCCCAAGGAGGTACGTGCCGCAACGGCGTTCCAGTCCATTGATGAAGGCATGGACCTGCCCATCCGGCATGCTCCAGTCGAAGTTGCCCTCCGCATCGGCCACGTAGCCATCCAGCGAAGTGATGGCGGTGTAGATGAGCTTGGCCATGCCGGACCCCTGTCCACAAAGGGCTGCACCGTGCAGTTGATTCGACGGTAGACCGGGACGGCCTCCGGTTCAACAGTGCGCACCGTCTTCAGCGGACAGCCGTAGGAGCCTGGGACCTCAGGCGGCGCGGACCTCGATCTCGCCGGGGTTGGCGCCCTCGCTGCCGAACACGAGGTGGCGGTTAGCCACCTTCTCGGTGAAGAAGCGGTCGTGGCTGACCACCACCACGGCACCCGGGAAGTGCAGCAGGGCCCGCTCCATGACCTGGGTGCTGGACATGTCCAGGTGGTTGGTCGGCTCATCGAGCAGCAGCACCGAGGCACCGGAGAGCAGGCACTGGGCCATGGCGACGCGGGCGCGCTGGCCACCGGAGAGGTTGCCGATCTTTTGCTTCAGGTCCGCTTCGGAGAACTGGAACATCGCCAGGAACCGGTTGACGGACTTCTTGGTGGCGGTCAGGGCCAGGCTGTCCGGCATCGCATTGACGGCGTGGCTGACCGTGTCCGTTTCGTCCAGCTCCTCCAGCACCTGGTTGTAGGAGACCATGCCGGCGCCCTTGGCCCAGGCCACCTCGCCGGCGTCGGCCAGCTCATCGCCCGTCAGCACCTTCAGCAGCGTGGACTTGCCACTGCCGTTGGAGCCCAGCACCACAATCCTGTTGCCGCGGCGGATCTCAAAGCTTAGATCAGAGAACAGCGTCTTCTCGCCATAGGACTTGCCCAGGGATTCCACCCGGCAGAGCACATCCTTCACGTGCAGGCCGCTGTAGATCTCCGTGATGATCTGATCCACTGGCCGCGGTGTGCGGGATTTCTTGATCTTGGCCAGCTGGTTGCCCAGCGTGCGGCTGGCGGCCTTGGCGGCCTCGCGGCGGTCGGCAATGCCCTCGGCCTCAAAGGCCAGCAGCTCCGATTCGTGCTGGAACTGCGCCTCCAGGGTCTTGAGCCGGAACTGCTTGGCCACCACGTACTCGCCAAAGTTGCCCGGGTACTCGTGCAGGTGGAAGTTCTCCACCTCGATGATCCGGGTGACGACGGCGTCCAGGAACTTCCTGTCGTGCGAGACGATGATGGCCGCGCCGCGGAAGTCGCGGAACCAGGTTTCCAGCCATTCGACACCGGCCACGTCCAGGAAGTTGGTGGGCTCATCCAGCAGCAGGACGTCGGGGCCCTCCAGCAGGATCTTGGCCAGGGCGGCGCGGTTGCGCCAGCCGCCGGAGAGCTTGTCGATCGGGCAGATGCGGTGCGCCTCATCGAACCCCAGGGTGGTCAGCACCTTGTCGATGCGGCGCGGGTAGTCCCAGCCGTCGAGGCGGTCCATGGCCTCGAACAGCTCCGACTGGCGGTGGATCAGCCGCTCCAGTTCGGCGCCGTCGCCGGAATCCACGGCAATGGCGGCATCGATGGACGCCAGCTCGGCCTCGATCGCCTTGATCTCAACAAACACGCCGTCGAGCACTTCGGTGATGGTGTGCTCGCCGTTCAGCTCGGAGAACTGGGAGAAGTACCCGATCCGGGTCCCCAGCTCCACGGAGACGGTCCCGCCGTCGGCCTCCACCTGGCCCAGGATCAGCTTGAGCATGCTCGATTTGCCGGAGCCGTTCTTGCCGATCAGGCCCACGCGGTCGCCCGGTTCCAGGCGGAAGAATGCCTCACGCAGGATCTGCGTGTTCTCGAAGCGGACGCTGACGTCGTTCAGCCTGATCAGGCTCATGGCGGTGTGACTTTCTTAGGTGGGAAGGTGGTGCGGCCGCCCAGAATGCTGGCGTCCAGAAGGATCGGTGGCGGTTCGACGACGGCGGGCGGCCGCCGTCGTCGGCCCAGGTTCAGAACTACAGGTTCAGCGCCTCAGCGCGGGGTGAGCCGCCACAGTGAGGTGGTCTCGGCTGCACGGGCCGCGAACAGCGGATCGCTGCGGTCCGCGGCCTTGCCGTGCGTCGGCACCGTGTCCATCCGATCGACGATGTCCAGCCCGGCGGCGTCAATGGCCTTGAGCAGCTCGTCCCGGGTCCGCAGGCCCAGGTGTTCGGCCAGGTCCGAGAGGACCAGCCAGCCCTCCCCGCCCGGTTCCAGGTGGTCGGCGAGCTCGTTCAGGAAGCGCAGCAGCATCCGGCTGCCGGGATCGTAGACGGCACTGTCCAGCGAAGAATGCGGTGTGGCCGGAATCCACGGCGGATTGCAGATGACCAGCTGCGCGCGCCCCTCGGGGAACATGTCCCCCAGCACGGCCTCGGCCCGGTCCTCGATGCCGAGGCCGCGGAAGTTGTCCTCGGCGCAGGCGATGGCGCGCGGCTCGTTGTCCGTGGCGATGACGCGCTCGACGCCGCGGCGGACCAGCAGCGCCGCGAGCACTCCCGTGCCGGTGCCGATGTCGAAGGCCAGCGGCAGAGACGGCAGCGGGGCTTCGGCGACAAGGTCCACGTACTCGCTGCGGGTGGGGAAGAAGATGCCGTAGTGCGGGTGGATGCGGTCCTGCAGGGCGTCGACATAGACACCGTTCCGGCGCCATTCATGGGCGCCAATGGCCCCCACCAGCTCGTGCAGGGACACCGCCGACGGCTCGGCGACGGCACCGTAGGCCCCCGTGGCGGCGTCGTGGACATCCGGGGCCCGGCGCAGCGGCACCACCGGCCCGGGGTCCAGCGGAACCAGCACCAGCCCCAGGATGCGGGCACGGTGCGAGCGTGACTGGCGGTGGCGGTAGAACTCATCCGCCATGTCCTTGGCGGGCTTCTTCTTGCCATTGGCCAGGCGCCGGTCCATGGCGTTGAGGATCTGCCGCGCGTTGTTGAAATCGCCCCGCCACAGCATCGCAATGCCCTGCGACGCCATCCGGTTGGCCTCATCGGCGGTGAGGGAATCATCCACCACCTCCACCCGCTTGGGCGCCGGCCGGCCGTTGGCCGAGAGCCAGCGCAGGGTGCGGGTTTCGCCGTCGTCCGCGGTCCAGCTGACGACGGCGGGATCATCCGCCACTGCTGTGGTGGACGGATTGGCTGCTGGGGCGTTGCTTGTGATGGGAGGTCCGTTCGGAGATTCCGGGAGGGTGGGGCGGCCCTGGATCATGTCCAGCCCGCCTTTTCAGGATACAGGGGGCGCCACAGGCGCCGCCCACCGCACCCGGTGATGCCCGCCCTACTTGGCCGTGTCCGGGTCCGAGTCGCCGATGTGGCCCGGTGCCGTGGCGGCGAGGACGCGCTGGACAAAGGCGCAGTACTCATCCATGTAGTGGCGCAGGAACGTCTCCGTGGCAGGGTCCTTGACCTCGCCGTCATTGCCAAACGCCTCCGGATCGAACCTGACGTACGCCTCGGGCGCGTTGAGCTGGGGTGCATCAAGGAAGCTCAGCACGCTGCGCATCGATGACTGCATCACGGCCGTGCCGATGCCGCCCGGCGAGGCCCCGACGATGCCCGTGGGCTTTCGGGCAAAGGAGTTGGTCCCCCACGGCCGCGAGCCCCAGTCGATGGCGTTCTTCAGGGCACCCGGAATCGACCTGTTGTACTCCGGGGAAATGAAGAGCAGACCGTCGGAGGCTGCGATGGCCTCCTTGAAGGCCAGCCCCACCGGCGGGAAATCGGCGTCGAAGTCGGAGTTGTACAACGGAAGGTTCCCAATCGGGATCTCGGTGAACTCCAAATCCTCCGGTGCCACCTTGATCAAGGCCTTGGACAGAATCCGGTTGATCGAGCCACTGGCCAGGCTCCCGACGAAGTATCCGATCTTGTACGTTGCCATGACGAAATTCCCTTCCCGATGGAGACGGTGCAGGATCGATGCACCGTCTCCAAGTTGAGCACAGCACATCAGCGAGGGCCAGAGCCTCGGAGGCGGGATCTGCGGGTCGTGCAGCGCGGGAAAAACCATCCGCGGCACCAATGAAGCGGGCAATGGTGCCGGCGTCCCCCAAATACAGCGCCGGCACCACCGCACGTCTTTCGACGTTGCCCCTACCGTCGCCGGCCATGGCCTCGACGGTTCCCCAAAATGAGAATAATCCAGACGTGAGCCAAAAACAATATGGCCGTCCGGTTTAGAGCAATAATTCTGCCGTTGGGCTTAGGCGGAGACCAGTCCCGCGAGCGTCGCGGCGTCCGGCCGCAATTCTTCTGACACGATTCCGGGCAGCAGGATCGCCCACATCTGTTCGATGCGCTGCATGACATCCGCCCTGCTGGTCAGGACTTCCGAAACCATCTGAACACCGGTGAACGATGCCACGATGTATCTCGACAGCGCTGCCGGATCCACTGCCTGCCGGATCTGTCCCTCGTCCTTGCCGCGCTGCACCAGATGCTCCATCGCGGCGATCCAGTCCTCGTACGGCCCCCGCATGGGCGGACCGAACGTGGTCGCTTCAAAGGTCAGGCGGATGCCGGCCTTGACGATGGGCTCATGGACCAGCCGCAGCCCGAACGACCGGCACATGAGGATCATGGTCTCCACCGGGCTCCGCTCCTCGGCGAAGACTGCTTCACTGTCGGCGAGGGAAATGCGGTGTTGTTCGGCAATGACGGCCCTGGCCAGTTCCTCTTTCGACCGGAAGTGAAAGTAGAGCGCTCCCTTTGTCACCCCGGCCGTGTCGGCGACCTGCGTCAGACTGGCATTGCCGTAGCCATACTCGGCAAAAACGTCCGATGCTCCGGCAATGATCGACTCACGGGTCGCTTTGGCACGATCCTGAAGAACCATCAATGAACCTCAACTCTTCTCAGGCGGCTGGTTTTCGAAGCACCTGCGGCGCCCCGCCAGCGATGGAAACTCATTCCACCGAGCGAACAACCCGCTGGTCGGAACCCCTGTGTCATCGAATGACTGAATTATCAAGGCCCCCACGACGCCAGACGGCATCTTGCCTTCGATCCTAGCAAGTCGGCCAATCGGCCCCTCCGGCCGGCTCCGCGCGTCGCCCGGAAATACTGCCCGGATGCTCTCTACGCAGTCCTGAAGTCCAGCCGGAATCTGAGATGGGCCCCGAGGATGGGGCTGGAAAGGAAGTTGGGCCGTGCCTCTTTTGCCCACGGTCAACAGGAGTGTGGACAAACAGACGGGGCCCCAGCCATGTTGGTCAGGGGGGGCCTTCGTGGTGGGAGTCTTGCAGGCTTACTCGAAGATGTCGCGGCAGTTACGCAAGCTGCAAAGTCTTGTGGCGCTGTACTGCAGCGTCGCCATATTTCTCGACAAGGACCTGAAAGCTCAAATCCTACGCTACAGCCCCCTGAGCCCTTAGATCATCACCACTGGCTCGAATCCGAACGACGTGCGCACCGCTGTCTTTGGCCGCCCGTCAGCACAAATTCCAAGCGCTCAGGTGCCCGCGTCGACCCGAGAGCTTGGTTACAGGCCAACACGACGGCCGCAGGGAGCCTGGGCGCAAACGCATCCCACGCGTTGCGATCATCTTCCTAAGCTGCACTCCACGGAGCGGAAAAGCTGCTCCATACCGAGGCCAAAAGCACTCCGACAGGCTTTGGCCGTCGCCCTCTGATCCCGAGCTTGCCTCTACTGTCGTCGGCCCCGACGTCCGTAGCGTCAAAACTTCCAGGCAGTCCGTTGCAGCGGACTCGGTCAAGGCGTGACCGGCGGAGCTCCTGCAAGCACATCGCCGACGAGAAGCTTGATGAGGTCTTCTTCATATGCCGCGACACCCACGCGGTCCATCTGCGCACCCAACTCTGGGTCCCATGGTGTCTCGGAAACCACAACCTTCGTCCCAGAACCGTGTCGAGTGACCGCGAGGTAGTCAGCGGCGCACATTCGCCACGGCTTCGCTGCTGGAGCCGAGGCGAGCAGGGACCGGACGTGTTGCAGGCCCCTGGTATCGAAGTCAGCGCGTACCGTGACTCGCCAGCCAGCAGCGGTCAGGGCAGCTATAGCCTCGCACTCCGTCCGAGACGGCGTCCCCGATGTGCAGACCACGCGCGGCGGCGTGCTGCCAGCCCCCGAGGTCTGGATGAATCCCTGGACTGAGGCTGAGAGCACTGATGGATTCTCGGTCACGAACACCCATGAGTCTGGCGTGGAAGGGCTTGCCCACTTAATGCCCGTCAGTTCTTTCGGGGGCAGGGTTAGCGTCGCGCCGTCGGGGATCGCCCACCCGTCCGGGTGCACTCCTGTGACAATGAGCCCTCCGACCAGGTCGTCGATGTCGACGCCGACCTCCGCCCAGGCGTCCCTGGCGCGCGGTCCCGAGACGCCCATCACCGCCAGGACCAGAGCAGGCAACGGACCCTCGTCCAAAGCGTGCGGGCTACCTGGAACCAGGGTGCGGCGGTCCACTCGGTCACCTGGGGCCGGGAGCAGAAGCAGAACCTCAAGTGCCTGACCGACGAGGGCCTGGGGGTCATCAGTAGCCAGGACGCGGGCGACGCCGCCGGTCCGCAGGAGCCGCTCGAGCACCGCGTCGACATCAATCCCCAGATGTGACGGTAGGGCCTCCACCCCTGTGCGCAGCTGGTCAACTATCAGCTGTCGTGCTGCGCTAGCCTGTAGCTTCTCCCGTGCTCCGACGGCGAGTCGCCGCCTGACTGCATGTGCCACAACCACGCCCGGAGTCAGCCCGGCCGACCGCAGCTGCAGGGTTCGGGTAAGCGTGGTGAGGTCCACTGTGCGCTTCTGCCCGGGTATCAGAGGGCGTCCGGGAATCAGTCCTGTCGCCGCCGCACGCTCCGCCGCGTCCTGTGGTGCCTTGATTGTGACCGTTCCAGTGGTCATGTCGTCGTCTCCGCGGCGGTCGGCTGCTTGGGCCACGATCTGCCAAAGCCACAACAATTCTGGGGTGAGCAGCGCCGTCAAGTCAGCGTCCGCACAGGCGCCCGAGCACAAAGAACAAGCCATCACGGCTCCTGGGCTGGGCTGATCACGTACTCGGTGTCGCCGGGGAGCTGGAGCAGGCCGCGCACCATCATCGGGAACGCAACCACGGTGCCGTCCGACCCGGCCTCAAGGTCGTGCGCGTCGATCCCATCCCATGCGCCGGGCGCGCCGTCCCACAGGTACGAGGTGGCGATCAGGTCCAGGTCGAGTTGCGCGATGTAGCGGGCCAAGCCTTCACGTCCTTGCTCGTCGACCTCAGCGGGAACCTCGTCGAGCGGCAGCAGTCTCAGCGCCTCGGTTCCAAGCCGGTCGTAGCCGGCCGCGATCGCGGCAAGCATGGGCGCCAGTACGACGAGCCGCCTCTCACCGCCGGACAGGCCGGTGGTGCGGCCCCACTTCCGCTCCTTCTCGGGGTCATCGGCGCGGGTCACCATGTAGTCGACGTCCACCCAGGAAGTGATGTCAACTGCATCTGCGAGACGCTCCGCCATCGTGTCCCCGTTTGCGCCGGCCAGACGCCGCTCGATCGCTTTGCCGACCTGATGCCGCTGTTCCTCTGTGCGAGCTGCGTCGCTGAGCTTGCAGGAAAGATCGAACACAGTCTTCGCCGCGGGGTCCAGATCGTCGCGTGGCGTGATGCGCACACGAACGCCGACCCCGGATGACGCCTGCGCGGAACGCATCTTTGTGTTTACCTCACGAGTCCAGTCCTGCAGCTGCTGCCAGGCGTACCCAATTGAGGTGGGGATCTTCCCTATCACAAAACGCTGCAAGGCCTCGGCGTCTGCTTCGGCCAACGCTTCCTCGGCGCGACGCGCCAGCTCTCTGGCCTTCGCTGCCGCGCTGGCAGGGTCGTACATGTGCTCGTCGTGGGTGAGCTCGAACATCTCCACTCCGACTCCTTCTGGCACTTCGCCGAATACCAGCGTCCAGGTCTGGGCGAGTTCAGCTTTCGCGGTGTCGTACCGCTCCGTCAGCGTCTTGCGTGCGAACGTCGGTTTGCGGTCCAGCAGCGCCGACGCATTACGCAGCAGAGTCGTCCAGTCGTCCAGCCCCTGTGCAGGATCCAAGCCCGCAGTGGTTACGAACCCGGGAACGTCCAGCGCGGAAGTAACCGGTGGCCAGGTCAGCAGGGTGTGAAGCGCGGCTACTGCTGCGGTCTGCGCGGGGAGAGCCTCGGTCGCCGCCTGCCGAGCCGGCTCGACGGCGGCTTCTGTCCGGGTCGCCTCGTCGTGGTCGGACTGAGCCTTGGTGCGTGCAGACGCAAGCTCCCCGAACACACGGTTCGCCTCGGCCTCCGCAGCCTGGTGGCGGGTCACTGCGTCGTCGGCGCCGCTGTCACGGCTCACCTCATCCAGCAAGGCCTGCGTGGTCTCCGCGGTTTCATGGGCTTGCTGCGCCTCGCCCTCCAGGCGTGCCAGTTCTAGGGTGAGAGCTTCCTCCCCGGGCAACTGGGCCAATATTCGAGGCAGTGTCACTGTGGAGAGCTTGTCGAGCTGCTCGCGTGCGGCGGTAATCTCGCGTGCCTGGTTGCGCCGCTCCACCACGATGTCAGTCAGCTGCGCCACATCTGCGGGCAAGCCCACGGCGGCGGCGTTACGCGACCACTCATTCTTCAGCCGCCGATACTCGGCTCGTGCGGTCTCGGCCTTCGTCGTCGCGGTGTCGCGGGCCTCCTCGGCGATCCAGGTGCGACGTGCGGCGCCGGAGCGTGAGGCCTCAGCGTCACGAAGCGGGGACAGTGGGGGGAACGACTGCCCATCCTCCCTGGCCGTCCCCGCTGCAACTCGCGCCCGCCCGGCAGCTGAGCGCTCGCCATCGGCCTGCTGCTCAAGCTCGGAGGCCTGCTGCTCAAGCAAGTCTGCCTCAGCGAGCGCCCGATAGCGGCGGGTGCGTGCGCCGACGAAGCCCGCCTCGGGGAGCTGCCCGCCGTCCGCGGTAGCTGCCATGACGGGGTCGGAGGTGAGAGGCCCCGCCGCGAAGGTGCCGTCGCGTCCGATGACAAGCCATTCAGAAGTAGTGGAGGTTGCCGTGTTGGCGAGCTCGATGCGCTCGAGCACAGACCGCGCAGCGTCGGCAGACGGATGCTCGGCGTCGACCGTGAGCACCGTCGTGAGGTTGCTGGCAGTCACCTGGCCCCGGGAGCTGACGCTCCACGCTGCCGTGCTCGCCTCGGCTGCCTCGGAGTCGGTGACGAGGTGGGCGGTGAGCAGGCCGCTAGCTGCGAGCGCGACCTCCAGCCGATCCCGCATGCCAGCGTCGACACCGTCGACCCACTCCAGCACGGAGCCGAGAGCAGCATCGTCGTCGCTCTCGCCAGCCCAGTCGGGCCGCGGAAACTCCAGGAGCTTCCCTGCGCGCAGCTCGGTCGCACGGTCGCGAAGCAGCCCGGCTTCCGCGACGAAATGGGTCGAGTTCTGGACGTGCTGGCGGGCCTCGGCCTCGTACCGGGCGGCGAGCCGCTCTGCGGCAGAGACCGCGAACTGCGCCCACTCGGAGAGGCTTGCAAGCACCTCGGCCGGATCACTGCCCGCCAGTGGGGTGGCGTCCTCGACCAGCCAGTGCTGTCCTAGCTCCGGCTCGAGGGGGTCAATCGCGCAGAGGGTGTGGTGCAGCCGGGTCCAGCTCTCGACCTTATCGATCAGTATCCGGGCAGCGGACGCGGCGTCGCGGACTGCTTGGGTGAGGAGCTGCTGCTCAACGCCGTACGCGGTCTCCGTCTTCACTAGCTCTGCTGCGGCGGCGTTCCAGCGTTGCTCAGCGCCAGCGACACTGTCGTGGTCGGTGACGAGCAGCTGGGCAATGTTGGCCTGGTTCGCCTGGGTTCTCGCGGCGTGCCCCCAGCCCACGCTCAGCTCGGTCCACGCGGCCGCGTTGTGGACGACGGTCATACCTGTGCCGGGGCTTGCCATGACGTCTCCTGCGCGGCGCACCTGCCGGGCGTGGGAGTGGTGCGCGAGCAGGGTCGCAACCTCGGGAATGGTCTGGCCGGCGTCCCGGGCCCGGCGCAGCACAGCGGTGAGCTGGTCAAGTAGTCCGTCGAGCGCCGAGACTGCGGCCTGTGTCTCCCGTGACGCTGCTTCCGCCTTGGTGATCAGGGTTGCCATGCTGCTGCGACTGTTCGCACGCTCGGCAGTCAGGCGCGCGGTCAGGTCGCGGATGGTGCCGGCGGCCTTATACGCATCCGACTGCTGGATCGCGCGGACCTTGTTCACCGCATCCGTGTGCTGCCTCTCGATATCAGTCAACGCGTTGCGCGACATCTCCGCGTCTTTCGCGGCACGGTCTGCATCTCGCTCAGCCTTTGTCTGCTCGCGACGCTGTTTGGTGGCCCTCTCGACCGCGTGTTCGGCCACAGCAAGCTTTTCCTTCGCAACATCGGTGACGTGTCCGGCCCAGACGCGGGCGAAGTCGGCCAGCACCTCGGCGGCGCGACGGTCGCGCTCGAACGCAGCGCGGGTGGTCTCCGAAGCGGCGAGCGCATCGGCCGTCTCTGTGATCACGGCGGGGTCGACGTTCGGGAGCGCCTCGCGCAGCGCCTCCGACGCCTTCTCTGCTGACAGGTCGGCGAGCAGCACAGGGTTGCGCACCTGCCGGAGTCGGCTCGCGAGGTCACGCACCTCCTTGGGCGTCGCCGAGAACACACGACCGCTCAGGTCTTCGACGTAGCTTTCGGGATCGGCAAACACCAGACCTCCGAGTCTGTCGATCAGTCGAATGAAGTCGTCGTGCTCCAGAGCCGACCCGGTCTCTGTCTCCAGCCCGAAGTCGCAGACAGGTCTTGCGGGAACAGTGAACGGCACGACGGTCACGGCTGGTGAAGCGCTAGGTGAGTACTGCAGCCGGACCCCGTAGGTGACGTGTGCGGGTTCGTCGACCCCGGCCGGTGGTGCGACCGTGAGCCACGCGTACCCGTACCGCCTGCCCTTCTCCTTCGCGCCCTCAGCCATGAGCTGCTTCAGGGTGGTGGTGCGTGCTTTTCCGGCCGAGAGCTTCCCCTGTCCGTGGTCCAGGTCGATGAGGAACGGCCACAGCGCTTCCAAAGCGGTGGTCTTTCCTGTGCCGTTCGGGCCGCGCAGCAGCAGCCGTCCTGACGTTGCCGGCAGTTCCAGGTTCCCGTACCTCCACACGTTGGATAGCCCGGCACCGACCAGATGCCACCGTCCCGTGAACCGGTCAGGATTCCCGGAAGGAGGGGCAGCCGGCGTGTCGGTGAACTCCAGCTCAAGCATCTCGGTCACGTCAGCTCCTGCAGAAACGGGGTCTCGGGTGTGTCGGTGGGTATCGGTCTACGGTGCCGACCGGCGCCCACTGCGACAGTGCCTGTTCGGGTCTCTGCCCATCGGCCGGTTACGGGGGCGAACCACCACATGTGGGCTGGTTCCGGTGAGCCCGCCGCCACCCCCGCGTCGGCTTCGACATTAGCGCCGAGGATGCGCAGTGCGTTGATCCCGACCAGAAGCTCCGC
Organism: Arthrobacter sp. 35W; assembly: GCF_000482545.1. Taxonomy (GTDB): domain Bacteria; phylum Actinomycetota; class Actinomycetes; order Actinomycetales; family Micrococcaceae; genus Specibacter. Next base: position 129,953 of record NZ_KI519455.1, read on the forward strand.
GACGTCCTGGGCAAGGTGGGTGACGTCGTCGGAGTACTCCGCGCTCCAGCCGCCTCGTCCGGCCGCGTGCTCGCTGGCGAGCACCCCCAGCGCGGCGATCATGTCTGCCTCTGTGAGTCCTCGCCATCCCGGCCCGGGCGCGTCCGTCTGGGCGCCGTACGTACCTGCGTGCTCGGAGATCAGCAGAGCCGCGTGGCCGCGTGTCCCGGTTCCGGGGAACGCGAGCGGTCCGAGCTCGTTCGCGTGCCGGAACGCGTATTCTGGGACGACGAACGCCGCCCCTTCGAGGCGTCGTTCCAGCTTCAGTCCGAAGGCGTCGGCGAGGGGCTGGCCGTCGTCACCACGAACACGCTGTGAAAGCCACGCGGCCTCCTCCTCATAGAGGTCGGAGGTGTGGACGCAAGTGTCGTCGACGAGCGCACGCCGCATGCGTCGGGCAGCGTCCGGTTCGCGGCTCACCTGCGCCAGCCACGCCTCCGGGTCCGCAGCAGCATCCACGGTTCCGGGGTTCGCGATGACGTGGAGCAGGCGGGTGTGGTACACGTGCAGCAGCACGCTGTTCTCCTGCCCAGAGGTCACGTAGGAGTCCAGGGCTCCGTCGACGCGCTCAATTACACCGCGCTCGTCCAGTAGCTTCAGTGCAGCGATGATCGCGCGTCGTTCGGTGATGTCGTTGCTCACCTCGATCCCCGCATCCGCGGCAGCGGAACGTGCCGCATTGACGAGCGTGCCGATAGCAATGTCCGGTTCGAGGGAGTCGGCCGCTGCCACGATGAGGAAGAACCAGGAGCACGTCTGCGCTGAGGGCGCGGTGTCGGCGTACGCTTTGGCCCGCGCTGGCGGACTCTTCCGCAGCCGGACGACGTCGCGGTCGATGTGCACACTCCAGCCGAGACGGCCGTACACGCGGCGCAGCTCCGCTTCGTTGCGCCGTGCGGCCGCAATCTTGTCGTCGTCGCGTCCGGCGACCAGCCAGCAGTGCCGGTTCAGGTAGCGCATCAGTTCGGATGCCTCGTCGCCGGCGTCGGCGCGCCAGCGCCTCTCACGGCGGCTGCCGGCCGCAGCCTCCGCAGCCGACTCGCTCTCATGGGTTTCGAGACGCTCGGTCGTCATGCGTCACCCTCCCGAACGCGCGGGGGCGTCACAGTCTCCGCGCCTTCACTGGCGGCGGGAGCGGAGCTCAGGGCTGTGACGTGCACGTACGCGATTGTGTCGGTGTCAGGTACGGGAGAAACGGCGGTCATCTGTGCAGGACTGGGTCGCTGGCCGCGCAGGTGAAACAGCGGTACGCGGCCGGGCACCACGATCTGCCATATAGGGGCTCGCAGCACGCCGACGCCCGTGTTGACGCGGACCAGAGTGCAGCCGAGACCTCCGGCGGTGGCAGTGCGACGGCCCTTCTTCACGCTGGCACGTGCTGCGGCCATCAGAGACTCCAACGCCACCCGGGCTGCGGGTTCGGACAGCCCGGTTCCTGGTGCCCAGGCGAGCACCTCGCGTACGGCCGCATCGTGCCGGGCCTGGCGGCGTCGGCGAAGCGCCTCAACCTCTGCTTTGGTTGCCCGGTCGTTGCGCGGTGTGGTGCCCCGTCCGCGCGGCCCTGATCTTCCGCGGGTGCGAAGCAGTTCGGGGACGGCGACGACTGGTCCTCCGCGCCAGGACGGGTTCCGACCGGCGTCGTCTTCGTCAGCGGTGCCGTACAGCTTCCGCCAGGAATGGTCACCGACCGCCGCTTGAAACACCTGTGCTCCGACCGTGGGGTCGAGCACGGCGCGTGCCAGCGAAAGTGCCCGGGTGCGGTTGGTCGCGGTTCCCGACGAGGTGTGGAGACGTTGCAGGTTGGCGTGCATCGTCGGGAGTGCGCGGATCAGGCCCCGGGTGAATCTCTCGGCGCGTCCGGTGGCAGGGTCGCACCACTCGCGCAGCTTCACCCAGTCCTCAACGCGGCCACCACGGGAGGCTCGTAGGGCGCCGGCGGCGATGAGCTGGCGGGCTTCCGGAGAGGAGACGGAAGCGGCGGCAAGGCTGTCGTAGTGGTCGCGGAGTGCGTCGAGCGCAGCGGCGGCGCGACTTGATCCCGTCGTGAGCTCGGTTGCGACCCGGGTTGCGTACCCGACCAGGATGCCCTTGAGGTCGGATGCGCTCTCGTCGTCGAGATCGAACCGGTTCGCGAGCGTCTTGAGCTCGTCCTCGGCCCCGACGAGAGCAGAGTCCAGGCTGTCGTGGCTGGTGAAAATCGTAGTGACGGCGTCGACATGAGGCCCGGTGGCCGCCGAGTGCCCAGCCTCCATGGAGAGTTCGGCCGCGAGGTTCTCGACGTTGGTGACCAGGAGGTTAAGCGCACTGATGGGGATCTCGCGGACCGTCGGTGTGCCGGTGAGGAACTCGCGGTAGAACCGCTGCACCTGGCGTCCGATGAGGGTGGGGGTATACCGCCAGTTGCGGGCGAGGAGGTCGGCAACTCGGCGCACCTGCGCGGCGTTGGTCTGGTAGGAGACGGCCCCCATACCAATGAGCGCATCGAGCCGTGCTTCCACGGTTTCGGGAGACACACGCCTCCCGACGCGGGCGAGCTCGGCGCGCACTTCAGTTGCGCTCATCTCGGTGACCGATGCTTCGAGCACTGTCATCACCGCAATGTACTCGTCGGCCTCTGGCCGGATCAGGTACCCGACCGCGGCACGGGAGTCCGAATCCCCAGATGTCACGGGTGCGCCGACCGTGGCGGGGACGACCGACGGGTTGGGGACGTCACTCACAACCTGCTCCTTCCTGCTGTCCGGCCTGCGGAACTGGGCCGGGTATTCCCATGGTGACAGCTGGTACCGACAGTTTGACGCCGCTCACGAGTTTTTGGGCATGTCCGCAGCCCTTTTGAAGCCGCGAACATGGAGCGGAGAGCTCATTCCCGCCCTCATACACGCCGTGATTTCAAGAAGTGCGACAAAATCTGCCCCACGGTTACAGACGCTGGGGCGCAACGCGCGACCGGCTGCTTCGGTGAACCATCAGCAGCTTCCGTGACGAACCATACCGCCCCAAGGGTCGGTCTGCCCTCAAGCTAACCAAACCAACACCCTTTACACGAAGATGGCTGGGGCGACGTCGGTCGCGGCAAACATGCGATCGAGGTGCTCACGATTCGACGCCCATGAACAATCTTGTAAGCATCCACCGCTCACTGATCGCGCCACATGGGCGACGGTCCAAGACAGGATCCACGCAGGCCGCAAGAGCCCTCACACCAACGTCGACGACCTCAAATGCACCCTGCGTTGCCATGTAGGCGGGCGGCAGCTCATCGTCCACCATGCACGGTCCAAGAGCGGGTCAATGCACGAGTAATTAGTCCAGTCGGCTGGCAGGCACTCCCGACTCATGCCGGCAATGCGCCATCCAGATCGCCAAAGCGGAGGCACGTGTCGAAGAACTCGCAGCCAACTGTCAGTCAGAGCGCTACCGCGCGAGCCACGCACGAACTCGCCAAGTTGGACTGTCACCTCAGGCAGTTGACCGATGTCAATCGTCAACGCAGCGACGATGCAGAGGCGGAGGCGGAGCCAGATACTCGTGCCCACGAAGCCGGCACGGCGCACCCCAATCCGCTCGGCACCGGTCGAGATCTTCGGAATCGAAACGTTAAGCAAAAAAACTGCCCGGTCCGTGGATTCACGGACCGGGCAGAGTCAGTATGGTGGAGGTTCTGCAGGCCTACTCCAGCAGAGGTCGCCACTATGAAAGCCGCCTCGATAAGATCCTGGCGGCCACTATCAAGTCGGTGGCAGTCCGGAAGCCACGACAACCCAGGGCGAAGTCATCGGCCAAAATTGTCCATCGCCTGACGGTTGATGACCAGGTCAACATTGCCGCTCGCTACCAGCAAGGCTGCTCGTCCCGCCAGTTGGCCGAAGCCTACAAAGTCTCCAAGACCAGTATCGTCATCTTGCTTCGAGAATCTGGCATCCCGATTCGGCGCCAAGGTCTCAGCGATTTCAAGGCAGACGACATCGCCAAGCACTACGCAGCCGGCGCTTCATTGGCTGCCATTGGCAACGTGTACGGTGTCTCAGCTGACACGGTCCGCAAGCTCCTCCTCAGGCAGGGGATCACGCTGCGGAATCCCTGGGACCATCCGCAGGCGAATCCTCTGACTCTTCCTCGAGGAGCGACTCTCTCGCCAACCGAATGAACATTCGCGCGAGTCGGTCGACGTCTATCTGCGGTCGAGCCAGTGGCTGGAGGAGTATCTTTCCAGCTCGTCTCTTCGTCCGGATTCTCGCTGCCTGCCGAGCTGGTCGAACTGCAATGGGAAGCGCAAGTTTCCGACCCAGTCGCACGTAGGCCTTATCATCCCACTCCATAAGCCACGCGTGTTGATTCGCGACGCGCATATTCGAATATATATTCGATACTTGATATAATGGAAGGCCTATGGGATCTAGTTGTCAGCCATCTGTAGCCCGCAGCATCCTCGACGGAGGGATTCTCTGATGGCGCCCCAGCGAAGAAGGGGCGCCAGGTAGGATTTGGCCATGTCTGAGTCGATGCAGGAGCGCGAGGTGGTGACGGCTAACGAGTCGTCTGCCACTGGGGCAGCTATGAGCCCGTACGCCACCGGTGGGGGTGGCGTGACCTTCGAGCGCAAAGTTGCGGTCCACTACCTCGCCCGGATGCTAACCGGCTTGGGATCGACCGAACTGGGCGAAGGTCGATCTGTCGTGAGTGTCGCATTTCAGCAGGCACCCCAACACTCGGCGGATGACTTGGTCGTACGCGCCCAACGAGCCGACGAAGACGAGCCATCGTTGGTGCTTGCGCTCGCCGTACGCCGCGCCCCAGACATTATCAAGAGCGATCCGAAGGCTCGGAAGCTCATCGGCTCGCTACTGGCGGAGCTTACGCATGACCCCGGTGCCGATGTTAATCATCGGGTTGGGCTCGTGGTTGCGGGTCACCAAGATCATGCAACGCAACTGGCAACATTGGCGGATCTCGCTCGCGGGCAATCCGACCCGGAAGCTTTCGTCGCTCTGGTCCAAGAGCCGAACCGTTTCGAACGTTCGGTTCGCGATCGCTTCAAGCACCTTCAGGACTTGGTGAAGTTGGCGCTCGAAGATGCTGGCGGTGCCTCCCCCGACGGAGTCGCGGTCACACAGCAAACCTGGCTTCTACTGTCTCGCCTTGAGGTCATCTTGCCGCTACTCGAGTCGCCGGATGAGTCGGATTGGGCCGGCATCGCGAACGATCTAATCGGAGTCTCCCGTCCTGGTGACCTGACGGGTGCAGTTGTCGTGCGTGATCGGCTCGGCGTACTCGCCGCGACCTACGCGCCCAAGGCAGCTGCCATCGATCTCGACATTCTTCGACGAGACACCCACCACGTCATCATGCCGACGACCCGTCGCCACGAGACAGCCTGGCAGGTGTTAGACGGACTGCACGAGCGGGCAGTTACTGCAGTTCGCAGCCAGGTTACATCTTCCGACGGCGATCACACGGTCCATATTGATCGCACCGCGACGATCACCGAACTTCACACACTGACAACTACAAACCCCGCAGTGATTGTCCATGGCGAGTCCGGCGTCGGGAAGAGCGCGCTCCTGATTGAGGTTGCATCCACTGCCAACCGCGGCGACGATGGATCTCAGGCGCTCGTAATCAACTTGCGGCACCTCCCAGCGACGGCCATTGAGTTCGAACATGCGCTCGGCGATCCATTAGCGACAGCCCTGGCTGAAATGAGCGCTCCCGAGCGGCTGCTGATCATCGACGGAGCGGACGCGGTGGCTGAAGGGAAGTCTGAACAGCTCCGCTACATAGTTGACGCTGCATTGCATAGCGGCGTTCGAATCCTGGCATCGACGACTAATGACGTCAGAAGGCCGCTCCGGGATATCGTCGCCCAACAGTGCAACAGCGCGGTCGTCGACTACGAAGTTCAAGGCCTCACCGACGAGCAGATCGATGGGCTCGTTACGAAATTTCCAGAGCTAGCTACACTCGCGGCTAACGCCCACGCCCGAGAACTTCTCCGACGGCTGGTAGTAGTTGATCTTCTTATTCGTGGCGGCGTGTCGGGCTTGCCAGTCACGGACGCCGACGCGATGCAGGAGGTATGGTCTGGCCTCGTCCGTCGCCACGAGCAGACCGATCGGGGCACACCCGATGCTCGTGACACAGTGATGCTGCGCCTGGCTGAACTTTCTCTCACTGGCGGAGATCCGCTCCCCGTCGTGGCGACACTTGATAGCGCAGCTCTTGACGGACTGCGGCGCGACGGGCTCCTGCGAACCTCGACTAATCAACCGTTCAAGATCGGTCCGGAGTTTGCCCACGACGAGGTACGGCGCTACGCCGTAGCCCGCTTGCTTCTCGCGGCGCACGATCCATCGATCCGATTGCTCGCGGCCGGGATGCCCCGTTGGTCGCTCAGCGCATCGCGGCTGGCATGTCAGATCTATCTTGAAGCATCCGACTTGCTGGACAACCCCGTCCGGAGCAGATTCGCACGTCTGCAGCGAGCGTTCGATGCGGTCGTCACCGCGGGCCATGGTGAGCGCTGGGGCGATGTTCCTGGTGAGGCACTGCTCACTTTGGCTGCGCCTGGGGTATTGGTGACCGATGCGTGGACCGAGTTGCGCGCTAACGAAAACGCGGGCCTCCATCGCCTGTGCCGGCTCGTAGATCAGCGGCTGCGTGATCCCATTGGTCTCGTTAGCGTTGCAGCCGTCGAACCGTTGATCAAGCAGCTGTTCGATGGCTCCACTCCTTGGTTTGGTGATAAGCAACTTCAGGAGCTCGTGCGTGACTGGCTTCGATCCCTCATCGTTGCGAACACCCCAGCGAACGAAGCGTTGCGCGTTCAACTTCGCTCCCAACTGCTCGGCAGGTGTGCAACTGCAGATCAAAGGGAGCAGGAGGAGCAGACCGCGGCTGCCGCTGCCCGCACGGCCCGGACTCCCGAGGATGTCGAACGAGAGCGCGAACGTGCCGCGCAAAGCACTTTGTTCCGTGAGATCGGGTACCCACACAGCCGACGCCGTCGGAGACGGGACCTTCCACGCGAGATCACGGACGAAGTCATGGTCGAGTTCTTGGCCCTCCTCGGCCCCGATATGGGGGATGAGGGTGAGGAGATCCTTCGGCGTATCGCGAGCGATGCGCCTGCGTATCTCGGCCCCGTAGTCGAAGCACCCTTAGCTGGACGCGCCCTAACCACTCGCCCCCAAGGCTTCCTGGCGGCGATGACCGAGGCCTACTACCTGGACGACGAGGAAGACGGATCGGGATTCCATGAGGACGGCATTCGCGATCACGACCCGCACGGGTTCGGTATGCCGCTCGCGGCGTGGTACCGCGGACCATTCATTTCGTTGTTTCAATCAGACTTTCGCGGCGGTGTCCGGGTTCTCAACCAGTTGCTGAACCATGCAGCGCTTGCGCGCGTGCGGGGCATGGCTGGCATTAGCCGTTACGGCAGTAGTGTTTCAGACGAAGAACTTGACTCGTACCACACCGAGTTACAGGTCACTGGTGTTGCGCGCACCTACGTTGGCGACCCACACGTCTGGACCTGGTACCGAGGCACCGGAGTCGGCCCGTATCCGTGTATGAGCGCCCTCCAAGCCCTCGAACGAGTTTGTGATCAACTGATCGAGATCGACATTCCGCTAAATACGATCGTGACGATTCTGCTTGACCGCTGCGAAAGCCTCGCGATGGTTGGCCTCGTGGTCGGGCTTCTCGTCCGCCACCTCGAGAAGAGCAACGGGCTGCTTGACCCATACCTTTCGGAGCCGACGATCTGGCATCTCGAGTTTGCCAGGGTCGGCAGCGAAGCCAGCGGACTTGCGGCGTCGTCTGACGGCCTTGTGGGTGCGGACCGTCGGCAGTGGTCGCTCCGCGAGGCTTCGATGATGCTTGTGCTGCGGGCTGACGAGGACAGAGCTGAGGAGTTGCGCTGCCTCGGCCAGGATCTCATTGAGAGAGCACGGCAGGAGATTCAGTCCGCTCTTGGCGACGATGACGACGCGATCGAACAAGAACTTATCGCCGTGCGAGGCTGGGCCAGCGGCATGGACCGAGACACTTATAGCGCCCATCCGACCGATGACGGCCAGCTAGCCGTCCAGAGCACGCCGCCCGAGGCCTTACTCAATGCACTCGAGAGCTCAAGCGCCGATATCCAGCGTGGACGGGAAGCCACACGGCTAATCGTGCAGTACTACATCAACGCGAAGAAGCGCACTGCCGAGCCCCGGGCAGCTGAGACGCTCATCGCAGATTTGAACATTGCAAAGCAACTGATCGATGATCCACCCGCCTTCAGCGCTGGTGGAGAGTGGGACGCCCCTGCGGTAGTCGTTGCGGCCGCGCTCGAAGCACACCTGATTGAAGGAGTTGAGTTACCTGACGACTCTCTTCGATTCGCGGCCGAAACCCTCGTGACGATCGCTGAACTATCGGGACAGGGACGGCAGTTTGACTCCGAGGAGTCATATTTCGAACAAGGTGCAGATCGGGTTGCGGCGCGAGTTCTGCCACTTCTTCTACTGCCAGCAGCGGCCCGGGTGCGGGCTCTTGTTGATGGAGCGGATGGGTCTGAAACTTATGCACGCGTCGTACAGGCGATAGCCGGACTTGCCTCAGCACTGCCCAACGAGGTCCGGGTCCACCTGGCTCGCGGCCTCGATCTCCTATGGCAAGTGCCATGCTCGAACGAGGGGCCGTGCCATCACCAGACAGCGCTAGACCTAATTATCGCGACCATGCGCGACTGCGTATTTGGCGACTGGGATTCTGAAGCCGGTCAGCGGGCCTCAACCGTGCTTGAAGATCCGGTCGCCGAGTCGCTGCTGGCCGCATCCGACGATGTCATCTATTTGTCCAGGCTCGACGCCGCACTTCGCGCGCTCGCGCCTGCCTCCGTTGCCGGAATCTGCGTGTCTGGTCACGCCGAGGAGTTGTTCCATATTGTCCTCGCGGCCCAACGCCGAGCACTTCTCGCCAACGAACGGGACATGGACCATCGCGGGACCCATGCGCTCATCGCGGCACGCGCGCTACTCACCGTTATCGAGGGACGGCACGAGACACCGCTGTTCAATCACCTTGACACCTTTGCTGATAGGTCTGACCTGCTCGGCGCGTTCGTTCGCGCAGTCTCAGCCGCAGCCGAAGAGACCTCTCGGCGAGCCGCCACCGCAGCGCGACTCTGGCCGGAACTCGTCACGCGCGTCCTCGGCTACGAAGACGACCATAAGCCGTTCGACGGCAGGCATTACGGCGACTACGCCCGTGCGTCGCTCATCCCAAATGCCGCCGGGGAAGCTACCTACCTCTACTCCGAGCTTGATGGGGAGCCGATTGTTTGGTGGAGTCCGGACACGCTCCGGGACTCAGTCGAAGAATGGCTGCCAGGTGCTCGAGGAGATTCAACATGTGTTGATCACCTCATCAGCTTTATACACGCACTTAACGCTGACGATCAGGTGCGCATAGGGCTGCCGTGGATCGCCGACCTTGTGCTCGCCAGCCCCGAACAGATAGCCCGGCGCAGCTATCTACTTTCGACCTGGTTGATCGATATCCAACCCGCTGTTGCTGACAGTACTTCGGTCGCCACCTGGCAACGGGTAGTCGATGCTCTGGTCGTGGCCGGAGACTCGAAGCTCGCGCCCTACTCACAGTAGCCCAGGGACCGCCGATCACTGGTGAGATCCGACTTCTCTTCGCTAGGCGGATCGCGGGTGTATACAGATGTGCTTTGCGCGATCACTTCTACGCAGTCGCCCCCTCGACCAGCGGTGGCAGTGCCCACTAGCGTGGTGTACGACCATCAAACAGAACTCAACAGGGGCGAGATCACCCGGAGTGAGCTTGTGTCGTCGAACTGATCGGAATGGTTGGGAGACAAAAGGATGGCATCAGCAAAGTCAACGGCGACAATCAGTTTCACGTATCCATTTGGCACCAAAAGAACCTGTCGTAATAGGTTCGAATATGCGCTCTAAGGTAAGGTCTTCGTGGAGGTTCTGCAGGCGTACTCCAGCAGGGGTCGCCACTACGAAACCCGCTTCGACAAGATTCTAGAAACCACTACTAATTTGGCAAGACCCGGAAAACCGCGAAAACCCAAGCCAAAGTCATCCGCCAAGATTGTCCATCGACTGACAGCCGCCGACCAAGCTGACATCACCGCTCGCTACCAGCAAGGCTGGTCATCACGCCAACTGGCCGAAACCTATAGCATTTCCAAGACCAGCATCGTCATCCTCCTTCGAGAAGCCGGCATCCCGATTCGTCGACAAGGTCTTAGCAACTCCGAGGCGGAAGAGATTACTGGACACTACGGAACTGGTGCTTCACTGGCTGCCATCGGCAAGGCCTATGGTGTTTCAGCCGACACGGTCCGCAAACTCCTCATCAAGCATGGAACTACGCCACGGAATCCATGGGATCGTCCGTGAACAGTCTGCAAACGACACTAAGTCGGCAAGGTGACTTGCCGCAGTATTTCAGGCATACAAGCCGCAAATCATTGCAAAACTGCAAGTAGAATTCGCGACGAAGCTAGGATTACCTGAATAGTGCCCTTGCTTCGTTGTAGTCGTCCGCTAGTCTCTTTCGATGCTCCTGAAGGTCAAGTTCTCCTCGGCTGTCTCGATCGGTCCAGTAGCGCCCATTCAATCGGCGGGCTGGCTTGCCTGAAATCTCCAATGTCGTTGAGCCATGGTGCATTCGGCTGCGATCTTCGAATTTCATACCGGGGCGGTTGAGGTAGAGGTAGTGAAGGACGGAGAGCCCATCGGATTTACAAATACCGGCCAACGAGGAGTAGGACGCCGATTCGTCGCTCAGGAAGCTGACATGAACGAGCGTAGCTGTCTGACGGACAACCAAGAAGGCAACTTTGCCTTCAACCGGAACACCGTCTGGCCCTATCCAATGTGATTCCAGTGTTCCTTTCCAGGTTCCCCGAACGCTAACCGGGACGCTGGGGATCATCTGAACCCATGGCAACCGCCAAAGCCAAAGATCCCAAACTCCAAAAAGTATTGTCCCTACGAATACGACAGCTGAGACATAGCGGAGTGGTTCAATGTTTAGAGCGCCACTGGTAAACCATGAACCCAATGCCAAGAACGCAAAGAGTAAGATTGCTCCAATTCTTAGCGCGATCTGAGTTCTCATGTGCTGAACCCCAAGTAGTTCCAAGCGGCTTTGGCAAAATCGCGACCGTCCTGGCGACTCCAAGGCTGAGCATTATAGAACAAATATTTACATTCATTCGGCTCCAGCCAGCGCTTCGAAGCGTCTGTCGGCTCGTCACCCTCCAACGTGTCCCAGATATGGACTATCACGCCTTTGATGGTGTCAGTCCAGGAGTTTTGCATGAGTACGTTGTTAGGGCAGTTATAGACAAGAGACTCGACGAAGAAAGACTGAACTTCTCGGTGATGTCCAGCTGAGACCATCGCGTTCTCGACACGCTTCATGACCCGCACTGCCTTCTTGTACCTATGCATTGTGGCGACATTCTTGGATTTTCCGTTTGCCAGCTGCTGATCTGGGTAGTTGGCTATCTTGGATCCGTCTTTCTTGAATACTCTGGATCCCCTGCGGGAGCTCCCATCCTTAAAGTAGTACTTGTAGTCGAATGCCGGTACAACGTCTGCTTCAACCCGAGCGGAACTTGAATTTATGCGGATGGCCGTCGATCCTGAATCGTCCGTGTGATCCGGAAATTTTTCCTTTAGGGCTTTGACCAGCTCGCCGCGTAGCTGTGATGGAGTCCAGATGCCTGTATAGGACGAGGACACCGGGTGTGCACCTGCCGTAGCCTCATCCCAGTAGATGACGTTCATGCATTGGACTGCTATGTCGACGTCGCTATCAGTTCGAACGTTGGTATTATTCGCGTACGAGCCTTTTGCGTAAATCTTCAGGTCGCAGTCGGCAAAGGCTGGATGGCTATTTATCGCATCCCGAATCATGCGCTCAGTTCGATCTTGCTTGTCTTGTTCGGTGACGCTCGACGGTCCCACCCATCCGGAAAGTGTTGCCTCAATGCTCATACCGAAAGGACCTCCATTAAGGCTTCATGTGTAGATTTCAACTCAGAAGCACATTCTTCATTGATTTCTATCTTCTCATTTCCAACGAGCCAGCTGGCGATAGCTACTTTTGATGGCATAACGAGATCTCGATCCTCAGCCCATTTCGATATTTTGGAGGCCCAAGAGCCAACTTTTGGGTTAGAGAATAGAGGCATTCCGGTGAGATCTGCTCCAGGGTTTGACTCCGCCAGCAGAGATCGGGTTGCGTCTTCGTAGACTGATGGCTCGAGGGTATTCTCGAGCCCGGGGACAGCTAGGGTAACGATTAACTTCTCTGGAATTCCCGACCGAATAAGAGCTTTTTTGAGGCTGCGGCCTCCCGCATCACCGTCAACAAGGTAGGCAACTTTCGCTCCCTCGAAGTCAAGTTGGGGGTAGAGTGCCGTTGGAGATTCTGAAAGACCCGGTGCAATCTGGTAGTTCAATGTCTCTTCACCGGTAGCCATCCGGATCAATGTAGGCAGCATGATCATCTCGGTTGCCCCCTCCGCAAGAACGACACAACGTGCCGGTGTGAATGCCGCTGCCGCCGCACCCATCGCCATCATGAGAGGGGTGAAGCCCGGACCGTTGCCCCAGAAGTTATTCCTCACGTCACTTATCTGTTGGTTGTCTTGGCGAGGCACAACCGAGCGAATTCCTGAGCCGAGATCAGGGGGTAGGCAGGCAGGACTGTGTGTTGTGTAGATGACATTGGCGGCCTGCTCCTGAGTCATGAACATACTCACAAGGTCGGCCTGGGCGTCGATATGAAGGTGGTTTTCAGCTTCGTCGATCAGAAGAATTGGAGGACGCGTTGTGCCGTGCACATTGAGGAATGCAGTGAGAGCCACAAACATTTGAAGACCGGCGCTGCGCTCGTTGAAGACAGTAATATTGTCCCCATCTTCCCATATCATGACCCTGAGCTGACTTCCATCGATGTCAAGTCGCACAGATAAACGTGACTGTTTCCAGGAATGCTTGAACGCGGAGTTAAGTCGCGCATTTGCCTGCGCAATTGTCGTGCTTCGAGGACCAAAATTTGATGATTGATGGTATTCGAATAATTTGGCTAAATCAAGCCCAGCCATACTGGCTAAATTCAATAACGCCGGGGGTGTATTCGCTAATAAGACTTCATCAAAGTTATAAGTCGAGAGTAGCGTTCGATCATCCTCTCCGAAGAGCAGAAAATCCGGAGTGCGAGACCACAATATATTTATTGTCTCAGTTGATGTGTTCCCGACTCTGAGCCATTCTGTCAGATTGGAAATCACCAAGCGAAGTTCACTGGCCTTTTCCGCATCGAGGGTGCCGCTAAGAAGTTCTTCACAGTCGATGGCCAATTGGTCGTGACCGGAGATTCCACCGTCGCCGGATAGTAGCGCTTTTGTATTTTCGATTAGCTTTTCCAGCTCAGCTGGATAATCTCGTGGAGCGTCAGAATTTGGATCCGCGTACGTCGTATCCGGGTTGATATAGTCACTCAGGTCGGGATCGGCTAGGTATCGGGTTAATATATCCACCCATGAGTGGAGTACGTTTCCGTCCTTGGTCGGATTTGGCTTAATTGCGATCGTTACCCCACCTCTAGCCAATCGGTTTACCGTCATTGACCGTGGTGCTTCTTCGAGGCCCAGGCCGGAGACACTGTCGCGATCGGCATCGTCCAGGACAAAGTCGACTGACGTAACGATAGTCTCATCCGTTACATCGACTGCTCGAGATCGCTGTGGGATAGGAAGAGCTTCATCGGAGTCCATGCGGGCCAGCGCCTTGAGAAGGGTTGTCTTCCCAGCTTCATTGGGGCCAACTATGGCAATGACTTTACTGTCGAGATTAATTTTCGTATCTGCGAGTCGCCCGAAGCCTTGAATCCTTGCCTTAATGAGTCTCATAAATGCCCCTCGTAATTGATGCGCATGCCGTCTTTATCCGTTGTATTTATATAATCAACAGGTCCCACGGGTGCAGATTCAAAGTGGCGTTTCGCAAAACGTATGCGCATTGCCTCTTCCCATTCCAGATCTTTTAGGTTAGTTGTGTCCTTAGTTTCGCGAACCAGGTACAAACGTTGAGTCCCGTTGTCGTCGTACACGATTGCCCAGTCGGGCGAGTACTCGCCAACGGGGGTACGCACTCGAAAACGCCTCGGTAGCTTAGTGAAGAGCTTGACGTGTTCCCGGTCGTTCTCGAGGAGCGCTGCGAATGAACGTTCAACGTGACTGTCATAGATGGTCGCGTCGAAAAGGTTCGTGCCGCCGTCGGGCGCTGGTGCAACACCGTAACTAGGATCGAAATCATCCATCGCAAGCGGTGGATTCACAGACTCGGCTTCAATGAACACGACCTCTGCATCCCATGAGTCGCCATCAGGAAGCGGCTCATATCCAACATGCTTCACCATCTCTTCGATTGTTGTCGTCCGAATGGCATTTGCGACAATGCGTGCCCAACGATCGGGGTCGTCGATTACTCGACGCCTGACACGAAGGGGTAGCGCGCTGAGGATGGCAACTACTGTAGGTCGCGTGAGCTGCAATGGATATTTTGTTGCAAGCAGCTGGTCTTCTACGAGACGAACGGGATCAGGCAGCCGCTGGCCAACGATGTCGACAGACTCTCCCTGATCTTCTGCCACGACTTTGTCATTGGTGATGACCTGGCCCTCATCGTTGTACTCCAGATCTGCAGTCTGCAAAACGTTTGCACGTCTGGCTAGGTAGGCAACATCATCTAACAGTTCGGAAGTTGCAACGGCGTCGGGGAGCACGGCAGGATCAAGGCTCACTCGATAACGAGCTTTGTAGCGAATGTGCTTCCAGAGTGCTGCAAATTCGGGGCTTTCAAACTTCTCTGCGCGCCGGCGAACGATGATTTCGTGGTCCGCATTGTCCGGTTCAGGGCCGTCATCGCCGCTACCGGAACCACCATCGGCTATGTACTCCTTGTTGAGTCCTTCGCGGAAGGCAGCGAAGGACTCATCGACTACCAGCGTGAGGCGGCATGTAGCAGGGTCGAAGACGCGCCGTCCATCTTCATCGACGGGTAGTCGAAGGCCTCGACCAATTTGTTGACGACGTTCCAGTTCGGACTGAGTATGCCGCAAAAAACCAACCTGGAATACATTCGGATTGTCCCATCCTTCGCGAAGTGCTGAGTGGGAGAAGATGAATGAGCGTGGATTATCACGCGTTAGGATTAGTTCTTTGTTTGCAATGATTTCTTCATAGGCCCTCGCTTCGAATTCTGCATCTGACGCATTCCCCTTTGTATCTTTATAGATGCCTGTTTTGGTGGAAGGGAAGTAGTGGACTCGTAATGTCTCTGGATCTGGGCAGTCACCCGCAGCCCGTCCCGCATGTACCCATTCTTCGCGGAAGAGTTTGTCGAACAATGTCGGTAGTTCCGCCGTGTCGCCAACGTAATCTGCGACCCGCTCGACAAAGAAGAGTGAAAGAACTTTGACTGTTCGCCCGGTGCTGTTAATTTGGTCCTGCCGGGCGAGATGTTGACGAATTGTATGGCGAATCTGGTCGCTCCAGACCGACATGCGGTCTACGCCAATTTCGTGACCGACACGGATCTCGGTGCCGTCTTCGAAAATAATGCGGTCAGGTTTACGCTCGAACCGGTCAACCACCATTCCCTTGTATGCGTCCAGTCCTTCGGACTCATCGAAAAGGTCGGAGCCGTTTTGCAGAACTGCGTCCGTTCGCACAGCGCCAGACTTGGCAGCCCTGTCTATGACTACTTCTGCCATCAGCCGTTTGCGGACGCTTCGGATCTTCTTAACTAGTAGATAGGGCGCACCTGACCCGCCGGCGACGATACCCTTGACTGATACTCGTTTGACCAGGCCAGCTTCGCTAGCCGCTTTTGGTCCTAGGCGGTGTACAAGGTTGAATACTTCTCGGTGTGTTGCGCTGTATCTGAGCGCTACGAGAGGGTTGAGCGTTGCGATAGCCTTCCGGCGGAGGTCCGTCGCCATGTTCTGAGGTTCGTCAATGAGAACGACGGGTCGTGCTGATGCAATGCCGGACATCCCGCTCATGGATTCATTCCAGAGCTGTGGCTGTTCAGCCTCTTGGTAAACGGAGTTGGAGTCTGGTTTATCGATTGCCTGAACACTAGCCACCAAGAACTGAACTGTGCCTGATGGTTCCGTGAAGTCATCCAGCCCTGAACCCTCGCCCAGAACTCCCCAATTGTATGAAAGACCAGGAAATTTAGTGCGGAAGTGGGCTTCAGTCTGCTCGAACGTCTTGACGACTCCGGCGCGAATGGCGACAGAGTGGACGAGAATTACAAACTTGCGCAGTCCGTACAGCTCAGCTAGTCTGAGCGCCGTCGCGATGTAGACGTATGTCTTTCCCGTGCCAGTTTCCATCTCTATGGAGAAGTTTGGGAATGACCGGTCTTCACCCTGAAGGTCTTCGCTCTCAAGGAGCGCGAGCTCGTTTTGTTTGGTAACCGCCTCGCGTTCCGTGATGGTCGCTAGATTGTCAGCTAGGAGCCCTTTATCCAAGGTGAAGCCGCCATGCCCGGCACCTCCAGCTGCTTGGCCAGCCAAGATATCTCCTGGCATGCGGAGGGCACCTTCAAGCAGGTCAGTTACCGCCGCTATTGCTGCCGCTTGATGCGGCTGATCCTCAAAGCGAAACTTCACGTGGCACCCGTTCCAACAAAACCAATTTGGACTGCAACCGAGGAGCCAACGTTAGCGTGGTTGCGTCGGAAACCTTGTCGCCGCGAAGGATAAGCGTGTCGTCGTCGGTGAGATTAATTTTATCCGCTGTGGACAGATCGAATTCATCGAGACTGATAAGTAGTCGTCCCTGAGAGTCCGATGAAGTAACGGCGGGCTTGAACTCATAGACTATGACGCCGTTCAATTCGTGCTCAGCAACCTTGGCATCGAGTTTCGTAGCCGTTGATTTGAGTGCCACTTCCCACGCGACCGCCAGTGGGTTTGCATTGGCAATAACCGGGCTCGCTTGCACGCTTGTAAGCGACATCTGAAGGTATTCGTCACCCGTCATGCCAGGGCTAGCAACAACTCGTGGCTGAATGATGAGATTAGTTGGACGTGTTCTAAATATTCGGAATCCAAGGTCGGTCGCATCAAGGGTATCTCCTTGGAGCTCGGCTGCGGCACGGCGCAGCCGTTCCGCAGTCACCTCGAAAATGGTCTTGTATCCGGCCTTTATTGCGTTCTTTCCGGACTCTTCCTTCTCGTCTGGCTCCTCGGGAAGCTGGACGAGGACCCAGTTGCGCGTTCGACTATCAGTCCGATTTTGCTCCCAAACAGCGTGACCAGTTGAACCAGAACCGGCGAAGAAGTCGATGACGAGATCCTCGTCACCTGTCATTGAGTGGATAAGTCTTGCTAAGACGTCGACGTTCTTCGGGTTGTCGAAGACTTTGGTCCCCATCAGCTTAGTAAGAGCTTTTGACGCAGACCTTCGGTCCTTGTAGAAGACGGATGATGGCGCCCATTGTTCCCGCATATGAAGATACGACTTGATCTGCACGCGCTTAGTCTTGTCTTCTGGATAAATGAGCCGCCCTTCGCTATCGAGGCGTTCCATGGTGGATCTCTCATACCGCCATCCATTTGCCGGAGGGCCGTATCCCTTCCAGTCATATATGAGATTCTCCCGATAGTTTGGACTAGAGATATTGTCTGAGAACCAAACACCTTTTTCATCGATCTGGGCGTAATAGTCGTGTGCTTTAGATGGTGCTTCGTCCGCGAGAGACTTGTACCATTTTCTAAGGTCGGTTGTCGCTGCGTCGTAGTCTGCGCCGTGTTTTGCTCTAAGTTCTTCAACTTTGGCGTAGATCTCATTCAGGCCAGTCTTATCTTCACGCCATCGAGTGTCCTGAGTCTTCAAGAACGCTTTGTCACGCGCATAGACGAGGATGTAGTCCTGTCCGCCAGCAGTGAGCTTACCGTCACCTTTTCGCGCACCTCGCCATGTCATCATGTCAACGAAGTTATCTGCGCCAAAGACTGCATCGAGCAAGAGTCGAAAATGGTGCACCTCGTTATTGTCTATCGAGGCGAGGATGACTCCATCGCGGCGCAGTAGGTGTCGAGCGACAGCTAACCGGGGGAACATCAGGGAAAGCCAGGGCGCGTGCTTGCGGCCGGCGTTTTCAATCCTGCTCGTCGTTGCGTTACCTTGCTCATCGACTTGACCGGTGGCGGTCAAATATTCGCTCTCTGGAATAGCGAAATCATCGTTGTAAGTGAAGGTTTCACCAGTGTTGTATGGCGGGTCGATGTAAATAAGTTTGGCTTGGCTCCTGTAGCCGCTTTTCAACAGTTTGAGCACTTGAAGGTTGTCGCCTTCGATCAGGATGTCTCGCGCACTGTCCCAGTTGACGGATGCTTCAGGATCGGGCGCAAGTGTGGCGGTCGTCGCAGCCCGTGCTTCCTGGCGCGCATCCTCGATACCTGGCCAACTGAACGTGAATGATGGTTTGCGCTGATCGCCGACGCCGAGGATATCGAGGAGTGAATCGGCATCAAGCCCACCGTCCTGAAAGGCTTCAGGGATTAAATCACGAAGCTGACTCATCAACTCTTCATGTTGGTCCGCGGTTGATCCGGGGACATTTCCAGTGTTCATACAGTGTGCTCCTGCGCGGCCGTTATTGGTTTCTCCCCCAACACTACTAAGGCACGCCGACACTATGTGCTTCTGAGCAGGGGAGGTAGCGTCATGGCCGGGATTGTCTCTACCGGACGCCATGTTCTACTCCTTGTTATACCACAAACAGCTCATTAGTTTAAGTTTCAACTAAATCATGAAGACCCGGCTACTCATCTGGTTGGCCTTTGTTATTGTCGCAATCGCCGCACGAGCTCGCCGTACTCTGCGAAGATGCGCTGTCCAATCAACTTCATAATCTGTTCGCACTTCTGCTCTCAGGATCGGAACGCTGGTGGATCTCGACGGCGCAGCGGTTCACAAAGTTGAGCACCCGCCGGACGAAGGCAAGCTTCACTACTTGCTTCAGGGTCAGACGATCTGGTCGTCCCCCACACAGCCTCGACGCCTTCACCTGAGATGGCCATCTCGGTCACTAAGTAGGTACGCCAAGCCTAGTACCAGCCCCACCGTCGACAACCGGTCCTCTGATCTTATCTATCTCTGGTGACACAAATGGTCGTCAGTGGACACGGCTTATGGGAGTGACATACAGCAATCCAGAAACCACTTTGGCGGGTTTCCAGAGCGCGTGCCAGGAGATGCGTCGCCGGTGGGCCAGGGCAGAGGCAGAGGTGTCATACCAGGCCCTTACGTCAGTGGCCCAGCTGATGACTTGTTCGCGGGCGGTGCTATTGGCGGGATGGATGTGGAGGTCGTCCACGTCGAGGAGGGCCTCCACACGTGGACACCAACGCGTGCCGGGACAGCGGGACAGCACGTAGCATTAAGCATGCCAGGGGTTCTTTTGAAGGTTTGCTTGGTCGCTAACCATTCAAAGAATCCCTTGCGCCTGTCCGGCCACGCCACGCCGGCGTCATCGAAACGACACGCAGGATTACCCGGGGTTTCAGGAACTTCTCGAACTACCGATTGCGCAATCTGCTCAGTACAGGAGGCCGCCGGCCGTACCAGGAAAACTCGAGCCAGCCATATCTAATTACGAAGAGCTCAATAACTCACAAGCTCTCTAAGGCCACTTTCCCAAATCGATTACGAACCCGTGCTTCTGATTCACTCAGGCCCTTTTTGAATTCCAGCCGCTGTTCCGGAGTCATGGATACGTTATTGACAACTTTTGGACCGTCCGCACCAACTATAGCGACGGAATTGCCGAGCGCACGCCCAAGTAGCTTGATCATACGATCGTGCGGCCCGAGCTCTTCACTATCTGAATTCTTCTTGAATTTATCCAAATCAAATGATTCAATTTTTTCAATCGGAATGTGATAGTCAGAACTCATACTGTTTGTGATTTTTGCATAAGATGGCAATCTAGTCAAGCCCTTTCATTGATAGTTGACGCGTAGCGCGTTGAGCGCGAAAGAAACATGCCAAAACATATTGCGAAACTAAGTGCCGTCGAAGCCATCATTAGACTCCATGATCCGTGTTCAATTTTGATAAAACTCCATTCAAAACGAACAGGTTCAACACCTGAAACCTTCAAAGCCGCGATTGAAACAAGCATGGCAGAATTAACAGCTAATAAGCATAAGGCCAAATAAGTAGATATAGAGATGCTTCGTAGCGTCTTCGCATCCGCCCGCGAAAGAATCCAGCCCGTCACTATGGCCGGAACGCCAAAGATTACAGGTGCCCAACCTTGGTATCCTTGCATCAGGCCAGGGCTTTGGACACGAAAAACCTCGTTATGAAAGTAACCAACCGTCCAAGTCAGGACAACGAGCCAGAGCGCGACAACGGATATCGGACCGAGTAGTCCTGGAGGATGCTCCCGATACTCAAGAAATACACGCGGAATGCTGGCCGCCTCGACCGAACTGTCTTTTGATTCAAGGTTGATAGCTGGGCCACCATCCAAATCACGCATGTAGACATGAGCATGTTGATCGCCCACTAGGCGTGATCGCGCTATTAGCTTGCTTCTAAATCTTCCGCGAGTTGGATCAACTGCCTCGTTTTTGATTGTGTCGCTGTATCCCCATATAGGATAAACGTCGTATACGTATGTATTTTCTGGACCTTCAACTTGAAGATGAAAGCTCTTTGATTCCGCCGCACAAGGGAGTTCAAATGTGAATTTCCGCTTTCCTAAGCCAACCAAGGCTCGAAATCTATTAGTAGGACCCGTAACCCCTTCGTTGTACTCGCCGTCATATTCGATTGTCACTCGACTTATATCGTTGGTTGAGTTCGGCTCAATGGCGGCCAAAATGTATTCATATAGAGATGCCTCAGACACAAAGCGAAGGAGCGCTTCTCTTTCCTGTTGAGATGCATCGGATGATTTGATGGCTTCCTGAAGATCTGAACGTAACTTCAAGAATTTATCCCCCGCAGGAGATAAATGTCCCACGATGGCTCTACAGCATCTGTTTAGTAGCTCATCATCTTTAGCAACAGGAAATACCGCATCGTATGCGACATAGAGGGCCGCTATTTGAAATCCCTTGCACTCATCAAAGGTCAAGGTTCGCGTTCGCTTTTCGTCGATCGTAAGACGCAGATCACCGACTATCTTGCCTTTTTGTACACGAATGAGCGGAATCAGAAGAGCCTGTCGGCCTGTGTAGATTGTTCTTGATATTTTTATTGAATATCTTTCATTCAAAATCTTGAACTTCTGTGACACTCGTGAGGTTCGTGATGGTGGGTCAAGCAAAAGAGTGAGTGTCTCCACTAGTGAGTGCGAATGTTTTGAGGAAAAGAAAACCCCCATGTAATATTCGGCCAGCTTGATCAAATCCGGCTCGGGCTCAAATATTAATTCCTTGGGATGCCTTTTAAGAGCAGGAATACTTTTGCTCAAAAGACTAAATATGTATTCCGATAGAAGCAACCGAATGAGCAGTGCGGCTGAAAATAGAATCCATAATATGACAATCCACTCAAAGGATATCCGAATTTCATAAGCAGGAGACGAGAACATTGAAAGCGATCCGGCGACAGCAAAGAAGCACGCACATAAGAAGAAGAGGCGTCGATAGAGCGTTGCGTGGTTTCGGATGTGTACCCAAAATCGCGGGCTTGAACGATCATCCATTGCAGCTACTCCTCCGGAGACTCGATGCCGCCATCATACAGTTCCGAGTGCCTCGTACGCTTGCACTCAGCTAGTGACTTTTGCAGAACTTCGCCCCATCGTTGATCTGGGATGTCCGTCTGCCGAACCACAGTTCAGTGACTTGCGTTACTTTGTCGATCGGCGCGTTGCAGGAGAGACACTTCCCACGACCGGATTTGCATGCTTATTTCGGCCGTTGCCGACGCACCGCTGTTCCTTCACGGCATCATCGTTCATCCCTGTTTCAGTTGCCCTATTCCGGATCAGCAATGTGTGTCATCCAGTGCCGTAACCGCCTCACGAGTTCGCCGTACTCCACAATTGAAAGCTTTTCGATCAGTCTCATGATTTGCTCGATCTTCTGCCCCTCGGGCTCGGGGCGATGGTGGATCTCGACGGCATAGCTCTCAATGAGTGCGGCAAAAGTGGCGAGCGCGGTGGATTCCGGCTTCTTTCGGAAGGTGTCGACAGAGTGGTATCCAAGGCGTTCGGCAGCAACTTTCCGAAGTACAGTCGGCGATGCTCCGCGCCTACCGAGCTCTAACCCCAATAGAAGCCCGATAGCGGTTCCCTGGGCGCCCTCCGAGCGCTGCGCGTAGACCGCACGGAGCATGCGTTCAACGTCGCTTGGCTGTCCGCCCCCCATGGTCTCTTCAGCCAAACGAACAAGTGCGGGAATCTGATTGACGCAGTCGTCTAGCCGGTGCAGGCCGTGGCGTCGCACCACCTTGAGCTCTGCAATGAGCAACTGCTGCAGTTTGGATTCCGGCATGCCCAGATTTTGCCACCAAAATGCCCAGTTTGGCCCCAGCAAGTGCGACAGCCCAACAACTTGAATTGATGTAGACGGAAATCCCGTTCCGGTATCGCCACAGCGGAGATGCCGCTCCACATTCAACAGATTGGACCCAGACCATGTCTGACCTTATCCGTCGCCCCGGAGGCGACACCTCCCCGTATTCCGCCCCCGGCGGATTCTCCCGCACCGAGGGCAAGGGACTCCAACGGCGGCAGAACACCGAGATTGCCAACGGTCTCGTGACCGCCGCTCGTGTCCAGGCAGCCGGCTACGTGGCCGCCACGGGCATGCAACTCTCGGCCATGCTCAGCCGCGAGGCCCAGTTCCAGTCCGATGGCGACCCGCGCACGGCGGAACGCCTGAACTACATCGCCGACTCCTTCGCCGAATATGCGGCGCTGGAAGTCCGCCGGTTCCAGCGGTAAAGGACATTCCGATGAAGCATGAATTTGCCAATCCGTTCATGTCCCGGCAGCAGCCGGAACCTGAGGTTCTGCAGCACGAGGCGGCGGTGCGCCTATTCATCGGCCGTGTGGCGTCCCTGGTGGACGAACTCGATGCCGTTGCAATGACGGTTAATGCTGACTCACCGGCCACGGCGCGCCATCTGCGCCTGGTTTCGCAGCAGATGTCGGCCATGGCGTTGACGGCGCTTGAGACCTGGCCGAAGGTGCTGCGGTA
The DNA here is from genome assembly GCF_000482545.1 of Arthrobacter sp. 35W. Classification (GTDB taxonomy): domain Bacteria; phylum Actinomycetota; class Actinomycetes; order Actinomycetales; family Micrococcaceae; genus Specibacter. Next base: position 153,284 of record NZ_KI519455.1, read on the forward strand.
GCGATGGTGACATTGATCTGGGTGCTCACCCTGGTGGCCAGTGTTGCTGCCATCTTCGCCGCGTACATGGTCGTCGCCGACTTCTGGAACGACCGAACGCCGTCCCACCGGGACCAGATGACCCGCATCAAGCAGGAAGCTGACGAAACGGTCGCCCGTCTCGATGTGTCCTACCGCCAGGCGCTGCGGGAGATGCGTCGCCACCGCCGCTAGCGGAACACACCTGAGAGCCGCCGCTCTCACTCTCCTTATCCACCATGCCTCCAGAGAGGGGTTAATTGTCATGCCCGAAACCTTCACATCGTCCGAACTCGCCACCGCCCAGAAGCGGCTCAGTGACTACATCCTGGACGAAGCCCACAAGATTGAACACCGGCTGCACTTCGGCTGGGAGCCGGCCGCCGATGCTCCGGACAAGTACACCGACCTGTGTGCAGCCTTCACGGACTCCCAGGAGGATGGCCGCCCGCTGCCCGTGTCCAACGAAAACAGCGGCAGCGTGGTCTTCGGCTCACCGGAGGTCAATATGGCCTACCGCTACGTCCACGACGTCGCTCACGTCGAACAGGGCCTGACCTTCTCGTCTCCAGACGAGTTCGAGCTGGCTCGCTGGCAGATGCACCGCTTCGAGCGGACCGGCTTCAGCCATAACGACCTGGAGTGGCACCTGTTTCAGGCGGACGCGGTCGGGCAGGTGCTGTACTACGCGGTGACCAAGCAGTTCGTCAGCGATCAGCTGCAATTCGCCCTGGACTGTGTCCGGCACGGCCTCGACACGGGCCTCTACCTGGAGATGGAGCGCCAGAAGTGATCGGCGATCCGAGCCCGAAGTCGTGGTTCGATCGGGCTATCGGTGCCTGCATGTCGATCCTACTGGCCGTCATCGCCCTGTACTGCGCCACTCAGGTGCTGCAGTCGATCCTGCCATTCCTGGTCGTCTGCGTCGGCATCGGCGCGATCATCTGGGCGGTCTGGGTCTTCATCCAGTACCGCCGCAACAAGTACTAAATCCATCGCCGCACTGCGGCAACTGAGCTCTTCCAGTCGGTGTTGTGGTTTGCGCCAAAGTGGTTGATCGTTCAACCAATTGAACGCATACTAGCCCACAGACCACGTTCAATACGTTGAACGATCGTCTGCATCGCCAACCACAACACCAATTGAAAGGAGGGGAATCACCATGCCTACACACAAACAACCACGCCGCCGCCGCGCCACCCGTCCGCGCCAGGAGCGCCACATCCTGGTCTATGGGGTCCAACGCGACAAGCCGGACCTGCGCAAGCTCAGCCGGGCCGTCATCGCCATGGCTCAGGCCGAAGCCGAACGCGACGCGCAGCGCCAGCACGAGACGAATCGGCGCCCAAGGGGAGATCGTCATGACTAGCCAGGAATCCCTACTAAGTCAGATCATCTGGCAGGAGATCTACTGGCCGCACCCCTTGGACGCGACGCGTACGCTGAACCTGCTCCGCCAATGGGCCGCCCAGCTCCACGCTCCCCAGATCATTCTGGAGGCCCGAGCCACCAAGAACGGCATCCGCTTTCTGGTTGGGTCCCAGCGCCGTCACGAAACCGCCCTCCGCCGCGACATTGAGCAGATGGTGCCTGGCGCCATCGTTGCTGCCGACGTTAACGGACGCAGCCATGCAACCGTCGCCCGCCGCCTGACCATCAATCAGCCGATCCGGCCGCTCGAGTCACACGACAACGAGGGCAGCACCCGGTCCATTCTGGCCAGTCTCGCTGGACTGCGCGGCAAGGAACTGGTGGTCGTGCAAATCGTGCTCGGTCCACGACTGGCACCCCAGTTGCTACCTGGACGACTGCCACGGGCAGACCAGGGAATTGCCTCCTTGGCATTGACCGGCATCCAGCCAGAACGCCGCCCGCCGGTCGCCAAGCAAATCCAGCTCAAACAGTCCGACCATGGGTTCGCCGCTGTCATCCGCATCGGCGTCACCGCCACCGACGAAGCCCGCTGTGCAACCCTGATCAAACGTGTCGTTGGCTCATTCGGGACGCTGCTGACGCCTGGCCTGCGGCTGCGCGAACACCGGGAAAAGGTGCAGAAACTGAACGCTCCCGCCTCGGAGTGGGCATTCCTCACCGCGGCGCAACGGCTGTCTGTCGCAGAGGTTGGCTTGCTCAGCGGCTGGCCGGTTGGCGCTGTCGATACCCCGTATCCCGGGTTGCCGCCGATCCATCCGCGCCCGATCCGTCCCTCGTTCACTACCGGGGATAAGCACCGGGTGGTTGCCCAGGCCACGGCGCCAGGTGCCACCGACGCCACACTCGGGATCACGGCTGATGACAGCCGGCGTCACCTCTGGCTGCTGGGGCCGACCGGCGTCGGCAAGAGTTCGCTGCTGTTGAACCTGATTTACGGTGACATGCTGGCCGGACGGGCTTTGGTCGTGGTCGAGCCGAAGGACCTGATTCGCGATGTCCTGGCCGTCGTACCGGCATCGCGCCGGGATGACATTGTGCTGGTCGATCCTCTGGACAGCGCCCCGGTCGGCATCAATCCACTCGATCTCCACGGGCGGTCACCGGCACTGGTCGCCGACCAGCTCTTCGGCACCTTCAAAGCGCTCTACGGGGCGGACGGGTTGGGGCCACGCTCGTCGGACATACTGCGGCACTGCCTATTGGCTTTGGCCAGCCGCGGTGACGCCAGCCTGGCCATGCTGCCGGTGCTGCTGACCAACCCCGGCTTCCGCCGCTCGGTCACACAGCACATTGCCCGCAGCGACCCGTTTTCGGCCGGACCATTCTGGCGCTGGTTCGACCAGCTCTCGCCGGAGGCCAGCGCCCAGGTGACGGCTCCACTGATGAACAAGCTGCGCCCGTTATTGGATTCGCACCTGCGCCACGTCCTGGCCCAGCGCAACCCCCGGTTCAACATCCGGCAAGTCCTGACCGAACGGAAGATTCTGCTGGTACCGCTTCAAAAAGGCGTGCTCGGGCCGGAAGCCGCCGAACTGCTCGGTGCGCTCGTCGTCGCTGAACTCTGGCAGGCCATTCAGGAACGTGCCGCCATCGACCCGAAAGACCGTGACACGGTCATGGTCTACCTCGATGAGGTGCAGGACTACCTACGTCTACCTACAGATATCGGCGATGCATTGGCTACCTCGCGAAGCTTGGGTGCCGCCTTCCACGTGGCCCATCAGTACCTCGACCAGTTACCGATGGCGATGCGCTCGGCCTTCGAAGCGAACTGCCGCTCCCGCATCTTCTTCCAGCTGGCGGCCAAGGACGCCCGCGCAGCCGCCGCCATGGCTCCAGGGCTCGACCCCGAGGACTTCACCTCACTGCCGGCTCGTCATGTCTATGTGCAGCTCGTCAACCAGGGAACCGTCACCGACTGGGCATCGGGCAGGACCCTCACGACGCCGAAGGCGACGGCCAACGTGCCCGACATTCAAGCCCGCAGCCGCCTCCATTACGGCCAGGCCACCGACGCCATTGAACAAGGACTTCTCGGCATCCTGGAACTCCCCCAGGATCAACCAGACTCGGGCGGGCGCCGCCGCAGGAGCACATCATGAACGACAAAACGACCCTTCCGACCGGCTACCCGGCCGCGTCGAGCCACCCACCGGCATTCATGCAGGTCAGCGGCGAAAAGGGGACAACAGGGGCGACGAATACCGGTGCCCTGACGGACACCGGAGCACACGCCGGACCACGCATCAGCAGCCGACGACTGCGGGAGATCCAGTCTCACCTCAGCGAACGCGACCAGGCTATCTTGGCATCCGTCGACCGCTACCGATTCCTGACCGCCAGACACCTCCAGGCGCTGCACTTCACGGATCATGCGTCGGCAACCTCTGCCGCTCGAACCTGTCGCCGCGTCCTGGCTCGGCTGCGCACACTCCGAATCCTGGGCGTCTTGGACCGCCGGATCGGCGGCATCCGAGCTGGCTCCGAGGGCCTGGTCTACTACGTGGATACGGCGGGCGACCGCCTTCAACGCGGCGTAACGTCGGCCCGGGCACGCAAGCGGTTTGACGAGCCATCAGCCCGCTTCCTCGACCACACGCTGGCGATCGCGGACATGGCTGTAGGGATCCTTGAAACCGCTATGGCCCACGGGGCTGAGGTGGTCAAACTCGATCCCGAACACGCTGCCACCCGCACCTACGCAGACAACTACGGGGTCGCCCAAGTGCTGCGCCCCGACCTCTACGTCGAACTGGCAGCTTCCACCGGCGACGAGGAAGTCAGCGTATTCTTCATCGAGGTCGACCTCGGGCACGAAAGCCTGCCCACGCTGCTCGGGAAGGCCCTGATGTACGAGGACTACCGCAGCACCGGTATTGAACAACGCCAGTTCGGCGGTTTCCCCCAGGTCATTTGGGCCATGGACGCCTACCGCGAAACCACCGCCCAGCGGCGCCGAAAGTCGCTCCAAGACTCCCTCGAACGGAATAGCCGTCTCAACGCCGGCCTGTACCGGATTCAGGCAGTTCAGGATACCGCCATGGACATTGTGCAGGGGCTGCGCCATGACTAATATGACTGGCAAACTCCACATTGGCGACGCACTGAAAACACTGCGCAGCTTGCCGAATGAATCGATCGACATGTGCCTGACCAGCCCACCGTATTTCCGGCTGCGCGACTACGACGCTCCCGGCCAGCTCGGGTTGGAAGAGTCCGTCGATACCTGGGCGGCCACCCTCCGTGAGGTGTGCCGCGAAGTCCGCCGCGTCCTTGTGCCAACCGGCACGTTTTGGCTCAATCTGGGCGACACCTACACTACCCATGCCCGCCAGGGTGCCCCGCCCAAAAGCCTGGCACTGGCACCGGAACGGCTCGTCCGGCTGTTGCAGGACGACGGCTGGATTCTGCGCAACAAGATCATCTGGGCCAAGCCAAACCCCATGCCAACCAGCGTCCGCGACCGGCTCACAGCCACCCATGAGGTGATCTACCTCTTTGCCAAACAGCCCCGCTACTTCTTCGATCTGGACAATATCCGTGTTCCCCACGTCTCCAAACCGGGAGCACCACCCGGGCGCCGGTCTCGCCGACCAGCCGCAGAGCCCTGGCGTGGCCCGAACGCGGATTCCACGACTGGCTTGGCGACCATGAAGGCGCGGGGCATGGTCGGGCACCCGCTGGGCAAAAACCCGGGCGACGTCTGGACAATTTCGACGTCAGCAGGAAAGGGCAGCCACCACGCCACCTTTCCCGAACCGTTGGCCAGCCGTTGCATCCAGGCCGGGACCCCCGAAACCCGCTGCATCACGTGCCGTAAGCCGCATACCCGTGCCATTCGACGGCTTGGCGAAACGGCCACCCGACTCGCTCTCGCACCAACCTGCGGGCACCGCGACGGCACGGAGCCCGGCATTGTCCTTGACCCATTTATGGGCTCGGGCACCACGGCCGTTGTCGCCGAACGGCTGCACCGGCAATGGATAGGGGTGGAAATCAACCCGGACTTCGCCCGTGAAGCCGTCGCCCGCATCGAATCCGCCAGTGCATCACCCACAGGCTGAACCCGCGATAACTCGTCGGTGTCATGCGGCTCGGTGAGTCAGGTTTCATCCCGAAACCTCGCCGACCGCAAGCACCGAGGAGTTGTCATGACGACACCACCGGTTGACGGCACTGACCGTCACACCCCGGACAGCGTGAAAACGCTGGCCGTCCGGCTCGAACCGGACATCCACACCCAGCTGACGCTCATCGCGCAGCTGCGCAGCAGCACCATCACCGCAGAGATCCGGCAGGCTTTGGCGGCGCACATTGCGCTCGTCAAGGAGAACACCGATCTGGTCTCCCAGGCCGAATCTGCCATGGCAGAGATCGAACGTGAGGCGGCAGCCCGCCGCGAGGCCATCGCCAGCCTGTTCGGCACTGACCAGGCAGAGATGAAGCCCCGCACAGCGCGTGGACGCTAGTTCGAGCCAACTACCGGCAGGAGTCAGCGTGAGTGGAGTTCGATCGAACTCCCTCCGCTGCTCCTGCCGGAAAAATACACCACGTAAGCGAAAGGAGGCAACTCATGAACCACGAACACCTACCCGGGACAGACCCGGAACGCCAGAACCAACGCACCACACCATGTATCTACGTCGCGTCGCTGGCCGACTACAACAACGGCCGGCTGCTCGGTGATTGGATTGACGCCACCATCGGAGCCGAGGCCATCTACGAGAGGATCACCGCCATCCTGGCCCGATCCACAGAGCCGGCACCGGAGGAATGGGCGATCCACGACTACGAGGGCTTCGGCAACAAACGACTCAGTGAGTACGAACGCATCGAAGACGTCGCCGCCCTGGCCGAAGGCATCGAGCAGCACGGTGAAGCCTTCGCCGTCTGGGTCGACTACACCGGCCTCGATCCCGAAGACTGGCACCACTTCGACGAGGCCTATCTGGGCGAATACGAGAATCTGGCAGCCTATGCCGAACAGATCATCGATGACCTGGGATGGCGTGACGAGGTCGAAAAGTTCTTGCCGGAATCGCTCCAGCGATACGTCAAGATCGACGCCGAGGTCATGGCTGAAGATATGCGCCTGAATGGTGAGATCTACAGCGTCGAGTCTGGCTCGGGCATCTACGTATTCAACAGCCGCATCTGACAATATCCGAAGAATAAGGCAGTACTTCCTGCCTTGACGAAATTTCTGTTGTGGAATTCGCTTAAATCGTTGAACGAAATGAACGATCGGCCCATACTACAAACAGAAATTGGAGATCAACGAAATGCAAGACCACGACATACAACAACTGGCGGACGCCATCCGGGAACGACGCCAAGAACTCGGCCTGTCCGCCAGCGAAGTCGCCCGGCGTGCGGACGTCGCCAAGGGAACCATCACCAGGTTAGAACTCGGGCAAATCACCAGCCCCCGCATGGACAATCTGCGCTCGATCGCCGACGTGCTCCAGATCCCGCTGACCAATCTCCTGGCTGAATCCCGCGTCCTGCGTGGATCAGACCTCCCCACATTGCAGCCCTACCTGCGCACCAAATTCAAAGACATGCCAGAAGGCGCCGTTCGTGAAATCGAAGAACACTTCCGCGACGTCGCCGCTCGCCACGGCATCGACGTCACCACCGGCCCCGCGCCAGGCGAGGACGAGTAACCCACCTATTTCTCAGAGAAAGGAGAAAGCCATGACCAACCAAGTCAACCCAACTCCATTTGATCGAAGCGTCCTGTCCACTCTCCGATCTCTCATCCCAAACCGCGACGTTCACTCGCTCGCCGAGGCAAAACAAGTCGCCGAACACCAAGCCATCCGCCTGCTCCAGCTGCACCATATCGACGCCGGCCCTATCCCGGTCGAGTTCATCGCCGAGCTTCCCAAGATAGAGATTGAACTCGTCGAGGTGCCCGTCTCCGGAGCCAGCTTCTGGAACGGCAACGCCTGGATCATCCAGCTCAACCGGCACGAACACTACCGTCGCCAGCGATTCACCCTCGCGCACGAATACAAGCACATCATCGACCACAACCGGGCCGACGGGCTCTACTTGGGTTCAAAAGATCTGACGGCCGCCGAGCAAGCCGAGCACGCGGCCGACTACTTCGCCGGGTGCCTGCTCGTCCCAAAGCTGCTGCTCAAACGCGCCTACTACGGCGGCATGCAGAAGCCATCCGACCTGGCCAACCATTTCCAGGTGTCCGAAGTCGCCATTGTCGTCCGGCTCCGCCAGACGGGCATCGCTGAACCAGCTCCACGCTGCCAACCAACCAGCACCCCATTCTCACGTTCATGGCAATACCGCATGAACAACCTCACCCCGATACAAGGAGTTTGATCATGACTATCGACGACATCGAGGCTATGCGCCCGCGAAAGGCCGTTCTCTACCTGCGCGTTTCCAGCAAGAAACAGACCGAGACGGCCATCGACATCGATAAAGACGGCAACTCCATCGCCACCCAGCGCGATTGGTTGGGCCCCCGTTAGCAGTCCAGCGTCTATGCGATAGCTAATTGGTTCTCTTGCGTCCAGGTTTCCCAGTACCGGTAGGGCGTCATGCCGTCCAGGGATCCGTGGGGCCGTTCATGATTGTAGATAGCTTTCCATTCGGCGGCCAAATACTTTGCTTCGGCCATGGTGTCCATGATCTCGCCGGTGAGTTGTTCCCTTCTGAATTGGGCGTTGAAGGATTCGATGAAGCCGTTCTGCCAAGGTGATCCAGGGTCGATGAATGCCGTGTCGACGCCGACGGTGTTGCACCACTCGATCAATGCCGCGGCGGTGAATTCAGGCCCGTTGTCACACCGGACGTAGGCAGGTGCCGTGCCGGTTTCGGCGATGATGTTCTCCAGCACCGCGACCACGTCGGCGGCCTTGAACGACCTGCGCGGGATGATCGCCAGCGCGGTGCGGGTGTATTCGTCGATGACGTTGAAGAACCGGATATGCCGGCCGCAGGAGGTCACATCCGACTGGAAATCGAAGCTGACCACGTGCATCGGGTACTGCGCTGTGAGGCGCTTCTGCTCCCCGGCGCCGGGCCCGGTGCGCCGCTTCTTCCGCGCCTTCGGCTTGCAGGTCAGCCCTTCGTCGCGCCAGAGCCGGCGGATCCGCTTCCGGTTCAGCGCCACACCGTCCCACGCAGGCTGCGCGAGCAGGTGCCAGCGGGCCTTCCGCCAGCCCCACGCCGGGTGCTTCACGGCCACGGCCCGGAGCTCCGCCCGCAGCTGCATCTCCTCGAAACCCATGTCCGGTTTCTTCTTCCGGAAGGCAGAGCGGTTCTGGCCCAGAAGAGCGCAGGCGAAGCGTTCGGACGCCCCGAACTTCTCCACCGCCATGCGGACGGCACGGCGGCGGGGTTCGGGGCTCAGAATTTTCCCTTGGCCACCTCGTTCAGGATGTCGATGGCGAGCTCCTTTTCCGCCAGCAGCCGCTTGAGCCGGGCGTTCTCCTTCTCCAGCTCCTTGGTCCGTTTGGACGCCTCGGCGTTCTTCTCGGACCCGTACTGGTTCAGCCAGCGGTACCAGGTTGCCTCGGTGACCTGGAGCTCCTTGATGACCTCGACCATCGGGCGTCCGTCATTGAGCATTTTCTGGCCCTGCCGGACTTTGGCGATGACCTGCTCGGGGGTGTGTCTGCGTGCCATGATTCGTGAATTTCCTCCTGTGTCCATTCTCGGACACGAAACTCACACAAACACTGGACTCCTACGCGGGGACCCAACCACGATATCTGTGAGCAGAAAGCCGGAGCGCTTGGTGCGGAAATTGCCCAGGAGTTTGTCGAGCCGGGCGTTTCGGCTCAGACAATTGAGAAGCGCCCCGTCTTTCAGTCCATGCTGAGCTACCTGCAGGACAACCGCGATGTCGACTACGTCATCGTCTATGCTAGATCCCGTGCGTTCCGTAACTTCGTCGATGCGGCCATCACCAAACGACATCTCGACAAGCTAGGCGTCCGGCTCCTGTCCGCGCGGGAAGACTTCGGCGAAGGTACCTACGCAGAAGCCATGGAAGCCGTCACTGACATCATGAACCAGGTACAAAACCAGCTCAGCGGCGAAGACATCCGGATCAAGATGCGCAACAAGGCGGTCAACGGCGGCACGATCGGCCGAGCCAAACTGGGCTACCTCAACGTTCGAAAGGATATCGACGGGCGACAAGTCAACACCGTCGAACTTGACGTGAAGCGCGCACCCCTCATTCTCAAGGCCTGGGATCTTTACGCTACGGGCGACTACACTCTCGAACGGCTCGAAGCCGTGATGGGCGACATGGGGCTCACTTCACGGGCATCGGCACGTGCGCCGGAAAAGCCAATAGCGCAAAGCAAGCTCCACCAGATGCTCAAAGACCCGTACTACTGCGGCTATGTCACCTACAAGGGCGACATCTTCCCCGGGCGGCACGACCCGATCATCGGCCAAGAGCTCTTTGAGCAAGTGCAGGAGGTTATGGATCTGCGAAGCCGCCGTGGCCAGCGCGACCGCGTTCATCACCATTTCGCCAAGGGCATGCTGTTTTGCCGACGGTGCCATGACCGGGGCCAGACGAGCCGCATGATCTTCACCGAAGCCATCGGGCGCGGTGGAACGTACCAGTACTACGTCTGCCGGCAGCGAAAAGAGGGAACTTGTGACCTTCCGTATCTACCCGTGTACCGCATTGAAGAAGCTCTTGAAATTCACTACAAGTCACTCAATTTGCCTACCAACTTCCTTGCAGATATTCACGATCGGATTGATCAGGCACTCGCCGACGAACAGGGCAGTGTCCGCGACATTGACGCAAAAGTCACCAGACAGCTCAAGGAACTTGAGGTGAAAGAAGAACGCCTGATAGATCTCGCCGCTGACGGAATGCTTCCGCAGCACAAAATTCGCATGAAGCTCCACGAGATCCACACCCAGAAGAGGAAGGCCCAAGACTCACTGGCTAACATCTCGGCCGAACTAACCGTCGGCGGGGCAGTGCTAAACAAGGCGCTCGGTCTCATTGAAGATCCATCCGGACTCTACTATTCGGCAACCGACCCTGTCCGCCGCCTAATGAACCAGTCCTTTTTCGAGAAGATTTACGTTGATGAAATCGGTGACGTGACCACGGATCTGGCCGAACCGTTCGCCGGACTCTACGCCGCAGAAACCGCTTGGGCGGCCACTCGTGCCGATCTGGGCGATGAAACGACCCCAGCACCAATCAAAAGACGCCCCCGCATTGCGGAGGCGTCAGATGGTATTCAAATGGTTCGTCTTTTTTCGGTCGATGGTTCGACTAAGACATCTATGGTGGAGCTAAGGGGATTCGAACCCCTGACCTCTTCGATGCGAACGAAGCGCGCTACCAACTGCGCCATAGCCCCGCGGCGACTGTGTCGCCGGTCTCATTAGGTTATAGCGTGGGAGTTTCCGTTGTCCAAACGGCGCGCCCGCGCGAACAGGGCCAGTGCGAACACAGCCAGGGCCCAACCCGTCAGCGCGGCTGCGCCACCCACTCGGCAAACCCCACGGTGCCGACGGCACTTCCGGGAACCAGGTTCCGGCCCGCGCGCAGGAACCTGCCAAAGGAGCCCGGCAGTGGGAGCGGGAGAATCAGTCCCCGGCGCCCGGTGGCCGCCTTCCACGCCAGCGCCAGCTCTTTCATGCTGTGGACGGCCGGGCCGCCGGCCACGATGGCGTGGTGTGGGCCGGCGTCGGACAACGCCGCATCCACCAGCACCCTGGCCACATCCGCCGTGGCAATGGGCTGGAAGGAGACGCCACGGAACACGGGGATCAGCCCCACCCTAGCCCCGGCGGCGAAGATGCCCGCCACGAGATTGTGGAACTGGGTGGCGAGGACGACGGCGGTGGGCAGCGGTGCCTGGCGGTACAGTGCCGCCCGCTGCGCCTGCGCACCGTAGTAGGACATGGCGCATTCCTCGGCATGGACGATGGACAGCAGCACCGCCCGCTTGACGCCTGCCGCATCCGCGGCACGCAGCAGCGATGCGCTGGCTGCCGGCAGTCCCTTCAGCGCGGCACCGGAGCGGGCATCAAGGGTTTCAATGAGAAAGTCCACACCGTCCAGGGCCTGGGCCAGCCCCTCGCCCGAGGACGCATCGGCCCTGGCATAGGCGGCACCGGGCACGAACGCCGGCGCCGAAGGGGCGGGGATGTGGCGGCTCAGCACCCGCACCGACAGTCCGCGGGCGAGGCATTCGGCCACCACTGCGCGGCCTGCGGTGCCGGTTCCTCCGGCGACGGCGATCAGCACCATCGGGATACCTTCCGGGAGTGGGAGGGGAAGCGGGTGGGCCTATGCCCGGCGGCGCTGGAGCACGTCGTCGAGGTTGCTCAGGCTGTGGGTTGGGCGGGCCTTGGTGGTTGCGGCGGCCGGCGTCGCAGCTGCCGGGGCGGAGGTCGAGGCGACCACCATCTTCCGCGCAGTGGGGTCGTCGGCACCGGCACCGACACCGGCCAGATCGGCCTTGATCGACGTGGTGGCGGCGGCCTTGGGGCCTTCGGGAAGTTCCAACGGGGCCGGCGCGGCGCGGTCGGCCTTGGCGGCGGCCACGTAGGCGGGAACCGGAATCTCGATGGGTTCCCAGGCGACGGTCTCGGTGTGCGCCAGCTTGGCGTCGGCAGTGCCCTTGGCAGCAACGGCGAGGGCGGCGTTGCGCAGTTCTGCGGCGGTGAGCGGCTTCTCGGCGGGTGCCGGCGCCGGGTCGGCCACGCCGTCGGCACCGTCAAAGACCGTCGACGCCGGCCGGGCCGCGGGGGCGGTCGAGGAGAAAGGGGCCGGACGCGCCGCCGTCATGGTCCCCATGGCGTCACGGAAGGCAGCGGACAACCTGCGGCGGCGGTCCCTGACTGCGAGGGAGCGAAGGACAAAGATGGAGCCGGCGAACAACACGAAGGAGCCCAGCGGAACCAGGACGGACACCACGCCAACCAGGCTGAGGACGCCTGCCACGGCGGCGGCAAAGAGGGCCAGCACACCCACCAGAGCCAGCGCGGAGCGGCCATAGCGGATCTTCAGCGGCGCTGGGCGCAGCTGCTCCGACGGCGCTGCAGAACCCGGGGTGCCGGGGGCGGAGGAGGTGCTGGTTTCCATCAATGTCTCCTGCGACTGCGTTGACTCCATGGCCACCGCGCTGTGCACGCGCGGAGCCGGTGCGGTTGGCAAGCCTACCGCGGGTGTTGCAATGGACGCTACACCCCCGTCCACCAGCTGATCACGGCGCCGGCGCAGGGCGGAGGGCACCACCCAAATCAGCCAGAGGGCAACAGCAACCAGCAAGATCACTGATGAGTTCAGGGGTGCGTCCACAGTCCAACCCTAGAGGTGATTCATGCCGCACCGGGCATTAGTTGCGGTGTGTCGCGAGGTACACCGTGGAATTGCCTCAGCGGCTGCGAAGCCACCTCTCCAGCAGACCGCCGGGGACCTCCTCGGCCGTCAGTGCGAAGCTCTCATGGTCGGCCCAGGCTCCGTTGATGTGGAGGTAGCGCGGGCGCAGCCCCTCGTACCGGAAGCCCAGTTTTTCCACCACCCGCAGACTGGGAGCGTTCTCCGGACGGATGTTGATTTCCATCCTGTGCAGTCCCAGGGTGCCGAAGCAGTGGTCCGTGGCCATGGCGACGGCGGTCGGTGCAATGCCACGGCCGGCACGGTCCTTGTCCACCCAATAGCCCAGGGTCGCCATCATGGCGGAACCCCAGACAATGGAGGAGACCGTCAACTGGCCCACCAGGCGCGGTTTGGCCTGGGTGGGCACCCGCTCGGCAATAATGAACGGCAGTGCCGTGGCCGCCCGGGCCTGCGTATTCAGCGCCCTGACCATGCCACCAAAGGTGGGCAGCCCCCCACCAGGGCTGGGATTGCTGGCCTCCCAGGGGGCCAGCCATTCCGCGTTGCGGCCGCGGACCTCTGTCCAGGCCGCCTTGTCACGGTGCCTGATGGGGCGCAGCAGCAGATCGCCGCACTCCAGGGTGAGCGGCCACATGGGCAGCCCGGACACCGGCTACTTGGGAAGCTGTGCGGTGAACTCGCCCAGCCAGGTGCGCAGATCCGAGCCAAGCTCCTCGTTTTCGCAGGCCAGGGTCACCACGGCCTTGAGGTAGCTGAGCTTGTCACCGGTGTCGTAGCGGCGGCCATGGAACACCACACCGTACACGCCGCCGCCTTCGCCCTCGCGGGTGGCGAGCGTCTGCAGTGCGTCGGTCAGCTGGATCTCGTTGCCGCGGCCCGGAGGCGTGTTCTCCAGCACCTCGAAGACGGAGGGGTGGAGCACGTAGCGGCCGATGACGGCCAGGTTGGACGGGGCCTCCTCGACGGAGGGCTTTTCCACCAGCTGGTTGACGCGGACGTAGCCCTCGCCGTCGATGGCGGTGACGTCGGCGCAGCCGTAGGAGGAGATCTTGGACGGCTCAACCTCGATGAGGGCCACGACGGAGCCGCCGGTCTTGGCCTGGACATCGATCATGATGGTCAGCAGTTCATCGCGCTCGTCGATGAGGTCGTCACCGAGCAGCACGGCGAAGGGCTCGTTGCCCACATGGGTCTTCGCGCGCAGTACAGCGTGGCCGAGGCCCTTGGGATCGCCTTGGCGGACATAGTGGATCTCGCCGAGGTCCGTGGCGTGCTGGACGGCGGCAAGACGATCGTTGTCTCCCTTGTCTTCCAGCAGCTGCTCGGTCACCGGAACGCGGTCGAAGTGGTCTTCGAGGGCGCGCTTGTTGCGGCCGGTGATCATGAGGACGTCCTCCAGGCCGGCACTGACGGCCTCCTGGACGACGTACTGGATGGCAGGCTTGTCCACCACCGGGAGCATCTCCTTCGGCATCGCCTTGGTGGCGGGAAGGAATCGGGTGCCCAAACCGGCAGCAGGAATCACGGCTTTGCGTACACGGGGTGCAGAAGTCATTGTCCTAGGCTACTTGAAAACGGTATCCACAATGGGATCCGGTCTACGTAGCACTACTCACAGCACCACCGAGGCCAAGGAGCACCCGATGTCGACCAAGGTTGAACTGCGGCGCCACCTGCGCCAGCTGCGCTCGGAGATGGGCGACGCCGAACGCGCCGCCGCCGGTGACAGGCTGGCAGCGCGCGGGCTCGCCTGGGCGGCGTCGCTTCCCGTCATCGGTGGCAGGCAGCCCACCGTCTGCGCCTTCATCTCCGGCGGCACCGAACCACCCACGTCCGCACTGCTGCACCGCCTCCACACCGAGGGCTACCGCGTTCTGGTTCCGGTGTGCGAGCCCGCCTTCGCCCTGTCCTGGGTCCATTGGCGCCCCGGCGTTGCCATGGCCCGCAGCGCGCTGGCCCCTGTCAATGAGCCGGTGGGCCACCGGCTCGCCTTCACCGAGCTGGGGCCCGTCCTCGGCATCGCCGTGCCGGCGCTGGCCACGGACCGGGCGGGGAACCGTTTGGGGCAGGGTGGCGGCTACTACGACCGCTTCCTGGCCCGGGCCGCGCACCATGGCCACCGGCCGGCCACGGCCGCCGTCGTCTACCCCCATGAGGTGCTTCCGGCCGGAATTTTGGTCCACGACGTCCTCGACCAGCCCGTGGACGGTGCGTTGACGCCTCAGGGCTGGCTGATCGCTGCCAGAGAACACTCCCGAGGGGAATGATAGAATTGGCACTCAGGGCCTTGGACTGCTAACGATCGCCTGTTGCAGACACCGCCCTGACGTCTGCTACAGAAGGAGAACCAGTGCCAACCTATGCCTACGCCTGCAAAGACTGCGGCCATGCCTTCGACATCGTCCAGCAGTTCAGCGACAACTCCCTGACGGTCTGCCCCACCTGCGAGGGCTCCCTGCGCAAGAAGTTCAACTCCGTAGGTGTGGTCTTCAAGGGTTCCGGCTTCTACCGCACTGATTCCCGCAGCGGCGCCGTTGCGGCGGCACCCTCGACGGCGGCTGCCCCCTCGGCTCCGGCCGCGCCCGCCAGCGTGCCCGCGGCCAGCGCCGCCGCCAGCTAAGCCCCAGCACGCAGCCGCCGCGCCCGCCCAGGCCCGCCGGCCCTCCGCTCCTCCACAGCCTGGTTCCGCCCTGCCCTGGCGCAGGTTGAACGGTTAGGACCTCTTCGATGCTGCCATGGAGCACTAGCCTCGGTGCATGAAGTCCCTGGGACGCACCGCACGGCCACTGTGGCCCGATCAACAACGCCCATCATCAGCGGCCGCCCGCGCGGCTCCCGGGCCCCTGCGGTCCCTGCGCAGGCTGGTCCTTCGCCGGCGGCGGCTGCTGGCTGCCCTGTTGTTCTGTGCCGCGGCTGCGCTGGCCGTTGCCCAACTGACGCCTGCCCCGCTGGCCCTGTCCGCGGTGGTGGTGGCAGAGCGTGATCTGGGTGCCGGCACCACATTGGCCGGCAGCGATCTGGGCTATGCCCAGCTCCCACCCGATGCCGTACCGTCTGCCGCATACACCACGGTTGAATCACTGGTGGGCCGCCAGCTGGCGGGCCCACTGCGCCGGGGCCAGTTCCTGACGGATGCCTCGCTGCTCGGCGCCGGCCTGCTGGTGGGAGCGCCGCCGGGAAGCCAGGCCGTGCCCATCCGGTTGGCGGACCCCGCCACCGTGGGGCTCCTGTCCGAGGGGCAGTTGGTGGATGTGGTGCTGAGCAGCACCACCGGGGCAGCAGACACCCCCGCCAATGAGCTGCTGGCCCGGGCCGTTCCAGTCCTGTGGACGGCCGATGCCCCGGCACAGGGCGTGGGGCTCATGCCCGCCGGCGAAGCCGACGGACTGATTGTGGTGGCCGCGGGCCCCGAGGACGCCCTGAGGTTGGCAGGTGCATCGGCGCGGGGAAAGATCTTCCTCGTGCTGGTGGGCGCTCCGCCCTAGCCGGCCGCCGCCCGGCGGGGCGGCTCAGCGGGGCGGCTCGGCCCCAGTGGGGACGGCTCAGCCCTCGCGGAGCGGATCAGCCCGGCGGGGCGGCTCAGCCCCAGTGCGGCGGCTTCTGCTCGCGCAGCCACTCGTCGTGCCCGGCGTCGCCGGAATCACCCCACTGTGCGGGATCATCCTCGGCGGCGACCTTGGGCAGAACAGGCTCGGAATCGTTGGCAGGGGTTTGTGGCGTGGTGCCCACGGCTGGTACTTCCTCTTCTACTGCTTCTTGTGTTTCTACTGCGTCCTGGGCTGTCCCATAGTCGACATCCTCGGGGAAATCGACCACTGGCGTGGTCGAGGTGTCCAACGGTGTGCCCAGCAATGACGGGGCCTCGTTGTCGGCCAGCGCCGGAGACAGCCCCAGGTAGCCGCCGATCTGGTCCGCGCAGGTGGACGGGTCCGTGAAGACCTCGATGGTCCACAACGGCATGTAGCGCCAGCCCAGCTGCTCCAGCATCTGCGGACGCAGCCTGCTGCGTTCACGCACACTCATGGCCCGGTACCTGGCGGAGCCATCGGATTCCACGGCCACCGGCGCGGGGATTTCGTGGTCGGCACGGCCCAGATTGGCCACCGGGTCCGGTGCAGCAACGATGTCCAGCGCGCCGTCGTAGTGGTGCCAGACGCGGGCGCCGCGGGCACGCAGGCGCTCGGCAAGGTCGGCGACCAGGGGGTCCTCCCCCAGTGCCGCTTCGCTGGCTGCGGCCCGTGATGCGGTGGTGCCCAGCAGCGAATTTCCGGCCAGCTCGCGGTCCAGCAGTTCATAGAAGTCCACGGCACCGTAGCTGAGCCGGGACTGGTCCAGATCCTCCGGGCGGAAGCAGGTCAGCACGTGTAGATGCCTGCGGGCGCGCGTCATGGCCAGGGCAAACTTACCCCGGCCGTCCGGCTCGGACAGGGGGCCAAAGCTGTGCAGCGCCCGCCCGTGCGGGGTGCGGCCGTAGCCGAGGGAGAAGATCACGTGGTCGCGCACCATGCCCGCGGAACGGTCGATGGTGACCACGCGGAAGGATTCCGGCCCGGAGTCAAAGAAGCTGGCCAGCAACGGGTGGTTGGGCATCTGGAGCCGGATGGCCTGCGCAACCCGGACGGCGTGGCGTTCGCTGGCGGTGATGACCACCAGCGAGGAGCGCGGACGCATGCGGGCGTGTTCGAACACCAGATCCACGGCGCGGTTGACCTCGGCCACCACCGATTCCACGCCGTCGGTTCCGGTGCCGGGCAGGCCGGTGCCGTCCGGAAGGTAGTCCACCACCAGGGAGCGTTCCAGACCCGTGACCACGCGGCCATCGGGCAGGCGTCCGAGCTGGTTGTCGTAGAACCCGCCGCTGAGCTGCAGGACCAGATCCTCGTCCACGGCACGGTAGGACACCGTGAGGCGGTGGCGCGGCAGCACCCGGGACAGGGCGCCGAACACGCTCTCCAGCGGCTGGGCGCCCCCGGAGCGGGTGGCCGGCGTGGTGGAGACGGTGAAGCTGCGCGGGCAGGCGGTCTGCTCATCACCGAACGCCACCACTTGGGCTGCGCGGGCAAGTGCTGGCAGTGCCGCCTGGAGCGAGATCGACTCGGCATCCAGCAGCACCACGGTGTCGAAACGGTGGTTGGCGGGGATCACAGAGGGCAGCACCAGCGGACTGGCCGTGAAGACCGGGACGAGGTTGGCGAGCAGATCGGGGGCCTGCAGGGCCAGGGACTCGAGCGTGACGCGGCCGTCCTTGAGCAGCGCCCGCAGGTGTTCGCCCTGGCGGTTGCGGCCGGAGACCACGGCGTTCCATTCCTGGGCCAGCTTCCAGCGGATCCGGGCGGCGCCGCTGGAGACGTGGGCCTGGTCGGCGAGGCGGAACTCCGCCTCCAGCCGGCGCAGGCTCTCGCCGTCGGACATCGCCAGGTAGTCGTCGCCGCTGATCATGGCTTCCAGCGCCGACTGCCACCAGGCCAGCTCCAGCTCGGTGCGTGTCTCGGTCGGACCGACTTCGCGGGCGGAGAGATCATCAAGCAGCTCGCCCAGGCCATGCTCACGCATGCTCTGCAGCAGCAGGGTGCGCTCGGGCAGCGTTTCCAGCGTGGCGGCGTCGTCCACCAGCGCGGCCAGGCGTGCCAGCAGCTCAGGGTGGATGCTTTCGTCCAGCCTGCCGCCGTCGGGCGTGCGGGCCAGGGCCGTGCCCAGCGCAGCCAGCTGGGTGCCAAGGGACCTGTAGCTCTGGTTCAGCTCCGCCAGTCCGGAGGGCACGGCGGGGTGGCGCTGGGTGGTGGCAAATTCGGCCCAGTGGCCGCGCTGCTCCTGGACCAGGGCCAGGGAGGCATGCAGGTCTGCGATGTGGACGCCGGGGCGCACATATTCCTTGGCCACCCGGCGCAGGCGCGAACGCTGCATGGCCGGCATTTCCAGGTTCTTTTCCCGCCGCCAGGACGAGCTTGCCGTCGCGGAGATCAGATCCGTGACGGGGCGGTCGAAGATGTCGGGGGTGAACTTGTCCAGGCTCTCGCGCACGGCCACCAGCAGGGCCAGCTGGCTGCCCCATTCGGCAAAGGTGCTGCCACGGCGGATCTCCGCGTAGTCGGCCACGGCGTCCATCTTCTCGATGAAGTCCGGGAGCCCGGCGAGCAGGTCCTTGGCCAGGGCCAGTGCCTCCTCGGTTTCCTTGCGGGTCAGCAGCCGGGCACCGTGCCAGGGGCTGGTGGTGGCTGCGTGGCTGAAACTGCCCAGCTCCGCGGCGCGGCGGAGGCGGGCTGCCAGTTCGTCGCGGTCGCCGATGCTGTCAAGCACACTGCGCTTGAGCCGCACGGTGGTGGCCGGGGCCGGGTGGATGGACGTCAGCTCGGCGAGGGACTGCATGGCCTGGTACGGCGAGCAGCCCCACCGTTCGCGGACATTGTGCAGGCTCGCCACGTGGTCCACCAACTGGTGGCGGTGGTCGGCCAGGGTGCGGTGCAGGTTCGCCAGCTGCGGCTCGACGGCCTTCTCATTGCGCATGATCGAGCGCACCAGCTGGGACTTGATCTGCTGGGGGCCGGTCTGGGCGCTCAGCTGCAGCAGCAGCGAATCCAACCCGAGGTCGGAGAAACGCTGGGCAAATTCATTCAGCGTGGCCCGGCGTTCGCCCACCACCAGCACGGACTTGCCGTCATGGACGAGCTGCGCGACGGCGTTCAGGGCCGTCTGCGTCTGGCCGGTCCCCGGCGGTGTGGAGACCAGCACGGAATCCCCGGCGCGGATCAGGTCAAGCACATACTGCTGCTGCGGGTCGGCGTCGACCACCAGCAGCTCCTCCTCGGGGGTGCGCTCGTCCAGCGGCTTGAAGCGCTCGGCGTCGATCTCCAGCTCCACCGGCAGGACGTCGCCGTCCATGCTCAGGCGCAGGGCTTCGATCAGGTCGCTGCCCTCCTGCAGGGCCGGGTCGTTCAGGTTCTCGGCAAGGTCCGCGAAGGTGGACACCAGCAACTGGTGTTCGACGATGGCAGAGGGGACGGCGGCGAGCTGGGAGCGCAGGCGCTCCAGCACCGGCGCCGGGTCGAACCGGGCGGTGCTGTAGGCCAGCCGGGCCAGGGCCGGGCCGTCGATGGTGATGCCGTGGGTGGCCTCCAGATGGCGCACCAGGGCCGGGTTGATGCGGGCCTGCTCGGTGAGCTGAAGTTCAAAGTCGTCCTGGCCGGGCCGGGCGGTGAGCGCGACGGCGGTGAGCAGCACGGGGGCCGAGACGGCGCCCTGGCCGTGCATAGGGGCGGCGGGCCAGCTGGTGACACCGGCGGCGAGGTAGCCGACGTCGAGCCCGCGGTCGGTGCTCAGTTCAAAGATTTTGGTGCGCAGAACGCCCGCTGCGCGCAGGGCGGCACTGTACTGTCCGTCGTCGCGGATCAGCGTGGACAGGCGCGTGCGGCGGCCGGCCAGCAGCTGGGCCAGGCCGGAGGGGTGCGCGTGCGTGAGGTCGATCGTTCCCTTCACCGTGGGGGTGAAGGCCAGCAGGGTGTCGGACCCGGTGTAGGCATCGAGCCCGGCAAGCCACGAACGGAGCTCGGCCGAGCCCTCCTTGAGGCTGACTTCCTGGGGCACTGGAGCCTTCTTCTCTACGCTGCTGGAGCGGAACGATCGTGACCATACGGGCATGCTTTCAAAGCTATCCCGGTGGGGTGGATAATGCCGAAACGGCACACTGGGGAGCTGCAAATACGTCCAAATTCGACGCTCCCTTCAACAAGGAATGCAGACTCCCCAGCGTGCCTAGCGGGCTACTCCCACTCGATGGTTCCCGGGGGCTTGGACGTGACGTCCAGGACAACCCGGTTGACGCCATCCACTTCGTTGGTGATGCGGTTGGAAATGCGGGCCAGCAGATCGTACGGCAGACGGGACCAATCGGCCGTCATGGCATCCTCGCTGGAGACCGGGCGCAGCACGATCGGGTGCCCGTAGGTGCGGCCGTCGCCCTGCACGCCGACGCTGCGGACATCCGCCAGCAGCACGACGGGCATCTGCCACACCTCGTTGTCCAGGCCGGCTGCGGTGAGCTCGGCGCGGGCAATGGCATCGGCCTTGCGCAGCAGGTCCAGACGCTCGCCGGTGATCTCACCGACGATGCGGATGCCCAGGCCGGGTCCGGGGAACGGCTGGCGTCCCACGATCTCGGCGGGCAGGCCCAGCTGTGCACCCACGGCACGGACCTCGTCCTTGAACAGCGCACGCAGCGGCTCAACGAGCTCGAAGCGCAGGTCCTCGGGGAGGCCGCCCACATTGTGGTGGCTCTTGATGTTGGCAGCACCCTCGCCGCCGCCGGACTCGACGACGTCCGGGTACAGCGTGCCCTGGACGAGGTACTTGATCTCCTCGCCCTCCGCGGCAGCGGCGGCCATGATGGCGCGCTCTGCCTCTTCGAAGGCACGGATGAATTCGCGGCCGATGATCTTGCGCTTGGTCTCCGGGTCGGAGACGCCGGCCAAGGCGCTCAGGAAGCGCTCCTGCTCGTTGGCAACGTACAGCTTGGCGCCGGTGGCGGCCACGAAGTCGCGCTCGACCTGCTCGGCCTCGCCCTCGCGCAGCAGCCCGTGGTTGACGAACACGCAGGTGAGCTGGTCGCCCACGGCGCGCTGCACCAGGGCCGCGGCGACGGCGGAGTCGACGCCGCCGGAGAGGCCGCAGATGACCTTGGCGTCGCCGATCTGCTCCTTGATGCGGGCAACCTGCTCCTCAAGGATGTTGCCGGTGGTCCAGTTGGGCTCCAGTTTGGCGCCCTTGAAGAGGAAGTTCTCCAGCACGGCCTGGCCGGCGGAGGAGTGCTTCACCTCCGGGTGCCACTGGACGCCGTAGAGGCACTTCTCCTCGTTGGCGAAGGCCGCCACGGGGGCGCCCTCGGTGCTGGCGAGCACGTCGAAGCCGGCCGGAGCCTGCTGGACGGAGTCGCCGTGGCTCATCCAGGCGATCTGGTGGTCCGGGGTGCCGGCCAGAATGGAACGGTCCTCCCCCACCATCGAGACATCGGTTGCGCCGTATTCGCGCAGACCCGTCTCCGCCACGGTTCCGCCCAAGGCAGCGGCCATGGCCTGGAAGCCGTAGCAGATGCCAAAGACCGGCACGCCGGCTTCGAAGAGGTCGGCACCTACGGACGGGGCACCCTCGGCGTAGACGCTTGACGGTCCACCGGAAAGGATGATGGCAGCGGGGTTCTTAGCCAGCAGCTGCTCTGTTGTAAGGGTATGCGGCACGATTTCCGAGTACACATTGGCCTCGCGCACACGGCGCGCAATCAACTGGGCGTACTGGGCTCCGTAGTCCACAACCAGGACGGGCTTCTGCGAAGTCTGGGCCGTAGCGGGGGTAGTCACCCTCCAATCTTAACCCAAGAGGCCACCGCACTTGCTGTGCGGTGGCCTCTCTCACGTTCAAAGCGTCTAGTAGCGCTTGGTTGCCTGCGGGTGGGCGGCCAGTTCGGCCAGCGCCTGGCGGTGGATGCGGCCCTCCAGGAAGAAGGACAGCAGCGGCACCACGCCACCGAGGGCGATGAGGATGAACTTGCTGAACGGCCAGCGCATGAGCGACCACAGGCGGAAATCGGCGATCAGGTAGATGACGTACATCCAGCCATGGACGATCAGCACGGTGGTGGAGATGTTCAGCCCGCCGATCACCAGCGAGGCGCCGTCCTGCAGCTGCACGAGGCCGAAGGAGTGCGCCGCTCCGGTGAGAGTGTCGGTGCCGCCTGAAATCAGCACGGAGTTGAAGCCATAGCGGACGATGAGCTCGATGGTCAGCAGGAGCAGCATGGCGCCGGTGGCGTAGGCGAGCACCTTGTAGAACTTCAGTGCGGATTGGATCTGGGCGGGGGTGCCGCCAAAGCGGCGCTTGGTGGCCTTGGGCGTGGTGGTCACTTAGTGTGCCTCTGTGCTTTCCTCGGTGGTGGGGCTGGCTGCTGTGTCTGGGTTGCCGCCGTCTGGGTTGCCGCCGTTGCCACCGTCGCCGCCGCCGGCTGCTTCGGCGCTGGCTGCTTCGGCGCTGGCTTCTTCGGCGCTGGCTGCTTCGGCGGCGTCGAGTTCGTCCTCCTGCTTGCGCCGGTGTTCATCGGCCACCAGGCGCCACCACAGGAAGACGGCGAAGCCGGCGAAGACCACCCACTCGATGGAGTAGAAGATGTTCAGCCAGTTCACCTTGGTGCTGTCGGGCTGGGCCGTGACGGTGATGCCCTTCAGGTCCCCCGCCGTGGCGTGGGCGCCAACGTCGGTGCCGTTGGAGAGTTCCTCGGAGGACACGATGAAGGCCGGGTAGCTGCTGGCCTGCCAGACGTTGACCAGCTCCGCGGTGGACAGGGCTGCGACCTGGCCGGCGGGGATGTTGGGCTTGGCAATCGGGGCTTCGGCCGGAATCAGGCGTCCACTCACGGTGAGCGGGCCCGACGGCGGGGCGCCGGCCTGGGCCGGATCGGCGATCCAGCCGCGGGCGACGGGGATGATGGTTTCTTCGGTTGCCCCCGCGCCGGCCAGAACCGGGGCGCCGTCGACGACGAACGCCGTCACCACCCAATAGCCCAGCACCTTGTCCTGCAGCCTGGACTGGACGACAACCTGTTTGGTGGGGTCGAAATGCCCCGTTGCTGTGACCAGCTGGTCCGCCACGGAGGCCATCATGGGAGCACCGGGCTGCAGCGTTTCCACCAGCGGTTTGTGCGTCTCGGTGACTGCCGGCGGGGCGGCATCCTGCTCCAGGGAACGGGAAAACTGCCACTGGCTCAGCAGGACAAACACCGCGGAAATGGCCAACGCAAGGACGAGCGCGGCGATCCAGCGCGGCTTCAGGGCGGTTTTCAACACCCTTTAAAGGTACTTCTTCCGCGTGTAGAACTCACAATGCCCGGCCCCGGCGGCCTGTGACTGCTGCATCACAGGCCCCAGCGCCGGGCACCAGCCCCCGCTCCGGGGGCTAATGGTCGAAGAAGACCAGCGTGGAATTGATGAGCTCGGCGATGACCTCTGCGTCGTGGGCGCGGCGCAGGGATTCGCGGAAGTTCTCCTTGGACAGCGAGCGCGCCAGCGTGGCCAGCACCTCGAGGTGCTCGGAGAAGGAGCTGGCCGGGGTGGCGATCAGGAGCACCACCGTGGCCGGACCGTCCACGGCACCGAAATCCAGGCTGTGGCCAAACTTGGTGATGCCGACGGCGATGGAGGTCTCCCGGACGTAGTCGCTGCGCGCGTGCGGCAGGCCGATGCCGCCCGGGAGACCGGTGGCCAGCTGGTGCTCGCGGGCGTTGACATGGCGCAGGAAGCCCTCGAGGTCCGTGACCCGGCCGGCGTCGAACAGCCTCTTGGCCAGCTGTGCCGAAGCGTCCTCCTTGGACGCGGCTTCCATCTCCAAAACCACCAGGTCCGGTGTAGTCAGCTCGGTGTTGTAGCGCTGAAGCGGATCCAGTGTCATGGCAGCCTTTCGGGCGGTGTCGTGTGCCGGCGCGGGGCCGGGCCTGGGCCGCAGGTCAGCGCAGCGGGACGATGTCCGGCGCCCCCAGACGGGCGGCGTCGGCCGACTCGTCGTCGGGCTGCTGCTGGCTCAACCTCTCGGCCTCCACCCGGGCCAGGTAGTGCACAACCTCGTTTTCCTGCTGCTCTGCGCTCCAGCCCAGAATTCTCCCCATCAGTCTAGCGACAACGGGGGCGGCCGAGGTGCCGCGGTCCCAGGACTCGATGCTGATCCGCGTGCGGCGCGTCAGCACGTCCTGGACGTGCAGGGCCCCCTCGTGCGACGTCGCGTAGACCACCTCCGCCTGGAGGTAGTCGTCGGCGCCGGGCAGCGGGGTCCCCAGTTCGGGGTCCTCGGTGATCAGCGCCAGCACCTCGTCGGCCAGGGAACCGAAGCGGTTGAGCAGGTGCTCCACCCGTGCCACATGGATGCCCGTCTCCTCGGCCGTCCGGTTCCGCCGGTTCCACGCGGCCTTGAACCCTTCGGCGCCCAGCAGCGGGATGGTCTCCGTGCAGCTGGCGGGCACCCGCTCGTCGAGCGTCCGGGTGGCCTCGTCGATCGCGTCCTTGGCCATCACGCGGTAGGTGGTGAACTTGCCGCCGGCCACCACCACCAGGCCCGGGACGGGGTGCGCCACCACATGCTCGCGGGAGAGTTTGGCGGTGGAATCGTTCTCCCCCGCCAGCAGCGGGCGCAGGCCGGCGTAGACGCCCTCGACGTCCTCGCGCGTGAGCGGGCGCTTGAGCACCTTGTTCACATGCTCCAGCACGTAGTCGATGTCCTGGCTGGAGGCCGCGGGGTGGGCCTTGTCCAGCTTCCAATCCGTGTCGGTGGTGCCGATGATCCAGTGCCGGCCCCAGGGAATCACGAAGAGCACCGACTTTTCCGTGCGCAGGATCAGCCCCACCGTGGATTGGAACCTGTCCCGCGGCACCACCAGGTGGATGCCCTTGGAGGCGCGCACCTTCAGCTGGCCGCGATCGGTGACCATGGCCTGTGTTTCATCCGTCCAGACGCCGGTGGCGTTGACCACCTGCCGGGCCCGGATCTCAAACTCCGTACCGTCCTCCTGGTTGTGGACCTTGGCACCGACCACCCGCTCGCCGGCCCGCAGGAAGTCCACCACCTTGACCTGGTTGACGGCGTGGGCGCCGTAGCCGGCAGCCGTGCGGACGATGTTGGCCACCAGCCGCGCGTCGTCCACCTGGGCGTCGTAGTAGCGGATCGAGCCGATCATGGCGTCGTCCTTGAGACTGGGGGCTGCCCGCAGGGTGCCCCGGCGGCTCAGGTGCTTGTGCATGGGAACGCCGCGGCTGTTGCCGCTGGTCATGCCCAGGGTGTCGTAGAGCAGAATGCCGGCGCCCACATAGGGGCGCTCGACAAAGCGCTTGCTCAGCGGATACAGGAATGGCACCGGGCGGACCAGATGCGGGGCGATGCGCTGGATCAGCAGTCCGCGTTCCTGCAGCGCCTCCGTCACGAGGGCAAAATCGAGCATTTCCAGATAGCGCAGGCCGCCGTGGATCAGTTTGGAGGAACGCGAGGACGTCCCCGACGCCCAGTCATTGGCCTCCACAATGCCGACGCTCAGGCCGCGTGTGACGGCGTCCAGAGCGGCACCGGCGCCGACCACCCCGCCACCGACAATCAAGACGTCGAGCTCGGCCCCCGGCTCGGAGGTCGCCTTGAGGGCCGCCAGCGATGCGGCCCGGACCTCCGGTCCCAGAGCGGATGACGGACGGGACGTGGGCAACATAGCGGACCTCCTGGGAAGTACAACGTGATGGTGCAATCACCTTACGTCGTCCTCCCCGCAAACGGGAGGGGCGCCGCGGCTGCTGCCGCGGCGCCCCTTGCGCGTTGTGTGTCGCCTACTTGGAGACCACAACCTCCACGCGCTGGAATTCCTTCAAATCCGAGTAGCCGGTGGTGGCCATCGCCCGGCGCAGCGCGCCGATAAGGTTCGCACTGCCATCGGCCTGGTGGGCCGGTCCAAAGAGGACCTCCTCCAGCGGACCGACGGTGCCCATCTGGACCCTGTCGCCGCGGGGCAGCTCCGGGTGGTGCGCCTCGGCGCCCCAGTGCCAGCCCTGGCCGGGTGCCTCGTCCGCACGGGAGAGGGTGGCTCCCAGCATGACGGCGTCGGCGCCCATGGCGATGGCCTTGATGATGTCGCCGCTGGAGCCCAGGCCGCCGTCGGCGATCACGTGCACATAGCGTCCGCCGGACTCATCCATGTAGTCGCGGCGGGCCGCTGCCACATCGGAGATGGCGCTGGCCATGGGTGCCCGGATGCCCAGGGCGCGGCGGGTGGTGGTGGAGGCGCCGCCGCCAAAGCCCACCAGCACGCCGGCAGCGCCGGTGCGCATGAGGTGCAGTGCCGGGGTGTAGCCGGCCGCCCCGCCCACGATCACGGGCACATCGAGCTCATAGATGAACTGCTTGAGGTTCAGCGGCTCGGTGGTCTTGGAGACGTGCTCGGCCGACACGGTGGTGCCGCGGATGACGAAGATGTCCACTCCGGCGGCCACAACAGTCTTGTAGAACTCCTGCGTACGCTGCGGCGTCAGGGACCCTGCGACAGTGACGCCGGAGGCTCGGATCTCGGCCAGGCGGGAGGTGATGAGCTCGGCCTGGATGGGGGCCTCGTAGAGCTCCTGCATCCGGCGCGTGGCGGCGGGGTCCTCGGCGGAGCCCTTCAGCGCGGCGATCTCATCCAGCACCGGCTGGGGGTCTTCGTAGCGGGTCCACAGACCCTCCAGGTCGAGGACGCCCAAACCGCCCAGCCGGCCCAGCGCAATCGCTGTGGCCGGGGACATGACGGAGTCCATCGGGGCGCCGATGACGGGTGTCTCGAATTGGTAGGCGTCGATCTGCCACTTGACGGATACGTCGTTGTGGTCGCGCGTGCGGCGCGAGGGAACGATGGCAATATCGTCAAGGGTGTACGCGCGGCGTCCGCGCTTGGCGCGGCCAATCTCAATCTCGTAAGTCACTGCCCTAGCCTATCCCAGCGGCCGCCGGCTCTCCCAAGCATGTCAGGAGCACGACGCCGGCCCGCGCCAAGGCGGGCCGCTCTGAAGCGCCGGGACGGGGCCGGACGGGGCCGTAAGCCGGGCTGCGGCCGCCGGCCGAGCAGTGCCATTGGCCCAGCAGCTCCGCTGGCCCAGTGCCGTTGGCCCGGCGCCATCAGCCCAGCAGTGCCGTGGCGGCCCGGCGTTCCTCCTCGATGATGCCGTCGAGCAATTCCGCCATCGCGGTGAAGTCCGCATCCTGCTGGCGGCCAACCGCCGCCGCGAAGCCGTCCCACCGGCTGCCGAGTCCGTCGTAGAGCTCCGCCGCCTGCACCCAGGCCGGGTCTGCGGCCTCGCGCAGGAACGCGGCATAGAGCGGCCGCAGCGCCCCGGGCCCGCTGAATTCGGGGCCGGTGAGCAGCGCGACGAGCATGTCCAGCCCGGCGCGGCGCCGCTGCGGGTCCGCGAAAAGGACGGGCCAGCCGCCCTTGGTCCTCGTGCCCAGCAGCCGCGAACGCCAGGTTTCCATGCCGCGGATGCCGAAGTTCTTGCCATATCCGGCGGGGATCCCGGCCGGGGCTTCGCCGCTCAGCAGCGCCCGGGCCGTTTCCCGCACAGCCTCGGCCACGACGCCGGGCGTGAGCGGCGCACCGGGTGGCGCACCAACATGGGCCTGCCAGTGCTTGTCCGCCTTGCTCTGGGCGCGGGCGGCGGCCAGCTCCCCCGCTCCAATCCGCTCCAACCTCCCGCCGCCGTCGTCCACCAGATAGCCCTCCCCGTCCCGGGACACGACCACCACATCGGTGGACCCGGACTCGGTCAGCAGGGTCCTCTTGCGCCAGGGCAGTGCCGCCGGCACCACCCGGACGACGGTGGGCCGCCCGGCGTCCAGGACGGAGTCCAGCCGCCCCCGCGCCAGCCTGGCACTGGTGGTCTGTTGGACCTCCACACCGGCCCCGGAGCGGTCCAGCATGTTCGCCACGAACGGGCCCGGGTGGAAGCGGGTGACGACGGAGGCGGTGGTCACTTCCTTGTAGGCGAAGGTGAAGACCATGAAGCCGATGCCGCCGCCCAGGCCGGCGAGCATGGCCTCGGTGAAGGGGGCGCCGGACAGCGGATTGACGGCTCCCGAGGCGGCCAGCACCCGGGTCCACAGACCCGAGTCCCGGTGGATCAGTTCAGGAGTGGGATCGTAGCTGGGGGCGTCCATGGCTTGATGCTACCGGGCGGCGGCCAAAGCGTCCGCTCACCAGCACGACGCCGGCCACCACCACCAGCCCGCCCAGCAGCTCCGCCGGATGCGGCAGCTCCCCCAGCCAGAGGAACGCCACCAGCACGGCCACCGGAGACACCAGGTACAGCAGCGACGTCGAGACCGCCATGGGCAGCCGAGCCACCGCATATCCCCAGAGCACAAATCCCAGGGCCGAGGGCAGCAGGCCCAGGTAGACCGCGCCGGCCCAGGCTCCGGGTCCGGCGGCGGACAACTGGGCCATGCTCTCCGGCAGCACGGCCAGGGTGGGCAGCACCACCACCAGCCCCGCCACCATCGCGTAGGTCGCCACTTCCAGTCCGGTGTACCTCTTCAGCAGCGGCTTGGTCAGCGGGTGGTAGATGCCCTGCACCAGCATCGCGCCCACCACAATCCACACCGGCCCGCTGATCTGCAGCCCGGAGCGGGCCAGGCACACCAGCACCACCCCAGCCAAGGCGACCAGGCTGCCCGCCACCTTCCACCCCGTCAGACGCTCGCCCAAGGCGCCGGCGGCGATGGCCACGCTGACCAGCGGTGCGGCCGCCACCACAATGCTGGCCGTCCCGGCGGGGACGTAGAGCTCGCCCCAGTTCAGCAGGATCTGGTAGGCGGCCATGCCGAAGAATCCGCAGGCGGCAATCAGCGGCAGATCGCGGACGGCAGGGCGGCGGACGCCGAGGAACGGAGCCAACACCAGCAGCGCCCCGGCGGCCACGGCCAGCCGCACCACGGAGAGTCCGACGACGCCCATGGCCGGGGCGGCCACCTGGATGGCAGGAAAGGCACTGGCCCACAGGACGACGACGGCGAGGCCAGCCAGGAGAACGCGGGGATTGCTCATGGATCCAGCGTAGAAGCCGTAAAGCTTCATTACCACTTACTTTTCGCTTGGTATTAAGTAAAAATTGCTGATGTGTTGGATCTTCGAAAACTGCGCATGCTCACCGAGCTGGACCGGCTCGGCACCCTCTCGGCCGTCGCCGCCGCCCTGCACCTCACCGCGCCGGGCATCTCGATGCAAATCGCCGCACTGGAGCGGGAAACCGGGCTTCCGCTGACGGAACGCCAGGGCCGCAATGTCGTCCTGACCCCGGCCGGGCGCCTGCTGGCCGACCACGGCCGCGACATCATGGACCAACTCTCGGTGGCGGAGATGGAGGTGGCCGCCCTGCGGGAGGGCTCCTCGGGCACGTACCGTCTTGCCGCATTCCCCTCGGCGGCCCGGACGGTGGTGGCCCGCGCGTGGCGGGAAATCCTCTCCGGCACCGGAACATACCCCTCACTGGAGCTGGTGGAAATGGAACCCCAGGATGCGCTTCCGGCCCTGGCCGCAGGGGAAGTGGATGCAGCGTTGACGCACTCGTACTCCAATGCGGCGCCCGACGTCCGCCCGGGACTGTACATGGAGCTGCTGGGGACCGAACCCGTGGTGTTGGCGGCCCGCGCGGACCACGATGTGTTCTCGAGGCTGCCCGAGGACCGGGGCACCGGGGCGCTCACGCCGGAACCTGTGGACCTGCGGCTGCTGGCCACCGCCGCGTGGATCATCCCCAACCGCCGCTGGGCCTGCTGCGAAATGGTGGAACGGGCCTGCGGCATGGCAGGATTCGCTCCGCTCGCCGCAGCCGAGGCGACGGACTTTTCCACCCAGCTGGCCTTGGTCTCCGCGGGGGTCGGCGTTGCCCTCATACCGTCCCTGGCACTGGCCGCCGTGCCCGACGACGTGGCGCTGCGCCCTCTGGCGCAGCCGGTGTCCCGGAGCCTTTTCCTCGCACGTCGGACCAGCGCCCGTGCGGACGCCGGCAGCCGCCGCCTGGCGGAGCTGCTGGCAAGGGCCACGACGGCGGCGTTGAACGACAGCGCCCCGCGGCCATAGGCCGCGGGGCGCTCACACTGGATCAAACCAGCAGTCGCATGGGCTGCGCTTGGCGCGTTACTTGGAACCGTAGTTCGGTGCTTCGACGGTCATCTGGATGTCGTGCGGGTGCGATTCCTTCAGACCTGCAGCGGTGATGCGGACAAACTTGCCGCGCTCCTTCAGTGCCGGAATGGTCGGCGCGCCAACGTAGAACATCGTCTGGCGCAGGCCGCCCACCAGCTGGTAGGCCACGGAGGACAGCGGTCCGCGGTAGGCCACGCGGCCCTCAATGCCCTCGGGGATGAGCTTGTCATCGCCGGAGACATCCGCCTGGAAGTAGCGGTCCTTGGAGTAGGAGGTGTTCTTGCCGCGGGACTGCATGGCACCGAGCGAGCCCATGCCGCGGTAGGTCTTGAACTGCTTGCCATTGACGAAGATCAGCTCACCCGGAGCCTCCTCCGTGCCGGCCAGCAGCGAACCCAGCATCACAGTGTCGGCGCCGGCAACCAGCGCCTTGCCGATGTCGCCCGAGTACTGCAGACCGCCGTCGGCGATCAGCGGCACACCGGCCGGGATGGCGGCCTTGGCAGACTCGTAGATGGCGGTGATCTGCGGAACGCCCACACCTGCCACCACGCGGGTGGTGCAGATGGAGCCCGGGCCCACGCCCACCTTGATGCCGTCGGCACCGGCGTCGATCAGGGCCTGGGCGCCTTCACGGGTGGCGGCCTGGCCGCCGATGACGTCCACGTGCTTGAGTACGGGATCGCTCTTGAGGCGGCGGATCATGTCCAGCACGCCCTGGCTGTGGCCATTGGCAGTGTCAACGAACAAGGCGTCGACGCCGGCGTCGACCAAGCGCATGGCGCGCTCCCAGCCGTCTCCGAAGAAGCCGATGGCCGCACCGACGCGCAGGCGGCCCTGGTCATCTTTGGTGGCCAGCGGGTACTGCTCGGCCTTGGCGAAGTCCTTGACGGTGATCAGGCCGCGGAGGTAGCCGCCGTCGTCCACCAGGGGCAGCTTCTCAATCTTGTTCTTGGCCAGCAGCGCCGAGGCGTCCTCGCGGCTGATGCCCACCTTGCCGGTGACCAGCGGCATGGCGGTCATGACTTCGCTGACGCGGCGGCCGGCGTACTCGGACTCCGGGATGAACACGGTGTCGCGGTTGGTCACGATGCCCACCAGACGGCCGTCGGCGTCCACCACGGGCAGGCCGGAGACGCGGTAGCGGGAGCAGAGCTCGTCCAGCTCGGCCAGCGTGGCCTCGGGGTGGACGGTCAGCGGCTTGGTGATCATGCCGGATTCGCTGCGCTTGACCAGGTCCACCTGCTCGGCCTGGTCGTCAATGGAAAGGTTGCGGTGCACCACGCCCAGACCGCCCTGGCGTGCCATGGCGATGGCCATGCGGGACTCGGTGACGGTGTCCATCGCTGCGGACAGCAGCGGGGTCTGCACCGTGATGCGCTTGGAAATGCGCGAGCTGGTGTCAGCCTCGGAGGGGATGACGTCCGTGTGCCCGGGCAGCAGCAGAACGTCGTCGTAGGTCAGACCCACAAAAGCGAAGGGGTCATGGATTTCAGGCTGGGTCACGAGTGCTCCTCGGCGGTGGGACCGGGTGGTGGTTGCAACCAACGGCGCGCACCGTGATTACGGAGCATGCCTGTGCGTTTGATACATCCTAAAACGAAAGGAGTCGCTGCCCTATTCCGGATGCGTCCACGAATGCCCGCTTGTGGGCGAACTCACGGTGCCCAGCCGGTGGCCGCCAGCAGCCGTTGTTCAAACATCGGCGCCGTCGATTGGGTGTAGGTCTTCGTCAGATGGTTGTCGTCCTTGTAGACATAGACGTTGCCGACGACGGCGGGGCAGACGCCGCCGACGCAGATGTAGTCGCTCATATCCATAAAGAAGAGGTTCTCCGGCGCCCCGGCGTAGCCGTCCAACGGGGACTGCTCGGCCAGTGAATCCGACAATGGCGGATTGCAGGCCGGGGCGGCGGCGCCCTTGATGCCCGCGCAGTCGGCCATGTTGATGGTGAAGCGGGGGTTGTCCCGCATGCCGATCACCTCGATGCCGGCATCGGTGAACGGCGTGATGCCCTCAAGGTAGGCCGGCACCGCCGTCTCGACGGGGTCCAGTTCGTGGGTGAGCGAGGCCAGCGTAAAGACGGCATCGGGCATGAGCCCGAGCACGTACTCCCTGTCAAGCTGGTTGAACTCGTTGCAGTCATCGGCGCGCTCCGGGGTGTCCCCGCCGTAGCGGCAGCCGGACTTGAGCATCATGACGATCTGCCAGTTGTATTTGGTGGCCAGGGTGTCCCACACCGGCAGCCACTGCTGCGAATGCGAATCGCCCAGCACCACAATTGTCTTGGCCGGATCCCCGGCGGGCTGGTTGGCGTGGCAGACCTGCGCGAGCACCTCGGAGTCCGGAACCAGCGCGCCGGTGCAGTCGCCGTCGATGGTGGCGAATTCGTTTTTCAGCTGCGTGGGTGCCGGGATGACCCTGGCGGTGCTCGACGGCACACCTTCG
Source organism: Arthrobacter sp. 35W (assembly GCF_000482545.1). GTDB lineage: Bacteria > Actinomycetota > Actinomycetes > Actinomycetales > Micrococcaceae > Specibacter. The sequence continues at coordinate 186,226 of NZ_KI519455.1, forward strand.
TAGCCGGGCTGCAGGGCCGCGGCGCCGGGATTGTCTGCCGGCGTCTGGGCGGCGACGGCGGTGTCGTAGGCGGAGATGTCGCTCTGCCACAGGGCCACCGGACCGGCCAGCAGCGAGGCGCAGCAGGCGATCACTGCCGCCGACCGCCAGGCCCGCAGCTTGGGCCATTCCCAGCTGCGCAGCGGCTTTTCGACAAAGCGGGTGGTCAGCCAGGCCAGCAGCAGGGAGGTTGCGATGACGCCCAGGCCCTGCAGCAGCGTCACGGAGCCTTGGTCCTCGGCCACGAGGAAGACCACCAGCAGCGGCCAGTGCCACAGATAGAGGGCATATGACATCCCGCCCAGGCCAACGAGCGGCTTGGAGGAAAGGAGCCTGTCCACGCCGATCCGGCTGCCGGTGGCGCCGGCCGCGATCACCAGGGAGGCGGCGAGCGTGGGCCAGAGCGCGATCCAGCCGGGGAACTGCTGGTCCACCGTGAGGATGAGCCCACAGCCCAGCATGGCGGCCAGGCCCAGCCAGCCCATGAGGATGCGCACCACCCGCGGCAGGTCCAGATGGGGCAGCACTAGGGCCAGCAGCGAGCCGAGGGCAAACTCCCACAGCCGCACGCGGGTGTCGAAGTAGGCATAGGCCTGGTTGGTGGCCGTCTGCTGGATGGAGTAGGCCAGCGAGGACGCGAAGATTGCCGCGAACACCACGGCCAGGATCCCCCGGTAGCCCAGCAGCGGGGCCAGCACGGGAATCCTGTGGGCCAGGCCCGTGCTGCGGATGAGCCGCCACACCACTGCGGCGCCGGCAAAGACCAGCGGCCAAAGAATGAAGACCTGCCCCTGGATGGACAGCGACCAGAAATGCTGCAGCGGGCTGGCGCCGGAATGGTCGATCGCGTAGTAGTCCACTGCGTTGTCGGCCAGCAGCCAGTTCTGTTGGTAGGTGAGCGATGCCAGCGCCTGGTCAAGGATGTCCGGCCAGCGCCGCGGCGGCAGCACGGCCCAGGTCAGCAGCAGCGTGGCCGCCAGGACGACGACGGCGGCCGGCAGCAGGCGCTTGAACAGGTGCAGCCAGTGGCGGATGAGCCGCAGGGGGCGGCCGCCCTCCACCTTGGCGGTGAACTGGCGGGTCATCAGGAAGGCTGAAACCAGCAGGAAAACGTCCACTCCCCCGGACACCCGGCCCAGCCAGACGTGGTAGGTGACAACCATCAACACGGCCAGCGCACGCAGGCCCTGGACCTCCGGCAGGAACTTCCGCTTCCCGCCCGTTGCCGCACCCTCGTCCGGCCCCTCTGCCGGCCCCTGTGCCAGGGCACCGCCGTCGGCCGTCCCAGCCCTCAATACGCCCGTTGACGCCGTCCCAAACTCCATCAACCTGCACCTAACCATCGCTAAAGCCAAGTTTCCACGGTACGTGGACCTCCTTGGAGCCGTCGATTTAAGTGGTCCGGGCCACATCCACGACCGGTAGTCTCAGGGACGGGGCCCGTCCGGGTTCCGGGACGGGAGGACCGGTCATGACCTTGCAGGTGCGGGTGGTGGTGCCCGCTGGGCTCACTGCCGACATTGTCAGCGCCGCCCGGGGGCTGTCCGGCGTCTCGGAGATCTCCGTGCTCACCGGAGCCTCGGTGCTGCCGCCCGGGGACATCATCACGCTCGCCGCCGAGCGCGAGTGTGTCGCGGAATTGTTGGAACTCCTGCATGGCTTCCAGGTCGCCGAGGTGGGCTCCGTCAGCATCAGTGAACCGGAGCTGGTGCTGTCCACCCGGGCCCGGCAGGCATCCGAGCAGACCCCGGGCGAGGGCGCCGATGCCATCATCTGGGACGAGGTGGAAACCAACACCAGCGAGGAAGCCAAGCTGAGCTGGAGCTTTCTGGCCTTCCTGGTGATCGCCACCCAACTGGCCGGGATCGGCATCGTCACCGATTCAACCATCGCCATCGTGGGCGCCATGGTGGTGGGTCCGGAATTCGGGCCGCTGGCCGGACTGGCCCTGGCCCTGGTGGACCGGCGCTGGGCCCTGGCCCGCCGCGCCGCTGTGGCCCTGGGCGTGGGGTTCCCGGTGGCCATGGGCATTGCCGCCCTGGCCACCTGGCTGTCCATTCCGCTGGGGCTGGTGGACCCGGGCTTCCTCAGCAAGGGGGATCCGGCCACCGAGTTCATCTACCACCCCGGCCCCTACTCGTTCATCGTGGCCGTGCTGGCCGGCGCCGCCGGCATGTTGTCCCTCATCGGGCGCAAATCCGCCGTGCTGGTGGGTGTCTTCATTTCCGTGACAACAGTCCCGGCAGCAGGCTTTGTCGCCGTCGCGCTGGTCCTCAACGAGCCTGCCCTGGCCGCCGGCTCCGCGATCCAGCTGCTGCTGAACCTCTCCGGCATTGTTGTCTCCGCGGCCGCTGTGCTGGCGGTGTACCGCTGGCTGGGCCGGCACCGCTCCAGCGCACCGGCGTCGCCCTACGCAGCCAACCCGTTCAAACGCCAACAGCCCGTTAAACGCCAACCGCCCCGCAGCCAGCGTCCGTCTAAGGGACGCTGACCGCGGGGCGGTTGGTTAGGGATGCCTAGTGCTGGTGGCCAGCGTGGGCGTCCTCATCCTCTTCGGGCTTCTCCGTCACGAGGGCCTCGGTGGTGAGCACCAGGGCGGCGATGGAGGCGGCGTTGCGCAGAGCGGAGCGCGTCACCTTGACCGGGTCGATGATGCCGGCGGCAACCAAGTCCTCGTACACGCCGGTGGCGGCGTTGAAGCCGAAGCCATCTTCGAGCTCGCCAACCTTGTGCACGACGACGTAGCCATCGTGTCCGGCGTTCTGGGCGATCCAGCGCAGCGGCTGGGCCACGGCGCGGCGGACCAGCTCGACGGCGGTTGCCGCGTCGCCCGTCAGCTGGGCGACGTTGCGGTCCTCATCCAGGGCCTTGGCGGCCTGGACGAGGGCGGAACCGCCACCGGCCACGATGCCCTCTTCAAGAGCGGCACGCGTGGAGGACACGGCGTCCTCGATGCGGTGCTTCTTTTCCTTCAGCTCAACCTCGGTGGCAGCGCCAACCTTGATCACGCCGATGCCGCCGGCCAGCTTGGCCAGACGTTCCTGCAGCTTTTCCTTGTCCCAATCGGAGTCGGTGCGGCCCAGTTCGGCGCGCAGCTGGGCCACGCGGTCCGCCACATCTGCGCCGGTGCCAGCACCGTCGACGATGGTGGTGGAATCCTTGGTCACGGTGATCCGGCGGGCGGTGCCCAGGACCTCGAGGCCAACCTGGTCCAGCGACAGGCCGATCTCCGGGGAGACAACCTGGGCGCCGGTCAGGATCGCGATGTCCTGCAGCATGGCCTTGCGGCGGTCGCCGAAGCCCGGAGCCTTGACGGCGACGACGTTCAGCGTGCCGCGCATCTTGTTGACGATCAGCGTGGACAGAGCCTCGCCGTCGACGTCCTCGGCAATGATGAACAGCGGCTTGGAGGCCTGCAGAGCCTTCTCCAGCAGCGGCAGGAAGTCCGCAATGGAGGAGATCTTGCCCTGGTTGATCAGGATCAGGGCATCTTCGAGCACTGCTTCCTGGCGTTCTGCATCGGTGACGAAGTACGGGGACAGGTAGCCCTTGTCGAACTGCATGCCCTCGGTGAGGACCAGCTCGGTGGCGGTGGTGGAGGATTCCTCGATGGTGATCACACCATCCTTGCCAACCTTGTCAAAGGCCTCGGCCAGCAGGTCGCCGATTTCCTGGCTCTGCGCGGAGATGGCGGCAACTTCTGCCACCTGGCGGCCCTGTACTTCGCGGGCGTTGGTCAGCAGGCGCTTGGAGATGGCCTCAACCGACACCTCGATGCCGCGCTTGAGGTCTCCGGGGGCTGCGCCTGCAGCAACATTGCGCAGGCCTTCCTTGACCAGAGCCTGTGCCAGCACGGTCGCCGTCGTCGTGCCGTCGCCGGCCACGTCGTTGGTCTTGGTGGCAACTTCCTTGGCCAGCTGGGCACCAAGGTTTTCGTACGGGTCGTCCAGCTCAATCTCACGGGCGATGGTCACGCCGTCGTTCGTGATGGTGGGAGCGCCCCACTTCTTGTCCAGCACAACGTTGCGGCCGCGCGGGCCCAGGGTCACCTTGACGGTGTTGGCCAGCTTGTCGATGCCGGCCTCCAGGCTGCGGCGGGCAGCGTCGTTGAATTCAAGCTGCTTAGCCATGTTTCAAGTCCTTTCACGCAAAGACCCCACGCCATCGATCCAGACAGGCTCAATCGGCGGCGCGGGGCATTGCAACGGGTGCTACTTTACGATGATGGCCAGCACGTCGCGGGCGGAGAGAACCAGCAGCTCTTCGCCGCCGGTCTTGATCTCGGTTCCATCGTACTTGGAGTAGATGACAACGTCGCCAACTGCTACATCGACGGGAACGCGGTTGCCCTTGTCGTCAATGCGGCCGGGGCCCACTGCCACAACTTCGCCCTCCTGGGGCTTCTCCTTGGCGGTGTCCGGGATGACCAGGCCGGATGCGGTGGTCAGCTCAGCTTCGAGCTGGCGGACAACAATACGATCCTCAAGAGGCTTAATAGAGACCGACACTCGGACCTCTCCTTCACTGGGTAAAAATCTTCGGATGATTCAAGAACCTTGGGACAGACTCCGCCTCTGCCAACGTCGTCGCGGTGCCGCGGGCAGGGAAGAAGTCTGAGGCTTCTTCAATTAGCACCCTCATGCCGAGAGTGCTAACCCGACTCTATTGAATCGGTTAGCACTCGGTCAAGGCGAGTGCCAATGAAGCGCCATATTCGGGGCCGTTTTCGCTGCCGGCGCACAGGCCCGGCGGCGGGGCGGCCCGGGATCGCCCGACGGCGATGGCTGCCTGAGCGCAGCTGCTGTCGGCGTGGTGCGGGGCGCGTCAGTGCCCGCGGTGCTGGGCGGACCAGACGGACAGGCGGTGCTGGTGGATCGTTGCGGCAGTCCGCTTCGCAGTTCTCGCAGCCGACTTGAACCACAAGACTGCCGCAATGGTTCCTCCGGCCCCGGCCAGCAGCAGCACACCGCCGCCCACCATGGCCGGCGCGAATCGACCCAGGTCCACCACTTCTTCGCCCTGGGCTGCGAGCGCATAGCTGGTCAGCGGGCCCACTAGGAGAAAGAACCCGGCCAGACCCACCAGCAGCGACAGGGCCAGCACCCAGCGGGTCCGCGGCCGCCCGGCGGCGGCAGCGTCTGCCGTCTCAAGCAGGTGGGCGGGCACCGGTATGGCCAGCAGCTGTTCCGGCGTGGGCTCCGCGGCATGCCGCGCCTGCCCTGACTGCTGATGCTGCCTGAACGGCTGGTTCTGTCCGGCGGGCGGAGTCTGCGGATCTGTCATGTGCCCACCCTAGCGGCCGCCGGACACCGGGCACCCGCCGGGACGGTCGCACGTCCCCGCCGGGATAATCTTGACCCATGGCTACAGATGCAATCGCGCCCTTGTTGACCGCCGAGGGGTGGGAGCTCCTCGCATCGATGGGCCAGTACCGGGAGGCCGACTCCCTCAAGCTCAATGCCTCCCTGCGCAAGGCCGGCCACTCCCCCGAACTGGTGGCAGCGGTCCTGACCCAGTCCCGGCTGCGCACCAAGGCCGAGGCCAAGTTTGCCGAGTTCGCACACCAGATGCTGTTCACCCAGGCCGGCCTCGAACAGGCCACCAGACTCAGCATCGCGGCCCTGCATGCCCGCCGATTCGCCGAGGCCGGCGTCCAACACGTGGCAGACCTGGGCTGCGGCATCGGCGCCGATTCGCTGGCCCTGGCCAGCATGGACCTTCGCGTCACCTCGGTGGAGATGGACGAGACCACGGCGGCCTGCGCCACCATCAACCTCATGCCCTTCCCCACCGCCACGGTGGTCCAGGGCCTTGCCGAGGAAACCGACCTCACCGGCGTCGACGGCGTCTGGCTGGACCCGGCCCGCCGCACCACCTCGACCAGCGGCACCACCCGCCTCTTCGACCCCGAGGCGTTTTCCCCACCACTGTCCTTCGTGGAATCCCTGGCTGCCCGCGGCCTGGCTGTGGGCGTCAAGATGGGCCCCGGCATCCCGCACGAATCCATCCCGGCCGGCTGCGAGACGCAGTGGGTTTCGGTGGACGGCGATGTGGTGGAGGCGGCCCTGTACTTCAATACTCTGGCCCGCGACGGCGTCGTCCGCGCCGCCGCCGTCATCGGCCCGCACGGCATGGCCGAGCTCACCAGCCCCGAGGCCTACGATGCCGCCAACCAGGACGTCGCCATTGGGCCCGTCGAGGGCTACCTCTACGAGCCCGACGGCGCCGTCATCCGCGCCGGACTCGTGGCGGATCTGGCCCGGCGCCTCGACGGCCACCTGCTGGACGAGCACATCGCGTACATCTGCGCGCCCGAACTGGTGGCCACGCCGTTCGCCCGCGCCTACAAGGTGCTGGAGGTCAAACCCTTCAACGTCAAGGCCCTCAAGGCCTGGGTCAAGGCCAACCGGATCGGCGTGCTGGACATCAAGAAGCGCGGCATGGCCGTCACCCCGGAGGAACTGCGCCGCCAGTTGCTGACAGGTTCGGGCAAGGGCCCCAACAAGGCCACGCTGGTCCTCACCCGCATCGGCGAGGACCGCGTGGCCATCGTGGTCGAGCCCATCAACCTGCACTGACCCTAGCTGCGGGAGAACTCGCTGGCTTCGCGCACCTGCTCGGGGGTGGGGCGGATGCCGGTGTAGAGGACAAACTGCTCCTCCGCCTGGATCGCAATGACCTCGGCACCCGTGATGACGTGCTTGCCGGCGGCGCGGGCCGCCGTGATCAGCGGCGTTTCGGAGGGAAGCGCGACGACGTCGAACACCACGGCGGCAGCGGCCACCGTCGCGTCGTCGAACGACTGGGCAGCTTCATCGGCACCGGCCATGCCCAGCGGCGTCACGTTGACCAGCAGATCCGCCACGGCCTCCCCCACCTCCGGCAGCCAGGCGAAGTTGTACAGCCCGGCCAGGGCGCGGCCGGATTCCTCGTTGCGGGCCACGATGGTGACGGCAGCAAACCCGGCGTCGCGCAGGGCAGCCGCCACCGCCTTGGCCATGCCGCCGGAACCGCGCAGCAGCACGGTGGACGCCGGGTCCACGCTGTGCTCGGCCAGCAGCCGGGCGATCGCCAGGTAGTCGGTGTTGTAGGCCGTGAGAACACCGCCGTCGTTCACGATGGTGTTGACGGAATCGATGGCGATGGCGGAAGGATCCATGACATCGACCAGCTCAATGACGGCCTCCTTGTACGGCATGGAGACAGCCGCGCCGCGGATGCCCAGACCTCGGATGCCGGAAACGGCCTGGGCCAGATCCACCGGCGCGAAGGCCTTGTAAATGAAGTTCAGGCCCAGAAGGTCGTAAAGATAGTTGTGGAAGCGCGTGCCAATATTGCTGGGCCGGGCAGCCAGCGAGATGCACAGGGTCATGTCTTTGTTCAGGATCGGCATTCCTCCATTGTGTCCGGTGCAATCGGCCCGGGGCGAGAATGACGCCGGATTCCGTTGATGAATAAAGTGGACGACCAAACGGCCCGCTGTGTCCGAACACACCAGCAGCCCCGTTACATATGACGCCCCACAGACGCGGCAGCCCTGGGCCTGCATTAGAATTGCCCCATACTCACGGGCGCAATCTGGCGGCCATGAATGGCCAATTAAAGAATCTGGGAGGGCGTTTGAACATCGATTTCGCCTCATCAGAACGGTCAACACTGGGCGTCGAGTGGGAACTCGCCCTGGTGGATGCCGAATCGGGGGAATTGGTACCGGCCGCCAGCGAGGTTCTGGCCGCCGTTGCGGCAGCACATCCGGAGCTGGCCGCAGATGCGGAACACCCGCACATCAAGCAGGAACTGCTGCTGAATACCGTGGAAATCGTCACCGGGATCTGCCACACCGTGTCCGAGGCAAAGAACGATCTTGCCCGCAATCTTGCCACCCTGCGCGAGGCAACAGACCCGCTGGGCGTGGAACTCCTCAGCGCGGGGACACACCCGTTCAGCCACCCCCGCCAGCAGGCGGTGACTGACAAGGAACGCTACGCCAAGCTCATCGACCGCACCCAGTGGTGGGGCAACCAGATGGTCATCTACGGCGTCCACGTCCACGTCGGCCTTGACCATGTGTCCAAGGCCATGCCCGTTCTGGACGGGTTGGTGAACTATTTCCCGCACTTCCAGGCACTTTCCGCGTCGTCGCCCTACTGGGACGGCGAGGACACCGGCTACGCCTCCCAGCGCGCGCTGATGTTCCAGCAACTGCCGACGGCCGGCCTGCCGTTCCAGTTCCCGGACTGGGCAGCGTACGAGGCCTATGTGCAGGATATGTTCACCACGGGAGTCATCGACGCCACGTCGGAGATCCGCTGGGACATCCGCCCCGTCGCCAACCTCGGCACCATCGAAATGCGCATTTGCGATGGCCTGTCCACGTTGGAGGAGATCGGCGCCGTCGCAGCGCTCACTCAGTGCCTGGTGGATGATTTCTCCCAGACGCTGGACGACGGCGGCACCATTCCGACCATGCCGCCGTGGCATGTACAGGAAAACAAATGGCGGGCCGCCCGCTACGGCATGGACGCGATCATCATCCTCGATGCCGCAGGCAACGAGCAGCTGGTCACGGAGAATACGCTGGAGCTGCTGAACAAGCTCGAGCCCGTCGCCAAGCGCCTGGGCTGCTCCGACGAGCTGGCCGATGTGGAGAAGATCATTGCCAACGGCGCCGGGTACCAGCGCCAGCGCTCGGTTGCCGCCGCCAATGATGGAGACCTGCGCCCCGTGGTGAAGGACCTCGTGGCCCGCATGCGATCCAACACCCTGCCGTAGCAGACGGTTTCTGCACACATGGTGCCGCCCTGCTTCCAGGGCCGGCGCCACGGAACTGCTGGGCGACTGGGCGACTGGGCGACTGGACAACTGGACAACTGGACGACTGAGTCATTGAACGACGACGGCGGCACCTCGGTGCCGCCGTCGTCGTTGTTTCCGGGGCTGCTTGCTCCCCGGCGGATCCTGCAATCCGCTGGATCCGCCGAAATGCGCGGCTAGTTCGACATCCGGTTGCGGAGCGAACCCGAGCTCGCCAACGCCGCGGCGATGGCGTCTGCAGTTTGCTCAAACACTGTATTGGTCTTTGCGGCACCGATGGCTCCGCCCTTTAGCGACGCTGCTGCCAGGCTGCGGTTGAGCCGTGCCACCAGCAATTGGTCCGGCGTGGCAAAGAACTCCACGGGAAATGAAACGTGAAGCTTTTTCCCCGCCATCGCTCCCAGCACCACCGTGGCAAAGGTACTGCCCCGTGTGGCCGTGAAGCCGCCATTCGGGGCGGCTTCACGGTGAACCCCTGTCCGGTGAGGGCGTCACCAACAATTCGTTTGCCCGTCTCCGCATCAGTTGCAATAAGGAAATCGTGGCTGGATGCCATTTCCTTGCCTTTCCAGAATTCGTGGAGCCCGTTTCCTGCGAATCGCAGGAAACGCTGGCATCGCCAGCGCGGCAACAGTCTAGGCATCGAAACACCCAGCACACGGGATGACACGAACGTCGCCTGCCCTTGGGGTTTGGCCGGCGTCCACTTCTTCTACCAGGGCGGGTCCGCTCCCAGGCCGGGCGGGTACGTTTCCCGGCCGGGCGGGTGCATCGGGGGCCGGGCGGCGAGGCGGACGGGGTCGGGGTTGTGGGCGTGGTTGCGGCGGGGGCGTTGGAGCCGGTCCAGGGCCAGAGGCGGGGTGAACCAGGGGACCCCGTCCACCAGGGCCGCCGTCCAGCCGGTGTGGTGGAGGAGGTGGTGGTGCCAGGAGCACAGGAGCACGCAGTTGGCCAGGGAGGTTTCCCCGCCGCAGGCCCAGGGCACGATGTGGTGGGCCTCGGTCCACTGCGGGGGCCGGGTGCAGCCCGGGAACGCGCAGCCGTGGTCGCGGACGACCAGGGCCCTGCGCAGGGCCGCGGAGACCAGGCGTTGTGAGCGGCCCAGGTCCAGGACCTCCCCGTTCGTGCCGAGCACGGCCGGGATGAGGTGCGCGTCGCAGGCGGCCTGGCGGATCGAGGCGATCGAGGTGGACCCGGCGTACGGGAGCAGGGCGCTGCCCAGGCCCGAGCGCAGTTCGGCCAGGGTGACGGTGATGAACAGCTGGGGCCGCAGGCCGCCGTTGTCGGGGAGGGTGTCGGTGCGGGCGGCGAGGTGCACGCAGTCCAGCAGGGCGTGCAGCAGGGCCTGGGGGCGGGGGCGGCGGTCGCGGATGGCCTGGTCCTGCGTGCACTGGTCCGGATCGGTGCCCGGCCCCGGATCGGTGGACGTGGCGGCCTCGGCGGTGGATGTGGCGGCGTCATGGTGGGTGGGGGCGCAGCCTGTGGAAGCGGACAACCCTCCGTCCCCGGGGGCACCAGCGGTGCCGGCCCCGGCAGTCCCGCCGTCCGGGCCAGCGTCCGGGCCAGCGCCGTCCGGGCCAGCGTCCGGGCCGCGGGCCCAGGCGGGCATCTCCGCGGCCGGGGAGGAGGGCATGGCGCCGGGGATGGTGTTGATGCCGGCGGTCTGGCGGGGGTTGGTGGCGGTGCCGATCGCGGCCAGAAGCTCCTCGTAGTCGACCACGGTCAAATGTCCATCGAAGTGGACCAGTCCGCGGCGGGGCCGGGTGAAGTGGATGCCCTCCTTGGCCAGCAGCTCGGCCTCGGTGGGTTCGGTCCCGTCCGGGTCCAGCAGGTTGATGGTGCGGTGCGCGCACTGGGTGAGGATCTCGGGGCGTTCGGCCACGGCCAGGGCCGTCAACGCCTCCTCCACCGTGCGGACTTCGGGCAGGGTGATCCGGCCCCCGTCGGCCAGGTGGGAGGCCTGGGTGGTGTAGTCGGCCACGATCCGGGCGGCCTCGATCGACAGGGCCCCGGCGAAGAACGCGGCGGCCAGGGCGGGCATCCTGGGTGCGGTGGTGTGGGTGGTGAGCGGGTCGATGGTGGGGAGCAGGTGCTCTGCGAGGATGATGCGGCGGGCGGCCTCCCGGCCGGAGATCTGCAGGGTTTCGGCGAGCAGGTTGATCGGGTTCGTCGCCCCGGTCCCGGTGTACCGGCCCGCGGCGGCGCGGGCGGCGATCTCCCCGGCGTAGTGGATCTGCAGTGCGGCCAGGTGGCGGGCGAGGGATTCCAGCTGCGCGGCCCGGGTGGTGAGCTGGGCGTCGGTGTGGGCGGGCAGGTGGAGGGCGGCCGGGTCGACGACTGCCGGTCCTGCGGCGTCGGCGGCGGCCAGGGCCAGGCGCAGCACGGCCCGCAGATGCCCGCCCGCCACCGGCACACCCCGGCCCGGCGCGTCCCGGCCCTCCGGATCCAGGCCCGGCGCATCCCTGCCCTCCGGATCCAGGCCCGGCGCGTCCCGGCCCTCCGGATCCCGGCCCGGCGCATCCCTGCCCTCCGGGCCCGCGTCGGGGCCGGCTGCCGGGCCGGGGAAGGCGGCGGGTGCGCCCGGCTCTTCGCCGTAGTCTCTGGAGGCCCCACCGCCGCCGTCAAACCAATTCATACATATATTCTAATAAACTTTGGTGCCTTCGAAAAGAGGTTTAGGGGAATCAACAAAATCTGTGGATAAACCGGCCTGTGAATAACCCTGTGGAGGACTCGGCAATTGTTCCGGTGGGTTTATCGGATGCCATCCAGTGCACCAATCCTCGATTCGATGGCGGGGAGCTTCGACGCGTTGGAGGCCTGCTTCATCAATCCAGCGCAGCGACTGCACCGGCATCTGGAGCAGCGGGAATCAGCGGAAACACGGTGCGCGACGTTGGATCCGCCAGGCTCCGTCCAGCCATCCATATGGCTTGCGGGATCTCCATAGCCCTCGGCGCCACGTGCCCGCCGTGCCCTCGGCGCCACGTGCCCGCCGTGCCCTCGGCGCCACGTGCCCGCCGGCAGCCAAAAACCCGCAATATCTGGATGCTCAATAATTGGTCCAGCGCTACGCCCCAAGGGGGCCGGCAATCCGCTCCCGGCCCCAAAGGGGAATAGGTGAATAGTTCGAATTCCCAAGGAACCCGAAAGGAGGAACTATCCGGCCAGGCTGATGCTTGTCACGGGCATCGAGGAATCCGGCGCAAAGCCAATTCCACTCGGAGCCACACCGCGCATGACCAATTGCGCGCCGAGGGCCGCCACCATGGCGCCGTTGTCGGTGCAAAGGTTCAGTGCGGGAACCAGCAGTGTGATGCCGGCGGCCGCCGTGCGCTCGGCCAGCAGTGAGCGCAGCCGGGAGTTGGCCGCCACTCCCCCGCCCAGCAGCAGCGTGGTGATGCCCTGCTCGCGGCAGGCCAGCACGGCCTTGGCCGTGATGACGTCCAGCACGGCTTCCTGGAAGCTGGCGGCGATGTCGGCCATGGGCGGTTCCTCGCCGCGCGCCTCGTAGAGCTCCACGCAGCGCGCCACGGCCGTCTTCAGCCCGGAAAAGGAGAAGTCGTAGCGGTGCGGCCCCGGGGCCTCGGCCATCCCCATGTACTTGGGCACCGCAAGGCCGCGCGGGAATTTGATGGCCTTGGGGTTTCCTTCGCGTGCCAGCTTGTCGATGGCGGGGCCGCCCGGGTAGTTGAGCCCGAGCAGGCGGGCCACCTTGTCGAAGGCCTCGCCGGCGGCGTCGTCAATGGTGGCGCCCAGCAGTTCGACGTCGTCGGCAATGCTGCGCACGCGCAGAATCTCCGTGTGCCCGCCGGACACCAGCAGGGCACCCAGGTTCTGAGGCAGTCCGCCGTCCACCGACACGGAGGCAATGGCCTCGTCCAGCAGCGCCACACCCACATGGGCCACCAGATGGTTGATTGCGTACAGCGGCTTACCCGTGGCCAGCGCCAGGGCCTTGGCCGCGCTGACACCCACCATCAGGGCGCCGGCCAGGCCGGGGCCGCTGGTGACGGCAATGGCGTCGATGTCGGCCAGCGTGACGCCGGCCTCCGCAAGTGCCGCCTCAAGCGTGGGGACAAACGCGTCCAGATGCGCGCGGGAGGCGATCTCGGGGATGACGCCGCCAAAGCGGACATGCTCGGCCATCGAGGAGGAGACGGTGTTGGTCAGCAGGTCCGTGCCCCGGACGATGCCGACGCCGGTCTCATCGCAGGAGGATTCGATCCCCAAAACCAATGGGGTGGAGGTCGCCGTGCTCATTTGCCGTCCTTGTTCTCGTCAGGGCTGTTGCCGGTGGCCGCACGGAGCGTCAGGCGCATGATCAGGGCGTCGCTGCCGTCGCGGTAGTAGCGGGGCCGCTGGTGGATCTGCTCGAAGCCGTAGCGGAGGTAGAGCTCCTGCGCCCGGGGGTTCGCGGCACTGACCTCCAGCAGAACGTCGTCGGCCCCACGGCGCCGCGACTCCTCGATCAGCTCGGTCAGCATGGCCCGGCCGATGCCGCGGCCCTCGAAGTCGGGCAGCACGCCGATGGTCTGGATGTCGGCGATCGGCTGGACGCACATGAGGCCGGCATAGCCGACGACGGCGCCGTCGAGTTCGGCGATGATGTACCGCCGGGTCTCGGGCTGGGACAGCTCGTCAACAAACATCTGCCGCGGCCAGCAGTCGACGGCGAAGAGCTGGCGGTCCAGCTCGGTGATGAAGTCGATGTCGGACGCCACCATGTCCCGCAGCGACAGGGCGCCGCTCACAGGGCGCGCTTCCGCGGGCCGGGGACCTTGGCATCGGATTCGCGCAGGTACAGCGGAGTGCTGTCCAGCAGTGGGCGGCCCGCAAGCAGGTTCGCCATGGCCATAAGACCGAGGGATTCGGCCTTGGGCTGGGCCGCGGAGAACGATCCATCCACGGTGCACCCCTGGGCCTCCAGCACCTCGCGGTAGATGCCCGCACCCATGCCGTAGACGGACAGTGCCGGCAGCTCAGTGGCGGGGCCAACGTGCGGGCCCTCCAGCAGGGTGGCGTCCCGGGAGTAGCGGGCCCAGTAGACCTCTTTGCGCCGCGCGTCGGTGGCAATGACAAAGTCCCGCTCCGGGTGCAGCACGCGGCTGAGGACATCCCCATCCTGGTGTCCGGCATGGAGAACGTCCCAGGCCAGCGCATCAAGGCTCATGACGCCGTGCAGTGGCACGCCCCAGACGAAACTGAGCGTGCGGGCCATGGCAATGCCGGAGCGCAGGCCCGTAAAAGGGCCCGGTCCCACGCCCACGACAATTGCGTCCAGGGCGGGCCCGTCGACCATGGGATCGGCGAACAGGGCGGCAACCCCCGGGCCCAGCACCTCGGCATGGCTGCGGGTGTCCTCGGTGGCGAAGCTTGCCTCCACCGTCGCGCCGGCGCCCGGGCGTCCCTCGTGGGGCACCGCGGAAATCAGGGCCGCGCTGGCAATCGCGGAAGTGTCTATGGAAAGAATGCGCACGTTTGAAGCCTATTCCACGCCGCTGGGGCGCTGGTTTTCCTCGGCGAGCCCGGAAAGGTCCACGCCCTCCCAGCGGGGGCCGACGGCGCGGATGCGCACGATGCGCGCCTCGTCCTCGCCGCCCTCTTCCTCGCTGAAGTCATGGCTGAAGTCGTTGCTGGTGTCATGGCCTGCGGCCGTGTCCTGCGTGGAGGCGTGGTCGTCGGCGCCGGTGGCACGCACCAATTCGATCTCCAGCCGGCTCTCGGCCAGGTGCTCCACGCGGTCGGCGCCCCATTCGACCACAGTGACGGCGCCGTCGAGGGTGTTCTCCAGGTCGATGTCGTCGATCTCGGCGGCGGAGCCCAGCCGGTAGGCGTCAACATGCACCAGATCCGGCCCGCCCGGGTTGTGCCCCTCGGCAAGGTTCGGGTGGATGCGGACCAGGACAAACGTGGGCGAAATGATGCCCGGGCGCACACCCAGGCCGTGCCCGAGCCCCTGGGTGAACGTCGTCTTGCCCGCACCCAGCCCACCGCTGAGGATCAGCAGGTCCCCGGCGCGCAGCAGGGCACCCAATTGGTGCGCGATGTGCTGGGTTTCGGCGGCAGAGGACGTGGAGAACTCCACGAGAGGGCTCATGCGCCGGCCTCGGAGTCGATGTATACGCGGGGCACACGGGGGCTGATCCGGGTCACCACTTCGTAGTTGATGGTGCCTGCGGCAGCCGCCCAGGATTCGACGGCGGGGGCGCCCGCGGCGGGGTCCCCAAAGAGAACTGCCTCGGCGCCGAGCAGGGAGCCGGCGGCAATCCCTGGCCCCAGGTCCACCACCATCTGGTCCATGGCGATCCGCCCCACCACCGGGTAGGTGGTGCCGTCGATCAGGACCGGCCCACCGGTGGCCACCCGGGGAACGCCGTCGGCGTAGCCCAGCGGCACGAGTGCCAGTGTGGTCGGGGCCGCCGTGATGTAGTTCAGTCCGTAGGAAACCCCCTGGCCGGCGGGCACCTCCTTGCACGCCGCCACCCGGGTGCGCAGCGTCATGGCCGGCCGCAGGCCGAGGTCTGCGGAGGTTTGGTCCTCGAAGGGTGAAAGCCCGTACAGGCCCAGGCCCACCCGCACCAGATCGAAGTGCGCATCGGGGCGGGACAGCGTTGCCGGCGTGTTGGCGGCATGCCGGACTTCCAAGTCCGCGCCGGCGTCCTCTGCCAGGGCCACGGCCTCGCGGAAGCGGTCCAGCTGCTCGTCCGTTTCACGGCGCGCCGGCTCGTCGGCCACGGCCAGATGGGTGAACAGGCCCACCACGCGCAGCAGCCCCTCGTCCTGCTGGGAGATCGCATCGCCCACAAAGGCGTCCCACGCGGCGGCGGTGCTGCCGTTGCGGCCCAGGCCGGTGTCGATCTTCAGGTGCACGCGTGCGGGACGCTCCTGGGCGCGGGCCGCGGCCACGATGTAGTCCAGCTCCCAGCCGGATACACCCAGGTCGACGCCGGCGGCCAGGGCTGCGGAGAAGTCGCTCGACGGCGTGTGGAGCCAGGCCAGGATGGGCGCCTCGATGCCTGCCTCGCGCAGGGCCAGAGCCTCGGAGATGTGGGCCACCCCCAGCCAGCTGGCTCCGGCGGACAGCGCGGCGCGGGCCACCTGGGCGGCGCCGTGCCCGTAGGCGTCGGCCTTGACCACTGCCATCACCTTCGCCGGCGCGGCCGTCTCCACCAGGTGGCGGACGTTGTGCCGGATGGCGGCGAGGTCCACCACGGCCGCCCGTTCCGGCCAGGGCAGCGGGGCGGCGCCGTTGACGGAGTCTGCTGCCGGTCCGGACGCGGAGGGGTCCTGCGGAATGATGTGCTGCTGGGCGGGAATCACCCTCCCATTTTAGCCGGGGCGGCACGGCACCTGGCCCGGGGGCTGGAGGTGGGAGAATTTAGCTACGTGCGCCCGCGGGCGTTCGGTTGTCCATGCTGTTGTCGTAGTCCAGTTGTCTGTCCATCCAGTGGTGAAGGAGTCCCGGTGCACCAGGTGCGGCGCGTTGCCATGTTGTCTCTGCACACGTCCCCGCTGGACCAGCCCGGCGGCGGGGACGCCGGCGGCATGAACGTCTACGTCCGCTCGCTCGCCCTGGAGCTGGCGGCCTCCGGTGTAGCCGTGGAGATCTTCACCCGGCGGACCAGCCCGGCCCAGCCCGACGTCGTCGAGCTCGGCCCGGGCGTGCTAGTGCACCACGTCACGGCGGGCCCGGCCCACAAGGTCTCCAAGGAGCGGCTCCCGCTGCTGGTCCCCCAACTGGCCGATGCGGTCTCAGCGGTCATCCAACGGGCGCCGGCGGGGCATTTCGACGTACTCCACGCCCACTACTGGGTCTCCGGCATGGCGGGCCTGCTGCTGTCCGAGCGGTGGGGCCTGCCGCTGGTGCACACCATGCACACCATGGCCAGGGTCAAGAACAAGCATCTGCCGACGGGCCAAAGCGCCGAGCCCAGCATCCGCGAAGACGGGGAGCAGCACATTGTGGCCGCCGCCGCCCGGTTGATCGCCAACACCACGGCCGAGGCCGCGGAGCTGGAGCGGCACTACAACGGCTGCGAGACCCGGATCGACGTCGTCTCCCCCGGGGTGGATCTGAAGGTGTTCAAACCGGCGTTCCGCGACAGGTCCCGGGCCGCCCTCGGGGTGCCCACCGAGGTGTTCCATGTGGTGTTCGCCGGCCGGCTCCAGCGGCTGAAGGGCCCGCATGTGCTGGTCAAGGCCGCCGCCCTGCTGCGCCGCAAGCGCGTCGACATTCCCCTGCGGGTCACCGTCCTGGGTGCCAGCAGTGGTGGGGACAAGTACGATCTTCCCCAGCTGATTGCCGACGCCGGCGTGGCCGACGTCGTATCGGTGCGCCCGCCGGTTGGTGCCGGCTCACTGGCCGATTGGTACCGCGCCGCGGATGTCGTGGCCATGCCATCCTCCAGCGAGTCCTTCGGACTGGTGGCCATCGAGGCCCAGGCCTGCGGCACGCCGGTGGTCGCGACGAATGTCGGCGGCCTCCCACGCGCCGTCAGCGATGGCCGCACCGGCCTGCTGGTGGACGGCCGGGATGCGCACGATTGGGCCGATGCCCTCGCCTCGCTGCATGACTTCCCGCAGACCCGCACGGACATGGGCCGCGCGGCCTCCGTCTACGCGGAATCCTTCGGCTGGCAGCATACGGCCGAGCTCACCACGGCCAGCTACGACCGTGCGTTGGCCGGCGCGGCGCCGGTGCAGCGTGGAGCGGCGCAGAGCCAGCGGGTCTAGGGCCCACCGGGCGGCAGTTCAGCCCGCAAAGGCCTGCTGCTGGATGGCGATTGCCGCCGCGCCGCGGGCCCACTCGTCGAAGGCAGCCGGTGTCACCACCAGCTCCACCGGATCGGCCTCGGGGTCCCGGTCGGCGGCCAGAGCGGCCTGGACGATGGATTCAACCTGGGCAAACATGCCGATGCCCTCCCCCGCCAGCACCACCGTGTTGACCATGGCCAGGTTTGCGGCGGCGGCGATCATCCGGCCCAGTGCCCGGGCAGCGGAATCCACCACCGCCGCCGCCACCGGGTTGCCGTCGGCGGCGAGCGCCAGCACCTCCTCATAGTCCACCGGGCGGCCCAGCGCCGCGGAGACCTGCGCACAGATGCTGGGAATGGTGAGCATGCCGGTGGAGCAGCCGCGGTGGCCCTCCTTGCACAATGGACCATTGGGGTCCAGGGGGTAGTGCCCGCCCAGGCCCAGGCCGGCGTCGCGGGTGCGGACCACCCGGTTGTTGATGGCGATCCCGTAGCCCACGCCGGCGCCGATGGTGAGAACCGCAAAGTTTGCCGCCGTCCGCCCCGCACCGAACCACTGCTCCGCGGCCGCGAGGGCAATGACGTCGTTCTCCACGGCCACCGGCAGACCCAGCCGCTCTTCAAGGAGGCGCCGCAGCGGGACGTGGCGCCAGCCCAGGAAGGGTGCGCGGAGCACCACGCCATGGGCGTCGACATTGCCACCGATGGAGATGCCCACGGCAGTGAGCACCCCTGAGCCGTTCCCCCGCAGCCGCTCCACCAGTTCGGCAATGGCATCGACCACCGCTTCGACGCTGTCGCCGGAAAATGCCAATTCGTCGGTGGCCAGATCCCGGGCCCGAAGGTCCGTCAGGGCGCCCAGGACGGCGCTTCCCGTCACCTTGATGCCTACAAAGTTCTGGACCGAGGCGTGCACATCCAGCAGCCGCACGGGGCGTCCCACCGAACCGTCCGCGACCAGCTCGCCCTCCACCAGTACGCCGGCATCGAGCAGCGGCTTGCTGAGCCGGGTCAGGCTGGCGGTGCTCAATCCCACCCGGCCGGCCAGCTCGCTTCGTGACAGCGGGCCGTGGATCAGGACGGTGCGGGCCAATTCGAGCGCCGATTCCGGCAGTCCGCGGGGGACGACGGCGTCGGGGGCAGTGGGGGTGCTGAGGGTGGCCATGGCCATAGTTTATTGCACCACAAAGCTAACTCAAGCCTCTGCATGCTATTCCAGTGGCGCTGCGGCCACATTTCCGGCCGGCAAGTGACCCTTGACACAGCAATTAGTTTTGCCGTAAAAATAACTCATGCCCTCTTCGCCTTCCTCCCTTGCCACCGCCGCCGAGCCCGTCGGGAAGCCCGCACCCTCCGTCATCCAGCTCCACCGCGGCGGGACCTCCGTCCTGCTGGACACCCGGACCGCAGGACTGCCCACCATCCTGCACTGGGGCCCGGACACTGGGACCCTCAGCACCCACGAACTGGACTCGCTGGCCATCGCCGCAGCCCCGCAGCGGGTCTCCGGCGGCATTGATTCCCCCGCCCGGCTGACCCTGCTGCCGCAGGAGGCCTTTGGCTGGCAGCACTCCCCAGCGCTGCAGGGACACCGCGGCGGAACCGGCTGGGCCAGCGCCTTGTCGACGACGGCGGTCAGCGCCACCGGACACGGCGTCGCCATCACCGCCGAGGACACGGCCGCCGCCCTGTCGTTGGTGACTGAGCTGGACGTCACCGCCGCCGGCGTCGTGCGCCAGCGCCACACCCTCACCAACAACGGCACCACCGATTACGAACTGTCCCAGCTGGCCGCTGTCTTCCCATTGCCGCCCTCGGCCTCCGAGGTGATGGACACCACCGGGCGCCATCTGAAGGAACGCACGGCACAGCGCCGCCCGCTCACCGTGGGCGCCCACGTCCGCGAGAGCCGCCGCGGCCGCCCCGGCGCCGATGCATCCCTGCTCATGCTGGCGGGCGAGGACGGCTTCGGATTCCGCAGCGGATTGGTCCACGGCGTGCACCTGGCCTGGAGCGGAAACCACCGCCTGAGCGCCGAACGCACCATCAATGCCGACAACTTCCTCACCGCGGGCGAGCTGCTCGCGCCGGGCGAAGCGATTCTGGCACCAGGCGAGAGCTACAGCACCCCGTGGGCGCTCGGCTCCTGGGGCCACGGTCTTGACCAGCTTTCCGCCCGCTTCCATGCGGACCTCCGCGCCCGGCCCCAGCACCCTGCCAAGCCGCGCCCCGTCACCCTCAACACCTGGGAGGCCGTGTACTTCGACCATGACCTGGACACGCTCAAGGCACTGGCCGACAAGGCGGCCGAGGTCGGCGTCGAACGTTTTGTGCTCGACGACGGTTGGTTCAACGGCCGCCGCGACGACACGGCCGGTCTTGGCGACTGGTTTGTCGACGCCGGCGTGTGGCCCGACGGTCTGGGACCTCTGGCGGAGCACGTCCGCTCGCTGGGCATGGAGTTTGGCCTGTGGTTTGAACCCGAGATGGTGAACCCGGACAGCGAGCTGGCCCGCAACCACCCGGACTGGATTCTGCACACCGATGGACGCTGGCCGCTTCCGGGCCGCCAGCAGCAGGTGCTCAATCTGGCCCACCCCGATTGCTACGCCTATCTGCTGGAGCGGATCGACGCGCTGCTGGGCGAGTACCCGATCGGCTACATCAAGTGGGACCACAACCGCGATCTGATGGATGCCTCCGATGCGCGCACCGGCCGGCCGGGCGTCCACATCAGCACCACGGCCCTGTACCGGCTGCTCGCCGAGCTTAAGGACCGCCACCCGGGACTGGAGATCGAAAGCTGCGCCTCCGGCGGCGCCCGCGTTGATCTCGGCATTCTGGACTTCACCGACCGCATCTGGACCAGCGACTGCATCGACCCGATCGAACGCCTCGACAACCAGGCCAACACCGGGCTGCTGGTCCCGTACGAGCTCATGGGCGCCCACATCGGCGGACCCCGCTCGCACTCCACACACCGCCGCCACACCCTCGGCTTCATGGCGCGCACGGCCGTCTTCGGCCACCTGGGCATCGAATGGGACATCAGCGGCATCGATGACGCCCAGACCGACGAGCTGCGCTCCTGGGTCGAGTTCCACAAGGCGAACCGCGCCCTCTTCCACAGCGGCGTGAGCGTCCACGCGGACCACCCCGATGCCGCCATCGACATCCGCGGTGTGGTGGGCTCCGATTCCCGCCGCGCCATCTTCGCCTTCACGCAGCGTGAGGCTTCCACCACCTACCCCGCGGGGCGCTTTACGCTCCCTGGCCTGGGTGAGGACGCCCGTTACAGCGTCCGCCTCTCCGGGCCCCTCACCGACGATCTGGGCAACGGGCAGTCTCCGCTCGCCTGGGCCGGCACAGACGTTGTCTTCAGCGGACGGTCGCTGGCCACCATCGGCCTTCAGGCACCCGTCCTTTTCCCCGAACACTCGGTGCTGGTCATTGTTGACCAGATCACCGGCTAAGGAGTTGCGATGAACATCCCCCCGGCGCCGCCACGGCGCCTCAAGCCCTTCCGCCTCAACAGCATGGTGGGCGCCGTCGTCGCGGTGGCCCTCGCGGCCACCCTCAGCGGCTGCTCAGCGTCCGACGGCGGCAAGGTCACCCTGGATTTCTTCCAGTTCAAGCCCGAGGCCGTCAAGAACTTCCAGGGCATAGTCAGCGCGTTTGAGGCGGAGAATCCCAACATCGACATCGTCATCAACACTGCCCCCGACCCCGACACGGCCATCAGGACCCTGCTGGTCAAGGACAAGACGCCCGATGTGCTGACCCTCAACGGCAACGGCAACTTCGCCGATTTGGCCAAGGCCTGCGTTTTCGCCGACCTCTCGGAGCTGCCTTCAGCCGCACGGGTGAAGCCCGCGGTCCAGGACATCCTCAATGGGCTGGGCACCTGCCACGGGCAAGAGACCAATGGGCTTCCCTTCGCCAACAACGCCAGCGGCATTTTGTTCAACCCGGAAATCTTCGCCAAGTACGGCGTAACGGTCCCCCAGACCTGGGATGAGTTGATCGCCGCAGCCGACACCTTCAAGGCCAATGGCGTCAACCCCTTCTACTTCACCCTCAAGGATGCCTGGACCATCTCGCCGCCCTATGTGAACCTGGCCGGCAACCTGACGCCGCCGGACTTCTTCAAGGACATCCGCTCCCCCAAGTGGACGCCCGAGGCAGGCAGCTACAGCTTTGAAAAGAATGGTGGCGAGGCCGCTGAAAAGCTCAAGCAGCTCTTCAGCTACGCCCAGCCCGGAGCCGAGAGCGCCGGCTACAACGATGGCAACGCCGCCTTCGCCGCGGGCAAGTCCGCCATGTACCTGCAGGGCAGCTACGCCATCCCAGCCATCCGTGCGGCCAACCCCGACGCCAAGCTGGGTTCCTTCCCCTACCCCACCACCAATGACCCGGCCAAGAACACGCTGGTCTCCGGTGTGGATGTCACCTTGGCCATGGGCCGCAACACCAAGCACCCCGTGGAAGCCAAGAAGTTCATCGAATACATGATGAGCACCCCGGTGCTGAACGCCTATGCGGCCTCTCAGTCGTCCCTGACCCCCGTCGTCGACGCCGCCCCCAGCACCGATCCGGGCCTGGCCGGCATCCAGGGCTTCTTCGCCGACGGCCGCGTGGTGGGGTTCTTCGACCACCACATCCCCGCCAGCATCCCCTTCACGGCCATCCTGCAGCAGTTCATCCTCGACGGGAAAGAGAACGAGTTCCTCTCCCGGGTGGACCATGAATTTGCCAAGGTGGCTGCCCGCACCTCATCGAACGAAGGGCAGTAGCCATGGCTTCCCCCACCCTGTCCAAGACGGCCCCACTGCGGGCCACGGCCTCACGGCGGTCGCACCGCACCAAGGTGAACCGCACCTTCTACTGGATGGTGCTCCCGGCACTTGTCCTCTTCGTTGTCCTGCACACCGTCCCCACCGTGACGGGAATGTTCTTCAGCCTCACCAACTACGCCGGCTACGGTGAGTGGAGCTTTGTGGGGTTGGAGAACTACATCAACCTCTTCCAGGACGATCGGGTGCTCTCCTCCTATGGGTTCACCTTCCTCTTCGCCGTCACCACCACCATCGTGGTCAACGTGCTCTCGCTCTTCGTGGCGGTGCTGCTGAACTCGAAGATCAAGTTCCAGACGGCCTTCCGCGGGATCTTCTTCATCCCCAATGTGCTCTCGGTGCTGATCGTGGGCTATGTCTTCAACTACCTGCTCTCCAACAACCTGCCGTTGATCGGGCAGGCCCTGGGCATCGATTGGCTCTCCACCTCGATCCTGGCCAACCCGGATCTGGCCTGGCTGGGCATCGTGGGTGTGACTTCGTGGCAGTCCATCGCCTTCAGCGTGATCATCTACCTTGCCGGGCTGCAGACCGTCCCCGGCGAGCTCTACGAGGCCGCCAGCATTGACGGTGCCTCCCCGTGGCGCCAGTTCCGCTCGATCACCTTCCCGATGATCTCCGGCTTCTTCACCATCAACATGGTCCTGGCCCTCAAGGGCTTCCTGCAGGCCTTCGACCAGATCGTCGCCCTGACCGGCGGCGGCCCCGGCACCTCCACGGAATCGGTGGCCATGGTCATCTACCGCGGCGGCTTCCAGGGCGGCGAGTACGGCTACCAGATGGCCAACTCCGTGGTGTACCTGGTGGTCATTGTGGTCCTGTCCCTGCTGCAAATGCGCACCCTCCAACGCAAGGAGGCCGACTTCTAATGTCCGCCGTCACCAGTACCCCCAAGGCCGCCGCAGCACCGCAGAGCCCGGCCCCCGCTTCCCGGCGGCGCAAGCGCCGCCTTGACGGTGCCAACTGGCCCCTGACAGCCCTCGTGGCCGTCCTGTCGATGACCATCCTCATCCCGCTCTACTTCACGGTGGTCACGGCGCTGAAATCCCCGGACCAGCTCGGTGGCACCGGCTTCGAGCTGCCCACCAGCGTCCATCTGGAGAACTTCAGCACGGCGTGGACGCTGACCAACTTCCCCAACGCCCTGCTCATCTCCTCCATCGTGACCGTCGCCGCCGTCGTGCTGACAATCGCGACGAACTCCATGGTGGCCTACGCCATCGCCCGCAATATGCACAGGCCCTTCTTCAAGGGGCTGTACTACTTCTTCATCGCCGCGCTCTTTGTGCCGTTCCCGATCATCATGCTGCCCGTCACCAAGGAGACGGCGCTGCTAGGTCTGGACAATCCCGTGGGCCTGTTCCTGCTCTACGCCGTCTACGGCCTCAGCTTCAACGTCTTCGTCTACACGGCCTTCATCAAGTCCATCCCGGGCGAACTGGAGGAGGCGGCCATCATGGACGGCGCCTCCGTCTGGACGACCTTCCGCAAGGTGATCTTTCCGCTGCTGACGCCGATGAACGCCACGGTGGGCATCCTGACCTGCCTGTGGGCCTGGAACGACTTCCTGCTCCCGCTGGTGATCCTCTCCAACCCGGACACCCGCACGCTGCCGCTGGTCCAGTACGTGTTCCAAAGCCAGTTCAACACGGACTACGCGACGGCATTCGCCTCGTACCTGATGGCCCTGGCGCCGTTGCTGCTCGTGTACCTGTTCGCCCAGCGCTGGGTCATCTCCGGCGTCATGCGCGGCTCCATCAAGTAGCTGCACCGGACGTGCAAAAAGGGCTGGGCCCCTGCCAATTGGCAGGGGCCCAGCCCTTTAGCGGAATTCTTCTTCAGCGCCTGTTCCTAGCGCTCGATGTCGCCGCGGATGAAGGCCTCGACCTTTTCCTTGGCGATGTCATCGTTGTACTGCTCCGGCGGGGACTTCATGAAGTAGCTGGAGGCGGACAGGATGGGGCCGCCCACGCCGCGGTCCATGGCGATCTTGGCCGCACGGATGGCGTCGATGATGACACCGGCGGAGTTGGGGGAATCCCAGACCTCCAGCTTGTACTCCAGGGACACCGGGGCATCGCCGAAGTTGCGGCCCTCAAGGCGCACGAAGGCCCACTTGCGGTCGTCCAGCCAGGCCACGTAGTCGCTCGGGCCGATGTGGACGTCGTCGGCGTGCAGCTCGGCCTCGACGTTGGAGGTGACGGCCTGGGTCTTGGAGATCTTCTTGGATTCCAGGCGGTCGCGCTCCAGCATGTTCTTGAAGTCCATGTTGCCGCCGACGTTGAGCTGGTACGTACGGTCCAGCGTCACACCGCGGTCTTCGAAGAGCTTCGCCATGACGCGGTGCGTGATGGTGGCACCGATCTGGCTCTTGATGTCATCGCCCACGATGGGAACACCGGCGGCGGTGAACTTGTCGGCCCACTCCTTGGTGCCGGCGATGAAGACCGGCAGAGCGTTGACGAAGCCAACGCCGGCGTCGATGGCCGCCTGGGCGTAGAACTTGGCGGCGTCCTCGGAACCGACGGGGAGGTAGCAGACCATCACGTCGACGGCGGCTTCACGCAGGGCGGCAACGATGTCGACGGGCTCGGCGTCGGACTCCACGATGGTCTCGCGGTAGTACTTGCCCAGTCCGTCAAGGGTGTGCCCGCGCTGGACGGTGACGCCCAGATTCGCGACGTCGGCAATCTTGATGGTGTTGTTCTCGCTGGCGCCGATGGCGTCCGAGAGATCCAGGCCCACCTTCTTGCTGTCCACGTCGAACGCGGCAGCAAACGTCACGTCATTGACGTGGTACTTGCCAAACTCGACATGCATGAGTCCGGGCACCGTGGCCTGCGGGTCTGCATTCTGGTAGTACGTGACGCCCTGTACCAGCGATGCGGCACAGTTCCCCACTCCAACAATGGCAACCCGAATAGGATGATTGGACACGGAACTCCTTCTAAATCTGCACAAGGGCCCGGCCAGCATTCAATGTGGTGTCTTACCGCAGTTCGCCGCAGTCAGCGGCGCGCTTCCGGACCTGGCGCCCGATTGGCGCCCTCTTCATTCTAGCCAACAGTGCCCGGGGTGGATTTGTTCCCCGAGCACTGTTGCGTTCATCCGTCAAGAGGAACGGGTTATCTACTTGCCCCAGAGATTGATGTCTGATTCGACGGCGAACTGGTCGATCGCCGTCAATTCCTCGCTGCTGAAGGCCAGGTTGTCCAGAGCGGCCAGGTTGTTTTCCAGCTGCGCCACGCTGGAGGCCCCCACCAGAGCAGAGGTGACGGGAGTCCCCTTGGGCTGGTCGCGGAGGATCCAGGCGATGGCCATCTGTGCCAGCGACTGGCCGCGGCCCGCGGCAATGCTGTTCAGCCCGTGCACGCGCTCCATGGTTTCCTCGGTGAGGTTGGAGTCGGAGAGGAAGCGGGCCTTGGCCGCCCGCGAATCAGCCGGCACGCCCTTGAGGTACCTGTCGGTCAGCAGGCCCTGCGACAGCGGCGAGAACGCGATGGAACCGGCGCCAACGCTTTCCAGCGCCTCGTAGAGGTTGGGCGTGCCGTTCTCGGTCCAGCGGTTCAGCATCGAGTAGGACGGCTGGTGGATCAGCAGCGGGGTGCCCAGTTCCTTCAGGATCCGGGCCGCCTCGATGGTCTGCTCGGGCGTGTAGGAGGAAATGCCGGCGTAGAGGGCCTTGCCCGAGCGCACTGCGTAGTCCAGAGCCCCCATGGTCTCCTCCAGCGGAGTCTCCGGGTCCGGGCGGTGGCTGTAGAAGATGTCCACGTAGTCCAGGCCCATCCGGCCCAGGGACTGGTCCAGGGAAGCCAGCAGGTTCTTGCGGGAGCCCCACTCGCCGTACGGGCCAGGCCACATGTAATAGCCGGCCTTGGTGGAGATGACGAGCTCATCGCGGTACGGAGCGAAGTCGTCCTTGAGGTGGCGGCCAAAGTTCGTCTCGGCGGAACCGTCCGGCGGGCCGTAGTTGTTGGCCAGGTCGAAGTGCGTGACGCCCAGGTCGAAGGCACGGCGCAGGATGTCGCGCTGCTCGTCGAAGCGCTTGTCATCGCCAAAGTTGTGCCACAGACCCAGGGAGATGGCGGGGAGCTTGAGTCCACTGCGGCCAACGCGTCTGTAGGGCATGTTTTCGTAGCGGTTTTCCGCGGCGTGGTAGGTCATGTCTTCATCCTGCCACCTCCACGACGGTGCTCTTGGACTAAGTCGGATAGTGTCGGCCGTCAGCCGCCCGCCAGCGACCGCCAGACGGCCGGCAGGACCCCGGACAGCGCCCCGGCATGCAGCGGACCGCCAACCGCCGCGGCCGCCCGGCCGTGCAGGCTGGCCGCCATGGCGGCGATGGCCGCCCACTTCCCGCCTGCCGGGATGCCCAGGCGGGAGAAGCGTTCGACGTCGTCCGCCAGCGCCGCCGCCAGCGCACCGAGGATGCCGGCCAGCACGTCCCCGCTGCCCGCCGTCGCCAGCCATGGCGTCCCGTCGGCCTGGCTGAACACTGTTCCGTCCGGTGCAGCCACGATGGTCGTGGCACCTTTCAGCAGCACTGTGGCGCCGGTCAGCGCCGCGGCTTTGGTGGCACAACCGTGCGGGTCGGCTTCCACCGCGGTCCGGGTGGTTTCCCCGTCCAGGCGGGACAGCAATGCGGCCAGCTCACCGGCATGGGGCGTCAGGATGACGCCGGGCCACAGCCCCGTTTCCACCAAGGGCAGCGCCGAGGCATCCACCACTGTGGGCAGCGAGCTGGCCATGGCATCGCGGGCATGCTGTGCCTGGTCTTCGCCGCCGTCCATGCCGCCGTCGATCCCCGGCCCGACCAGCCAGGCCTGCACGTGGTTCTCCGCCACGGACCCACTTCCAACCACCACCTCCGGATGGGCGGCATGGATGAGCCGTGCCACCGGTTCCGGACCAAGGAAGCGCACCATGCCCGCCCCGCACGCAACCGCTGCGCCGGTGCTGAGCACGGCGGCACCGGGATAGCGCTTGGATCCCGCCGCGATCCCCAGCACGCCGCGGCGGTACTTGTGGCTGTCCCGGGTGGGCGAGGGCAGCAGAAGCGCCAGATCCCCGGCTTCCAGCCGGCGCACGGCGGGGATTTCAAGCCATGGCGCCAGGCCGATGTCCACGACGTGGATCCGCCCGGCATGGCCCTCGCCGGGCGGCAGGAGCAGCCCAGCCTTGGCGGCGCCAAAGGTCACAGTGGCATCGGCCCGCAGTACCTCGGAGGTGCAGTGGCCGGTGTCGGCGTCGAGGCCGCTGGGCAGGTCAACCGCCACCACCATGGGGCCCGGCATCCCCGCGAGGGCATGCACCACGATGGCCGCAGGGCCGCGCAGCGGTCCACGGCCGCCGGTGCCCAGCAGACCGTCAAGCAGCACATCGGCAGCGGCGGCCTCCGCCAGAAACTCCCCAAGAATGGCGGACGATGCACCGGATGACGGCCCGCCGCCGGCACCAACCGCCGGGCCTGCCTCCAACGGCAGGCTCCGGCCCCCGGCAGCATGGAACGCGGCCAACGCCGCCTCATGGATCCGCGCGGTGGCCAGCAGCGCCACCACACGCGCGCCCCGGGCAGCCAGCTCGGCGCCCGCGTACAGGGCGTCTCCGCCGTTGTTTCCGGCACCGGCCAGGATGGCCACGCGCGAGCCGTACACGCGCCCGCGGCGCGCCCGCAGCATCCGCGCCACTTCCACGGCCAGACCATGGGCCGCGCGGGCCATGAGCTCACCACCGCGGCCGGCCGCCAGCAGGGGCGCCTCGGCGGCTCGGACGTCGGTTCCCGTGTAGGCGGCGAGCATCTAGCCCTCGGCGATCACCATGGCGGTGGAGATGCCGCCATCGTGGCTCATGGACACGTGCCAGCGCTTGACGCCCTTGGCCTTGGCCACGGCCGCCACGGTGCCCTTCACCTGGATGGTGGGACCGTGCTCGTCCAGACCGATCCAGCAGTCCTGCCAGTTCATGCCTGCAGGTGCGCCAAGAGCCTTCGCCACCGATTCCTTGGCGGCGAACCGTGCCGCGAGGGATCTGGTGTTCAGGTTTCGTTCGGCCGGCACAAACAATCTGTCCCGCAACCCAGGGGTGCGCTCCAGCTGGCCGCCAAAACGCTCAATGTCCACCACGTCCACACCGATGCCAATAATCATGATCCCCAGCCTAGTGCTCGAGGGGCCCCGACGGAGCGAAGCGACGTTGGGGAGAGCGCGACGGCGCTAGTGCTCGAGGGGCCCCAACGGAGCGAAGCGACGTTGGGGAGAGCGCGACGGCGCTAGTGCTCGAGGGGCCCCAACGGAGCGAAGCGACGTTGGGGAGAGCGCGACGGCGCTAGTGCTCGAGGTGCCCCAACGCCGGAAGCCGCGGCGCCTCCCCTGTGGGGCGGCACCGCGGCTTCCGGTCTTGTGCTTGGTGGTCCGCTACTCGACGGTGACGGACTTGGCCAGATTGCGCGGCTGGTCCACGTCATAGCCCTTGGCCGTGGCCAGCTCACAGGCAAAGAGCTGCAGCGGCACCGTGGTCAGCAGCGGCGCCAGCAGCGGCGTCGTCTGCGGGATGTAGAAGACGTGCTCGGCATAGGCCCTGACCGCTTCGTCGCCCTCTTCGGCAATGACAATGGTCTTGGCGCCGCGGGCGCGGATCTCCTGGATGTTGGAGACCACCTTGGCGTGCAGCGAATCGCGTCCGCGCGGGGACGGAACCACCACGAACACCGGCTGGCCCTCCTCGATCAGGGCAATCGGGCCGTGCTTGAGCTCGCCGGCGGCGAAGCCCTCGGCGTGGATGTAGGCCAGCTCCTTGAGCTTGAGCGCGCCTTCCATCGCCACCGGGAACCCCACGTGGCGGCCCAGGAACAGCACGCTCCTGGTGTCGGCCATGGAGCGGGCCAGTTCCTTGATCTCCCCCGAGTGGTCCAGGATCTGCTGGATCTTTGCCGGCATCTTGGCCAGATCGGCCAGGATGTCCTTGATCTCGCCCTGGAAGAGGTTGCCGCGCAGCTGTGCCAAATACAGGCCCAGCAGGTAGGCCGCTGTGATCTGGGCCAGGAAGGCCTTGGTGGAGGCGACGGCGATTTCGGGGCCGGCGTGCGTGTAGAGCACGGCGTCGGATTCGCGCGGAATGGTGGAGCCGTTCGTATTGCAGATGGCCACCGTCTTGGCGCCCTGTTCGCGGGCGTAGCGGACGGCCATCAGGGTGTCCATGGTTTCCCCCGACTGGGAGATGGAGACGATCAGCGTGGTGTCGGTGACAATCGGATCCCGGTAGCGGAACTCGTGCGAGAGCTCCACCTCCGTGGGGATCCGGCACCAGCGCTCGATGGCATATTTGGCCACCTGGCCGGCATAGGCGGAGGTTCCGCAGGCCAGCACAATGATCTTGTCCACGCTCTTGAGCAGTTCCGCGTCGATGCGCAGCTCGTTCAGGGTCAGCAGGCCGTGCTCATCGGAGCGGCCCAGCAGGGTCTGCGCGACGGCGTCGGGCTGGTCGTTGATCTCCTTCTCCATGAAGGAGGGGTAGCCGCCCTTTTCTGCGGCAGCGGCGTCCCAGTCCACCAGGTATTCCTTGCCCTGTGCGGGCAGCCCGTGGAAGTCGGTGATCTCCACGGAGTCAGGGGTGATGGTGACGATCTGGTCCTGGCCCAGTTCCACGGCGCGGCGGGTGTAGTCGATGAAACCGGAGACGTCGGAGCCGAGGAAGTTCTCCCCCTCGCCCAGGCCCACCACGAGCGGCGAGTTGCGGCGTGCCGCCACCACGACGCCGGGGACGTCGGCGTGGATGGCCAGCAGGGTGAAGGCGCCTTCCAGCTTCTGGCAGGCCATTTCCATGGCCCGGGTCAGCGCGCCCTCCTTCTGGCCGGCGTCGACGAGGGTGCGGTAGATGTCCCCGAGCAGGGCCGCGGCCACCTCGGTGTCCGTGTCGGAGGAAAAGGTGTAGCCCTTGGTCAGCAGCTGGTGCTTGAGCTCGGCAAAGTTCTCGATGATGCCGTTGTGGATCAATGCCAGCTGTCCACCGTCCGCCAGGTGCGGGTGGGCGTTCTGGTCCGTCGGACCGCCGTGGGTGGCCCACCGGGTGTGGCCAATTCCGGTGGTGGCCTCGGGAAGCGGATTGGCCTCCAGCTCGGCCAGCAGGTTGGCCAGCTTTCCGGACTTCTTCCGGGAGGAGATGCTGTGATCGGCCAGCACCGCCACGCCCGCGGAGTCGTAGCCGCGGTACTCCAGCCGGCGCAGTCCCTCCAGCACCACATCCAGGGCACCGTGCGCGTGAAGCGATCCGGTGCCATTCTCAGAAACTCGGCCTACATACCCAACGATTCCACACATAGGGTCAAGATTAGCGCCCGCACCAGAGGGAGGATGTGGGATCTTAGCGTCTTTGGGCCCTTCCGGGAAAGCCTGGTGCTGGAAAACACCTCTATTTCGTGAACAATCGCTGACAAGGCAGAATCACTAGGGTGACTTCGCAACGACACGAGTCCGCGAACGGGGAGGGCGCCTCCCCCTTCGTGGAACTGGACCGCACCACCTGGTCCCGGCTTTCCGACACCATCGAACAGCCCCTCAATGAGGAGGACATTGCCCGGCTGCGGGGTCTGGGCGAAAAGCTGAACATGAAGGAGATCCGCGAGGTCTACCTTCCCCTCTCGCGCCTGCTGAACCTCTATGTGGGCGCGGCCGGCTCGCTGCATGCCGCCACCACCACCTTTCTGGGTGAGAGCATGCGGCGGACCCCCTTCGTCATTGGCGTCGCCGGCTCGGTGGCTGTGGGCAAATCCACAACGGCACGCGTGCTGCGCGAGATGCTCCGCCGCTGGCCCGACACTCCCAATGTGGAACTTGTCACAACGGACGGCTTCCTCTACCCCAACGCGGAACTGGCGCGGCGAGGATTGATGGAACGCAAGGGCTTCCCCGAGTCCTACGACCAGCGCGCCCTGCTGCGCTTCGTCAGCGAGGTCAAGGGCGGCGCGGAAGAGGTCCGGGCCCCCTGGTACTCGCATCTGACCTATGACATCGTCCCCGGCAAGGAAGTGGTGGTCCGCCGCCCGGATGTCCTCATCGTAGAGGGCCTGAATGTCCTTGCCCCGGCCCGCCCACGCCACGATGGCCGCTCCGGCCTGGCGGTCAGCGACTTCTTCGACTTTTCCATCTACGTCGATGCCAAGACCTCCTACATCGAGCAGTGGTACGTGGACAGGTTCCGCTCACTGCGCACCAGTGCATTCAGCAACCCGGAATCGTACTTCCGGCGCTATGCGGGGCTCTCCGACGTCGAAGCCGTGGAGACGGCACTGGGCATCTGGAAGCGGATCAACGAGCCGAACCTGATCGAAAACGTCATCCCCACGCGCGGACGGGCCCAGCTGGTGCTGACCAAAGAGGCCGACCACTCCATCCGCCGCATGCTCCTGCGCAAGACGTAGTTCATGGCACACCGCCGCGGCGCCGGTCCGCACCCACTGGCCAGATTGGCGGCCGCCGTCGCCGCCGCCGCACTGCTGGGCACCTTGGCTGCCTGCGCACCGCAGCAGCCGGCCCCGGAGGCCGGCCCATCGCCGGCAGAGAGCACTGCATCCACCCCGTTCTTCGGCCGGCTCCCGACGCCGGCCGCGCAGCCAACGGCTTCGGCCTCCCCCGCGGCCACCTCGGTGCCCACCGCAGCGCCCACAGAGCCTCCGGCCGCCACGCTGGTGCCGGGTCCACAGTCACCCGCGCGCTCCCTGGCCGCCCAGCATTCGCTGACGGATCCGCTGAGTCCCTGGGTGCTGGTGAACAAGCACCATCCCTTGGATCCGTTGGACTTCATTCCGCCCGATCTGGTTGCGCCGGATGTCCGGTCCGCGAGTTCCGAACCGGTGCTGCTGCGTTCCGAGGCCGCTGCCGCCGTCTCCCGCATGTTTGCCGATGCCGCGGCCGATGGGGTGGCGATGACGGTGCTCAGCAGCTACCGCTCCTACGCCGTCCAGACCGGCCTGTACGCCTCCTATGCTGCGGCTGGCGGCGTAGCCGAGGCAGACACCAAGTCGGCCCGCCCCGGCTATTCCGAACACCAGAGCGGCCTGACCTTGGACATTGGCGATGCCGCGGCCGCGGCATCCTGCCAGCTCTCCCCCTGCTTCGCACAGACCGCCGCAGCCCAGTGGGCCGCAGCCAACGGCCACCGCTATGGCTTCATCGTCAGGTATCCACTGGGCAGCCACCCCGTGACGGGCTACTACGCCGAGCCGTGGCATCTGCGCTATGTGGGCGTCGAACTGGCCACGGACCTGGTGCAGCGCTCAGTCGCAACCTACGAAGAATATCTGGGCACAGGATCGGCGCCGGACTACGGCTGAGCACCGTTGAGGCGCAGTTTCGGACCCCGGGATCGTGTCCGACACGTCGCCAGAATATTGCCCAATGTATGCATTCTTGTCCCACTGCGTGCTGTAGCTTGGGGGCATGCTCAAAGGATTCAAGGAATTCATATCCCACGGAAATGCTATTGATCTCGCTGTTGGTGTCATCATCGGTGCTGCGTTCAGTGCCGTTGTCACCGCTCTCGTTGAAGGCATCATCACGCCGATGATTGCGGCCATCTTTGGCAAACCGGACATTTCCCATGTGGGCAATTTTGTCCTCAACGGCGCCGAGTTCTCGGTGGGCTCCGTCCTGCAGGCGCTGCTGAACTTCCTGCTGGTTGCCATTGCCCTGTACTTCGCCATTGTGCTCCCCATCAACCACATGAAGGCCCGCGCTGCCGCACGGCGTCCCGTCGAGGAGATTGTTGCGGAGGTTGACGAGCAGACTGTGCTCCTAACCGAAATCCGCGACGCTCTGCGCCGGGGCTGACCAAGGCACCAACGCCGCACAAATGCCGGTGGGCGGGGAATCCTTCAAGGATTCCCCGCCCACCGGCATTTAATGCTGTTGCTGCTGTTGCTGCTGTCAGCGCTGCAGGCCCAGGCGTTCCTGGACGACGCCGGCCAGCTGGGTGCAGATGCGGGTGGCCGTTTCCATGTCGGCGGCCTCCACCATGACCCGAACCAGCGGCTCGGTGCCGGAGGGGCGCAGCAGCACCCGTCCCGTGTCCCCCAGCTCGGCTTCTGCCGCGGCGACGGCGGCCGTAACGCCCGTGTCGAACGACGCACGGTTCTTGTCCACATCCGGGACGTTGATCATCAGCTGCGGCAGCTTGGACATGACCTGGGACAGTTCCTTCAAGGTCTTGCCCGTGCGGACCACCTGGGCTGCCAGCTGGAGCCCTGTCAGGACGCCGTCGCCCGTGGTGGCGTACTCGGAGAAGATCACATGGCCGGACTGCTCGCCGCCGAGGCTGTACCCCCCGCGTCGCATTTCCTCCAGCACGTAGCGGTCGCCGACGGCCGTCTCACGGATGGTGATGCCGGCATTGCGCAGGGCAATCTTCAGGCCGAGGTTGCTCATGACCGTCGCCACCAGGACATCGTCCTTGAGCTCGCCGGATTCCTTCAGCGCAACAGCCAGGATGGCCATGATCTGGTCGCCGTCAATGACGGTGCCCTCGTGGTCAACGGCCAGGCAGCGGTCGGCATCGCCGTCGTGGGCGATGCCCAGATCGGCACCATGCTCAAGCACTGCGGCCTGGAGCTTCTCCAGATGGGTGGAACCCACGCCGTCGTTGATGTTCAACCCGTCCGGCTCGGCGCCAATGACCACAACCTGGGCGCCGGCGTCGGCGAAGACATGGGGCGAGCAGCCGCTGGCCGCACCGTGCGCGCAGTCGAGCACCACCTTCACGCCATCCAGGCGGTTGGGCAGCGTCGAAAGCAGGTGGACGATGTAGCGGTCCTCGGCGTCGGCGAAGCGGGCAATGCGGCCGACGTCGATGCCGACCGGGCGGAAGACTTCATTGGCCAGCTGCGCCTCGATGGCGTCCTCGACCTCATCGGCAAGCTTGTGCCCGCCGCGGGCGAAGAACTTGATGCCGTTGTCGGGTGCGGGGTTGTGCGAGGCGGAAATCATCACGCCAAAGTCTGCGCCCAGATCGGCGATCAGGAAGGCTGCGGCCGGTGTGGGCAGCACACCGGCGTCGTAGACGTCCACGCCGGCGCTGGCCAGACCCGCTTCAACGGCAGCACCGATGAACTCACCGCTGGCGCGCGGGTCGCGGGCAATCACGGCGCGCGGGCGTTTGCCCTCCGCCATCTGCTCGTGGCCCAGCACGACGGCGGCAGCCTGTGCGAGGGAAAGGGCAAGCTCGGCGGTCAGCAGACCGTTGGCCAGCCCGCGGACACCGTCGGTTCCAAATAGTCTAGACATCCTCCCCAGTTTAGGGCACGGGCGCCTCCCCGGCCCCCAAGCGGGGCCGCGGCACGTCCACCGGAGCCGCCGGAGGTGCCGTTCTGCACGGAGTTTCCGCCCAACTTTGCGCAGAACAGCTTCTGCGCAAAGTTGCCAGCAAACCCCGCGCACCACGGCGCGCCGCCCCTTAAACGCCAAAAAGGCCTGTCGCAAAAGCGACCGGCCTTTTTGGCCAGCGATCCAAGCGCTTGTGGAGCCAAGCGCTAAATATCGCTGAGTGGCCCCAACGGCAATCGCGCCAGCGATCGCCGTTGGGGAAAGCGCAGATTTAGCGCTTGGAGTACTGGGGTGCCTTGCGGGCCTTCTTGAGACCAGCCTTCTTGCGCTCGATGACGCGGGCGTCACGAGTCAGGAAGCCGGCCTTCTTCAGGGTCGCGCGGTTGTTCTCGGTGTCGATCTCGTTCAAGGAACGAGCAACGCCCAGACGCAGTGCGCCGGCCTGGCCGGAGGGGCCACCACCGTGGATGCGGGCGATGACGTCGTAGGCGCCATCCAGATCCAGGATGCGGAAGGGCTCGTTGACTTCCTGCTGGTGCAGCTTGTTCGGGAAGTAGTCGGACAGCTCGCGGCCGTTGACGATCCACTTGCCGGAACCCGGAACGACGCGAACGCGGGCGATGGCCTGCTTGCGGCGGCCAACGGCTGCGCCGGCAACCGTCAGGGCCGGGCGCTCCTTCTTGGGGGCAGCGTCACCGGCCGGAGCGGACTCCGAGGTGTAGCTGGTCAGTACTTCTTCCTCAGCCACGACGGCCTCGGTGTTCAGCTCTTCAGTGTTCTGAGCCACGATTCTCCTTGATAAATATTTGGGTTGGTGGCCAGGACTACTGGGCGACCTGGGTGATTTCGAAGGTCTTCGGCTGCTGTGCAGCGTGGGGGTGCGATGCACCCCGGTAGACCTTCAACTTGCCGATCTGCTGTGCGGCAAGGGAGTTCTTCGGGAGCATGCCACGGATGGCCTTCTCGACGGCGCGGACCGGGTTGGACTCCAGCAGTTCTGCGTAGTTCACGCTGGAGAGACCGCCCGGGTAGCCCGAGTGGCGGTATGCGCGCTTCTGCTCGAGCTTGGCGCCGGTCAGGGCAACCTTCTCGGCGTTGATGATGATGACAAAGTCGCCCATGTCCATGTGGGATGCAAAGGTCGGCTTGTGCTTTCCGCGCAGCAGGATTGCGGTCTGGCTTGCAAGACGGCCGAGGACAACGTCGGTGGCGTCAATGACGTGCCACTGGCGGTTGATGTCGCCGGGCTTCGGGGTGTACGTACGCACGGTTTCTGCCTTCGTTTCTTGTTCTTAGGGGGCGTCACAGAATGGTTACGCCTGCTATCTATGCGTTACCGGAACAGAGGTGAGGGCTCTACCACCAGTTATCCATAATCGTCCCGATGGCACCCGGCCGAATCCATGGTCCTGCAACCGGACCTTCAGCGGGCGTGGATTATCGAGAAAGGACACGCACAACGACTACCAACAATAGCCGGTTCGGGCACCATTGGTCAAAGCGGCCTTTAACACAGGGGGGCGGTTTGGCAAAAAAGTGCCCAGCTACTCGCGTCTGGCGCGGGTCAGATCGGCCCTGGCACCCATGCCGGCGTCGGCCGGGTAGCGGACCTCCTCCAGCACCAGTGCATGGGGTCCGGCCAGGATGGATTTGGCGTCCCGCTCCCCCACGCCCAGGCGCAGGCGCATCCACCCCGGGGGCTCGAGCCCCTCTCCGACGCGCATGGCGCCGCCGGTCAGGGCACGCACCATGTTGTGGCAGAAGGCGTCGGCTTGGATGTCAACGGTGATGATGCCGTTGTCCCCCCGGCTGAAGGTGAATCGCTGGAGTTCGCGGATGGTGGTGGCACCCTCGCGGGGCTTGGCAAAGGCCCGGAAGTCCTGCACCCCCAGCACGGACTGTGCTTCGGCATTCATCAGTTCCACGTCGAGGGGCGCCTTGTGCCACAGGGTGCTGTGGCGGGTCAGTGGATCCCACCGGGTGTTGGCGTCGGCGATCCGGTAGCTGTAGCGGCGCCACATGGCCGAGAAGCGGGCGTCGAAGCCCTCCGGGGCCACGGACACCCTGTGGACCTCGATGGCCCCGTGGAGGTCGCCCAGGCACCGGTTCAGGGCGCCGCGCAGGCGGCGCAGCAGCGCCTCGGCCGGATCCATGTCGTGTCCGCGGCGGATGCCGTCCCACTCCTCGGGACTCAGGTCCAGGTGCACCACCTGGCCGCGGGCATGCACGCCGGCGTCGGTGCGCCCCGCGACGTTCACGCGGAAGGGGCGGCGCAGCATCAGCGCCAACGCCTCCTCCAGGACGCCCTGGACGGTGCGCCGGCCCGGCTGCACGGCCCATCCGCTGAACGGCCCGCCGTCGTAGGCAAGATCGAGGCGGATGCGAAGAAACCCGCCATCCCCCTCTCGGGGTATGACGGGTTTCTGCGAGCTCATGCCTCTACGTTACTTGGTAGGCGGCACTCACTGCCAATGGCGCAAAGTTACTTTGCTTCCTTGGTGTCTTCGACCTCTGCGGCTTCGGCTTCGACAACCTCGGCCTCAACGGCTGCGGTCTCTTCGGCCTCTACAACAACGGGAGCTTCCTCAACGGGAGCAGCCTTTGCAGCAGCAGCGGTGGCTTCCTTCACAACGGCCTGCTTGGCGCTGACCGGCTCCAGAACCAGTTCGATGACGGCCATGGGAGCGTTGTCGCCCTTGCGGTTGCCAATCTTGGTGATGCGGGTGTAGCCACCGTCGCGGTTCTCCACTGCCTTGGCAATGTCGGTGAACAGCTCGTGGACGACGCCCTTGTCGGCGATCAGGCCGAGGACACGACGGCGGGAAGCCAGGTCTCCGCGCTTGGCGAAGGTGACCAGACGCTCGGCGTACGGGCTCAGGCGCTTGGCCTTGGTCACCGTGGTGGTGATGCGCTTGTGCTCGAACAGGGCTGCAGCCAGGTTGGCCAGCATGAGACGCTGGTGCGCCGGGCTGCCTCCGAGGCGCGGACCCTTAGTGGGGGTAGGCATGGTGTTATCTCCTCAAGTGTTGGCCTAGTGGAGGGAGCCCGGAATCCGGGTCCTTCCGCTGGGCCGAAGTAAGTTGTTCGTCTTTAGAGTTCGTCGTCGCCGAAGGCGTCGTCGTTCTCATCAATGGCTGCGGCGCGTGCTGCGAGATCGAATCCTGGAGGGGAATCCTTCAGGGAAAGACCGAGCTCGACGAGCTTCGCCTTGACCTCGTCGATGGACTTGGCACCGAAGTTGCGGATGTCCATCAGGTCAGCCTCGGAGCGAGCAACGAGTTCACCCACGGAGTGGATGCCCTCACGCTTGAGGCAGTTGTAGGAACGGACGGTGAGGTCCAGATCCTCGATCGGCAGGGCCATGTCGGCAGCCAGAGCGGCGTCCGTCGGGGACGGGCCGATCTCGATGCCTTCGGCAGCGGTGTTCAGCTCGCGGGCCAGGCCGAACAGCTCAACCAAGGTGGTGCCGGCGGAGGCAATGGCATCGCGCGGGGCGATGGCCTGCTTGGTCTCCACGTCAACCACCAGGCGGTCGAAGTCGGTGCGCTGCTCAACACGGGTGGCTTCCACGCGGAAGGTCACCTTCAAAACCGGCGAGTAGATGGAGTCGACCGGGATGCGGCCGATCTCCTGGTCGCCGGACTTGTTCTGGGCAGCGGAAACGTAGCCGCGGCCGCGCTCGATGGTCAGTTCGAGTTCGAACTTGCCCTTCGAGTTCAGCGTGGCAATGTGCAGATCCGGGTTGTGGAACTCCACACCGGCCGGCGGAGCAATGTCCGCAGCGGTGACGACGCCGGGGCCCTGCTTGCGCAGGTAGGCCACGACGGGCTCGTCGTGCTCGGAGGACACCGAGAGGTTCTTGATGTTCAGGATGATCTCAGTGACATCTTCCTTGATACCGGGAACCGTGGTGAACTCGTGCAGCACGCCATCGATCCGGATGCTGGTGACAGCCGCGCCGGGGATGGAGGACAACAGGGTCCGACGGAGGGAGTTGCCCAAGGTGTAACCGAAGCCGGGCTCCAGCGGCTCAATGACGAACCGGGAGCGGTTTTCGGAGACTACTTCTTCAGACAGGGTGGGGCGCTGTGCAATGAGCACTTGGTTTTCCTTTCAGCGAGCATCCGCTATATGACGCAACACAGGTAGTGGAAATGGCGGTCTAGAACTTAACGCCTGTTAAGTTGGCCCTCCCGTGCGGACCGAAACGAATTCGGACCCGCGGACGGGAAGGCCAACTCACACAGCGTTAGGCGTTAGACGCGGCGGCGCTTCGGGGGACGGCAGCCGTTGTGGGCGCTGGGGGTGACATCCTGAATGGAGCCAACCTCAAGACCAGCAGCCTGCAGCGAACGGATGGCCGTCTCGCGTCCGGAACCCGGACCCTTTACAAACACGTCAACCTTGCGCAGGCCGTGCTCCTGGGCGCGCTTTGCAGCGGCCTCGGCAGCCATCTGGGCAGCGAAGGGAGTGGACTTGCGTGAGCCCTTGAAGCCAACCTCGCCGGCAGATGCCCACGAGATGACTGCACCACTGGGGTCCGTGATGGACACGATGGTGTTGTTAAAGGTGCTCTTGATGTGCGCCTGGCCAAGCGCGATATTCTTCTTATCCTTGCGACGCGGCTTACGAACCGCTCCACGAGTCTTCGGGGGCATTTTTTCTCCTACAGAAAGTTTTTTGGGTTGCGGGGCGCTGGGCCCACACTTGCCAGGTTTCCTGAAACCGCGCCAGCGGTTTTAGGAAGCAAGTGGGGATTAACGGCCGGCCTTCTTCTTGCCAGCAACCGTGCGCTTCGGGCCCTTGCGGGTGCGAGCGTTGGTCTTGGTGCGCTGGCCGTGTACGGGCATGCCACGACGGTGGCGGATACCCTGGTAGCTGCCGATCTCGACCTTGCGGCGGATGTCGGCTGCAACCTCGCGGCGAAGGTCACCCTCAACCTTGTAGTTACCCTCGATGTAGTCACGCAGCTGAACCAGTTCAGCGTCCGTGAGGTCCTTGACGCGGACGTCCGGGGAGATCCCCGTGTCGGCCAGGACTTCGTGTGCACGGGTCTTGCCCACGCCGTAGATGTATGTAAGCGCTACTTCCAACCGCTTTTCGCGGGGAAGGTCTACGCCAGCGAGACGTGCCATAGTGGCTTGCTCCTTGTGTAAACCGGAGGTCGTAGGCAGTACACCCACACAATCCGTGTGGCCCTGGCCTCCGACCAGGGGTCCGCTGGGCCGTTGCGGAATTTCTTCCGTCGTACTCCCAGCTTGTGCTGCCTTTAATTACTGACGTGAGCAGATGCCCGGGGTTTCCTCAGAGAGAGGAAATTAGCCCTGACGCTGCTTGTGGCGCGGGTTCTCGCAGATCACCATGACTCGACCGTTGCGGCGAATCACCTTGCACTTATCGCAGATCTGCTTGACGCTCGGCTTAACCTTCATGGCGTTCCTTTGCGTGTTTTGCAGTTGGGTTATTTGTAGCGGTAGACAATACGACCACGGGTGAGGTCGTAAGGGCTTAGCTCCACCACTACTCGGTCCTCAGGAAGGATACGAATGTAGTGCTGGCGCATTTTTCCTGAGATATGGGCAAGAACGATGTGCTTGTTGGTCAGCTCAACGCGAAACATCGCATTGGGCAGAGCCTCGGTCACAACGCCCTCGATCTCAATGACCCCGTCTTTCTTGGCCATATCCTCCGCTAACTTTTGTTCGGCCGCCACCGGTGCGGATCCATGTCGGAAACGCATGCTGACAGCTACGATTTACTACTGATTTTTGGTGGCCATGCGGGCACCGGGCGGACATTCAACACACTTCAACACATCCGATCTGCAAGCAGACCGGCTGTGAAGAGCACGTAGATGCGCCTGGGCACAGACAACCAACAACCAACTCTACGGCACAGCGCCGATTAAGTTAAATCGCGGGCGCTGCAGCCGGGCGGAGTGCTGTATCCTCTAGGGTTCGAATGTGCCCTGGGGGGCAAAGGGTTCGAGCCTGCCCGAGGGTGTGTCGACGGCGGTGGCGCTGGCCACGCCGTCGGCGATTGCCAGCCGGAGCACCTCCGCAGCCGCGCTCTGCAGTTCGATCATGGCCGCGACCGGCCCGTGCGCCGAGGCATCCAGCGCCATTGCACCCGTGGCCAGCACGAAGATGGTGTCGCCGTCGGCCAGCGTGTGGACCGGATTGAGCGCCCGCGCCATCCCGGCGTGGGCCGCCGTTGCGGTCCGGGTGGCTTCGGCGGGCGTCAGCACCGCATTGACCGCCACCACGGCCAGCGTCGTATTCA
The DNA here is from genome assembly GCF_000482545.1 of Arthrobacter sp. 35W. Lineage (GTDB taxonomy): Bacteria > Actinomycetota > Actinomycetes > Actinomycetales > Micrococcaceae > Specibacter. The sequence goes on from NZ_KI519455.1 coordinate 227,281, forward strand.
ACCCCTCCCCCGCGCCGCCAAACATGTCCCGCGGCGCTGCGGTCCGGCCGGCCGCTGGGCCGGGGCCGGCCCAGGGCAGCCCCGCGGCGTTCACCACGGCCAGAGCTGCCACGACGACGGAGGAGTTCGGGCCGCTGAGCCGCAGCGAGGCGGTCCCTACGCCGCCCTTGAACGCACCGGCGCCAATGGCCGCCCCGGTGCCCGCCCCCACATTCCCGCGTCCGACGGCGGCGCCGTCGCCGCTGCCACCCGCCGCGGCCGCAGCAGCGTAGCCCATCGCGTCGCCGGGGCGGGCGGCAAAGTCTCCTCCCCGTCCGAGGTCGAAGATCGCTGCCGCCGGTACGATGGGGACCACGCCGCCAGGAACGGGAAATCCCCTCCCCTGTTCCTCGCACCAGCGCTGGGTGCCTCCCGCCGCGGCCAGCCCATAGGCGCTGCCACCGGTGAGGACGACGGCGTCGACGGTGGGCACCAGGGTGGTGGGCGACAGTGCATCCGTTTCATGGGTGCCCGGACCGCCGCCGCGCACGTCGACGCCGCCGATCGTCCCCGGTGGCGGCAGCACGACAGTGACGCCGCTCAGCCAGCCATCGCCGATCCGTTCCACCTGGCCGACCTTGATGCCCGGTACATCCGTAAGGGAACCCCACTCGCTGCCCATCAGCCGCACCCGCCCGTCGTCGTTGTCCGGGGACCTGCGGGCACCCCGGCGCCCACACCACAACGGCACGGCGCCAAAGGGGCGGAACGCATCAAATCTATCCGGCGCCGTGCCATGTGCGGAATACCCCGGCTGCCGCTGGGCCCGGAGCTGTCGGCGTGGGACGTGGCGGCCGGGCCTGCCGCCGGCACAAGAAAGCGCCCCACACTGCAGCTGGGCAGTGTGGGGCGCTTCGGTGCGGGGGCGCAGCCGGGTTCTAGCCCAGCGGAACGGGCGTGACGCCCAGCGGCGCGAGCCTGGCGGCACCGCCGTCGGCAGCAGTCAGAACCCAGATGCCGCCGTCGTGCACGGCCACCGAATGCTCCCAGTGCGCCGCGCGGGCGCGGTCTGTGGTGACAACTGTCCAGTCATCGGCCAGTGTGGCCGTTTCCAGACCGCCGCGGACCAGCATCGGCTCGATGGCCAGGCACAGGCCCGGACGCAGCTTGGGGCCGCGGTGCTTCGACCGGTAGTTGAGCACATCCGGGGCCATGTGCATCTCGGTGCCGATGCCGTGGCCCACGTAGTCCTCAAGAATGCCCAGACGCTTGCCCGGCTGGGCGCTGACGTAGTCATCGATGGCACAGCCGATGTCACCGACAAACTTCCCCGTGGCCATGGCGGCGATGCCCCGCCACATTGATTCCTCGGTGATGTCGCTCAGGCGGCGGTCCGCCGGGTCCTCGGCGCCCGGCCCACCCACAATGGTGGTCCGTGCCGAGTCCGAGTGCCAGCCATCAACCACGGCGCCGCCGTCGACGGAGAGCACGTCTCCGGCCGCAAGGACGCGGGAGCCCGGAATGCCGTGCACCACTTCCTCATTCATCGAGGTGCAGATGGTGCCGGGGTAGCCGTGGTAGCCCAGGAAGTTGGAGGTGGCACCGGCGGCCTTCAGCGCGGCGGCGAAGACGGCGTCCAGCTCACCGGTCGTGACACCTGGCGAGGCCGCCGCGAGCACCTGGCCCAGGGCATCGTCAAGGATGAGCCCGGCCTGGTGCATGGTGCGCATTTGCGCTGTGGTCTTGTATTCAATCCGTGGCTGGCCAAATGCCATGACGGTGTCCCTTCAATCAAACTGGTTGGCCGCACGCTGGCGGTGCAGGGTGCTGCAGAGGCAAAAAACAGGGCTCCTCCCCAGCGGGAAGGAGCCCTGTCGAGATCATGCGGTGGAAGGCAGCCTAGGCGCCCTGGGCCTGGCTGATCGCGTTCATCACGCGGTCAGTGACCTCATCGATGGCACCGATGCCATCGACACGGCTGAGGATGCCGCGCTCGGCATAGCGCGCCACCACGGCTTCGGTCTGCTCGTGGTACAGGTCCAGACGGTGGCGGATGACAGCTTCGTTGTCATCGCTGCGGCCGGTCTCGATCGCGCGGCCCAGCAGGCGTGCCACCAGTTCCTCGTCGTCGGCCGTCAACTGCACGACGACGTCCAGCTTGGAATCGGTCGAGGCCAGGATGTCATCGAGCTCGTCCACCTGCGCGGTGGTGCGCGGGTAGCCGTCCAGGAGGAAGCCGTCCTCGACGTCGCCCTCCTGGAGACGGTCGCGGACCATCTTGTTGGTGACCGAGTCCGGCACGAAGTCGCCGTTGTCGATGTACTTCTTCGCTTCGATGCCCAGCGGGGTCTCGCCCTTGACGTTGGCGCGGAAGATGTCACCGGTGGAGATGGCTACGACGCCGAGGCGCTCGGAGATCCGCTCCGCCTGCGTGCCCTTGCCCGATCCAGGCGGACCAATAATCAGCATTCTCGTCATCGCAATAACCCTTCGTAGTGGCGCTGTTGGAGCTGCGCATCAATCTGCTTGACCGTCTCCAACCCGACGCCGACCACGATCAGCAGCGAGGTGCCGCCGAACGGGAAGTTCTGGTTGGCCTGGATGAGCACCAGGGCAATCAACGGAATCAACGCCACGAAACCAAGGTAGAAGGCTCCGGGCAGTGTGATGCGCGAAATAACGTACTGGAGGTAATCCGCCGTCGGCTTGCCGGCACGGATACCCGGGATGAACCCGCCGTACTTCTTCATGTTGTCAGATACTTCCTCAGGGTTGAAAGTAATGGCGACATAGAAGTACGTAAAGAACACAATCATCACGAAGTACAGCGTCATGTAGATGGGGTGGTCGCCCTTGGTCAGATTCGCTGTAATCCACTGGACCCAGCCCGGAATCGGGCTGCCGTCGGTGGGGGTGGCGAACTGTGCCAACAGGGCGGGCAGGTACAGCATGGATGAGGCGAAGATCACAGGAATCACGCCGGCCATGTTGACCTTGATCGGGATGTATGTGCTGGTGCCACCCATCGTGCGGCGGCCCACCATGCGCTTGGCGTACTGGACCGGAACGCGGCGCTGGGACTGCTCGACGAACACCACGAGAGCCACTACGACAAGGCCGATGAGCAGCACTGTCAGGAAGACGCCCCAGCCCTTGGTCTTGATGATGGCGCCCAGGGAGGTCGGGAACTGCGCGGCGATGGCCGTGAAGATGAGCAGGGACATGCCGTTGCCGACACCCTTTTCGGTGACGAGCTCGCCCATCCACATGATCAGGCCGGTGCCGGCCGTCAGGGTGATGATCAACAGGACTGTGGTGATCAGGGAGTCGTTGGGGATGATGGCGCCGGCAGTGCCGGAGGCGCCACAGCCGCCAAGGAGCTGCCCGGAGCGGGCCAGCGTGATCAAAGTGGTGGCGTTGAGCAGGCCGAGGGCGATGGTCAGGTAACGCGTGTACTGCGTCAGCTGGCCCTGTCCCTGGGCGCCTTCCAGGTGGAGTTCCTGGAAACGGGGAATGACCACACGCAGCAGCTGGATGATGATGCTGGCGGTGATGTAGGGCATGATGCCCAACGCGAAGATGGAGACCTGAAGCAAAGCGCCACCACTGAACAGGTTCACCAGCTGGTAGATACCCTGGTTCGTGTCAGCGGCGTTCACGCATGCCTGGACATTGCGGTAGTTCACTCCCGGCGAGGGAATGAAGGCACCCAGGCGGAAGATGGCGATGATTCCCAGCGTGAACAACAACTTGCGTCGCAGATCAGGCGTGCGAAAGGCGCGGCCAAATGCGGTAAGCAAGCGTCCTCCTGATATGTAGTGGTTCCGATGGGCGTCAGGAATTGAGGCCCAGAGAGTGAGTCTAATAGGTGACGTACCTCGCACTGAAACTGTGACCAGTGCGCAGGAACGATCAGGGATCTGTCAGAAAAAGCAAAAGACCCTTGGTGGACGGGAAATCCCGTCCACCAAGAGTCTAGTCGCTAGGTGAAGACACCGAGGAACTCTAGAGTTCCGTGGTGCTTCCGCCGGCAGCAGCGATCTTCTCAGCAGCGCTGGAGGAGAAAGCGTGGACCGTGACGTCAACCTTGACGGTGATGTCGCCGGTGCCGAGCACCTTCACGGGCTGGTTCTTGCGAACGGCACCCTTCTCAACCAGGTTCTCCACGGTGACAACGCCACCTTCGGGGAAGAGCTCGTTGAGCTTCTCCAGGTTTACAACCTGGAACTCGACCCGGAACGGGTTCTTGAAGCCGCGCAGCTTCGGCAGGCGCATGTGCAGCGGCAGCTGGCCGCCGGCAAAGCCAGCCTTTACCTGGTAGCGAGCCTTGGTACCCTTGGTACCGCGGCCAGCCGTCTTACCCTTGGAACCCTCACCGCGGCCAACACGGGTCTTAGCCGTCTTGGCACCCGGAGCGGGACGCAGGTGGTGGACCTTGAGCGCAGTCTGCTTCTCAGCAGCTGCTTCAGTCTTCTTTTCAGTTGCCATGATTACTTCGCCTCCTCAACCTTTACAAGGTGCGGAACCGTGTTGATCATGCCAACGGTCACTGCGTCAGCCGTACGGACAACGGTGTGTCCGATGTGCTTCAGACCCAATGAGCGAAGGGTGTCCTTCTGGTTCTGCTTGCCACCAATGGTGGACTTGATCTGGGTAATAGCCAGCTTCGCGTCGGAAGCCTTGATGTTCTTAGGTGTAGACATTACGCACCCGCCTTCTGCTGCTGCATGTTGCGCAGCAGCACAGCCGGGGCAACCTCGGACAGCGGCAGGCCACGGCGGGCTGCAACTGCGTTGGGGTCTTCCAGGCGCTTCAGAGCATCAACCGTTGCGTGAACAATGTTGATGGCGTTCGAGGAACCGAGGGACTTGGAGAGCACATCGTGCACGCCAACGCATTCCAGTACGGCGCGAACCGGACCACCAGCGATAACACCGGTACCGGCGGAAGCCGGACGCAGCATGACGACGCCGGCAGCGGCCTCACCCTGTACGCGGTGGGGAACCGTGGTGCCGACCAGCGGAACCTTGAAGAAGGACTTCTTGGCCTCTTCAACGCCCTTGGCGATGGCCGCGGGAACTTCCTTGGCCTTGCCGTAGCCAACGCCAACCATGCCGTTGCCATCGCCGACGACGACGAGAGCGGTGAAGCTGAAGCGACGACCACCCTTGACGACCTTGGCGACGCGGTTGATGTTTACAACGCGCTCAACGAACTGGTTCTTCTCGGCCTCGCGGCCACCGTCACGGCCGCCACGGCCGCCATCACGGCCGCCACGGCCGCCATCACGGCCGCCGCGGGCGCCGCGCTCACCGCGGCCGCCGCGGCGGTCGTCGGTTGCAGCAGCTGCCGTCTCGGTGGTTGCGGTGTCAGCTGCAGTTGCTTCAGACACAGTGTTCTCCTTGTTAACGTTTTCGCTCACAGTGCCAGACCACCTTCGCGTGCACCGTCAGCGACGGCTGCGATGCGGCCGTGGTACCGGTTGCCACCGCGGTCGAAGACAACGGCGTCGATTCCGGCCTTCTTTGCGCGCTCGGCAACGAGCTCGCCAACGCGCTTGGCCTTGGCGGTCTTGTCACCGTCAAATGCGCGCAGGTCGGCTTCGAGGGTCGAGGCCGAAGCCACGGTTACACCCTGGCTGTCGTCAACGACCTGAACGAATACGTGGCGTGCAGAGCGGTTGACCACCAGACGCGGGCGAACCGCGGTACCGGTGATGCGCTTGCGGACGCGCAGGTGGCGGCGGCCGCGTGCGGCCTGCTTGGACTTGCCTTTAATGGACAGTGCCATGGTTACTTACCAGCCTTTCCGACCTTGCGGCGGATGATCTCGCCGGCGTAGCGAATGCCCTTGCCCTTGTACGGGTCGGGCTTGCGCAGCTTGCGGATGATGGCAGAAACTTCGCCTACCTGCTGCTTGTCAATACCCGAAACAGAAAGCTTGGTGGGGCTCTCTACGGTCAGGGTGATGCCTTCCGGAGCCTTGATGGCAACCGGGTGGCTGTAGCCCAGGGCGAACTCGAGGTCCGAGCCCTTGGCCTGTACACGGTAACCGGTACCCACGATTTCCAGCTTCTTCTCGTACCCAGTGGTCACACCAACGATGAGGTTGGAGATCAGGGTGCGGGTCAGGCCGTGGAGCGAACGCGAAGCGCGCTCGTCGTTGGGGCGGGTAACGCTGATGGTGCTCTCTTCAAGTGCAACCTCGATCGGGCTGGCAACAGTGTGCGCCAGCTCGCCCTTGGGGCCCTTTACCGAGACAACATTGCCGTCGATCTTGACCTCAACGCCGGCAGGCACAGAGATGGGGAGACGTCCAATACGTGACATTTTTCTTTCCCTTCCCTACTACCAGACGTAGGCGAGGACTTCCCCACCCACGCCCTTCTTGGAGGCCTGACGGTCGGTCAGCAGACCGGAGGACGTCGACAGAATGGCGATGCCCAGACCACCGAGCACGTGCGGCAGGTTGGTGGACTTTGCGTAAACGCGCAGACCGGGCTTGGAGATGCGGCGGATGCCGGCGATGGAACGCTGGCGCTCCGGGCCGAACTTCAGGTCGATGGTCAGCTTCTTGCCGACCTCAGCGTCTTCGACCTTCCAGGCTGCGATGTAACCCTCAGCCTTGAGGATGTCGGCGACGTGGCCCTTGAGCTTGCTGAACGGCATGGTCACGGTATCGTGGTATGCCGAGTTTGCGTTGCGCAGACGCGTAAGCATGTCTGCGACAGGATCTGTCATGGTCATTGGGCTCTAGCCCTTCCTCATAACGGTTTCCGGCGAGGCCGGACCTATTACGTAGCTAATTAATCTTCGGTCTTGAACGGGAAGCCAAGCGCCTTGAGCAGCGCGCGACCCTCGTCATCGGTCTTGGCAGTCGTGACGACAGTGATGTCCATACCGCGAACGCGGTCGATGGAATCCTGGTCGATCTCGTGGAACATAACCTGCTCGGTCAGACCGAAGGTGTAGTTGCCGTTGCCATCGAACTGGCGGGCGTTGAGGCCACGGAAGTCACGGATACGCGGCAGAGCCAGCGAAACCAGACGATCCACGAATTCCCACATGCGGTCTCCACGCAGCGTGGCGTGGCAACCGATCGGCATGCCTTCGCGCAGCTTGAACTGTGCGATGGACTTGCGGGCCTTCGTGACCTGCGGCTTCTGGCCGGTGATCTGGGTCAGATCGCGGACAGCGCCGTCGATCAGCTTGGAGTCCTTGGCGGCATCTCCAACACCCATGTTCACAACAACCTTGACCAGGCGCGGAACCTGGTTGACGTTTTCGTAGTTGAATTCGTCGAGCAGGGTCTTCTTGATTTCCGCTGCGTAGCGGGCCTTCAGGCGAGGCATGATCTTCGGAGCGTTCTCTGCAGTTACAGCACTCATTACAGATCCTTCCCGGAGCTCTTGGCGAAGCGGACGCGAACTTCGCGCTGCTTGCCGTCACGCTCTACAGTCTCGGTGCGGTAGCCGACGCGGGTCGGCTTCTTGGTGGACGGGTCCACCACAGCAACGTTGGAGATGTGGATGGGAGCCTCAACGGTCTCGATGCCACCAGTGGTGGTGCCGCGTTCCGTCTGGCCGGCCTTGGTGTGCTTGGTAACGCGGTTGATGCCTTCCACCAGGACACGATTGGTCTCGGGGAAAACGCGCAGAACCTTGCCCTGCTTGCCACGGTCGCCGCCGCGCTCAGCCTTGGCGCCGGTGATGACCTGAACCAGGTCACCCTTCTTGATCTTTGCCATAAGTTACAGCACCTCCGGAGCCAACGAGATGATCTTCATGAACTTCTTGTCACGAAGCTCGCGGCCAACCGGGCCGAAGATACGGGTACCGCGGGGGTCCCCGTCGTTCTTGAGAATCACTGCTGCGTTCTCATCGAACTTGATGTAGGAACCATCCGCACGGCGGCGTTCCTTCTTGGTACGAACGATGACAGCCTTGACGACGTCACCCTTCTTGACGTTTCCGCCAGGGATAGCATCCTTGACGGTGGCGACGATGACGTCACCGATGCCTGCGTAGCGGCGCCCAGATCCACCGAGAACGCGGATGGTCAAGATTTCCTTGGCCCCCGTGTTGTCGGCGACCTTAAGCCGCGACTCCTGCTGAATCACTTATTTCTCCTGTTCGTCGCGCCGGTTCTTAGCCATAACCATCTATGGACAAGCCTTGCGGAACGGATTGTTCGGGATGTCTCTCGGCCTGCCTGGATTTTGCCAGAACGGGCCTAAATTGCCGTGCCATCTCCACTTGCCGCACTTTCCCGGGGGAATGCACTGGAGCGTGCTCCAGAGCTCGTGCGGCAGTTTGTAGTGGCACGGAAATTTACGAGGTCTTGCGCACCAACTGCCACCACCAAAATTGGTCAGGCGGAAATGGCGCAGCAACACACAATCCTAGCATGGTTGGACATGTCCGGATTCCACTGGTAGGTTGCAGGCCGCCCAAAGTGCTGTTAAACACTCACTCCTTAAACACACAAAGGGCCCGCTGCCGTTGCCGGCAGCGGGCCCAACGCGTGCTTTAGCGCTGGAAACCAGTGCTAGAGACTACTTGGCCTTCTCGAGGATCTCGACCAGGCGCCACCGCTTGGTCGCGGAGAGCGGCCGGGTTTCGCTGATCAGGACCAGGTCGCCGATGCCGGCGGTGTTCGCCTCATCGTGGACCTTGACCTTCGAGGTACGGCGGATGACCTTGCCGTACAGGGCGTGCTTTACGCGGTCCTCAACCTGGACGACGATGGTCTTGTCCATCTTGTCCGAGACCACGTAGCCGCGCAGCTTCTTGCGCTCGCCGCGCACGATGGCTGCATCGTTGTTGTTTACGACGTCACTCACTTGGCATCCTCCTCGGACTGCTCAGCCTTCTTGGAGACCTTCTTGGCTTCCTTTTCGGCCTTCTTATCCGACTTCGCTTCTACCACCGGTGCGGCAACGACGTTCGGGCGAATGCCCAGCTCGCGCTCACGCAGAACGGTGTAGATACGGGCGATGTCGCGCTTTACAGCACGAAGACGGCCATGGTTTTCCAGCTGACCGGTGGCGGACTGGAAACGGAGGTTGAACAGCTCCTCCTTAGCCTTACGGAGTTCTTCAACGAGACGCTCGTTGTCGAATCCGTCAAGCTGTGCAGGCGCCAAATCCTTGGACCCAACTGCCATGTCTACTCACCACCTTCGCGACGCACAATGCGTGCTTTCAACGGCAGCTTGTGGATTGCCAGGCGCAGGGCCTCGCGAGCTACCTCTTCATTGACACCGGCGAGTTCGAAGAGAACCCGGCCCGGCTTGACGTTGGCGACCCACCACTCGGGGGAACCCTTACCGGAACCCATGCGGGTTTCGGCAGGCTTCTTGGTCAGCGGACGGTCGGGGTAGATGTTGATCCACACCTTTCCACCACGCTTGATGTGGCGCGTCATGGCGATACGAGCGGACTCGATCTGACGGTTGGTCACGTAGGCCGGAGTCAGAGCCTGGATGCCCCATTCACCGAAGGTGACCTCGGTGCCGCCAGTAGCCTGACCGGAACGACCCGGGTGGTGCTGCTTGCGGAACTTTACTCGACGTGGGATAAGCATTTAAGCCTGTCCTCCTTCTGCTGCCGGAGCTGCAGCCTCTGCGGCTGCGGGAGCCTCAGTGGCAGCCGGAGCCTCGGTGCGGTCGTTGCGGCGGCGGTCGCCACGAGCAGCGCCACGGGGGGCGCGGTCGTCGCTGTCACGGCGCGGTGCGCGGCCACGGGAAGGAGCAGCAGCTGCCTGGGCAGCCAGTTCCTTGCTCGTGACATCGCCCTTGTAGATCCAGACCTTGACACCAATGCGGCCGAACACGGTCTTGGCTTCGAAGAAGCCGTAATCGATGTTGGCGCGCAGGGTGTGCAGGGGCACACGACCTTCGCGGTAGAACTCGGTGCGGGACATTTCAGCGCCACCCAGACGACCAGCACAAGCGACACGGATGCCCTTGATGCCGGCACGCTGTGCGGACTGCATGGCCTTCTTCATCGCGCGGCGGAAGGCCACACGGGAAGTCAGCTGCTCGGCGATGCCCTGGGCAACGAGCTGAGCGTCAGCTTCCGGGTTCTTGACTTCCAGGATGTTCAGCTGGACCTGCTTGCCGGTCAGCTTCTCCAGCTCGCCGCGGATGCGGTCTGCTTCGGCGCCGCGGCGGCCGATCACGATGCCCGGACGTGCGGTGTGGATATCCACACGTACACGGTCGCGGGTGCGCTCGATCTCAACCTTGGAAATGCCAGCGCGCTCCATGCCGGTGGACATGAGTGCACGGATCTTGATGTCCTCGCGGACGAAATCCTTGTAGCGCTGTCCGGGCTTGTTGCTGTCCGCGAACCAGTGCGAGACGTGGTCCGTGGTGATCCCGAGACGGAACCCGTGCGGGTTTACTTTCTGTCCCACTTAGCGAGCCTCCTCTTTCTTCGGGGTCGAAACAACCACAGTGATGTGGCTGGTGCGCTTCTTGATCTGGAATGCGCGACCCTGAGCTCGCGGCTGGAACCGCTTCATCGTGGGGCCCTCATCAACGAATGCCTCGCTGATGTACAGATCGCCTTCGCTGAAAGCGACGCTGTCGCGGTCTGCCAGAACGCGGGCGTTTGCCATCGCGGACTGAACTACCTTGAATACCGGCTCCGAAGCTGCCTGGGGGGCAAACTTCAGAATCGCCAATGCCTCATTCGCCTGCTTGCCACGAATCAGGTTGACGACGCGCCGGGCCTTCATAGGCGTTACGCGAATATGACGCGCAATTGCCTTGGCTTCCATTGCTATCCTTCTCTCGTCTTAGCCGTAAGAGCGAGCGCCTAGCGGCGCTTGCCCTTGCGGTCGTCCTTGACATGGCCGCGGAAAGTCCGCGTCAGTGCGAATTCGCCGAGCTTGTGCCCGACCATCGACTCGGTCACAAACACGGGGATGTGCTTGCGGCCATCGTGCACGGCGATCGTGTGACCCAGCATGTCCGGGATGATCATCGAGCGGCGGGACCAGGTCTTAATGACGTTCTTGGTGCCCGCTTCGTTTTCCTTAGCTACCTTGACAAAGAGGTGCTGGTCAACGAAGGGACCCTTTTTCAGGCTGCGTGGCATGTGTCCAGGCTCCTATCGCTTGTTCTTGCCAGTACGGCGGCGACGAACAATAAGCTTGTCGCTCTCTTTGTTGGGGCGGCGGGTACGGCCCTCAGGCTTACCGTTCGGGTTGACCGGGTGGCGTCCACCGGAAGTCTTACCCTCACCACCACCATGCGGGTGGTCAACCGGGTTCATAGCCACACCACGCACGGTCGGGCGAACGCCCTTCCAGCGCATACGGCCGGCCTTGCCCCAGTTGATGTTCGACTGCTCGGCGTTGCCGACCTCGCCGATCGTCGCGCGGCAGCGGACGTCAACGTTGCGGATTTCACCGGAGGGCAGACGCAGCTGGGCGAAACGGCCTTCCTTGGCGACGAGCTGGACGGATGCACCAGCGGAACGGGCCATCTTGGCGCCGCCACCGGGACGCAGCTCCACAGCGTGGATAACAGTACCCACGGGGATGTTGCGCAGCGGCAGGTTGTTGCCAGGCTTGATGTCCGCTTCCGGACCGGCCTCAACAAAGTCACCCTGCTTGAGCTTGTTCGGTGCAACGATGTAACGCTTGGTGCCATCGATGTAGTGCAGCAGTGCGATGCGCGCGGTGCGGTTGGGATCGTATTCGATCTCAGCAACGCGGGCGTTGACGCCATCCTTGTCGTGGCGACGGAAGTCAATCAGGCGGTACTGGCGCTTGTGGCCACCACCCTTGTGACGCGTCGTGATACGACCGGTGTTGTTACGGCCACCCTTTTTGGGGAGCGGACGGACCAGAGACTTCTCCGGAGTCGACCGCGTGATTTCAGTGAAGTCGGCAACGCTCGAGCCGCGACGGCCCGGGGTTGTCGGCTTGTATTTACGGATTCCCATAGTATATTTCCTCGTTAAAGTGGTCTCCGCTTAAGAAAGCGGACCGCCGAAGATGTCGATTGTGCCTTCTTTGAGGGAGACAATCGCGCGCTTGGTGTTCTTGCGCTGTCCCCATCCGAACTTGGTGCGCTTGCGCTTACCGGCACGGTTGATGGTGTTGATCGAGTCGACCTTGACGGAGAAAATCTTCTCCACGGCCAGCTTGATCTCGGTCTTGTTCGAGCGGGGGTCGACCAGGAAGGTGTACTTACCTTCGTCGATCAGGCCGTAGCTCTTTTCCGAAACGACGGGTGCAATGACGACGTCGCGCGGATCCTTGATGGTGGCGGCGCTCACTTGGCGTCCTCCTCAATTGTCTGTGCCGACTCGCCACCGGCGGGAACAAAGCCAGCGGCCTTGGCTTCCTCAACGGTTGCGAACCAGACCTCGGCGACAGTGGCGTCATACCACCGGGAGCCGGGCACGTGGTACTTCATGGAGTCCTTGTTGCCCTTGATGGTGCCTGCGGCAGCTTCGGTGGCAACGATCTCAACGTCTTCTTCAAGCAGGATGCTGGAAGCGAAAGCCTCGGCAGCAGCGGTGCCGGAGACAAAAGCCTCGTAGGCAGCTTCGGTGAAGATGACGTCGTCGGAGACCAGCACGTCGTAGGTGTTCAGCTGATCGACGTACAGCACGTGTACCTCGGGCAGGTTGCGAACAGACAGTGCTGCAACATCGGCGGCGCGGTCCAGAACGACCAGCAGGTTCTTGCGGTCGGAAACCGAGCGCAGAGCAGCGTGGGCGGCCTTGGTGGACGGCGTGGTGCCGGCAACAATCTCAGCCAGAACGTGGATGCGGCCGTTGCGTGCCCGGTCGGACAGGGCGCCGCGCAGTGCAGCAGCCTTCATCTTCTTGGGGGTGCGCTGGCTGTAGTCACGCGGGGTCGGACCGTGGACAACGCCACCGCCGGTCATGTGAGGAGCACGGATGGAACCCTGACGGGCGCGGCCGGTGCCCTTCTGCTTGAACGGCTTGCGACCTGCACCGGAAACCTCGGCGCGGGTCTTGGTCTTGTGGGTACCCTGGCGTGCAGCAGCGAGCTGGGCAACGACGACCTGGTGCAGCAGCGGCACGTTGGTCTGTACGTCGAAGATCTCAGCAGGCAGATCAACCTTTACAGTAGCCATTTACTTATGCTCCCTTCACGGCGGTGCGTACGAGGACGACCCGGCCGCGGGCGCCGGGGACGGCACCCTTGATGAGCAGCAGCGACTTCTCGGCGTCTACGCCGTGAACCGTGAGGTTCAGCGTGGTGTGGCGTTCGCCACCCATGCGACCGGCCATGCGCACACCCTTGAAGACGCGGCTGGGGGTGGATGCGCCACCGATGGAACCGGGCTTGCGGTGGTTCTTGTGGGCACCGTGGGAGGCACCAACACCGTGGAAGCCGTGGCGCTTCATGACACCGGCAAAGCCCTTACCCTTGGAAGTGCCGACGACGTCGACCTTCTGGCCGGCTTCGAAGATCTCAACGGAGAGCTCCTGGCCGAGGGTGTAGTTGTCGGCGTCTGCAGTGCGCAGCTCGACGACGTGGCGGCGGGGGGTGACACCAGCCTTCTCGAAGTGACCAGCCAGCGGCTTGGTGACCTTGCGAGGATCGATCTGGCCGTAGCCGATCTGAACAGCGGTGTATCCATCAACAGCGGCGTTGCGCAGCTGGGTGATGACGTTGGAATCTGCCTGGACGACAGTGACGGGAACAAGCTTGTTGTTCTCATCCCAAACCTGGGTCATGCCGAGCTTCGTGCCCAGGATGCCCTTAACGTTACGGGTCGTGGTCATAGTTTTCTCAGCCTCCCCTACAGCTTGATTTCGATGTTCACGTCGGCGGGCAGGTCGAGGCGCATAAGCGAGTCAACAGCCTTCGGCGTGGGGTCGATGATGTCGATCAGACGCTTGTGCGTGCGCATTTCAAAGTGCTCGCGGCTGTCCTTGTACTTGTGGGGAGAACGGATAACGCAGTACACGTTCTTCTCGGTGGGCAGCGGCACCGGGCCGACTACCGTTGCGCCTGCGCGCGTGACCGTCTCAACGATCTTCCGGGCTGATACGTCAATGACCTCGTGGTCATACGACTTCAGCCGGATGCGGATTTTTTGTCCCGCCATGGCGTCGTGACTCTCTTTCCTGACATAGCGCCCATACCTAGCAGCACTGTTGACGTAAACGCTGTTTACTTTCCTTTAGCTGTGGCACTTTCAGCCACGCTCCCAACGAACTGAATCCGGACATTTCCGGGTTCCTCAATCCGCCGAAGCTCCGACCCCCGCGGTCGGGCGTGTCGCGATCAGATCGCGCACGTACCCATCGTTTTGCGGTGGTGGGTTATGTTTGGTCTTCAACTTGGACCCTGCATCGAGCATTATCTCGACCGGGACGCGAAGAAGCACTTGAACAACTCGTCTAGTATGCCGGAATTCCGCGTCAAAAGCGAATCCCTCCCCACCCGGCATCCCTGTTTTCCAGCCCTCCAGCACGCCCCTCCCGCGCGGAACACAGCCATGGCATGCTGGGCGTGTGGGCAAAATCACCTCGATGCGTTCCGCGGCGGCCCCTTCGGGCAGCCCGGCGGTGCCCCCAGGGAAAGGCGTTGCAATGACGGCAGACTCCACCCTTTCGGTCCAGACGGAGGGCCCGTGGCCGGTTCCGGTGCTTCCGGAGGGCTTCTCGCTGGGCGCCGCCACGGCGGCGTACCAGATCGAAGGCGGCACGCGCGACGGCGGCAGGGGGCCCAGCGGCTGGGATGCGTTTGCGGCCCTGCCAGGGTCCATCCTGAACGGCGACACCGCCGACGTGGCCTGCGACCACTACCACCGGGTGCCTGAGGATGTTGCTCTGTTGAAGGATCTGGGGGTCGATGCCTACAGGTTCTCGGTGGCCTGGCCGCGCATCCAGCCGGAAGGCAGCGGGCCCGCCAATGCGGCAGGCCTGGCGTTCTACGACCGGCTGGTGGATGACCTGCTGGCCGCCGGCATCGCACCGATGGCCACGCTGTACCACTGGGATACGCCACTGCCGCTGGAGCACTCCGGCGGCTGGCTGAACCGGGCGACGGCCGAACGCTTCGGCGAGTTCGCCGCCGTCGTCGGCGATGCCCTGGGCGACAGGATCGACAAATGGGTCACGGTGAATGAGCCGGCCACCGTCACGCTCAATGGCTATGGACTGGGCATCCACGCCCCGGGCAAGGAACTGCTCTTCGACGCCCTGCCGGCGGCCCACCACCAGCTGCTGGCCCATGGACTCGCCGTGCAGGCACTGCGCGCCGCCTCCGTGGCCGGTGGCATCGGCATCACCAATGTCCACTCCCCCGTCTCTCCGGCCGACCCGTCCAGCCCCGCGGACGTCCTGTATGCGGAACTCTTCGACGCCGTGCACAACAGGATCTTTGCCGACCCGGTGCTGCTGGGGCGCTACCCACAGCTCCCCGGGGAGCTCGCGGGCATGTTGGATGCGCTGCACGCCGCCCCCCAGACGGATCTGGACGTGATCAGCGAGCCGCTGGATTTCTACGGGCTGAACTACTACGCCCCCACGCGCATCGCCGCCGGGTCCGGTGCCGAGTCAAGCCCCGACGGTATCGCGGCCGCCATGGCCGCACTGCCCTTCCGGCTCGCCGACTGGCCCGAATACCCAACGACGGGATTTGGCTGGCCGGTGGCGCCCGAACACTTTGGCACGGCCCTGGAGCAGATGCGCGACCGCTATGCCGGCCACCTGCCACCGGTGTACATCACCGAAAACGGCGCCAGCTTCCCCGATGAGGTGGCAGATTCCGGTGTGGTGCAGGACCACCGCCGGGTGGACTTCCTGGCCCGGCATCTGCACAGTGCCCTGGAGGCCGTCAAGCCCGGCGGACGCGCCGAGGGTGTGGATCTGCGGGGCTGGTTCGCCTGGTCGCTGATGGACAACTTCGAGTGGGCCGCCGGCTACTCCCAGCGCTTTGGCCTGGTGCACGTGGACTTCGACACCCTGGTGCGCACGCCCAAGGCCTCCTACCACTGGCTGCGCGGGCTCATCCGTTCCCGCCCCCGGACACCCTAAGCGGCACCGCCAATAACTCCAGGCGATGGATGAATGAGGGCATAAGAAAGCCCCCGGTCGAAACCGGGGGCCTTCCTACAGAACTACAAGAAGCAGATGCTACTTGATGATCTTGGTGACACGGCCCGAACCAACGGTGCGGCCGCCTTCACGGATAGCGAAGCCGAGGCCCTCTTCCATGGCGATCGGCTGGATCAGCGCGACAGTCATTTCGGTGTTGTCGCCGGGCATAACCATTTCCGTGCCCTCGGGCAGGGTGATGACGCCGGTAACATCCGTCGTACGGAAGTAGAACTGCGGGCGGTAGTTCGAGTAGAACGGGTTGTGGCGTCCACCCTCATCCTTGGCCAGGATGTAGACGTTGGCCTCGAAATCGGTGTGCGGGGTGATGGAACCCGGCTTGACGATAACCTGGCCACGCTCTACGTCTTCGCGCTTGATGCCGCGGAGCAGCAGACCACAGTTCTCGCCGGCCCAAGCCTCGTCGAGCTGCTTGTGGAACATCTCGATACCGGTAACCGTGGTCTTCTGGACCGGACGGATGCCGACGATCTCGACCTCGGAGTTGATGGCGAGGGTTCCACGCTCGGCGCGGCCTGTCACAACAGTTCCACGACCGGTGATGGTGAAGACATCTTCAACCGGCATCAGGAACGGCTTGTCCTTGTCGCGGATGGGGTCCGGAACGTGCTCGTCCACGGCGTCCATCAGGTCCTCAACGGCCTTGACCCAGACGGGGTCGCCTTCCAGAGCCTTCAGGCCGGAAACGCGAACAACCGGAGCCTCGTCGCCATCGAAGCCCTGCGAGCTGAGCAGCTCGCGAACTTCCATCTCCACGAGGTCCAGGAGCTCTTCGTCGTCAACCATGTCGGACTTGTTCAGGGCAACCAGCAGGTAGGGAACACCAACCTGGCGGGCCAGCAGAACGTGCTCACGGGTCTGGGCCATCGGACCATCCGTAGCAGCAACCACCAGGATAGCGCCGTCCATCTGGGCAGCACCGGTGATCATGTTCTTGATGTAGTCAGCGTGACCGGGGGCGTCAACGTGTGCGTAGTGACGCTTCTCGGTCTGGTACTCAACGTGGGAGATGTTGATCGTGATACCGCGCTGCTTCTCCTCGGGAGCCGAGTCGATGGAAGCGAAGTCTCGCTGCTCGTTGAGTGCCGGGTACTTGTCGTACAGTACCTTGGAAATGGCAGCCGTCAACGTGGTCTTACCATGGTCAACGTGACCGATGGTGCCGATGTTAACGTGCGGCTTAGTCCGCTCGAACTTTGCCTTCGCCACGGGTTCCTCCTAGAACGTGTTCAGATGACTTGCTCTCAGCGACGCTTTTCGTCACTGATTCTGCAGCAAGTCTACTGGGGGCTTTTGATTTGGTGAAATTACCTGCAGTTTGCGCCTCTGCCAGCCTAGTGCCGGCAGAGGCGCAAACATAAGTGCGACTATTCGCCGCGGGCCTTCTGGATGATCTCGTCGGCTACTGCCTTCGGGACCTCGGCGTAGCTGTCGAACTGCATCGAGTACACTGCGCGACCCTGGGTCTTGGAACGCAGATCGCCAATGTAGCCGAACATGCCGGACAGCGGAACCAGGGCACGAATGACCTTGACGCCACTGGCATCCTCCATGGACTGCATCTGGCCACGACGGGAGTTGAGGTCACCGATTACTTCACCCATGTATTCCTCAGGGGTGCGGACCTCAACGTCCATCAGCGGTTCGAGCAGAACCGGGTTGGCCATCCGAGCGGCTTCCTTGAACGCCATGCGACCGGCGATCTTGAAGGCCATTTCGGAGGAGTCAACATCGTGGTACGCGCCGTCAAGCAGCGTGGCCTTGATGCCAACAACCGGGTAGCCGGCCAGCACACCATCGTTGAGTGCGGACTGGATGCCCTGGTCAACGCTGGGGATGTACTCGCGGGGAACACGGCCACCAGTGACCTTGTTCTCGAACTCGTACATCGCGCCGTCGGCGGTGTCCATGGGCTCGATCGCAATCTGGATCTTTGCGAACTGGCCGGAACCACCGGTCTGCTTCTTGTGCGTGTAGTCGTGCTTGGCCACGGCGCGCTTGATGGTTTCGCGGTAGGCAACCTGGGGCTTGCCCACGTTTGCCTCGACGCGGAACTCGCGGCGCATGCGGTCAACCAAGATGTCCAGGTGCAGCTCGCCCATACCGGCGATGATGGTCTGGCCAGTGTCCTCGTTGAGGGAGACCTGGAAGGTCGGGTCCTCAGCGGAGAGCTTCTGGATAGCCGTCGACAGCTTCTCCTGGTCACCCTTGGTCTTGGGTTCGATGGCAACCGAGATCACGGGCTCCGGGAAGCTCATGGACTCGAGCACGATCTGCGCGTTGCTGTCGCAAAGGGTGTCACCGGTGGTGGTGTCCTTCAGACCGATGGCAGCGTAGATGTGGCCGGCCAATGCCTCTTCAACAGGCATTTCCTTGTTGGCGTGCATCTGGAACAGCTTGCCGATGCGCTCCTTCTTGCCCTTGGTGGAGTTGACCACCTGGGTGCCAGCGGAAATCTGGCCGGAGTACACGCGGATGAAGGTCAGCTGGCCGAAGAACGGGTGCGTAGCAACCTTGAACGCCAGAGCGGAGAAGGGCTCCTCCGTGCTGGGTGCGCGGGTCAGCTCGATTTCCTCGTCGCGGGGATCGTGGCCGATCATCGGCGGCACGTCCATCGGCGACGGCAGGAAGTCGATGACGGCGTCGAGCATCGGCTGGACACCGCGGTTCTTGAAGGCGGAGCCACACAGAACCGGGTACAGCTCGGAGTTGATCGTCATCTTGCGGATGCCGGCCTTCAGTTCCGCGACGGTGATTTCTTCACCTTCGAGGTACTTCTCCATGAGCTCTTCGGAAGACTCTGCAACGGTTTCCACCAGAGCAGCGCGGTATTCCTTGGCCTTCTCCACGAGATCAGCGGGGATCTCCTGGACTTCGTAGGCGGCACCCATGGTGACGTCACCCTTGGAGTCGCCGGCCCAGACCAGTGCACGCATCTCGAGCAGGTCGACAACACCGGTGAAGTCGTTCTCAGCACCGATGGGCAGCTGGAGAACCAGCGGCTTGGCGCCGAGGCGGTTGATGATGGTGTCTACGGTGAAGTAGAAGTCTGCACCGAGCTTGTCCATCTTGTTGACGAAGCAGATGCGGGGAACTTCGTACTTGTCAGCCTGACGCCACACGGTCTCGGACTGGGGCTCAACGCCCTCCTTGCCGTCGAACACGGCAACGGCGCCATCGAGGACGCGCAGGGAGCGCTCAACCTCAACGGTGAAGTCAACGTGGCCGGGGGTGTCAATGATGTTGATCTGGTTCTTGTCCCAGAAGCAGGTCACGGCGGCGCTCGTGATGGTGATGCCGCGTTCCTTCTCCTGCTCCATCCAGTCGGTCGTCGAGGCACCGTCGTGGGTCTCGCCGATCTTGTGGTTCACACCCGTGTAGAACAGGATGCGCTCAGTAGTGGTGGTCTTGCCGGCGTCAATGTGGGCCATGATGCCGATGTTGCGGACCTTGTTGAGGTCGGTAAGCACGTCCTGTGCCACGATTTCTCCCTATCTAGGTGAGGCAGGGAATGGCGGCGGCGGGCCGCCGCCATTCCCAAGGCTCTGTTACCAGCGGTAGTGGGCGAAGGCCTTGTTGGACTCGGCCATCTTGTGGGTGTCTTCGCGACGCTTGACAGCGGCACCGAGACCGTTGGAAGCATCCAGGATTTCGTTGCGCAGACGCTCAGTCATCGTCTTCTCGCGGCGAGCCTTGGAGTAGCCAACGAGCCAGCGCAGAGCCAGTGCAGTTGCACGGCCCGGCTTGACCTCGACGGGAACCTGGTAGGTGGCGCCACCGACACGGCGGGACTTTACTTCCAGGCTCGGCTTGATGTTGTCCATGGCCTTCTTCAGAGCTGCAACGGGGTCGCCGCCGCTCTTCTCGCGGGCACCTTCGAGGGCACCGTAAACGATGCGCTCTGCGGTGGACTTCTTGCCGTCAACGAGGACCTTGTTGATCAGCTGCGTGACCAACGGGGAGCCGTATACGGGATCTACAACGAGCGGCCGCTTGGGGGCCGGACCCTTGCGAGGCATATTACTTCTTCTCCATCTTTGCACCGTAGCGGCTGCGAGCCTGCTTGCGGTTCTTGACGCCCTGGGTATCCAGTGCGCCGCGGACGATCTTGTATCGAACACCGGGAAGGTCCTTCACACGACCTCCACGCACGAGCACGATGGAGTGCTCCTGGAGGTTGTGGCCAACACCGGGGATGTAGGCGGTAACTTCCACGCCACCGTTGAGGCGCACACGTGCAACCTTGCGCAGAGCCGAGTTCGGCTTCTTCGGGGTGGTGGTGTAGACGCGCGTGCAAACGCCGCGACGCATCGGGCTGCCGTTAAGCGCGGGAGCCTTGGTCTTCTTGACCTTGGGGGTCCGGCCCTTGCGGACCAGCTGGTTAATCGTAGGCACTTTCGTGTTCTCCGTTTTTTCTCGAGATGGTTCTCGTGTTGCTTTCCCTTGACATCCAGCCGAGTCCGCAATGAATCGCATCCGCAGTGGCGCTGGGGGTAAGCCCTTTACTGGTAGTCGCACACTCAGCGACTTCACAGCGCTTAGGCATGCAAAAATGTGGCATTCGCTGTACAAGAACCGTACAACCCGGAACCGCATCCACTTTTCCCGCGCAAACCTCACGATTTGCACCAGATGTGGGGACGCTTTCATCCACTGCCACACTAACAATTACTAGCAACTCTAGCATGGGGAGCCCCCAACCCTTAAACCACGGGGATTTTGGGCCCCTCCCCCACTCCCCTGCCCCGGAAACGACAACAGCCCGGCACCCCGCGAGGGGAATGCCAGGCTGTTGTGCTGTGCTTCAGAGGCTAGCCGCTGAAGTTGGTGCCCAGATCGTAGTCATCCAAGGGGATGGCGTGGAACTCGGGTGCCAGGTCGGAGCCGACGTTCGTGTAGTCGAAGTCGCTGAACGCGCTCGGACCGGTGAACAGATTGGCCTTGGCCTCTTCCGTGGGCTCCACCGTGACGTTGGTGTAGCGCGGAAGACCGGTGCCGGCCGGGATCAGCTTACCGATGATCACGTTTTCCTTCAGGCCCAGCAGCGGGTCGGACTTGCCTTCCATGGCCGCCTGCGTCAGAACGCGGGTGGTCTCCTGGAACGACGCGGCCGACAGCCACGACTCGGTGGCCAGCGAGGCCTTGGTGATGCCCATGAGCTCGTTGCGGCCCGAAGCCGGCTTCTTGCCCTCGGACACCACGCGGCGGTTCTCGGACTCGAAACGGCCACGCTCGGCGAGCTCGCCGGGCAGCAGGTTCGATTCACCGGACTCGATGACCGTGACGCGGCGCAGCATCTGGCGGACGATGACTTCCACGTGCTTGTCGTGGATGCCTACACCCTGGCTGCGGTACACGCCCTGGACTTCCTCAACGAGGTGCTTCTGGGCGGCACGCGGGCCGAGGATGCGCAGAACCTGCTTGGGGTCAACAGCACCCACAACCAGCTTCTGGCCAACCTCAACGTGCTCGCCGTCGGCGACCTGCAGACGCGCACGGCGCAGAACCGGGTACGCGATCTCCTCGGTGCCGTCGTCCGGAGTCAGCACCAGACGCATCTGGCGTTCCGTCTCCTCGATGGTGATGCGGCCAGCCGCTTCAGCGATCGGGGCAACACCCTTCGGGGTGCGGGCTTCGAAGAGCTCCTGGATACGGGGCAGACCCTGGGTGATGTCCTCGCCACGGCTGGCGGACACAGCACCACCGGTGTGGAAGGTACGCATGGTCAGCTGCGTGCCGGGCTCACCAATGGACTGTGCGGCGATGATGCCCACGGCCTCACCGATGTCCACAAGCTTGCCGGTGGCCAGCGAGCGGCCGTAGCACAGGGCACAGGTTCCGACGGCGGACTCACAGGTGAGTACGGAGCGGATCTTGATCTCGGTGACGCCTGCAGCGAAGAGCTCGCCGATCAGGACATCTCCGACGTCGGCGCCGGCCTCGGCCAGCACCTTGCCCTTGGAGTCAACCACCTGGGTAGCCAGAGTACGGGCGTAAACGCTGTTCTCGACTTCCTCGTGCAGGTGCATCTCGCCATTGGCGTCAGCCACGGCGATCGGCAGCGTCAGGCCGCGCTCGGTGCCACAGTCGTCTTCGCGAACGATGACGTCCTGGGACACGTCCACCAGACGACGGGTCAGGTAACCCGAGTTGGCGGTACGCAGAGCAGTATCGGCCAGACCCTTGCGGGCACCGTGCGTGGCGATGAAGTACTCCAACACCGACAGGCCCTCGCGGTAGGAGGACTTGATCGGGCGAGGGATGATCTCACCCTTCGGGTTGGCCACCAGGCCACGGATACCGGCGATCTGGCGAACCTGCATCCAGTTACCACGGGCACCGGAGGAAACCATCCGGTTAATGGTGTTGGAGGCAGACATCGACTGGCGCATGGCGTCGGCAATGTCGTTCGTTGCCTGGTTCCAGATGTCGATGAGCTCCTGGCGGCGCTCGTCGTCTGCAATCAGACCCTTCTCGAACTGCGACTGGACCTTGGCGGCCTTGGCCTCGTAGCCCTCAAGGATGGCCGGCTTCGACTTCGGAACCTCGATGTCGGAGATGGCAACGGTGATGCCCGAGCGGGTGGCCCAGTAGAAGCCGGAGCTCTTCAGGTTGTCCAGCGTCGCCGCAACAACAACCTTGGGGTAGCGCTCGGCGAGGTCGTTCACGATCTCGGAGAGCGTGCCCTTGTCGGCAACCTTCTCAACCCAGGGGTAGTCCTCGGGCAGGGTCTCGTTGAAGAGGACCTGGCCCAGGGAGGTGGCAACGATGGCCGGCTGGCCGGGCTCCCAGCCCTCCGGAGCTTCCCACTCGGCGTACGGGATGAAGTTGTCCAGACGGATCTTCACCTGCGAGTTCAGGTGCAGGACTCCGGCGTCGTGGGCCATGATGGCCTCGGCGGGGGTGGAGAACATGCGGCCTTCGCCGGCGGAACCAACGCGCTTGGTGGTCAGGTGGTACAGACCGATGATCATATCCTGCGAGGGCAGGGTGACCGGACGGCCGTCCGAGGGCTTGAGGATGTTGTTCGAGGACAGCATCAGGATGCGGGCCTCGGCCTGTGCCTCCGGGCTCAGCGGCAGGTGCACTGCCATCTGGTCACCGTCGAAGTCGGCGTTGAAGGCGCCGCAAACCAGCGGGTGCAGCTGGATGGCCTTGCCTTCAACCAGCTGGGGCTCGAACGCCTGGATGCCCAAACGGTGCAGGGTGGGTGCACGGTTCAGCAGCACCGGGTGTTCGGTGATGATCTCTTCGAGAACATCCCACACCTGGGGACGGAAACGCTCGACCATGCGCTTGGCGCTCTTGATGTTCTGGGCGTGGTTGAGGTCAACCAGGCGCTTCATCACGAACGGCTTGAAGAGCTCCAGAGCCATCTGCTTGGGCAGACCGCACTGGTGCAGCTTCAGCTGCGGGCCGACGACGATGACCGAACGGCCCGAGTAGTCCACGCGCTTGCCGAGCAGGTTCTGGCGGAAACGACCCTGCTTGCCCTTGAGCATGTCGGAGAGCGACTTCAGCGGACGGTTGCCCGGTCCGGTGACCGGACGGCCGCGGCGGCCGTTGTCGAACAGGGAGTCAACGGCTTCCTGCAGCATGCGCTTCTCGTTGTTGACGATGATCTCCGGAGCACCCAGGTCAAGCAGTCGCTTGAGACGGTTGTTGCGGTTGATCACGCGGCGGTAGAGATCGTTCAGGTCGGAGGTGGCGAAACGGCCACCGTCGAGCTGGACCATCGGGCGCAGTTCCGGCGGGATGACCGGGACGGCGTCCAGGACCATGCCCAGCGGGCTGTTGTTGGTGGTCAGGAAGGCGTTGACAACCTTCAGACGCTTCAGGGCACGCGTCTTGCGCTGGCCCTTGCCGTTCTGGATGATGTCGCGCAGCAGCTCGGCTTCGCCGGCCATGTCGAAGTTTTCCAGACGCTTCTTGATCGCCTCGGCGCCCATGGAGCCCTCGAAGAACATGCCGTAGCGGTCACGCAGTTCGCGGTAGAGTGCCTCGTCGCCTTCGAGGTCGGCAACCTTGAGACCCTTGAAACGGTCCCAAACCTGCTCGAGGCGCTCGATGTCGGCATCCGCGCGCTTGCGGATGTTGGCCATCTGGCGGTCCGCGGAGTCGCGGGCCTTCTTCTTCTCGGCAGCCTTGGCACCTTCACCCTCGAGGCGGGCGATCTCGTTTTCGAGGTCGCGGGCCACGGTGGCGATGTCGGAGTCGCGGGTGTCGACCATCTGCTTCTTCTCGAGGTCGTGCTCAACCTGGAGGTTCGGCAGCTCTTCGTGGCGCGCATCGGCGTCAACGCTGGTGATCATGTAGGCAGCGAAGTAGATGACCTTCTCGAGGTCCTTCGGTGCCAGGTCCAGCAGGTAGCCCAAACGCGAGGGAACGCCCTTGAAGTACCAGATGTGGGTGACGGGAGCGGCCAGCTCAATGTGGCCCATGCGCTCGCGGCGCACCTTGGCGCGGGTGACCTCAACGCCACAACGCTCGCAGATGATGCCCTTGAAGCGGACGCGCTTGTACTTGCCGCAGTAGCATTCCCAGTCGCGGGACGGGCCGAAGATCTTCTCGCAGAAGAGGCCGTCCTTCTCGGGCTTGAGCGTGCGGTAGTTGATGGTTTCCGGCTTCTTGACTTCGCCGTGCGACCAGTCGCGGATGTCTTGCGCAGTGGCCAGGCCAATCTGCATGAGGCCGAAGGAGGATTCGCTGGACATATGGTCCCTGTTCTCTCTTATTCTCTAAATTCGTGAAATCTTGCTGCCCCGGTCCCGGCGAGCGGGTCCAGTGGGCATACGGGTTGCGGTAAGAGGGAGCGGTTCCGGTGGGCCGGGGATGCCGGCCCACCGGAAACGCTGCTAGACCTCTTCGACGGAGTTCGGCTCGGCCCGTGACAGGTCGATGCCCAGCTCCTCCGCGGCCCGGAAGACTTCCTCATCCGAATCACGCATCTCAATCGTCGTACCGTCGGTGGAGAGGACCTCCACGTTCAGGCACAGCGACTGCATTTCCTTGATCAGAACCTTGAAGGATTCGGGGATGCCCGGCTCCGGAATGTTCTCGCCCTTGACGATGGCTTCGTAAACCTTCACGCGGCCATGGATGTCATCGGACTTGATCGTCAGCAGTTCCTGCAGGGTGTATGCGGCACCGTAGGCCTCCAGGGCCCACACTTCCATCTCACCGAAGCGCTGGCCACCGAACTGTGCCTTACCACCCAGCGGCTGCTGCGTGATCATGGAGTACGGACCGGTGGAGCGGGCGTGGATCTTGTCGTCCACCAGGTGGTGGAGCTTCAGGATGTACATGTAGCCCACGGAGATCGGGTCCGGGAACGGCTCGCCGGAGCGGCCGTCGAACAGACGGGTCTTTCCGGAGGAGTTGATCAGACGATCGCCGTCGCGGGTCACGTTCGTGGAGTCCAGCAGGCCGGTGATTTCCTCTTCACGGGCGCCGTCGAACACCGGAGTGGCAACGGTGGTCTGGCCGGTCTCACGGGGCAGGTTCGGCAGGTTCTTGACCCACTCCGGCTCGCCCTCGATCTTCCAACCGGTCTTGGCAACCCAGCCGAGGTGCGTTTCCAGCACCTGGCCGACGTTCATTCGACCGGGCACACCCAGCGGGTTCAGCACGATGTCGACGGGGGTGCCGTCGGCCAGGAACGGCATGTCCTCGATCGGCAGGATCTTGGAGATGACACCCTTGTTGCCGTGGCGGCCGGCCAGCTTGTCACCATCGGTGATCTTGCGCTTGTTGGCCACGTACACGCGGACCAGCTGGTTGACGCCCGGGGGCAGCTCGTCGTCGGAGTCGCGGTCGAAGACGCGGACGCCGATGACGGTGCCGGACTCGCCGTGGGGAACCTTCAGGGAGGTGTCGCGGACTTCGCGGCTCTTCTCACCGAAGATGGCACGGAGCAGGCGCTCCTCCGGGGTCAGCTCGGTTTCACCCTTCGGGGTGACCTTTCCGACCAGGATGTCGCCGGCTTCAACCTCGGCACCGATGTGGATGATGCCACGCTCGTCCAGGCCGGCCAGGATCTCCTCGGAGACGTTCGGGATGTCCCGGGTGATCTCCTCGGCACCAAGCTTGGTGTCGCGGGCGTCGATCTCGTGCTCTTCGATGTGGATCGAGGACAGGACGTCCTCGGCCACGATGCGCTGGGAGAGGATGATCGCATCCTCGTAGTTGTGGCCTTCCCAGGACATGAACGCAACCAGCAGGTTCTTGCCCAGAGCCAGCTCGCCCTGGTCCGTTGCCGGACCGTCGGCGATGATGCCGCCAACTTCCAGACGCTGGCCCTCGGAGGCCAGAACGCGCTGGTTGTAGGAGTTGCCCTGGTTGGAGCGCTGGTACTTGTGGATCGGGTAGTTGGTCTCCGTGCCGTCGTCGTTGAGCATGACGACGAGATCGGCGGACACCTCGGTGACCACACCGGCCTTCTTGGCGATGACAACGTCACCGGCGTCGACGGCGGCGGCGCGCTCCATGCCGGTGCCCACGAAGGGGGCCTCGGAACGGACCAGCGGCACAGCCTGGCGCTGCATGTTCGCACCCATGAGTGCGCGGTTGGCGTCATCGTGCTCCAGGAACGGGATCAGGGCGGTTGCCACAGACACCATCTGGCGCGGGGAGACGTCCATGTACTCGACCTCGTTGGCCGGGATCAGGACGGGCTCGCCTCCACCACCACGGGCACGGACGAGGACGGTTTCCTCGGCGAAGTGGTTGTTCGCATCCAGCGGCGCGTTGGCCTGGGCGATGACAACCTCGACCTCGTCGTCTGCCGTCAGGTAGTCGACCTCATCGGAGACGACACCCTCGGACACGCGGCGGTACGGCGTCTCAATGAAACCGAACGGGTTGATGCGGCCGTAGGAGGCCAGCGAACCGATCAGACCAATGTTCGGGCCTTCAGGGGTTTCAATGGGGCACATGCGTCCGTAGTGGGACGGGTGGACGTCTCGAACTTCCATGCCTGCACGGTCGCGGGACAGACCACCCGGGCCCAGCGCGGAGAGGCGACGCTTGTGCGTCAGACCGGCCAGCGGGTTGTTCTGGTCCATGAACTGGGACAGCTGGGAGGTTCCGAAGAACTCCTTGATGGCTGCCACAACGGGACGGATGTTGATCAGCGTCTGCGGCGTGATGGCCTCGACGTCCTGGGTGGTCATCCGCTCGCGGACGACGCGCTCCATGCGGGACAGACCCGTGCGGACCTGGTTCTCGATGAGCTCGCCGACGGCGCGGATGCGGCGGTTGCCGAAGTGGTCGATGTCATCGACCTCGACGCGCAGGTCGACCTCTCCACCGTCGCGCTTGCCCTTGAGGGTCTTCTCACCGGCGTGCAGGGTCACCAGGAACTTGATCATGGCGACGATGTCGTCGATGTCCAGCACGGAGGCATCATCGGCCGAGAGCGGCTTGTCGATGCCCAGCTTGCGGTTGATCTTGTAGCGGCCAACCTTGGCCAGGTCGTAGCGCTTCGGGTTGAAGTACAGGTTGTGCAGCAGCGCATCGGCGGCCTCAACCGTCGGCGGCTCGCCCGGTCGCAGCTTCCGGTAGATGTCAAGCAACGCGTCTTCGCGGGTGGACGTGGCGTCCTTCTCCAGCGTGGCGCGGATGGAGTCGAACTGGCCGAACTCCTCAAGGATCTGGCCTTCGGTCCAGCCGAGGGCCTTCAGCAGCACCGTGACGGACTGCTTGCGCTTGCGGTCAAGGCGGACGCCGACCTGGTCGCGCTTGTCGATCTCCAGCTCAAACCATGCACCACGGGAGGGGATGATCTTGGCGGTGAAGATGTCCTTGTCACTGGTCTTGTCGGCGGTGCGCTCGAAGTAGGCGCCCGGGGAACGGACCAGCTGGGAAACGACGACACGCTCGGTGCCGTTGATGACGAAGGTGCCCTTGTCGGTCATCAGCGGGAAGTCGCCCATGAACACCGTCTGCTGCTTGATTTCGCCAGTGGTGTTGTTCATGAACTCGGCCTTGACGTACAAGGGAGCCGAGTACGTGGCGTCGCGGTCCTTGCATTCGGCCATCGTGTACTTGGGGTCGGCGAACTCCGGGTCCGAGAAGGACAGGGACATGGTGCCCTGGAAGTCCTCGATCGGGGAGATCTCTTCAAAGATGTCAGAGAGGCCGGAGGTGGTGGCGACGCTGTCGTCACCTGCGTCCACGGCTGTCTGCATCCGCTCCTGCCAGCGCCCGTTGCCGACGAGCCAGTCAAAGCTCTCGGTCTGGAGGGCCAGCAGATTCGGCACGTCAAGCGGCTCGTGAATCTTGGCGAAGGAGAGGCGGCGCGTGGCACCGTCGGTGCTGTTTGCGTCGATAGCGGTTTCGGCGTTGTTTACATTAGAGGTGCTCGAGGCGACCAAGAGGGATCCTTCCACAGACCTTCAGGCTTGTTCTTACGACCCCGAACCTGATCCAAAACCCTGCCTCGTGGCAGAATCCGGACGCCACATCACTGCAATGCGCCCGGCGGACGCAACACGATGAATGGCAAAGCCTACCGCTATATGAAGGCTGAAGGTTAAGAGGGGATACGCAAAGATCTACTCTATAGGCAAATGGCTTCGCCTGTCTACCCCAGAGTTGCCGATTGTGCAAGTACGGCTTCCATGCGGTATCGAATGCCGCGCCGGCGCTGGTGGAAACGGCGTAGATGTGAGGGAAATAACAAGGGGCTTTGAACTGTTAGATTCTTGTGTAGCGGCCCTCAACGGTGAGGCGATGCCGCTCGAACGCAAACGAGGAGCACACTCCCATGACTGCAGAATCCACCGAGGTGGTGGTCCTGGCCGGCGCCCGGACCCCGCAGGGCCGCCTGAACGGGCAGCTTTCCGCCTTCACCGCCGTCGAGCTTGGGGCCAAGGCCATCGCGGCGGCCGTGGAGCGCTCCGGCGTTCCGGCCAGCGCCGTCGACGCCGTCATCATGGGGCAGGTGCTGCAGGCCGGTGCCGGGCAGAACCCCGCACGGCAGGCCGCCATCGGGGCGGGCCTGGGCTGGAACATCCCCGCCGTCACCATCAACAAGGTCTGCCTGTCCGGCTTGACGGCAGTGATCGACGCCGCGCGGCTGATCCGCAGCGGCGAGGCCACCGTGGTGGTGGCCGGCGGCCAGGAGTCAATGACCCGCGCGCCGCATGTGCTGCCCGGCTCGCGGCAGGGCTGGACCTACGGCTCCATCCAGGTGCTGGACGTGGCGGCCCACGACGGGCTCACCGACGCCTTCGACGGCGATTCCATGGGCCTGTCCACAGAACGCGGCAACATCAAGCTGGGCATCGATCGGCACAGCCAGGACGAGGTGGCGGCGGCCTCGCACCAGCGCGCCGCCGCCGCTGCCGCCGCCGGACGCTTCGAGGCAGAGATCGTTCCGGTCTCCGTGCCGCAGCGCAAGGGCGAGCCGGTGCTCCTGAGCACCGACGAGGGCGTGCGCCCGGCCACCACCGTGGACACCCTTGCTCCGCTGCGTCCGGCGTTCACCACCGACGGCACCATCACGGCCGGCAATTCCTCGCCGCTGAGCGACGGCGCCAGCGCCCTGGTGCTGGCCAGCCGCGCCTACGCCGAGGAGCACGGCTTGGAGTATCTGGCCGTGCTGGGCTCCCCCGGCCAGGTGGCGGGCCCGGACAACTCGCTGCACTCCCAGCCCGCGAATGCCATCCAGAACGCACTGGCGCGGGCCGGCTGGACCACCGAGGATCTGGACTTCATCGAGATCAACGAGGCCTTTGCCTCCGTGGCGGTGCAGTCGCTGCGCGAGCTCGGCATCGATCCGGTGCTCTGCAACATCCATGGCGGCGCCATCGCCCTGGGCCACCCCATCGGTGCCTCGGGCGCCCGGCTGGCCCTGCATGCGGCCTCCGAGCTGGCGAGGCGCGGCACCGGCCGCGCCGCGGTGGCCCTCTGCGGAGGCGGCGGCCAGGGCGAGGCCCTGCTGCTGTACAGGGACTAGGACATGGCACATGGACACGGCACCGGCGCGCCCGCCGGACGCGAACGGGTGGCCGCCGATGCCGCCGCCCGCGGACTTGAGGTGGAGATCTTCCCGCGGCAGAACGCCTCCTCGCTCGCCGAGGCGGCCGGAATCCTCGGAATCCGCCCCGCTGACATCGTCAAATCCCTGGTGGTGAAGCGGCCGGGGGACGAATTCCTCTTCGCCCTGATCCCGGGAGACCGGCAGATCTCCTGGCCCAAGCTGCGCGCCGTCGTCGGCGTCAACAAGCTGGCCATGCCGCCGGCGGAGGTGGCGCTGGCGGCGACGGGGTATGCCCGCGGCACCATCACGCCGCTGGGCAGCACGACGGCGTGGCCGGTGTACGCGGACGAGTCGATGGTCGGGCAGAGGGTGGCGATGGGGGCCGGCGAACACGGCTACAGCCTCTTCGTGGACGGCGATGCCCTCATTACCGCCCTCGGCGCCACCGTCGCGGACATCTCCTCCCCCGCCTAGGAACAACTGTGCGACAGTAGATGCTGCTCTGGAGCTCCAGAGCAGCATCTACTGTCGCACAGTTGGGTTCCACCCCCGGGAGGCCAGGGCCCGGCGCACCTTGGCCACGGCCGCCCGGGCCTCGTTGTCCATATGCCGCTTGGAAATGCGCACCTGGATCCAGCCGGCCCGCGCGTAATCCTCCTCGCGGTCGATGTCCCGTGCCACCTGCTCGGGAGCGGCATGCCCCGCACCCTCGTACTCCACGGCAACCTGGTACTGCGCAAAGGACTGGTCGGGCTGCCGGGATGCGCCGCCAGCCAGCTCGACGGCGGTGTTGAGCGCCGGTTCTGGCAGGCCTGCACGCACCAGCGCGAGCCGCAGCCTTGTCTCGGGCGCCGAATCGCTGCCCACGCGCGCCTGCTCCAGCGCCAGCCGGGCCTTGCGGATGCCGGGCGTGCCCCGGTGCCGCTCCAACAGCGCCGCGAACTCGCCAACGGTGGCGTAGGGTTCCGAACGGCCCTCGAACTCCGGGCGGGGAATGCGCAGCAGGTGGTCGGCAACCACTGTCAGCTCGTCCACGCTCATCCGGCGGGCGCAGTCCAGCCACGTCCGGATCCGGGTAGTGATCCAGAGGCCGGCCAGGCATTCGACCTCATCGCCGCGCAGATGCGTCCGGTGCCCTGTGACCCCGGTGCGGCGCGGAATGCCATGTGGGTACTGACGCGCGATGTGGATGCCTTCGTCGACGTGCTGCGGCAGGAAGCCCGGAAAGTCCCAAATGGCGAAGGCCGTGGCGTGGGATGCGGCGCAGTGCCCGGTGACCACGCTGTAGGGGCGGACCAGCAGCGCAAGGTCGGTGCCGCCGTCGTCGGCGGTCCTGGCGATCCCACGGCAGAGGTGGACGATCTCCCTGTGCCGCAGCTTGCCGGGCGTCACGCCGGCGTCCCGGGCTTCGGCCATGGTGAAGGGGGCTGATGCCAGATGGGGCGGGAGCTGGGTGGGCCGGCGCATCTGTCCATTGTGGCAACCGGGCTGGTTCCCCGCAGAAGTTGTCCACAGCCGCCCTGGAGGACCTCATCTGTGCGACAGCAAACGCTGCTCTGACGCTCCAGAAGAGCGTCTGCTGTCGCACAGATGCAAAGAAGCCCCGCACCAAACGGTGCGGGGCTTCTTCGAAAGAAAGACGCTGTAGTTACTTGACGGTAACGGTTGCGCCGGCTTCTTCGAGCTGAGCCTTTGCCTTCTCGGCAGCTTCCTTGGTGACGCCTTCGAGGACAGCCTTGGGAGCGGAGTCCACAACGTCCTTGGCTTCCTTCAGGCCGAGGGACGTGATAGCGCGCACCTCCTTGATGACTGCAATCTTCTTGTCGCCAGCGGCTTCGAGGATGACGTCGAACTCGGTCTTCTCTTCCTCGGCCTCAGCGGCACCGGCGGCGGGGCCGGCAACGGCGACAGCAGCAGCGGTAACTTCGAAGGTCTCTTCGAACTGCTTGACGAACTCGGAGAGCTCGATGATGGTCAGTTCCTTGAAAGCTGCGATGAGCTCGTCATTGGTGAGCTTAGCCATGAGTGGCGCTCCTTCTGTTTCTTGGCCTTGGCGGCCGGGTCTATAACCTAAAGTCCTGGTGGAGTTCAGGGTGTAACCAGGGAGTGAACCCTGTGAGGTTTTAGGCCTCGGTGGTCTCAGCTTCAGCGGCGGGAGCTTCGGCAGCTGCCTCTTCGGCCGGAGCCTCAACAGCAGCTTCTTCAGCAGCGGCTTCCTCGGCCGGAGCCTCGGTGCCTTCGGCCAGCTTGGCGCGCAGGGCTTCGATGGTGCGCGCAGCGGCGGCCATCGGAGCCTTCAGGACGCCAGCGACACGGGCGAGCTGGAGTTCGCGCGACTCGAGGGCAGCCAGGGCTGCAACCCCTGCCGCATCCAGGGCCTTGCCTTCGAACAGACCGGTCTTGATGACCAGCTGCTTGTTGGCCTTTGCAAAATCCGTCAGGCTCTTGGCTGCCGCAACAGCGTCACCCTTGATGAACGCGATTGCGGTGGGGCCGGCGAGCTGACCTTCGAATGCGCCAACACCAGCTTCCTTGGCCGCAATGGCGGTCAGGGTGTTCTTGACGACCGAGAACTTGGTGTCCTGGCCGAGAGAAACACGCAGCTGCTTGAGCTGTGCAACGGTGAGCCCACGGTATTCGGTTAGGACTGCAGCGTTGGATTCCTTGAAATCGTTGGTGATTTCTGCAACTGCTGCCACCTTGCTAGGCGTTGCCATAACACTCCTTCCGGGAAATTAATGCCGGTCGCTTCATGTCCTTGCCGTTTTCACAGCACAAAGAAAAACGCCCCGCGCAGATGCCCGGGGCGTTGGACCATGGCGTTCCGGATTGCTCCGGACCTTCCACATGGTCAAGCTTCGTTCACCTGCGCCGGCCGCCTTCAGAGAAGGACTTTCGGATGGAAGCCTGCCCGCTTCCCCGCTCATGGACGCATGCTGCGACCTTGGCTGGGGGGAGGAATTCCATCGACCGACGGTCTTTGGTCCTTCCAGACTACGCGATCCGGGCCCCCGGGGACAAATCGGGCCCGACGGCGGACCGCCCGCCGGATGCCCTCCCGGGCCGGCAAGGACCTAGTGTCCGTAGTTGAAGTCCTTGTGCCACTGGCCGGTGACACCGGCCGGGATGAAGCCCAGCATCGCATTGACGCCCAGCATGTAGGTGTTGTCCGAGGCGTTCCAGGTGTAGACGGTGCGCACGCTGGGGAAAGACTGGGCCAGAAGCCTGAGATTGGCAACCTTGATCAGCAGGCCGACCTCCCGGCCGCGGTGTTCGGTGAGGACCACCGTGTCGTCCTGGAAGGCGACGTCGTCCCGGTTGCCCAGCACGGAGATGGAGGTGAATCCGATGAGCTTGCCGGTGAGGCTGTCCTCGGCTGCGCTGACGAGTGTATGGCGTCCGCCCTCGGCCGCCAGCTCCTCGCTTTCGCGGATCCTCGCCTCGGTCCAGGCATCATCCGAGCTCCCGTCGTCGCCCGCCACGGCGGCCACGGAGGATTCCAGCGTGACGATGTCCGCCAGCCACGTCTCGGGGCACCTGTCCACCCACTGGTGCAGGATGTACTGGTCGCCCTGCGCGGCAAGGGCCCTGGCCCGCATGGACTCGGCAAGCGGCTCGGGGAGCGGCAGGGTGCGGGCGCTGAACTGCTCCACCTGCTGGAGCTGGTAGCCGGCACTGTGGGCAAACCGGGCCTCGCGGCTGCTCAATGGCAAATGACCCACTCCGCCGCTGGCCTGAAGAGTCTCGCCGTCGAGGGAGTCCAGGGTGACGGCGGGGTGGTGGGTTTCCACCAGCACCACGCGGCGGTTCTCGCCGAGCACAAACTGCTCGGCGGCCTCCAGCAGCTCCCGTCCCACACCGTGGCCCTGCGCGCTGGGCAGGATGTCCAGGGTGACATGGGCCAGATCCGTTGAATCGGCCAGCGGAAGCGTGATGCCCGCCCGGCCCACGATCTCCCCCTCGACGCGGGCCAGCAGGACGATGTTCCACTCGTAGGGGTCTTGGAAGGTGGCCAGCAACTCGGCGGCCGTGTAGGCGAGGTCGTCGTTGCCCCAGGTGTTGACGCGCACCTGCCGGGACACTTCGACGGCGGCATGGAGGTCGGCCGCATCGGGCCCGTCCAAGGACTGCGGCACGTGCAGCTGCTCGATCTCAATGGTCGTCATGGCTCCCCCATCGGCGGACCCTGCGGTGCCGCCAGTATCTTCTGCCACGTGGCAGTAGCGCCGGCGCGGACAAAGCCCATGGCAATGTTGATCGCCAGCATGTTCGCGTTTTCCTCGGCGTTGAAAGTATAGATGCGTTCCACCGTGGGCCATTCCCGCCCGGCCGCGGCAAGGTTCGCATCCTTCATCCGCCGGCCCAGTCCGTGGCCCCTGTAGGAGGGCAGCACCAGTGTGTCGTTCTGGAACGCCACGGCCGGCACATCCGGGCTGTGCTCCAGCACCGTGTGGCCGGCGAGGGCACCCGTTGCCGCCTCGCGTGCGACGGCAACCAGTAGGGAGGACCCTTTGGCAGCAACCTCATCCTCCTCGGCCCGGACGCGGGCGCCGTCCCAGCGTTCCTCGTGCAGGTCCAAGCCGCCCAGCGGCACCTCGGTGCTCATCCGCCGGCGCAGATCGGCATAGGCCTCCAGCACCGCCTCAGGACAGCGTCCATTCCACAGCAGCAGCTCGAATCCGCCCCGGGAATCAAGCGGAGGCTCCACTGCCGGATCCTCAGCCTGGCCAGGCCCGGGCGCCGCCAGGTGCAGCACGCTGATCTTGTCCACCTGTTCCAGGACGAAGCCGTGGGCGACAGCGAATCCGGCCGCCGCGGCCTCCAGGGACACGCTGCCGGCCCCGGTGGTGGCCACCAGTGTCCTGCCCGCGGCCTCCGTTCCAGGCTGCTCGAGGTGGTCGCTCCAGCCGCACAGGACGGTTCGGCCGCGCTCCCGCGCCAGTTCCGTGGCCCGGGCCAGCAGGGCGCTGCCGGCACCCCGTCGGCGGTGGTCCGGATGGACCTGGATGTGCAGGTCGGCCAGGTGGAGGTTGTCCGCCAGCGGCAGGTTGAGGCTGGCCCGCCCCACCAGCTCTCCGCCGTCGTACGCGGCCAGCAGCAGCTTCTCGTCATAGTCCTGGCGTTGGGCCCTCGCCAGCGCGGCGGCCGGGCTGGTGGCGAAGTCGCCGCTGCCCTGGGTGTCCCGCTCCACCAGATTGGCCAGCTCGGCGGCGGCAACGAAGGGGCCGGCGCCGGGCGCTTGAAGGGACTGCGGTATCCCCAGTTGAACTATGCTGATGCTGCTCACAACCACCACCTAATCCGTGGGGCGCACCATCACGTAATCGTGCTCCTGGCGCGTCCCCAGCATGAATGTCTTGGTTCCCATCTGCACAAAGCCGCTCTTTTGGTAGAAGCGGATCGCCCGGGCATTCTCATCGTTCACGCCCAGCCACAGGGATGCTGCCCCGAGGCGGGCGCCATGGGCCACCGATGCGGCCATCAGCGCCGCGGCCAGCCCCGCACCGTGATGGTCCGGGTGGACGTAGCACTTGCTCAATTCAATGACCGGCTGTGCCGCGGCTTCAAGCACCTTGGCCACCTGGGGGTCCGCCGGCGGCGCGGACACCAGCAGCGCATAGCCTCCGAGGCTTCCGTCGTCGTCGGCCACCAGCACTGTCCGCTGTGGATCCGCCAGATATCCGCCGAAGTGCTCCTCGGTGAGGTTGGCGTCAATGAATGCCGCAATGTCCTCCGGAGCGCTTGACGGCGGACATGCCAAGGGGAAGGTGATGGCTGCCAGCTCGGCCAACGCCGCGGCGTCCTGGACCGTCGCCTGCCGGATGGTCGCGCCCATCAATGCCCTCCTCAGTGTCTGCCGCCCGCCGGCGCGGGACAACCCCAGCTTACAAAAAAAGGGACCCGCACAGCAGATGCTGTGCGGGTCCCTTTCGTCAGAACTGTCGTTCCTAGGCCTCGATGATGACCTTGGTGACGTTCGGGTCCACGGCGATGCCGGGGCCGAACGTGGTGGCGACGGTTGCCTTCTGCAGGTAGCGACCCTTGGCGGCGGAGGGCTTCAAGCGAAGCACCTCTTCCAGAGCTGCGGCGTAGTTCTCGCCCAGCTTGACGGCGTCGAAGGACACCTTGCCAATGATGAAGTGCAGGTTGGAGTGCTTGTCGACGCGGAAGTCGATCTTTCCACCCTTGATGTCGATGACAGCCTTGGCGACGTCGTTGGTGACGGTGCCGGTCTTCGGGTTCGGCATCAGGTTGCGCGGGCCCAGGACCTTGCCCAGTCGGCCAACCTTGCCCATGAGGTCCGGCGTAGCCACGGCTGCGTCGAAGTCGGTCCAGCCGCCCTGGATCTTTTCGATCAGGTCGTCGGAGCCAACGAAGTCGGCGCCGGCTGCGATGGCGGCCTCGGCGCGCTCACCGGTGGCGAACACCAGAACGCGGGCGGTCTTACCGGTACCGTGCGGCAGGTTGACCGTACCGCGGACCATCTGGTCAGCCTTGCGAGGGTCTACGCCCAGGCGGAAGGCAACCTCAACGGTTGCGTCGAACTTGGAGGGGTTGGTCTCCTTGGCGAGGGTGATGGCCTCGAACGGCGCGTAGAACTTGTCTGCGTCGATCTTGGCGGCCGCTGCCTCATATGCTTTGCTGCGCTTTGCCATGCTGCTTGTTTCTCCTTGTGCAGTTGTGGTCGTGTGGACCGCGCGGGCCCTGCCACTGCGACGGCCCAAAGCCGTCAATTGATGTTCTTGGTGTGGTGGTCTGGACTGGCCAGGCCACCGGATTGCTGGTTTCGACAAGCTCAACCAGCAGCGAGGGGATTTAGGCCTCGACCGTGATGCCCATGGAGCGGGCGGTGCCGGCGATGATCTTCTCGGCGCCCTCGATGCTGGTGGCGTTGAGGTCAACCAGCTTCTGGGTGGCGATCTCGGTGACCTGTGCCTTGGTCAGCTGCGCAACCTTGACGGTGTGCGGGGTAGCCGAGCCCTTGGCAACGCCTGCAGCCTTCTTGATGAGCTCTGCAGCCGGCGGGGTCTTGGTGATGAACGTGAAGGAACGGTCCTCGTAGACAGTGATTTCCACGGGGATGACGTTGCCGCGCTGGGATTCCGTTGCAGCGTTGTACGCCTTGCAGAATTCCATGATGTTGACGCCGTGCTGACCAAGCGCCGGACCGATGGGCGGTGCCGGGTTGGCGGCGCCTGCCTGGATCTGCAGCTTGATAAGGCCGGTGACCTTTTTCTTGGGAGCCAATGTAGGGTCCTTCTCTCAATATCTTTCCCAGGCGACGGAGCGCGCCGTGGGATTTTTGGCCGGATGGCGTCCGGCCACCGCGTCGGCAGCAGCTAAGCGGGCTGCGCCGACGCGAAATCGTGGGTCAACTAGATCTTGGTGACCTGGTTGAATGCGAGGGTAACGGGGGTCTCGCGCTCGAAGATCGACACCAGGACCACCAGGGTCTGGGATTCCGGCTTGATCTCGGAGATCGTGGCGGGCAGGGTCTCGAACGGACCCTCCTTGACGATGACGGACTCGCCAACTTCGAAGTCGATCTCGGCGTCGGCCGGGTTGTGGCGCAGCGGCACACCTGTCTCGGCGGCGTGCTCTTCCTCGAAGACCGGAGCCAGCATGGAGAAGACCTCATCGAGGCGCAGCGGCACGGGGTTGTGGGCGTTGCCCACGAAGCCGGTGACGCCGGGGGTGTGGCGGACGACGCCCCAGGAGGCATCCGTCAGGTCCATGCGGACCAGCACGTAGCCGGGGATGCGGACGCGGTTGACGATCTTGCGCTGAGCGTTCTTGATCTCAACGACTTCCTCCATCGGCACCTGGGTCTCGAAGATGTAATCTTCCATGTTCAGGGACTGGGCACGGGTCTCAAGGTTGGCCTTGACCCGGTTTTCATAGCCGGCGTAGGAGTGGATGACGTACCAGTCACCCTCCTGGCGGCGCAGCTTGGCCTTGAATTCTTCGGCGGGGTCGACGGCGGGGGCCGGCGCAGCAGCGTCTTCGGCCTCGGCGTCGGCCGGCTCGGTCTCGGAATCCTCGTCGGACTCGGACTCGGAATCCGTCTCGGACTCGTCGTCGTCCTCATCGGAGTAGTCGTCGTCTACGTCCGTCTCGGAGTCCTCAGGCGCAACAAATTCGGCACCGTCGGCGGCCTCGGCCACCTCGGCGCCCTCGTCCAGCACACTCTCGGTTGCTTCGAGCTCCTGCTCAGCGTCGTGCTCAGACACGTAATTTCCTGCTTTCCTAATCCGAACTTAAATGGCTCAACCGACCCCACGCAATTGCTTGCGCCCGGGGCCGGCACTGTTGAGCGTCCTACTGCTCCAGGTTGCCGGCTCCGCCGAACACCCACAGCACGCTCTTGCCGAAGGCAAGATCCAAGACGGTCACCAGCGCCATCATGATGATCACAAACACCAGAACCACAAGGGTGTAGTTGATCAGTTCCTTGCGAGTCGGTGTAACAACCTTCTTCAGCTCACCGATGACCTGACGAACGAACAAGGCAATCCGAGCAAAGAAACCGGCATTGGAAGGCTTGTTGCTCTTCTTCGCGGGGCGGCCCTGGGAGCTGCTGGCAGCAGTATCGGACACTATGCCTGCCTCAATCTTTTCTCGGCTTGGACACTGGTTCGGACAATGAACCGTGTTTGATTCGCACGTCTGGAACTTCTCAAGCTGGTTGACTGCTGCACCGAAATGGCCGCCGGGTTCCCTGCCTGCTGAAAGCAAACATGGAACCCGGCCACCATTTTCGGCTATGCGCAGGGCAGACAGGACTCGAACCTGCAACCTGCGGTTTTGGAGACCGCTGCGCTACCAATTGCGCCACTACCCTATGGAGTCAATGCGACCCCCACTATTTTTGCACACTTTGGACGAAACCCCACATTGTGAACCCCGGCCGATGCGGCGGGAATGCGATGCGGTCCAATGGCGCAAACCATCGTGGTGGTATCAACACCGGTGAACCAGTCTACGCAATCCGGGGCGCTACGTCGAACTGGCGGCCGCAGCCCCCTAAAATAGGGGGCGACAACCTTGTTTTTTTCAGGCTGAACCCCTCACGAAAGATTGCTCATGTCTGCCGAACTGCCAGCTGTCCATTCCGCCCCGGCCTCCCGCGTGTCCGCGCGTGTGGGTGCCATTGCCGAGTCCGCCACCCTTGCTGTCGATGCCAAGGCCAAGGCCCTCAAGGCCGCCGGGCGTCCCGTGATCGGCTTTGGCGCCGGCGAACCGGACTTCCCCACCCCGGACTACATCGTCGAGGCCGCCATCGAGGCTGCGCGCCAGCCCAAGTTCCACCGCTACTCCCCCGCCGCCGGCCTGCCGGAGCTCAAGGCGGCCATCGCTGCCAAGACCATGCGCGATTCGGGCTACGCCGTGGATGCCTCCCAGGTGGTAGTCACCAATGGTGGCAAGCAGGCTGTCTACCAGGCATTCGCCACGCTGCTGGATCCGGGCGACGAGGTACTGCTGCCCACCCCCTTCTGGACAACATACCCGGAGGCCATCCGCCTGGCCGGCGGCGTGCCGGTGGAGGTCTTCGCAGGCCCCGAGCAGGGCTACCTTGTCACGGTGGAGCAGTTGGAGGCGGCCCTGACGCCGCGCACGAAGGTGCTGCTGTTCGTCTCCCCGTCCAACCCGACCGGCGCCGTCTACTCGCCGGAGCAGACCAAGGAGATCGGCCAGTGGGCCGCATCCAAGGGCCTGTGGGTCATCACGGATGAGATCTACGAGCACCTGACCTACGACGGCGTGCCGTTCACCTCGATCGCCACCGCCGCCCCCGAGCTGGGCGACCGCGTCGTCATCCTCAACGGTGTCGCCAAGACCTACGCCATGACCGGCTGGCGCGTGGGATGGATGGTGGGCCCGGCCGACGTCGTCAAGGCCGCCACCAACCTGCAGTCGCACGCGACGTCGAACGTTTCCAACATCTCCCAGATGGCCGCCCTGGCCGCCGTCGCCGGTCCGCTGACGGCCGTGGATGAGATGAAGGTGGCCTTCGACCGGCGCCGCAAGGCCATGGTGGCTGGGCTGAACGCCATCGAAGGCATCAACTGCCCCACCCCGCACGGTGCGTTCTACGCCTACGCAGACGTCCGCGGCCTCCTCGGCAAGGAACTGGGCGGCATCCGCCCGGCCACCTCCGCCGAGCTGGCTGCGCTGATCCTGGACAAGGTTGAGGTGGCAGTGGTGCCGGGCGAGGCCTTTGGCCCCAGCGGCTACATCCGCCTCTCCTACGCCCTGGGCGATGAGGATCTGGCCGAGGGCGTGGGCCGACTGCAGGAGTTCCTGGGCACCGCCAAGTAGTCCCCAACCGCCCCCTCGGCCTCGCACGCTCGGCCAGGGAACCCCGCGGCCGTGGGCCCACCCAACCGCCCCCTCGGCCTCGCACGCTCGGCCAGGGAACCCGGCGGCCGTGGGCCCGGAAACTGTGCGACAGAAGATGCTGCCATGATCGTTCATGGCAGCATCTTCTGTCGCACAGTTGGTTTTAGAGGAGGCGGCGGTCGGCGGCCCAGCGGGTGAGCTCGTGCCGGGAGGAGAGCTGCAGCTTGCGCAGCACCGCCGAGACATGCGTTTCCACGGTTTTCACCGAGATGAACAGCTCCTTGGCCACCTCCTTGTAGCTGTAGCCGCGCGCAATCAGGCGCATCACCTCCAGCTCGCGGGCCGACAGCCTGTCCAACTCGTCCTCCACCGCAACCTCGGCTGTGCCAAAGGCGTCGAGCACAAAGCCGGCCAGCCTGGGTGAGAAGACGGCGTCGCCCCCGGCCACGCGGCGGATCGCGTCGGTGATGCCCTCGCCCGAGATCGACTTGGTGACATAGCCGCGGGCGCCGGCCCGGATCACCGACACCACGTCCTCGGCGGCATCGGAGACGCTCAGAGCCAGGAATCTGGTGCTGGCCAGCAGCGCCGCACAGCCAGCGATGACCTCGCGCCCGCCGCCGCCCCGGCCGCCGGGCAGGTGGACATCCAACAGGACGACGTCGGGCCGCAGGGCCGTGACGGCCGCGATGGCCTCCTCCACCGTCCCGGCCTCCCCCAGAACGTCGATGCCGGCGCCCAGATCCGCCTTCAGGCCGGAGCGGAAGATGGCGTGGTCATCCACCACCACGATCCGGATCGGAGGTGTGGCGCCGGCGGGGGTGGGCTGCTCAGTCATGCTGTGGAGTTCCTTCGGTGTTGGCCTTCTCTGTGTTGGCCTTCTCTGGGCCGGTCTTCTCGGGGCCGTTCCTGTCTGCGGGCAGTTTGAGCCGGACCTCCGTGCCGCTGGCGGAGCTGACGATGTCGGCGCTGCCGCCAATGCGGGCCATCCGGCCCACCACCGATTCCCTAATGCCCAGCCGGTCCGGAGCAATGGCGGCGGTGTCGAACCCAGGACCGCGGTCCTTGATGAAGACCTCGACGGCATCCGCGC
This sequence comes from Arthrobacter sp. 35W, assembly GCF_000482545.1. GTDB lineage: Bacteria > Actinomycetota > Actinomycetes > Actinomycetales > Micrococcaceae > Specibacter. The sequence goes on from NZ_KI519455.1 coordinate 268,797, forward strand.
GCGCTTCCAGGTAGACGGACACGGGGGTGCCGGCGTGCCGGACGGCATTCAAGACGGCCTCCCTCGTGGCCTGGACGAGCGGCTGCGAGCGTTCGGTCAGCACGGCGTCGCCCACGGCGACCACCTCCACGGCCGTCCCGTGGAGGTCCTCGAGTTCGGCGCAGACGTCCTTCACGGCAGTGGCCAGCGTCCCGGGCGAGCGGGCGGCGTCCTGGTAGATCCACTCCCGCAGTTCGCGTTCCTGTGCCCTGGCCAGCCGGGTGACATCCTGCGGAGATCCGGCGCGCTTTTGGATCAGGGCCAGCGTCTGCAGCACCGAATCGTGCAGATGGGCGCCGATCTCGGCCCGCTCGGCCTCGCGGATGCGCCCGGCGCGCTCCTGCTGGAGGTCGCGCCAGAATTTCAGCGCCCAGGGTGCCAGGACCAGCCCGACGCCGGCCAGCACGCCGAGGGAGGCGAGCATGGCCGGGGCCAGCAGCTCCCACGATCCGGAGCCGGCCACAATGATCAGTACGCCCACGACCACCAGGGCGATGCCGGCAATGAAGCGCAGCACGCCCCAGGGCTTGTCGGCCCCGGCAACATTCAGCAGCCCGGCACGGCGGGTCTCGTCCAATTGCATCCAGGCCAGCACCGCCCCGGTGCCGATGACGGCTAGGGGGATGATGGTGCCCAGTGGAAGGTCCAGGCCGAACTGGTTGCCCAGCAGCAGGCTGGCTGCCACCAGCAGCGCGGCCCCGGCGAGCAGTTCCCGCACGCCAAGCGCCACCCGGCGCCCACCCCGTCCGGCCAGCGGTCCGCCCGGGCCGAAGGCGGCACCCGTGCCGAAGGCATCACCCAAGCCGGTGCCGGAACCCCCGCCGGCGGCGCCCGGCAGAGGGCCCCCGGAGCCATCGGCAGCGGCGGGGCGGAAGAGTTTGAGCCGCCGCTCCGAGGGCGCATCGGCGGCTGCTGACGGGGTTCCGGCGCCGCCGAGCGGTGACTCGCCCGCGACGGGGACCAGCACCCAGAACCAGGCATAGAGGAAGATGCCGGCGCCAAAGAAGAAGCTTGAGGCCACCATGATGGCGCGCACGAGCCCCACATTCCACCCCAGGTGCTCGGCCAGGCCGGCGCAGACACCTGCGATGATGCGGTCACTGGAACGGTAGAGTCTGGCGGCCATGAATCCATCCAAACACGTGCGGGACTCCCCCGGGCCGCTTCAGGGGTTTGATCAGGGTTGTTTCAGGGTGACCCCGGATTCCGCCCGGCGGCGGGCACGGACAGGATGGAGTCATGGACATCAATGAGGGCGGCCCCCAGCGGCCGCAGGAACCCAGGAACACGCACGACGGCGGCACCGAACCCGGCGTTGGGCAGGCACCGCCCGCTCCCGGCCGCCAGGGCGGGGCCCCCGCCGCAGGAGCGCCCGGTGGATATGGATATGCGGGTGGCCCGGCCCCGGCACCCGCCGCTGCCGTGGGCGCCGGCTTCTTCGGCTGGCTGCGCGGGCTGGGCGTGCGCCGCGGCTCCGAGCGCTGGATCGGCGGCGTGGCGAGCGGCCTGGCAGAGCGCTGGGGCATCGACCCCGTCATTGTGCGCGGCCTGATTGTGCTGCTCTCGCTCTTCTTCGGCGTCGGAGTGCTGGCGTACGGACTGGCCTGGGCGCTGCTGCCGGAACCGGACGGACGCATCCACGCCGAGGAGGCCCTGCGCGGGCGCTGGAGCACCGGCATGACCGGTGCTGTGGTGTTCACCGCACTGGGCCTGCTGGGTCCGGGGCGCGGACTGGTGTTTGGCGGCAACGACGGCTGGTTCCCGTGGCCGCTGTTCTGGATCGCTGGCATCGTCGGCATCATCGTCTGGGCCGTCAACCGGGACAAGAACCGCAACGGAGCCGCCACCGGTCCGGGCCGGCCGATGGGAGCCTCCATGGGCGCCCCGCCGCCCCCGGCACCCCCGTACACGGCGTGGTCCGCCGGCGCACAGGGCACCATGCCCCCGCAGGCGCCGCCCACGGCACCTCCCATGCCGCCGGCTTCCGGGCAGGGTCCCTGGAATGGAACATCGTCCTTCACCGCCACCGCCGAACGCGTGGGCCACGGCATCAACGACTGGTCCCAGCGCACCCTCGGCCCTGAGGGCCCGCTGGGTCCGAACGGCGCCCTTGGCCCCAACGGCCCGTTGGCACCGCGGCGCCACCCGCGCTGGGGGGCCGGCGCCGTCGCCCTTTCCCTGGGGCTGGCCATCCTGGCCGGCGCGGGCGTGCTGCTGCTGGACTCCGCGGGGCTGATCGCTCTGGGCGGCTACGCGGTTGCCACCGCCTTTGCCACTGCGGCGGCGGTGCTTGGCCTGGCCGTGGTGGTCGCCGGCCTGCGGGGTCGGACCTCCGGTCTGCCGGGGTTCCTGTCCCTGATGGCCCTGCTGGTGGCGATCGCCCTGAGCGTGGTCCCCACGGCCGGCTCGTGGTCGCTGGCCCGGAGCCAGAACTGGGCGCCGTCGTCCATCTCCGCCGCCGGTGACGGTTTCTCCATCGCCATGGGCCAGGGCTCCCTGGACCTCTCTGCACTGGGCGATTCCGCCCCGCTGCCGGAGCGCACGGTGGTTCCTGTCAACTTCGCCGCCGCCGAGGTGGAGATCACGATCCCGTCGAACATCCCCGTTGTCGTCCAGAGCGAAGTCGCCGCCGTCTCCATCTCGTACGACGGCGAACGCAGCAACGGCGTGGCCGTGGGCACGGGCAGCACCACCACCCTGAACCCGGAGGCCAAGGGGCCGGCGCTGGTGCTGCAATTGCGCGGCGCCGCCGGGTCCATCAACATCGCCACCACCCAGAAGTGAAGGACGCCATGACCAACCAACCAGCCTCCGATGCCCCGTTCCCGGAGCATGAGAACGACACCGCCCGCCTTGACACCAGCACGTTCGACGACGCTGGATTCACCAAGACCGCCGCAGAGCCCGAGTCCCCGTCGCCCCTGGTCGGGACCATGGTCTGGGGACTCGTGCTGGCCGCACTCGCCGTACTGACCATCGTCGCCCGGCAGGCCGGACTGGTCCTGGACCTGGGCCAGATCCTGATCTGGCTGCTGCTGGGCGCCGGAGTGGCCATGGTGGTGGGCGGCGCCGCCAGCCTGGCCCGCCGAAAGAAGTAGACAGCCCTGCCGCCGGCCGACTGGCTGCCGCGGGCGGCATCCCCGACGGGGGCAGCACGTGTCCACCAAACGGGCACGGGTTGCCCCCGTCACATGAGGGTCTAAAATCACTAGGGGAGCTCAATGGGGTGCTCTGGCCATGACATTCATCTGACTACACATCCCAAAGGACCCATTTGCCATGAAGATTGGAATTCTCACCAGCGGCGGCGACTGCCCCGGACTCAACGCCGTCATCCGCGGCGCCGTCTTGAAGGGCATCAAGGTCTACGGCCAGGAATTCGTCGGATTCCGCGACGGCTGGCGCGGCGTTGTCGAGGGCGACATCATGGACCTGCCCCGCCAAAGCGTCCGCGGCATCTCCAAACAGGGCGGCACCATCCTGGGCACCTCCCGCACCAACCCCTTCGAAGGCAACGGCGGCCCCGAAGTCATCAAGGCCCACATGGACCGCCTCGGCATCGACGCCATCATCGCCATCGGCGGCGAAGGCACCCTGGCCGCCGCACGCCGCCTCACCGACGCCGGCCTGAACATCGTCGGCGTGCCCAAAACCGTGGACAACGACCTGGACGCCACCGACTACACCTTCGGCTTCGACACCGCCGTGCAGATCGCCACCGAGGCCATCGACCGCCTGCGCACCACCGGCGAATCCCACCACCGCTGCATGGTCGCCGAGGTCATGGGCCGCCACGTCGGCTGGATCGCCCTGCACGCCGGCATGGCCACCGGCGCCCACGCCATCCTGATCCCCGAACAGGCCACCTCCCTGGAACAGATCGCCACCTGGGTCAACGAGGCCCACGAACGCGGCCGCGCACCCCTGGTCGTCGTGGCCGAGGGCTTCGTCCCGGACCACCAGGACTCCCCGCACTCCGAACGCGGCCTGGACGCCTTCGGCCGCCCCCGCCTGGGCGGCATCGGCGAACAGCTCGCCCCGCAGATCGAGGCCATGACCGGCATCGAAACCCGCGCCACGGTGCTGGGCCACATCCAGCGCGGCGGCGTGCCCAGCGCCTTCGACCGCGTCCTGGCCACCCGCCTGGGCATGGCCGCCATCGACTCCGTCGTGGAACAGCGCTGGGGCACCATGGTGTCCCTGAACGGCACCGAGATCGAACACGTCCCCTTCGAAGAGGCCCTGGGCAACCTGAAGACCGTCCCCCAGCACCGCTACGACGAGGCCGCCATCCTCTTCGGCTGACCCGGCCTCACTTGCCGGCCCGTCCGACCGCAAGTCCCCAGTCGCTCCCACAGCCCACAAGCTCGCCGCGGGTCCCTCGCGGCTGTGGGCCCACCCGTCGCTCCCACCGGCCCGGACAATCGCTCCAGGGTCATCTTCAACGCTGCCGCTGTTTGGGCGTCCCCTTCGGGGATCCCCGAACGGCGGTAGCGTTGTCTGCATGAGCTTTGATCCGCGCAGCACCGCCATCGTCCACCTTGCCTGGGAACGGCGGTTGGGCCTGGCCGACGGCGCCCTGGCTGCCGCCGGGGGCACCCGGCTGGTGCACGCCGTCGACGGCGCACGCTCCGTAACGTTCCTGCGGCTCTGGGGACAACCGGTGCTGGCGGGTCCGGCGGAGGTGCTGGCGGCCGCCGCGGACGTGGCCGACGACGATCTGGCGGACCACGCCACGCTGCTGGCCCTCACCCGCGGCCTGGGTGGAACGGGGCTCGGCACGGCGTCGCTCTATGTTGCAGACGATCTTCCGCTGCTCCAGCCCGCTGCGGAGATCACCGTCAGCCACGGAAACCCCGAGGCCGTGCTGCTGGAATCCCGCTGTCCCCCCGATGATGCCAACGAGGTGCACCTGGCCCAGCTGGAGCACAAGTTCACGGTGATGGTCGAGGACGAGCCAGTGGCCTGCGGCGCGTACACCGAATGGCAGGGGTTTCTGGGCTCGCTCGGCGTACTGGTGGCTCCGGACTACCGGCGCCAGGGGCTGGGCCTGCTGGCGGCGTCCATCGCCGCCCATGAGGCGCTGGCCTCCGGGCTGGTGCTTCAATGGCGCTCGGACATCTCCAACATCGCGGCCAATTCCCTGGCCCGCGCGCTGAGCCTCAGCTGGGCCGGGACGCAGACGTCGGTGCGTCTGGGCTGAGCTCCCCGCCGGGCTGTGCCACCGAGACTTCTGCAGCCTGTTCCACGGGGCGTGGCTTGGCGAAGAACACCGCCGCCGCCGCTCCGAGCAGCACCACCGCCGCCGGCAGCAGGATGGATTGGCCCATGGCCGTGGAGAACCCGGCGTGCAGGGCCGGCGGAAGCGTGCCGGCGAACTCCATGCCGGAGCTGCCCGCTGCGGCAGCGGGCAGCTCCGCCGCCAGACGCGACTGGATCAGCGCGGCAATGGCGGCGGAGCCCAGCACCGAGCCGATGAGCCGGGTGGTGTTGTAGACGCCGGCGCCGGCCCCGGCCTCGCGGGGGGACAGGTTCCGGGTGGCGGTGGTGGCCAGCGGCGCCCAGATCCCGGAGGAGGCGATGCCGGTGAGGGCGCTGGGCAGCAGGAACATCCAGATGGACATGTCAGGGGTCATCAGCAGGGCGTTCCAGGCCAGCGCCACGGCCATCAGCAGCAGCCCGGTGGTGGCGATGTAGCGCGGGTTCACCCGGTCCACCAGCTTGCCCACCACGGGTGCCAGCACACCGGCCAGCACCGCCATCGGCACCAGCATCAGGGCCGATTGTGTGGGGGTCAGGCCGCGCACCAGCTGGTAGTAGAAAACGAGCGGCAGGGCCATCGCCGTCATGGTGAAACCGACGGTGGTGATGGCGGTGTTGGCCAGGGAAAAGTTGCGGTCGCGGAACAGGTGCAGTGGCAGCAGCGGCTCACCCTTGTTCAGGGCCTGCCAGAGGACGAAGAGCCCCAGCACCACGATGCCGGCGATGATCAGGCCCCACACGGTGACGGGTCCGGTGATGGTGCCCCAATCGTAGGTGGCGCCCTCCTGGATGCCGAAGACGAGCAGGAACATGCCCGCCGCGCTGAGCAGGACGCCGGGGATGTCGAATGTGTGCGAATGGACGCTCAGGGTGGGGACCAGCCGCCAGGCCAGCACGAACCCGACGATGCCCACCGGAACGTTGACGAAGAAGATCCATTCCCAGCCCAGCGAATCAACCAGCACGCCGCCCAGGATCGGGCCCACCAGCATGGCCACGCCCGCCGTCGCACCCCACAGCCCCATCGCGGGGCCGCGCTTGTCCGGCGGGAAGACGCGGGTGATCACGGCCATGGTCTGCGGTGTCATCAACGCCGCGCCAAAGCCCTGGACGGCACGGGCGGCGATCAGCATGCCGACATCTGCCGAGAGCCCGCACCACAGCGATGCCAGGGTGAAGACAACCAGCCCGATCAAGTAGATCCGTTTGGGGCCGAACCTGTCCCCCAGCCGGCCTGTGACCAGCAGCGGCACGGCATAGGCCAGCAGATAGGCGCTGGTCACCCAGATGACGGCGTTGATGTCCGTCCGGAGGCCTTCCATGATCTTCGGATTGGCCACCGACACGATGGTTGTGTCGATCAGGATCATGAAGAACCCGACCACCAACGACCACAGTGCGGGCCACGGTTTTGCGACATGTTCCATGCTGTTCCTTTTTCCGGTGCGGACTACCTGTGGAAATCCTGGAAAACCATGTGCAAAGCCGCTAGCGCGGTGCGCGCAGGAATCCGGTGGCGCGGCCGACCACCTGGCCGGCGTCGGGGGCCACGATGACCTCCTGGGCGGCAGCGTACTGCTCGCCATCGTCCTCGACCGTCAGCTCCGCCTCGGGGTCCACAGTGCGCTTGACGACCGCCAAGGCGATGGGGCCCATCTCGTAGTGCTGGGCCACGGAGGTCACGGTGCCCACCGTACGCCCGCCAACCGACACGGCGCTGCCGGGGGCCGGCAAGGTGTGCTGCGAGCCGTCCAGCTGCAGGAACACCAGCCGGCGCGGCGGATGGCCCAGATTGTGCACGCGGGCGACGGTTTCCTGGCCCTTGTAGCAGCCCTTGGACAGGTGCACGGCGGTGCGCAGCAGGTCCAGCTCGTGTGGAATGGTCTTTTCGTCGGTCTCGGCGCCGCGGCGGGGGCGCCAGGCGGCAATGCGCAGCGCCTCAGCGGCCCAGACGCCGGCCAGGGGGCGCTCACCCACGGTGGCCTCAAGCTCGGCGGCGGGCACCAGGTATTCAAACCAGCTCCGCTCCCGCCCCGGGTGTCCGTCTTCGGGGACGACGGCGTAGCTGTAGCCGCCGACTGCGACCTCGGGCCACGGATCCCGCCAGCGCAGCAGGGCATCCCATTCGGGCACTTCGTGGGTGCTGCCGAGGACGGCAAAGCCGGCGGAGACGTCCGCGACCTCCACGCGCAGCATGAACTTCATGGAGGTGAGCCAGGCGGCGAGGGGTGCGGCCTCGTCGTTCTCGACGATCAGCCAGGTGGTTTCGCCGTCATCCAGCACCCGGGCGTCGTACTCGATCCGGCCCTGGATGGTGAGCAGCAGCAGCTCGGTGCCGACGCCGGGCGCCAGATTCGTCAGCTGCTGGGAGGAGAGGGTGTTGAGCCAGCTGAGCCGGTCGGGGCCGGACACCGTCACCACGCCGCGGTGGGAGAGGTCGACGACGGCGGTGGCTGCGGCTCCGTGCACCCCCGCCAGCAGACGCTGCTCGCGGATGGGGTCGGAGTAGTGCGCGGCGACGCCGGCATCCAGGCCACCGGCCTCGACGGCGCCATGGCGCTGCAACAGAGGGCTCTTGTAGGTCATAGCGTTGCCAACATCCATTCCGGGGTGGGTATTCCCACACCGGTACTGCGTGGGCGGTAGCGGGGCGGCCGGACACCGGCCGGGAAAACCTAGGGCTGCTTGGCCAGTGCGGCGGAGGCGTGCGCCTCAAGTTCCTTGCCGTTGGCTGCGACATCCCAGCGCCAGTACAGATCGCCGTTGACCAGCCCGAAGATGCGCGTGGCGGCCGAGTAGTCCTTGGATCCGGCGCCGCGCATGACGGCGTCGGTGGCCAGCTGGATCTGCGGGCCCTTGATCTGGCCGTAGTACAGCTCGGCGATGCCGCCGGGGTGCACGATGGTGGCCGTAATGTCGAAGCCGCCGTCGGCATTGCGCAGCTTCTCGACGTCGTCGGCGGTCGTCAGTGCGGGGACGATGCCGGCCGGAATCAGCCCGGGGCCGCCGTCGGCGTCGTTGAGCTTGCGGTCCAGCGCCCAGAAGCCGGTTTCGATCGACAGCGGGCGCAGCACTGTGCCCTCATCGTCCGTCAACCAGCTCTCGGCCGTGTAGTGCAGGAACGGCTGGCCATTGGTGGTGAAGGTGACAAGCTGCTCGAAGTGCTCGTCCTCCGCCTCGCCGGAGCCAAGGCGGCCCTTGCCGCGCCAGCTGCCCAGCAGCCAGGACAGGGGCACCAATTCGGGCGTCAGATCCGTGGGGATTTCAATGGGCATGACGGAACCTCACACGTTGTAACGGGACGATGCGCGGGGTGAGCGCTTACTTCTGGCCCTTGAACAGGCGCCAGACAACCAGACCGGCAAACCAGGCCATGGCGACGCTGGCAACAACCAGCAGGCAGATGAAGAAGATTTCCAACCCAAGTACAGACATGCCGCCATCCTATCGTGATCTTTTGCGTCGTCAGGTGATCAGTAGTTTATCGATGAAATACACCAGTGCGCCCAACGAGGACACCGGCGCCAGCCCCATGGCCAGCGCCCCCGGGACCGAGCGCGGCGCCCCGGCCAGGGATGAGAGCTTGCGGAAGGCCATCACGATGGCGGCCACCACGGCGGAGACGACGGCGGCCGGGAGCAGGGAGAAGTCCGTCAGCACCATGGCGGCGAGGGGTCCGGCCAGCGTGGCCAGGACCATGCCAAGGGGCGCAACAATCCTGTCCGGCCAGCGGAGCAGCCCCACGCCGAGGGCCACGAGGGCGGCCACACCGGTGACCAAGGTCATGCCGCCGTCGCCCGTAAAACGGTGGGCGGCAATCCAGCCTGCCCCCATCGCGGACATGGCGACGCCGGCTCCGGCACCCAGGGTGGATTCCAGCCGGTGGATCTGGCCGGTGCCGCGCACCAGCTGGACGGCAAACACCGAGCCAATGCCCAGCGCAATGAAAATCGGGGCCTGGTCAAGATACCCGGGGCCGGCGGTGAACGCGGCGCCGACGGCGGAGCAGGCGCCCGCGAGCGCAATGATGACGCCGAGCGTCTTTTTTGCCGGAATCCCCAGATAGTGCGGCCAGCCCAGACCGAAGAGGGCAGCCACGAGGACGGCCACGCCCAGCCGGACGCCGGGGGCGCTGTAGGAGCCGCCAATGACGGCCGCCAGGGCCACGATCGGCGCGAGGCCGACAATCCATGTCTTCACTCCTCAATCCTGCCTTAACGTTTGCCCATTGCTGGTGGGTCTTGCCGGTACACTGTGGATCAACCCTTCCACCGTGTGGATCCGCATTCTGGAGCGGCACGATGGGGATGACGCTCAAAGATGCGCCCTACGCACTTTGGAGGAACCATGTCGCAGATTCTGTTATTGACCAACAGCCCTGGATCGTCAGTGGACATTCTGCCTGCGCTCGAACTGCTGAGCCATCGCATCCACATCCTCCCCGCACAGCCCACAGCCCTGCTGGAAGCCGATCCGGCCGATGTAGTGATGCTCGATGCGCGCAAGGACCTGGTGGGGGCGAGGTCGCTGACCCAGCTGCTGCGGGCCACCGGCATCGGCGCACCGCTGATCCTGATCCTCACCGAGGGCGGCATGGCCGCCATCTCCGCCACCTGGGCTGCGGACGACATCATCCTGGACACCGCCGGCCCGGCCGAGGTGGAAGCCCGGCTGCGGCTCGCCCTCACCCGGCGCCACCCCGCCGAAGAGGAGCCGAGCACGGAAATCCAGGCGGCCGGCGTCGTGATTGACGAGGGCAGCTACACGGCCCGGGTCAACGGCGAGGTCCTGAACCTGACCTACAAGGAATTTGAGCTGCTGAAGTACCTGGCCCAGCACCCCGGCCGCGTCTTCACCCGCGCCCAGCTGCTGAACGAGGTCTGGGGCTACGACTACTACGGAGGCACGCGCACCGTGGACGTCCATGTCCGGCGGCTGCGGGCCAAGCTCGGCTCGGACCACGAGCACCTGATCAGCACGGTCCGCAACGTCGGCTACCGCCTGACCGTCACCCGCGTCACCGACGACGAGCTCACCGACGCCTGACCCCTCATCTGTGCGACAGTAAACGTTGCTCTGGGCGTCCAGAGCAACGTTTACTGTCGCACAGATGCCCGGGGCAACGCAGAAGGCCCGCTCCCTGGTGGGAGCGGGCCTTCTGCTGCCGTACTTGAACGCTGTGTGGTGCTCGGTGGTGGAGGACATACGGGTTGAACGTATCGAGGGCACCCCGGTGGTGCATCCCCCTCGGCAGGTGGGCCGCAAGGGCCCCGCAAGCAGGTTCCACTGTAGGACACAGCCGCTGGTGGGCGCAAATGGACGCCGCGGCGGGCCATCTCGCCACCTGCCCCCGCTGAGGTTAGGCTGTGGACATGAGCCCCGCGAAGACTGAGAACTGGCCCGTTGTAGTGGGCGGCGGCGCCCCGGATCCCCAGCTGCGCCGCGACATCGACGCCCTGGTGGCGGCCGCTGCGGAAGCGGACGGCAACCCGCCGCTGTCGGAGCAGACGCTGGTGGAGCTCCGCTCCGGCGGCGGCACCGCGGTGGACGTGCTGACGCTGGCCACCTACGCCCCCGAGGACCACTCGGACCCGGCCACCGCCGCCGATCTTGCCGGCATCGCCGTCGTCGTCTCCCATGAGGGCGCGGGCGTGCTGGAGGTGGTGGTCCACCCCACCTACCGCAACCAGGGCGTGGGCGCCCTGCTGGTGGACGCGCTCAAGGCACACCGCGGGCTGGCGAACCTGACGGCGTGGTCGCACGGAAACCACGAGGCCGCCGCCGATCTGGCCGCGCGCTACGGCTTCGGTGCCATCCGCGAATTGTGGCGCATGCGCCTGGCCCGCCCCGCCGCGGGCGCACCGGCGCTGGAGCCGGCGGAACTGCCCGACGGCGTCACGCTGCGGACCTTTGTCCCGGGGCAGGATGAGGATGCCTGGCTCGCCGCGAACGCCGCGGCCTTCGCCCACCACCCCGAGCAGGGCTCCATGACCGCCGCCGATCTGCGCGCCCGCATGGACGAGCCGTGGTTCGACCCCGCCGGGTTCTTTCTGGCCACCCGGGCCGGCGACGGCGGCAGCGAACGCATTCTGGGCTTCCACTGGACCAAGGTCCACGCCGCCCTGGGGCAGCACCCGGCCATGGGCGAGGTGTATGTGGTGGGCGTGGCCCCCGAGGCGCAGGGTCTGGGCCTGGGCAAGGCCCTCACCGTGGCGGGCATCCGCCACTTGCAGCAGGCAGGGCTCGCCGCCATCATGCTGTACGTGGATGCCGACAACACCGCCGCCGTCGCGCTGTACCGGAAGCTGGGATTCACGCGCTGGGACGCGGATGTCATGTACGGACCCACGCCGTCATAATCGCCGCCGAACGATTGTAGGGTTGAGCTTAGGACCTACTTTCTACAAGGGAGCACCATGAAACCCGAGACTGCCCCTCCGTCACAGATTGCCGCCTCGCTGGGCACGGAAAGATTCGGCTCCTCGGAGGTGCCCGCGGCCAGGGCCACGCAGGACCGGATCGACATTCCCGAGTTCGCCCCCAATCTGCTGCCCACCGGCGATGTCACCCCGGACCGCTTCCTGGACCGGGAATTGAGCTGGCTGGCCTTCAACGCGCGCGTGCTGGAACTGGCGGAGGATCCGGATCTGGCCCTGCTGGAGCGGGTCAACTTCCTGTCCATCTTTGCCTCCAACCTGGATGAATTCTTCATGGTCCGCGTGGCCGGCCTCAAGCGCCGCATCGCCACAGGACTGGCCGTGCCCTCCCCCGCCGGTCTGAGCCCCATGGAGGTGCTGGACCAGATCAGCGAGGCCGCCCACCAACTCCAGGCCCGGCACGCCCACGTTTTCGCCGACCAGATCCGCCCGGCGCTGGCCTATGAGCACATCCACCTGGTCCACTGGAACGAGCTGGACGAGGGCGCCAAGGATGCACTGAGCACCATGTTCCGGGAGAAGGTCTTCCCGATCCTGACCCCGCTGGCCGTGGACCCGGCCCACCCCTTCCCCTACATCTCCGGGCTGTCCCTGAACCTCGCCGTCGTCGTGCGCAACCCGGTGAGCGACAAGGAGCTCTTCGCCCGCGTGAAGGTGCCGGACCAGCTGCCGCGCCTGGTCTCGGTGGACGGCCCCCGCGCCGGCACCGTCCCGGGCCGCGTGGCCCGCTTCATCCCGCTCGAAGAGGTCATCGCCGAGCACCTGGACAGGCTGTTCCCGGGCATGGAGGTGCTCGAGCAGCACACCTTCCGCGTCACCCGCAACGAGGACCTGGAGGTGGAGGAGGACGACGCCGAGAACCTCCTGCAGGCGCTCGAAAAGGAACTTCTGCGCCGCCGGTTCGGCCCGCCCGTCCGCCTCGAGGTGGCCACGGACATCAACCCCAACATCCTTGCCCTGCTGGTGCGGGAGCTGGACATTGAAGAGTCCGAGGTCTACACGCTGCCGGCTCCGCTGGATCTGCGCGGCCTGTCCGTGATCGGTGGGATCGACCGCAGCGATCTGCGCTACCCCAAGCATGTCGCCCACACCTCGCGGTACCTGAACGAGTCCGAGACGGCCAAGGCCGCCAACGTCTTTGCCGCCATGCGCCGCCGCGACATCCTGCTGCACCACCCCTACGACTCCTTCTCCACCTCGGTGCAGGCGTTCCTGGAGCAGGCCGCGGCCGATCCCAAGGTCATGGCCATCAAGCAGACCCTGTACCGCACCTCCGGCGACTCCCCCATCGTGGATGCGCTGGTTGACGCCGCGGAGGCCGGCAAGCAGGTGCTTGCCCTGGTGGAGATCAAGGCCCGCTTTGACGAGCAGGCCAACATCTCCTGGGCCCGCAAGCTCGAGCAGGCCGGCGTGCACGTTGTGTACGGCATCGTCGGGTTGAAGACGCACTGCAAGCTCTCCCTCGTGGTGCGCCAGGAGCAGGACGGCCTGCGCCGCTACAGCCACATCGGCACGGGCAACTACCACCCGCGCACGGCCCGCTACTACGAGGACCTGGGCCTGCTCACCGCTGACAACCAGGTGGGCGAGGACCTCTCCAAGCTGTTCAACCAGCTCTCCGGCTACGCGCCCAAGTCCACGTTCAAGCGTCTGCTGGTGGCCCCGCGCTCCGTCCGCTCCGGTCTGATCGACCGGATCGAGCGCGAGATCTCCAACAAGAAAGCCGGCCTGGCCGCCCGCGTGCGGATCAAGGTCAACTCCATGGTCGATGAGGCCATCATCGATTCCCTGTACCGGGCCTCGCAGGCCGGCGTCCAGGTGGATGTGATTGTCCGCGGCATCTGCTCGCTGCGCCCCGGCGTCCCCGGCCTGAGCGAGAACATCACCGTGCGCTCCGTGCTGGGCCGCTTCCTGGAGCACTCGCGCGTCTTCACCTTCGCCAATGGCTCGGACCCGGTTGTCTACATCGGCTCCGCCGACATGATGCACCGCAACCTGGACCGCCGTGTTGAGGCGCTGGTGCAGCTGGCCAACCCGGACGACATCGCCGAGGTCAATTCCCTGCTGGATCGGTACATGGACAATGGCACGGCCAGCTGGCATCTGGACAACGAGGGCCTCTGGACGCGGCACCACCTCTCCGAGGACGGCAGCCCGTTGCTTGATGTCCAGTCCTGGCTGCTCTCCAGCCGGTCCCGGCAGCGGACGGCCAGCCGCCGCTGATGCTTGATTCAGTCTCCACCGGTCCAACGGTCGACGGCGGTGCACCGGTTGCGGTGCGCGCCGCCGGCGCGCTGTGCTGGCGCATCACCAAGAAGCAGCTCCAGGTGCTGATCATCCACCGGCCCCGCTATGACGATTGGTCCTGGCCCAAGGGCAAGCTCGACGCCGGGGAAACCCTGCCCGAGTGCGCCGTCCGGGAGGTCCGCGAGGAGGTGGGGCTGGCCATCACCCTGGGCGTCCTGCTGCCGTCGATCACCTACGCGGTGAAGACCGGCACCAAGGAGGTCCACTATTGGGCGGCCGAATCCAACGGCCTGCCCCCGCTCGCCGACGGCAAGGAGGTTGACGGCGTGCTGTGGTGTTCCCCCGAGAAGGCCATGGAACTGCTGTCCAACCCCTCCGACAAGATTCCGCTGCAGGCCCTCATTGAGGCGCATGCGGCGGGCAACCTGGCCTCCTGGCCCCTGTTGATCCTCCGCCATGCCAAGGCCAAGCCCCGCTCGGGCTGGACCCGGGCCGAGGGCGATCGGCCGCTGGCCGCCACGGGGCAGCGGCAGGCACTCACTGTGGCCCGGCTGCTGACGGTCTGGCATCCGGTGCGTGTGGTGACCAGTCCATGGCTGCGCTGCGTGGCCACCGTGTCCCCACACGTGAAATCAATCCGGGCCAAGGTGAAGATCGCCGACGCGCTGACGGAGGCTGCCCACGCCCGGCATCCGCGGAAGGCGGCCGCCGTCGTCGAGGCCTTGTTCACCAAGCGCTCCCCGGTGGTGCTGTGCACCCACCGCCCGGTGCTGTCCACGGTGTTCGCCACCTTGGGCAGGCACATGTCCAAGGAACTGGCGGCCCTGCTGCCCACCCAGGACCCCTATCTGGCCCCGGGTGAGATGGTGGTGTGCCAGGTCAGCTCGGCCGACAACAGCACCATCCTTTCGGTGGAGCGGCACAAACCCTACGACGACTGATCGTTGACGTCGGCATCTTTGCATCAAACACTTGATACAAAGATGCCGATTCGTTCTTGGGGGACGCCGTGTTCAATCTGATGGGCTTTGTCTGGCCCGTACTGTGGATTTCGCTCGGAGCGCTGGTCCTGTACCTGTGGCTGCGCTTCGTGGCCTGGTCGCCGTCGGCAAAGGGTGCGGCAGCTGCGGCGGCCAGCCACTCGCTATGGGTCGGCATGCTGGCCTGGCTCTTGAGCGGGCTGCAGGGCGCGGCCCAGGCGGGCAGGATTCCGCCGCCCGTCCTGCCAAGCAAAGGATATCCCGGCAACGAGGTGGACGCCTCGGCTGCCCTCGCCCCGGAGTCCGTCGCGCCGGTCCAGTTCCTGCACCTTGAGGCCATCTTCTTTCCGGTGATGGCGGTCCTTGCCGTCCATGCCATTGGCCAGTTGACGTGGCCGGCACCAACGTCGCCGCGGCGCCAGGCTGCCTTGGAACCACGGCACATCAAGGACTTTGTCGAACCGGCACTGGCCATCGTGGTGGCGGCGGTGTTTGTCCTGTCCGCTGCCTTCATCGTGTGGATTGCCTTCCTGCCCGGCTACACAGCCACAACCACCCGCACGGTGACAGCTGTGGCGGAATCGCGTTCCTCCTTTGATGGCCGTGTCACCGGATGGCAGTTGGCCCTGCCCCTGGGCATTGCCCTGCTGGTGCTGGCCGCCGGGACGCTGCTGGTGATGTGGCTGGTGGCCCGGCGCCGCGAACTCGATTCTCTGGCTCCCGCCCAGAACCGCGCCTTGCGCAGGATCTGCATGAACCGCCTGCTGCGGGTGTCGGCCACCGTTGCCTCCGGGCTGGGCGCTGTGGCCGGCTACTACGCCGGCATCCGCGAGCCGGGCACCGCCCTCGACGCCGTGGTCTATCCCGCGGGCATCGTCAACATGGCGGTGCTGATTGCCATGCTGGTCTGGAAACCGCAGCAACTGGTGCCCACTGCACCGCGCAGAGGCACTGTCGTGGCAGCCGGGCCGTCGTGAGCGCACGGATCTCCATTGACCTTGACGCGCCCACCGCACCGTACGAGCAGATCCGCGCCCAGCTGGCTGCGATGATCGCCGTCGGCGCAGTCCAGCCGGGCGCCAGGCTGCCCACGGTGCGGATGCTGGCGCTGGATCTGGGCGTTGCCGCCGGCACCGCCGCGCGGGCGTACAAGGAGCTGGAGGCTGCCGGGATGGTGTCCACCCGGCGCCGGCACGGCACCGTGGTGTCGACCACACTCGGGGAGGTGCCCGGTGGAGGTGCACACACCGCCGGCACCGCCGGCGCTGCAGCCCACCATGCGGCGGCCCGCGAGGTGGGCGCCGCCGTCGAACAGTTGATCCTGACCGGCCGGGCGGCAGGGCTTTCAAACGACGATTTGCTGAACCTTCTGCGGGGCCGGTTGAATCAATTGCGGGACGGGTAGCTGTCCGCCCGTCCGTTGAGGGGGAACGAATGAAGGAATCTGCTGCGGCCGCATCCACGGGCCAGATGCGCAGGGGCGTCAATTGGTGGTGGCTTGCTGTGCCCACCGTCCTGCTGCTGGGGACGGCCGTCTACGGCATCCTCCGCTACCCGTCGCTGCCCGAGCTCATCGCGACGCATTGGGACGCGCACGGCGAGGCCAATGGTTTCAGCGCCAAATCCGTGGGTGCCGCCTTCACTGGCGTGTTTGCCTTCGCCGGATTCCTGCTGGTCATGGCGGGAGTGTCGGTGCTGGTGGCCAAGGCGCCGTTGAAGAATCCGGCGGGCGTGGATGAACACATGAACCTGCGCCAGGGCATCGCCTCAAGCAATGCCTCCCTGACGTTCCTGGGCATCCTCACCAACGCCATGTCCGTGGTGATGGCGGCCGCCGCCCTGATGGTCTTCTCCACCTCCGGGGTTTCCGTTCCCGTGTATGTGCCGATGATCCTGGTCTTTGGCGGGCTCGCCGTTGGCGGGTGGGTGGCCTGGCGCCAATACCGGCGCGAACTCGCCACGGCCGGCCAGCCGTCGTCGGACGCTGACGGCCACTGGATCGCCGGCATGATCTACAACAATCCGGACGACGAGCGCGTTCTGGTGCCCAAGCTGGTCGGCATTGGGCTGACGGTCAACTGGGCGAGAACGGGTGGCAAGTTCTTCTATCTGGGCATTCTGGCGCTGGTGCTGCTGGCACCCTTGGTGGCTCTGCTCGCCTGACCGAAGGCAATGCGCCCACTAGACTTGGGGCGTGAGCATTCCTACCCCCTACGAAGACCTGCTGCGCGACGTGCTGGCCAACGGCGCCGCGAAATCGGACCGCACCGGCACCGGAACGCGCAGCGTTTTTGGCCGCCAGATCCGCTTTGACCTGGCCGAGGGCTTCCCGCTGATCACCACCAAGCGCGTGCACTTCAAGTCCGTGGCCCTGGAGCTGCTCTGGTTCCTGCGCGGCGATTCCAATGTGCGCTGGCTCCAGGAGCGCGGGGTCAAGATCTGGAACGAGTGGGCCGACGACGACGGCGAGCTGGGTCCTGTATACGGCGTCCAGTGGCGCTCCTGGCCCACCCCGGACGGCGGGCACATCGACCAGATCGCCCAGCTGATGGACTCGCTGGCCAACAACCCCGATTCGCGCCGGCACATCGTTTCCGCCTGGAATGTGGCCGAGGTGTCCAACATGGCGCTGCCGCCCTGCCATGCACTGTTCCAGTTCTACGTCGCCCCCGGCGAGGACGGCGGCCCCGGCAAGCTCTCCTGCCAGCTCTACCAGCGCAGTGCCGACATGTTTCTGGGCGTCCCGTTCAACATCGCCTCCTACGCGCTGCTGACCATGATGGTCGCCCAGCAGCTGGGGCTGGAACCGGGCGAATTCATCTGGACCGGCGGCGATGTGCACATCTACGACGACCACGTGGACCAGGTCAATGAGCAGCTGGGCCGGACGCCCTACCCCTATCCGAAGCTGGCCTTCACCCGCCGCCCGGAGTCGATCTTCGACTATGATCTTGAAGATTTCGAGCTGGTGGACTACCAGCACCACCCGAGCATTAAGGCCCCGATCGCCGTATGAGCACCGAGTCCGCGCCCGCCTCGCAGCCGGCCACGTACACCTTCAACGCGCCCATCATCGGCATGGTCTGGGCCCAGACCAACCAGGGCGTCATCGGCAATGAGGGCGGCATGCCCTGGCACCTGCCCGAGGACATGGCCCACTTCAAGAAGCTCACCACCGGCCACCCGGTGGTCATGGGCCGCAAGACCTGGGACTCCTTCCCGGCAAAGTACCGGCCGCTGCCCGACCGGACCAACATCGTCATCACCCGCCAGAGCGGTTGGGCGTCCACGCCCGAGGCGGCAGGCGCCGTCGTCGTCCCCTCCATCGAGGAGGCCCTGGTGGAGGCACAGTTCTCCCCCGGCGGCAACGAGGTGTGGGTCATCGGCGGCGGGCAGGTGTATGCGCAGGTGCTGGAAGAGGCCAACGTTGCAGTGGTCACCGTGATCAATTCCGAGGTCGACGGCGACACGATGGCGCCCGCGCTGGGGCCCGAGTGGTCCTTCCGCGGCGCCACCCCGGTGGAGGGCTGGCACACCAGCACCAACGGCACCGAGTACCGCTTCACGCTCTGGGCCAAGGGCGGGTCGGAGTTCCAGGCCCCCGAATAGCAGCCGTCCCGCTGCCATGGGGACTTCACCCCATGGCAGCGCCAATGGGGTCTGCATAGACTCGGGGCAGAACACTGAGCGTCCAGCTGGTGGGGAGGGGAAAAATGTCGGAAATGCTTGGAGCGGATGTCGAGGACCTGCGGGCCCTTGCCCGCGAGTTCTCCTCAAAGGCCACGGCCCTGAAGGGGATCAAATTCACCCTTGACGGCGCCGTCAACCGGCTGCCCGGATATTGGGTGGGCGGGGACTCCGACCGATTCGCCAACCAGTGGCGCACCAGCGGCCGGCTGGTGCTCACCTCCACCGCAGACCTGCTGGATGAAACGGCAAAGCTCTTGGCCCGCAATGCGGACGAGCAGGAGCAGACCAGTTCCATCGCCGGCTCCGGCGGGGGCGGCGTGCCGACACCGGGAGGGCCCGGCAGCAAGCCTGGCGAGGACTGGTGGGGGCCCGATTGGCTGGCCGATCCCGATTCGCCGTTCCGTGATGGATGGGATTTCTACAACACCGTCAAGGCGTTCCCGGGCCTGCGTGCCGGCGTCTACGACATCGCCTCGATGCTCCAGAAATCGCACATCGGCGATTTTCTGGACAGCGGGGCCTGGAAGACCTTCCAGAACACCGACGAATTCAGCAGGTTCTTCAACACCTCGAACCGGCTGTTCGAGGGCAACTGGCATGAGGCGTTCAACCTTGCCGAGGACACCACAGCTTTCAAAGCCTTCAACGTCATGGGCAAGGGCCTCGGCGTTCTCGGCGTCGGGTTGGATGTCCTTGACGTGGTGAACTCGGTTCAAGACAAGGAGTATGGCGATGCCGCCTATTCCGCCACCAAGGCCCTCATCGGGGCCGGGTCGTTCCTCCCGCCACCGGCAGGCACTGTCTGCATGGTCGCCAGTGGCGCGTTGGCCCTGTACGACAATGTCCCCGTCATCCACGATTCGGTCAACTGGGTCGGCGGGCAGATCGCTGACGGCTGGAATTCCGCAGGCGATGCGCTGGGCGATGGATTGGATTCCGCCGGCGACGCAATCAGCGATGGCGCAAATGCCGTTGCAGACTTCTTTGGCTTCTAACAACGAGGAGAAACACCCGTGACGCAGACAACCACCGCCCTGCCCTCCCAGCAATCCGCATATCCTGACTCGATTGGTTTCGGCTTCGCAGAGCTTGTTGCACTGCTGAACCTTGTCCGCGGCGAGGCCGCAGTGGCCAGCGCACGAGCGCTGCGGATCGAGAACGAGCTCGAAGATCCCCGGCTGGTCTCTGCCGGTGCCTCGTCCCTGGTTGCCCGCGGGTTTGCCAAGGTCGAGCCCGGGGGCGAGCTGAGCGTTGCTGGCCCGGTTGCGGCCGTAACCAACGCCCTGACCGCTGCAACCCGCCGCATGGAGATCTCCCTGCTGACGCCGGAGGATACCGACAATGTGCTGTCCGTCGAGTCGCCGGACTACAAGGTGCTGCTCCAACCGCGGGCCTACCTCACGTGGTTTGCCATGGCGCAGAACCCGGACATTTCCGCCGCAGAGGGCAACTTCTACATCATCCGCAAACACCTCGAGGACAACCCCTCCGGCGGTGCGACCATACGCCGGCGCGAGGACGCGTCGGGCCAGCAGCTGCTCCTGAAGCGCAGCGGCGGCGTGTGGACCATTGGATACAACACCCCCGGCACGCCTTCCATTGAGGAAACCAGCGGCCTCGACGACGCCGCTGTGCTGGACCTGGTCCGCCGGATCCGCCAGGACTAGTCCGCCGGGACCACCAGAAGAAGGCCCCCTTTGCTCGACCACCGGGCAGCCAGGCCACCCATGTGGATCTGGGACACGGTTCCCTGTCCAGGACGCGTCAACGATTGCGTCCTGAACGGAAAACGGCGTCGGGCTGCCGGACGGTGCCGCCGCACCTGTGTCCCGGACGGCAACGCGCGTCCTGGTAGGCAGTGAGTACCTTTACGCCCCCAACGATGGGCGCAGCCCCCAAGCCCCTCGACACGATTGGAATCCACCTTGGTTTACGACGCCGCCCGCAACACTCGGGACGTGCAGATGACGGCCTGGCACAACCAGGCCGTGGCCGCCGGAGAAAAGCGCACCCTTTCGCGCACCCGGGAGGGCGAGTTGCACAGCTACGCCAGCGATGAGATCGGTTTCGCCAGGGCCGGCTCCAGCGCCATTGCCAGCTCTGCCTCGGGCATGGCGTTGCTGGCCGGGGTACTTGCCCTCTTCGCGGTTTCCACCATCTTTCTTGTGACAGCTCCGGTGGCCGACGGCGGCCAGCCGCTGTGGGGGGTTCTGGTCCTCACCGCGGGTTGCGCTGCCGGCGCCGTCTACGCCGGGCGTCTGGCTGCTGCGGAGTTCAAGGCCAAGCGGGTGCGCCGTGAACGGGGCATTCCGGAGCCGAGTTCGCGCCAAGGGATCTAGCCAACCGGGTTCATGGCCAACGCTGCCGCATCGCCATCGCGCCCCCGGGGCCGGGCTCGACGGCGGCGCAGTGGTGGGCGGCCACCCAACCCAGCGGCCGCCGTCGTCGTCATGAAATTCGGGCCCGTGTGCAGGCTGCCCTAAACTTGGGTCCATGACCTTGAACAGTGTTCCTTCCGTCGGCCTGGTGGGCTGGCGTGGCATGGTTGGCTCCGTCCTGATGCAGCGCATGCAGGAAGAGGGCGACTTCGCCAACATCAACCCCGTCTTCTTCTCCACCTCCAATGCAGGAGGTGCCGCCCCGTCGTTCGCTGATGGGGCAGGCAAGCTGGAAGATGCGTTCGATGTTGAGACGCTGAAAAAGCTGCCGATTATTGTCACAGCGCAGGGCGGGGACTACACCAAGCGCGTGCACACCGAGCTGCGCGCGGGCGGCTGGGACGGCCTCTGGATCGACGCCGCCTCCACTCTGCGCATGACCGACGATTCCATCATCGTGCTGGACCCGATCAACCGATCCGTCATCGACGCTGGCCTGGCGAACGGCACCAGGGACTTCATCGGCGGCAACTGCACCGTGTCCTGCATGCTCATGGGTCTGGGCGGATTGTTCAAGAACGATCTGGTCGAGTGGGGCACCTCCATGACCTACCAGGCTGCCTCCGGCGGCGGCGCCCGGCACATGCGTGAACTGCTGAACCAGTTCGGCACGCTCAACAGCGAGGTCGCCACGGAACTGGACGACCCGGCGTCGGCCATCCTGGACATCGACCGCAAGGTGCTGGCCCACCAGCGCGGCGGCGTGGACGCCAGCCAGTTCGGCGTGCCGCTGGCCGGCTCCCTGATCCCCTGGATCGACGCGGACCTGGGCAACGGGCAGTCCAAGGAAGAGTGGAAGGCCGGGGTGGAGACCAACAAGATCCTGGGCACCTCCGAGGCCAACAAGATTGTCATGGACGGCCTGTGCATCCGCATCGGCGCCATGCGCTCCCACTCCCAGGCCCTGACGCTGAAGCTGCGCGAGGACCTGCCGGTGTCCGAGATCGAGTCGCTGCTGGCCAATGACAACCAGTGGGCGAAGGTGGTTCCGAACACCAAGGACGCCTCGATGAACGATCTGACCCCGGTGGCTGCCTCCGGCACGCTGGACATCCCGGTGGGCCGCATCCGCAAGCTGGAGATGGGCCCGGAGTACATCAGCGCCTTCACCGTGGGCGACCAGCTCCTGTGGGGCGCCGCCGAGCCGCTGCGCCGCATGCTGAACATCGCCACGGGCACCCTCTAGGGCCCCCTCCGCCGCGGGCATTCCGCGAAACCGTGCTTTGCCCGCTTGGACGTTGTTGCCCGACAACGTCCAAGCGGGCAAAGCACGCTTAAGCCCTCTTGGTGAGTGCACGGTCCATGGCTGCACGGATCCTGCGTTCCAAACCCTGCGGGTCGGCCAGGTCCTGCCACTCGATGCGGAGGATCGACCAGCCCTGTTCCACGAGTGCCCTCTCGCGGCACCGCTCCGCAAAGAGTGCTTCATCCGTAGGCCGGTGTTCGAAGTACTTGCCGCGGCCATCAAACTCCAGGACCAGGCCCAGCTCCTCCCATGCGAAATCCGTGCGGTAGCGCCCGTGGGGCGCCCCAATGGCAACCTGGAGGCTGGGCAACGGCAGCCTCATCCTGGACAGCAGCAGCCGGGTTCGGGTCTCGCAGGCGGATTCGCTGTGGGCGTCGAGGGCATCCAGTACCCGGCGGGCCCGCGCCGATCCCCGTTGCATTGGGCTCTCGGTGAGCATGCGCCGCATCCGCGCAGCATCCGCAGCCAGTGAACCGCGGTGCGCCACCACCCCGGACTGGTGGCTGCTCCGGTTGGGCGAAAAGTCCTGCACCACATGCACCTCCGGACCACAGTCCAGATCCAACAGCCGTGCAGCCGTGCGGCGCTGGTGTGGCTGTAGATGCCGGTGCTGCGGGCCGAGGCGGCATGCGCATGCAGCCGCAGAATGTCCCGCCGCCAGGGTTCAGCCTCCTTCCACGCCACGGCCGGAATGCAGGCACCCCGGCAGATCCGCACCAGAATGCCGGACCGGACTGCTGCGGTGAGGGATCGCTCGGGCACACCCGCGGCCGGCAGTGTTTCGGTTGTGGCGATCATAGAGTGGGCGTCCGCCGGCCAGCGCTGGGCCAACAGTCTGCGCAATGCGGAATCAGCCATGCCCCCCATGCTGGCCATGGCCGGCACACTCCGGCGGCACCAGCTGCCGGAGTGTGGACGTCCGGGCACGGAGCGGCGCCTGTGCCGGAGCCGCGGGATCGTGCGTGGGCGGCACAAACGCCGTCGGGCAACAACGTCCGTGCGGTCAATACACGCCCTAGCTGGCCATGAACGTGGCGTAGGCGGCGGCCGCCTTGTCCAGCTTCCGCTGCTGGGCGGCCGTGAGCTCCGCGAAGGGGCTGGGCACGACGACGGCGGCACCGCCCTTGGGCGTCTTGGCGCCCTTGGCCCAGGTCCCGGCAACGCGGCCGCCAGCCACGATGGTGGATCGGAAGACGCCGTTGCCACCGGGCACGATGGCCTCGGCGTGCTCCGGGGCCAGGGCTGCGCTGCGGTCCGCGTAGCCGAGCAGAAACTCGTCAAAGCCGGGCAGGAGCAGCAGCGACTGTGCGCCGGGGACTGCCTTGGCATCGCTCAGTGCCGCCGTTTCCGGCGCCATCCAGACGCTGCTGCCGTCCAGCTGGGCCTCTGCAAGGTCCGGCTGCGCCGCGGCCAGGCCGGCCCGGGCGTCAGTGAGGGTGAGCTTGGCCCACCAGGCAAAATCCTGGAGCGTGGCCGGGCCGTGGCTAGTGAAATACCGTGTGGCCAGCTCTGCGAGGGCCTCGCTGCGGTCCAGCACCCGCGGCGCGGGGATCCAGCGCTCCATCAGCATGAATTTCTGCCCATTGCCATGGCTGGGGCCCTGCACCAGCGTGCCGGTGAGGCTGAGCAGCCAGAGCAGATGGATGCCGCGCTGTCCGGTGGTCTCCTGCCCCGCCGTCTGGAACGCTGCCATGAGCTCGTCGCGGGAGGCCTCGCCGTGCTCCTCCAGCACCCGGTGCGCAGCCTCCCGAGCCACCTCGACGTCGCGGTCTTCGATGCCCAGCTGGCGGTGCCGGCCGGTCTGCCCGGCGACCATGCGCCCGCTGGTCAGCGACAGAATCCAGCCGAGGTCCTCCGCAGCTGTCAGGTGCAGGGTTCCCCGCAGCGGCCAGGACCGCACGATCTCCCCGGCATCCAGCGCCGCCTGGACGGCGGAGCGCCCGGCGCCGGGGACGCGCAGCCCCACTGACCACAGGGCGCCGGGCAGGTCCTGGCCCTGCATCGCCGTCATCCATTTGACCGCCTCAACGGGCCGGGTGAAGGTGCTCGCCAGCAGGCGCTGGCCGGCCAGCCGCAGCCGTGCCGCGGAGGAGGGGGTGAGGATTGCTGGCATGGCCCCAATCTAGCCCAGGACGGTGGCGATTCTCAGCCCTCCCCCGCGGCATCTGGTTTGATTGCCAGCCACAGTGTGGTGTCGGGCGGGATGACATCCGTCTGTTCCTTGAACGCCGGGTTGCTGCCGAGCAGCACCGTTCCGGCCGGGACAGGTATCGGAGTGGTGTCGAAGTTGGTGATGCTTTCCCACTGCCCCCGGCGGAAATGAAGGGCCCCGGGGGTGTCGATCCATTCCACGTCGGCTGCTGACTGCAGGGCCCTGCGCAGCGAAATGGCGTTCCGGTACAGCCCAAGGGTCGATCCCTTGCGGCCGTCCTGTCTGGATGCGGCAAGGTCACCGAACCAGGCTGGCTGGGGCAGCCACGAGCCACCGGCACCGAATCCGAAGGATGCCCCATCCTCCGTCCAGGGCAACGGCACGCGGCACCCGTCGCGGCCCTTGAGCCGATGGCCGGTGCGGGTCCAGATGGGGTCCTCGAGGACAGCCTCGTCCAGATCCGCCACCTCGAAAAGCCCCAGTTCCTCACCCTGGTAGAGGTAGGCGGAGCCGGGCAGGGCGAGCATCAGCAGGGTGGCCGCGCGGGCCCGGGACAGTCCCATGGCCCTGTCCTCCTGGGGGAACACGCCGTCGCTTTGGAGCCACGCGTCGAGGTCCGTCTCGTTGGGAAGCGCGAACCGGCTGGCGTGGCGGACGATGTCGTGGTTGGACAGAACCCATGTGGAGGATGCATTGCACCGCGCGGCGTCCTCGAGTGCGGTGGTGATGATGGTCCGGAATTGTCGGCTGTCCCAGCGCGCATTGACGAGGTCGAAATTGAAGGCCTGGCCCAAGCCGTCGGCCCTGGCGTAGAGGGGCCGGCGCGCGGCAGGAGCCCACGATTCGGCGACAGCCATGCGGGCAGGCGTGTACTCGTTGAAGAGTTGCCGCCATTCCGCATAGATTTCGTGCACCCCGTCCCTGTCGTACAGCGGATCGCTTCCGTCGTCAGGCAATAGCTTGTCGAGGTTTGGCTGGCTTCGAAGCGGCTCGGACATGTCCTTGACCAGACCGTGGGCAACATCCACCCGGAACCCGTCCACGCCCAGATCCGACCAGAACCGCAACGTGGTGAGGAAATCGGCCCGGACGTCGGGATTGTCCCAGTTGAAGTCCGGCTGTTCCGGTGCGAACAGATGCAGGTACCACTGTCCATCGGGCAGCCGGGTCCAGGCGCTGCCGCCGAAATGTGATTGCCAGTCCGACGGCGGTTCGTCCCCATTCGGCCCCGTCCCGTCGCGGAAAATGTACCGGTCCCGCGCGGCTGATCCTGGTTCTGCCGCGCGGGCCTCGCGGAACCAGGGGTGCTGGTCCGAGCTGTGGTTGGGTACAAGATCAACGATGAGTTTCAGGCCGTGCCTATGGGTTTCGTCGGCGAGCACCGTGAAGTCGGCCAGCGTCCCGAACCGCGGATCCACGTTTCGGTAGTCGGCGACGTCGTAGCCGCCATCGGCCAGTGGCGAGGGGTAGAACGGGCTGATCCAGAGAGCGTCGGCCCCGAGACTGGCAAGGTGGGGCAGCCGTGACGCCACACCGGCGAGGTCGCCGGTGCCGTCGCCGTTGGCGTCGGCAAAGCTGCGGGGGTAGATCTGGTAGACGACGGCGTTGCGCCACCAGTCCTCGGCCACAGTCGGCGTCGTGCCGGCCGTTGATGCGTTCACGGGAGGGATCCTTCTCGAAAATGGTTGGTGGGGATCGGCGGGTTCATCCGGGATGGATGGGGATGGCTGAAGGACGTCACCCCTTGGTGGCTCCCTGGAGCAGTGCTTTGACAAAGTGCCGCTGCAGGATGAGAAAGACGATAATGGTCGGTGCCATGAGCAGTACAGACCCTGCGTTGAGAAGAACCAGATCGGTGCTGTATTTGCCGACGAAGGACTGCAGCGCACCGGCCATCGTCCGCTTGTCCGGATCATCCACGAGCACGATGGCCAGAAGGAACTGGTTCCAGGTGGAGAGGAACGTCAGCAGCCCCAGCGAGGCAAGGGCCGGCCCGGCCAGCGGAACGTGGATGAGACGAAAGGCCCGCAGCGGGCCGGCGCCGTCCATGCCCGCGGCTTCGGACAGTTCTTCCGGAACGGTCAGGAAATGGGCCCGCATCCAATAGACGGCGAAGGGCATGTTGAGCCCGACCAGGGCCAAGCAGAGACCAACGCGGCTGTTGAGCAGCCCCATGTCCTGCAATTGCTGGTAGAGGGGGACGATGGTCACCTCGAACGGAAGGGTCAATCCGACCAACAGCAGCAGGAAGAAGAGTTTGCCCAACGGTATCTTCAGCACCACCAGCGCGTACGCGGCCATTGTTGAAATCAGCATCACCGCGGGGACGACGCCGAGCACGATCAGAACACTGGACCCCAGCAGGGTGGTGATGTTGGCGAGGTTCCAGGCGTCGATGAAATTGTGCCATTGCGGGTCCGCCGGCCAGGACAAGCCCTGCGGGATGGTGCCCTGCGGTTGAAGGGCGGCCGAGAGCATGCTCAGCAGCGGTATGACCGAAAAGAGCATGGACGCGAGGATCAGGATGGTGCCGGGCAGATTGATCCGGCGCAGCGTCATCCGGGACCGCTTCGGTTGGGTGAGGGTGGGTGCTGTTGACATGGAAACCACTTCTTATCGTTGTCTAAAGACGCGCTGCAGGGGGCCGACGACGGCGAGGACCAGGACCGTGAGGACGATCGCGAGGGCGGACGCCAGTCCCAACCGGTTTTCCACGAAGGCCAGTTCATAGACCTTGACGCCGGGAACCATGGTTGCCTGCCCGGGGCCGCCCTGGGTGGCAATGAACACCACATCGAAGCTGGCCAGGGCCGCAATGACAGTGATGGTGACGCAAACCCCGATTTCCTGCCGCAGGCCCGGCAGGGTGACGTTGCGGAACTGCGCCAACCAGCTGGCCCCGTCCATGCGGGCAGCCTCGTAGAGGGAGGGATCGATCTTGCCGATCCCTGCCATGAGCAGGAGCGTGCACAGCCCGACGGAGAGCCAGGTGCCGATGAAACCGACCGCAGGCAGGGCGAAGGTGAAATCGCCCAGCCAGGCCCTGCTGAAATCTCCGAGTCCGATGGCACGGAGGAACTGGTTGACCAGCCCATCCTGGGAGTACATCCATGTCCATGCCACGGCCGAGGCAGCTCCGGGAATGATCTGGGGCAGGAAGAGCAGCGTACGGGCGAGGCCGCCGAACAGTTTGCTCTGGATGTCCCGCATGACAGCGGCGACGACGAGCCCGACAGCTACGGGGATGATCGTGAAGAAGATGATGAGGAAGAAGGCGTGCCACAAGGTGCTCAGGAGGGTCGGGTCCGAGAGGACGTGGACGTAATTGTCCACTCCCACCCACCTGGCAGTGCCGATGCCGTTCCAGTCGTAGAAGGAGTACTGGACCGAGGAGAATACCGGCCTGACCACGAACGTCAGGTACATGGCCAAGGCCGGGAGGGCGAAAAGCCAGCCCGCCCAGCGCCGGTTGGCGGGGAATCGGCGGCGGCGCTTGCCGGATGTGTGCGCCGTCGCTTCTGAACGGTTGAACCGGGCGGGCCGGCTAGTCACGGTGCTCATTTCTTGGTCTGGTCCTCGTACGTCTTTTGCACCGTCGCCAGGAACTGCTGCGGCGTGACCTGGTTGGCGGCCAGCTGCTGCAGTCCGGGGTTGAGCGCGGACGTAGCCATGCCCTGCGAGACGTCGGCCACCCATCCGGTCAAGGAGTTGTCGGCGACGGCCTTGGCATAGGAATTGGAAAGCTGTTTCTGGACGGAGTCGCCCATGCTGAACGTCGTGGCGGCGTCGGGAGCCTTCGCGGAAAATCCATTCTCGTAGGCAGCGGCAGCGGCCTCGGGGCTCTGCACCCAGTCCAGGAATGCTGCGGCTGCGTCATGGTTCTTGGACTTGGCCGGGATGACGAAGGACAGGGACGTTGATGACATGGCCGTGGCCGGGTGGCTGGCGTCGGTGCCGGGCAGTGGGAAGAATCCAAGATTCCCTTCGTCCACCATCTTCTTCAGCGGCCCCAGGATCCAGCTCCCCTGGACGGTGAAGAGTGCATCACCGTTCATGAACCGGCCGTAGGAGGGATCCTGCTCCAGGGCGTTCTGGTCGCTGTTGAAGTAGCCGGCTGCCATCCAGCTCTGCAGCTTCGTCGTCGCGGCCAGCGCCTCGGGGGTGTCCAGGGTGGATCCCGGCTTCAGGAACCGGAAGTCATTGAGCTTTTCGGCACCCATGTAATCGCCGAGCAGCAGGTTCCACACATGGCCGGTCAGGCCGGTCTTGTTGGCGCTGATGATCGGCGTGATCCCGGCATTCTTGGCCTTCTTCAGCGCGTCATCAAATTCGGCAAGGGTCTGGGGAGCCTTGTCCATACCGATCTTCGCGGCCAGGTCCCGGTTGTAGAAGACGCCCGTCATCGGACCGGCAGGTGCGCCGAAGGCATAGAGGGAGCCGCTGCCGAGCACGCCGTTGTCCACCTGGTATTGGCTGAGCTGGGCTGCGGGAAGCGTGTCCCAGCCGTATGCCTTCGCATACGCATCCAGGTTGGTCAGGACGCCATCCCTGACGTACCCGGCAATCGCGCCGCCCGGATAGCGGACCAGGTCCGGTGCGTCGTTGGAGCTGATGACGCGGGGCATGTTCGTGTTGGTCACGGCATCGGGATCGCTGCGCAGGGTGATAGTGATGTTGGGGTTCTTCTTCTCGAACGCCGCGATCAGAGCCTCGTCAAAATCCTTCAACCCTGCTCCGTCGTAAAACGTCAGGGCCACCGGCTTGTCGATGGTGGTGCTCACTGCCGCGGGACCGGCAGCTGCCTGGCTCCCGGAACCGGGCGCACAGGCGGTAAGGGCCATGGCGCTGGCGGCGCCCA
This sequence comes from Arthrobacter sp. 35W, assembly GCF_000482545.1. Taxonomy (GTDB): domain Bacteria; phylum Actinomycetota; class Actinomycetes; order Actinomycetales; family Micrococcaceae; genus Specibacter. The sequence goes on from NZ_KI519455.1 coordinate 298,146, forward strand.
GTGCCATGATGCCCCGAAGGGCGGAACGTCGTGCCAAGAGGCCGCGGGGGCCACCACTTTGTGACATGTACATCTCCATTGGCTAAAACCGTTCACCCCCGGGCAGCCGTTGATGGCTCCGGATCGGAAACGCTTCCTAAAATACTCCGGCAGACCTAGTGACATGTCAACGCCTTCCATCAACTTGCCTTTAAACAAGCCGAAAATAACGACTCTTCATTTGCCACCACCCACGGAAACGCATCCTATGGAATGGAACGGTAGACTCGTGGAATGTCCGAATCGCACCCCACCAGACCCAGCATGTCCGACCTTGCCAATAGCCTTGGCCTCGGCGTTGCGACGGTTTCGCGTGCGCTCAGCGGCGCCACGGGGGTGTCGGAAAAAACGCGGCAGCGTGTACGCCAGGCCGCCGATGATCTGGGCTACGTCGTTTCTCCCGAAGCATCCCGGCTGGCAGGCGGCCTAACGCGGCGAATTGCCGTGGTGACACCCCACCTGTCCCGATGGTTTTTTTCGGAAATGCTCGACGGCATTGAAGCCGAGCTCAGGCAGGCCGGCTATGACGTTCTGCTCTACCACGTCCCTGACGGCGCATCGCGCCACCAGTTTTTCCGCGACCTGCCGGCCAGGCGCAAGGTGGATGCGGTGGTTGCCGTTGCCTTCCCCATCGACGATGATGAGGCGCGGCGGCTCGAACTTCTTGGCGTTCACATTGTGGCAGCCGGAGGACAGACGGCTTCCTATCCCTTTGTCTGCATCGATGACGGAACGGCTTCCCGGCAGGCTGTGGACCATCTGCTGTTGCTGGGGCACCGGCGCATAGCCATGATTGAAGCATTTGATCCCGACAGTCCGCAGTGGCACGTCCGCGTGGGGCGGTCGCAGGGGTACTATGCTGCGCTCGAAGAAGCCGGCATTCCAATTGACGAGAAGATGGTCCTGTCCGTCCCCTGGAGCGGTGAGGCGGGAGCGGAGGCGATGGCCAAGCTGCTGAGCCTCCCCCGCCCGCCCACTGCAGTCTTTGCCCACTCCGACGAGGTGGCCCTCGGCGCCATCCGAACCTTGCGGCGCGCGGGGCTGCGCATCCCACAAGACATGTCGGTTGTCGGGATTGACGACCATCCCCTCGCAGCGCTGACCGACCTCACCACCATCCACCAATCGGTCAGGGAGCAAGGGGCACAGGCAGGCCGCATGGTCCTGGACCTGCTCGCCCAGCGTTCGACAGCCACCGCTGTCACCACGCCCACCCACCTCATCCCGCGCGGCAGCACGGCGCGCCCGCGTGAAACACCCTCTGCACCCGGACACACCGGCCAGATGTGACGGCTGGTTCGGAGGCGTTCAGCGGCGTTCAGCGGCGTGGCCCCGAGTTAAACGAAAATCGCGCCTCCACATGATTTTCGCGCCCGGGGCACGGGCGCGAAAATGATGTGGAAGCGCAATTTTGGAAGAGGAAGGCTACCGGGTGCGGAGCTGGGCGGTGATGGGGCAGTCGAAGGGATCGCGCTGGCCCAAGCCCACGCGGTTCAGATAGCGCATCACGATCATGTAGGACTCGCCCAGGGTGGTCTCCGTGTAGCGGATGTTGCGCTCGGCGCAGTAGGCGCGCACCATCGGCTGGACCAGCTTGAGGTTCTTGGAGGACATCGTCGGGAACAGGTGGTGTTCGATCTGGTAGTTCAGCCCGCCCATGCCGGCGTCGACCAGCCAGCCGCCGGAGATGTTGCGGCTCATCAGCGTCTGGCGGCGCATGAAGTCGATCTTGACGTCCTTGGGCACCAGCGGCATGCCCTTGTGGTTGGGGGCAAACGAGCCGCCCATGTACAGACCCAGCGCCATTTCCTGCACGGCCAGGAAGGCCAGGCCGATCCACGGGCCCAGGAACAGCAGCACGACGACGGGGAAGACCACCAGGCGGATGAACAGCAGGGCGAGCTCCACGCGGCGGTGCGGCATTGCATGCTTGGTGTCCAGGGCGCGGCGCACTGAGCCGATGTGCAGGTCAAGTGCGGCAAGGGTCAGCAGCGGGAAGAAGAAGGCACCCTGGTGGGCGGCGAACCACTTGGCGAAGCCTGTCCGCTCTGCGGCGGAATCCGGGTCGAAGACCAGCACGCCGGCCTCGATGTCCAGGTCCACGCCCACCTTGTTGGGGTTGGCGTGGTGCTTGCCGTGCTTGTTCATCCACCATCCGTGGCTGAGGCCGACAAACAGGTTGCCGGTGATGATGGCCGTCCAGGCGTTGGCCTTGGTGGAGGCGAAGATCTGCCGGTGGGCGGCGTCGTGGGAGAGGAATCCCGTGAGCGTACACATGATGGCGAACAGGACGGCTGTCACCAGCTGCCACCAGGACTGGCCAAGGGTGACAAACAGAACGCCGACGGCGGCGAAGCCCAGACCCAGGCGGATCATGCGCCCCACGTACCAAGGGATCTCCCGCTTCATCAGACCCGCAGCGCGCACCTCATCGGTGAGGGCAATGAAGTCCGTGACGTGTCTGTCCCGCACCGGACGTGTCGGCCTGGACAGTGTTGCGGAAGACATGAGAGCCCCTTCGTTGACGATTCCCCAATCTGTCATCAACGCTACGGATTGCCGTCCCTGTGCACATCACACCCGGGAGCCGTCCCGACCCCCTACCGTCGTACGGGGTCCAGGCTCAGAGGGTGCAGCCGACCAGCACCGGCTCCGGGTGCAGGTCGATGCCGAAGGCGTTTTCGACGCCGGTGCGGACGGCGCGGGCCACGGCGAGGACGTCCTCGGCAGTGGCGGCGCCGCGGTTGGTGATGGCGAGGGTGTGCTTGGTGGACAGCGACGCGCGGCCCTGCGCCACGCCGTCGGGCTCCAGGCCAAAGCCCTTGGCAAAGCCGGCCCTGTCGATCAGCCAGGCGGCGCTGAGCTTGACCTCGCCGTCGCTGCCCCCCGGATAGCGCGGCGCATCCCCGGGCAGCGTGGCGGCCATCTCCGCGGAGACGATCGGGTTGGTGAAGAAGGATCCGGTGGAGAAGGTGTCCCGGTCCGCCGGGTCCAGCACCATGCCCTTGGAGGCGCGCAGTGCGAGCACCTCGCGGCGGACGTCCAGGGCGTAGGCGCGCTGGCCCACCTCCACACCCAGGGCCCGGGCCAGCTCGGCGTAGCGGATGGGGGCGCTCATCCGGCCCAGCAGCAGCTGGAATTCCACGGTGAGCACCACATAGCGCGGGGAGCCGTCCACGGAGGTGGCCTTGATGATGGAGTTCCGGTAGCCGAACTTCAGCTCGGAGCTGGTGAAGGTCTGCACGGCGCCGCGCTCCCGGTCCCAGACGCGCACGGCGGCGATGGTCTGGGAGACGTCGGCCCCGTAGGCACCCACATTCTGCACGGGGGTGGCGCCGGCCAGCCCCGGAATGCCGGACAGGGCCTCCAGGCCGCTCCAGGCGTGCAGCACGGACTGGTGCACGAAGTCGTCCCAATCGTGGCCGGCCTGCACCACCACCGCCGCGCCCCCGCAGCTGTCCTCGGCGTTGACCGAGTATCCGCTGCTGGCGATCTGCAGCACGGTGCCGTCGAAGCCGCCGTCGCCGACCACCAGATTGGAACCGCCGCCCACAATCAGCAGCGGGGTGCCGGCGTCGTCGGCCTCCCGGACGGCCGCGATGATCTCCGCCTCGGATTCCGCGCGGACATAGCCGGCGGCGGGGCCGCCGACGCCGAGGGTGGTCAGGGAGCTCAGGAGGGTCTGCGCAGTCACCCTTCCAGACTACCGGCCCGCTCTAGACGAGTAATTCCAAGCGGTCAGTGGTCGTAGGCGATGAGTGAGCGGCGGACGGCTTGGCCGGTGCGGTCGTTGTGCCAGATCGCCGCGGTCATCGCCAGCAGCCGCTGAATGACGCGTGCGGCGACCCCTGCCGGGGTCCGTCCGCCGTGTTGTTCCAGGTCGAGCTGGCCCTTGAGGGTGTCGTTGATGGATTCGATGACCTGGCGCAGGGGTTTGAAGAACCGGGCCCCGGCGCGGGGCTTTTCGCCCCGGCGGGCCGGGCGCAGCAGATCAATCCCGGCCTCCCCCAGGGCGGCTTCGAAGTCCCGGCCGTAGTAGTTCCGGTCCGCGATCACCGTCTGCCGGTGCCCGTCGGCCAGCACCCGGGCCATGGCCGGGGTGCCGGCGAGGATGTCCAGGAACGTCTGGCGTTCATCGGCCGTGGCACCGGTCAGGGCATACCCGACCGGCAGCCCGTGAACGGTGGCGACCAGATGTAGCCGCAGCCCCCAGAACCAGCGCGAGTGCGAGGCGCAGTACCCGTACTCGGCCCACCCCGCCAGCTCCGAGCGGCGGACCGTGTCCTTGGACCGGCCGCATTCGACCGGGGTCGAATCAACCACCCACACGTCATCGCAGCAGATGTCATTGCGCTCCCCGAGAACACCGATGAGCCAGTTCATGGCCGGGGCCAGCCGGCGCAGGCGCTTGTTGTACCCGGACTGGCCCGGCAGATACGGGAACATCGGGTGCAGGGACGCATGCGCGTACCGCAGCCACCTCGCCTCGGAGGTGAACCCCAGCAGGGCCTGCATCAGCGCCAGGGTCATGAGTTCGGCATCGGTGATCTTCGGGCTGATGCCGATCCTGGGCCTGTAGGGCATCCGTTCGGGATGGGCCTTCAACAGGTCATCGGCGTCGGCATAGAATGCCGTTGCAAGGGTGTCCAGGTCGGCGTCCACGTGAGCCTCCAAGTTCGACGTTGGGTAGATAACGCCGATTCTGGGCACCCCTGCACCACGGGTCAATGCATGCCGCTGCGCCGGGATCCCTTGGAATTACTCATCTAGGCCGGAACGGCGCCGCCCTTCCTGGGGGCGTGGACATAGGGGGTCAGGATGAAGCTGATGACCAGCATCACCAGAACCGCCAGCAGCGAGTGCAGCACGCCCACGTGCTCGGCCAGCAGGCCCAGCAGCGGTGGTCCGCAGAGGAAGGCACCGTAGCCGATGGTGGAGACCACCGAGACGCGGGCCGCGGCATTCTCCGGATCGTCCGAGGCGGCGGACATGCCCACGGGGAAGCCGAGCGAGGAGCCCAGACCCCACAGCACCAGGGCGCCCAGGGCCACCCACTGGTTGGGGGCGAAGACGAACACTGCCAACGCCACCCAGTCCCCCGCGGCACCCTCGGCGATCGAGAGGCCCAGCACCAGCACGCCCAGCAGCAGTGTGCGCTTGTCGCGCCAGGCGGCCTTGATGCGGGCCTTGCCGTCCGGCTTGGCCGCCGGGTTCTCCGCTGGGTTCGCCACGATGGGGATGGGCCCCGTGGCGGGGCCAAGATTCAGATCCTCGACGGTGTCCACCAGCGCGGGGCCGGCGGGACTGCGCTCTGATTGGTAGTAGCCGGCGGCGATCCACACCGAAATGAGGACCGCGGCGGCCGTCGCGGCGAAGTGCCAGAGCACGGGCAGGTGCACCGCGGCAGCCCACGCGCCCAGCCCGGCACCCAGCACCGTGCCGAGGCTGAAGGAGCCGTGCAGGCGCGGCATGATGTGCCGGCCCGAGCTTGAGGACAACCAGCCCCGACGCCGAGACGGAGACAAAGGCGCCCAGCGTCATTCACAGCAGCAGGATGCCCACGCTGCCGGGCGTCAGCGCCAGATCATCCCGGATCGCGGGGATGCGGGACACCCACGAGGCAAACGCAACGCCGGAGGCACCGTAGCTGGTGACTACGGCGTTGCGCCAGGAAAGGACTCTGCTCACGCCATTTTGACGAGAGCCTGCGCCTTCATGAGGACCTTCTGGCCGCCGGAGGTGACCGTGAGGTCGATCCGTGCGGTGGAGTTTTCGGCGTCCAGGGCGCCGACGACGCCTGCCACCTCGATGAGCGCGCCGGGTTCAAGATCGGTGTCCGCCACCGGAACGGGCTTGGTGAAACGGGTCTGGTAGCCGGAGACGGCGCCCGGATCCCCGGCCCAATCGGTCACCAGCTGCACTGCCGCACCCATGGTGAACATGCCGTGGGCAATGACGCCGGGCAGTTCCACGGAGGTGGCGAAGCGCTCGTTCCAGTGGATCGGGTTGAAGTCGCCGGAGGCGCCGGCGTACTTCACGAGATCCGCACGGGTCACCTCAACGGTGCGCGAGCCGATTTCCTGCCCAACGGTGAGTTCTGCGAAGTCCATTACTGCCCCTCTCCGCGGACCAGGATGGCCGAGATGGTGGTGGCCACCGGTTCCCCGGCCGCCGTCGAAATTTCTGCTCGGGTGGTGATCATGGCCCCGCCGCCCATGCCGCGGACGGAGTCCACGTGCAGCTCGGCCACCAGTTCGTCACCGGCAATGATGGGGCGGTGGTGCGTGAAGCGCTGCTCGGCGTGCACCACGCGGGAGAAGTCAATGCCCGAGTCCGGATCCTCGATCAGCTGGGCATCGGCCCGCTGGGCCACGATGATGGCGAAGGTGGGCGGTGCGACGAGGTCCGCATGGCCCAGGGCGCGCGCGGCATCGACGTCGAAATGGGCCGGATGCGTGGCCTTGACGGCCCTGGCGAACTCGCGGATCTTTTCACGGCCGACGTCGTACGTCGCGCCCTTGGGGTAGCTGCGCCCCTGCAGCTCGGGATTGATACTCATGCCCCAAGCCTATCCTCCGGCGGTGCGGCGGCGCGGTCAGCTGCGGCCCCGTGACTTGAGCTCGGCGACGACGTCAAGCAGGGCCTGCATCTCGCCCTGTGCCTCGTTGCTGGGCGGGATCCCGAAGAGCGCCGCGTTGTAGTAGAGGCCGTCCCCAATCAGCATGATGGCCCGGGCAATGGCGGGGTCTCCGACGTCGGCCAGCAACAGCTCCAGCCAGGTGGTGTGCAGCTCCTCGAAGGCGGCCCGCACCGTGTGGTCCTCGCCCTGGGCCAGGCGCATGGCGGCGATCAGCGTGCGGTCGAAGGTGCTGTCCCCCACCACCGAGGTCTTCACGTAGTAGTGGGCCCCGCCTTCGGGGGCGATCCGCATCTGGGCGAAGTCCGTCTCGGCCTGCTCGCGCATCTTGGCCACCAGCCCGGCAGTCAGGGCCTCGCGGCTCTTGAAGTGGTACAGCAATCCGCCCTTGGAGACGCCGGCGGCTGCGGCCACGGCATCCAGCGTCGCGGCCCGTTCACCGTCACTGATGAGCAGGTCCTCGAATGCCAGCAGCACTCGCTCGCGGGCCGAAAGTTGTGTCGTCATGCCTTCAAGAGTACCCAAACCCGAAGACTGTACCGTCCAGACGGTTTACTGTACCGGCTGGACGGTATAGTATGGGAAGTGTGCCGGCCCCGGCGCCACCCCACCACGAGATTTTCAAGGACAGTGGACATGACCAGCAGCATTGCCCCCCAGGCAGTTTCGGCCACCACGGCACCGCCGCGTGCCGGGCGCCGGGAGTGGATGGCCCTTGCCGTCCTGATGCTCCCGGTGCTGCTGGTGGCAGTTGACGGCACGGTGCTCGACCTTGCCATCCCCTCCATGTCGATGCACCTGCACCCGAGCGCCAATGAGCTGCTCTGGATCATGGACATCTACCCGCTGGTGCTCGCCGGCCTGCTGGTGTCCATGGGCTCCCTGGCCGACCGCATAGGACGGCGCCGGCTGCTGCTGATCGGCTCCTTCGGCTTCACGGTGGTGTCAGTATTTGCCGCCTTTGCACCCACCGCCGGTGCACTGATCGGCGCCCGCGCCCTGCTGGGCTTCTTCGGCGCCATGCTGATGCCCTCCACCTTGTCGCTGCTGCGCAACACCTTTGCCGACGCAACCCAGCGCCGCACCGCCGTCGCCATCTGGGCCGCCTGCTTCTCGGGAGGTGCCGCCCTGGGCCCGATCGTGGGTGGCTTCCTGCTGGAGAACTACTGGTGGGGCGCCGTCTTCCTGCTCTCCGTGCCGGTGATGATCCCGCTGCTGGCGCTGGCCCCGTTTCTGATCCGCGAGTCCAAGGACCCCCACCCGGGCCCGATCGACCCGCTGAGCATCGGCCTCTCGTTTGCCGCCATGGTGCCGACCATCTTCGGCATCAAGATGCTGGCCCAGGAGGGCATTTCCGTGGCCGGCCTAGCCATGCTGGTGGGCGGCCTCGCCGTCGGCGCCCTCTTTGTCCGCCGCCAGCTGCGCCGCACCACGCCGATGCTCGACGTCACGCTGTTCCGCAACCCGGTGTTCTCCGGCGCCGTGCTGGTGAACCTGATCAGCGTCTTCTCGCTGGTGGGCTTCCTCTACTACGTTTCCCAGCACCTGCAGCTGGTCACGGGGCAGTCCCCCACCGAGGCAGCCTTCACGCTGGTCCCGGGTCTGGTCGTCTCCATCGCCACCGGCCTGCTGGCCGCACCGCTGGCCCGGAAGATCCGCCCCGGCATGCTGGTCGCCGTCGGCCTGATGCTCAACGCCGCGGGATTCTTCGTGGTGATCCTCAACAGCTCCGGCTCCGTGCCGGGACTGATGCTGGCCTTCGCCATCCTCGGCGCCGGTGTGGGCATGGCGGAGACCATCTCCAACGACCTCATCCTGTCCGCGGCCCCGCCGGCCAAGGCGGGAGCGGCGTCGGCCATTTCCGAGACCGCCTACGAGGTGGGCGTGGTGCTGGGCACGGCGGTGCTGGGCAGCATCCTGGCCGCGGCCTACCGCAGCAATGTGGCGCTGCCGGAAATGCTGACCGGCGAGGGCCGTGAATCCGCCAGCCAGACCCTGGGCGGCGCCATCGACGCAGCCTCCACGCTGCCGGCCGGACCGGCCCAGGCCCTGGTGGAATCCGCCCGGCACGCCTTCGACTCGGGCTCGGGCACCGTGGCCGCCGTCGGCGTCGTCCTGATGCTGCTGGCCACCGTAATGTCCCTCATCACCCTGCGCCGGGTCAAGGCGTCCTAACCCGCGGTCCCGACCCAACTAGGTGACAGTTATCGCACGTTCTGGGCCTCGGAACGTGCGATAACTGTCACCTAGTTGGGTGCGCACCCAGAATCCGTCCAGTTAGCTTTGGGACCCTTGGACAATGCGTTTTTCTTCAGCCCCCGCTCCCGCCCGGCGGCGCCGTGCCCTGGGATGGACGACGGCGGCTGCCGCGCTCCTGCTGGCGCTGGCCATGGCGGGCTACAAATTCCTGCCGCCGCACAGCGACGCCAGCTTCCTGCTGGGCACCGCCCTGCCGTGGCTGGGGCTGGCCGTCCCAGTGCTGGCCGTGGCCTCGCTGCGGGCCCGCTCCTGGCTGGGTGGAGCCGGCACGGCCGCCGCCCTGGCGGCATGGCTGGTGGTGGCCGGGCCGTGGCTGCTGCCCTCCCCCGCACCGGCCGCCCCATCGCAGGCCGCGGGGCAGTCCTCGGGCCCGCTGCGGGTGGCGAGCCAGAACCTCCGGGCCGGAAACCTCCAGGCCCCTGCCCTGCTGGACAATCTGGCACAGTCCGGAGCCGACGTCGTCGCCCTCCAGGAGGTGACGGGGTCCACCGACACCGGGCCGGGCACCAGCATTGGTGCGGCCTACCCGCACCAGAGCCGGGTGGGCACCGTGGCGCTGCTCAGCAAGACCCCCATCAGCAATGTCCAGCCACTGGCCCTGGGTTTGGGCTGGAAGCGCGCCCTGAACGCCACGGTGTCGGTCGGCGGGTCGGAGGTAAGTGTGTACGTGGTGCATGCCGCCTCGGCCCGGCCCAACGACCATGCTGACCGCGACACCATGCTGGAATCGCTCGCCGGGATCGTTGCCACGGATACGAGCTCGAGGGTGGTGGCGCTGGGCGATTTCAACGCGGCCAGCGATGAGAACATCCTGGGTCCCATCAAGGCCCAGCTGAGCGAACCCTCGCAGGCCGAACGCGGCCCCGGCTTCACCTGGCCCTCGGCGTTCCCGATGGCGCGCCCGGACCACATCTTCGCCCGCGGGCTCACGGGGATCTCCAGCACGGTGGTCGATTCCATCGGCAGCGACCACAAGGGCGTCACGGCCGACTTCGCCCTGTAGCCGGGACACGGGCGACGCAGCTTCCAGCTTGGGACGCAGTCGCAGCCATGTCCCAAAAGGGAATCGACGTCATGGATGCAGTGGCGCGCCCCGGAGTGGGGCTATTTGCCCTTGAGGCGCTGGCGCATGACGCGGCCGCGGACCATGAGGGAGCCGATGTGGCCCAGCATGCCGGCGCCGATCACGGCCAGGCCGGTGAAGTTCACGGCCGGAACGCCGGTGGCAGCGCCAATGATGACGAGGATGATGCCCAGCGCTGTGAGCCCCATGGCGCCGAAGACGAGCCACTTGTACAGCGGCGGGGCGGTTTCGAAGAAGTCGTTGAGCACCAGCCCAGTCTACCGGGGCGAGGCGGTCTAGAAGAGGGACTCCTGCACCGACGGGACCTCGGTGGTGAAGCCGCCGGCTGTGGCGACCCGGCCCTTGAGCGCGGAGAGGTCCACCAGGAAGTCCAGCTCCGAGCCGTCCAGCCGCACCAGAGCGTAGGGTCCCAGCAGCGAGGAAAGCTGCAGTCCGTGGCTGCCAGAGTCCAAAGCCTGCGGATAGTCGTGCCGCTCCCCGGGTCCACAGACGGCCTCGGCCAGGGCCGGCCGCTGCCAGGGATCGTCGACGACGTCGAACCCCTCCAGCTCGACAGTGGCCAGGAAGGAGCGGACGGCGGCGGCGTGCGCCGCGTTCAGCGCGGCCAGCTCGGCGCCGGGGCGCGGGGCCAGCAGTGCCCGGTGCTTGGCGGCGGAGCGGACAAATTGCGTCAGTCCCACGGACTGCGTGGCCAAGTCCTCGAGCAGCCGCACCACGCGGCCGTCGGCGGCATGGGCAACATAGGCCGCCACGACGGCGCCCTGCTCGGCGAGGCGCGAGAACCTGCTGCGCGCCGATGCGGTGCCCACCTTGGTGGTGCCATCGGCAAAGGTGGCCACGTACAGCCAGTGCTCCTGCGCCAGATACAGCTTCAGCCCGGGCGGAGCGATGCCGCTGCGGTGGAAGTCGTGCATGAAGCGGAAATCGTCGCGGCCGAAGCACGGACCGCACTGGTAGCCGCGCTCGGCGTCCGACGACGTGGGGCACGGGTGGTGTGCGACGTCATCGGGCCCGGACACTGCCGAATACCCTAGGCAGCGGCGGGCACCGGGGGCCACACTGAAGCGCAGCCAGTGGCCGGCGGACAGCGGCAGGGAGCCGTCGCCGTCGTCCGTGGTGAACGACAGCGACGGCCCAGAGCCGTCCCAGCGGATGCCGCGGACCAGCGCCGAGGCGGGCAGGCCGGCGGTTGGGGACGCGGTTGCCTCACCGGGTTTCGGCTCCGCTTCGCTGCGCTCAACCACCGGGGTGCTTAGACGGCGGGCTGGACGCCGTAGGCGATGGCGAGCTTCATGATCTTCTCGGCACGGCCCAGGCGGGGCAGGTCGGAGCCGTCGCGGATGACTCCGCCGCGGGCGTTGAAGTCCTCCATGAAGTCCGTGGCCCAGGCGACATCGGTCGGCGTGGGACTGATGACCTCGTTGATGATGGTGGTCTGGTCGATGGCCAGGGCCAGCTTTCCCGTCATGCCCATGGAGACGGTGATGGCGGACTGCTCGCGCAGCACGGGGTGGTTGGTGCCCACGGTGGGTCCGTCGATGGGGCCCGGCAGGTTGCCGACGCGGCTGGCGACCACCAGCTTGGCGCGCGGGTAGGCCATGGCTTCGCGGTCGGCGCTCATGCCGGTGTCGCGGCGGAAGTCGCCGGAGCCAAAGGCCAGGCGGAACGCACCCTCGGCCTTGGCGATGTTGTTGGCTTCCTCGATGCCGACGGCGGATTCCACCAGGGCCAGCACGCGGGTTTTGCCGTCCAGACGGTGGAAGGTCTCCTTGACCTGCTCCGCGTTCTCGGTCTTGGCCAGCATGACGCCCAGCAGGCCGGGGTTGTTGCGCAGTTCGGCAACGTCGTCGGCCCAGAAGTCGGAGTACACATCGTTGATGCGGACCCAGGCCTTGCCACCGTTGTTCATCCACTCGATGACACCGGCGCGGGCGGAGGCCTTGTTCATCGGGTCAACGGCGTCCTCAATGTCCAGCACGATGGCGTCGGCCCGCGAGGCGGCGGCGTCGTCGAAGGTCTCCGGCTTGGTGGCCGGGACCAGCAGCCAGGACCGGGCAATCTCGGCCGGGATGTTGCGTGTACGTGCGGGCTTTGCGGTGGCTTCATTGCCAGTGGAGGTTGACATGGTACTACCGTATACGCGCGGGGCGTCCGGTTGCCATTTGGACCATAACAAGTGGGATTATTCACCCGCCAGCAGCTACGGCAGCAGCTTCAATAGTGCGCCGAATCCGGGCCCATGCTCCCCTATGTCCGTATTCGCGACCTCCTTTTCCATGGCGGCGTCCAATTGGTTCCGGCTCATCGAGGAGAGCGACCAGCCCAGCGGCGGGTCCAGCGCCGGGATGCTGTCGGGGGCGACGACGACGATGGCCCGGCCGCCGAGTTTGGCGAGCATCCTGTTCGTGGCCGCCTGGCAGCCGCTGTCCGAGGACGGCGACGGGCAGGAGCGCAGGCCGCCGTCGAGGCGTTGGAGCCAGGCGGTGGAGCTGATCTGCAGGGCCCGGGCGTTCAACCCCACGAGCGGAACTGCCAGTTCACCTGCCGCGGCAGGAGGGGGTTCAACCCTGTCGGTGCCGGGATGGTTCTGCAGGAACAGCACCACCGGGACGATGTAGTCATTGACCGGGGGCGTTGGAGGTTCAGGGGCACCGCCGGCGGCGCCCTGCCGCTGCAGCACTGAATAGGCCTCCGCCGCCTCGACCTGGGCATTGTGCTGCTGGACGGCCGCCCGGATGGTTGGCATGAGGTCGCTCAACGTGCCCAGCGCCGATCCCTCCGAGTATCCCCCGTCGATGGCCTGGTAGGTCCGGGTCGGATCGCAGCCGCCCTTCGCCGCGAGGGCCGGCACGCGGCCGGCCGGGGCGATGATCGGGAACCTGGCCGACAGCATGGCGGCCGTGGACCAGCGCAGCCCCAGCGGGCAGCTCTGGCTGCCAAGTTCCTGCTGGGCGAGCAGGTCAATCGACAGGGGGAAACCCTGGGGGTCCAGACAGCCCGGGCCCGCACCCTCCGGCGCTGGCCCCTTGCTGTAGTCGGCCGGAGCCAGGATCTTGGCAGGCATCTTCAGCTGGCTGACCAGCAGCCGGCACCCCAGCCCGGATGCGGTGGAGTTCATGATCAGCGCGCCGGCGGGACCGGTGGTGAAGGCGCTGAATCTCTGGACCAGAGGCGGCGCCGCTTCCTCCCACCGGGTTTCCATCAGTGCGGCCCTGTCGTACCAGTCCGCTGTTCCATTGGAGCCGGCCGGCACCATCAGTCCCGTGCCGGAGGCAATGATGTCCCCCACCGCGGCTCCGGAGACGGCCGCAGCGAGCGCCTGCGGGTCCGCGAGCGCGGTGGAGGCCTCGGCAGCGGTCTGCGGCTGCCCAGCGTCGGCGGGTGATTCTGTGCCGGCTGGCACGGTGCCAGGGACCGCGCTTGCGGCGCCGCCGTAGAGCGTTGCCAGGGCCAGGCCCACGGAGCCCCCGCTGACACCGCTGGAGAGCAGTGTTGCCTTGGCTCCGCAGGAACCGGCGCCGCCGGTGGAGCCCAGCCGCGCCAGGCCCTGCACCGTCCACTCCGTAGCCCGGATGCCGCCGCCCTCCGAGGCCACCAACAGCATCGGACGGACACCCGGACCCGACTCGCCGGATGCCCCGGCGCCCGGCAGGTGGCAGGCCGCGCTGCCGGCCAGCCACTCGTCAAACCGCTGCTGGAGCGTGGAGCGCTCCAGGGGCGCGGGGTCCAGTTGCCGGATGGCATGGACGCGCACATCCCCGCCGTTCAAGGACCCCACGGCCAGGATCACCGCGACGATGGACAGAAACGGGTTGGCCCGCAGGCCCATCCGCTCAAAGACGGCCAGCGGGCGCCGGTGCTGCACGGCGGCTATCAGGAAGCCAAACACCATGGCCCAGGCGGCAACGCCGGCGACAGCGGTTGCCGTCACGCCGGCAATCTCCGTTGTCCCGGCCGGAGCAAAGGCCAGCAGCACCAGCGCGCCGATGGCCAGGCCAAGGCCGAGCCCCGCGGCCCAGCGGCTGGGTGTGCGGCTCTTGATCCTCGGATCCATCAGACCCTGGTACCACTTGGCCGTTGGCCCGGGGGCACCGGCCTCAGGTCCTGAAACGGGCCAACAGCGTTTGACGACGCGGTTGCCCACCCAAAATGCTGTGCCGACAGTCAACCAGCCAAAGGCCAGCAGGGCCACGGACCAGCCAAAGATGCTGCAGTCCCCGGCGGGTGAGAGAACAGAACAGACTCGTTTGCCGTCGTCGATCCTTGACTGCGCAACGGCCAGTGCCACGGGTGCGGTGAACGAGCGCACCAGTGCCATGCCGGAGACGGCGGCGAAGAGCATGGCCAGCACGTCGCCGCAGCGCCAGATGTCCCGTGCCAGCAGCCTGTCCGTAGGCGAGGACGGCAGCGGGAGGCACCGTGGAAAGACGAGGGAAAAGACCAGCAGGCCCACCGGCAGAGCCAGGAAGAACCAAAACTGGCCCCGGGGCGGATTGGCCAGGCCGATGGTTCCGGCCGCCACTCCCCGAACCACCACCACGGCCAGCGCCGCCAGGAGCACCGCCGGGCCCAGCCACCACGGCCATACGGCTGCCTTCAGCTTGGCCACGGGTGGATCAACGGCGTACAGGTCCCAGGCCAGTTCGCTGCGCCGCCGGCCCATGACGGCCATCCCGGCGGCGACCACCAGCACGACGACGGAGGTGAGCACCCATTGCCACGCGGCACCGCTGCCGGCGGCCCACGCCCGCTGGGTGTCGGGCATCTGGTCATTGACACCGGCGATGGGCAGCAGCGCCAGCACGCCGATGATCAGGATGACGGCCGCCGAGAGCCGTTGGAAGAAGACGGCCTTCGCCGCCCGCCGCAGCGAGGACCACAACCGGTCCCTGAGGTCCTTGATGCTGAAGAGCACCGGCACCAGCGCACCCAGCGCGGCCCACTTCACCACGGCTGCCACCGGGAGCAGGCCGGCCAGCGGCGGGGCCGAACCCGCACGCAGCTCCGCCGCCGAGATGAACAGCAACACCGCTTCCGTGGCCTCCGCCGCGGCAAGCGCACCCAACAGGATGCAAGGCACAACACGCCGGCCGAAGAACCGCCACAGCAGCGGGATGTAGAGCGCGGGGAAAACCACATCCAGGACCGCGTAGACAACGAGGAGCCAGGACACCTCCTGGCGCAGCGGCCCGGGCAGGGACAGCCAGTCCGTCCACAGCTGCGCATGGGTGCCTGCCTCGAAACCCTGCAGGCTGCTGGCGGTGCCACCCGCGCCTTCGGGGGTGCGGGCTCCAGCCAGCAGCCGGTCCACCTCCACGATGGCAATCCAGGCGGTGAAGGACATGACGGCCAGAAACCCGGTCAGCCACCGCTCGAAGCCGTGGGTTCTTCGATCAATGACCGGCGCTTCCCGCGGGATTCCCGCGGACTTGTACGACTCAAGTACCCATGCCATCGTGGCTCCGGTTCTCCCACACCTGTGTGGGGCAGCTGGCCATGCAGATCACGTTGGCTCCAGTGCACACCCGGGCCTCGGCGCCGTCAAGGTTCGACATGCCCCGACGCATTGGTCCGGCCCCGGCCGCGGTGAAATGGTGCGGGGTCTTGACAGGTGCCGGTTCCCTTCCGGCTGCAGCGGGCCGCATTTCGACGCCGCACCGCTGCCTCAGCGCCCCGATGGGCCCGGCCCGCGTCCCGGCATGACCGCGGGTGACCTGGCATGGCGGCCCGTGTCGCCATGCGGTCCACACGGCGCAGCACGGCGTCACATGACAAAGATTTCCCTGCGTTTCGCCCGGTTTCCTTGGGTGAAACGGCGCTTTCACGGCGGCGGAATTTCCTGTTGCATCGTTCCCACCACGGCGGCGGATCCACCGGCCCCGGGCGACGAACAGGAAGAAAGCCATGAAACGATACCTGCCACTCTTGACCGTGACGGCCGCCGTCGTGATCACCCTGGCGGTGTCGGGGTGCGGCGGCCCCGCCACGGCCGGCGGTGCCGCCCCGGGCCAGGCCCAGACCAAGGAGGTCCGCTACCAGGGTTCGGCCAACAACGTCTCCCTCCTGGAGGTGGCCGAGGATCTGGGCTACCTGGGCGACGTCAAGCTCAAATGGGTGGGCAACACCATCTCCGGCCCCCAGGACATCCAGTCGGTGGCGACCAACCAGACCGACATCGGCGGTGCCTTTGCGGGGGCCGTGGTGAAGCTGATCGACGCCGGCGCCGCGGTCAAGGGTGTGGTCAACTACTACGGCGAGGATGAGAAGAGCTTCATCGGGTTCTACGCCCTGGACGGAAGCCCCATCCATTCCGCCAAGGATTTCATCGGCAAGAAGATCGCCGTCAACACCCTCGGCGCCCACGCCGATGCGGTGATCAACGGCTATCTGAAGAAGAACGGCCTCTCCGAGGCGGAGATCAAGTCGGTCCAGTTGGTCGTCCTGCCGCCCAACGACACCGAGGAGGCCATCCGCCGCGGCCAGGTGGACATCGGCGCCCTCTCCGGCGTCCTGCAGGACCACGCCGTCGCCACCGGCGGACTGCGGTCCATCTTCAGCGACTACGAGCTCTACGGCGCCTTTGCCGGCGGACAGCTGGTGCTGCGCAACGACTTTGCCGCACAGAACCCCGACACCTCCGCCACCCTCGCGACCGGCGTCGCAAAGGCCATCCAATGGGAAACCAGCACCCCCAAGGAAGAGGTCATCGCCCGCTTCACCAAGATCATCACGGACCGCAACCGCGGCGAGAGCACGGCCAATCTGAAGTACTGGAAGAGCGTCGGGGTGCCCAACGCGGGCATCATCACCGACGCCGACTTCAGCCGCTGGGAGTCCTGGCTGAAGGACACCGGAATCATCAGCGGCGCCATCAACCCGGGGAAGTACTACACCAACCAGTTCAACCAGCTGGCGTCCGCACCCGCCACTTCGGCATCGAAGGGGCAGCCATGACCGCAAAGATCAGCCTTGAGCATGTGCACCAGGAATTCTCCGTCCGCCCCGCCCGGGGCGCCCGGAACGGCCCGGCACCGTCAACCCTCGTGGCCCTGGACAACCTCAGCCTGGACGTCGCCGCCGGCGAGTTCCTGACACTGGTGGGGCCCAGCGGCTCCGGAAAGACCACCCTGCTGGACCTGCTCGCCGGCCTGACCCGGCCGACGTCGGGCCGGGTGCTGGTGGATGGCCGCGAGGTCACAGGCCCGGGGAAGGACCGCGCCGTTGTCTTCCAGCAGTACGCCCTCTTCCCCTGGCGGACCGCCTCCACCAATGTCTCCATCGGCCTGGAGGGCAGCGGTCTGAGCCGCCGCCAGCGCGCGGCCAAGGCACGGGAGTACCTGGAGCTGGTGGGGCTGGGCGGTTTTGAGGACCGCTACCCGCACGAGCTCTCGGGCGGAATGAAGCAGCGGGTGGCCATCGCCCGCAGCCTGGCCTACGAACCGGACATCCTGCTGATGGACGAGCCGTTCGCCGCCCTGGACGCCCAGACGCGTGAACAGCTGCAGGACGAGCTCCTGCGCATCTGGCGGGCCACGGGCAAGACGATCATCTTCATCACCCACGGCATCGACGAGGCGGTCTACCTCGGGCAGCGCGTGGCCGTGCTCAGCTCGCGCCCCGGCCGGCTCAAGGCCATCGTCGACGTCGACCTGGGCGACCGCAGTGCCGACGCGGACGTCCGTTCCAGCGCTGCCTTCGTCTCCCACCGGCACCAGGTGTGGTCGCTGCTCCACGACGAGGTCCAACGGGCCCAGGACGCCGGACACCGCAAGATCCTCCCCGACGGCACGGCGCCGGACGAGCAGCCCCTCCCCGAAAGGAGCGCAGCCTGATGAGCACCCTTGCAACCCACCGCCCCGCCTCCGATGCCGCACCTGCGGCACCGGTCCAGCCCGGCCCGGCGCCGTCGGGCCCCAATGCCGGGAACGATTCCACAAAGACGGGCACGACGGCGGTGGGCCGGCTCCGGCGCTCGGCGTCGCTGGCCGGTTCCTGGGTCTGGAAGTCCGCCGCCGTCATTCTGTTTCTGGCCTTGTGGGAGTTTGGCCCCACCTATCTGGCCAGCGCATCCACCCGGGTGTTCCTGCCGCCCCTGCATGAGGTGCTGGCGGCCGGGGCCGAGCTGCTGCGCACCGGCCAGCTGCAAAACCACCTGCTGGCGAGCATCACCCGGTCCGCGGCCGGCTTCGGCATCGCCGTCGTGCTGGGCGTTTCGCTGGGTCTGGTGATCGCCTGGTACCGGCCGCTGCACTCCTTCCTGAACCCGCTCCTGGAGCTGTTCCGCAACACCGCGGCGCTGGCCCTGCTGCCGGTCTTCACCCTGTTGCTGGGGATCGGGGAGGAATCCAAGATCACGATCGTGGCCTACGCGGCGTTCTTCCCGGTGCTCCTGAACACCGTGGCAGGGGTCCGCACCGTGGATCCGCTGCTCGTGCGGGCCGCCAAATCGCTGGGCCTGAACAGCTTCTCGCTCTTCCAAAAGGTCATCCTGCCCTCCGCCGTGCCCACCATCTTCACCGGCATCCGGATGGGCGGCACCGCCTCCATCTTGGTGCTGATCGCCGCGGAGATGGTGGGGGCCAAGGCCGGCCTGGGCTACCTGATCATCAATGCCCAGAGCAGCTTCCTGATCCCGCAGATGTATGCGGGCATCCTGGCGGTTTCGCTGCTGGGGCTGGCCGTGAACACCGCCCTGGTGGCGGCCGAACGGCACTTCTCCCGCTGGCGCGTGGCGATCACCGCCTAGCTTTGCACTCCTCCACTTCAACTCCACCCAGCACCACCACAGCAAAGGACACCGAAATGACCATCGTCACCGAAAACCGCACTGCTTCAACCACCCTCGCCTTCACCAAACTGGGCTCAAAGATCGGCGCCGAAATCCGCGGCCTGGACCTGCGCGGGGAACTCTCCGCCGACGTCGTCGCCGGCATCCGTGCCGCGCTGAACGAGCACAAGGCCCTCGTCTTCCGTGAGGCCAACATCCTCACCGATGAAGACCAGGTCCGCTTTGCCGGCCACTTCGGCCCGCTCACCGAGGCCCACCCCACCGTGGCCTCGGTGGAGGGCGCCGTGAACGTCCTTCCCGTGGACAGCGAGAACGGCTCCGCCAACACCTGGCACACCGACGTCACCTTCGTCGTGAACCCGCCGCAGGCCTCCACACTGCGCAGCATCACCGTGCCGGAGTATGGCGGCGAGACGCTGATCGCCTCCTCCGCCGCCGCCTACCAGGACCTGCCGGCGGAGCTGCGCACCTTTGCGGACTCCCTCTGGGCCATCCACACCAACGACTACGACTACTCCGTGCCCAAGAACCTGGAACACGCCAACGCCGACGAGCGCCGCAAGGAGTTCACCCGGCAGGTCTTCGAGACGGTCCACCCGGTGGTCCGCGTCCACCCGCTGACCGGCGAGCGCGGGCTCTTCATCGGCGGTTTTGCCCAGCGGCTGCGGATTGTGGGGCTCTCCAACACGGAGTCCAAGGACATCATCCGGATCCTGCAGGCCTATGTGGTGCGCCCGGAGAACGTGGTGCGGGTCAATTGGGAGCCCAACCAGCTGGTGCTCTTCGACAACCGGATCACCCAGCACTACGCGCCGGACAACTACGACGGCCTCCCCCGCACGCTCAACCGGGTGACCATCGCCGGCGACGTGCCCGTCAGCATCGAGGGCAAGCCCAGCCAGGCCTTGCAGGGCGATTCCTCCACCTACTCCGTGATCGCGCCGGTGCGCTGACCATGGCCTCTTCCCAGAAGCAGCTGCATCTCAATGCCTTCCTGCACGGAACGGGCCACCATGAGGCAGCGTGGCGGCATCCGGATGTTGCACCGCTGGAGGAGCTGACGCTGGCCCACTACGTGGCGGCGGCGCAGACCGCCGAGCGGGGCCGATTGGACTCGGTCTTCCTCGCGGACGGTCTGGCCGTGTCGGCGAACATTGCCTTCAACCCCCAGCATTCCTTTGAGCCGCTGACGCTGCTGGCGGCCCTCGCCACGGCGACGGAGCACATCGGGCTGATTGCCACGGCCTCCACCACCTACAACCAGCCCTACTCGCTGGCCCGGGCCTTCGCCTCTGTAGATCGGATCAGCGGCGGCCGCGCGGGCTGGAACATCGTCACCTCGGCCGGGCAGGGCGAGGCGCTGAACTTCAATCTGTCCCAGCGGCCCAACCATGCTCAGCGGTACGAACGTGCCGATGAATTCGTCTCGACGGCCAAGGCCCTGTGGGACAGCTGGGAGGACGACGCCGTTGTGGCGGACAAGGCGGCCGGCGTCTACGCCGACGCGGCAAAGATCCGTCCCATCAACCACGAGGGCGCGCATTTCCAGATCCAGGGGCCGCTCAATCTGCCCCGGCCGGTGCAGGGCCATCCCCTGCTGGTCCAGGCCGGGTCCAGCGAGGCCGGGAAGGATTTCGCGGCGCAGCACGCCGAGGCCGTCTTCACCGCGCACCTGAGCGTCGAATCCGCGCGGGAGTTCTATGCGGACCTGAAGGGACGGCTGGGCGCCTACGGACGCCTGCCCGGGGAGCTGAAGATCCTGCCCGGGATCAGCCCGTACATTGGACGCACCCGGGCTGAGGCGCAGGCCAAGCATGAGCAGCTGAACTCGCTGGTCAACCCGGAGTACGGCGTCCGGCAGCTGTCGGCAATGTTGGATGTGGACCTGTCCGGTCTGCCGCTGGATGGCCCGCTGCCCGAGCTGCCGGCCGGCACCGAGGGCATGCAGAGCCGCAAGGCACTGGTGGTGGAGCTGGCACGGCGGGAATCGCTGTCCATCCGCCAGGTCACCGAGCGGATTGCGGGCGCCCGGGGCCACTACACCTTCATCGGCACCCCGGAGCAGGTGGCTGATGAGATCGAGCTGTGGTTCACCACCGGTGCCGCGGACGGCTTCAACATCATGCCGCCCACCTTCCCCGGCGGGCTGGATGACTTTGTCGAACTGGTGGTGCCGATCCTGCAGCGCCGCGGGCTGTTCCGCACCGAGTACACGGGCCGCACACTGCGGGAGCACTACGGCTTGGCCCGGCCATCTGTCCGGCCACCGGTGCAGCAGGCAGCACTGTTGGCCGTCTGAGCTGTCCCCGGCCACTGCCGAAGCAGCCCACCTTTGGGACGTACGCCGCCCGGATTTGATCCGGACCGGGCGTGGCGGCCGCAAAGGTGGGCTGCTTCAGTGCCAGGACCGCCGTCTACGGAATCGGTCCGCCCCGTGCGCTGAGGTACAGCGAGTACCACTCGGTGGTGGCCATCAGCCGGGCCTGTTCCGGGGCATCGGCGCAGGCGGCAATCCGGTCCGGATTGGTGGAGCCGATGACCGGGGAGATCCCGGCGGGGTGGCGCATCAACCAGCCAAGAACGATGGCCTCCGGGGTGGTTCCCTTCTGGCCGGCGAGCGCGGCCACCAGTTCCGCCGTCGCCCGCTCCGCGTCCGTGGCCTCCCCGGGTGCGCCGGAATAGACGCCCTGGCCCAGGGCGCCCCAGGCCTGCAGGCCGACGCCGTGGCGGCGGCAGTGTTCCAGGGTGCCGTGCGGGAACGGGTACTGGGCCGCCTCGGGGTGGTTGATGAGCACGCCGCTCTCCAGCCAGGCCCGCTGGCGCAGGCTCATTTCCAGCTGGTTGGCCTCGATGGGCAGTTCCAGCCGGTCCTGCAGCAGAGCGATCTGCGCACCGGACATATTGGACACGCCCACGCCGCCGATCATTCCCTCGGCATGCAGGAAGGTGAGCGCTGCCGCCACCTCGCCGGGATCCATCAAGGGGTCCGGCCGGTGCAGGATCAGCAGATCCACGTAGTCGGTGCGCAGCCGGGCCAGGCTGGCTGCGGTGCGCTCGAGGATCGCCTCCCGGCTGAGGTCGTAGTAGGCGTCCAGCCCGCCCTCGCCCAGACGGATGCCGCATTTGGTCTGGATCCGGATCTGCCCGCGCAGTCCTTCATTCCGGGCGAGGACGTCGCCGAACACCGCCTCCGACTTGCCGCCGCCGTAGATGTCGGCGTGGTCAAAGACGGTGATGCCAATCCGCCGCGCCGCGCCAATGGCTGCCGCGGCGCCATCAATTTCAGCGGCGCCATACTCGGTGGCATCCCACGGACCACCGAGGCCCATGCAGCCGTAGATCAATTCCCCTGCAGTCTCCACCGGCACTCCTTCGTTAACGGAGCGGAACCCCGGCGCCGGGCCGGGGTTCCGCAGTTGGTCAATCGTTACACGAGCCAGGCCGTGGTGTCGGCAGGCAGCTTCCCATCGACGAGCGGTGCGCTGGCGAGCACCACCTTGCCGGCGGGCAGCTCGACGGCGGTGGTGCCGAAGTTGGTCACCGAATGCCAGCCGCCCGGGCGGGTGAAGTGCAGGACGTCGGCCGCCGACGGCAGCCACTGGAGCGTCTCCGCACCCTGCAGTTCCGTACGCAGGGCCAGGGCGCTGCGGTAGAACTCCAGCGTGGAGCCGTCGACGCCGTCCTGGGCGGATGCGGCGTAGCCGGCAAACCACTCCGGCTGGGGCAGGTGGGCACCGTCGGAGCCGAACCCGTAGGAGGATCCGTCCGCCGTCCACGGCAGCGGCACGCGGCAGCCGTCGCGGCCGATGTCCACGCCCGGGTTGCGGAAGAAGGCGGGGTCCTGGCGCTCGGATTCGGGGATCTCCCCCACCTCCTGCAGGCCCAGCTCCTCGCCGTTGTACAGGTACGCCGATCCGGGCAGTGCCAGCAGCAGCGCGGTGGCGGCGCGGGCCCGGCGCAGGCCAAGCTCCGCATCCACATCCGACGGCTTGCCGCCGGCCAGCAGCCAGGCCTTGCCATCCTGGCCCTTGGCCTCCTCGCTGTTTGCATCCGCGCCGGGAGCGGCCACGGTGGGAGTGGCCTCGGCCAGTTCCAGCGCCTTGGGCAGGCCATAGCGGGTGGCGTGGCGGACGACGTCGTGGTTGGAGAACACCCACGTTGACGACGCGCCCGTCGCCTCGGCCTCGGCCAGGTTCTTGGTGATGATGCTACGGAAGGCGTCGGCGTCGAAATCGGCCTGCAGCAGGTCGAAGTTGAACGCCTGGCCCAAGCCCTCGGGGCTGGCGTAGCGGGCGCGGCGCGAGGCGTGGACCCAGGCCTCGGCGACGGCGGTGCGCGGCGGGGTGTACTGGTTGAACAGCCTGCGCCACTCGGCGTAGATGCCGTGGACCTCGTCGCGGTCCCAGAACGGGTGGCTGCCGTCCAGCAGCTGGCCCTCGACGCCGAGCTCGGCCGTGCTGGGCAGCGGCTCGGAGAGGTCCTTGGTGAGCGCGTGGGCCACGTCGATGCGGAAGCCGTCCACGCCGCGGTCCGACCAGAACTTCAGCGTCTTCAGGAAGTCCTCGCGGACCTCGGGGTTGTCCCAGTTGAGGTCCGGCTGCTCCTTGGCAAAGATGTGCATGTACCACTGGCCGGGCGTGCCGTCGGCGTCGGTGGTGCGCTCCCAGGCCGGGCCGCCGAACACGGAGGTCCAGTCTGCCGGGGGCAGCTCGCCGTTCTCGCCCTTGCCATCGCGGAAGATGTAGCGCTCGCGGGCGGCGGATCCCTTCGGGGCGGCCAGCGCCTCCTTGAACCACTCGTGGCGGTCCGAGGAGTGGTTGGGGACGATGTCGGCAATGAGCTTTATGCCGGCGGCGTGCAGCGCGGCCGTCATCTCGTCGAAGTCCGCCAGGGTGCCCAGCTTCGGGTCCACATTGCGGTAGTCGTCGACGTCGTAGCCGCCGTCGGCCAGAGCGGAGGGGTAGAACGGGCTCAGCCACACGGCGTTGATGCCCAGCGCCTGCAGGTAGGGAACCTTGGCGGTGATGCCCTTCAGGTCGCCGATGCCGTCGCCATTGGAATCGGCAAAGCTGCGCGGATAGATCTGGTAGACGGCAGCCTGGCGCCACCAGTCGGGGTCGGTCATGCGCGGCGAGAGGGTCAGATCGACCTGCGGTGCAGTGGTCAAGACGGGAGTCCTTTTCAACGAGTGGTGGCTTGCCGGGGGCTTGCTTTGCATTTAGATAGAATCTAAATTTAAGTACTGCACCAGCATGCCCCCATTCCCCAGCGAAGGTCAAGCACCCATGGTTTCCACCCCCGCCACCCCGGCCTCCCTGCGCCGGGCCAATGCCGCGGCCGTCCTGGCCGCCGTGCGTGCCGGGACGGTGGTGACGGGCACCGAACTGATGGCCGGAACCGGGCTGACCCGCGCAACGGTTATGGCCGTCTGCGACGAACTGGCGGCCGCCGGCTGGATCCTTGAACTGGATGGCCCGCGCGACGGCGCCGCCAAGGGCCGCCCGGCCCGCTGCTTTGAGCTCAACGCCGACGCCGGCGCCGTCCTGGGACTGGATGTGGGCGCCGGCAAGACCACCGCCGTCGTGCTTGATCTGCGCGGCACCGTCCTGGGACGCGCGGTGCTTCCCTCTCCCGGGCTTGAGCTCGACGCCGCAGGGCGGGTGGAGCTGGCCAGCAATGCCGCGCTGGCAGCCCTGGCCCAGGCGGGCATCGGTGCGGATCGGATTCTGGCCGCGGCGGCGGGCGTGCCGGCCCCGATCGACAAGCACGGGCGGATCCGCGCCGGGCAGCCGTTCTGGGCGCTCTTCGACGTCGACCTGCGCGAGGCCCTCAGGGCGCGGCACGGCTGGGAGGTCCTGGTGGAAAACGATGCCAATCTGGCGGCGCTGGCCGAACGCTGGAGCGGAGCGGCGCAGGGCGTGGAGGATTTGGCGGTGCTGCTGGCCGGCGAGCGCCTGGGTGCCGGGCTGATGGATTCGGGCCGGCTGCTGCACGGCCATGGCGGCAGCGCCGGTGAAATGGACTTCCTGAAACTTGTGGCGGGCGTGGGCAGCACCCACGGCATCGCCTACCTGGCACGGGAGTGGGGGCAGGCGGCAGTGGACGAGGGCCGTGCGCCTGGGCTGGCGGCCCTGGCCGCGGGTGGACCGGTCAGCGCGGAGCTGGTGTTTGCCGCCGCGCACGACGGCGACCCGGTGGCCGTTGCGCTGCTGGAGAGGCTGGCGGAGCGGATGGCCCGGGTGATTGCGGCGCTGGGCTCGCTGGCCAACCCCGAGCTGGTGGTGCTGGCCGGCGCCGTCGCGGCCTCGGCCGGGGCGCTGCTGGAGGGCATCGACGCGCGGCTGCCGGCGCTGACTGTGGCGCCGCCCCGTGTGGCGGCCTCGCCACTGGGGACGGACGTCGTCGCCCTCGGCGCCGCCCGGCACGCCCTGGACTACGTAGAATCCCACGCCCCCGAGCTCGAGCTCGCGTAGCCGGCGGGCCGGCGGCAGGTTCGGCAATTCCCCATCCGACGGCGACGCTGATTCCCGCTGAGGACGCAAAAGCAGCCATGTCCCAGGCGGGAAACGGCATCCTGACATCGGGTGCGCATCCTGATCGGGTCCCCCGCTCGAGCTGAAGCCGGGCGGCAGGGCAGGCAATTTCCGTAGGCGACGTCAAGGGACACGTGGCCGCTTGCGGCCTGGTGTCACAGTCGCCGGGAAATTGCCGAACCTGCCGCCGGCGGCTGCCGGGGGTCTCGCTCCCCACCGCACCCCGCCCTCGCAAGCTCGGGTGGGGACCCGGCGGCCGTGGGCCCAGCTCGACCAGCGGTCTCCCCGCCCGGAGTGGTCTTAGTCGGGCATCATCATGGTGCGGAGGTCTAGCTGGCGGAGGACACGGTCGGCCACTTCGGGGTCGGTGCCGGACTCGCTGCGGGCGGAGAGCACCTCCTGGCGGGCGGCGTCGAGGGCAATGGTCTGCACAGCAATGGCCAGTTCGCGGCCGCGCTGGCGCTGCTGCTCCGCGGATTCGTTCTTCATGGTGCCATCCAGCAGCTCCGCATGCAGACGGGTCATCTTCTCCTTCACCAGCGCGATCCGCTCCGGCGGCAATTGGCTGATGAGGTCCGTGTCCTTCAAAGCTGCGATGGCCGCCGACTGCGCCCGGGCGGCCAGCTCCTTCGCCGCCTGCTGCTCCTCGACGCCGTCGTCCGCGGCCTTGAGCACGCGCATCAGCCACGGCAGCGTGAGCCCCGGCAGCACGAGTGTGGCCAGCAGCACGGCGCAGGCAATCACGATGATCTCGTGCCGGGCCGGGAAGTCTGTGCCGTCGGACAGGGTGACGGGAAGTGCCAAAGCCAGGGCCAGGGTGGCCAGACCGCGCATGCCGCACCACGTCAGAATCAGCACATCCTTGAAGCCGGTGGGCGGCAGATCGCTGCCGCGCCGCCGGGCCGCGGCTGCCAGCAGGGCCAGCCACAGGAAGCGGACGGCAAACACCAGCACGCAGACCGCGGCGGCCATGCCCAGCATGCCAAAGATCGCCGAGCCCTCGGCCTTAATCACCTCGCGGATTTCCAGGCCCACTAGGCCAAAGGCCAGGCCCGTGACCAGCAGCTCCACCACATCCCAGAAGGCTGTGCGGGTGATCCGCTCGGCGGCATCCTGCGGGCGGGCGTGGCGCCTGATCTCCAGCGCTGTGGCCACGACGGCGATGACACCGGAGGCGTGGACCTCTTCGGCCAGGATGTACGCGGTGAACGGCACCACCAGGGTGACGGCGCTGCGGGCCACCATCGAGGTGACCAGCCGAGTGATCAGGCTGGTCAGCCAGCCCATCAGGACACCGATGACGACGGCGATGACCGCACCGAGGATGAACTTCCCCGCCACGCCCCAGCCGATCTCGGTGCCGCCGACGGCGCTGGCCACCGCGGCCTGGAAGATCACGATGGCGGCGGCGTCGTTGAACAGGCCCTCGCTCTGCAGCACGGTGATCAGCCGGCGCGGCATGTGCACGCGCCCGGCCACCGATTCCACGGCCACCGGGTCCGGCGGAGCGACCATGGCGCCCAGGGCGATGGCCGCGGGGATGCCGATCGAGGGGATCAACAGCCAGGCCGCACCTGCCACCACCACGGTGGTCAGGACCACCAGCGCCACCGCCAGCAGCACGATGGTGCGCCAGCGGATCTTGAAAACGGACCAGGAGCTGCGCTGCGCCGTGGCGAACAGCAGCGGCGGCAGGAAGACGGGCAGGATCAGCTCAGGGTCGATCCGCAGGTCCGGGAAGCCGGGGATGAACGTCAATCCCGCGGCGAAGAGCAGCATCAGCACCGGATAGGGCAGGCGGAGGCGGTCCCCCACACCCACTGCCACCACCGTGGCGAAGAGAAGTCCGATGATCAATGCCAGCTGGTCCACGGGCCCACTTTCGGTTCGGGTGCACTTGCGCAGCGTGGTCCGCACTAAAGGAACCCTGCTGCCTCCACGCTACCGGCGCGGAGGCAGCAGCCGCTGCACTGTCTACTGCCCGGCGGCCGTGTTCCAGGGCTCCTCGGAGACCGGGATCCACCAGCGGCGCTCCTCGCCCTCGCCGATGTACTCCGGCCAGCGGAAGTCGATGGGGGCGCTGAAGCCGGCGGGCAGCAGCGGCGCCACGGAACCGCGGCGGATCTTCTCCGCCTCGAACTCGGCCTTGGCCTCGGCCAACGTCTCCGGCGAGGTCAGCAGGTCCAACACCATGCCTGCCACCATCTTGCCCGTGGCGATGATCGTGGGGTCGATGGTTTCCGGGATGCCGCCCATGGCCGTCATCGCCCACCCCGGGTACGCCGTGCCATTGCCGTCCGGAGCCAGCGTGGGGCGGGCCGTGTAGAAGCGGATGGTTGGGGCGTACCAGCTCATCTCCACGTAGTCGTCGCTGGTCCAGTTCAGCTGGGTGGCCGGCAGGTGGCGGCGCAGCTCGGCCTCGGCATCCTGCGGGCTGATGAGCTGCTCGGTGGCCGGGTGGAAGGGGTTCTCCATCGGCTCCACGCCGCAGGAGATCTGGATGTCGCGGCCGATCTCACGTGCCCGCTCGGAGAGCTGCGGGGCCCCGACGGCGGCAATGTTCTCCCAGGCGACCTGGGCGACAGTGTGGTTGGCGATGCCGGGCCGGTTGCGGGCCACCCAGCGGGTGCTGACGGTGCAGTGCGAGGCAGCGGCGGCGAGCTCGGCGTTGCGGTCCAGCACGGCCAGCACGGCGTCGGCCTCGGCCAGGCAGGGGCAACGCCAGGAGTACTGGATCTGCGCCAGGCCCGCCGGCTGGTTGTCCGCCGTCGCCTGTCCGGCGCTGAGGATGGCTTCGGAGAGGGACCAGCCCCCGGCCTGCGGCAGCATCGAATCCTGGGTGGTCTTGGTCAGGGAGAACATGGTGAACAGCGCGGCGTCGGCCCCCGGGGCGCGGGCGGCCGAGTGCGAGGACGGGATGGGGCTGTCCCCGTAGGTGTTGCCCCAACCCTCGGGGTCGTCGCAGGTGAAGGTGTAGACCTTGGAATAGTACGAGCCGCAGTGGGTGTCCCAGCGGGCGGTGTTGCACAGCGGCATCATGTAGAACGGGTGGTACGAGATGATCGCGTCAAGGTTGTCGTAGTAGCCGCGCAGGCCGTGGACCACCTTGGAGCCCTGCACCTTTTCCGCCGGTTCACCGGTGTAGACCAGCGTGCCGGGGATGTTGTGCGCCTCCATGGCTTCCTTGGCAGCCAGGAAGCCGGCCAGCGTGGAGATACCCAGCGCCGAGTGCGGATCCGTGTGCCCCGGGGCGAAGCGGGACATGCCGATGCGCGGCTCCCGCTTGGTGGAGGCGGCCTGGCAGTTGCCGGGGATCGCGTCGTACTCGGCGTAGCCCAGGATCCGCGCGCCGGGGCCGGCGGGGCTGGTCCATTCGGCGGCGAAGGCCGTCGGCATGCCGGCGCTGCCCTCCTCCACGGTGAAGCCGTGCTCGCGCAGTGTCTTTACGTACCAGGCGCAGGATTCGTACTCGCGCCAGGCCGGCTCGGCCAGTTCCCAGATGGTGGTGTGCCAGGCGGAGAGCTGCTCCTGTGCTCCATCCACCCAGCCCCAGGCGGTGTTCTTCAGCCCGGGGTTCTTCACGGGCACGGTGGTCTCTGTCATGGCGTCCTTTTCCTCGGTCAGTCGGTGGTGTGGTGGGGCCCGCCTAGCGGACCACAAGCTTTCTGTTGGCGAACTCCTCCAGGCCCAGCCGGCCCAGTTCCCGGCCCACGCCGGAACGCTTGACGCCGCCAAAGGGCAGGCAGGCGTCCGACGGCGGAAGCTGGTTCACGCTGACCATGCCCACGTCCAGCCGGTCGCCCAGCCGGGCGGCGCGCGCCGGATCGGTGCTGAAGATGGTGGCGCCCAGGCCAAAGGGGGAATCGTTGGCCAGCCGCACGGCGTCGTCGTCGTCCGTGACCGCGTGGACCACGGCGACGGGCCCGAACAGCTCCTCGTCATAGGCGCGCATGCCGGGCACGACGCCGGTCAGCAGCACCGGGGCGACAAACTCCTCGCCGTCAGCGGTGCTGGAGCCGCCGCAGTGCAGCTGTGCACCGGCGTCGACGGCGTCGCGGACCTGGGCCAGCAGCGCCCGGGCCGCAGCGGCGGAGAACATCGGGGCCAGCGTCGTCGCCGGATCCAGCGGATTCCCGGGGACGTAGCCGGCCAGCCGGGCGGTGAGCCTTTCAACGAAGCCCTCGTACAGCGCCTCCGCCACGAGGAACCGTTTGGGCGAGTTGCAGGCCTGTCCGCAGTTCTCCATCCGGGCCGCCGCGGCCAGTTCCACCACGGCATCCAGATCCTCGGTGTCCAGCACGATGAAGGCATCCGAGCCGCCGAGTTCAAGCACATGCTTCTTCAGCGCCGCACCGGCCAGGGCGCCCACGGCCTCCCCCGCCCGCTCGCTGCCGGTGAGGGAGACGCCCTGGATGCGCGGATCGGCAATCAAGGCCGCGGTGTCCGCCACGGAGGCGAGCACCGTGGAATAGGCGCCGGGCGCGGCACCGGCGTCCAACAGCAGCTGCTCCAGCGCCAGGGCGGAGCGGGCACAGGCCGGGGCCGGCTTGATGAGCACCGCATTGCCCAGCAGCAGGTTGGGTGCGGCCAGCCGGACCAGCTGGTAGTAGGGATAGTTCCACGGCATGATGCCCAGAATGGCCCCCAGAGGGCGGCGCACCACCGCGGCGCCCGGGTAGGGCAGCGGCTCCTCGGCCAGGAATCCCGGGCCGGATTCGGCGTAGAAGGTGAAGATCTGCGCGCAGAGCTCCACCTCGCCGCGGGCCTCGCTGAGCAGCTTGCCCGTTTCCAGGGTGGCCAGCCGGGCCAACTGGTCCTTACGGTCCAGCAGCAGCCGGGCCGCCCGGTGGAGCACCGCGGCACGCTCCCACAGCGCCGTGGCGGACCAGCTCGCAAAACCCCGCTGCGCCGCCGCGGCGGCGGCCTGGGCCATGTCCGGACTTGCTTCGGTATACGCGGCCTCGGTGAAGTCAGGGCCGGATGCCGGGGCGGCCGGGGAAACGGAAACGGTGCCCGCTGTCATCAGATGGTCACATGGATCAGGCTGGGGCCGCGCACGGCCATCGCCTTGGTGACGGTGGGGCCGAGCTCGTCCAGGTCCTCCACGGAGAACGCGGCCAGGCCGAAGCCCTCGGCCAGCTTCACCCAATCGGGCTGGGTGAGGTCCACTGCCACCGGGGCCATGCCGCGGTCGGCCATGTTCGCCTTGATCTCGCCGTATCCGCCGTTGTTGACACAGATGATCGGCAGATCCACGCGCTGTTCGACGGCGGTGATGAATTCCTGCACGGCGAACATGAGCGCGCCGTCGCCGAGCAAGCAGACCACCGGACGGTCCGGCGCTGCCACCTTGGCGCCGATGGAGGCTGGCAGGCCGTAGCCGAGCGTGGCGTAGCAGGGCGTGTAGAGCAGCTGGTGGGCGGAATCCATCGGGAAGAAGGACGCCGTGCCGAAGTAGGTGATCTGGGACGAGTCGCCGCCAATCACCGTGTCCTTCGGGAGCACCGAGGCCAGGATCTCATTGATGCGCGCAAGCACCGGGGACATCTCCCGGGCCTCGGCCTGCAGCGAGGCCTTCAGGTCCGAGACATCCGCTTCTGCCGCCGCACGGTGGCCGGCGAGGGCTGCCAGCAGGGCCGGCACGACGGCGGCCGAGTTGCCCACCAGCTCGATGTCGGCGGAGAGGTTGACGCCGAGCTGGCCCGGGTCGATGTCGATGCGGATGCAGCTGCCCGCCGGCGCAATCCTGCCGCCCCACAGCTCGGATTCGCCCACCTTGGAGCCAACCACCAGCAGGGCGTCGGCGCCGTTGCACAGGTCCTGCGCGGCGGAGAGGCGGATGTCCGAGCCCAGCGAGAGCGGGTGCGATTCGGGGATGGCGCCCTTGCCGTTGAGCGTGGTGACCACCGGGGCCTGCAGCAGTTCGGCCAGGGCCAGCAGCGCCGAGCCGGCGCGCAGGGAGCCGCCGCCGGCCAGGATCACGGGATTCGTTGCCTGCGACAGGACCGCCACAGCGGCGGCCACGGCCTCGTCGTTGGCGTTCCGGGCCGGGCCCAGATCGCGGGCGGCCAGCTGCTCCGCCGGAACGTCGTGGGCGGATTCCAGCAGGTCCAGCGGGATCTCGATGTGCACGGGGCGCGGACGGCCGTGGGCAAACAGCGCGAACGCCTCGTGGATGATCTCCACCGCCTCGGCTCCGCTGGCCACGCGGGTGCTGCGGCCGATCAGCGCGGCGACGGCGCCGGTGGGGTCGCGCGTCTCGTGCAGGGAGCCGATGTCGGAGAATTCGCTGCCGCGCGGCGCCCCCGGGGAGAGGACGATCAGCGGGCGCGACTCGCAGTACGCCGTCGCCGTTGCGGAGAGGGCGTTGAGCAGACCGGGGCCGGAGGTGGTGATGACGACGCCAGGCAGGCCCGTCATCTGGCTCCAGCCATCGGCGCCGTAGCCGGCGCCCTGCTCGTGGCGGCTCGTCACGGGGTGGATGCCCAGGGGTGCCAGGTGGCGGTAGAACTCCAGATTGTGGGTTCCGGGGATGCCGAAGATGGTGTCGATGCCGTAGTTGCGCAGCGTGGCCATCACGGCCAGGCCAACGTTGTTTTCCGGGACCGCTGTGTCCGCGCCAGCATCAGTGGTGGCGGGTGCTGTGCTTTCAAGGGTGTTCATGGGAAATCCTTTGCGCTCAGGAGGATGAAGGTGGCGGCGGAGGGGCGGGCTAGAAGACCCGCACGCCGTCGACCCAGGTCTGCAGCACCGCAATGGCGCTGATGTCCCCGGCGGGGGTGTCCAGCGGATCGGCGGCCAGCAGCACGAAGTCGGCCAGCTTGCCGGTCTCCAGCGAACCCAGGTCCCGCTCGCGGCCCATGGCCCGGGCGCCGTTGATGGTGTGCGCCCGCAGCGCCTGGACGGCGTCGATCTTCAGCTCGTCCCCGCCCAGCTGCACGCCGGAGCGTGTGGTGCGCGTGATGGAGGTCTGGATGGCCTCCAGCGGACGGGGCTCGGCCACCGGGGCGTCGGAGCTCATGGTGACGGGCACGGAGGCGGCCACAAATTCGCCCAGCGGGTTGAAGCGCTCCCCCGGCGACCCGATGGCATCGAGCACGCCCGGGCCCCAGTTGTAGTAGTGCTGCGGCTGGTTCACCGGCAGGATGCCCAGCTCGGCCATCTCGGTGATCTGCTCCGGGGTGGGCAGTCCGCAGTGCTCGATGCGGTGGCGGTGGTCGGCCCGCGGGCTGGCGGCAACGGCCTCCTTGACGGCGTCGATCACCAGCTGGATCGCCGTCGGCGACTGCGCGTGGGTGGCGGTCTGCAGGCCGGCGCTGTGCGCCCGGGCCACCAGCGAGCGGTACTCGGCGGGCTCGTGGTAGAGCGAGCCGGTGCGGCAGGGATCGTCGCGGTAACCCTCGGGGAAGTAGGCGGTCCAGCCGCCCAGCGTGCCGTCGGCGTAGAGCTTGATGCCGGCGAAGGACAGCAGCGAGTCGCCGAACTTGTCCACCAGCCCCAGCTCCAGCACCTCGTCAAGCAGGCTGGAGAGGAAGTAGGCGTTGATGCGGGTGACCAGTTCGCCGCGCTCCACCAGGTCCAGGTAGGCGGAGAATTCGCGCCGGGTCACCTGGCAGTCGCCGATGGTGGTGACGCCGTTGGCCAGGAAGTTACGCTGCGCGTGCAGCAGCTGCGCGCGGTGCTGGTCCTTGCTGTCGGCGAGGTGGAAGTTGGGGCCGTGGTGGCCCAGCTTCACGCCGTCGGCGCCGGTGAGGATGTCGCAGGCGGCATCGGACAGCTCGCCGGTGAGCGAACCGGCCGCGTCGCGGAAGAAGGTGCCGCCGTCGGGGTTGGGCGTGGCGTCGGTGATGCCGGCCTGCGCCAGCGTGACGGAGTTGACGACGCCGCCGTGGCCGCTGGCGTTCATCACGTAGACCTCGCGGGTGGTGGACACCGTGTCCAGCTCCTGGCGGGTGGGGTGGCGCTGCTCGGCCAGGTTGCGGTGTTCGTAGCCGTAGCCGCGGATGGGGCCCTCTCCCGGGTTGGCTTCGGCCGCAGCGGCCAGCTTCGCCAGCATGGTGGGGATGTCCGGGGCCGCCTCGGGGCCGCAGTCCACCCAGGACAGCAGCTGGCCGTACATCAGCGGGTGCGCGTGCGGATCGGTGAAGCCGGGCACCATGGTGCGTCCGGCCAGGTCAACAACCTCGACGTCGGAGGTGCTCAGGCGGGCGGCCTCGGCACGGCAGTGTGCCTCGGAGCCCACGGCGGCAATCGTGTTGCCGATCACCAGGGCGGCCTCGGCCACGGAGTTGGCGGCGTCTACGGTGCGGATGGTGCCGCCCAGGAACAGCGTGGCTGCCGGGACGACGGCGGTGCCGGGGGAAGTCTGGGTTGTCATGGGGCTGACCTTTGCTTGCTAGAAGTGGTTCGAATCCGGGCGGCAATCAGCCGGCCGGCTCCAAAACGAAGAGCGGGGTGTCGGGGGTGCCGTTGGCGGCCAGCGAGAGCACATTCTGGGCCTGGACCCTGATGTACTCGGCCAGCGTGTGCTCGGAGAGGAAGCCGACGTGGGGCGTGACGAGGATCCGCGGGTGGCCCATCAGCGGATGGTCCGCCGGGGCGGGCTCGACGTCGAGCACGTCCAGGGCGGCGCCGCGGAGATGGCCTGAATCGATGGCCTCCCGCAGGGCCTCGTTGTCGACCAGCTGGCCGCGGCTGACGTTGACCAGGTAGCTGCCGGGGCGCATCGAGGCCAGCGTTTCGGCGTTGATGAGGTGGTGGGTGTCCTCGCTCAGCGGTACGTGCAGGGACAGCACGGCCGATTCCGCGAGCACCTCCTCCAGCGTGGTCCGGCGGATTCCGGCGTCGGACAGCAGAGCCCGGGTCTCGGCGGTGTCCGGCAGGAACGGGTCGTAGCCGATGACCTCGCCGAAGACGCGGGAGGCCATCTCACCCAGCTTGGTGCCGATCCGGCCCAGGCCCACAAGGCCAAGGCGCTGCTGGCTCAGCCGGAAGACGGCGGAGTCCGGTCGGGAGTTCCAATCGCCGGCAGCCACGCGCTCGGCAAAGTAGGACAGCTCACGAGTGGAGGCCAGGGCCAGGGCCAGTGCGTGGGAGGCCACCTCCTCGGTGGCGATACCGGGCAGATTGGTCACCCAGATGCCGCGCTCTCTGGCGGCGTCGAGGTCCACATTGTCGAAGCCCATTGAGAGCAGCGCGATGAGCTTCAGCCCGGGGATGGCGTCCATGACCTCGGCCGTGACCTGCGCATAGCCCACCAGGAGCGCCTCGGCGCCGGTGGACTCGGCCGCGATGACGTCGGAATCCTGCGTGCCCAGGTAGCGGACCTCGTAGCCGTGCTGCTCCAGCAGGGCGACGCCGGAGGCATGGTCGATGTCCTCCATGTCCGTGTACACGGCAAGGGGGCGGACTCCCGGGATCAGGGTGGAAGTGGCGTTAGTGGACATGGCTGAGGAACTTCCTGGTGCGTTCGTGCTGGGGATTGTCGAAGAACTCGTCCGGTGCGGCCTGCTCGACGATGATGCCGCTGTCGAAGAGGGTCACCTCGTCGGCAACCCGGCGGGCGAAGCGCACCTCGTGGGTGACCACGATCATCGTCATGCCGTCGTTGGCGAGGCCCTCCATGACATCGAGGACCTCCCCCACCAGCTCCGGGTCAAGGGCCGAGGTGGGCTCGTCGAAGAGCAGCACCGTCGGGTTCATGACCAGGGCGCGGGCGATGGCCACGCGCTGCTGCTGCCCGCCGGAGAGCTCCGAGGGGTAGTGGCCGGCGCGGTGGGACAGGCCCACGCGTTCCAGCATGGCCATGGCCTGTGCCTCGGCCTCCTTGTGCGGAACGTTCTTCACACTGGTCAGGCCCAGCATCACGTTGCGGCAGGCGGACAGGTGCGGGAAGAGGTTGAACTTCTGGAACACCATGCCGATGTTCGCCCGTTCCTTGGCCAGCTCCCGCTCGGGCAGGGCGATCGTTGCCCCACCGCGCTCCCGCACGCCGATCCGGCGTCCGCGCAGGGTGATCTCGCCGTCGTCGGCCGGCTCCAGCAGCGCCATCAGGCGCAGCATGGTGGACTTGCCGGAGCCCGAAGGCCCCAGCACTGCCTTGACCTGGCCCTGGTGGATGTCGAACTCCACACCCTTGAGGACCTGCTGGTCGTGGTAGGTCTTGTGCAGATTGCGCACCTTCAGCACGGGCTGGCTGTCATTCCAGGTGTCGCCCAGCTGCGGGGCGCTGGCGGCGTGCGTCATGATGCCACGCCCGCGGACTGGGGTGCCTGGATGGATGGCTTCTTGGATTTTGTACGAGATGTCCATAGGAATTTCTTCTCCACGTAGCTCTGCAGCAGGGTCAGGAGCGTAACGATGATCAGGTAGTAGACGATGGCGGCGGCGTAGTACTCCGCGTAGCGGAACGTGATGTTCACGCCCACCTGGGCCGTGGTCAGCAGCTCCTGGAGCGAGATCACGGAGGCCAGCGAGGAGAACTTCACGAGGCCGATGAACTCGTTGCCCGTGGGCGGGAGGGCGATGCGGATGGCCTGCGGCAGCACCACCTTGGTCATCACCTTCCAGGGGGACATGCCCAGCGCGCGGCCGGCCAGGCCCTGGCCCTCGTCGATGCTGATGAGGGCCGAACGGATGATTTCTGCCATGAAGGCCGCCTCGACGACACCGAGGCCAATGAAGGCGGCGATGAACGGGGAGAACCAGTCCTGGCGCAGCACGGGGAACAGCTGGGGCAGGGCATTCCAGATGATCAGCAGCACCAGCAGGGCGGGGATGGCCCGGAAGAACCAGATGTACAGGCCGGAGAGGCCCTGCATCACCTTGCTCTTGGAGGTCCGGCCCAGGGCCATGATGAAGCCGATGACGGTGGCCAGGACCAAAGCGAGCACGGCCACGGCAACGGAGAGAAACGCGCCCTTCACATAGTCCGGGCTGATGAGCTGTTGGACGAAGATGCCGAGATCAAACTCCATCGGATCTTTCCTTATCTCTTGGGTGTCTTGGGGAGCCGGGCGCCCGCACCATTGCGGTCGCCCGGCAGAGGGGGTTAGTAGACGTCGACGATGGCGGCGTCGAGGGTGTTGTCCGTGGCGATCTTGGCCAGGGTGCCGTCCTGGTGCAGAGCCTTCAGCGCCTCGGCGATGGCCGGGGAGATCGGGTCGCCCTTGCGGCTGAAGACGCCGAAGGTGGTGTCGGTGGCGAAGACGTTGGCGGCCACGGCCAGCTTTCCGGCGTTCTGCGAGGCCATGTAGGAGGCGGCCACATTGGTTTCGATCAGAGCCTGGGACTTGCCGTTGATGACGGCCAGGACCGTCTCGGCAGTCTTCGGGTACTCGGTGAGCTTGGGCTCGTCCTTGCCGGCCGCCTTGCACTCGTCCTTGAGCGTGGTGATGCGGGCGGCGTTGGAGGAGGCCGTCTGGGCGGCGACGGACTGTCCGCACAGGTCCAGCGGGTCCTTGATCTTCGCTGCGTTGTCGGGGCTGGCGAGGATCGAGGGGCCGGCATTCATCACCGGGGCGGCGTCGGCCACGGCCAGGCGGGCCTCGCTCATGTACAGGCCGCCGAAGATGGCGTCGCAGCGCTTGCTCTGCAGACCCGGCATCAATCCATCGAACGTGGTGACCTCGAACTTGGTTTCCAGACCCCAGTGGGCAGCCAGCGCGCGGGCGGCGTCGGCGTCGAAGCCTTCAATGGTTCCGCTGGAACCGTTGGCGTAGTACTCCAGCGGTGCGTATTCGGGGTCGATGCAAAGGGTCAGCTTGCCGGCGTTGGCCAGGCCCTCCGGAGCCTTCGCCGCCGCGGTGGCGCCATTGCCAGCCGGGGTCGGGGACGGGGTGGAGGAACAACCACTCAGGAGCAGGGCCAGGGCGGCGGCGGCAACGGCGGTCTTGGTGAATGCGTGCATTACAGGTCTCCAATGATGAACGGTTCGCCGGGAGCGGCGAGCGCTATGCGGATCAATGTGGCGCTGGTCACGATGCTAGCCAAGATTGCCGCTTAAGCCAACAAATTTTCTGTGAGACTGCCACTTCACACATTATTTGCGTGTTTGTTACACGAAGTAGCCCCAGAGTTGTTGTATCAAGAGCGTAGGATGCAGTTATTGAATGAAATCCCGTCCGGGCGGGCGCACCCGCCCCAGGGGCACCGCTCCCCCGGCAGCTACGGCAGGCGCTTATTGTGAAGACCATGCATAACCTTGAAGGCCGGATGGTGCGCCTGCTCCAGGCCGACGGCCGGGCCTCCTTCAGCGATCTCGCCAAGCAGCTCGGCGTCACCCGTTCGACGGTCACGGCGAAGTTCAATGAGCTTGCCGCCTCCGGCGAACTGCGCATTGTCGCAGCCATCCACCCCCGGGTGCTGGGCCTGAACGCCGTGGCCCACCTCTCCATCCAGCTGCGCGGATCCGCCGAAGCCGTCCTGGCGAAGCTGGCGGAGCTGGACGGCGCCGTCTTCGCCTCGCTGACCACCGGGCACTATGGCATCATCACCGAACTGCGGGTGCCCACCGTGGCCGAGCTCTACGAGCAGGTGGACGCCATCCGCGCAACGGACGGCGTCGCCGCCGTCGACGTCCTCATGTACAAGGAGGTGGTGCGCAGCCTGTTCCTGAACAAGGAGCCGCTGGTGCAGGGCCTGGAGCTCGACGGCGTGGACCTGCGGATCATGGGCGAACTCCAGAAGGACGGCCGCATGGGCTTCGAGGCGCTGGGCGAATGCGTGGGCCTGTCCGCCAGCGCCACCCGGACCCGCGTGCTGCGGCTGCTGGAGTCCAGGGTCATGCAGATTGGCCCCATCATCAACCGGACGGGCTCATCGGGCTCCATGGCCTTTGGCTTTGGCATCACCACAGTCTCAGGCACGGAGGAGGCCGTCGAGTTCTTCTCCAACACCCCCGGGGTGGAGTTCATCGCCAGCTGCTTCGGCCGCCATGATCTGGTGGCCACCGTGGGCGTCAGCTCGCTGGATGAGCTCAACACCATCCTGGACCAGCTGCGGGATCTGGACTCAGTGGCCTCCGCCGACTCCTGGCTGCACCTGCGCATCCTCCAGGAGCGCTACGAGAAGCCGCTGGACAATCTGGTGGCCGCACGGTCCTAGCGGGCCGCTGCGGGCCCTGACGCCTCCGGTACCGGCGGCGTCAGGGCCCGCCCAAGGCTTCAGCAATGTCAATGCCGCCGTCGGTGAATCGGATGGTCCGTCCGGCCGTTCCAGGGAGTTCCAGCACCGCCGCAGCCACCAGCGCCACGCTGGCGCGGGAGGTCCTGGTGTCGGACCCCGAAGGTTCCGGGTTGATGCGGCCGGTGGAGGGCTCATCGGTCAGCGCGCCTGGGGCCAGAATGGTCCAGTCCAGCCCCGTGCCACGCAGATGGTCGTCCGCCGCAGCCTTGGCCTCGGCGTAGGCAAAGAAGCTGTTCTCCGGGTCGATGCCATGGTCCCGCCGGGCACCCAGATAGGACACCATCACATAGCGCTCCACGCCCGCCTCCGCGGCGGCCGCCATGGACATGATGGCCGCATCCCTGTCCACGGCATAGGTGCGCTCCGGATTCCCGCCACCGGCGCCCGCAGACCAGACGACGGCGTCGTGCCCGGCCATCGCCGCGGCCAGCTCCGCCGTCGTGCAGTGCTCAACGTCCAGCACCAGCGGCTGCGCCCCGGTTTCGGCAATGCGGGCGGCCTGGGAGTCCCTGCGGATGACGGAGGTCGCCTGGTGGCCGCTGCGGGTCAGAACCTCCGCCAACTGGAGTGCGATCTTGCCGTGTCCGCCGATAATCAGAATGCGTGCCATGGTGGGTTCCTTCCGCAGCCGGTGTCCCCTGCCACGCTAGCCCACCCGCCGCCACAGGCACAGGACGCTTAAACGAAAGAAGGGCCGGAAGCTGATGCTTCCGGCCCTTCTTTTTCTCTGTAGCGGCGGGGAGGCTCGATCTCCCGACCTCACGATTATGAGTCGTGCGCTCTAACCAACTGAGCTACGCCGCCATAAATGGGAATAGCTCGAGCAGCCGGCCAAAACCGATTGACACGAGCCTTCCCATTCAGAGCCCCCCACCGGAATCGATCCGGTGACCTCGTTCTTACCAAGAACGCGCTCTACCACTGAGCTAGGGGGGCAACGAGAAAATACTTTACCAGTGGTTTTGCCGGATGCGAAATCGAGGCAAACATGGGACGTACAACGGTGCAAAAACCGCGGAATTCCGGGGATTTCCAGTCGTCGCGGCAGGCTCCACAAGAACGCTTTTCCGAGGCCTTCGACAGAACTTTTCCAGTGACCTTCGCCACATTCCGCCACCTGCGGCATCGATGGGAGGCCCCTCCCATCGACCCAGCAGCTGTGGCGGGTTCGGACGGCTCGAGGCCGCCACAAGTGCTGCCTCGATTTGGATCGGCCGGCACGCATAAAGAGGGGCCGTCCCAGTCGATTGACTGGAACGGCCCCTCTTTATGCAATGCCCGTTCGGCTAGGCCGACGGCAGGTGGGTCCTAGGACCTACCACTTGCCCTTGCGGTTGAAATCCTTGGCGCCAACGCCAGCGCCTGCATCCTTGCCGTGGCGGGGACGACGGTCGCCGCCACCGGTGCCGGTGTGGCCCTGGCCGCGCTCGCCACGGTCGTTGCTGTAGCCGCCACCCTGGTAGCCGCCGCGCTCGCCGCCACCCTGGTAGCCGCCACGGTCGGAGCTGCCCTGGTAGCCGCCACGGTCGCCGCCGCCCTGGTAGCCGCCGCGGTCGCCGTCGAACTTCTTCTTGAAGCCGCCCTGGCCGCGGTCTCCACGGTCCTCACGGCCGCGGAATCCGCCGCCGGCAGCGGAAGCACCGGCGCTGGCCGGACGACGTCCGTTGTCCAGCTCCAGGTGGATGAGCTCGCCGCCGATGCGGGTCTTGCTCAGGGCGCGCCACTGGTCCTTGCTCAGCTCGGCGGGGAGCTCAACGAGGGTGTGGTCGGCACGGATGTCGATGCCACCGATCTGTGAGGAGGACAGGCCACCCTCGTTGGCAATGGCGCCAACGATGGAGCCGGGCATCACGCGCTGGCGACGGCCCACCGCGATGCGGTAGGTGGCGTTGCCCTCGGTGAGGGTGCGTGTCGGGCCACGGGAGCCGAAGCCGTCCTTGGCGCGGTCCTTCTTCTGGAAATCCGGAGCGGCCGGCAGGTCATTGACCAGCAGCGGCTGTCCACCCTGGGCCATGACGGCCAGAGCGGCAGCGATCTCCGAGGCGGGAACGTCGTGCTCCTGCTCGTAGCTGGCGATGAGGTCGCGGAACTTCGCGACATCCTCGGAGGCCAGGGTCTCGGTGATCCTGTCGGCGAACTTGCCCAGGCGCAGCGAGTTGATGGTCTCGGCGCTCGGCAGGTGCATCTGGTCCACCGGCTGGCGCGTGGCCTTCTCGATGGCACGCAGCAGGTACTTCTCACGCGGGGTCATGAACAGGATCGCGTCGCCGGAGCGGCCGGCGCGGCCCGTGCGGCCGATGCGGTGCACATAGGACTCGGTGTCGTGCGGGATGTCGTAGTTGATCACGTGGGTGATGCGCTCAACGTCAAGACCACGGGCGGCGACGTCGGTGGCCACCAGGATGTCGATCTTGCCCTCGCGCAGTGCCTCGATGGTGCGCTCGCGCTGCTGCTGCGGGATGTCACCGTTGATGGCTGCAGCCTGGAAACCGCGTGAACGCAGCTTGTCGGCGAGGTCCTCGGTGGCCATCTTGGTGCGCACGAAGGCAATGACGCCGTCGAACTCTTCAACCTCGAGGACGCGGGTCAGGGCATCCAGCTTGTGCGGGCCCATGACCTGCAGGAAGCGCTGGCGGGTGTTGGCACCGGTGGTGGTCTTGGACTTGACCGTGACCTCGGCGGGGTTGTTCAGGTACTGCTTGGAGATGCGGCGGATGGCACCGGGCATCGTTGCGGAGAACAGTGCAACCTGCTTGGTGTCAGGCGTCTTGGAGAGGATCTGCTCGACGTCCTCGGCGAAGCCCATGCGGAGCATCTCGTCGGCCTCGTCCAGCACCAGGTACTGGAGGTTGGACAGGTCCAGGGAGCCCTTGGACAGGTGGTCGATGACACGGCCCGGGGTACCGACAACAACCTGGGCGCCGCGGCGCAGGCCGGCCAGCTGCGGGCCGTAGGCGGATCCACCGTAGACCGGCAGCACGGAGAAGTCGGGCATGTGGGCCGCGTAGGAGGAGAATGCCTCTGCAACCTGCAGGGCCAGCTCGCGGGTGGGGGCCAGCACCAGGATCTGGGTGTCCTTGGTGGGTCCGTTGAGGTCCATCAGCTCGGCCATGCGGGACAGGGCCGGGATGGCGAAGGCGGCAGTCTTGCCCGTACCGGTCTGGGCCAGGCCGACGACGTCGCGGCCTTCCAGCAGCAGCGGGATGGTGGCGGCCTGGATGGGCGAGGGCTTCTCGTAGCCAACATCGCTCAGGGCGGCCAGGACGCGGCCGTCGATGCCAAGGTCGGTGAAGAGGACCGTGGGCTCGTCGATGACGGCGTCTTCCGTGGTGGTTTCTTCGGTGGTGTTTTCAGACATGGGAATTAAGTCCTCATTCATAGGGCCACGCGGCGAGGGTGCCGCATTACAAAGAAATCCAGCCGTTACAGCTCATCCCTGGCAGGACTTCTCGCCGCAGCTGCGCACCGGAGTGCGGGCTCCAACCGAAGCTGGAGCCGTGTGGCGTTTTCTTTGCCGGCCATCCCCTATGAACGTTCATGCCCGCCGCAAATGCGCGGGCCCCATACACTTCAGGCTCCTGCCTCAAAAATTGGGCAGAAAAAAATAAAGGAGATACCGGAGTGGGGGATATTTAAATTGTAGGGCATACGCTACCCATCCGCGATGGCAGCTGTCGATGGGGGCCAGTGAGATTGCGCACAGGATGTTTGGCAGCAGCCGATTGCCTTAGGCGTTTTGGCGCAGGATCCGCTCAAAGGCGGGCAGGTAGGCCTCTGCCAGATCCAGCTGCCCGGACTCCTTCAACCGCCACAACGTCCGGATGTCCTCCAGCGTGGGCTCGGAGAAGTACCGCCCGATGGTGATGCCGTGCTCGGGCCGGTGTTCCACGACGACGGCGTCGCCCGCGGCAATGGTTCCCTTGGACAGCACGCGCAGATAGGCGCCCACCCGCCCGGCCTCGGTGAAGCGCTTGACCCACTGCGGCTCCCCCATCCGGCGGCCAAAGGTGGCACAGGGAACGCGCGGCGAGGTGACCTCCAGCAGCACATCCGCCCCGATGCGCCAGCGCTCGCCAATCACTGCCCCCGTAGCCTCCACGCCGGAAATGCGCAGATTCTCGCCAAAGAACCCCGGCGGAATCTCCCGGCCCAGCTCCGCAGCCCAATAGTCGGCGTCGTCCTGGGAGTAGGCGTAGACGGCCTGGTCCCGCCCGCCGTGGTGTTTGCGGTCCGCCTGGAGATCGGCATACAGGCCCAGCGGCCCCACCTTCACCGGACCGTCGACGGCGCGCTTGTCGATCGCCGTGACGCCGACATTTCCGGCGTCGGGGTGCAATTGGTGGACGCGGCAGACGGCAAGCACTTTCCCCAGTTCCATGGCTCCCAATCTACGCCCAGACGCCGTTGATGCGGGGTTGGACGGTCTCGTCCGCGCCAGTTGTCGCCGATCTGCGGCGTAACACTCCGATACTCGCAGCAGGGCTGCTAGCCTGATCGTTTTTGGCGATTCCTCGCCCGTTCACGATCCTTGGGGGGAAGTATGAAAACCGTTCAAAACACTCCACCACGGCAGCCCCTCGGCTGGCGCCCTGCCAAATCATTCTGGATAGCGGCTGCATTGATCATGCCATTGGTGCTGATCTTCGCTGCGGCGGGAGGTCTTGGAGCAGTCCTGGTCCTTCTCGGGATCATTGCCCTCGTCACGGCGCTGTATGCATGGCTATTCAAGCGTCGTTCGTGGGTTGGGCTACCCCATGCGAAAGCCGCCAAGATCGCCGCCGGCGGCGGTGCAGCCTTGTTCTTAGCCGGTTCCATCATTTCGGGTGCCACAGCCGCGCCGCAGACCGCCGCCCCCAAGACGCCTCTGGTTGGTTCGACT
Source organism: Arthrobacter sp. 35W (assembly GCF_000482545.1). Lineage (GTDB taxonomy): Bacteria > Actinomycetota > Actinomycetes > Actinomycetales > Micrococcaceae > Specibacter. The sequence goes on from NZ_KI519455.1 coordinate 341,550, forward strand.
AGTGCTTCAATCAGTGCATCTGCGTCCCCAACTACAAGGCCAAGTGCACGTGGAACTAGTCCGGCGCTGGAAAGTTGCGACAAGCCTGGTTCCACTCGAAAGTTCGAAAGCACGTTGTATACGTGCGGGCACAATGCTGCAGAAACTCTCGTCTGGCTGGACGAGACTGCGGCGAAGTCGATCGCCGATGGCAAGGCGGCCGCGGCGAAGGTTGCTGCCGAAAAAGCTGCCGCTGAGCAGGCAGCGACAGCCGCTGCAGAACAGGAATCGGCGCGCCAAGCTGCGGCAGCGACAGCCGCTGCAGAACAGGCTGCAATTCAACAGGCAGCGGCCGAGCAGGCCGCAGCACAACAGCTTGCGCAACAACAAGCTCCTCCGCAGCCTGCTCCAGCTGCAGACTATGTCCACCCCGGATCATTTTGCAGTGGCGGCGGAAGCACTGGGGTCAGCAAGACAGGCAAGGCAATGGTCTGCGCCCCAGCGTCCGACGGCAGGCTTCGCTGGCAACAGCCCTGATTGAACGATGACTTAAACACCGTTGAGGCGTGGGCTGGTGCCCTTTAGAAGTGTTCTAAAGGGCACCAGCCCACGCCTCAACAAGGGTCAGTTGCGGGGTCAGGCGTCCGCGAGGACTTCGTCGCCGGCGGGGAGCTCGGCCTCGGAGGCCCAGCGCGGCAGGAAGCTGGCCGCGATGGCCGCCAGCACCAGGCCCGCGGCCATGATCCACATGGTGGAGGTGAAGCCGTCCACAAACACCGCAGCCTTGCTGGTCGCCGTGCTGCGCGTCAGGTTGTCGAAGAACAGTGTGCCCACGATGGCCACGCCCAGGGCTCCGGAGAGCTGGCTGGTGGTGTTGAACAGCCCCGAGGCGGAGCCTGCGGAGTGGGTGGGCACCTCGGAGAGCACGAAGATGCCCACCGGAGCCACCACCATGCCGAAGCCGGCACCGCTGAGCGCCAGTCCGGCGATCAGGTGCCACGGGGTGACGTCCCCGCCGGCGGCCTGGACGGTGAAGATCAGCACCACAAAGCCGGCGGCGAGCACCAGCGGCCCCAGCTGGAGCACCACGCGGCCGATCTTCTTGGCCAGGATCGCAGCGGACAGGCCCGCAAGGATGGGCACCATCACGGAGAACGGGATCATGGTGAGCCCGGCGGTGAGGATGGAGTAGCCCAGACCCAGCTGCAGGAACAGCGTCTGGATCAGGAAGAAGCCGTTCATCGGGATGAAGAAGAGGAACATCAGCGCGATGCCGGCAGCGAAGGAACGGTTCTTGAACAGCGAGACCTTCACCAGCGGCTCACCACCGTTCTTCTCCTCACGGTGCTGCAGCACCACGAAGCCCACCAGCACCAGGATGCCGGCGCCCAGGCACAGCCAGGTCCACAGCGGCCAGCCCTCTTCGCGGCCCATGGTCAGCGGGTAGAGGATGGCGAACATGCCCACGGCAAGGACGACGACGCCGGGAATGTCCAGCTTGTGCCGCTTGGGGGCCACGGATTCCGGCACGAAGCGGATCGCGCAGATCACGGCGAAGATGCCGACGGGGACGTTGACGAAGAAGATGGTGCGCCAGCCCCAGCCGAAGATGTTGGCGTCCGTCAGGATGGCGCCCACGATGGGTCCGGAGACGGCCGCAACGCCGGCCAGCGCGGAGAAGCCGGCCATGGCGCCGGCCCGCTCGGCCGGCTTGTACATAACCTGCAGGCTGGACAGCACCTGCGGAATCATCGCCGCGGAGGCGAAGCCCTGCAGCGCGCGGGAGGCAATCAGCATCTCCGGATTCATCGCCATGCCGCACAGCACGGAGGCGAGGGTGAAGACCACCAGGCCGGTGATGAAGATCTTCTTGCGGCCATAGATGTCGCCCAGCCGGGATCCGGTGATCAGACCGATCGCCAGGGCCAGGGTGTAGGAGGCCACCATCCACTGGAGCTCGGCGTTCTGGGCACCCAGGGAGGTTTCAATTTGGGGCAGTGCCACGTTGACAATCGTCGCGTCCAGCAGCTCCATGAAGGATGCCAAAAAGAGCGAGATGAGCGCGATGGAACGTGCCCTGCCGGTGGGCACGGCGTGCGTTTTCATGATGAAGAGTCCTCAGGGTAGGGATTTGAGTGGGCCGCAGCGAAGGCATCCAGTGATTCGCGGCTCCAGGTGATGGAACCGTCCTGAAGATCTTCAAGCACGGCGGTGGTCCAGCGCAGCTCGGTGCGCCGCAGGTCGAGCAGGAGTTCGGTGTCCAGCAGGAACAGCCTCGGCAGCCAGTCGTCCACGCTGGAGATGGCCGTTTCGAGGCGGGCCACCTCCGCCGCGAGCTCGGTCGCCCGGACGGCAAGGTACTCGGCGCTCTGGCCGGGGGTGATCATCGGCAGATGGGCGACGGCGGCGGCGAATTCGGGGTACTCGGGCCGGGGGTCGGTGAGCATTTCGCGCATCCACAGTTCCGCGGAGTCCCGGCCGGCGTCGGTGATTTCATACACCGAACGTTCGGGGCGCTGGCCGTCACGTGTGGTCTCCATCAGCTGGATGAGACCATCGCGCAGCAGCCGGTCGATGGTGTTGTACAGGCTGGCGCGCTGGGAGACGTTGATAACGTCGTCCTTGCCCCGCTCGGTGATCAGCTGCTGCATCCGGTACGGATGCATGGGAGCCTCCACCAGCAGGGCAAGCACGGCAAGTGCCAGGGGTGAGCGTTTGGACATTCCCCCAGCATAGTAGTCAGTTTATGACTAATCAAGATTGACTATGTGATCCGCGCCACGAACTGCCGTGCGGTCGACGCGCGGGTGGCCCCGGCTCAAGGCTCGAAGCGGTACCCCATGCCGGCCTCCGTCAACAGGTGCCGTGGCACGGCCGGATTGGGCTCGAGCTTGCGCCGCAGCTGGGCCATGTAGACCCGCAGATAGTGGGTTTCGCGCGCATAGGCGGGCCCCCAGACCTGAGTCAGGATCTGCTGTTGGCTGATCAACCGGCGCGGGCTGCGGACCAGCACCTCAAGGATCTTCCACTCCGTGGGCGTCAGGCGGATGTCCTCCCCCTGCCGGGTCACCCGCTTGAGCGCCAGATCCACCACGAAGTCCTCCGTGGCCAGCGTGGGCGCCTCCTCCGGGTTGCTGGTGGCGCGCCGTGTGGCGGCACGCAGCCGGGCCAGCAGTTCATCCAGGCCAAAGGGCTTGGTCACGTAGTCATCCGCACCGGCGTCCAGGGCCAGCACCTTGTCCTCGGAGCCGTGCCGGGCCGAGAGCACGATGATGGGCACGTTCGTCCAGCCGCGCAGCCCCTCGATCACCTGCACGCCATCCATGTCCGGCAGTCCAAGGTCCAGCACCACGGCATCCAGGGGGTGCTTTTGGGCGGCCAGCAGCGCGGAGGCGCCGTCGTGGGCTGCCACCACCTGGTAGCCGTGGGCGTGCAGATTGATCTGCAGTGCACGCAGGATCTGCGGCTCGTCGTCGACAATCAGGACCCAGCTCATACAACTCTCCTCCGGCTGACGCCTGTTGAAATCGGCAGTCTGACCACCATGGTCAGCCCTCCACCGGGTGTTTCCTCGGCCTCCAGCACGCCGCCCATGGTCTCGGTGAACCCCTTGGCCACCGCCAGACCGAGTCCGACGCCGGTGCCGCCCGCCGCGCCGTAGGAGACGTCGTCGAGCCGTTGGAACGGCGCAAACATGGCCACGACGGCATCGGCCGGGACGCCACGCCCCCTGTCGATGATGCGCAGTTCGCTGGCGGGCTGGCCGTCGATGGTGGACCATCCAGCGCCGCCCACCGAGCCCACGATCAGGATCTCCGAGCCCGGCGCGTACTTCACGGCGTTCTCGATGATGTTGGCCAGGACGCGCTCCAGCATGCCGGCGTCGGCATCAACCGGTGGCATGTTGGCCGGCAGCTCCACCCGCACGCGGCCCTCCGGTGCGCCGCGCAGCGCCTCCGGCAGCACCTCCCGCCAGCTCACCGGAGCCAGCAGCGGCGTCACCGTATCGCTGGTGAGCCGGGACATGTCCAGCAGGTTCCCAACCAGCCCGTCCAGCCGGTCGGCGTAGTTCTCGATGGTGGCCAGCAGCTCCGCCTCGTCCTCGGCGGAGAACGTCACCGCCGTCTGGCGCAAGCTGCTCACCGCCAGCTTGATCCCGGCCAGCGGTGTGCGCAGATCGTGCGAGACGGCGCGCAGCACGGCGGTGCGCATCTTGTTGCCCTCGGCCAGCCGGAGGTTGTCCCGGCGGCTTTCGCTGAGCTCGGCCCGCTGCTCCATCGCCATCAGGTGTGCACCAAAGGCGGACAGCAGGCGCCTGCCGCTGGCCGGCAGCGTACGTCCGTTCAGGGCCAGGACCAGATGCTCGGAGATCTGCTCCACATTGTCCGCCTCCCCCGGCGACGACGGCGGCGCCTCCCCCACGCTGGCTGCCAGCTCCCAGCCGGACCCGGCCAGTCCCGCCGTTCCGGCAGCCGACGGGCCCCCGCCCGGACCGCGGTCCGCGGCAACGCCGTCGGGCCTGCGGAACAGCGCCACCGCGCCCACCTGGAAATGCTCGCGCACCTGCTCCAGGAACACCGCGAGGGTGTCCTGGGAGGCCAGCACTCCGCGGGCGAGCTCGCCCAGCGTGGCGGCCTCGGCGCCGGCCACTGCTGCCTCCTTGGACCGTCGGGCCGAGCGGTCGACCACCAGGGCCACGGCCGCCGAGACGGCAAGGAAGATGCCCAGCGCCAGCAGATTCTGCGGATCGCTGATGGTCAATGTGCCCAGAGGTTCGGCGGAGAAATAGTTTAGGAGCAGGCTGCCCCAGATGGCGGCCACGACGGCCGGCCAGAGGCCACCCACCAGCGCCACGGCAATGGCGGCCGAGAATTGGACCAGCATGACGGTGGCGAAGTTGACGTTCTGCGGGTAGCCCAGCAGCCACTGCACCAGCACGGGCAGCAGCACCGCCAAGGCAAAACCGATGGCCACCCGCCGCCGGCCCAACAGCCCGCGGCGCGGCCCGGCCACACCGCGCCCACCGAGCGGGTGCGACACCATGTGCACGTCGATGTCGCCGGAATCGCGGACCACACGGGTTCCCACTCCGGGCCCCTTGAACAGCCCGGTCCAGGTTCTGCGCCGGGACGTGCCGACCACCACCTGGGTGGCATCCACACTGCGGGCGAACTCCAGCAGCGCCACCGCCGGATCGTCCCCGCCCACCGAATGGTAGGTGCCGCCCAGATCCGTAACGAGCTGGCGCTGGATCTCCAGCTCCTTCGGCGACTCCCCCGCCACCCCATCCGAGCGGCGCACATGGACGGCCAGCAGCTCCCCGCCGCTGACCCGGCTGAGGATCCTGGCCGCGCGCCGGATCAGCACCTGCCCCTCGGGCCCGCCGGTCAACCCCACCACCACGCGCTCACGGGTGGGCCAGCTTTCCTCGATGCCGTGTGTGGACCGGTAGGCCGCCAGTCCCTCCTCCACCCGGTCCGCCAGCCACAGCAGGGCCAGCTCGCGCAGCGCCGTCAGATTGCCGAGGCGGAAATAGTTGGCCAGCGCCGCATCCACCGTGTCGACGGCATAGATGTGTCCAGCGCCCATGCGGGCCCGCAGCAGCTCCGGGGCGATGTCCACCAGCTCGATCTGGTCCGCCCGGCGCACCACGTCGTCGGGTACTGTCTCCTGCTGCCGCACGCCCGTGATGGAGTGCACCACGTCCCCGAGCGAGGCCAGGTGCTGCACGTTGACGGTGGACATCACGTCGATGCCGGCTTCAAGCAGGGCTTCGACGTCCTGCCAGCGCTTGGCATGCCCGGTGCCGGGGACGTTGGAATGGGCGTACTCGTCCACAAGCGCGACGGCGGGCCGGCGGGCCAGCACGGCGGCCAGATCCATCTCCTCAAAGTCAGCGCCCCGGTACGAGACACGCAGAGTGGGGATCTGCTCCAGACCCTCCGCGAGGGCGCGCGTCTGCTCGCGGTCGTGGTCCAGGACGATGCCGACGACGACGTCGACGCCGGCCGCCAGGAGGGTCTGGGCCTGCTCCAACATGGAATAGGTTTTGCCGACGCCGGGGGCCGCGCCCAGGAAGATTCTCAAGATGCCGCGTGCCATGCGTTGATTCTCCCAGTACTAGTTCCCAACTCGTCCCACATTCCCCACAGCTGCGGTTCCTCCGCAGTGGACCTACGGTTTCACGGCGCTTGGCGGTCGCCGACTGTTACCGGGACGGGAGGCTTCCCGGCGCTTGGACACGGTCCGGGAGCGTCGTCCGCCCGCGGGCGGGCTCCGCCACGCCCGGCCGCGATGCGCGCCTACGGAAGCCTCCCCACCCGTCCACTCGTGGGGAGGCCGGTCCCAGTGCTCGCTGACGGAAACCGTTGGCCCACCGCTGGATTCACTGCATCTGGGACGCAATTCCCCGCCTAGGACGCGTCCACGAATGCGTCCTGGGCGGGGAACGGCGTCGCGCCGCCGGACGGCACCGCCACAACCGCGTCCAAGCGCCGGGAAACCACCCACACCTCGGCACTCCTACTTCGCGAGGGCGGCGAGGGCGAGGTTGAGGGTGGTGGTGTTGACGGCGGGTTGGCTGAGGAAGGATTCGAGGGGGCCGGAGGTGTTGTGGGCGATCAACTCGTTGACCTGGGCCTCGCTGAGTCCATTGGCCTTGGCGACGCGGGGGGCCTGGAGTGCGGCGTAGGCGGGCGAAATGTCCGGGTCCAGGCCGGAGCCGCTGGCTGTCACGGCATCGATCGGCACGGCGGCGGGGTCCACGTTCTCGCGGGCGGCCACCTCGGCGCGGCTCGCGTCGATGGCCTCGGCCAGCGCGGGAGAGTTGGGCCCCAGGTTGGAGGCGGAGGACGACGCCGGGTCCCAGGCCACCGCCGAAGGCCGCGGGTAGAAGAACTCGTGGCCCTCCACCGGCTGGGCCAGCAGCGACGAGCCGACAGCAGTTCCGGCACCCGCAGCGCCGTCGGACGCTCCAGTCCCGGACGCCCCGGAACCGGGCGCGGCCTCCCTGATGATGGAGCCGTTGGCCTGGGCCGGGGCCAACACCTGGCCCAGGCCAAACACCACCACCGGGTAGGCCAGGCCCAGCACCAGGGTGGCCAGCAGCAGGAACCGGGCGGCGGTAAGGAGTTGTCTCAGATAGGAAGTCATGGCGGATCAGCTTTCTTGGGCCCTAGCCCAGGGCCGGGAGCAGGGAGAGGAGCATGTCGATGAGTTTGATGCCGATGAACGGGGCAATGACGCCGCCGAGCCCGTAGATGAGCAGGTTCCGGGACAGTGCGGATGCCGCGGACACGGCCCTGTACTTCACCCCGCGCAGGGCCAGCGGCACCAGCAGCACGATCACCAGCGCGTTGAAGATGACGGCGGAGAGGATGGCCGACGACGGCGATGCGAGCCCCATGACGTTCAACAGGCCGAGCCCGGGGAAGGTGGCAGCAAAGAGCGCCGGCACGATGGCGAAGTACTTGGCGACGTCGTTGGCCACGGAGAAGGTGGTCAGGGATCCGCGGGTGATCAGCAGCTGCTTGCCGATGCCCACGATGTCGATCAGCTTCGTGGGATCCGAGTCCAGGTCCACCATGTTGGCGGCCTCCTTGGCGGCGTTGGTGCCGCTGTTCATGGCCACGCCGACGTCGGCCGCGGCCAGGGCGGGGGCATCGTTGGTGCCATCGCCGGTCATGGCCACCAGACGCCCGGCGGCCTGCTCGCGCTTGATGACGGCCAGCTTGTCCTCCGGCGTCGCCTCGGCCACGAAGTCGTCCACTCCGGCCTCGGCGGCGATGGCTCCGGCGGTGATCTTGTTGTCGCCGGTGATCATGATGGTCCTGATGCCCATGGCCCGCAGCTCGGCGAAGCGCTCCTTCATGCCGGGCTTGACGACGTCGGCCAGGTGGATGACGCCGAGCACCTCGGCATGCCCGCCCTCGACGCTGGCCACCAGCAGCGGCGTGCCGCCCTGGGCGGAGATCTCTTCAACGGCGGCGGCGGTTTCCTGCGGCACGAAGCCGCCGGCGTCTGCCACATAGGCGGCGACGGCGGAGGCGGCGCCCTTGCGGATCTGGCGCGTGCCGCCGTCGGCCATACTGGCCATCTCCACGTCCAGGCCGCTCATCCGGGTGGTGGCGCTGAACTCCACCACCGTCAGCTCGCCGGAATTGTGGCCCAGGTCCTCCAGGCTCGGCTCCGCCACGCCCTGCTGGGCGGCCAGGTCGATGATGGACCGGCCCTCGGGGGTTTCATCGGCCAGGCTGGAGAGCCGGGCCACCTCCACCAGCCTGGCGGGTTCGACGCCGGGGGCCGGCAGGAAGGCCACGGCCCGGCGGTTGCCGAAGGTGATGGTGCCGGTCTTGTCCAGCAGCAGGGTGGTGATGTCACCGGCCGTTTCCACGGCGCGGCCGGAGGTGGCCAGCACATTGCGCTGCACCAGCCGGTCCATGCCCGCGATGCCGATGGCCGGCACCAGGGCGCCGATCGTCGTCGGGATCAGGCAGATGAGCAGCGCCACCAGCACGATCGGTGTGGGCAGTGCGTTGGCGAAGGCCGCCATCGGGGCCAGGGTGAGCACGCAGAGCAGGAACACGATGGTCAGCGAGGCCAGCAGCACGTTCAAGGCAATCTCGTTGGGCGTCTTCTGCCGGGTGGCACCCTCCACCAGGGCGATCATCCTGTCCAGGAAGGTTTGGCCGCTGGCCGCGGTGATCCGCACGACGATGCGGTCAGAGAGCACAGTGGTGCCACCGGTGACCGAGCTGCGGTCCCCGCCCGATTCGCGGATCACGGGGGCGGATTCGCCGGTGATGGCGGATTCGTCCACGCTGGCCAGGCCCTCCACCACCTCGCCGTCGGAGGGGATGACGTCGCCCGCCTCGCAGACCACCAGATCCCCCACCGCCAGTTCGGTGCCGGCCACCCGCTCCTCGCGGAAGGTGCCGTTGCCGCCGTCGACCCATTTGCGGGCCAGCACGGAGGTGCGGGAGGCCCGCAGGCTGTCGGCCTGTGCCTTGCCGCGGCCCTCGGCAATGGCCTCGGACAGGTTGCCGAAGAGCACCGTCAGCCACAGCCAGAACGTCACGGCCAGTGAGAACGCGGCCATGGAGGAACCCTGGACCAGCTGGACCACCGTGACAAGGGTGCAGACGATGGATCCGACCAGCACGGTGAACATCACCGGAGAATGGACCATGTACCGCGGGGAGAGTTTGCGCAGGGCCAAGGGGATGGCCGCGATGAGAGTGGTGGTGTTCATTTCACAAGTCCTTCGGCGGCCGGCCCCAGGGCAAGGGCAGGGAAGTAGGTCAGGGCGGTCAGGATGAGCGAGACACCGCCGAGCATGGTGGCGAACAGGGGTCCGTGCGTGTGCACCGTTCCCGCCGTCACGGGGATCTTGCGCTGCTGGGCCAGCGAGCCGGCCAGGGCCAGCACCAGCACGATCGGCAGCATCCGCCCCAGCAGCATGGCCAGCGCCAGCAGCGTGGCCAGCCCCGGCCCGGAGCTGGTGATGCCGCCAAAGGCCGATCCATTGTTGTTGGCCGCGGAGGTGAAGGCGTAGAGGATCTCGCTGAAACCGTGCGGTCCGGCGGCCGGTGCGGCGGCGGCCAGATCTGGGATGGCCACGGTGACCGCGGTGCCCGCCAGCACCAGCGCCGGGGTGACGAGGATGTACAGGGCCACCAGCTTCATCTCCTTGGCACCGATCTTCTTGCCCAGGAATTCAGGGGTGCGCCCCACCATCAGCCCGGCGATGAACACCGTGATGATGGCCAGCACCAACATGCCGTAGAGGCCGGAGCCGACGCCGCCGGGGGCCACCTCGCCCGTCATCATGTTCAGCATCAGCAGCCCGCCGGCCAGCGGGGGCAGGGAATCGTGGGCCACGTTGACGGCGCCCGTGGAGGTCAGGGTGGTGGCCGTGGCAAAGATGCTGCTCGGGGCCACGCCCAGACGCTGCTCGAAGCCCTCGCCCAGGCCGACGCCGGCTCCGGCCGCCGTCGCCCACGCCATCAGGGTGGTGGAGATGAGCCAGAAGGCGGCCATCACGGTGAGCACCGTGTAGCCCTGGCGCTTGTCGCCCACCATCCGGCCGTAGGCGGCCGGCAGCGCGGAGGGGATCAGCAGGATCAGGAAGACCTCAAAGAGGCTGGTGAAGGCATTGGGGTTTTCGAACGGGTGGGCGGAATTGGCGTTGAAGTAGCCGCCGCCGTTGGTGCCCAGCAGCTTGATGGCCTCCTGTGACGCCACCGGCCCGCCCGGCACCGTCTGCCCCAGCTGGCCGGCGATGGTGGTGATCGGGGTGCCGGAGAAGTTCTGCACCACACCGCCGACCACCAACAGCACCGCGCCCACCACGCTGATGGGCAGCAGCACGCGCAGCACAGTGCGGGTCATATCCACCCAGAAGTTGCCCAGGCCGCTGGTCTGCGAGCGCGTGATGCCGCGGATCAGCGCCACGGCGACGGCGATGCCGACGGCGGCGGAGAGGAAGTTCTGCACCGCCAGCAGCAGCATCTGCACGCCGAAACCGAGCGTGGCCTCAGGGGCGTAGGTCTGCCAGTTGGTGTTGGTGGCGAAGGAGACGGCGGTGTTCATGGCCACCCACGGATCCACCCCGGCCATGCCCTGGTTGAACGGCAGGATGCCCTGCAGGCGCTGGAGCAGGTACAGGGCCAGGATGGAGACGATGGTGAAGGCGATGACGGAGCGCAGGTAGATGGTCCAGCGCTGGTCCGCCGTGGGGTCGACGCCGGCCAGCCTGTAGAAGCCGCGTTCGGCGGCCAGATCGCGGTGGCTGGTGAAGGTGCGGGCCAGATAGGCGCCCAGCGGCTGGTGCAGCACCGCGAGCAGCACCAGCAGGATGCCCACCTGCGTGGCGAAGGAGAGAACGTTCAGATCCACGTCCGCGTCACCACTTTTCCGGGCGGATCAGCGCGGCGAACAGGTAGACCAGCATCGCCAACCCCGCCGCCAGCAGCACCACGGCCAGCACGACGTCGAGCACGGAACTGCTCACAGCTTTTCCACCGCCCGGGCGCATCCAACAATGAGCGCCAGCGCCACCAGCAGTACGGCAAGACAAACCACGTCAGCCATTTCTTGACCTCTTTCCAAGGGGAGTTCGATGTCCTTCCTTCATCGAACTGCGCCCTTGGCCCGCCGGCGGCCCTCTTGACGATTCCTTGATGCCCCGGTCCCCAGTCTTGACGGCCCCCTGACGCCGCGGCCCCTCGGCTCAACCTCCAGGCTCAGGCGGAGAAGCCGCCGTCGGCCTTCAGGAGCTGGCCGTTGACCCAGCGGCCCGCCGGGGAGAGCAGGAAGGCGGCGACGGCGGCAACGTCGCCCGGGGTGCCGAGCCGGCCGGTGGGCTGGTTCGCGGCGAGGTGGGTGCGCAGGGCATCGTCCATCCAGCCGGTGTCCACCGGGCCGGGGTTGAGCACATTGGCGCTGATGCCCAGCTGCCCCAGTTCCCGGGCCGCGGCGATGACGATCCGGTCCAGCGCACCCTTGGAGGCGCCGTAGGGCAGGTTGTGGGCGGTGTGGTCGCTGGTCAGCGCCACGATGGCCCCGCCGTCGCCGCCCACCTGGCGGGCGAAGGCGGCCAGCAGCTGCCAGCTGGCGCGGGTGTTGACGGCGAAATGCCGCTCGAAACTCTCCAGCGTGGTGTCCAGAATGGACGAGTCCACCGACTCGCAGTGCGAGAGGACCAGGCCGCTGAGGACTCCTGCCGCCCCCGCCACCTGTGCCATCAGGGCTTCCACGGCGTCCGGATCCGCGAAGTCCGCCGGGAAGGCATGGACTGCGGCACCGGCGGCCTGAAGCTCGGCGGTGAGGGTGGCGACGTCGTCGGGCTGCACACCCCAGGGCATCCGTGCGTCGTACTCCTGCCAGTACGTCAGCGCCAGGTCCCACCCATCGGCGGCGAGCGCCCGGGCAATCCCGGCCCCGATCCCCACCGTTCGGCCCACACCCGTCACCAACGCCGTCCTCCGTGTCATCCGGCCAGCCTACCTTCGGGATGGAGCCGGGCCGCGACGACGGCGGCCGGGGCGGGTAAGTTGGAACCACACCATCCCCCATTACCGAGGAAAGGGTTGTCATGACCACCGCCTCCCCCGTAGCCCGCAACAGGGCCCGCGTCCGCAAGACCCTGGCCATCACCAACGCCATGGTGGTCCCCATCGACGGCGAGCCGTTCGAGGGCACTGTAGTGGTCCGGAGCGGGAAGATCGCGGCGATGGGACCCAAGACCAAGGTACCCGCCGGGGCCGAGGTGCTCGACGCCGAGGGCCAGTGGCTGTTGCCAGGCTTCATCGACGCCCACGTCCACCTGGGCATGCACCCGGAGGGCGAGGTGGGTTCCACCAGCGACGTGAATGAGATGACGGATCCGGTCACGGCCGGCGTCCGCGCCATCGACGCCGTCGACCCCTTCGACCCCGGGTTCGACGACGCCCTGGCCGGCGGCGTCACGGCCGTGAACATCAACCCGGGCTCAGGCAACCCGATCGGCGGGCTCGCGGTGGCTCTGCACACGCACGGGCGGTACGTGGAGGAGATGGTGCTGCGCTCCCCCAGCGGGTTGAAGTCCGCGCTGGGCGAGAACCCCAAGACCGTCTACGGCCACAAGAAGGCCATGCCCTCCACGCGGCTGGGCACCGCCATGGTGATCCGCAAGGCCTTCATCGACGCGCAGAACTACATGGCCAAGAATGATCCGGCCGCCCGCGACCCCAAGATGGAAGCGCTGGCCATGGTGCTGCGCCGCGAAATCCCGTGGCGCCAGCACTGCCACCGCGCGGACGACATCGCCACAGCACTGCGCCTGGCGGACGAGTTCGGCTACGAGCTGGTGCTGGACCACGGCACGGAGGCGCACATCCTGGGCGATGTCCTTGCCGAGCGCGGCGTGCCCGTGCTGATCGGCCCGCTGTTCACCACCAAGTCCAAGGTGGAGCTGCGCGGGCGTTCGCTGGCCAACCCGGGCAAACTGGCCGCCGCCGGCGTCGAAATCTCCATCATCACCGACCACCCCGTGGTGCCGATCAATTTCCTGATCCACCAGTGCACGCTGGCCGTGAAGGAGGGGCTGGACCGCGAGACGGCGCTGCGGGCGGTGACCATCAACCCGGCCAAGGTGCTGGGGCTGGACAGCCGGATCGGCTCGCTGGCCGTGGGCAAGGACGCCGACCTGGTGCTCTGGAGCGGCGATCCCCTGGACGTCATGCAGCGTGCGTTGAAGGTGTGGATCGGCGGCAAGCCGGTGTACCACTACGACGGCGACGAGCGCCGCGGCGTGGTGGCCGCCCGCTGATTCCTGTCCCCTGCAGCACCCACAGCGGGCGGCAGAGCCGGCATTTTTTGTAGGCGGCGTCAAAGGACGCTGGCCGCCCCGCGGCCGTAGCGGCCCTAGCCGCCGGAAAAATGCCGGTCTGCAGTCCGCCGGGGCTTAGATCTCGACCTGGATGTGCTTCTCGCCCCAGACCTTGGCGAAGGCGTGCTCCAGATCGGCCAGCAGGTCCTCGAGGTCTTCGATGCCCACGGACAGGCGGATCAGGTTCACCGGCACGGCCAGCTCGGTGCCCTTGACGGAGGCGTGGGTCATCTCGGAGGGGTAGTTCATCAGGGATTCGATGCCGCCGAGGGATTCCGCCAGGGTGAACACCTTGGTGGACTCGGCCACCTTGCGGGCCGCGGCCTCGCCGCCCTTGAACTGCACGGAGATCATGCCGCCGAACTTCTTCATCTGCCGCGCGGCCAGCTCGTGGCCGGGGTGGTCCGGCAGGCCGGGGTAGAGCACGCGCTCCACCTCCGGGCGGGTCAGCAGCCATTCGGCGATCGCCTGGGCGTTCTCCGAGTGGCGGTCCATGCGCACGCCCAGGGTCTTAAGCCCGCGCGTCGTCAACCAGGCCTCCATCGGGGCCGAGACGGCGCCGACGGCGAACTGGATGAAGCCGATCTTCTCCGCCATGGCGTCGTCGTTGAGCACGATGGCCCCGCCGCTGGCGTCCGAGTGGCCGCCGATGTACTTGGTGGTGGAGTGGACCACGATGTCCGCGCCCAGCGCCAGCGGGTTCTGCAGGTACGGCGAGGCGAAGGTGTTGTCGACCACCAGCAGGGCGCCGGCGGAATGGGCTGCCTCGGCGGCGGCGGCGATGTCGGTGATCTTCATCATCGGGTTCGACGGCGTCTCGACCCAGACCATCTTCGTGGGCGCGGCGGCAATCGCGGCGGCAACAGCACCGGCGTCGGACATGTCCACGGCGGCGTTGGTGATCCCCCACGGCGCCAGCACGCGGTTGATCAGGCGGTAGGTGCCGCCATAGACGTCGTTGCCCATCACGATGTGGTCGCCCGGGGCCAGCAGCGCGCGGATCAGCGCATCCTCTGCGGCCAGTCCGGAGGCGAAGCTGAACGCGTGCTTGCCGCCCTCAAGCGCCGCCAGCTGGGTCTGCAGGGAATCGCGCGTGGGGTTGGTGCCGCGCCCGTACTCGTAGCCGTTGCGCAGACCGCCAATGCCGTCCTGGGCAAAGGTGGAGGTTTGGTACAGCGGCGGAACGACGGATCCTGTGGTGGCGTCCGGCTCCTGGCCGGCGTGCACGGCACGAGTGTTGAATCCCTGGCTCATTGCGTCTCCTGGTGTGTCGATGCGGATTAGTCATTGAGGTAGTTCAGCAGATCATGGCGCGTCAGTACACCCACCGGCGCCCCCACAAAGGTCACCATCAGCGCATCCACGTCCTGCAATTTGGCGCGCGCGGCGGAAATGGGCTCCAGCGAGCCGATGATCGGCAGCGGCGGCTGCATGTGTTCGGTGATCTTGTCCGTCAGTTTCGCCTCGCCGCGGAAGAGCTTGCCGGTCAGCGTGCGCTCGTCCACCGAGCCCACCACCTCGCCCATCACCACGGGCGGTTCCTGGGTCAGCACGGGGATCTGCGAGACGCCGTATTCGCTCATCAGGGAGATGACATCGCGCACCGTCTCGTTCGGGTGGATGTGCACCAGCGCCGGCAGCTGGCCGGTCTTGGTCTTGAGCAGCTCGCCGATCGCGGGCTCGTCGGTGGCCTTCAGGAAACCGTACGACTGCATCCAGGTGTCGTTGAAGATCTTGGCCAGGTAGCCGCGGCCGCTGTCCGGCAGGAGCACGACGACGACGGCATCCGGCCCCAGCCCCTTGGCCGCTTCCAGCGCGGCCACCACGGCCATGCCCGAGGAGCCACCCACCAGCAGGCCTTCCTCGCGGGCCAGCCGGCGGGTCATGGCGAAGCTGTCGTTGTCCGAGACCGCGATGATCTGGTGCGGAACGGCCGGGTCGTAGGATTCGGGCCAGATGTCCTCGCCCACGCCCTCCACCAGGTAGGGGCGTCCGGTGCCGCCGGAGTAGACGGAGCCTTCAGGGTCCGCGCCGATGATCTGGACCTCGCCGCCGTCGGCCTCGGGACGGGCGGCGGACACCTCGCGCAGGAAGCGGCCGGTGCCGGTGATGGTGCCGCCGGTGCCCACGCCCGCCACAAAGTGCGTGACCTTGCCGTCGGTGTCGCGCCAGATTTCCGGGCCGGTGGTTTCGTAGTGGCTCAGCGGGCCGTTCTGGTTGGAGAACTGGTCCGGCTTGTAGGCGCCGGGGATCTCGGTGACCAGCCTGTCGGAGACGCCGTAGTAGGACTGCGGGCTGTCCGCGGCCACCGCCGTCGGCGTCACCACCACCTCGGCACCGTAGGCCTGCAGCACGGCGCGCTTGTCCTCGCCCACCTTGTCCGGCACCACGAAGACGCAGTTGTAGCCGCGCTGCTGGGCCACCATGGCCATGGCCACGCCCGTGTTGCCGCTGGTGGGCTCGACGACGGTGCCGCCGGGGCCGATCAGGCCCGCCTTCGCGGCCTCGTCCAGCATCTTCACGGCGATCCGGTCCTTGGCGGAGCCGCCCGGATTCATGTACTCCAGCTTCACCAGGATCGTGGCGTCGATGCCCGCGCTCACCTTGTTCAATTTGACCAAGGGGGTGTTGCCGATCAGGTCCAAAACGGAGTTGGCGTACTTCATGGCTTAAACCTAGCGGCCCTGTCCAGTAACCGAAGACACCGCGCCCCCTTAAAGCCCAACTAGGTAACAGTTATCGCACATTCCGATGGGCGGAACGTGCGATAACTGTCACCTAGTTGGGTGGGTGGAGGCTGGTTAGATCAGGTCATCCGAGAGGTGGTTCGGCGTGCCGAAACGGTGCGCGGTGATGCTGACGGCCTGCTCGTGCAGGAACGGGAGCATCTCGATGCGGCCGGCCTCGGTGGCTTCGCCGGCGTAGATTGCCACGTCCGGACGGCCGTTGGTGGCCGTGTAGAGGGCGCTGGCGTCCCCGCCGAGGAGGCGGATGCGGCCGGCACCGCGGCGGGCGGCGGCGGCCAGGTAGGCGCCGTCGTTCTCCACCCAGGCGGAGATGCCCAGCTCGCTGAGCACTGCCTTGACCGCGGAGGGAAGCTCGACGGCGGTGGAGACGCCCGGGCGGGCGCCGGCCAGCAGTGCAGCACCGAGCACGCGCAGCAGCGTGGCCACGGACTCGCCCTCGGCCAGGCGGATGGAGGTGTCCACCGGCAGGTAGCGGAACACATTGCGCTCGGCGGTCAGGGCCGAGACGTCCTTGGCGGCGCCGAACTCATCGGCCCAGGCGGCGGCGTCGGAGCGCAGCGCGCGCTCCAGCCAGCCGCGCTCGGTGTCGGAGACGATGCCCGTTGCGGCGCCAAGAACCTTGGCTGCGGCACCCTCGATGGTGGCCGTGGCGGTGGACTCGGCCGGAACCCAGCTGCCCAGACCGGCCAGGTAGTTGGGGCCGCCGGCCTTGGTGCCCGCACCAACGGCGGACTTCTTCCAGCCGCCGAACGGCTGGCGCTGCACGATGGCGCCGGTGATGCCGCGGTTCACGTACAGGTTGCCGGCTTCGATGGTGTCCAGCCAGGTGCCGATCTCCGCAGAGTCCAGGGAGTGCAGGCCGGAGGTGAGGCCGTACTCGATCTGGTTGGTCATCGCGATGGCCTCTTCCAGCGTCTCGGCGGTCATGACGCCGAGCACCGGGCCGAAGAACTCGGTCAGGTGGAAGTAGCTGCCGCGCTTGACGCCGGTGCGAACACCCGGGCTCCAGAGGAGGCCTTCGTCGTCGAGCTTGGCGGGCTTCACGGCCCACGTCTCGCCCGCACCGAGGGTGGTGAGTGCGTTGAGCAGCTTGCCGGCGGCGGGCTCGATGACCGGGCCCATCTGGGTGGTGGCCTCGGCCGGGAAGCCGACGGTCAGGGACTTGGCGGCGTCGATGAGTTGGTTGCGGAAGCGTGCCGAGGAGGCCACGGAGCCGACCAGGATCACCAGCGAGGCGGCGGAGCACTTCTGCCCGGCGTGGCCGAACGCGGAGTTGATGACGTCCTTGGCGGCCAGGTCCAGGTCGGCGCTGGGGGTGACGATGATGGCGTTCTTGCCGGAGGTCTCGGCCAGCAGTGGCAGGTCCGTGCGGAAGCTGCGGAACAGCTCGGCGGTCTCGTAGCCACCGGTCAGGATCACTCGGTCAACGCTGGGGTGCGAGACCAGCTGGCGGCCGAGCTCCTTCTCCCCGAGCTGGACCAGGGCCAGCACCTCGCGGGGCACACCGGCGTCCCACAGGGCCTTGACCATCACGGAGCCGCTGCGGCGGGCCTGGGTGGCGGGCTTGATGACGACGGCGGAGCCGGCGGCCAGCGCCGCCAGGGTGGAGCCGGCGGGGATGGCCACCGGGAAGTTCCACGGCGGAGTGACAACCGTCAGGCCGGCGGGGACGAAGGTGGCGCCGTCGACGGTCTCCAGATCCTTGGC
This sequence comes from Arthrobacter sp. 35W, assembly GCF_000482545.1. Taxonomy (GTDB): domain Bacteria; phylum Actinomycetota; class Actinomycetes; order Actinomycetales; family Micrococcaceae; genus Specibacter. The sequence goes on from NZ_KI519455.1 coordinate 359,352, forward strand.
ACGCTCGGCGTAGTAGTGCGCGAAGTCGATGGCCTCGCTGATTTCCGGGTCCGACTGGTCGATGGTCTTGCCGGTCTCCGAGGCCATGACCTCCATGAGATCCGCGCGGCGGGACTCCAGGACGTCGCCGGCGCGGTGCAGGATGGCGGCACGCTCGGCGCCGGTCATGGCACCCCAGGCCTTGCCGTGCTCCAGAGCGGTGGCGATGGTGGCGTTGAGGGTGTCCAGATCCGTGATGCGGGTGGACTCCACCAGATCGTTGCCCAGCACGGAGCCGGGGATCTTGGCCAGGATGTCCCGGCTCCAGGCGCGGTTGGCGGCCAGGGAGGGATCGGTGTCCGGGGTGTTGGTGAAGCCCTCCAGCGCCGCCGGGGCGGCCGGCAGGGCGCGGTTCTGCTGGCGGTTGGCCGGCGGAACTGTGTCGTCAAGGGTCGCCAGGGAAGCCAGGAAGCGCTGCTTTTCGCGCTCGAACAGGGCCTCGTTGGCGCTGAGCTCGAACACGGCGGACATGAAGTTGTCCTGGCTGGCGCCCTCTTCCAGGCGGCGGATCAGGTAGGCGATGGCGACGTCGAACTCGCCCGGGTGCACCACCGGCGTGTACAGCAGCAGGGATCCGACGTCCTTGCGCACGGCCGTGGCCTGGCCGGTGGCCATGCCCAGCAGCATCTCGAACTCGATGCCGGAGACCACGCCGCGCTGCTTGGCCAGCAGCCAGGCATAGGCGACGTCGAAGAGGTTGTGGCCGGCGACGCCGATGCGCACACCGTCCACGTGCCCGGGGGTCAGTGCGTAGTTGATGACGCGCTTGTAGTTGGTGTCCGAATCCTGCTTGGTGCCCCAGGTGGCCAGCGGCCAGTCATGCAGGGAGGCTTCAACCTGCTCCATGGGCAGGTTGGCGCCCTTCACGACGCGCACCTTGATGGGTGCACCGCCGTCGGCGCGGCGGGCCGTGGCCCATTCCTGCAGCTCCATCATGGCGCCCAGGGCGTCAGGCAGGTAGGCCTGCAGCACAATGCCGGCCTCAAGGTTCTTGAACGCGGGCATGTCCAGGATGCGCTTGAACACGGCGATGGTCATGCCGAGGTCCTTGTACTCCTCCATGTCCAGGTTGATGAACTTGGGCTTGGGGAAGGAGGCGGCCAGCGTGTACAGCGGCAGCAGCTTCTCCACAATGTGGTCCACGGCCTCGTCGAAGGCCCACGGGGAGTGCGGGGCCACGGTGGAGGATTCCTTGATGGACACGTAGTCCACGTCCTCGCGGGCCAGCAGCTTCAGCGTTCCCTCCAGGCGGCGGGCGGCCTCGTGCTCGCCCAGGACGGCCTCGCCGAGCAGGTTCACGTTCAGGTTCACGCCGTCCTGGCGGATCTTGGCGATGGCCGGACCCAGCTTGGCGTCTGTCGCGTCGACAATCAGGTGGCCCACCATCTCGCGCAGCACCTTGCGGGCGATCGGGATGACCACCTGCGGCAGCACGGGGGCCATCACGCCGCCCAGGCGGACGGCGCTGCGCATGTACCAGGGCAGGAAAGCGGGGACCTTCGGTGCCAGCCGGGCCAGGTTGCGGCCGGCGACGGCGAGGTCTTCGGGGCGGATGACGCCGTCGACGAAGCCCACGGTGAAGTCCAGGCCGTTGGGGTCCTTCAGGACGCCGGCCAGGCGCTGGGCGGAGACGTCCACCGGCACCTTGGAGGCCTCGGTCAGCCAGTGGCGGACCAGGGCGATGGTTTCCGTGGCCAGCTCATGGGCGGCGGCTGGATTGGATGCTGAAACGGTGGAAGTCACGGTGGCCTTCTCTGCAGTGCTGCTCATGGAACGGGGCTGTCGCTATCTGTCGGTGCGGCTGGGTCTTTCCTCAAGTATGGAACTACACTCCAATTAGCAAAAGCGTTCTTTTTTGATGAATATCAGTTAGTTCTACTTACGTTTGGAGATGGGCCGTGCTCGACGTCCGGAGGCTGCGGCTGCTGCGTGAATTGAAGATCCGCGGCACCCTCGCAGAGGTGGCCCAGGCACTGGCCTACACGCCGTCGGCGGTGTCCCAGCAGCTGGCCCTATTGGAGAAGGAAGCGGGCGTGGAACTGCTGCGCAAATCCGGCCGGCGGGTGCTGTTGACGGCCCAGGCGGAGATCCTGGTGGCCCACACCGCGGAGATCCTCGAATCCCTGGAACGCGCCGAGGCCGACCTGGCCAGCTCGCTGACCACCGTCACCGGCACCGTGCGGCTGGCGGTCTTCCAATCCGCCGCCCTGGCCCTGCTGCCGGGTACGCTCAGTGCCATGGCCCGGGAGTATCCGGAGGTGCGGATCGAGATGACCCAGCGTGAGCCCGAAACGGCGCTGCACGAGACCTGGGCGCGCGACTTCGACCTGGTGGTGGCCGAGCAGTACCCGGGCCATGCCGCACCCCGGCATCCGGAGCTGGACCGCATCACGCTGACCACCGACGCCATCCGGCTGGCCGTTCCACCGCCCAGCCAGGAGGGCTCCCCTGCCCGGCCGGCGGGCGCCGTGCTGGCTTCTTTGGAGGACACCGCCGATCTGCCGTGGGTCATGGAGCCCCGCGGCGCCGCATCGCGGCATTGGGCCGAGCAGGCCTGCCGGCAGGCCGGCTTCGAGCCGGACGTGCGCTACGAGACGGCCGATCTGCAGGCCCAGATCCGGCTGATCGAATCCGGCAACGCCGTGGCCCTGATGCCCGATCTGGTGTGGACGGGCCGCGAGAAGACCGTCACACTGCTGGACCTGCCGGGGCTCCCCCGCCGCACCGTCTTCACCTCCGCGCGCCGGGCCAGCCGGCGCCGCCCGGCCATTGTGGCCTGCCGCGGCATGCTGGCCAGCACGGCCGAGGCCGTGGCCAATGGGGCGGACACCCCGTGAGCCGGGTGCAGGGACTGGCCGTTCCACTGGTGCTCTTTGCCGCCGGCGCCGCGGCACTGGCCACTGGGCTGCTGCCCTGGGGCGAGTTCGTGGAGCTGGCCGCGCGGACGGTGCCGATCCTGTTGTTTGTGCTGGCCATGACCATCGTGACGGAGCTGGCCGAGGCCGCCGGACTGTTCCGGGCGATCACCGGGTGGCTTTCCGCCGCCGGCGCGGGGGGAAGCCGTCGCGGCGGGAGGACCACACGGGCCGACGACGGCGGGCGGGTTGGCGGCGCCGGGGGCGGCGTCCGCCGGGGCCGGGTCGCCGTGCTGTGGCTCTTCGTGGTCCTGCTGGCCACGGTCAGCACCATCTTCCTTTCCCTGGATGCCACCGCCGTGCTGGTGACTCCTGTGGTGGTCCTGCTGGCCCTGCATGCCCGCATTCCGCCGCTGCCTTTTGCCTTGACCACCGTGTGGCTGGCCAACACCGCCTCGCTGCTGCTGCCCGTGTCCAACCTGACCAACCTGCTGGCCCAGCACCAGCTGCAGACCACTCCGGCGCAATTTGCCGCCCTGCTGTGGGCTCCGGCACTGGTGGGCATCCTGGTGCCCATGGCACTGTTGGGCACCGCCTTCCGCAAGGATCTGGGCGGGCGCTACCGGCCGCCGTCGTCCCCGCCCGCGTCAGACAGGGTGCTGCTCGCCATCGCCGGGACGACTGTTGCGCTGCTGCTGCCCGCACTGGTCTCAGGCATCCCCGTGGCCATCCCGTCCGGAATCGCCGCGGTGTTTCTGCTGGCGGTCTTTGCCGTCCGGCGGCGGTCAGCCCTGCGCTGGAGCATGGTCCCGGCCCGCCCGCTGCTGCTGACCATCGGCCTGTTCATGGTGGTCCAGGCTCTGCATTCCCATGGTCTGGCGGCCCTGCTGGGCACCGTTGCCGGGACCGGGAACGGCTATGCCGCTCTGCTGCAGCTGGCAGGGCTGGGAACGTTGAGCGCCAATGCCATCAACAATCTGCCCGCCTATCTGGCACTGGAACCAGTGGCCGGCAGTCCGCTGCGGCTGGCAGCACTTTTGATCGGCGTCAATCTGGGGCCGATCATCACGCCATGGGCCTCGCTGGCAACGCTGCTGTGGCATGAGCGGCTCAAGGCCCTGGGCGTCGATGTGTCCTGGGGCGGCTACGCGCTGGCCGGGCTGGGCGCCGTCGTCGTGCTCCTGCCCTTGTCCGTGCTGGCCCTCTGGCTGTCGGCCGGCGCCTCGTAGCCTGCCGGCACACGCCGCTGTCCGACCCCCGTGGGAGCATTGACGCATGATGGTCCCCACGCAGCCCGGCGCAGAAAGCCTGCTCTGGGATGCCGGGGTGCCGTACGAGCTCGCCGGCACCGTGGGCATCATCCCCCGCGGCCCAAGAGACCCGGCCGCCCGGGTGGCCCATGGCACCGTCTGGTTCGCCTTCAACACCCCTTCCGGCCCGGCCACCCTGCACCTGTCCATGGCCACGACGACGGCGGTGCGCGCCACTGCCTGGGGCCTCGGCACCGCGTCCGCTCTGGCGGGAGTGCCGGCACTGCTCGGCGGCGGGGACGACTGGTCCGGGTTCGACGAGCCAGGCTTCCACGCCACGCTTCCCCGGCTGGCCACCCAAGCGCGGCGGCGCCATCCGGGGCTGCGGCTGCCGGCCACGGGACGGATGGTGGATGCGCTCATCCCCGCCGTTCTGGAGCAGAAGGTCACGGCCATCGAGGCGCACCGCGGCTACAGGTATCTGGTGGCGAAGTTTGGCTCGCCCGCCCCGGGGATCGGCCCCGGCTCCCCCGTGCCGGCGGATCTGGTGGTGGCGCCGACGCCGGAGCAGTGGGCCCGCATTCCGTCCTGGGAGTGGCACAAGGCAGGGGTGGGGCCGCAGCGCTCCGCCACCGTGATGCGGCTGCTGCGCGCGGCATCCGCGCTGGAGCGGCTGGCCGCCGTCGACGCCGTCGAGGCGGCTGCCAAGCTGCAGACCATCCCGGGCATCGGCATCTGGACGGCCGCCGAGGCCACCCAGCGCACCCATGGCGACGCCGACGCCGTCGCGGTGGGCGACTACCACCTGGCCAAGTTTGTGGGCTGGGCACTGGCCGGGAAGCCGGTTGACGACGCCGGCATGCTGGCCCTGCTGGAACCTTGGCTGGGGCACCGGCAGCGGGTGGTGCGGATGCTGATGCTCAGCGGCTTCCGCAAACCCGCCTTTGGTCCACGGATGACCATCCAGGACCACCGCCGCCACTGAGGCCCGACGTCCCGTGCAGCCGCCCATGGCGATGTATTCCTGGCTGGTGCATTGCTGGGTAGCATTGCGCTCAAAGTCCTTCGGCCCACTCCCCGAGAGCAGGTTGCCATGACCGTGTTCATCGTTCTGGCTTCCGGGCTGCTTCTGCTTGCCGGGGTGGTTCTCATTGCTGCGTGGGGCGGGGCATCGGTCCGACCACCGCCAGGACCCTCCGTTGCCGCACTGCCGCCGGAGGCTCGGAGCGGACGTCTGAACAGGGCGCTTCGGCGGTATGCCTGGTGGGCAAATGTCGCCTGCTTCGCAGCATTCGTCTCCGCTGTGCTGATTGCCTGGCCCGGCGGCCGCCTGGTGATGCGCGTATTGGCCATGACCTCACCGGCCCAGTCCCAAGGCATGCTCACGGAAGCCGGCGCCGTCGTTGGCCTGCCCACCGTCGATGGCACGCTGTCGCTCCTGGTCTTCGGCGGGCTGCCGGCCGCCTTCGCCGCGACCTTCATCTATCTGCTGGTCCACCGATTGCTGCCGCCCGGCCGGCTGAACGGACCGCTGGCCGGGCTGGCCGCCCTTCTCCTCCTGGGGTCGTTTCTGGAACCCTTCCGGGCCAACAACATCGACTTCACGATAGTTGGACCCGGCCTGCTGTCGGTGGCGCTGTTCGCGGTGCTCGCCGTGCTTCTGGGTGCACTCGTTGCAGCGGCGGCTGGTTGGTACAGCCAACGTCTGCCCTTGCCGTCAGGCCGGGCCGCGAAGGCCTATTGGCCGCTCGTGGCCGGCATGGTGTTTCTGCCGGCGGGAATTCTGATCGGCATCGGCGCACTGATCGTGGTGGCCTTCTCGGCCATCGTACGCAGCCCACACGGCTGGGCCTCACGGAAGCATGTGTGGGTGGGCAGGTCGCTCCTCGGGCTGGCCGTCCTTGCAGCGCTGCCGGCGTTCATTGGTTCACTAGGCTTCATCCTGTTCCGGTGACTGTTACGGCGGCCGACGGCGGCGGCCCACCGGACGGCCCCGGGTCCTCTACGCTTGATCCATGAGTGAACCCATCAACCTGCAAGCAACCTTCATCCCCAACGACGGCGAGTTCTTCCGCGTGAAGCTGGCCCTTGAGATTGCCATCGAGCAGGTCGTGGCCGAGCCCGGCTGCCTGCGCTATGAGATCACCGAGGAATCCGAGGACAAGATTGTCCTGACCGAACAGTGGGCCACCCAGGCGGATCTGGACAAGCATGCCAAGGGCATCGCGGTCCAGGACCTCGAGGAATCCCTCTCGGCCCTGCTGGCCACCCCCGTGGAGCTCGCGACCGTCTAGCAGCACCCGCCAAACGAAAATCGCGCCTCGTCGTCATTTTCGCGCCCGGTGATCCGGCGCGAAAATGACGACGAGGCGCGATTTTTGCGTTCTGGGGTAGCGCCGGAGGCTAGTTGGCCCCGGCCTGCTGCTTGGCCACCTGGGCGTGCACATCGGCCATGTCCAGGCCCTTGACGGCGGTGAGAACCTCATCGAGCTGCGCGGCGTTCAGCGCGCCGGGCTGGGAGAACACCAGCACCTTTTCGCGGAAGGCCATCAGCGTCGGGATGGAGGTGATGTTGGCCTCCGCGGCGAGCTGCTGTTCAGCCTCGGTGTCCACCTTGGCGAAGACGACGTCGTCGTGCTTGTCCGAGGCAGCCTCAAAGGTGGGCGCAAAGCGCACGCACGGCTGGCACCAGGACGCCCAGAAATCCACCAGAACAATGTCGTTGTTCTCAATGGTGGGACCGAATGATTCAGCGGAGATATTGACTGTAGCCATGCTTCCACCGTACGTGAACGGGCGGAAACATGGCTACAGATTTCGCTCAGCGCGTGAGCGTGGACTGCCCTTCTAGACCCCGTGCGGGGCGTGGGCGGTGAGGTACCTGCGCCCACCAAAGATCACCACGGCACCGGCAAGGACGACGGCGGCGGCCACGTAGAAGGTGACCGGGGCACCGAAGTGTTCGGCCAATTTGGCGGCCAGGAACGGCGCCAGGGCACCACCCATCCAGCGCACGAAGTTGTAGCCGGCGCTGGCCACGGGACGGGGCGAATCGGAGACGCCCATCGCCAGCTCCGTGTACAGCGTGTTGTTGATGCCCAGCAGGGCGCCGGAGACGATCACCAGCACCACGATGGTGGGGATGGAGTGCCCTGCGGCCAGGCCCATGCCCAGCAGCACCAGCATCAACAGGACCAGGGTGCCGGTCAGCGCGCCGGTGGCACCGAAGCGGCGCTGCACAATGGGCGCCACGAAGACGGAGAACACGGCCACTGCCACGCCCCAGCCGAAGAAGACGGCGCCGATTCCATAGGCGTCAAAGTGCAGGATGAACGGGGTGAAGGCGAGGATGGTGAAGAAGCCGTAGTTGTAGAACAGGGCGCTGGCAGCGGTGGTGCGCAGGCCCTTGTGGCCCAGGGCCAGCAGCGGATCCCGCAGCCGGGTCTTCACGGCCGGAACCGGCGTCTTGGGCAGCAGCGTGATCAGCGCGATGAAGGCGATCGCCATGGCCGTGGCCGTGCCGAAGAACGGCGCCCGCCACTGCCAGCCGCCCAGCAGGGCTCCCATCAGCGGCCCGAGGGACAGGCCCAGGCCCAGCGCGGCCTCGTAGAGGATGATCGCCGTCGCGGTTCCACCGGAGGCCACACCCACCATGACCGCCAGCGACGTGGCCACGAACAGCGCGTTGCCCAGACCCCAGCCGGCGCGGAAGCCCACGAGTTCGGAGACAGTGGAGGACATGCCGGACAGGGAGGCAAAGACCACGATCAGGCCCAGCCCGATGAGCAGCGTCTTCTTGCCGCCAATCCGGGAGGAGACATAGCCGGTGACCAGCATGGCGACGGCCGTGACCAGGAAGTAGCTGGTGAACAGCAGTGAGACTTCGCTCGGCGTGGCCTTCAGGTTCTCGGCGATGGCCGGAAGGATGGGGTCCACCAGGCCGATGCCCATGAAGGCGAAAACCGAGGCAACGGCCACGGCCCACACGGCCTTGGGCTGTTTGAGCATGGAAGCCTTCTCGGCCTTCACAGTTTCTTCAATGGTGTGGGCAGTTGATTCTGCCGTGCTGGCCTCCACGGGCCCTCCTTGGATGTTCGGTATGGAATAGTTCGACGACGCTGGGCGGCGGGCGCGCAGGGCGCTGCGGCGGCTCAGGCGCCGAGTGAGTTGGTGAGTTTGGCGATCGCGGGAATGGCGGCCGTGATGGCGGACCGCTCGTCCTCGCTGAGCACTGCCAGGGCGCCGGCGATGCGCTCATTGCGCTCCCGGTTTGCGGTGGCCAGTGCTGTGCGCCCGGCATCCGTCAGATGCACCAGGACCGCGCGGGCGTCGTCCGGATCGGCCCGGCGTTCCACCAGGCCGGCCGCCTCCAGCTTGATCACCTGTTCGGTGGCGCTGGGCACTCGGATGCCGGCATGGCGGGCGACGTCGCCCACCCGGGCCGGGGCCAGGGCCAGAATGTTCATGGTGGCAACCTGGCCGGTGCTGAGCTCGCCGTTGGCGTCCAGGGAGCGGATCAGATAGACGGCATGCCGCAGCACGTCCCGGTATCTGGCGGCAAGGTCAATCAGCTCTTCGTCCAGCTCAATGTCACTCATAGTTAGGCAGCCTAATAGTTAGGCTGCCTAACTGTCAAGACTTCGCGCGGCGGTGGGGCATCCGTCCACAGCAAATTCACTGCCAGTTCACCGGCCGCATGCACCATGGGGTTGTTGGCTGTGAGGAACCAACCGGCCGCACCACCCCGCATACCTTGGCACTTGCCGTGACATCTGGAGGACACAATGAGCATGCGCATCACTCGACGGGCATGGCGCCCAGCCAGTGGCGATCTTTGGCCAGCGCTGGAGCCGGAGGAGACAGTTGCACTGGTCAATGCCAACGGCTGGCGGCTCAGCGGCCGCGTGGAGGCCGTGACGCCGGACCACAGCTGCCTGTGGATCCAGCTCGACGGCGGCATGGGCCGCCAGCTGATCCACCACCAGGACGGCTTCGCCCTCGAAAGCCGTGCCAAGCACAACGCATAAAGCTCCGGCTCAGCGGCGGACCCCACCGGGGACGCAGTTTCCCTTCGGGGACGTGTCTACAACGTCATCCCGGGCGGGGAACTGCGTCCCCGCCTGCAATAAGCGCCAGCGGAGGTCAGTCTTCGGGGCCGATCAGGGCCACAAAGCCCGCGGCCTCGTCCGCACCGGCGTCCGAGTTGGCCCGCAGCAGCGCGGCGGCGCCGTCGCGGTCCCCGGCCCGGGCCAACGTCTTGACCTGCTCCACGATCTCGGAGTTCAGGCGGGTGCTGACAATCTCGCGGATCTCATCCCCACGCGCGATGATGGCGCGGTAGCGGTAGACGCGCGGCGTTGAGGGCTGGGCCCGGACGGGCTCCACGGGCGCCGCCGCCTCGCGGATGGATTCCTCGGCCGATGGCTCCGTGGGCCAGCTGGCGGGCGGATCGGCGAACAGCAGCGCCTCGACCGGGTCCGCGGGTGCTGCGGGCGCATCGGAGGCCGACGGGTCCACAGTGGCTCCGGTCCCGGACGCAGCGCCGGGGGTGGAATCCACGGCGGGCGTGGCGGCGTCGGGCACTGAACTGGACGGCGCATCGGAGGCCGAGGGCTGCACTGCATCCGGTGCCGAACCGGGGGCGGCGGCCTCGCTCATCCACCGCGGCTCCGGCGTGGGCTGCGGGAACTGCGCCAGGGCGGCAGCCGACAGGGCCGCCTCCTTGAGCGAGCAGCCCGTGGCGGCACGGAATTCCTTGATGGCGCCCAGCGGCTGCTGCCGGGCAATCATCGAGTAGACGGCGCGGTGCTGTTCGGGCGTCAACCGGGCACTGGCCTGCACCGCCAGCTCGCGGGTGATGCCCGGGTTCGCCTGCACCGGCTTCCCGTCCGCCCCCGGCGCGCCAAAGGCCTGCGCCAGGCCGGCGCGGCTGCGGCGGCCCAGCACCCGCGCAGCCACCCAAACAACCAGGACGGCGGCCAGCACACAGAGCAGGGGGATGATGAATTCCATGCTTCAACTCTAGATGCACCCAGCGATTCGGGCGGAGTGTGGCGGACCGGCACCACAGCCGCTGCTCCGGACGGTTTGAGGGCAAGAAAAAATCCCCGGATCCATAAGGATCCGGGGATTCTCTGCTGGTGGCAGATGAGGGATTCGAACCCCCGTAGGCGTTGCCAGCTGATTTACAGTCAGCCCCCTTTGGCCGCTCGGGTAATCTGCCGCAGCCAGCCAAACCACACAGTGCAGGACACTGTTTGGTTCAACTTTCGCCCCCAGCAAGTGGGAGCAGTAAAACAATACAAGGGATTTGCCAAAGAATCGAATCGAGCGGATTTGCGGCTCGTTCCGGGCCCAATGTGGCCCGGATTTCTAGGCTTCGCTGGTGATCCGGCGCACCAGCTGCGCCTCAAAAAGCGCCGCCTGCTCGGCCGTGACCTGCCGCAGTGAGACCGCGCGGGCCAGATCCTCCTGCACGCCGGCGATGCGTTCCGCAATGGAGGGGGCATAGGCGGTGGAAACCGCCGGTCCGCCGGCAAGGGTGGCAGTGGAGGCACCCGCAGGAGCAACAGCCGTTCCGGACGCGGACGGCGCCCGCACCGTCGAGGAGGCAACGGCCGACGTCGTCGAACGTCCGGTACCCAGCTGCACCGGAGCGGCGCCCGGCCCCGAAAAGGCTGTAACGGCAGCCAGGGTGGCTGCTGCCACCACTGTTCCGGCGGCCACCTTGGCGCTGCGGGCAACGGACTGGCGTGACGGTCCGGCATTCATGGAGTGCTCCTTCTGTAGCGTCTTCCTGTCCTCCACTCTGTCCGCCCCAGATGTGACAAGCCTCAACCTTTCCTTTGAGCAGGCTGGGAGCCCGGTGCGTCAACGACGGCGGATCCGCGGGAGTCCGGCAGCAATCCGGCGATCCGGGCTAGGCTAGGAGCCAAAGAATCCATGTCACTACGTACCCCTATCTGGAGGAACCATGGCCAGCGAATCAACGTTCGACGTCGTCAGCAAGGTGGACAAGCAGGAGGTCGCCAACGCCCTCAACCAGTCCCAGAAGGAAGTTGCCCAGCGCTACGACTTCAAGGGCATCGGCGCCGAGATCGACTTCAGCGGTGAAAAGATCCTGATGAAGGCCAACTCTGAGGAGCGCGTCAAGGCCGTTCTGGACGTGTTCGAGTCCAAGCTGATCAAGCGGGGCATCTCGCTGAAGTCCCTGGACGCCGGCGAGCCCTTCGCCTCCGGCAAGGAGTACCGCATCGAGGCCTCCATCAAGGAAGGCATCGAGCAGGATGTGGCGAAGAAGATCAACAAGCTGATCCGCGACGAGGGCCCCAAGGGCGTCAAGTCCCAGATCCAGGGCGATGAACTGCGCGTCAGCTCCAAGAGCCGCGACGACCTGCAGGCCACCATGGCCCTGCTGAAGACCTTCGAGGACGCAGACCTGCAGTTTGTGAACTTCCGCTAGGGCATTGTTCCACTGGAGCGGGCGGGCATACAGTCGGCCGTATCGGCCCCGCCCACCCGCTCCAGGAGCATGCCATGTCCGCCTTTGCCACAGCCGCAGGCGATCCCTGCTGGATCGACCTCGCCACGCGCGACCCCTTGGGGGCCAAGGCCTTCTACACGGCGCTCTTCGGCTGGACCTACGACGTCTGGGATGAAGAGGCGGCGGACGGCTACATCATGGCCTTCAAGGACGGCGCCGCCGCGGCCGGGATGATCAAGAACAGCGGCGCCAGCGGCCAGCCCGACGGCTGGACCACCTATCTGCGTGCGGACAACCTCGCCGAGGTGGCCGCCGCGGTTCCGTCCCACGGCGGCCGGGTGCTGGTCGCCCCCATGGAGGTCTCCGCCCAGGGCAGCATGTCCTTCGTCGCCGACCCCGCCGGGTCCACCGTCGGACTCTGGAAGCCCGGACTGCACCAAGGGTTCGGCATCCACGGCCGCCCCGGCTCCGCCGTCTGGCACGAGCTGCGCACCACCGACTACCCCGGCACCGTTGCCTTCTACCGCGCCGCCTTCGGCTGGGACACGGCGGCCAGAGACGACGACGGCGGCCCCCGCACCACCACGTTGGGCGAGGGGATCTACGCCCGGGCTGGCATTGTCGACGACGGCGAGGGCCCGATTCCGGGCCGCTGGCAGGTGGTCTTTGGCGTGGCCGACGCCGGTGCCTCCACCGCACTGGCCGCCACCCTGGGCGGGCGCGTGGTCGCCCCCGTCGTGGAGTCCACCTACGGCCGGACCGCCACCCTCGCCGACACCACCGGCGCCGTCTTCCAGATCGCGCAGCTGCACTAGGCAGCCAGCCTCCTGGTGCCTTGGATCGCTGCCGTCACCACGCCCCTGGACCGGCGGCGGTGCCGGAGAGTGCGGCCGCTTCGCCGCCCCTGCGCCCATCCAGGGACCGCTCCGTCCGGAGTTCGCCCAGGCGGGCGCGCAATCCGCGGTCCGCTGCCACATCGGCCACAGTGAGGGCCAGTGCCAAGGCACCATCGATGACTGCAGCATCCCCGGCCGGCGACACGGCTGCCTCGGCGAACTCGATGGTGTGCGGCACGGCCTCGCTGCCCTTGAACACCACGCAGGGGTGGATCGAGGGGAGATACTGGGAGACGTTCCCCATGTCCGTGGACCCGCCACCGCCGGATCCGGCGGGTGTTTCGACCTGGTAGCCGAGATCGGCGATATTTCCGTCCCAGAGTCGCGCAATGCCAGGGTGGTGCCGCATGGGCGCGTAGGGCTTTTCAGATTGGCGGATGTCCACCTGGCAACCAGTGGCCAAGGCTGCCCCTTCCAGGGCGGCCCGCACCCGGGCGCTCGTTTCAATCCAGTCGTTTTCGTCGGAAGCACGGACCTCGACCTGGAGGTCCGTCCGTCCGGGAATGATATTGGTGGCAGCACCGCCGTTTTCAATGAACGATGCAACGACAATGCCCGGCTTGAGCTGCTGGCGCAGCAGCCCCAAAGCGACTTGGGCCAAAGTCGCCGCGTCTGCTGCGTTGATTCCCTCGTGGGGTGCCGCCGCGGCATGGGCCGTGCGGCCGGTGAAGGCCACGTTCAGATGCTCAAGGGACCGGGCGGTGAAGGCCTCGCATGGCAGTTGGGGTCCGCTGGACCCGTGCACCATAAGAGAGAAGTCGGTGTCGTCCCACGCGCCACGTTCGAGCATGATGATCTTGCCGCCGCCCTTCTCCTCCGCCGGCGCACCCAGCAGCTTCACCTTCAAGTTCAGCGAGTCCGCAACACCCTTGAGCGCAAGCGCTGCACCAACGGCTGCTCCCGCGATCACATTGTGCCCGCAACCGTGGCCGATGCCCGGGAGGGCGTCATATTCGGCAACCAGCACCACCGTGCAGTCACCATTTCCGTAGACGGCCTCGATCGCCGTGGGCAGCCCATAGGCTCCCCGGTCGACGTCGAATCCGGCCTGCTCGAGCGCGTCGGCGACGAGCGCCGAGGCATGGAACTCCTCAAAGGCAAGCTCCGGGTTGGCGCCGATGTCATGGCTCAGGCGTAGCAGCTGATTTCGATGCCCTTCAATGGCTTCGGTGATGCGTTCCTTGAGGATGGGAGCTGTTTCTGAGGTCATTTTTGGTGTTCCTATCGTTGTTTGTTTGCGCTATTGAGACGGTTGTTATGGCTGAATAACGGCGGGGATGCGGTCGGAGCCTGTCGAAGCTGCCCCAGTCAGACTGTTGGTGCGGCCCCGGGACAGGAAGATGGCCGCCATGGCGGCAGCCACGTTCAGCGCGGCAAAGACCGTCCAGATCAGCTGGAATGCTCCAAGCGATGGTGCAACGACACCGGCCCCGGATCCGCCGGCGGAGACGACCAGGACGGTCGTCACCGAGGCCACAAATGCCCCGGCCAGGGACCCGCCAATGGTGCGTGCCGTGTTGTAGACGCCGGAGGCCGAGGCAGGTGCGGACGCAGGGGCCCTGTCGATCACGACAGCCGGCAGGGTGCTGAGGACGATTCCGTGGCCGAATCCTGCGATCGCCAGCCAGACGATCAGGACCACGCCCGATGACGGTGCGAAGGCCAGGCATAGAAGTGCCGCGGCCGCCGCCAGACACGCGAAAACCAATGTCCGGGCCTGGCCAACCAGCCGGCCCAGAAGTGCGGCAGAGAACGAACCCAGGGTGCTGCTGACGGCCCCGATGGCCAAGACGAGCCCTACGGCCGAAACCGACATGCCGGCACCGTAGCCGAGCTTGTCCGGATTGGCACTCAGGAAGAGCACCGATGGGGCCTGGTTGCCGAACATGGTCACCGCTATGAGAAAGCCGATGCCGATGGGGTTGCCCAGCCGTGCGGCACGGATGACTTTGAGGTCCACGAGCGGGGATTCGGCCCGCTTCTCCACGCGAAAGAAGAGCACCAATGCGGCGATGCCCCCGGCAAGGGGAGGCAGGGCCTGCGGGGAGGTCCACCCCAGATGCGGGGCCTCGGACAGCCCGTACATAATCGCCACCAGTCCGGCGCCGAGGAGCACCGCCCCCTTCCAGTCAATGCGCCGGGAGGCATCGGGGCTGGTTTCGGGGACCAACAGCCAGACGAAGGGTACAAGGACCGCGATGCCAACCGCGGGAATCATCTGGACCACGGCGAGGTTCCCCAGGGCATCCAACGCCACGCCGGACAACAGCATGCCCGCGGCAAGCCCAATGGTGAGGGCGCCCACTATCAGCCCGACGTCGCGGTTGGCGGACCGAATGCGGTGGGCTTTGAGCAGTGCCATGTCGAGTGGAAGGAATGCTGCCACCGGACCCTGGACCGCCGCACCGAGCAGGACCAGTGGGAAGGTGGGGGCGAAGGCGATCAGCAGCGAGCCGGCGGCCACCAGCGCCACGGAAACCACCAGCAGCCGCTGGTGCCCGAAACGGTCGCCCAGCATGGCAATCAACGGCACCGACACGGCGGATGAAAGCAGTCCGACGGCAAGGACCCAGCTGGTCGACCCGGCGGGTACGCCGTACACACGCCCAATCTCCGAGAGCAATGGCACTATCCATCCCTGCACAAGTCCAGAGAGGAGTTCAAGGGCAATGAGGACCGGGACGAACAATCGAAGCTTGGCACCCGCCACGTTCTGGGCCCTCCGGTGGGCTGTGTCCATGGTGTCTTCCTTTCTCGTGAGCCCACCGGTGCGGCGGCTCTGTGGAATACTGTGACATCGGCAACATGAACACATGCTGATGTGCAGGATTCTGGCGATATCGGGAGGTCATGTGAACAAAGATCAGCTGGACGAACTGGATTTGCAGATTATTAACGCCCTGCAGATCGAGCCGAGGATGCCGTGGACGTCGCTCGCCAAGATCATTGGCACCGACTCCGTCACACTTGCACGCCGCTGGGAACGGATCTCCAGCCAAGGGCTGGCCTGGATCAGCGCCGTGCACGAAGCCGATGCTCCCCACAGCGTGGCCATCGTCGAAATACAGTGCGAATCCGGGAAAGCCCTCACCACCGCCGCACAAGCCAGCAAGGACCCAGCGATCTACTCGATCGACCTCACCAGTGGATTCCGCGACATCATCATGACGCTGTTCGCAAGGAACGACGACGAACTGGCCGAGTACATCCTCGTCACATTGGGCCAGCTTCCCGCCGTACGGTTGGTCAGAACGCACATCGTCAATGTGGGGGTAAAAACCGGTGCACAGTGGACCCTGCGGGCACTCACTGCCGCGCAGGCGGAAAGAATACCTCGGTCCCGGCCCCCACGCCCCGGAGCCGCGAAGGTCATCCCGCACCAGACCATGTCACGGGTGGCCGGAGCCCTGGAAGGGAACGCTCGCGCGAGCAATGTGGAACTCGGGACAATCCTCGGCATGAGTCCGCAACGCGTCGGGGATGTCATCGCCACGATGCGGCGCCAAGGATCCTTGGGTCTCCGGGTGGACATCGCGCAGCCATATTCGAACTGGCCGACGGTGCTGTGGTACTTCATCCAGACCCCAAGTTCGTCCATCAACGCAGCCCAGGAGGCGCTTGCCGGCATGCCGGAGGTGCAATTCGCCTGCGTGAGCACCGGCCAATGGAATCTGATCGTTGCACTCAGCGCCCGGCACCGCGCCGACGCCCCCAAACTGGAAGCCGAACTCGAGAAGCGGCTGCCCCATGCGACGATCATGGATCGTTCCATGGTCATCCGCGTCTACAAACATCTGGGGCATCTGCTGGATCGATCGGGCCGTGCCACCGGCGAATTCGTCAGCCGATCCCCACTTCCCTGACCCACCATTGATCCTGTCGGTGCCTGCTAATAGAGTCGCCTGTGTTCCCTTCCATCCACCCAGGAGCACATCATGCCCAAGCCCAACATCCCCGCTGGATCGCCGTGCTGGATCGATCTGATGACCTCGGACCCGGAGAAGACCAAGGACTTCTATGGCCAGCTTTTTGGCTGGACCTATGAAACCGGCGATGAAGAGAAATACGGCGGCTACGTGGTCGCCTCCAAGGACGGCGCCACCGTTGCCGGCCTGATGAAGAATGACCCGCAATCCGGCTACCCGGACGTCTGGTCCACCTATCTGCGGGTGGATGACATCAATGCGGCCACCGCGGCCGTCACGGCCCACGGCGGCCAGATCTACATGCCGCCGATGGAGGTCCCGGAGCAGGGCCACATGGGCATGGTCGGCGATTCCAGCGGTGCAGCCCTGGGCCTGTGGCAGTTCGGCGGGCACACCGGCTACCAGGTCAGCCGCGAGAACGGCACGCCGGCCTGGCATGAGCTGCACACCCGCGACTACGACGCGGCCATCGCCTTCTACAAGGACGTTTTCGGCTGGGACTACGAGGTGGTTTCCGATGCTCCGGAGTTCCGCTACGCGACCTTGGGCTCCGGCGACGACGCCCTGGCCGGCATCTTCGACGCCTCCTCGGATCTGCCCGAGGGGGCACCGGCCAGCTGGCAGGTGTACTTTGCCGTGGACGACGCCGATGCCACCGTGGCCCAGGCCCTCGCCCTGGGCGGGGTGGTCGTGGAGGATGCCCAGGACACCCCCTACGGCCGGATGGCCTCGCTGACCGACCCGACAGGTGCCATGTTCCGGATCATGCAGGACCTGCCCGCCGCACCCGAGGCGTAGCCGCCGGACAGCGGAGGCGAAGACGACAGGCCGGCCCGCCACTCTGGAAGGAGCGGCGGGCCGGCCTGTCGTGCCAGGGACCCGAGGGATGGACTCGTCCGGCTACATGCCCGGCTCCACCAGACCCGTCTCGTAGGCCAGCACCACGGCCTGCACCCGATCGCGCAGCTCCAGCTTGCCCAGGATCTTGCTGACATGGGTCTTGACGGTCTGTTCGGCAATGAAGAGGGTTGCCGCGATCTCCTGGTTGGACATCCCCCGCCCCACCAGCGTCATGACCTCCAGTTCGCGCTCGGTCAGGCTGGCCAACCGCTCCAGCGACGGCGCGGGCCGGCTGCGGGATTTGGCGAACTGCTCGATCAGCCGTTTGGTCACCGACGGGGCCAGCAGGGCCTCCCCCGCGGCCACGATGCGCACCGCTGCGACAAGTTCGTCGGCCAGGGCATCCTTGAGCAGGAAGCCGCTGGCCCCCAGCCGCAGGGCGTCGTAGACATAGTCGTCCACATCAAAGGTGGTCAGCATCAGCACATGCGTGGGCCGCGAGCCGTCGCCGGGGTGCTGGGCGGCCAGGATCTGCTCCGTGGCGGCCAGCCCGTCCATCACCGGCATGCGGACATCCATCAGCACCACATCGGGGCGGTGCAGCGCGGCCATGGCAACGCCCTGGGCGCCGTCCTCCGCCTGCGCAACCACCTCGATGTCGTGCTGGGCGCCCAGCAATGCGGCGAAACCCGCCCGCACCATGGCCTGGTCGTCCACCACGAGGACTCGAATGGTCACTGGAACTCCTTGATTGCTAAAGAAAATGTGGTCAGGCGCCGGGCTCGGCCAGCGGCAGATGCGCACTGACCTGGAATCCGCCGTCGGCCGTGGGCGTGCAGAGGACGGAGCCGCCCACAATGGAGGCCCGCTCGCGCATGCCCATCAGGCCGTGGCCGGCATCGGGACCGCGGTCCAGCTGGGCCATGACGGCGCCCACATCCGAGGGCTCGTTGGCGACCTCCACCAGCAGGTGGCTCCCCTCCACGGCCAGCCGCACGGTGGCGGCGGCCCCCGGGGCATGCCGAATCACATTGCTCAGCGCCTCCTGGACGATCCGGTATGCGGTGAGGCCGATGACCTCCCCCACCACGTCGGCATCCAGCGTGCCCAGCCCCTCCACGGTGACGGTGATGCCGGCGCTGCGGGCCGAGGTGACCAGCAGCCCAAGATCCGCCAGCCCCGGCTGGGGCCCGAGTTCACGGCCGGCGTCGGCGCTGCGCAGGGCGCCAAGCATGGAGCGCATCTCCGACATCGCCCGGCGCGAGGAGGCGGCAATGTCTTCAAACTCGGCCACCAGCGCACTGGACATGTCCGGGTGGCGGAAGGGCGCCGTCGTCGCCTGGACGACGACGGCGGACATGCCGTGGGCCACCACGTCGTGGAGTTCGCGGGCAATCCTGGTCCGCTCCTCCGCGAGCCGGCGCATGGACTGCTCCTCGGCACTGAGCGTGCGCTCGGCCACCAGCTGGAGCCGGATGTTCTGCCACTGCTGGGTGATTACCGAGGCCACCATCAGGCCGCCGGAGACCGAGGCAAAAACCACCACATTGGCTTCGCTGCCCGGCGTCGCGGCCCCCGGAACGCTGCGGTAGATGACGGCGGTGCCCACGGCCACGCTGAGCAGCCACGCGGCGCCGGCCAGCATCCAGTGGCTGCGCAGGCCCGTCACGCACACCACCAGCACCTGGGTCATCATGGCCACCACGCTGAACGGCATGGGCGCGGCACCCATCGGCGTGGCCAGCAGCGGCATCAGGGCCAGCGGCACCAGGGAGGCCAGCATCCCCACGGCCGGCCGGGCCACTGTCAGCGCCAGGGTTCCGGTGTGGGCAATGGCCAATCCCAGCCCGAACACCAGCGGCATTTGGTAGAGGTTGACGTTCAGCGAGGCCCCCACGGCCATCAGGGCCAGGCAGGCTGTGACAAAGCCCAGCCAGGCCCAGCTCGTCTTCTTCAGCCGCATGCTCGGCAGGGCGTTCAGCTGCGCGGTAAGCTGCGCCCGCCGGCTCTCAGGCATCTAGCGCTCCAGGCCGAGGTCCTCGACGGGCAGGGCGGACATGTCCGCCAACGGCCCGCTCTGGGTGTCGCTGCCCGCCGCCGGGCGGCCGTGCCACTGCAGGATCTTCCACGCACCGGCGGGAGACCCCGGGCCGGCCATGGTGCCCTCGAGGATGACGATGCCCGTGTTGTCGAGCTCAAAGTATTTCTTGTCGGTCCAATCCAGATTGCTGGCCCGGCAGCCGGCCCAGAAACGGATCATGGCGCCGTGGCTGACCATGGCCACCGTGCCGCCGTCGGCCGCGTCCTCGGCCCGGCGGACGACGTCGTCAAAGCGCGCCAGAACCTCGGTTCCGGTGTCCGCGCCGTCCATGCGGACATCCGGCTCACCCTGCATCCAGCGCTTCAGGGTCCCCAGATAGGCCATGATCGACGCCGTATCGCCCTTCATCTCCAGCGTGCCGGCGGAGATCTCCCGCAGGCCGGCCTCGATCTGGACCTCCAGGTCCAGCTCCGCGGCCAGCGGTGCGGCCGTGGCCTGGGTGCGCGTCAGCGTGGAGGCATAGATGGCGCCAAGGTGCTCCCCGGCCAGAGCGGTGGGCAGGCCCTCGGCCTGGCGCACCCCCTCCTCGGTGAGTCCGGGGCCGGGAAACGCCGTATCCAGCAGGTTCTCAAGGTTGGACGGTGTTTGGCCGTGCCGGATCAGAATCAGTCGCATCCACCCATTCTCCTTCAGTCCCGTGTCCTTTGGTTCCGTGCCCTTTGGTGCCGGGCCCAGCGGTGCCGTGTCGGCGGGAGCCAGCCGAGGCACTACTGGGACAGCGGCCGTCCGGCCATCTTCTCCAGGCGGGCAATGCGCTCGGCCATCGGCGGGTGGGTCGCGAAGAGCTTCGCGGCCCCGCCGCCCTTGAACGGGTTGGCAATCATCAGATGCGAGGTGTTCACCAGCGACTGTTCCTGGGGCAGCGGCGCCCGCTGGACGCCCAGCTCCAGCTTGCGCAGGGCCGAGGCCAGCGCCAGCGGATCCTCCGTCAGGCGCGCGCCGTCCTCGTCGGCGTCGTACTCGCGGGTCCGGCTGATGGCCAGCTGGATCATCGAGGCCGCCAGCGGTGCCAGGATGGCCATCGCAATCATGGCCAGCGGGTTGGCGTTGCGCCGGTCCCCGCCGCCGAAGAACATCATCATCTGGGCCACAGAGGTGATGACACCGGCGACGGCGGCCGCCACGGAGGAGGTGAGGATGTCGCGGTTGTACACGTGCATCAGCTCATGTCCCAGCACCCCGCGCAGCTCGCGTTCGTTGAGGATGGCCAGGATGCCCTCGGTGCAGCAGACCGCCGCGTTTTGCGGATTGCGGCCGGTGGCGAAGGCATTGGGCGCCTGTGTGGGTGAGATGTAGATGGCCGGCATGGGCTGGTTGGCCTTGACCGAGAGCTCGCGCACGATCGAGTAGAGGCCCGGCGCCTGGGCCTCGGTGACCGGATAGGCCTGCATGGAACGGATGGCGATCTTGTCGCTGTTCCAGTAGCCGTACGCCGTGGTCCCGACGCCGATCAGGGCAAAGATCCACAGCGGCGCGGCGCTGGATGTGCTGGAGGAAATGATGGCGCCGATCCCCAACAGGACCGCCCACAGCACGCCAAAGAGCGCCGCCGTCTTCAAACCGTTGAAATGCTGGTGCACTGCTGTTCTCTCCTCGTTGTTGCCCACGTGCGCAGGTGGTGCCGGTGGGTATTGGGAAAACGAATTGCCACTGCTTGGCGTTCCCGGGCCGGCGGTCGCGGACCGGGGGTCCTTCAGTTGTGTCCCTGCGGCTCAGGGCTGCGGGTGTTTGGCGTCGTAGCGCAGGAAGCCCGGCTGCAGCCGCGCCACCACCCACACTGCCACGATGCACAGCAGTCCGCCGACGACGGCCGCCCAGGGCTCGCCCAGCCATTGCCCGGTGCCGCCGGAAAAGAGGTCCCCCATCCGGGGCCCACCGGCCACCACCACGATGAAGATGCCCTGCAGCCGCCCGCGCAGATGGTCGGGCGTGGCCGATTGCAGGATGGTGGAGCGGAACACGGCACTGACCGAATCGGCGATGCCCGCCACCACCAGCGCGGCCACGGCGCCGACAATCCACGGCGACACCGCGCCGTCGACGGTCCGCCCGCCGGCCAGAATGGCGCCGCCCATCGCAGCAATGGCAGCGCCCCAGAGCGTGATGCTCCAGACCACGGCCAGGCCCTGGCGCCGGACGTGGCCCAGCGGGCCGGAGAACAGCGCGGCCAGGAAGGAGCCTGCGGCAATGGCGGCCAGCAGGATGCCCGCCGTGGATTCACCGCCGCCCAGCCACAGGGCACCGATGGCCGGCAGCAGGGCCCGGGGCATGGCAAAGACCATCGCGCACAGGTCCACCAGGAAGGTCATCCGCACGTTCTTGTGCGTGCCCAGGAAGCGGAATCCCTCCAGCACCGAGCGGAATCCGGCCTTGCGGACCTCCCCCTCCGGCGGCAGCGAGGGCAGCCTGAACAAGGCCCAGAGCGAGGCGGTGAAGGTCAGCACATCCACCGTGTAGGTCCAGCCGTAGCCGACGCCGGCCACCAGGACACCGGCCAGCAGCGGTCCCAGCGTGGTGCCCAGGCCGAAAACGATCATGCTCAGCGCATTCGCGGCCGGCAGCAGCTCCGGGCGGACCAGGCGCGGGATGATGGCGCTGCGGGCCGGCTGGTTGATGCCGGCCGCCGCGGATTGGATGGCGATGAGGCCGTAGAGGATCCAGACATTGTCCAGCCCCAGCCAGGCCTGGACGGCGACGCCGATGGTCACCAGCCACAGCACGGCGGAACTGGCCAGGGCCACGGTGCGGCGGTCGTGGGCGTCGACCACGGAGCCGCCGTACAGTCCGGCCAGCACCAGCGGGATGAGGGCAAAGACGCCGAGCAGACCCACAGACCATGTCGACTGCGTCAGGTCGTACACCTGCAGGCTGACGGCGACGATGGTCAGCTGGGTGCCGATGGAGGATAGTGCCAGGCCGAACCACAGGCGCCGGTAGTCGGGGCTTTCGCGCAGTGGGGTGATGTCGGCCAGGAGTTTACGCACCGACCCAGCCTACCCGCGGGCTCCGCGCCGGATCCCCGGGCGCTCCCCCGCCGGCTCCCGGTGGCTAGACTGGGCGGGAAACGGCCACCAGGGGAAGGTGCAGGCATGCGGGCACATGTGCACTCATCGGCCTTGTGGCGCATCCAGCGTCCCAAGACGCCCCTCACCCCCGGCCATCTGCTCCTGCGTTTGAACGATCCCGCTACGGCGTTCGACGCCGCCTCCGCCGCAGACCTGCTGCATTGCTACAGATTGGCCCGGGCCGCCCTGGGAGCCGTTGCCGGCGCCACCGGGGCGGCACTGTACCTGCCCGTGGACTGGCACCCGGTGGGCGAGGGCCTGGGCGAACCGGCAGCCGAAACCTCCACCCCCACCATCCACCTCTTCGCCGAATGGCCCAGCGCCGGGACCGCCGGAACGGGCTCGGCGGCGACGACGGCGTCCGCCCTGGCGGTGCCGCTGCACCGGCGGAGCGCCGCGACGGCAACCGGCCTCGCCAGTGCCGGTCTGGACACGCTGCCGGGTCTGGACGCGGCCCTGCGCGCACAGATGCGGGCCGCAGACCGTCCCACCCCATCCCGCGTCACCGCCGCCGAAACACCCGGGACCGCGCCGGCGCACCACCGGCCCATCGTTCTGGCCGTGCCGGAGGACGCCGTCTCGCAGGCCCATTGGACGGCTGGGCTGGGTGTGCCCAGCCTGGCGGAGGCGGACCCGCCGCTGCTGCTGGCCATCGGCGAAGCCCTGGCAGGTGCCATGGTCTACCCGCCCGGCAGGCCCGCCGTCGCCGGTCCAGCCACGGCCCCGGCGGAACCACCCTTCCGGCCCACGGGTTTCAGCTGCTGGGCCGTTGAATCCTGGCAGCCCGGCGCCGGCCCCCTGGAGCTGGCAGTCTTTGGCCGCAGCCACCGGGAAACCGTCCATCCACTGGCCATCTTCCTAACGCGCGGCAGCCTCGGACCGATCCCCGCTGGGTAGGCGCCGGCCCGGGAAACCGGTGTCCGGAGGAAAACTTCAGAAGAACTTAGCGTGCCCTTATTGTGAATTACTCAGAATAGGTGGTTGACTGAGGCCATGGAACCGATCATGCACACCGAAGCGGACTGGGCGGCGCAGCTGCACTCCCACGACCGCAGGGTGACCAAGCAGCGGCTGGCCGTTCTGGCCGCCGTCGGGCAGCTTCCCCACGCCACGGCCGAGGCCGTCACCGACGCCGCCCGCGCAACGCTGCAGGCGTTGACGCTGCAATCCGTGTACGTGGTGCTGGCCGACCTCACCGCGCTGGGCATGCTCCGCCGGATCGAACCGCCCAACTCCCCCGCCCGCTACGAAACGCGCACCGGCGACAACCACCACCACGCGATCTGCACCAGCTGCGGCAAGATCGAGGACGTGGACTGCGCCGTCGGCCACGCCCCCTGCCTAACCCCCAGCAGCACGACGATGACCATCAAGATCGCCGACGTCCTTTACCAGGGCATCTGCAGCGACTGCGGCCCCTAGATTTCCGTCGGCACGGCGTGAGGTCTCCCTTCGCCGCCACTGCCAACGGTCAGCCCTTGCAAGGGCACCTCAGCCAAGAAACCCAACAACAGGAGAATCATGACTGCTCATTCGACCACCCAGTCCGGTGCCCCCGTCACCTCGGATGCCCACTCCCAGTCCGTCGGCGCCGACGGTGCCATCGCCCTGACCGACCACTATCTGGTCGAGAAGCTGGCCCAGTTCAACCGCGAGCGTGTGCCGGAGCGCGTAGTGCACGCCAAGGGCGGCGGCGCCTTCGGTACGTTCAAGACCAGCCAGGATGTGTCCACCTACACCAAGGCCGCACTGTTCCAGCCCGGTGTTGAGACCGAGATGCTGATCCGCTTCTCCTCCGTGGCCGGCGAGCAGGGCTCCCCCGACACCTGGCGCGACCCCCGCGGCTTCGCCGTGAAGTTCTACACCACCGAGGGCAACTACGACCTCGTTGGCAACAACACCCCGGTGTTCTTCATCCGCGACGGCATCAAGTTCCCGGACTTCATCCACTCCCAGAAGCGCCTGCCGGGCTCCAACCTGCGCGACGCCGACATGCAGTGGGACTTCTGGACCCTCTCCCCCGAGTCCGCGCACCAGGTGACCTGGCTGATGGGCGACCGCGGCCTGCCGGCCTCTTGGCGTGAAATGCAGGGCTACGGCTCGCACACCTACCAGTGGATCAACGCCGCCGGCGAGCGCTTCTGGGTCAAGTACCACTTCCACACCAACCAGGGCGTGTCCGCCATGAGCGGCGAAGAGGCCGCAACCCTGGCCGGTTCGGATGCCGATTACTACATCCGCGACCTCTACACGAACATCGAAGCCGGCAACTTCCCCTCCTGGGAGCTGCACGTGCAGGTCATGCCGTACGAGGATGCCAAGGACTACCGCTTCAACCCCTTCGACCTGACCAAGACCTGGTCCAAGAAGGACTACCCGCTGATCCACGTCGGCACCATGACGCTGGACAAGAACCCGGAGAACTACTTCGCGCAGATCGAGCAGGCCGCGTTTGCGCCGTCGAACTTTGTGCCCGGCATCGCCGCCTCCCCGGACAAGATGCTGCAGGCCCGCATCTTCTCCTACGCGGATGCACACCGCTACCGTGTGGGCACCAACCACGCCCAGCTGCCGGTGAACGCCCCGAAGAACGAGGTGCACAACTACAGCCAGGCCGGCCAGGGACGCTACCACTTCAACTCCGCGTCCACCCCGGTCTACGCCCCCAACTCCAAGGGCGGCGCCGCTGCCGTTGAGCCCACCACCCCCGGTGGCGGCTGGGAGAACGACGGCGCCCTGACGCTGTCCGCCCACTCCCTGCACTCCGAGGACAGCGACTTCGGCCAGGCCGGCACGCTGTACCGCGAGGTGTTCGACGACGGCGCCCGCGCCCGCTTCCTGGACACCATCACCGGTGCCGTGGGCGGCGTGCAGGATGCCGACATCAAGGAGCGCGCCATCGCATACTGGACCAACGTTGACGCCGAGCTCGGCGCCAAGCTGCGGGCCAACCTGGGCTAGTCCCCAAACGCTCCCCAAGCTCGCACGCTCGCTTGGGGGCCCTCGCGTTTGTGGGCCCACCCAAACGCTCCCCACCGCTTCATCCCGCTGGTCGAGCTCGTCGAGACCCGGTGCCCCGCGCACTTGGTCCCGACGGGCTCGGCCAGCGGCATTTAACGCCATTGTCCACAGACCCCCGGCCCGTGCTGGCATGCGCACTCGCCGCTCCGTAGGATCCACCCATGGACACTTTCACCGGAATCCCCGCCGCAGCCATGGCCTTCTACGCCGAGCTGGAGGAGAACAACAACAGGGAGTGGTGGCTGGAGCACAAGGATGTGTACGACGGCGCCGTGCGGGGGCCTCTGGAGACCCTGTTTGCCGGGCTGGAGCCGGAGTTCGGCCCCGCGAAGATCTTCCGCCCCAACCGCGACATCCGCTTTTCAGCCGACAAGTCCCCCTACAAGACGGCCCAGGGCGCGTTCGCCGCGAACCACGAGGGATTGGGCTACTACCTGCAGATCAGTGCCGATGGCCTATTGGTGGGTGCCGGCTGCCACTCGTACTCCCCCGCCCAGCTGGCCCGCTACCGCTCCGCCGTCGACGCCCCGGTCAGCGGCGTCGAACTGGCCGACGTCGTCGACGCCGTGGCGCAGGCCGGTTTCAGGATCGAGGGCGAAATGCTCAAGACCGTCCCCCGCGGCTTCGACAAGGAGCACCCGCGGGCGGAACTGCTCAAGCACAAATCCCTCTCCGCTGCCGTGATGCTCGGCCAACCCGGCTGGATGGACAGCCCCGCCGCCCAGGGGGAAGTTGCAGCGCTCTGGACCCAATTGCGCCCCCTGGTCGAGTGGATGGCCGCGCACGCCGCCCCTTAACCCCAACTGGGTGACACTTATGACACATTCCGAGGCCCGGATCGTGCGATAACTGTCACCCAGTTGGGCACAGAGCTGGGCTGCTAGCTGGGGGTGCCGAACTCGCGGATGGTGATTCCGGTGAAGGTGGCGGGGCCGCCATCGGTGTAGAAGGAGATCCCGGTGTCGCCGTCGGCGAAATGCACTTGCTGCGAAAGAACTGTGTGACCGGCGTTCACGAACACCTCGACGCTCTGCGTATCGACAAAGATGCGCAGGTGGACCGATCGTGCGTTGGCGTCGATGGGCGCGGCAGCACGCGTGTAGGGCACGAGCGAGAAGCCGCTCTGGTTCGACGGCGCGCGGTCGACGTACAGCTCGTTTCCATACTTGCCGATGTTTGTGTGGCGGGAACCGTCCCAGGACCGGCCGACCGAGACGCCGACGTTCGCCGCTGTGTCCCACGAGACGTCGAACTCGAGCTCGTAGGCGCGCCCGGTCCACGGAAGCAACGAGCTTCCCGAGACGGTGCGGTCTGGGATCGTGGTGGCTGCGGTGGCGTATCCCGCGAGCGCCGGGACCGGAGTGCTGAGCAGGCCGTACCGGCCGCCAGGCTGGGACTCGAGCCGCAGTTCCCGCACGATGGAGTTCTGCCCGTTGTACCCGTCGGATGCATCGGTGGGTACGTCGCGGGCTGCATACTTCCAGTTGTTCATCCATGCGATGGCGAGGCGCTTTGTCTCTGGCGCTTCGTGCGACGGCCACGTCACGGCCGCGTACCAGTCCCATCCCCAGTCGAGCCACTGCGGTGTGAGGTCACCGGCGGTGAACGTGGTGCCGTTCCAGGAACCCATCCAATAGGCGTAGGTCATCGGCAGGTCGACGCTGTAGGCATCCATGCTCGCCCCGAACACCCAGTGCCGCGTGCCATCGCCAGCGGTCATCTCGAACAGATCTGGGCATTCAATTCCGCCAAGAGCATGGTTCGGGTAGTCAAAATTGGATTTCCACTGCCAATCCAGCAGGTTCGGCGAGGTGTAGAAGGCCGCGTAGCGTGCCCGTCCAATCACGCACACCCATTCGCCGCGTGCCGCGTCCCAGTGGATCTTGGGGTCGCGGAACCACTCTGCGTTTTCAATCTCGGCGGCTGTCGTGGCCGTGCGACCGTCGGTGTTGATGATCACCGGGTCGGCCAGGGCTGTGAAGGTGGAGCCACCGTCGGTCGACCAGTAGAGGTACTGCTCTTGATATTTGCGGATCCCATCGGTCGGCTGGGTCGCGAGTGCGACCACCGCCCCGGCACCGAAGCCGGCAGTGTTGGCGGTGTCGACGACGGCGGACCCCGACCACACCGGGAAGTCGGGCTGCAGGGGCATCACTACGCCGTGGTGCGTGTAGGCCACCCCGTCTGTGGTCGTCGCGTGGTCCCAGCCGCCCTGGCCGTTGTTCTGCCCGGAGTGCAGGTAATAGAGCTGATAGGCGCCGTTGGTGTACACCGGACGCTGCGGGTCGCACAGCCAGCCGGAGGGTGGGGTCATGTGGTAGACCGCCCGAAGGGAGGTCTGGGCGTGCGCGGCAATGGGCACCGCGCCGCCCATGAAAAGGGCAAGTGCCCCGGCTCCTGCCCCGTGCAGGACAGTGCGTCGCGAGATCTCGTAGGTCATGAAGTGGTTTCCTCTCAAGCATTCGGCGGTGATGGAGGCACATTGACGGGAAATGGCATCGACAAGGTTTTGCAGCCAACGCCGCACTTTTTCCCGGGTGAAGAACACGAACCGATGATCACGGCCATGCCGTGCCGCGCTGTCCAAGCTCGCAGCGGCTCATCGGTACACAGGACGATAATGCGACTTCCTCGCTGTGGTCAAGCGTTTAATCACCCGACACCTGATGTGGACCCCAAGGGAGCGGTGCACCCCTAACGCTTTTCTGGAGCGGTCCCCGGGAACGGAAAACAAACTTTGCTAAAACGCTTGACCAGTTGTGTGACGCACGATACTTTTAGATCCGATCAAACGTTTTAGCAGAATGGACACCAGAGCCGATGAACCGCTCAGTTTTCTTCCAACCCGCAGACAGCTGGGTTGGAGACCTCATCCCCTTCGAGAAGGACGGTGAGTTCTGGCTTTTCTACCTCCACGAGGTCCGCAGCGACCCCAAGCCGGGCACCTCATGGAATCTCGTCACAACAAAGGACCTTGTCAGGTTTGAGGACCAGGGTGTTGCCCTGCACCATGGCTCCGAGAGTGATGCCGATTTCAACGCGTACACGGGCAGCATCGTGTGCGACCAGGACGGCATCCACCGCCTGTTCTACACGGGACAGAACCCGCAGCACCTCGGCTCCGACGGGGCGCCGCTGCAGCTAGTCATGCAGGCCACCAGCACCGACGGAATGCAGACCTGGGTCAAGCACCCGGAACTGACCTTCGGTGCGCCGGCAGGCTACGAGTCCGGCGACTGGCGGGACCCCTTCGTCTTCCGCGATGAGGAGGCCGGACTGTGGCGGATGCTGCTGGCCGCACGGCACGCAGCGGGCCCAGACCGCCGCCGCGGCGTCATTGCCCAGTGCGTTTCCACCGACCTGGAGACCTGGGTGCACACCGAACCATTCTGGGATCCGCGGCGGTACATCACCCACGAATGCCCGGACGTGTTCGCCTGGGGCGACTGGTGGTACCTCGTCTACTCGGAGTTCTCGGAATCCTTCACCACCCGCTACCGAATGGCCAAAAGCCCCACCGGACCGTGGACGGTGCCCGAACGTGACAGCGTCGATGGGCGCGCCTTCTACGCCTCAAAGACGGCCGAACGGGATGGCCGCCGGTTCTTCTTTGGCTGGATCGCCAGCAAAGAGGAAAACCAGGACGACGGCGCCTGGCAATGGGCCGGAACGATGTCCGTTCTGGAAGCACGCCAGAATCCCGACGGAACACTGGCCTTCGCCTTGGCGGAGGAACTGGTTGAGAGCTTCTGGGAGGAAATCCCTGCAACGTTTGGCCGCAGCCTCCCGGCAACGATGGATGTTCCGGACGGGTACTCGTCCCTTGTCTCCGAGGAGGTCCTGCCCTCGCAGTTCTACGCCAAGACGGTTCTGCAGATCGGCGCTGGCACCACGGAATGCGGCCTGCTGCTGCGCTCCAGCGCCGACGGAGACGAGTCCTACGTCATCCGTCTGGAACCCAAGCGCGGCCGCATGGTTTTCGACAGGTGGCCTCGGAAAGCCACCGGCGACGCGCAGTGGAACGTCTCCGGCGACGTACCGTTTGAGATCGAACTCGAGCGCCCATGCGACCTCGGCCCCGGCGAACACACCCTCGAAGTCGTCGTCGACGGCGATCTCTGTGTCGCCGTCGTGGACCGCCAGGTGGCACTGAGCACCCGCATCTACGACCGGCCTCAGGGCCGGATCGGAGTCTTCGTCGGGGAAGGCTCAGCCACCATCACAGACCTTGAAATACGCAAGCGCACCGACAACTAAACACCTGCACCCATATTCCGTTCCAATCGAAGGAGATTGACCCCATGATGAAAATGATCCGAACGGCCGCTGTGGCAGCGGCCACGGTCCTCGCCCTGGCCGCCTGTGGCGGCGGCGGGTCCGCCAGCTCGTCCAATGTGAACCCCACCGGCGAAATCAAGCCGCGCGAGATTTCATGGCTGCTGTCCCGCCCCGCTGACGGCGCGGTGATCAACATCATGAAGCAGATCGCTGCTGACTACGCCAAGGACCACCCCGGCTTCGAACTGAATCTGATCACCACCCCGGACCGGCCCTCCTACATCCAAAAGCTGGAGACGTTGGCCGCGGCGAACAAGCTCCCTGAACTCTTTGATACGGATGCGACGCCGTACGCCCAGCAGCTGGCAAAGCAGGGCAAGATGGTGGACGCCGAGAAGCTCCTGAAGGACCTTGGCGTCTACGACAACTACCGGTCCAACGCGCTGGACTACCAGCGCTTTGATGACGGGTCCCTGTACATGATCCCGTTCCAGTTTGAGCTGGAGTTCGTCTGGTACAACAAGAAGCTGTTGCAGCAGGCCGGCGTCGCCGCTCCGACGTCGCTGGATGACATCCCGGCGATGTGCACGTCCCTGCGCAATGCCGGCATCACGCCGATCGCCCTCAATGGGCAGGACCAGTGGCCCCTGGAGCGGTACATGGCCTACCAGCCGTTCCGAGCTGCCGGACCGGACTTCATCCAGAAGCTGAAGAGGGGCGAGGCAAAGTTCTCCGACCCGGCGGGCCAGAAGGCTGTGGAGTGGATGGCCGCGCTGGGCAAGGCCAAGTGCTTCCAGGATGGATTCTCCTCCCAGGGCTACTCAGATGCCCAGAACCTGTTCACGTCCGGCAAGGCGGCCATGTACAACATCGGCACCTGGGAGCTCCCCAGCCTGGCGACCGACAAGCTCAACCCGACGGTCCGCGATGATGTCGACTTCTTCACCCTCCCCACCACCCAGGGCTCCGTCACCGCCGCCAACGAGTACGTCTCCCCCTCCGGCATCGGCATGGCGGTGAATGCCAAGACGTACGACCCCCTCGTCAGCGATTTCCTGAAGTTCGCCCTGAAGAAGTACCCCGCGGCCTATGCAGCCACCGGCGCTCTCTCGCCGACGGTCGATGCACAGACCGAGATCCCGGCGAATGCCTCCCCCCTGTTCACGAAGGCCCTCGACCAGGCCAAGGATCTGGGCGGCCAGCAAGCCATGCCATGGGACACCCAGCTCGACCCGACGACCAACGGCCGGCTGCAGCAGGAGCTCGTGCTCCTTGTCCAGGGCGACATCACACCCGAGGAGTTCACCACCACGATGGACAAGACCATCGCGCAGAACGCCCCGAAGTTCTTCAAATAGCCACAATGGTGGGGGCTCCGGCCCCCACCACCGGAAAGGCCCTCCCATGCTTCCCAACAGGTCACGACTATCTGTTCTGATCTTCCTGCTTCCACCGCTGCTGCTCTACGGCGCAGCCGTGCTGTTCCCCATCCTCCAGTCCCTGTTCCTCAGCTTCTTTTCCTGGAACGGCATCAGCGACATGGAATTCGTTGGCCTCGCCAACTACGCCCGGATGCTCTTCGGCGACGACGTCTTCTGGCGTTCCTTCTTCAACGCGCTCGGCTATCTGGCCATCTGCCTGGTGCTGCAGCTGGGCGGTGCCCTGCTCGTCGCCAGCCTCCTCGCCTCGCTGCGCCGCGGCCGCGAAGTCGTCAAAACCCTCTACCTGCTGCCGGCCGTGATCTCCACTGTGGCCATCGCGTTCCTGTTCGTGCGCATCTACTCCATTGACCCTGTGGGGCTGCTCAACCAGCTCCTGGACTGGATCGGCCTGGGTGGGTTGGAACGGGCCTGGCTGTCCGACGTCAACACGGTCCTGGCTGCGGTGTCGATCCCGGAAGGCTGGCGGTTCACCGGCCTGTACATGCTCATCATCTACGCGGCCCTGCTCTCCGTCCCCCAGGAACTGGAGGAGGCAGCCCGCCTCGACGGGGCCTCGCGGTGGCAGGTCTTCACCAAGATCCGCTTCCCCCACATCATGCCTGTCTGGATCACCACCACCATCATGGCCACCACCTACGGTCTGCGCGGATTCGACATTCCCTACCTCATGACCAATGGCGGGCCCGGACAATCCTCGGAGCTGTTGACCACTTACATGTACAAGACGGCCTTCACCAGCACCGACTTTGGCTACGCCAGCACCATCTCGGTCTTCATCGTCGTCGAGTGCCTCGTCGCCGTCGGACTCATCCTCTTCATGCTCAAACGAAAGGCGGACGCATGACCGCGCAAGCAGCCCCGACCACCCGGCGCGCCACCACCCCGACGGAGAGCGGCCCGCCCTTGCGCCGGCGCCGCAAGGCGACGTTCTCCGCCACCCTGACACGGGTCTTGATAGCCCTCATTGTCATCGTCCAGGTCTACCCGCTCGCCTGGCTTTTCATCACCAGCCTGCGCACCGAACACGATTTCGCCACCGGGGATCCGTTCGCCCTGCCCAAGGCAATCACGCTCGACAACTACGTACGTGCCTTCGAGACTGGCAATCTGGGGCAGAACATCCTCAACAGCTTCATCGTGACCATGGGCGCGAACCTGCTCATCGTGCTCCTGGGCATGATGGCCGCCTACGCACTCCAAGTCCTCGGGTTCCGATTCAGCAAGTTTGTCCGCGGACTGTTCCTCATTGGCATCATCGTTCCGGTGCAGATCGCCCTCGTCCCGCTGTTCATCGACTACTCGGCAGTGAACATGCTCGACACCTACCAATCGATGATCATCCCGTTGGCCGGATTCGCTCTGCCGATGTCGATCTACCTCTTCTCCTCATTCTTCGAGTACATTCCGCGTGAAACGTATGAGGCTGCCTCCTTGGACGGTGCCGGCCCGTACCGGATCTTCGGCCTGGTGACGCTGCCGCTGTCCATCAACACGATCGTCACCGTCGTCCTGGTCAACAGCATCTTCATCTGGAACGACTTCATCTTCGCCAACACCTTTGTCCTTTCGGAGGATCTCAAGACGATTCCGCTGGGGCTGCAGAACTACATCGGTGCCATGGGCAAGACGGACTGGACGGCCACGTTTGCCGCCGTCTGCGTCACGATCACCCCGCTGCTGCTGGTTTTCCTTGTGCTGAACAAGGCGATGATCCAGGGTCTGGAGAGCGGGGCAAACAAGTAATGGCCTCGATAACAGACGGATATACTCCTGAGGGAGGGAAGATGAATTCGATGGAGAATGATCCGGGCACGCCTATGGCTGCGGCCGCATCCACAGTGCAGCCCGCGCGCGCCCATCCCGTCACCCTGCGGCAGGTCGCGGAAGCCGCCGGCGTCTCCACGGCCACCGTCTCCCTCATTGTCAACAAGAAAAAGGGCGCCCGAATCGCCGCTGACACCCGCAACCGGGTGCGGGACGCCATCCGGGACCTGGGCTACCGGCCCAATGCCATGGCCCAGACCCTTGTCAGCGGCAGCTCCAGGTTCATCGGGTTGGTTGCCGATGCCATCGCCACCACCCCCTTCGCCGGCCAGATCATCCATGGCGCCCAGGATGAGGCGTGGAAACACGGATACGCCCTCCTGATCGCCAACACCGAGGGCAATGGCGAGTTGGAAACGGACGCCATCGCCATGATGCTCGAATACAAGGTGCGCGGCATCCTCTACTCAACCTGGTTCCACCGTGCCACAGCTGTCCCCGCCTCTTTGCGCGAGTCGGACTTCGTCTTGGTGAACTGCTTCTCAACGGAGCCCGATGCACGTGCCGTGATCCCGGATGAAGTCCAGGGCGGCCGGTCAGCCACGGACATCCTGCTCCGCAACGGCCACCGCCGGATCGCCTTCATCAATGCCACGACGCCGGCGCCCGCCAAGGACGGACGCCTGCAGGGATACAGGGAGGCTTTGGAAGCGGAGGGAATTCCGTTTGACGAGTCCCTGGTGCTCGAGGCCTACCCCGACCAGGAAGGCGGATACGGGGCAACCGAAGAGCTTCTGAAGCGCGGCGTCACCGCTGTGTACTGCTACAACGACCGAATGGCGATGGGCCTCTACGATGGCCTGCGTGAGAACGGCCTGTCCATCCCGGGCGACATGGCCGTGGTGGGCTTTGACAACCAGGAAGTCATTGCCGCGCACCTGCGCCCCCCACTGTCGACGGTCTCGCTGCCCCACTACGAACTGGGCGCCGCGGGCGTGAGGATGCTGCTGGGTCTGGACGAATCCCCGGCCGACACCGCAGTGAAGGTGCACTGCCCCCCTGTGGAGCGCAGCTCCGTATAGGGCATGCACGCCGCCCCTTAACCCAAGTAGGTGACAGCTATCGCACACTCCGAGGCTCGGAACGTGCGATAACTGTCACCCAGTTGGGCCGGAAGGCTAGACGGCGTCGAACTCCGGGACCTGCTGCTCCGAGGCTGTCGCGGCTGAATCGGCGGCGCCAGCCTTCTCTGCTGCCTCTTCCTTGCGCAGGCGGGAGTTCCGGTAGCCGTAGGCGAAGTAGAACGCCAGGCCGACGGCCAGCCAGATGGCGAAGAACAGCCAGGTCAGCGTGGCCAGGTTGAACATCAGGTACAGGCACAGCGCGGCGGACAGCACGGGGATCACCGGGCCGAAGGGCACCTTGAAGGCGGGCTTGAGGTCCGGGCGCTTGCGGCGCAGCACCAGGATGCCCACGCTGACCATCACGAATGCGGAGAGCGTGCCGATGTTGATCATCTCGCCCAGCAGCTCCACCGGGGTGAAGCCGGCCACCACGGCCACCACCACGCCGCAGATGATCTGCAGGCGGGCCGGGGTGCTGCGCTTGTCGCTGGTCTTGCTCAGGGAGCGGGGCAGCAGCCCGTCGCGGCTCATCGCCATCGTCACGCGGGCCAGGCCCATCAGGAGCACCATGATCACAGTGGTCAGGCCGATCAGCGAGCCCAGGGAGATCACGACGACGGCCCAGTCGGCACCGACGAGGTGGAAGGCCGTCGCCAGCGACGGATCCTTCTGCTGCGCGAGCTCCGTGTAGGGCACCATGCCGGTGACGGCCAGCGTCACCAGGATGTACAGGACGGTGACGACGGCGAGGCCGGCGAAGATGCCGCGGGGCAGCGTCTTCTTGGGGTTCTTGACCTCTTCGGCGCTGGTGGCCACGACGTCGAACCCGATGAAGGCGAAGAACACCAGCGCGGCACCGGAGATCAGCCCGCTGAAGCCGTAGACGGACGGGTTGGCGCCACTGAGGAAGGACAGGAACGGCTGCACCGTCCAGCTGACGCCTGTGTCATCGGCCGGCTGGGAGGCCGGGATGAACGGCACGTAGTTCTGCGCCTTGACGAAGAAGAAGCCGGCCACGATCACGAAGAGCACGATGGCGATCTTGATGATGGTGAAGACGTTGTTGATGCGGGCCGACAGCTTGGTGCCCAGCACCAGCACGGTGGTGAAGACGGCGACGACGATCAGCGGACCCCAGTACATGGTGACGGGCCCCAGGGCGATTTCGGCCGGGATGTTGACGTTCACCGCCTGCAGGAAGTCGCTGAGGTAGACGCCCCAGTACTTGGCGATCACGGCGGCGGCCATCAGCAGTTCCAGGACCAGGTTCCAGCCAATGATCCACGCCAGCAGCTCGCCCATGGTGGCGTAGGTGAAGACGTA
The DNA here is from genome assembly GCF_000482545.1 of Arthrobacter sp. 35W. Classification (GTDB taxonomy): domain Bacteria; phylum Actinomycetota; class Actinomycetes; order Actinomycetales; family Micrococcaceae; genus Specibacter. The sequence continues at coordinate 394,759 of NZ_KI519455.1, forward strand.
GGCGCTGCCGGCAACGGGGATTGCCGTGGCGAATTCCGCGTAGCACATGATGGCCAGCGCGCAGGTGACCGCGGCCAGCACAAAGGAGATGGTGACGGCCGGGCCGGCGTTGAAGGCCGCGGCCTTCGCGCCGACGGAGAAGATCCCCGCTCCGACGGCCACGGCAATGCCCATGATCATCAGATCCCAGGTGCTCAGCGTCCGCTTGAGGGTGCGTCCGGGCTCGTCCGCATCAGCGATGGAACGTTCAATGGATTTGGTGCGCAACAGGTTCATGTAATCCGCTCGGCAGTCTAAAAGTAACCAATAGACCGTAGCGGGAGGGCCAAGGAGCCTGCTGCCCAAAAGGCTGGTTTGTCTTACATGGTGAGACAATCAGCGCTTAATTTGGATGGATCAGGCTTCCGCACCCGTTAATTCGCGTCCGCCCGTGCGGCGGGACCGGCCGGTTCCCGGATGCAGAGCGTCCGGGAACCGGCCGTCTAGCTCCGATTAGCCTCGGGATGCCTCAATCATGCCCTCGCGGGGCACCACCTTCACGCGCTCGCGCGCCGGCCCGCCGTCGTTCTCTGCGGTCCAGGCCTCGCCCAGCGCCTTCTCGTGCGCATCCAGCTTCAGCCAGCCCTCCCAGGTGGTGTAGTCGACGCCGCGGGATTCCAGCAGCTTGACCACCTCGTCCTCGCCCGGGCGCTCGGCGGCGGGCAGGCTGAGCCGGTCCTCCAGCAGGCAGCCGATGGTCTCCAGGGCGTCGCCCTTGGTGTGGCCGATCAGGCCCACCGGACCGCGCTTGATCCAGCCCGTGGCGTAGATGCCCTGGATGGGGTTGCCATCGGTGTCCAGCACGCGGCCTGCGACGTTGGGCAGCACGCCGCGGCGGGCGTCGAATTCCAGCTCGGGCAGCTCGGAACCGAAGTAGCCAATGGCGCGGTAGACGGCCTGGACCGGGTAGTCGATGAACTCGCCGGTGCCGCGGGCGTTGCCCGTGCCGTCGAGCTCATTGCGCTCGAACTTGATGCCGGCAACCTTGCCGTCTTCACCGATGATCTCCACCGGGGTGTGCAGGAAGTGCAGGTGCAGGCGGCGCGAGGCGGAGCCCTCGCCGGGGGTGCCGTGGTGGTCGGGCTGCTCCACGAGCCAGTTGGTCAGCGTGTTCACCATCGTCTTGACCTGGTTGTTGGTCCGGATCGCCTCATCCGAGGCCTCATCGAACTCAAAGTCCTCCGGGTACAGCACGATGTCCACATCCTTGGAATGCGACAGCTCGCGCAGCTCCAGCGGGGTGAACTTCACCTGGGCCGGGCCACGGCGGCCAAAGACATGCACATCCGTCACCGGGGACTTCTTCAGACCCGCGTAGACGTTCTCCGGGATCTCGGTGACGAGCAGGTCGTCCGCGTGCTTGGACAACACCCGGGCCACATCCAGCGCCACGTTGCCATTGCCCAGCACCGCAATCTCCTTCGCCTCCAGCGGCCACTCGCGCGGCACATCCGGGTGCCCGTCGTACCAGGAGACGAAATCGGCTCCACCGTAGGAGCCCTCCAGCTCAATGCCGGGAATGTTCAGATCCGCATCCTTGATCGCACCGGTGGCGAAGATGACGGCGTCGTAGCAGGCCCGGACATCGCTGAGCGTGAGGTCGCGGCCGTAGGTGACATTGCCGAAGAAGCGGATGTCGCCGCGGTCCAGCACCTTGTGCAGGGCGTTCACGATGCCCTTGATGCGCGGGTGGTCCGGAGCCACGCCATAGCGGATCAGGCCGTACGGGGCCGGGTAGGACTCAAACAGGTCGATGCTGACCTCCACGTCACCGCCGGCGACCTCCTGCGATTTGGTCAGGATGTCGGCGGCATAGACGCCGGCAGGACCAGAGCCAATGATGGCAACGCGGAACGGGCGGGCGGATGTCGAGCTAGACAAGGGTGAGTCCTTCCGAACTGTCGGGCCCACCGCTGACGCGCGGACCAAATCAGGAGCGATGCAAGGAGTGGGCTCCGGCACCACCGCCCAGTCTAGATTGTCTGCCCGGACAGCGCTAAGCCAAGGTGAGCAAAGCCTCAGCTAAGCAGCCCCGCCTCCGCTCAGCGGTGGGCGCCTGTGGGCTGGCGGCGGCGGTGGAAACCGACCACGACGACGCCGATCCCCAGGACCACCGCACCGGCCAGCAGCGCCAGGGAGCCGCCGAACCCGGTATTGGCCATGCCGTCGCCGGCCGCAGCTGAAGTGCTTGGCGAAACGGCCCCGGTCGAGGCCGATCCGCCGGCTGCTCCGCCCGCCGCGTCGCTGGCTGCTGACGTGGCGGTTCCGGCCTCGGGGGCGCCCGACGGCGTGGCCGTCGCCGTCGCCGTCGCCGTGGGCGTGGGCGACGGCGCCAGACCGGGCGCGACCGCGAGCGCAAGGTTCCGCGTGGCCGTCAGCGGCACGGCGGAGGAATCCGCCACGGTGATGGCGGCGGTGAAGCTGCCCACCGCCGTCGGCACTCCGGTGATGGCCCCCGTGGCGGCGTCGATCGACAGCCCGCCCGGCAGGCCCGCAGCGGAGTACCTGTACGGTGCCACACCGTTGATGCTGGCCACCGCGGCCGAGTAGGGGGTTCCCTCGGTGCCGCCGGCCAGTACCGGGGTGAAGACCTCCAGCGGCCGTCCCTCGATGCTGACGGTGCCGTAGCTGGTGATGGCGGCATTCGCACTCACCGCACCGCCTCCCGCGGTGGTGTAGAGCACGAGCGTCCACGTCCGGGTCCCCTCCGGCGCCGTCCACTGCAGTGAAGAGGTGGCGCCGTCGGCGGCGTTGACGCTGCGCAGGGAACAGTGGGCCACCGTATTGGCCGGGAGGAAGATGCCGTCGTAGAGCGCCGCCAGCACCGAACCGCCCGAGGCCGTGACATCGGCCCGGAAGCTCCCGGTTCCGGGGCCGCCGGTGGTGAAGACGATGGTCTTGTAGGACGCCAAGGTGCCGCTGGGGTAGCAGGAGGAGTTGAGGATGGGCATGTTGACCAGCTCGGCGCCGTCCAGCACGACGGCCGCGGTGGACGTGACGCCGGCGCGGGCGGGGGCGGCCGCCAGCATGCCCGCCAACAGTGCTGCGACGGCTGTTGCGCACAGGGCAAGCGCCAGCTGAAAGAGACGGCTCGGCTGCATCAAAACTCCATGATCGTGGGAGGAATCGGACGGCTCCATGCCCGGGCTCCCCCGGCATCGGAACGCGCTGTCACAAAGCGATAGCCAGTGAGCACTGATGCTCGCTGGCATGTATTCTGCATCACAATAGAGCACTTTGGATGAGCAGCTCTTTTGTTACAAGGAGATCCCATATGTCACGTCCCACCACTGAAGCATCGGCATCACCCATCCGCCGGCGCGGCCTCCTTGCCGGCGCCGGGGCCGCCGGTTTCGGCGTTCTGGCCGGCCTCGCCGCGGCCCCCGCCGCCCGGGCCCAGGACAGTGCCACCGGCGCACTTCCGGTGCTCTCCCCCGGGGATGACTGGGCCGCAACGCTTGCCGCCACACCCCAGGTCCAACTGGTGGCAGGGGCGGCCTACACCCTGGAAGCCGCCGTCGACCTCCCCCACAACACCCTCATCGAGGGCAATGGCGCCATCGTGACCGTGGCCGGGGATGGCATCGGTGCGTTCACCGCCACATCCAAAATCGGCATCACGCTGCGCGGCATCACCTTCCAGGGGCGCACGGCGGATCCTCTCAACGCCGCAGCCAACTTTGCCCACACCGCCGTACGGCTGGTCCGCTGCACCGACTTCCGGGTGCTGGACTGCGATTTCAACTTCTGGCTTGGCGCAGGTGTCGCCGTCACCGGTTCCACCAGTGACGACTACTTCTCCTACCGAGGCCACGTGGAGGGCAACAACTTCCACAGCTGCTACTTCGGCGTCTCCTTCACCGACCGCGCCGAGTACTGCCTGCTGGCCAACAACATCTTCAGCACCAACCGGCTGGCCATCTGGAACAGCTCGGGCAACCTCACCACCACTTCCAATGTGGCGGTGAACTGCTACGGCGCCTACTACGCCTACGCCAAGACCAGCCCGTACGGCGCCCAGAGCTCCGACAACTGGAACCACGGTGCGGTGGTCGGCAACACGTTCAACCACAGCAACGGCAGCGGCGGCCCCCGCTGGACGTCCAATGCGGCGTTCCCCATCGGCGGCGCCAGCACCGACCCGGGCTCCGGCGTCGTCGTCGACGGTCTGCTGCCGCCGACCTTCACCGGCAACACGCTCTGGTACACCAACATCAAGGCCAACAACCACGGCGCCAATGTGTGGATGCTGACCGGCAACGCCCTGTCGAACCTGTCAATCACGGCCAACGGCACCAATCCGATCAAACTGCTGGGCTACCAGTCCAACGGTGCCGCCAACGTCCCCACTCTGGTGGGCAACGTCCAGTCGGTGTTCTAGGCACCCGCCGGTCCATGCGCCGCCGGCGCGGCCGTTCCGGTGCCACACATCACAGGGTGGCACTGGAATAGCCGTGCGGAGCGTGCTGTTATGGATCCTGTGCCAGCCCGCGATACAGACCTCAAAGCCATGCCCCTTACCTCCGGACGGCGCCCGCGCCGCAGCGAATCCACCACGGGGGCCTTGTATGGCATCGCCTCCTACGGCATCTGGGGTGTGCTGCCCCTGTACTTCATCGTTTTGAGCCCGGCCGGCAACGTGGAAATCGTCGCCAGCCGCATCGTCTTCTCGCTCGTCTTCTGCGCTGCACTGCTCACCGCCACCCGGGGCTGGGGCAAGTTCACGGCCGCCATCCGCGACCGCAAGGTGCTCGGTCTGCTGGCCGTTGCCGCCGTACTGCTCACCGTGAACTGGCTGACCTACACCTATGGCGTCACCACCGGCCAGGCCATCGAGGCCTCGCTGGGCTACTTCATCAATCCGCTGGTCTCGGTGCTGCTGGGCGTGCTGGTCCTGAAGGAAAAGCTCCGCCCGCTGCAGTGGGCGGCCGTGGGCATCGGGGCCACCGCCGTCGTCATCCTCACCATCAGCTACGGGAAGCTGCCCTGGATTGCCCTGGTGCTGGCCTTCAGCTTCGGCCTCTACGGCTTCGTGAAGAAGAAGGTGGGGCCTAAGGTCGATCCGACGTCCAGCCTGAGCATCGAAACCGCCGTGCTGGCGCCCTTCGCCGCCGCCACCCTCGTGTTCCTGAGCGTGAACGGCGAGGCCACTCTGGCGACGCTCGGCGCGGGCCACTTCTGGCTGATGGCGGCCTCGGGGGTCATCACTGCTGTGCCTCTGGTGATGTTCGGCGCCGCCGCCTCGCGGCTGCCGATGACCACCATCGGCCTGCTGCAGTACCTTGCCCCGGTGATCCAGTTCATCATTGCCGTTGCCGTGCTGGGCGAGCAGATGGGTGCGGCCCAGTGGATGGGCTTCATCATCGTCTGGGTTGCTCTGGCGCTGTTGACGGTGGACATGCTGCACAGCTACCGCAAGATGGTGCTGCTGCGCCGGGCGGGCATTTCGGCCTAGCAGTACGCTTGGACGCACCGGGTCCGCACGGTCCGGTGCGGGCGTCCGGTGCGGACGGAAGTGGAGGGACCTTGGCATGGGTGTCGAAGACTTTGATCTCCTGGTGGTCGGCGGCGGGAAGGCCGGCAAATCCCTGGCCATGGATCTGGCCGCAGCAGGCCAATCCGTCGCCATGGTGGAACGCGGAATGATCGGCGGCACCTGCATCAATGTCGCCTGCATTCCCACCAAGACGCTCGTCAACAGCGCCCGGCTGCTGAAAACCATGTCCCGCGCCGCGGATTTTGGCATCGCCGCCGCCGGCACCCCCGTCATTGACGTGGATCTGCTGCGCGCCCGCAAGGAGGACGTGGTGGGCACCATGGTGGCCGGCCAGCGCAAGGCCTTTCTGGCCTCGGGCATGGACCTGGTCATCGGCCAGGCGCGTTTTGTTGGTGAGCGCACCGTGGAGGTGGCGCTCGACGACGGCGGCCGGCGCACGCTGCGCGGCACCAATGTGGTGGTCAATACGGGCATGGTCCCGTTCCATCCGCCCATCGAGGGGCTGGCCGGGGCCAACGTTCTGGACAGCAATTCCATCCTGGCCCTGGAGCGGCTGCCGCGCTCCATCATCATCCTGGGCGGCGGCTACATCGGCTCCGAGTACGCCAGCATGCTGGCCACCATGGGACTGGCTGTGACTGTCATCCAGCGCGCCGCCTCGCTGCTCCCCCGCGAGGATGCCGATGTAGCCGCCGCGGTGGAGGACGGCTTCCGCGCCGCCGGCACCACCCTGCTACTGGGCGAGGAAGCGGTGCGGATCGAGCGGGCGGGCGATGGCACCGTGGCGGCCGCCCTGGCCTCGGGCGGCACCGTCACGGCCGAGGAGCTGATGGTCGCCGTGGGCCGGACCCCCGTCACGGCGGAGCTGGGGCTGGAAGCTGCCGGCGTCGAGTTGACCGAACGCGGGTTTGTGGCGGTCGACGACCAGCTGCGCACCACCGCCGACGGCGTCTGGGCCGCCGGAGATGTGGCGGGCACCCCGCAGTTCACCCACGCCTCGTGGAACGACTACCGGATCCTCAAAGCCAATCTGGCCGGCGGCTCACTGAGCACCCGGGACCGGCTGATCCCCTACAGCGTCTTCACCACCCCGGAGCTGGGCCGCGTGGGCCTGTCCGAGGCCGAGGCCGGGGCTGCCGGACTGGACATCCGGGTGGCGACGATGCCCGTCGCCGCCATCCCCCGGGCCCGCACCGTGGGCGAGCTCGACGGCGTCTGGAAGGCCGTCGTCGAACGCGGCACCGATCTGATTCTGGGCGCGGCGCTGCTGGGCCATGAATCCAGCGAGGCCATCGCCGTTGTCCAGATGGCGATGCTGGGCGGGCTGCCCTACCAGCGTGTGCGCGACGCCGTCATCAGCCACCCGACCATGGCCGAGGGCCTCCAACTGCTCTTCAGCGACGCGTTCCTTCAGGCCTGACCCACCCCGCCACCCACCCCAACTGGGTGACAGCTATCGCGCAAAAAACGCCTCGGAATGTGCGATAACTGTCACCTAGTCGTCGAGGCGCTCGAAGTCGCGGGGAACCACGACCATCGGCACCGGCAGGGCGCGCAGGATCTTGTTCGCCGTCGGGCCCAGGAAAATCTTGTTCTTCTCCGCCAACCGGCTGGATCCAACAATCACCAGCTCGCCGGCCTTCCAGCCGATCGAATCGATGGCCTCCTCGATGGTGCGCCCGTGCGCGGCCGTGACGGTGACGGAGCCTTCGGGCAGCTCAGCAGCCGCCTCGCTGAGCGCCGTGTTGACGTGCTGGCGGGCCGGGCTGAGCGGATTGTCCAGATCGTATTCGCCCTGTTCCAGCTGGTCCAGCTCGAGGATGGAGACCAGCCGCAGCGGCACATTGCGCCGGGACGCCGCATGCACGCCGACCTGAACGACGGCGTGCCATCCCTCGCGGGTGCCAGTCATCACCGTCAGGCGGCTCAACGCGGCCTTGCGGTTGTAGCCGCGCGGGGCCAGCGCCACCGGCACAGGCGAGGCGTGCAGCAGGGCATTGGCCACGCTGCCCACGGTGAAACGCTTGAACAACCCGTTGCTGGCGGCACCCACCACAATCAGGCGTGCGGAGAACTCCCTGGCGGCCTCGATCAGTCCGGCGGCCAGGGATTCGGCGGAGCGTACGTGGAAGGTTGCCGGAAGCCCCACCGGGACCAGCCGCATGGCCTCCCGCTTGGCGGTCAGGACGCGCTGTTCGGCCGCATCCACGCGGTTGCCGTCCGGGTTCAGGGCCACATAGGGTGCGTCCTTGCCCACGACGAACACGATGTCCAAGGTGGCGCCCTGGGTCTTGGCAATCACGGCGGCCAGTGCGATGGCGTCCCCACCGCGCTCATCGGGCCTGAAACCTACTACATATCGCATAAATCCAGCCCTTCACGGGTTCACGGCTGCGCGGCGGGATCACCTTCGCTGCAGCGTTGGAGCATTGGTAGCTCAGACTCTACAGCCGCCGCGCCCGGGCCGGTACGCTCACCAGACAACCGGCCCCCGCGAACGAGCAGCACAGGAGAGTGGTGGGCCCGCACACTGTCCTGTGCTGCTTGTTCGCGGAAGGGTGGGTGGGTTAGGGAGCGGAGGTGCGCACGTTCAGCTCCCAAGGGAAGTCCAGGAGCGACGGCGGGAGGCTGGCGTCGCGGGCCCGCGCCACCAGCCGGGCGGCCACCTGGGCGAAGAGGTCCGCCGGCCCGGCGGAGGTCAACGACGGCGACATGAGGGCGCCCTCGGGAGTGTTGCCGATGCTGGCAATGTGCACATCCTCCCCCACCACCAGGCCCAGCCTTTCGGCGGCACGGACGGCCTGGATCCCGGCAAAGTCGGTGCTCGCGTAGAGGGCAGTGGGCCGGTCCGGTCCCTGCAGCAGGGCCGTGGCGCGGGCAAAGGCGCCCACGGGTGTGCCGTCGAAGACCGCCACGTCCCGCTCCCGGACCTGTACGCCCGCCTCCGCCATCACCTGCCGGTACGGCTCCAATCTGGACGGCTGCAGCGGGTGGATCTGGCGGGAGGTTGCGCCGGGAGCCGGAACCAGCGCCGCCACCGAGCCATGCGAGCGCAGCAGATGCTCCACCACCATGGCGCAGCCGGGGAGCGCATCGGAGCGCACCACATCAAATCCGTCAGGTTCCAGCGTTTCATCGAAGACCACCAGCGATGTGCCGGCGGCGGCCAGGGACCTGACCAGCCGGCGCTCGGCGGGTGCGACGGCATCAAGGAAGATGGCGTCGGCGCGGTGGGTGTCCAGCACGGAGCTCCAGCTGCCGTCCGCCATGATCAGCACAGTGATCCCCGCGGCTGCAGCGGCCTGCTGGACGGCGTCCACCATGGCCCGCGCCCACGGATCCGAACTGAGCATGGTCAGCGACAGCAGCATCGTGCCGGTGCGCCCCGTCCGCATGGCCTTGGCCGCCTGGTTGGGCCGGTAGCCCAGGGCGGCCGCGGCGGCGTGCACCTTTGCCGCCGTCGTCGTCGAAAAGCCCGCGCGGGAGGCCCGGCCCACCTGCCCGGAGAGCACATTGGACACGGTCGCCGTGGATACGCCGGCCGCCGCGGCCACGGCCCTGATGGTGGGCACGGTGGCCACGCTGCTACACCAGCACATCCGGGTTGGGCTCGCGCAGGGCCGCCGGACCAGTTGCCAAGACCGGGTCCAGCGCGAAGGCGAGGACCCCGGCGCCGCAGCCGGACAGGTCGAACTCCACAGTGGATTCGGACAGCGTGCGCGCCGCGCAGCCCGCGGAGGTGGGCCCCAGTGCGCGGTGCCCGGCCAACGACATCCCCGGTGGCAGCGCCAGCGTGATCCGGCCCGAGGCCGGGCGGCGGGTGACGACGGCGTACACCGTGCCGTCCGCGGCCGCCGTGTAGTAGCCCCATCCCGGATAGGTCCAACCCTCGGCATGGCCGCAGCCGTAGACGGCCTCGCCATTCTCCGCCAGCCACGCACCCACAGCACGGGCGATGCCGACCTCCACCGGCTGCAGCGAGCCATCCCCGCGCGGGCCGAAGTTCAGCAGGAAGTTCCCGCCCAGCGAGGTGCAGTGCACCAACATCTCCACCAGATCCGCGGGGTGTTTGAGCGTGGCGGCCGCCCAATCGCCGCGGTGGTAGCCCCAGCTGGCCTGGGGGATGGTCATGCAGGCCTCCCAGTCGCGCTCGGCCACGGAGGTGTCCCAGGGATCGGGCAGCCGGCGCTCGTAGCCGCTTTCGTAATCGCCCATCAGGGCCCCGTTGGAATCCACATGCCGGGCGCCCAGATCGTCGGCGCGCAGCCGGGAGTTCACCACGACGCCGGGGACCAATTCCTTCAGCCGCTGCTCCACCTCCCAGGTCCACTTGCCGTTGCGCTTCACGGATTCGTCCCAGGTGCCGTCAAACCAGAAGGCCTTCACGGAGGGGTAGCGTGTGGCCAGCTCCTCCAGCTGGGCCATGGCGAAGTCCAGGTAGCGGGCGAAGGCCGTCTCGTCCCCGGCCGTTTCCAGGGCAAAGCGCCAGTCCGGGTGGTGCCAGTCCAGCACCGAGTAGTAGAAGTTCACGTCGATGCCGCGTGCCTCGTAGGCGGCGATAAGCTCCGCCAGGACGTCGCGGCCGGAGGGGGTGTTGCCGATGTGGAAATCCGTCTGGGCCGTGGGCCACAGGCAGAACCCGTCGTGGTGCTTGGTGGTGATGGTCATGTACCGCACGCCCAGCGCCGCGGCGGTGTCAGCCCATTCCTCGGGGTTGAACGCCTCCAGCGTGAACTCCCCGGCGAGCGCCTCCCATTCGGGTGCTGGAACCTTTGCCACGCGCGGCAGGAACTCGGCGGCAAAGTCCACGTCCTCCCCGTTCCAGCGTCCGGCGGGTATGGAGTACAGGCCCCAGTGGATGAACTGGCCGAAGCGGTGGCCGCGGAAGCGCTCCATGGCGGCGTCCGTGCGGCGTCCGCCGGGGTTGGCGCCGTAGGCGAGGGTATGGGTGGCCATTATTGCTTTCCCGTCTTTCCGTCCCAGGGCACAAAGGATGCCAGGTCAAAGGTGTGTGCTTCCCCGCCGGTCCACTGCGCCGTCACCACCGTGCCATCCACGCGGACGTCGACGGCGGCGCGCAGCTCGGCCTCGGTGGGAGCCTCCCCGCGCGTGAGGGCGTGCAGCGCAAGGTGCACGCTGGGCTCGCCGGCCCGGGCCGGATCGATGGCGGCAGTCAGGAAGGGCACCACGTGGTGTCCGGCCAGGGCGTTGTCGCCGCTGTAGGCAGCGGTGGCCGGCTGCTCCCAGCCGGAGAGTCCGACGACGGCGGCAAAGACGCCGTCGCCGTTCCGGGCCCAGGCCAGCGGGGCCAGCCCGTCGGTTTCAGAACCCGAGGTGCCGGCGTCGGGCATCGAATCCCCGGCCACGGCGGCCGAACCCTCGCGGAGCACATAGCCAGCCGCACCGTGCACCAGATGCGCCCGGAGTTCGTAGATGCCCTCCACCAGCGAGACGGTGGTGACGGCCGTGCCCGGCAGGGACGTGTTGTTCAGCTGCGGGATGTGGACCGAGCCGCTCAGGGCACCGTCCACGCGGGTGCCGCGCAGCGAGCAGCGCCGGCTGGCCATGCCGTCGGCATCCACCAGGGCCAAATGGCCGTCGATGTTGTCCACCCAGGCAGCGCCCGTGCCGGGGGCTGTGTGCGTGGAATAGGAGAACTTGGCATAGTGCGGATCGTCCGGGTCCGTGCCCCAACCCACCGGCAGGCCGCAGTGGTCGCTGCCGTGGTTGGTCAGCCGGACCAGGTCCCCCGCGGTGCTGAAGGTCCAGCCGACGTCGGGCAGGGCGCGCTGGAGCGGGGCGCCGTCGGTGGGCTGAGCCTCCTCCTGCGCCGTCCAGACGGGGTGGTCCGCCGGCAGGGCCAGCCCGAGGAAGCCGATGCCGGCCAGGTACGGCGAGCCGAAACCGCTGTACTCCTGGCAGGAATCGAGGTGTTCGCGGTACCAGCCCAGACTGGGCGGGCCGTCGACGCCGACGCCCCGGTCGGTGAAGTTGGCCAGCACGCCTGAGGCCAGACGGCGGGTGGCGCCGGGCGCGAGCGGGTTGACCCCGGCCAATTCGGCGCACCAGAGTGCCCCCAGCACGGCGGTGCGGTAGGCCAGCGATCGCCCCACATGCAGCACGGCGCCGTCGTCGGCGTACATCAAGGACTGGGTTTCAATGAACGCCCCCAGCCGCTCCTTGCACCGGCGGCCCTCGTACGTGTCCTGCTGTCCCGTCATCTCGTACCAGGCCCACAGATACGGGTGGATGGCCCAGGCGTTGTAGTAGTCAATGGCGTGCTCGGGACCGTCCGTGTACCAGCCATCGCCCAGGTACCAGGATTCCACCCGCGCAACATTGCGAGCCCCGGTGCAGCCGGAGACATCCTCCCCCACGGAGCGCAGGAAGCCCTCGGCCATGGCCGGGAAGAGCTGCCAGTTGTTGCCCCAGACCTCCAGCCGCGCATGGTGGCGCAGCCAATCGGCCACCTGCGTCTTCTCCTCGCGGGAGAAGCCCTCCCACAGCCAATCGCGGCTGATGTAGAGGGAGAAGGCAATGTTGGCGGCCTCGACGATCGAATTGGTGACACCCAGCAGCGGCGGCTTGCAGGTGACGCCCCGCGGCCAGGATTCGGGCCCAGCCGGGTCGGTGCCGGCCAGCAGAGCCTGCCGGTACCAGGCGGCCAGCTGCAGAGGGTCTTCGCCCTTGGCGCCGGCAAGGCGCGGCGCGGCCATCAGCAGGCTCCGGCCAATGGTCTCCATGCTTTCGCGGCGCTCGCCGTCGCGCGTCACACGCCCGGGCAGCACCGGCGCGGCGTGCAGTTCGCTGCTGTACCGGCGGATGTGGCCCAGCCAGTTGTCCGCGGTGGCCTCCCAGTGGCTGCGGGTCCACCCAGTGAAAGGTGAAAGGGCTGCATCCAGTGCGGGCAGAACGAACGGAGGCTGGGTCGCGGTCTCGGTCTGGGTCTCATTCTCGGTCTCGGTCTCGGTCACTAACTTGGTCCTTTGGTTCCTGCTGCTGTACTGGATTAATGCTGCACTGGACTAATGCTGCTCCACCATCCGGCGGCGCCCGCCCCCGGCAAAAGGGGCCGGCCGCCGCCGGACGGCGGTGCAAGGGGAGTGCTAGGAGGCCAGGGCCTGCTCGTACTCGCCGCGGATGGTGTCGCCGCCGCTGGTCTTCCAGGCTGCGATGGCGGCCTTCAAGCCGGCCATGTCGCCGCGGCCCGCAATGAAGGCGGTGGCGGCGTCGGAGACCGGCTGGCCCAGCTTGGAGCCCTGCGAGGAGTCCGTCGGGCTGAACAGCGTCTCACAGGGGTTGGCCACACCGAGGGGGATCAGCTTGGAATAGGCGCTGTGCAGCGTGGTGGCGATCTCCTTGTTGGAGGGATCGAACACCACCTGCTGCGGGGCGGCCAGGTACTTCCACGGCACGGCGGTGTCCAGCAGTCCGCGCTCGGTGGCGATCGGGTTGCCGTTGCCGTCCAGTGTGTAGTCGGTGCCCTCGACGCCGTAGTTGAGCAGCAGGTACTCCTCGCTGCCAAACGGTGCGGCCAGGAAGTTGGCCACCCCCAGAACCTCCTTCAGCTTCGCCTCGTCGTTCTGCTTGAGCATGACGGTGCCGAAGGTGACGTTGTCCAGCCAGGTCTGGGCCTTGCCGCCGTCGTGCCCGAACGGGATGAACGGCACGGCCTTGTTGGCCGGGTTGGCGGCGGGCAGCGAGCGGCCGTAGCCGGTGGGGCCGGTGTAGGCAGGCAGTCCGTCGTAGATCATGGCGACCTTGCCGGCGATGAAGGCGTTGACCATCTGCGACTTGGTCCAGCCCTCGGAGCCGGGTACGTACAGGCCATCCTTGTAGAGCTTGGCGGCGAACTCGATCGCGGCCAGGTACTCCTCGGTCTCGAAGGCTCGGGTGAGCTTGCCGCCGTCGTTGCGCCACACATTCGGGGTGCGGAAGATGTGGTGCAGCATGGTCAGCCCAAACTTGGTGCTGCCCAGGGCCCACTGGTTGTTGGCCGGATCCGTCAGCGCGGTGGCGACGCGGTAGAAATCGTCCTTGTCCTTGATATCCGCGGTGGAGGAGACACCCACCTTCTCCAGCATGGTCTGGTTCACGAAGCCGGAGCCGCCGGTGAGGTTGCGCGGGATGGGCAGCGAGTAGATCTTGCCGGCCTGGACGGTGTTCTTCCAGAAGATCTCCGGGATGGCCGCCAGGTTGGGGTACGCGGCAATCTTGTCGCCACCGAGGTAGGGGGTCAGATCGGCGCATTTGGCCTGCAGGAACTCGATGGTGTCCTTGACGGCGGAGCCGTTGTTCAGCATCAGGTCCGGCAGATCGCCGCCGGCCACCACGGTGTTGAACTTCGTGTCGTAGTCATCGGAGGAGACGGAGGTGATCTCCACGGTGCCGCCCAGACGCTCCTCGATGGCCTGCCAGGCCGGGTTGGAACCGCGGCCGTTGGGGGCGGTTCCGAAGAGGTTGGTGATCGCCGTGATCTTGGTGCCGTTCAGCGGCGCCTTCTCCACACTGCGGAAGGCCTTGGGGTACTTGAAGAACGCGGAGGGAACGCCGTCGGCGGTGCCGGCGATGTCCGCGGCCTGGGCCTTCAGCGGAATCGTGGTGGGCAGCAGGGCATCGGAGGCGTTGGAGACGCCGGCCACCGTGCGCTGGCCGCAGGCAGCCAGGGACCCGGCGCCAAAGAGGGCCAGGGCGCCGACGCCGGCCACGGAGAGGAAGTTGCGGCGGCTGGGGCCGGCGGGACGGGTTGCTGCATTCATTGAAATTACCCTTCTCTAAAAGATCTGGTTTGGCACAGCTGGCAGGACGGGCGTCAGCCCTTGATGGCGCCGGTGAGGACGCCCTTGGTGAAGTAGCGCTGCAGGAACGGGAAGACGATCACGATCGGCAGCAGGGAGACCACGACGACGGCCATCTGGATGGCCTGGGACGGCACGGCGATCTCCGCCACGGCCCCGGCGTCGCCCATGGGTTGGCCCAGCAGCACGTACTGGCGCAGGATCATGGACAGCGGCCACTTGTCATCGTTGAGGTAGAGCATCGCGTTGAAGAAGGCGTTCCAGTAGCTGACGGCGTAGAACAGGCCGACGACGGCGAGCACACCCTTGGAGAGCGGGAGCACCATCTGGACGAGGATGCGGAAGTCCCCGGCGCCGTCGATCTTGGCGGCCTCGAAGAGCTCCTGCGGCAGGTTCATGAAGAACGAGCGCACCACCACCAGGTTGAAGGCGCTCATCAACGTGGGCAGCACCAGGGCCGCGTAGGAGTTGAGCAGGCCCAGCTCCTTGACCATCAGGAAGGAGGGGATGATGCCAGGGCTGAACAGCATGGTGAACAGCGCCGTCATCAGGAAGAAGCGCCCGCCCACCAGGTTCCGCCGGGACAGTCCGTAGGCCATGGCCACGGTGACCACCAGAGACAGCGCCGTGCCGATCAGGGTGATCAGCAGCGAGCGGACCAGCGCGTTGGTGACCACCCCGCCGGCAAAGATGGTCTGGTAGGCGGCCAGCGTCGGTTCCTTAGGGAAGAGCACCAGGCCGTTGTTGTTGGCAATCTCCGTCTGGCTGGACAGGCTGGTGGCCAGCACGGCAAAGAGCGGGTAGAGCGCCATGAAGCAGATGGCCACGATCAGAATGGCCTTGCCCAGCTGCATCGCGGGCTTGGGCTTCTCCATCCAGACGGGTCGCTCGTTGCCGGCCTCCCAGCGCTGGCGCAGCGTGGGGCGCGGGGCGCGCAGGGCGTTACTTGGATTTGCCACTGGAGTAGACACCTTCCTGTCCGAAGAAATGGGCGAGCTTGTTGGCCCCGAGCACCAGGAACAGTCCCACGATGCCCTTCACGAGTCCGACGGCGGCGGCCGGCCCCCATTGGCCGTCCTGGATGCCGTGGAAGTAGACGTAGGTGTCCAGCACCTCGCCGGCGCCCGGGCCGACGTTGTCGCGCTGGAGCACAATCTGTTCAAAGCCCACGGAGAGGATGCTGCCCAGGTTCAGGATCAGCAGCAGGATGACCACGGGCATGATGCCAGGCATCGTGATGTTCCACATCCGGTGCCACGGGCCGGCACCGTCGACGGCGGCGGCCTCGTAGAGCTCCTGGTCCACGTTCATCAGGGCGGCCAGGAAGATGATGGTGCCCCAGCCGGCGTCCTTCCAGACGGACTGGATGGTGACAAGGAACGGGAAGAACTCCGGAGTGGTCATGGCGTCGAAGCGCGGCAGGCCCAAGCTTTGCAGCACATGCGGCACCACACCCGTGGCGCCGAGGATCTCGGAGAAGACGGCCACGATGATCACCCAGCCGATGAAGTGCGGCAGGTAGACGACGCTCTGGACGAACTTGCGGATCCGCTTGGACATGATGGAGTTCAGCAGCAAGGCCAGCATGATCGGCACCGGGAAGAAGAGCACCAGCTGCAGGCCGGTGATCACCAGGGTGTTGCGCAGGGCCACCCAGAACGCCGCGTCCTTGAACATCGCGGAGAAGTTGTCCAGCCCCACCCAGACGCTGTCCACGAAGCCCAGGTACGGCTTGTAGTCCAGGAAGGCGATGATGTTGCCGGCCAGCGGGACGTAGTGGAACACCACAAAGTAGGCGAAGCCGGGCAGGATCAGCGCGAGCATCACCTTGTCGCGGCGGATGCGGCTCCACAGCGATCCGCGGCGCTGGGCCGCCGTCCTGGCATTCCTGGCGCCGCCGGACCGCTTCCCGGTTTTGCTGGGCTTGCCGTGCTTGCTGTGCTCTCCGGGGTTGCCGGCCTTGCCCGACTTCTCCGGGGCACCGGGGGCCTGGGCGCTGCCGGGCAGAACGGATGCCGGCCCGGCGGAGCCGGCCGGATCAAGTGTTTTGCTACTGCTGCTCATACAAGTCCTCTATCTGTCCCGTCTGCGTCTGTTCAATCGCCCGAATCCCTCAAGCCGGGGTCGGGCCCCGCTGGGTTTCGGTCCGGTGGGCGGGGCATCCGATGCACCGGCACGCATCGGGAGTCCATCACTCCCAAAGCTGCAAAATAGTAAACGCTTACTATGGAAGTAACGTACAGATCGCCCCCATGTGATGTCAACAACATCTTGGGGATTCCTGGAATCGAATAGAGAATCCCTTGATTTGCATGGATTTCCGTTGCCAGCGACCTCTAAACCTCCCCGCCCGGCACCTCCGGTTCGGGATTGACAGCCACATTCCAGGAGTTCTACTGTGTTGATCGTAGTAAGCGTTTACTATCGGTTTCTGGACCACAAGGAAGCCGCAGGCAGTCAGAGAAGGTGAGCCAGGACGTTGACAGGGAACAGTGCCGGCAGCGGCGTAGTGAAGGCCGCCTTCGTGATGGCGCCGAAGAATCTGCCCACGCTCTTCAGCGGCGACGACGTCGAGCGCCTGGCCGCCACCGTCCAGCTCCTCTCCCCCTCCCCCATCGACAGCTTTGACGAACCCGGCGTGAGGGAGCTGCTGGCCGACGTCGAGCTGCTCGTGACTGGATGGGGAGCCCCCGCCATCGATGCCGCCGAGTTGGACGCCATGCCCCGGCTGCGCGCCATCGTGCACGCTGCCGGAACCGTCAAGACCTTCCTGACCGATGCTGTCTTTGAGCGCGGCATCCAGGTTTCCTCCTCGGCCGCGGCCAACGCCGTACCGGTGGCCGAGTTCACCTTTGCCGCCATCGTGATGGGCCTCAAGCGCAGCAGCCGTTTCACCCACCAGCTCAGGACCACGGGACGAAGCCGCACCACGGAGGGCATGCCGCCGCTGGGCACCCACGGTGTAGTCATCGGCATCGTCGGCGCCTCCCGGGTGGGGCGCGCCGTCGTCGGCCTGCTGGCCAACCTGGATGCCACGGTGCTGGTGCACGACCCCTACCTCAGCACGCTGGAAGCGGCCGAGCTGGGCGTGGAACTGGTGGAGCTGGATGAGCTCTGCCGGCGTTCGGATGTGGTGAGCCTTCACGCCCCGGCCACCGAGGCGACGGCCAAGATGATCGGCGCGGCCCAGCTGGCCGCCATGAAGGACGGCGCCGTGGTCATCAACACCGCCCGCGGCTCCCTTCTCGACACCGCCGCCTTGACGGCGGAGGTGGCTGCGGGGCGGCTGGACGCCTATCTGGACGTCACGGACCCCGAGCCGCTCCCGGCCGATTCGGTGCTGTTCACCCTGCCCAACGTGGTGGTCACGCCGCACATCGCCGGCGCCCTGGGCAACGAAATCCACCGGCTGGGCCACCAGGCCGTGACCGAAGTGGAGCGTTTTGCCCAAGGCTTGCCGCTGGCCTTCCCGGTAATTGCCGCCGATCTTGCAAGAATCGCGTAGTGAAGCAAAACAACGTGCCGGCTGCCTCCCCCCTGCCCCCGCAGCGCAGTGGTGTGACCATCACCGACGTCGCCACCTCCGCCGGGGTCTCGGTGGCCACCGTCTCGCGCGCACTCAGCGGCAACTACCCCGTGGCGGCGGCCACCCGTGAACGCGTCCAGCACGCCGTCGCTGCTCTGGGATATGTGGCCAACGCCCATGCGCGGGCCCTTGCCGGAGCCACCACCCGCACGGTGGGCATCATCATCAATGACGTGGCCGACCCCTTCTTTGCGTACATCGCCCGCGGCGTTGAGCGCCAGGCCAGCGCCGAGGGCCGCCTGTGCCTGATCATGGCCACGCACGGGGACAAGGAACGCGAACTGGCCCTGGTGGACCTGCTGCGTGAACAGCGCACCGACGCCGTCATTCTGGTGGGCGGCGCCTCCGACGATCCCCGCTACCGCAAGCAGATGGCGGACCGCGCCCGCGCACTGGATGCGGATGGCTCCGTACTGGTCCTGTGCGGGCGCCCCTCCCTCGGCCCCAATGTGCCGACCAAGACGGTGGGCTACGACAACGAGGGCGGCGCGTTCGCCATGACCGACTACCTCATCTCCCAGGGCCACCGCCGGATCCTGTACGTGGGCGGCCCGCAGAACTTCTCCACCACGGCCGCCCGGCTGGCGGGCTTCCGCCGCGCGCTGGCGGCCCGCGGCATCGAACACGATCCCGCACTGGTCCACGAGGGTGCCTTCGGCCGCGGCTTTGGCTACTCCCGCATGAAGGAAATCCTCGCCACGTCCCTGGACTTCACCGCCGTCTTTGCCGCGAACGACATGGTGGCCGCCGGCGTCCTGCAGGCCCTGGAGGAGCAGGGGCTGCGCGTCCCCGAAGATGTCTCGCTGGTGGGCTACGACGACGTCCCGCTCGCCAACGAACTGCGCCCGCGGCTGACCACCGTCCATGTGCCGTTGGAGGACATGGGCCGCGAATCCGTCCGGCTGGCCCTGGCCGATTCCGCCCACGACACCGGTGCCTCCTCGGACAACACCATCACCGTGGGCACGCACATCGTTCTGCGCAACTCGGTCGCACCGCTCGCCCCCCGCTGACCGCCGTCGTCCGGCCCTGTCCCTGCACCTGCACCCGGGTTTAAGATCAAAGCAGCCACGGTCTGGGGAGGACGGCGGAGGCTCCGACGTCGACCGGGTGCAGACTCGCGGGAGACAAGCCATGGGCGAAGAGGCCGATGTCCGGCAGCAGCTGTCCGCACGCGTCGCAGCGCGCCGGGCAAACCTTTCGATCTTCCTCAGACGTGCCAGGCCGCGGCGGAACCGTCTGGCCAACCTGAGCATTGCCGGCAGCGCCGTCGCCGCCGTGATGACGGCCGGACCGGCGCTGGGTGGAAAGTCCTTCACGGCCACCGTCCAGGGCAGCCTGGGCATCGAGGACAGCTCCACCGTGTGGCGGGTCCTCTGTCTGGTGGCCCTGCTGGTCTCGGTGGCAGCGGCCGTGGCCACCAACCTCAGCAATTCCCGCGATCTGGACGGGCGCGTCACCGCCGCTGAAACCTGCAATGCGGAGCTGGAGGGACTGCAGACCATGCTGGAGTTCGGGCAGCTGCCGCTCCAGGACGCCGTCAAGCTGTACCAGCAGTACGTGGCCAAGGTGCCCTTTGTCGACGAGGCCGCGCCCGCCGGCTAAGTCGGCCCCGCCTTTCCGGCCCCCGCCGGCTGACCCCAACGCAAAACGGCCCCGCAGCACGGACCAGCAGCGGGCAGCATCTGGTCCGTACGGCGGGGCCGCGGTATGGGGGGGGTGTTACTTGACGGCGGCGCGGATGGCGTCGCAGAGCACATCCAGTCCGTCGTTGAGCAGCTCGTCGGAGATGACAAGCGGCGGCAGCAGGCGGATGACGTTCCCGTAGGTGCCACAGGTGAGGATGACGACGCCGGCGGCGAGGCAGGCTGCGGCAATCGCCTTGGTGTCCTCGGCGTTGACCTCCTTGGTGGTGGCGGCAGTGCCGGCCTTCACCAATTCGATGGCCACCATGGCGCCGCGGCCGCGGAACTCGCCGATGATGTTCTTCTCGCCCAGTTCGGCGGCGAGGGCTGCCATGCGGTCGCCCACGATCTTCTCAATGTTCTGTGCACGGGCGTTCAGATCGAACTCGCGCATCGTGTTGATCGCTGCCAGCGCGGCGGCGCAGGCCACCGGGTTGCCACCGTAGGTGCCGCCCAGACCGCCCGGGTGGACGGCGTCGAGCAGGTCGGCACGGCCGGTGATGGCGGACAGCGGCATGCCGCCGCCGATGCCCTTGGCCATGGTGATGATGTCCGGGACAACGCCCTCGTGCTCGGAGGCGAACCAGGCACCGGTGCGGCAGAAGCCGGACTGGACCTCGTCGGCAATGAAGACGACGCCGTTTTCCTTGGCCCAGGCGGCCAGGGTCGGCAGGAAGCCCTCGGCCGGGACGATGAAGCCGCCCTCGCCCTGGATCGGCTCGATCACGATGGCAGCCACGGAACCGGCGCCGATCTGCTTCTCGATCATGGTGATGGCGCGCTGGGCGGCCTGCTCACCCTTGATCTCGGCCTCTTCGCGGAAGGGGTAGCTCATCGGCACGCGGTAGATCTCCGGTGCAAACGGGCCGAAGTTGGTCTTGTACGGCATGGCCTTGGCGGTCAGCGCCATGGTCAGGTTGGTGCGGCCGTGGTAGGCGTGGTCGAACGCGACGATGGCGTCGCGGCCGGTGGCCAGGCGGGCCACCTTGATGGCGTTCTCCACGGCCTCGGCGCCGGAGTTGAACAGCACGGTGCGCTTCTCGTGGTCGCCGGGGGTCAGCTTGTTCAGCTCCTCGGCGACGGCGATGTAGCCCTCGTACGGGGTGACCATGAAACAGGTGTGGGTGAAGTGTGCGGCCTGCTCGGCCACGGCGGCGACGACGGCGGCGTCGGAGGCGCCGACACTGGTCACGGCAATGCCCGAGCCGAGGTCGATGAAGGAGTTGCCGTCAACGTCCTTGATGATGCCGCCGTCGGCGTCTTCAACATAGACCGGCACGGAGGAGGCCACGCCGCCGGCAACCACGGACTTGCGGCGCTCGTTCAGCGCAGCGGACTTCGGGCCCGGGAACGCCCCGAGGATCTGGCGCTTCTGCTCGAGGCGGTACTGGATTTCTGCCATGGTGTTGCCTTTCTCATCTTTCGAAAATTCGTAGTTGGCGGGCTCGTCAATGGAGCCCGGGCCGGCCGGGGTGCCGGCTTCCGTAGCCGCGCATCGCGGCTGCGTGCGGCGCAGGCTCTGCGGGCGGAGCGACGGACCAGACCGTGTCTAAGCGGCGGGAAGCCGGCGCCCCGGCATCGCCTAGGCGTCCAGCGAGCTCATCACGTGCTTGATGCGCGTGTAGTCCTCGACGCCGTACATCGAGAGGTCCTTGCCGTAGCCGGACTGCTTGAAGCCGCCGTGCGGCATCTCGGCGGTCAGCATGATGTGGGTGTTGATCCACACCGCGCCGAAGTCCAGATCGCGGGAGACGCGCATGGCCACACCGTGGTTGGAGGTCCAGACACTGGAGGCCAGGGCGTATTCGACGTCGTTGGCCATCTCGACGGCCTCCTCCTCGGTCTTGAACGTCTGCACTGTCAGCACCGGGCCAAACGTCTCCTCCTGGACGATCGAGTCGGTCTGCTTCACACCGTCCACGATGGTGGGCTCGAAGAAGAAGCCCTTGTCGCCGGCGCGGTGGCCGCCCGTGACAACCGTGGCGTACTCGGGGATGTTCTCCACCACGTGGACAACCTGGTTGAAGTGGTTCACATTGTTCAGCGGACCGAAGTAGTTCTTGCTGTCGTCCTGGTGGCCGGTTTCCAGCCCCTTGGCGGCGGTGGCCAGTGCTGCGACCAGCTCGTCGTGGGCGGATTCCTCCACCAGCACGCGGGTGATGGCGGTGCAGTCCTGGCCGGCGTTGAAGAAGGCGAACTCGGCGATGGACTGGGCCGTCTTGCCCAGATCAGCGTCGGCGAACACGATGGCCGGAGCCTTGCCGCCCAGTTCCAGGTGGGCCCGCTTCAGGCCCTCGGCGGCACCCTTGGCGACGGCGATGCCGGCGCGCACGGAGCCGGTGATGGAGACCATCGAGGGGGTCTTGTGGGCCACCATGGCGGCACCGGTGGCGCCGTTGCCCAGGATCACGTTGAGCACGCCGGCGGGCAGGATGTCCTTGGCGATGTCGGCCAGCACGAGGGTGCTTTCCGGGGTGGTGTCGGAGGGCTTGAGCACAATGGTGTTGCCGGCAGCCAGGGCCGGGCCGATCTTCCAGATGCCCATCAGGAAGGGGTAGTTCCACGGTGCCACCTGGGCAATGACGCCCACGGGCTCGCGGCGGATGTAGGAGGTGAAGCCGTCCATGTACTCGCCGGCGGACTTGCCCTCGAACAGGCGGGCGGCGCCGGCGAAGAAGCGCAGCTGGTCCGCGCCCGCGGCGACCTCCTCGGTGGCGATCATGGCCTTGACCTGGCCGGTGTTGCGGTGCTGTGCCTCGACCAGCTCATCGCTGCGTGCCTCGATGGCGTCGGCCAGCTTCAGCAGCATGGCCTGGCGGTCGCGCGGGGTGGCGCGTTTGAAGGTCTTGAACGCCGCGGCCGCCGCACTCATGGCAGCGTCGATGTCCGCCTGGCTGGAGATGGGCGCCTTTGCCACGATCTCGCCGTTGGTCGGGTTGACGATGTCCAGGGAATCCGTGCCCGTTGCAGGGACGAACTCGCCGTTGATGAAGTTCTGCAGGGTTTGAACCACGGTGTACTTTCCTCTCCAAATGGATGTTGGGG
Source organism: Arthrobacter sp. 35W (assembly GCF_000482545.1). Lineage (GTDB taxonomy): Bacteria > Actinomycetota > Actinomycetes > Actinomycetales > Micrococcaceae > Specibacter. The sequence goes on from NZ_KI519455.1 coordinate 417,409, forward strand.
ACTTTGCGCAGCAGGATGGTGGACCTGCGGCGTTCGGACCTCTGCTGAGCCTAAGGCAGGCATGGGGCTTCGGTGAATGGCCGTCTGCACCACCGGACCAATGTGCGTTAGTGCGTTTGTATAGTTGAACCATGGCAATTTCCCTGGCGGACCTGCTGTCCACGCCACACCTGAACCTAAGGAACCTGGGCTCGACCCGGTCCACGCTGACGACCCCCATCGATTGGGTGGCCGTGACGGAGTTGGAGAACCCCCAACCGTTCCTCAGCGGCGGTGAATTGGTCCTGACCATCGGGGCGCGGCAGCTCACGGCCGACGCCCAGCGCTCCTTTGTCCGCCAGATCCGCCGGGCCGGCGCCGTCGGCATCGGCTTCGGCGTTGGCTTCGGCCACGACGAGGTGCCCGCGGCCCTGGTGGCGGAGGCCAACCGGTGGAGCGTGCCCGTCATCGAGGTCCCCTACGGCACGCCCTTCATTGCCATCGGCAAGCTCGTGGCGGATTCGCGCAGCGCGGACCACTACGCCAAGCTTGAACGCCTGCTCAGCCAGCACCAGGTGCTGGCCCGGGCCCTGCTCTCCGGCGGCGGCCTGCCGTCCCTGCTGCGCAAACTGGCGGGCATGGTGTCCACCGATCTGGTGCTCACGCAGTTCGGCACCGAGCTGTTCAGCACCGTGCCGGGCACGGCCGTTGACGACGACGGCTGGCTGCCGGTGGCGCTGGCCACCGGCAAGCGCGATGCCAGCACGCTGTGGCTGCGCAGACCGTACGTTGACGATGGGATCGTCGACTACGCCAAGGGCCTGATCAGCGTGGAGCTGAACAACCTCATCCAGCGCCGCCGCACGGCCCGCCAGATTGCCGGCCAGGTGCTCTCGGATGTGGTCCGCGGCTCCTTGGAGGCCCCCGTGGCGGCCGCCCGGTTGCAGGGTTTGCAGATCGACCCCGGCGCGAAGAACCAGATCCTGCTGGTGCAGGCCACGGCCGCCACCTTCACCACGCTCTCCACCATGGCGCTGCCCACCGAGCTGGAATCCGCCGTCGCCGCCGTCGTCAGCACCGGCGACGTGCACGAACTCGCAGTGGTGGTGCCGCCGCAGCTGGGCGATCCGGGCGCCTTGGGCCGCGCCCTCGCCCGGCAGATGGCCCAGGTGGGCATCGTCGGATCCGTGGGGGTGGGTGGCGCCTACACCCAGGCCAATGGGCTGCGCTGGAGCTACTTTGAGGCCCGCGAGGCCGCCTCCCGCGGCCAGGAGGTGAACCTGCCCGAACGGCTCAGCCTCACCTCCCTGCTGCTCGCCAGCGAGGACGTGCCCATGGCGGACATGGCCGAGGAGGCGCTGGGCCCGCTGGTGGCGTTCGACGCAGCGCACTCGGCCGAGCTGGTCAACACGCTCGAGGTGTACCTGCGGCTCAACGGCTCCGTGGCCGGCGTCGCCGATGCCCTCACCCTGCACCGCAACACCGTGCGGTACCGGCTGACCCAGATTGCCGAGCTCACCGGCTACGACCCGGCCCTGACGGCGGACCGGGTGCAGCTGTGGCTGGCGCTGGCCGTGCGCCGGCTCTCCCGGCCCGGCGGGTAGAGGGTTACTCCTCCACCACCAGGGCGGGGGTGTCCTGGCGCAGGGTTTCGCCGCGGAAGAAGCCGGGCATCCGCCGGTAGACCAGGGCCATCACCACCAGGCCCAGGGCGATGATGCCCACGCCGATCACGAACACCAGCCCGACGCCGAACACCTCCGAGCCGCTGCCGAAGGCCGGGTCCCAGCTGTCCACGGCGGTCTGCAGGAACACCACGGCCAGGCCCACTCCGCCCAGCAGCGGGAACAGCAGCCGGAAGAAGACGTTCCGGGCACTGGTGAACCAGCTGTGGCGGAAGTACCAGACGCAGGCCAGCGCCGTCAGCCCGTAGTAGAAGCAGATCATCAGCCCCAGGGCCTGGATGGTGTCGTTGAGGACGTTGTCGCTGGCAAAACGCATCAGCGCGTAGAAGCCGGCGGAGACAACCCCCGCCACAACCGTGGCGAACACCGGGGACTTCAAGTGCGGGTTGACCCTGGCGAAGGACGCCGGCAGCGCCTTGTAGTAGCCCATCGCCAGCAGCCCGCGGGCCGGGGAGACGAAGGTGGACTGCAGCGAGGCCCCGCAGCTGGACAGCACGGCCAGGGACAACAGGATGGCGAACGGACCCATCACCGGGGAGGCGATGGCCGTGAAGACGTTTTCGGCAATGTCCGGGTTGGTCAGTCCGACGCCGGTGTCCCCCACGCCGGCGAACATCAGCAGCGCGATGGAGCCCAGCAGGTACACCACCAGGATGGCCACGGCCACGAGGGTGGCGGCCCGTCCGGAGGTCTTCTTTGAGTTGGTGGTCTCCTCGCTCATGGTCAGGCACAGGTCCCAGCCCCAGAAGGAAAAGATGGACAGCGACAATCCGGCGGCGAAGGCGGAGAAGCTGCCGATGTCCAGCGGATTGAACCAGGCCCAGTCGAAGGCCAGGCCGGTGGCTGCCTGCCCGGAGGCCACCTTGGCGAAGGCCCCCACGACGAACCACGCCAGCACCAGGATCTGGAAGCCCACCAGGGCGTACTGGACGGACTTGGTGGTTTTGACCCCGCGGCAGGAGACCCACACGGCGATGGCGACAAACACCAGGCAGGTGGCCACATTGATGACCTTGTCCGCGGCCAGGGCGGCAATCCACTCCTGCCCCGTCAGCTGGGACAGGAAGAGGTAGAAGAAGTCCACGGCCACCCCGGCCAGGTTGGACAGCACGATGATGTTGGCCGCCAGCAGCCCCCAGCCGCCCATCCAGCCGACAAACGGGCCGAACGCCTTGGTGACCCAGGTGAAGGTGGTGCCGCTGTCCGGGGAATCCGCATTCAACTCCCGGTAGCCCAGGGCCACCAGGAACATCGGGATGAACCCCACGATGAAGATGGCCGGCAGGTGCGTACCCACCGCCGCCACCGTGGGGCCGATGGTGCTGGTCAGGACGTAGGCCGGGGCGATGGTGGAAATGCCGATCACGATGACGGCGAGAAGCCCCAGCTGGCCGGCGGCCAGCCCCTTGCCCGGTGCCTTGGCGCCGTCGGCTCCGGAACCCGGCCCCGCCGTCGTCGTCGCCGTCGAACGTGCAGTCTTGAGGGTGCGTGTCTGACTCATCGTTGAGCCTTTCTCAGGGGATCCGGGGTTGCTGTTGGGTGATGCAGTGGATGCCGCCGCCGCGGGCGAAGAGTTCGCGGGCGTCGATGCCCACCACCCGGCGGCCGGGGTAGGCCTCGGCCAGGATGGCGGCGGCCTTGGAATCCATCGGGTCGTCGAAGGAGCAGGCCAGGACGCCGCCATTGAGGACCAGGTGGTTGATGTAGCTGTAGTCCACCGGACCCTCGTCGTCCCAGAGTGTTTCCGGCGCGGGGACCTCGATGATCCGCCACTGGCGTCCGGCGGCATCGGTGGTGGTGCGCAGGTACGCGATCAGCTCGGCACTGATGGAGTAGTCCGGGTGGGCGGGGTTCTGCTGGCTGTGCACCAGCAGCGTCCCCGGGCTGGGGATGGCCGCCACGATGTCCACATGTCCGCGGGTGCCGAAGCGCTGGGCGTCCCGGGTCAGTCCTCGCGGCAGCCAGATGACCTTGGTGGCGCCAATGGTCCGGGCCAGCTCGGCCTCCACATCGGCCTTGGTGGCGCCGGGGTTGCGGTCCGGGTCCAGCTGCACGGTTTCGGTCACCAGCACCGTCCCCTCGCCGTCGACGTGGATGCCGCCGCCCTCGTTCACCAGCGGTGAGCGGACGACGTCGGCACCGGACCAGGTCCCGACCGTGGCGCCGATCTTCTCATCGTGCCCCCAGCTGGCCCAGTCCTGGGCGCCCCAACCGTTGAAGACCCAGTCCACGGCCCCGAGCCTCCGGCCAGCACCTTCGGCGCCGGCGCCGTCGTCGTTCACCACAAAGGTGGGGCCGATGTCCCGCATCCAGGCATCGTCCAGTTCCGCGGTGCGCAGCTCGACCCGCGGATCCAGGAAGCTCCGCGCAATGTCCTCATGCCCCGGGGCCACCACCATCGTGACGGGTTCAAAGTCGACGGCGGCATTGGCCACGGCGGCCCAGGTGCGGCGGGCGGCGTCGGCCTCCTCCGCGGTGTCGCCGAGCGTGTAGCTGCCCGAGGGGAAGGCCATCCAGATGCGCTCCTGCGGGGCCGTCTCCGCGGGCATGGTCCAGCCCATCAGCGCACCTGGCTTTCTGCGGCGGGGGCGCCGGCAGGGACCGGTTCGCCGCCGAAGGGCGCCTCGGGACGGACGGGGTCCAGCAGCCGGGCGTAGGTGTCGGGGCGGCGGGTGGCCAGGAAGGGGAAGAGCTCGAGCCAATCCGCCCGCTGGGCCAGATCCAGGTCCGCCACCAGCACGGCGGATTCATCCCGCGGCGCCTGCACCAGGATGCGGCCATAGGGATCGGAGATGAACGAGGAGCCGTAGAAGGTGACAGTGCCCTCGCTGCCGGTGCGGTTGGGCACCACCATGAACAGGCCATTGGCGATGCCGTTGCCGACAATCACCTGCTGCCACAGCGGCTGCGTGTCGAAGTCCGGGAAGGAGGGCTCGGAGCCGATGGCCGTGGGGTAGACCAGCAGCTCGGCACCGCCCAGGGAGTAGAGCCGGGCGACCTCCGGGAACCACTCGTCCCAGCAGGTGGGCATGCCCAGCCGGGCGCCGTCCAGCTCTGCGGGGGCGTGGACCTCGTAGGCATCCGCGGCGGCGGGGCCCTCGCGGAAGAATTTGTCCTCGTAGTAGCCGTCGGTCCGCGGGATGTGCAGCTTGTGCGTGCGGGCCAGCAGCTCACCCTCCGGGGACACCAGAATGGCGGTGTTCAGGCCCAGGCCGTCATCACCCTGGGGGCCGTCGGCGCGCTGGTAGAGGGAGGCATGCACCGTGACATTGAAGTCGCGGGCGGCCGCGGCGGCAAAGGTGAAGGTGGGGCCGGTGAGCAGATCCTCGGCAATGACATTGGGGGTCCCCGTGGGCAGCACATCGGCCGGGTAGCGGGAGAGCGTGAGCTCCGGCAGGAAGACCACCGTGGCGCCCAGGCCTGCGGCGCGGGCAATGCCCTCGCGCAGCTCGGCGGCAACGGCAGCGGCGTCGGGCTGCCAGCGGTGCTGGACGACGCCCACCCGCAGCGGGGCCCGGCCGGCGTCGTCCACCCGGGCCCAGGAACGGGGCGGGGCGAAGTTGGTCAGTTCAATCATGGCTTCTCCTGTGAGATGGCAGTCACATAAAACGAATGGCGTTCGTTTATTATGAAGTCACGGCTCGCAGTGGCGCAAGGGGTAAAACGAATTAAGTTCGTTATTATCGAAGAACCCGTCGATGGAGGATCCGCATGGCCCGCCCGCTCAGCCCTAAGCTCTCCCCCGCCCTCATCACCGAGGCCGCCCTGGAGATGGTGGACCAGCGCGGCGAATTCACCATCCCGGAGCTGGCCAAGCGGCTGAAGGTGAGCCCCTCCTCGCTCTACAACCACGTCTCCGGCAAGGACGACATCATCGAGCTCATGCGCGGGGCGGCGGTGGCAGCCATTGCGCTGCCCTCCCCCGGCATGGACTGGGTGGACGCGGTGCGGGACATCGCCGTGAAATACCGGGATTCCTATGCCCGCCACCCGCGGCTCATCCCGCTGCTGACGGCGCATGCCGTCCGCGACGCCACCACCATTGGGATGTACAACGTGCTGGCCGAGCTCTTCACCTCCGCCGGCTTCGCGCCGCGGCGCGTGCTGGAGGCCATCACCGTGCTGGACAGCTACGTGCTGGGCTCGGCCCTGGACGTGGCGGCGCCGGACAATGTCTGGGATCCGGGCGAGCTGGCCTCCGACGCCCTGCGCGACGCCCTCGACGCCGGCCTGGGCCACCCGGGACGCGCCGACGACGCCTTCACCTTTGGCCTGGACCTGATCATCAACGGCCTGGCCGCCCACGTACACGCAGGGTAGGACCACGGCTGGGCAGCCTCTGGGGGCGTGCCGCCACGCGAAAATCGCGCCCCCTCATAACAATCGCGCCGGATCACCGGGGCGGATTCTTACGAAGAGGCGCGATTGCGGCCGGTCCCGTGCAGGGACCGGCCGATGGCGTCTTGTGGGTGGAACCTAGACGACGGCGGCAGCGCCGCGGGAGACGTCGACCATCTCGGCGCGGGGCACCACCTTCACGCGCTCGCGCACCGGCCCGCCGTCGTTCTCTGCGGTCCAGGCCTCGCCGAGCGCCTTCTCGTGCGCATCGAGCTCGATCCAGCCCTCCCAGCTGGTGTGCTCCACGCCGCGGGAATCCAGCAGCTCCACGATGGCCGCGGCCTCGGGGCGGGCCGCGGCGGGCAGCCCCGTGCGGTCCGTGAGCAGGTGGGTGATGGTCTCCAGGGCGTCGCCCTTGGTGTGGCCGATCAGGCCGACTGGTCCGCGCTTGATCCAGCCCGTGGAGTACACACCCGGCACGTGGGTGCCGGCGGCGTCCAGCACCCGGCCGCCGTCGTTCACCACGACGCCGCGCTGGTGGTCGAACTCGACGTCGTCCAGGGCGGAGCCGAAGTAGCCGATGGAACGGTAGACGGCCTGGACCGGGTAGTCCACTAGCTCGCCGGTGCCGCGGGCGTTGCCCGTGCCGTTCAGCTCCGTGCGCTCAAACGTGATGCCCGTGACGCGGCCATCGGCGCCGGTGACCTCCACCGGGTTGTGCAGGAAGTGCAGGTGCAGGCGGCGGGAAGCGGTCAGCGGCTTGTCCTCCTGCTCGACCAGCCAGTTGGTCAGCGTGTTCACCATCGTCTTGACCTGGTTGTTGGTCCGGATCGCCTCATCGGAGGCCTCGTCGAACTCGAAGTCCTCCGGGTACAGGACGATGTCGACATCCTTGGAGTGGCTCAGTTCGCGCAGTTCCAGCGGGGTGAACTTCACCTGCGCCGGGCCGCGGCGGCCAAACACGTGCACATCGGTCACCGGGGACTTCTTCAGACCCGCGTAGACGTTCTCGGGAATCTCTGTCACCAGCAGGTCGTCGGCGTGCTTGGAAAGCACCCGGGCCACATCCAGGGCCACGTTGCCGTTGCCCAGCACCGCAATCTCCTTGGCCTCCAGCGGCCACTCGCGGGGCACATCCGGGTGTCCGTCGTACCAGGAGACGAAGTCGGCCCCGCCGTAGGAACCGTCCAGCTCGATGCCGGGGATGTTCAGATCCGCATCCTTGATCGCACCGGTGGCGAAGATGACGGCGTCGTAGTGCTCCTGCAGATCCGCCAGGGACAGATCCGTTCCGTAGTCCACGTTGCCGAAGAAGCGGATGTCGCCGCGGTCCAGCACCTTGTGCAGGGCGTTCACGATGCCCTTGATGCGCGGGTGGTCCGGAGCCACGCCATAGCGGATCAGGCCGTACGGGGCCGGGTAGCGGTCGAAGAGGTCGATGCTGACCTTGAGGCCATCGCTGACCTCCTGGCTCTTGGTCAGGATGTCGGCGGCATAGACGCCGGCCGGTCCGGACCCGATGACCGCCACGCGCAGCGGGCGGTCCTCGGTGCCAATTTCAACGGAGGAGGTCTTCGGTGACACGGCTGTGCTCATTTCTGTGGGTGGTTCCCAACTGAGTGACAGTTGTGTCGCATTCCGGGGGTCAGAACGTGCGATAACTGTCACCTAGTTGGGGCAGGGGTCAGGGGTGGGTGAGGGTCTTGGGTTGGGTGCCGTAGTTGGCGGTGGCGAGCTCGGGCGGGGCCAGCGGGCTGACCCGCACCACGTCGCCGACGACGACGACGGCCGGGTTGGCCACGCGGACGGCGGCCGCCTGTGCGGCGATGGTGCCCAGCGTGCCAATGGTGACGCGCTGGTTGGGGGCGTAGCCGTTCTCGATGATGGCCACGGGGCAGTCGGCCCCACGGCCGGCGGCGGAGAGCGTCTTGACCGACTGGTTCAGCGTGCCGATGCCCATCAGGATGACGACGGTGTGGTCGCTGCCGGCGGGGACCTGGTCCAGGTCCTCGTGGCCGCTGATCAGGGTGAAGGCCTTGGCCAGACCACGGTGGGTCAGCGGGATGCCTGCGGCGGCGGGCACCGAGACGGCACTGGTCACGCCCGGCACCACCTCGACGTCGACGCCGTTCTCGCGGCAGTGGATGGCTTCCTCGCCGCCGCGGCCCAGAATGTACGGGTCCCCGCCCTTGAGCCGGACCACACGGTTGCCGGCCTGGGCCTCGCGGACGAGGATCGCGTTGATCTCCTCCTGCGGCACGGGGTGGTGGCCGGGGGTCTTGCCGACCTCGATGATGCGCACATCGGCGTCGAGCCCGGAGAGCAGGGAGCGCGGGCCCAGGCGGTCGGCGACGACGACGTCGGCCTCGGCCAGCAGGCGGCGGCCGCGGACGGTGATCAGTCCGGCATCGCCCGGCCCGCCCCCGACAAGGGCGACGGAACCCTGGCTGGGCGAAGCCGAAACTTTGCGGCGGCGCAGCGGGAGGCTGCCGCTTTCCAGAGCGGTGGCGACGGCGTTGCGCAGGGCCTGGGCCCGGCGGGAGTCGCCGCCGGCGTTGACGGCAATCTTGACGTCGTCGACGGAGGCCACAGCGGGCATCCAGGCCGAGGACGAGGAGGCATCGGAGGCGTTCACGGACCAGATCCGGGCGGCCTCGGCGTCGGCGGCCACGGCGTCATCGACGTCGGGGATGCCTGTCGCGGCGTGCACAAACCACATGCCGTCGACGTCTGAGGAGGTGTAGCTGCGCTGTTCCCAGGCGAGCAGTCCGCCGTCGTGCAGCGCGGCCAGGGCATCGGAGAGGGCGGGCGCCACCACCGTGACGCGGGCGCCGGCGTCGAGCAATCCCTTGGCCCGGCCCGCGGCAGTCTCGCCGCCGCCGACCACCAGGACGGAGCGTCCGAGCAGTCGCAGGGAGGCGGGGTAAATATCCACATTTGCCATGAGTAGACCTTAGAGAAGCCGTAACAAAGCGATCAATAGTGCCGAAACACCCGTTCACGGGGCGTCACGCGGGGACATATTTGCCACCGCCCGAAAGCACTGTGAAAGCGCGGGGGAAGCGCCCGGAAAACGCCCGGCTCCGCTTGGGAGCCAGGGGCCTAGCGGGTGCTGCCGGAGAGCAGTCCGCGGCCGCGGAGCAGGCGCTTTTCGATCGGTGCGAACACCAGCAGTTCCACGATGATGCCCACGAAGAGGATCAGCAGGATGGCCGAGAACACGACGCTCATGTCGGACAGCGTGCGGCCCTGGTCCAGCAGCGAGCCCAGGCCAAAGCCCATGGTTCCGCCGACGGTGATGATCTCCGCGGCCATGAGCGAGCGCCAGGAGAAGGCCCAGCCCTGCTTCAGCCCTGCCACGTAGCCCGGCAGTGCCGCGGGCAGCACGATCTGCAGCGCCATCTCCAGCCGCGAGGCGCCGAGGACCTGGCCCACGCGGCGGTATTGCGGTGGGATCTGGTCCACGCCGGCAATGAGGCCGTTGACCATCGAGGGGATGGCCCCCATCAGCACCACAAAGTAGGCGGTGCCGTCGGTGAGCCCAAACCAGAGGATGGCGGCCGGAACCCAGGCCACCGAGGGCAGCACCTGCAGGCCGGAGATGAGCGGCCCAAACGCCCGGCGCAGCAGTTTGACCTGGGCCAGCAGCAGGCCCAGTGGGGTCGCCACTGCCACAGAGATCAGGAAGCCGACCAAGCCGCGCTGCAGCGAGGTCCAGACGGCCTGCTGCACGCTGCCCTCGCCCCACAGCGTGCTGAGCGAGCCGATCACATCCAACGGTCCGGGCACGATGTCGCGGCGCCGGAAGCCGAGGGAGACATAGACCTGCCAGGCCACCAGGATCACCAGGAAGGCGGCCAGGGGCAGCAGGACGCGGGTCCAGTCGACACCGTGCTTGGCGGTGGTCTCGGATTGGAGCGAATCCAGCCCGGCCTCGAGCTGGCGGAAGTCGTCGGGGGAGCCCTGTTTCAGGACGGGTGCTGTGACGGTCTCAGGCATGACGGCGGATCTCCTCGCGCAGGCGGGTGGTGATGGCGCCGGTCAGCTCTCCGGCCTTGCCGGCATTGGTGCGGTGCTCCTCGGAGACCTCCCACTGGGCCACGACGCGGCCGGGGCGGGAGGAGAGCAGCAGCACACGCTGGCCCAGCCGCACCGCCTCGCGCACATTGTGGGTGACAAAAACGATGGTGCGCCCGGTTTCCTTCCAGATCCGCTCCAGCTCGTCGTGCAGCAGGTCGCGGGTGATGGCATCCAGGGCCGCAAAGGGCTCGTCCATCAGCAGCAGCGGGCGGTCCTGGGCCAGGGCCCGTGCCAGCGACACGCGCTGGCGCATGCCGCCGGAGAGTTCGTGCGGGCGCTTGTCCGCGGCCTCGGCCAGGTGGACCAGCTCCAGCAGCTCCATGGCGCGGGTGCGGCGCTCGGCCCGGCCCACGCCGCGCAGCTTCAATGCCAGCTCAACATTGCCTCGGGCAGAGATCCACGGGAACAGTGCCGAGTCCTGGAACATGAACGCTGCACCGTCGCTCGGCACCTCCAGCGCACCGCTGCTGGGCTCTTCCAGCCCGGCGATGATGTTCAGCAGCGTGGACTTCCCACAGCCGGAGGCACCCAGCAGGGCCACGAACTCGCCCTGCCCGATGGTCGCGTTGACGTCCTCCAGCACGGGGGCGCCGGAACCGAAGCGCTTGCCCAGGTTTTCCAGGACGACGGCGGCTTCGCGCCGGGGCGCGGCCAGGGAGGGGGCCGGGTCCGTGGACACAGCTGCATGCGGCACCGCCGTTTCAGACACGGCCGTTTCCGACACTGCTGCTTCAGGTGTTGCTGCCACGATCCCGTCCTCCTCTGTGCTGCGGGCGGCTGTTGCCGCGCCGCTCCCGGCTATGGAAGCCGCCGTCGTGCTCACTCTGTGCCCAGCCCTGCGGCCGAGGCGGTAGGCTGACCGGCGTCCTTCAGGACGGCGTTCAGCGGGGCCAGATCAAAGATTCCGTTGATGTCCGCCTGCTTGGTGACGCCGGCGGTGACTCCGTGTTCCAGCAGTTTCGGGTAGGTGGCGGCCAGTGGATCGGCGGTGAACGTCAGCGCCGACAGCGAGCGGGCCAGGACATCGGCCGGAAGCGTAGCGCCCGCAGCTTCCTTGAGGCCGGCATTGATGACATCGCCGGCGGTGCCGGGGTTGTCCTTGATCCACTGCACGGAGGCCACGTGGCCGCGGAGCAGGGCCTTCACGGTGTCCGGGTGCTCCTTGAGGAAGGAGGCGTTCACGATCAGGATCGTGGTGGTGAACTGGCCCTTGTCCCAGAGGTCCTTCTCATCCACCAGCACCTTGGCGCCGGCCTGCAGCACCAGCCGCGAGGCCCAGGGCTCCGGCAGCCAGGCGCCGTCGAGCTTGCCGTCCTGGAACAACTTCAGCGTCTGGGCGTTTTCGGTCGGGTTGATGGCGACGTCGCCGCCGCCGTCGGGCGTGGTCTTCAGGCCCTGGTCGGCCAGCCAGGAACGCAGTGCGACGTCCTGTGTGCCGCCCAGCTGCGGGGAGGCCAGCACCTTGCCCTTGAGGTCCGCGGCCGATTTGATGGCCGGGTTGACCACGAGCTGGGCCCCACCGGAGGCGGCGCCGGCGATGATCCGGATGGACTCGCCCTTGCTCTTGACGAAGGAGTTGATGGCCGGGTTCGGGCCCAGGTAGGCGGCGTCGATGGCACCGGCATTGAGCGCCTCGATGGCGGCCGGTCCGGCGTTGAAGACCTGCGTGCTGAGCTTGGTGGAGCCGAGCTCCTTCTGCAGCAGGCCCTTCTGCAGACCCACCAGTGCGGGGGCGTGGGTGACGTTGCCGAAGTAGCCGAGCTTGAGCTCGGTGGCCGGGGAGGCCACGACGGCGGGCTGTTCGGCGGGCTTGTTCTGGTTGCCCAGGGTCACGGAGGCGACGGCGGCACCGGCGCCAATGAGGAGAACGAGGCCTGCGACGAGGCCTATCTCCAGTGCCCGGCGGCGGCCCTTGGGCTTCTCACCGGCGACGATGCGTGTGGTGGCCGGTTTATTGGTGTGCTGCGGTTCTTCAGACATGGGGGGTGCTCCTAAACTGTGCGGATGATGGCGATGGGGGCGTAGCTAGGCCGCGCAACATCGCCGCATTCGTCCGCCGGAGCGGTGCTGCCCGGAGGCAGACAGGGGGGTCCGGGGGTGCAGAGCGGGAGTGGTCATTCCTCCACGGTAGGGAATGCTCTTCTGGCCTTCAATGGCGGGGAAACGCCAGGTCACGCAGGGTCACGCAGCGTCACATTCCGGGGCATGAATCTGGGGGTTGGGCCCGTCGAATCCAGGCGCGACAGACGTGTCCCCGGTTGGCGACGTCGTTCCCCTCCGACGACGCGGTAGTGGACGCGTCCGCAACGGGGTGGCGCGTCCCCGGCCGCCGCCGTCAGCCGTCAGCCGTCAGCCGTCAGCCGTCAGCCGTCAGGAGATCAGACCTTGGCGAACCAGTTGTTCAGGGCCGCGAGGGCGGTGTCGAGGTCGGGGATGTCGGGGTGCCAGGCCTTCTCCCATTCGAGGGAGAGCCAGCCGCCGGCGCCGTCGCGGGCCTCCATCAGCGCTGCGATCTCCGCCACGGGGATGTCCCCCTCCCCCACCAGCTCGGGGTGGCCGGCCATCGTGGCGTCCTTGATCTGGGCGTAGGCCAGCCAGGGGTCTAGCGCCGCCAGCGTCTGCTCCGGCGACTCCCCCGCCCGGGCCGGGTGCACCATGTCCCAGATGACGCGCACGCCGTGGCCGGGCACGACGGCGTCCAGGGCCGTCAGGACGCGGGCCAGGTCCGCACCGCGCGGGTGGGAGTCGTGGGTTTCCAGCAGAATCACCGGACCGCCGGCCGTCCCTGAGCCGGCGCGGAGCGCGAGCACTGCGGCGGCCAGCCGGCGCAGCATCCGCTTGTCCGCGGCGGAGCGGTGCATGCGGACGTCGATGCCACCGGCGGGGGCGCCGGCACCCGGGAACACCCGCACGCCACCGGCACCCAGGTCGCGTGCCAGCTCCAGCTCGGCCTCTAGCGCCGCAAGCACCTGGGCGTCGTCCTGGTCCGGGGCGCCGATGCGGACGTAGGAGGCCACGCCCAGCACCTCGATCCCGGCGGCGGCAAGGGCCCCGCGCAGTGCGGCGCGCTCGGCGGTGGACAGGCCGGTGTGCACCAGCTGGCCCTCGCCCGAGCGCAGTTCCAGACCCGTGGCACCGTGCCGGACGGCCAGCTCGACCACGTCCTCGAGCGTGGCCCCCGGGCAGCCGAGCGTAGAGAATGCCAATTTCGCCATCAGGCGGTCCTTCCCAAAATGTCCTGGTCCAATGCGTACAGCAGTTCTTCGCCGCGGGCGGCCCGGCCAGCCTCGGCCAGCGCCGTGTCCGCCAGTCGTGCGAGTTCAACGCCCAGCGACCCGGCCGCGTGCGGAGTGAGCAGCACGTTCGGGTGGTCGTAGAAGGGGTGGTCCGGATCCAGCAGTTCCGGCGTGGTGACGTCCAGGACGGCGTAGAGATCGCCACCCTGGATACGGCGGACCAGCGCGTCCTGGTCCACCAGACTGCCCCGGGAGGTGTTGATGAAGGTCGCCCCGGGGCGGATGAGGCCCAGTGCGCGTTCGTCGATCATGTGCCGCGTTGCCGGAATCTCCGGTGCGTGCACGGTGACGACGTCGGACGTGGACAGCAGCTCGTCCAACCCCACCGCCGTGACGCCCAGTTCGGCGGCCTCGGCGTCGGAGAGGTACGGGTCGAAGACCACCACGTCGAAGGCGAAGGGCTTCAGCAGCCCCAGCAACGCCCGGCCTATCCGCGAGGCCCCCACCACGCCGATCCGCTGCCCGTAGTTGCCCATCGCCGGGTACAACGACTCCATGGGAACCCTGTTGCGGGTGCTTTTCAGCGTGGCGGCCAGCTGCAGAACCTTTTTGTTGGCCAGCAGGATCATGGCCAACGTGTACTCGGCCACGGGGATCGCATTGGCGTCCGCGGCCGTGGAGACCCTGATGCCGCGGTTGAACACCGCCTCGCCCACATGCCCCTTCACCGACCCGGCCGCATGCAGCACAAAGCGGAGGTTGGGCGCGAGCGCCAGCACCTCCTCGGTCAGCGGCGGGCAGCCCCAGCCCGTCACGAGGGCGTCCACGCGGGCAAGGACTGCCGCGGCGTCCGGGGATGTGAAGTCTGCCAGCGGCCGCGGCGACAGCAGCACCAGCTCCGGGTCGAGGGCGGCCAGGCGCTCCGAGGGGAACATCCGTTCCGCCACGCTCGGACCCATCGCCAGAGCGATGTTCAGCGGTGCCATCGTGCCTCCTTGGGCCCCGTGCGGGCCATTGTGTACGCGGCCACCCGCGGGGACGTTCGGTGCGTCCCCGCGGGTGGCCGCGGTGGTGGAATGCCGTGCCGGGTCCGCTACGGGACCGGCACTGCCCCCAGACTAAGCGACGGCTCCACCAGGGATGCCCAACGCTCCTTGACCGTTTCAACGACGTCGGCGGGCGGGGCGTTCCAGATCTCCTGGTTGAAGATCTCCACCTCCACCACGCCGTCGTAGCCGGCCGCAGCCACCCACTCGCCGATCGGCGCAAAGTCGATCACGCCGTCGCCCATGAACCCGCGCGACAGCAGGGCATCGGCGGCGATGGGCAGGTTGAAATCGCACACCTGGTAGGAGGCAATGCGCCCCTCCCGCCCGGCGCGGGCAATCTGGGCCTCCAACGCCGGGTCCCACCAGACGTGGAAGGTGTCGACGACGACGCCGACGGCCTCCACCGGGTGGGGCGCGGCCAGATCCAGGGCCTGGCCCAGGGTGGAGACGACGGCGCGGTCCGCTGCGTACATCGGGTGCAGCGGTTCGATCACCAGGCGCACACCGTGTTCCAGCGCGAAGGGCACCAGTTCGGCCAGCCGGGCCGCCACATTGGCACGGGCGGCCAGCAGGTCCCTGCCACCGGCGGCAGGGGCGGTGGCCGTTCCGCCGTCGACAGCACCGGGGGCGACACTGAAGGCGGGCAGACCGCCCACCACCATGATCAGCTCCGTGGTGCCGAGCGCCTTGGCTTCCAGGATGGCCGCCTGGTTGTCGGCCAGGGCGGCCGCAGCACCGGCCGGATCCGCGGCCGTCAGGAAGCCGCCGCGGCACAGGCTGGAGACGGAGAGCCCGGAGGCCTTGACCATCTCCACGGCCTGCTCCAGGCCAACCTCGGCCACCTTGTCGCGCCACAGGCCGATGTGGCCCAGGCCGGCGGCCCGGCACAGCTCCAGCGCCTCGGCCAGCGAGGCCTTCTTGATCGTGGCCGTATTCAGCGACAGGCGCCCAAACACGGCGCTCACAGCCCGGCCCCGATTTCGGAAGGTCCGGCGATCCCGGCACCGGCCAGGAACGTCCGCATCCTATCGGCGGCAACCGCCGGCTCCAGCAGGAGCCCGGCGGCGTCGGCCAGGCGGAACAGCTGGACCAGGTGGGCCACGCTCCGTCCGGAGTGCAGCCCGCCCACCATGGCAAAGCCGGGCTGGAAGCCGTTGAGCCAGGCCAGGAAGGCGATCCCCGTCTTGTAGTAGTACGTGGGCGCCTCGAAGATGTGCAGCCCCAGCTCCCGGGTGGAGTCCAGGATGGCGCGGGCGCGCACCGGATCCCCGGCGTCGTAGGCCTGCATCGCCGTGGAGGCGGCGGGTGCGATGGCCGCAAAGATGCCCAGCAGGGCATCCGAGTGGTGCTCGCCGTCGCCGTCGATCAGCTCCGGGTAGTTGAAGTCGTCCCCGGTGTACAGGCGCACGCCGGCCGGCAGCGCGGCGCGCAGGCGGACCTCGTGGGCGGCATCCAGCAGGGACACCTTCACGCCATCCACCTTGTCCGCGTGGGCGGAGATCAGTTCCTGGAACGTCGCGGTGGCGGCGTCGACGTCCTCGCTCCCCCAGTAGCCCGCAAGCGCCGGGTCGAACATGGTGCCCAGCCAGTGCAGCACCACGGGTTCGCGGACCTCGGCCAGCAGCGTGGAGTACACGTGCAGGTAGTCCGCCGGGCCGGTGGCCACGCGGGCCAGGGCGCGGGAGGCCATCAGGATCACCTTGGCACCGGATTCCTGAACCACCGCGATCTGCTCACGGTAGGCGGCGAGGACGGCGTCCAGCCCGGCGGCACCGGGTTCAACGGTGGCCGGATCCAGCTGGTCCGTGCCGGCGCCGCAGGCCAGCAGGTCGCGGAGCGTGCGCTCGGCCGTGGCAATGCCGGCGGCCTCTGCCGCGCTGCGGCGGATGAGCTCCTGCGTGGCGGGCCAGTCCAGGCCCATGCCGCGCTGGGCGGTGTCCATGGCATCGGCAATGCCCACGCCCCAGCTCCACAGCTCGTGGCGGAACGCCAGCGTGGCATCCCAATCGATGTCCGCCGGGGAGCCGGGCGTATTGCTGCCCAGCACCTTCGGGGCCACATGGGCCGCGGCGTACACCTTGCGGGAGGTGATCAGTGCCTCGGGTTTGGTCCAGGGACCGGTTTCTCCGAGCAGCATTTCCTCAAGCACGACAGCGCCGGACGTGCCGGTGCCGACCGGCAGCAGGATGCTGGGTCCGGTGCCCTCTTCTGCCTTTATCTCTTCTTGCAGCTGGGTGGTCACAGCGCGATCTCCGGGATGTCCAGGGTGCGGCGCTCGGCGGAGGACTGCAGTCCCAGCTCGGCCAGCTGAACGCCGCGGGCTGCGGAAAGCAGGCCAAAGCGGTGCTCGCGGCCGGCGATGACGTCGCGCAGGAATTCCTCCCACTGCAGCTTGAAGCCGTTGTCCAGGTCGGCGTTCGCGGGGACCTCGGCCCACTGCTCGCGGAAGGCC
Source organism: Arthrobacter sp. 35W (assembly GCF_000482545.1). GTDB lineage: Bacteria > Actinomycetota > Actinomycetes > Actinomycetales > Micrococcaceae > Specibacter. The sequence goes on from NZ_KI519455.1 coordinate 434,228, forward strand.
TCCGTGACGGGCAGGTCCGGGTTCCAGACCGGCTTGGGGGTGTTGCCTCGCTGCTGGGAGACGCATTTGCGCAGACCGGCGACGGCGGAGCCGTGCGTGCCGTCCACCTGGAACTCCACCAGCTCGTCGCGGTACACGCGCACGGCCCAGGAGGAGTTGATCTGGCCGACGACGGCGTCGCCGGACGGGGTCTCCAGGTCGAAGATGCCGTAGGCGGCGTCGTCGGCGGTGGCCTTGTACTCGTTGCCTGCCTCGTCCCAGCGGGCCGGGATGTGGGTGGCGGTCTTGGCGTTGACGCTCTTGACCTGGCCAATGATGCCTTCGAGCACGTAGTTCCAGTGGCAGAACATGTCGGTGGTCATGCCGCCGCCGTCTTCCTTGCGGTAGTTCCAGGACGGGCGCTGGGCCGGCTGGATGTCGCCCTCGAAGACCCAGTAGCCGAATTCGCCGCGGATGGAGAGGATGCGGCCGAAGAAGCCCTCATCCACCAGACGGCGCAGCTTGACCAGGCCCGGCAGGTACAGCTTGTCGTGCACCACGCCGGCGGTGACGCCGGCGTCGCGGCCGATGCGGGCCAGCTCGATGGCCTCCTCCAGCGTCTCCGCCGTCGGCTTCTCGGTGTAGATGTGCTTGCCGGCGGCCATGGCCTTCTTCAGGGTGGCGGCGCGCAGGCTGGTCATGGAGGCGTCGAAGATGACGTCCACGGACGGGTCATTGATGACGGAGTCCAGATCCGTGGTCCACTCGTCCACGTTGTGCAGCTTGGCCAGCTCGCGGACCTTCTCCTCATTGCGGCCAACCAGGATCGGCTCGATGGCCACCTTGGTGCCGTCCTCCAGAACCAGGCCGGAATCGCGCAGCGGCAGGATGGAGCGCAGCAGGTGCTGGCGGTAGCCCATGCGTCCGGTGATGCCGTTCATGGCGATGCGGAGCACGGTGGGCCGCGGCGAAGTTTGCTCAGTCATGGGGTCTCCCTGGAGGTTGTGTGAAACATTGGAAAGCGCTTTCCAAGATAGACTGGATCCAGCCGCCGCGTCAATGCCATTTCGCGAAGATGTTCTGAAAATGGTGCAATGGCCCTGCAGCACCCGCCCGTCACGCCAGCAATTCCCCCAGCCGTTACCGTCAGCGAAGGAGCCCTCAGTGGCCGTCACCCTCAGCGATGTGGCCCGCCACGCCGGAGTATCCCTGGCCACCGCCTCCCGCGTGCTCAACGGCTCGGACCGCACCCCCGCAGCCGGCATTGCCGAGCGCGTCAAGGCCGCTGCGGTGGAGCTGGGGTACGTCGCCAACGCCCAAGCCCAGGCCCTCGCGCGCGCCGCCACCCGGCTGGTGGGGCTGGTGGTCCACGACATCGCGGACCCCTATTTCTCCACCATTGCCCGCGGGGTGCAGCACAGCGCCGGGGAAAAGGGGCGCCAGGTGCTGCTGGCCAGCTCCGACCATGGTCCGGAGGCCGAGCTCGATGCGGTGTCGGCGTTCATCGCCTACCGCACGGACGCGATCATTCTGGCCGGATCCCGCAGTGAAACGCCCGATCCGGCGCTGACCGCCCTGCTGGCCGGCTACATCGCCGGCGGCGGCCGCGTGGTGACCTTGGGCGCCACCGATGTGCCGGGCGCGCAGCATCTGGACCTTGCCAATGAAGCAGGGGCCTTCGAACTGGCCAGCGCGCTCATCGCGCGCGGCAGTACGCGTTTCGCCATCCTGGCCGGCCCCGGCACGCTCACCACGGCGCGCCAAAGGGCCGCCGGCTTTGCCCGTGCGTTGGGAGCGGCGCAGCTGGCCCCCCTCGCCGTCGTCGAGGGTCCCTTCACCCGCGAGGGCGGGTACGACGCCGCCCTCCAGTGCCGTGCGCTGCTGGAGGGGGCGCCTGGGGCCGGGGAGGCGCCGCTGTGCCTGCTTGCCGCCAACGACGTCATGGCCCTCGGCGCGATGACGGCGATGCGGGGTCTGGGTCTGCGGGTGCCCGAGGACGTGCAGATTGCCGGCTTTGACGACATCCCCACCCTGCGCGACCACTCCCCCGCACTGACCACCTACCGGCTGCCGCTGGAGCAGATCGGCCACCTCGCCGCAGAGCTCGCCCTCGCCGGAACCGCCGAAGGCCCTGTCCACGTGGCGGGCGAAGTGGTCCTCCGCGAAAGCGCCGGCTGAGCCGACCACCCGGCTGGCGACGTCGAATCCCGGTGCGACGGGCGCGTCCCCGATGGGCGACGTCAAACCCCCTCCAGGACGCATTAATAGGCGCATCCTGGGCGGGGAATTGCGTCATGGCGGCAGCTGCACGCCCCCTGGTCTCGCACCCACTGCTGGCTTAAACGCCAAGGTCGACAGTTCGGGATTTTTCGCAGGCGACGTCAAGGGCCGCAGGCCGCGCAGCGGCCGTCGCGGCACAGTCGCCGGAAAAATCCCGAACCGTCGACCCGGTGGGGCAGACCGTCCGAAGCGCGTCGAGAACGTTAGATGACGTAGCGCTCGTCTTCATGGTCGCCGGGGTGGTCCTTGACCAGACCTGCGGCCAGCGTGTTGCCGTCCTGCGGGTCGATCACCAGGAACGCACCGGTGCGGCGGTGTCCGGCATAGTTCTCCACCGGCAGCGGGGAGGCGAGGCGGATCTGCGCGGAGCCGATGTCGTTCAGGTCCAGGCCCGACGCCGGCTCCTCGCGGAAGGTGTCCAGATCCAGTTTGCCGGTGACGGCGCGGATGAGGCCCTGCACCGTGCGGCTGCCGTGCTTGATCAGCACCTTGGAGCCCTCGCGCAGCGGCTTGGGCGAGAGCCAGCACAGCTCCGCGTACAGGTCCTGCGTGGCCTCGGCGAAGGTGCCGGAGGCGGCAATCAGGTCTCCGCGGGCAATGTCGATCTCATCGGCCAGGCGCAGCGACACGGACTGCGGCGCCACGGCCTTCTGCAGTTCCACACCGGCGAAGTCGATGCCCACCACGGTGGTCGTGCGGCCCGAGGGCTGCACCGTGATGGCGTCGCCCACCGATACGGAGCCCGAGGCCACCTGGCCGGCGTAGGCACGGTAGTCACGGAAGGCGGCACCGCCGTCGGCCGCGGCGGCCAGCTCCGGAGCCAGCGCACCCTGCGGACGCACCACCAGCTGCACCGGGAAACGGAACGGCTCAAGGCCGCGCTCCAGATCGTCGGTGGACGGCAGGGTCTCCAGGACGTCCAGCAGGCTGGGTCCGGTGTACCAGGGGGTGTTGGTGGAGCGGTCCACCACGTTGTCGCCCTCGAGCGCCGAGACCGGCACCACCAGGACATCGTCCAGGCCAAGCTCGGCCCCCACACGCTGCACATCGGCGGCGATGGTGGTGAAGATGTCCTCGCTGAACCCGACCAGGTCGATCTTGTTCACGGCCACCACCACATGCGGCACGCGCAGCAGGCGCAGCACCGACATGTGCCGGCGGGTCTGCTCCAGCACACCCTTGCGGGCATCGATGAGCACGACGACGGCGTCGGCCGTGGACGCGCCGGTCACCGTGTTCTTGGTGTACTGAACGTGTCCGGGGCAGTCGGCCAGGATGAAGCTGCGGCGGTCGGTGGCGAAGTAGCGGTAGGCCACATCGATGGTGATGCCCTGCTCGCGCTCGGCGCGCAGGCCGTCGGTCAGCAGTGCCAGGTCGATCTTCTGCACACCCTCGGCGCCCTCGCCGCCAAAGCCGCGGTCGGCGGAGGTGCGGGCAACGGCGTCGAGCGTGTCGGCCAGGATCGCCTTGGAATCGTGCAGCAGGCGGCCCACCAGGGTGGACTTGCCGTCGTCGACGGAACCGGCGGTGGCAAAGCGGAACAGGGTGGAGGAGCTGAAGTCCGCCTCGAACTCGTCGAGGCCGGCCAGCGGAGTGTCTGAATTGCTCATTAGAAGTAGCCGTCCTTCTTGCGGTCTTCCATGGCTGCCTCGGAGATCCGGTCATCGGCCCGGGTGGCGCCACGTTCGGTGAGGGTGGAGGCTGCTACCTCGCGGACAACATCGTGCACAGTGGCGGCGTCGGAGGCGACGGCGCCGGTGCAGGACATGTCGCCGACGGTCCGGTAGCGGACCGTCTTGGTGATGACCTGCTCATCGGCGCGGGGCTCGGAGACCGGCCCCACCGCACGCCACATGCCGTCGCGGGCGTAGACCTCGCGGTCGTGGGCGTAGTACAGGCCGGGCAGCTCGATGCCTTCGCGGGCGATGTAGCGCCACACATCCAGCTCGGTCCAGTTGCTGATCGGGAACGCGCGCACATGCTGGCCCACCGTGTGGCGGCCGTTGTACAGGTTCCACAGCTCGGGGCGCTGGTTGCGCGGATCCCACTGGCCAAACTCGTCTCGCAGGGACAGGATGCGCTCCTTGGCGCGCGCCTTGTCCTCATCGCGGCGGCCGCCGCCAAAGACGGCGTCGAACTTGTTCTTCGCAATGGCATCCAGCAGCGGCACCGTCTGCAGCGGGTTGCGCGTGCCATCGGCCCGCTCGGCCAGCTCGCCGCTGTCGATGAACTCCTGTACGGAGCCCACCACCAGCTTCAGGCCCAGGCGCTCCACCGTGCGGTCGCGGAAGTCGATGACCTCGGGGAAGTTGTGGCCGGTGTCCACGTGCAGCACCGGGAACGGGACCTTGCCGGGCCAGAAGGCCTTGGTGGCCAGGTGCAGCATGACGACGGAGTCCTTGCCGCCGGAGAACAGCAGCGCCGGGCGCTCGAACTCGGCCACCACCTCGCGGATGATGTGGATGGCCTCGGATTCCAGCAGGTCCAGGGAGTTCAGCCGGGCATCAGGGGTCACAGCGTGCTCAACCTTCAGATTCTCAGTGTGGGTGCTCATACGTGAAGTCCGCATTCTGTCTTGGAGGTGCCGGCCCAGCGGCCGGAACGGGGGTCTTCGCCTGCGGCGACTTTCTTGGTGCAGGGGGCGCAGCCGATGGAGGGGTAGCCCTGGGACAGCAGCGGGTTCACCGGCAGCAGGTTGTCGTCCGAGTACTCCACCAGATCGTCAAAGGTCCAGGTGGCCACGGGGTTCACCTTGACGAGGCCGTTGTTGGCGTCCCAGGTGACCAACGGCGTGTTGGTGCGGGTGGGGGCCTCATCGCGGCGCACACCGGTGAACCAGAGTTCGTAGCCGGTGAGCGACTTCTTCAGCGGCCCCACCTTGCGCAGCGCACAGCACTGGGCGGGGTCCCGGGCGAAGAGGTCCTTGCCGAGCAGAGAATCCTGCTCGGCCACGGTGGTTTCGGGCAGGACGTCGACGACGTTGACGCGCAGGTTGGCGGCCACCTCGTTGCGCGTGGCGTGGGTCTCCGGGAAGTGGTAGCCGGTCTCCAGGAACAGGACGTCAACGCCGGGAAGCTGGTCCGCAACAAGGGCCGGCAGCACGGCGTCGGCCATGGAGCAGGCGACGGCGACGGCGGAGGTGGCGAAGTTGCGCGCCACCCAGGCGATGACCTCCTGCGCGGTGGCATCCCAGCCGAGCTCGGCGGCACCGGACTCGGCGAGGGCCTGCAGCTCCTCTTGCGTGCGGTGCGGGGCGGCAGCGCCGGCTCCGGCCTTCAGCTCCGTGCTCATTGCAGCAGCCCTTCGTCGGCGCGGTGGGCGAATTCGGCGAAGGTTTCGCTCGATTCGCGGTGGGCGATGTAGACGCGGATGACGCGTTCCACGTAGTCGGGGAGGTCCGCGGCAGTGACCTTCAGGCCGCGGATGGTGCGGCCCAGGCCGGCCTCGGCGCGGTTGTCGGTGGCGAGCCCGCCGCCCAGGTGGACCTGGAAGCCGGGGGCCGTGCCGCCGTCGTCGGTCGGGAGCATCATGCCCTTCAGGCCGATGTCCGCCGTCTGGATGCGGGCGCAGGAGTTGGGGCAGCCGTTGATGTTCAGCGCGATGGGCTGGGTGAGCTCTCCGCTGTCCACCAGGTCCGCCAGTCGGCGCTCGAGTTCGGCGATGGCGTGCTTGGCCGTGTCCTTGGTGTTCACGATGGCCAGCTTGCAGTACTCGATGCCGGTGCAGGCGATGGTGGAACGGCGGAACAGGGACGGGCGGGCGCTCAGACCCAGCGCATCCATGGCCACGATCAGCGGCTCAACCTGCTCCTTGGGCACATCCAGCACCACCAGCTTCTGGTGCGGGGTGGTGCGCAGGCGGTAGGAACCGTGCGCCTCCAGGGTGTCGGCCAGCTGGGTCAGGATGGTGCCGGACACGCGGCCCACGGTGGGGGCGACGCCGATGAAGAACTTGCCGTCCTTCTGCTCGTGCACACCGATGTGGTCGCCCGGGGACGTCGGCTTGGGGGCGGCGTCGCCGTCGGGCAGCTTGTGGCCGAGGTATTCGTCCTCCAGGATCTGGCGGAACTTGGCGGTGCCCCAGTCGTTCAGCAGGAATTTCAGGCGTGCCTTGGTGCGCATGCGGCGGTAGCCGTAGTCGCGGAAGATGCTGGTGACGCCCAGCCACACCTCGGCGGCGATCTCGGGTGCCACGAAGACACCCAGACGCTCGGCCAGGCGCGGGTTGGTGGACAGGCCACCACCCACCCAGAGGTCGTAGCCGGCACCCAGCTCGGGGTGCACCACGCCCACCAGCGCAAAGTCGTTGATCTCGTGCACCACGTCCTGGGACGGGTGGCCGGTGATGGCTGTCTTGTACTTGCGCGGCAGGTTGGCCAGCTCGGGGTCGCCGATGAACCGGCGGCTGAGCTCGTGGATCAGCGGCGTGGGGTCGATGATCTCATCCTTGGCAATGCCGGCCACCGGGCTGCCGAGGATGACGCGCGGCACGTCGCCGCAGGCCTCGGTGGTGGACAGGCCGGCGGCCTCCAGGCGGTTCCAGATCACCGGAACGTCCTCCACACGCACCCAGTGCAGCTGGACGTTCTGGCGGTCCGTCAGATCTGCGCTGTCGCGGCCGAACTCCGTGGAGATCTCGCCGATGACGCGCAGCTGCTCGGTGCTCAGGGCGCCGCCGTCGATGCGGACGCGGAGCATGAAGTACTTGTCCTCGAGCTCGTGCGGCTCCAGGGTGGCGGTCTTGCCGCCGTCGATCCCCTGCTTGCGCTGGGTGTACAGGCCCCACCAGCGGAAGCGGCCGTGCAGATCGGTGCCCTCGATGGAGTCGAAGCCTTCCTTGGAGTAGACCTTTTCGATCCGCTCGCGGACGCTCAGGCCGCCGTCGTCCTGCTTCCACGCCTCATTGGCGTTCAGCGGGGCGGTGCCGTCGATCTTCCACTGGCCGTGCGGCTTCGCTGCCGGGCGGGTGCGGGCGGGGCGGGCCGGAGCTGCGCCGTGCGCATCAGTGGAGTCGGTGGCTGCTCCGGCTAGAGCTGTCTGTGTCATGAATCGAGGTTAGGTTGGCGACGCTGTGTGACGCAGCGGGGCCGCAATGTTGGGTCACTCAGAGCAATATTTCGTCACACGGCGCCGTCGGCAACGACGGCGTCGAACCGCTCCAGCGCCAGCTCGGCAATGAGCGGCGATGGCAGCAGCGGGGGCGAGACGACGTCGGCACCGGCCAGCGACAGCTGGTCGTGGAAGTAGCCCGGCGCCAGCAGATACGAGGCGATGGCCACGTGGGTGCAGCCGCGGGCACGCAGGGCGGCGACGGCGTCGGGCACGGACGGCTCGGCGCTGGCGCCGTAGCCGGCCAGCACCGGTTCACTCCGGAGCCCCTGCAGGTCCGCAGCCAGTTCGGCCACGCTCTCGGCGGCTTCGGGATTGGAGGAGCCTGCGGCCGCCAGCACCACGCCCCAGCTCCCGCCGTCTATGGCGTCCAGGGTGCCCAGACGCTCGTCCAGCAGCGCTGCCAGACGAGGGTCCGGGCCCAGCGGTTCGGCCGCAGCCAGGGACGGACGCGAGGCCACGGCCTCGGCGATGTCCACCCGGACGTGGTAGCCCACCGAGAGAAGGAGCGGGACGACGACGGCGGGAGCCCCCGCGGGCAGCGAGCCCACCACGGCGGGAAGGGCGGGGTCCTGGACGTCCACATAGGCTTCCAGGACATCCACGCCCGGGCGCAGTGCGGCAATGTCGGCGCGGATCTGGTTGATGCGCGCCTGCCCCTCGGCGTTGTTGGTTCCGTGGGCGCAGGCGATGATGGCTGGTGTTGGCATGGCAGAAGCCTATGCTCTAGGAGATGGAACCCGTATTGCTGGTCCTGTCCACAACGAGCCCGGTGGCTGCGTTCTCGCGCACGGCATTGATGCCGGCGACCACTGCCTTGATGCTCGGGAAGTCCGGGGACACTGCCACCACGGAACCATCACCGGACCTCAGCTTGAAACTAAAAGTATCCTTCGGACCCTTGACGATCTCGAATGCTCCTGCCACGTCTTTACTGCCTTCCATTGTTGGATGCGTCGGTGCATCTCATCCTCGAATGCCCCCAGGTTGCCCCAGAGGGCCAAATCCCTTTGAGCATATAGGCAGGCTGGCGGGGTTTTCCGACTACTGGCGGGTATGCGGCAACACTGCGCAAACGGGCGAAATGTGACGCAGATCATTAACCTCCGGGGGCACATGTGGTGTAGGTTACATCTTTCGCCCACGTGCCGGAGCGCGGCCAAACGCCTCCTTGAGCGAGAGTTTGCGGGAGTATTCGATGGAGCCGTAGCGGAACAGGTGGACAGCAACGCGCAGGGCGATGAACCCCAACACGAAGAGCTCCACAATCACGATGCCCGCCTCGACGGGCCCCAGCGAGCCAAAGGCATTGCGGAGCATGGCCGTGACGGGCGCGGACATCGGGAAGTATGTGAAGATCTGCACGATCAGGGCCTGCGGATCGCTGACCACCAGCGCCACGGCGTAGAACGGCACAAAGATCATCGCGATGACCGGGCCAAAGACGGTGTTCGCTTCCTTCACCGTGGGCATCACGGCGCCGATGGCCACCAGCACACCTGTGAAGAGGATGAAGCCGCCCAGCAGCAGAAGGGCACCGACCAGCATCGGCCAGAACTGCAGGTTCAGGTGCGACAGATCGAAGTCGGGCATATTGAGCCTGTCGCGGAAGAAGAGATAGCCCACCACGATGGGGGCGCTGAAGACCACCATCTGCACCAGCCCCACCATAAACAGCGAGAGCACCTTGCCCACCACCAGCGTGGTGGGGTTCAGCGTTGTCAGGATCATCTCCGTGACGCGGTTTTCCTTTTCCTCCAGAGTGGACGCCAGCATCTGGTTGGCCAGCAGAATGATCACCGCATAGAAGATGACCAGGAAGAACAGCGGCGGCACGACGGAGCCGATGCCCCCGGATTCCACACCATTCTTGAACGTCTGCGAGGTTGTGGAAAATTCACCCTGGACCAGCGCGCTGAGCTGCGGGGAGCCGATGGCCTTCTGCGCCGAGAGCACCATCAGCTGCCGGGCGACGGCGTCGTAGGCTCCGTTCTTGAAGATCCCGTTGTCCACCCCATATACACGCACGGGATCCTTGGCCGGGTCCGCGGGAAAGTCGAAGAAGGCCGCCAGGGTGCCGTTCTTGACGGCGTCGACGGCGGCCGCCGGATCCGCCGGATCCGCCGCCGTCGAGCCGCCCATGGCGGTGGCGATGGCCGGGTCGATGACACCTGACGCGTCCGCATAGCTGAAATCGAGCTTCTCGTTCTTCTGGGCATCGGCGCTCGAAGAGGTGGAGGAGCTGCTGAGGAAGACCAGACCGAAGATCACGGCCAGGAGCACCGGAATGGCCAGCGTGGCAATCCAGAAGCGCCGCTTCTTCACTGTGCGCAGGAATTCGAAGGACACCACTGTGCCCAGATTGTGCCGTGCCATCAGTGCTGCTCCTGCCCTGCCGGGGCGTTCTCGTCCCCGTACACCTCGATGAATATGTCCTCCAGAGACCGCTTGGCCGCCGTGAACCCGCGCACCGCCACGCCCGCCTCCACCAGGGCGCGGAGCACCTCGGCCTCGTCCACGCCGTCGGCCAGGCCCAGCTCGGCGTAGTTGGTTTCACGCACCGAGACGGTGAACTTGTCCGACGCCGGGAGCGCGCCGCTGTACTTGAGCCGCACGGTGCGTCCGCCGTAGAGGTTCTGGACCTCGTCGATGGTGCCGTAGGCCTCGGCCCGGCCATTTTTCAACAGCACGATCCTGTCGCACAGCCGCTCCACCTCCTCCATCTGGTGGGTCACCATCACCACCGTGGCGCCGGCCAGCTTGCGCTCCTCGATGATGTCCATGAGCAGGCGCCGGTTCACCGGGTCGAAGCCCTTGGTGGGCTCGTCCAGAATCAGCAGCTCGGGATCGTTCATGATGGTCACGCCCAGCTGGACCTTCTGCTGCTGGCCGCCGGAGAGCTTGTCCAGCCGCACTGAGGCCTTGTCCCCCAGATTCACCCGCTCCAGATAGTCCAGGGCAAAGGTCCGCGCCGCAGCCTTGCCCAGCCCCTTGAGCCGGCCGAAGTAGACCATCACGTCCAGCACCGACTCCTTCTTGTAGAGCCCGCGCTCCTCGGGCAGATAGCCCAGCCGCGAGCCAAAGGTGTCACTGAAGACGCGCCCGTCGATGTGCAGGGTCCCCGCCGTGGGCCGGTAGATGCCCAGCAGGGCCCGGATGGTGGTGGTCTTGCCGCTGCCATTGCTGCCCAGGAACCCAAAGGTCTCCCCGCGGAGGACGTCAAAGGAGAGGTCTTCGATGACAGTCTTCTCGCCAAAGTCCATGCGGAAATTCTGGATGTGGACAAGTGGCGCAGCGCCGGGTGTGGCCGAAGTCATGCCCCCAGCCTAGCCATTCCTCCCCCGTCCGCCCCGGACTGCCGCCGCCGGCCCGGTGCCGCCGCGTACGCTGGACTGTACGCTTGGCAGCCAAGTCCCCCCGGAGCACCTCATGACCTTTGACCTTGCCTTGGCCCTGGACCTTCTGGGTGTCTTTTTCTTCGCCGTGTCCGGCTCCCTGCTTGCCGCCCGCAAGGGCTTCGATCTGGTGGGTTCACTGCTGCTGGGCTCCATGGTGGGGCTGGGCGGCGGCGTGGTGCGCGACGTCATCATCAACAACGGCGTCCCCGCCGCCTTCTCCAACCCGATCTACCTGGTGCCGGCGCTGGTGGCCGCCATGGTGGTCTACCTGCTGCCCCGCGGAGTGGAGCGGACCGGGCGCCTGCTGCTGGTGTTCGACGCCGGCGGGCTGGCGCTCTTCTGCATCACCGGCACGCTCAAGGCTCTGGGTGCAGGGCTGAATCCGGTGGCCGCCATCCTGCTGGGTGTCACCACGGCCGTGGGCGGCGGCATTCTGCGCGACATCACCGCCAACGAGGTGCCGCGGCTGTTCGACCCGACCGACCTGTATGCCATCCCGGCCTTCCTCGGTGCGGGGTTGACCACGCTGCTGTTCCACCTGGACGCCCTCAATCTGGCCACCGGCTCCGCCGTCGCGGCCGCCGTCTTCGCCTTCCGCGTGCTCAGCCTGAAGTTCGGCTGGCACGCGCCCCTGGCCGCACGCAGCTGGCGTGTGCCCCGCCGCACCGGCCACAGCGTCGGCCACGGCTAGGATTGGGTACTGATCCGCCCGACGATTTCTGGAGACACAGATGAGCGATATTTTCCTGGAGAAGTTCCGCGGCCTGGTGCCCATGTACCTGGATGAGCCGTGGCAGGAATCGGACGGCATCCCCTTGGATGAGCTGGACGAGGCCCTGGCCGAACACTCCTTCCCGGTGCCGCTGGTGCTGCGCGAGTTCCTGCACGCCGTCGGCGGCTGCGAAGAACTGATGGAGGCGTACCACTACTTCTGGGACCCGGACGAGCTGGAGGTCATCGACGGCTACCTGTGCTTCCTCGAGGACGAGGACGAGGAATACACCTGGGGCATGCGCGTGGACCAGCTGGACGTGCCGGACCCGATCGTGTGGCGCCGCAACAACGGCCGCGGCAGCTGGACCAGCGAAGAAGGGACCTTCAGCGAGTTCGTCCTGGATCTGCTGGACTTCTCCTTCTCCGAAGACGACTAGTCTCCGCATAGACCACGACCGCTGCCGTTTCGGTCATGCGCTGCTGATGCAACAGCAGCACATGACCAGAACGGCAGCGGTTTTGCGTTGTGCACCAACCTCGCGGCCGGCAGCCCCATGCACCTCCAGCCGGGGATTTTCCGGCGACTGCAGCACTCGGCGTCGTGCGTGGGGGCCTCCGGGATCGAAGTCTTCCGGCGACTGGGCCCCCAGGCCGCAAGCGGCCTCGGACCCTTTGACGTCGCCTACGAAGACTCCGATCCCTGCGGCCCCGTTGGCTGGCCTTGCGGCCGCTGGCCGCAGGGCCGGCCGGGCCACGCGCCCGGCCTGTCGGCCGCGGGCGCCGCGGCCGACAGGCCGGGGCCCGCTTGGGGCGGCGGACTTGGGTTTTTCGTAGGCGGCGTCAAAGGACGCAGGCCGCCCCGCGGCCGTCGCGGCCCTAGCCGCCGGAAAAATCCAAGTCCGCCGGCCGCCCAACGGGGAACGCCGGGTGCTGCAGTCGCCGGAAAACCCCGGGCTGCAGGGCCACACCCGACGCACACGGCACATCCGGCTGTGCGGTCGGAACCGAGGCAGCAGTTGTGGCGGCCTGGACGGTGCCGGAGCCGCCAGTGCTGCTGGGTCGATCCGCAGACAGAACGACGGCGCGTCCCCGGGTGGGGGACGCGCCGTCGTTGGTTGGGCTTGGGTGCGCTAGACGTCGCGGGAGACCACGGCCAGGGCGAAGGAGCTCAGAGCGGTCTTGACGACGCCCTCGGGCAGCGGTTCCAGGGCGGCGACGGCGTCATCGGCCCACTGGCGGGCCACCGTCCAGGACTCGGCGGTGGCCTCGTGGGAGCGCAGCGCGGCAACGGCCTCGGCCAGCGCCTCATCGCTCGTCAGGTCGCCGTCCACCAGGGCCAGGACCTCGGCTGCGGAGGCATCGCCGGCAGCGGCGGCCTTGCGCAGCAGCAGCACGGGCAACGTCGGAACACCCTCGCGCAGATCCGTGCCCGGGGACTTGCCGGACTTGACCTTCGCACCTGTGACGTCGATGACGTCGTCGGCCAGCTGGAAGGCAACGCCCACCTTCTCGCCGTACGCCAGCAGCACTGACTGCATCTGGCGGTCAGCTCCGGCAAAGATGGCACCGAGCTGGCCGGAGGCGGCCACCAGCGAGCCGGTCTTGTCCGCGATGACCGAGAGGTAGTGCTCCAGCGGATCCTCGTCCGGGCGCGGGCCCACCGTCTCGTGCAGCTGGCCCAGGCACAGCCGCTCGAAGGTGCGGGCCTGGATGCCCAGGGCCTCGCCGCCGAGCTCGGACACCAGGATGGAGGCACGGGCAAAGAGCAGGTCCCCCGTGAGGATGGCAACGCTGTTGCCCCAGACCTCGTGCGCCGTGGGGGCGCCCCGGCGGAATGGCGCGGAGTCCATGACGTCGTCGTGGTACAGAGTGGCCAGGTGGGTCAGCTCGACGACGACGGCGGCCTGGATCACCTCGGACCGGGTGGGGTCGCCCAGATGGGCGGCCAGCAGGGTCAGCAGCGGACGGATCCGCTTGCCGCCGGCCTCAACCAAGTGCCGGCTCGTGGCATCGGCCAGCGGGTCGGAGTTGGCGATGGCTTCGCGCAGCTGCTTCTCCACCTTGGCCAGGCTCATGGAAATGGCTGGGCCAAGATCATCGTCTTCGGCGATCGCGGCAAAGCCTTTGGGGAGCTTCAAGGCCGTGGCAATGGCCATGGTGGTCGGATCCGGCTCAGCGGAGTCTGGCAGGCCGTGCCCGGCGTGGGTCCAGCTGTGGTCTGCGGAAGTAGTCACTTCTTTACACTAACTATCGAAGGGGATTGTTGCTCGTTCGCCGCGGTTCGGCCCTGGTTGCTGGTGGCGGGCACCAGCTTCTCCAGCAATGCGATCACTCTGTCTTCAAAGGCCTTGCCACCGGTGTCGGTCAGATTGGCCATCATGCGCACCACGAAGCGCATCAGCACCGGCACGGGCATGCCCGTGCGCAGCGCCAGCTTCATGATCTGCGGCTTGCCGATCAGCTGGGCAAACACCCGCCCCAGCGTGAAGTGGCTGCCCCACTGGCCGCGGATGTAGCCACTGTAGCTGGCCAGGGCATGGTCGGCGGCAAGGCGGGAGTTGGCCCCCGCGGCACGCTCGATGAACTCCGCGGCGAAGCGGGCCGATTCCATGGCGTAGGAGATGCCCTCGCCATTGAACGGACTCACCATGCCGCCGGCGTCGCCCAGCAGAAGCATTCCGGGCGAATAGTGCGGGGTGCGGTTGAAGCCCATGGGCAGCGCGGCGCCGCGGATCTCGCCCACCTGGTTCTCGGGCGTGAAGCCCCATTCGGCGGGCATGCCGGCGGTCCAGTCGCGCAGCACCTGGCGGTAGTCCAGCTTGCCGAATTCCTTGGAGGAGTTCAGGATGCCCAGGCCCACATTGGCCGTGCCATCGCCGACGCCGAACACCCAGCCGTAGCCGGGCAGCGGGTTGCCGTGCTTGTCCGGCAGCTCCAGCCAGCCCTCCATCCAGTCGTCCTCATGGCGGGGGCTGGTGAAGTAGGTCCGGTAGGCAACCCCGAGCGGACGGTCGTCGCGCTTGTGCAGCCCCAGGGACACGGCGGTGCGGGTGGAGTTGCCATCGGCGGCCAGCACCACATCGGCGTCAAAGGTTCGGGTTTCGCCCGTCTTCTTGCCGGCGTCGTCAAGCAGGGCCGCCGTGGCGCCGACGACGCGGCCGGCGTCGTCCGTCACGGCGGCGTTGACGCTGTGGCGCTCCAGCACGACGGCGCCGGCGGACTGGGCGTGGCGGGCCAGGGACTCGTCGAAGCCGAGGCGGGTGCGGATCAACCCGTACTGGGGGAAGTCGCTGAGCTCGGGCCAGGGCACCTCAACGGTGCGCCCGCCGGCCTTCAGGCGCAGGCCCTTGTTCCTGCGCCAGCCTTCGGATGCCTCGTGCGGCAAACCCAGCTTCTGGATCTCGCGGACGGCGCGCGGAGTCAGGCCGTCACCGCAGACCTTTTCGCGGGGGAAGGCTGTCTTTTCCAGCACCGTGACATCCATCCCGGCCTGGGCAAGGTAGTACGCGGCGGTGGAGCCGGCAGGCCCGGCGCCAACAATAAGGACCTTCATCTAGCTCTTGGCCCGGGTGGTCTTCCGGCGCTTGGTCGCGGCGGTGGCGCTCTGCGCACCGGCGGGCACCTCGTGGTCTGATTCCGGGGCCAGCGGCTTGGTGGCGCGGTGGACGGCGACGATGCCGCCGCTGAGGTTGCGGTAGGCCACGTTCTCCCAGCCCGCCTCCACCAACCAGGCTGAGAGGTGGTCCTGGTCCGGCCAGGCGCGGATGGACTCGGCCAGATAGACGTAGGCATCCGGGTTGGAGGCGACCTTGGTGGCGATGGCCGGCAGAGCGCGCATCAGGTACTCGGTGTACATCGTGCGCCACAGCGGCACCGTCGGGTGCGAGAACTCGGCCACCACCAGCTTGCCGCCGGGCTTGGTGACGCGCAGCATCTCCGCCAGGCCCTTCTTGGCATCCGTGACATTGCGCAGGCCGAAGGAAATGGTGCTGGCGTCGAAGCTGTTGTCGGCGAAGGGGAGGTTGGTCGCGTCACCGGCGATGAAATCAATGTCGGGGCGGCGGCGCTTGCCCACCTTGAGCATGCCCACGGAGAAATCGCAGGCCACCACGGACACACCGGCGTCGGCGTAGGGCTCGGAGGAGGTGCCGGTTCCGGCAGCCAGGTCCAGCACGCGCTGGCCGGCGGTGGCGCCCACGGCGTCCACCACAATCCGGCGCCAACGGCGCGTCTGCCCCATCGACAAGATGTCATTGACGATGTCGTATTTGGGCGCAACGTCATCAAACATTGCGGCAACTTCTTCCGGACGCTTCTCCAACGATGCACGGTTCACCGTCCAAGTGTCTCAAACTTTGCCAGCCGCTGCCTGCCGGGCAACCACCATCCGCTCCCCCCGCCGTGGCAACAGCGCGGCCGCTGCCCTGCCCTGCGGACCCCGGGGCCTACCGCGGAGTAATCTTGGATCATCATGACTGCGTCCCTGACCACCCTGACAACGGCCCTTGATCCCGCGATGCTGGCGGAGATTCCGGCCGGTTTGCCGGCACATCTTCCAGCAGGTTTCCCAAACGCTCGCCCGGCGGGCGGCCTGGCCGGCTTCTTGGACATCCCTGGGGCGCTGTGCTGGATCCGCCGCGGCGAGGGTCTGGTGGCCTTTGGCGAGGTGGCGCGATTCACAGGCCATGGACCCACCCGCTTCTCCGATGCCGAGGACTGGTGGAAGGCGCTGCTGGCCGCCGGCGCCGCCACCGGACGGGTTGTCGACCACATCAGGATGCCGGGCACCGGCCCCCTGGCCTTCGGCAGCTTCGCCTTCTCCAAGACGTCCGCCTACGACTCGACGCTGATCGTGCCGAGGCTGGTGCTGGGCCTGCGCGAGGGCACCGTGTGGCTGACCCAGCTCAGCATGGATGGAACCCTCCCCACCGCCGGCTCGGCGCACCGTGAACTGGCGGCCCTGCTGGCCGGTGCCCTGACCGCGGACGCCGGTGCCGCACCGGCCCTGGCTGGTCCGGCCGCCGCGTCCATCTCCATGAACGGAAACGACCCCCATCTGGCCACCGGCTCGCTGACCGAGCAGGAGTGGATGGACTCCGTCTCGGCGGGCGTGGCGGCCATTGCCACCTCCGGCCTGGAAAAGGTGGTGCTCGCCCGCGACGTCGTTGCCACCCTGGACTCCCCCATCTCCCGCGGGGCTATTCTGCGCACACTGGCCGACCGCTACAGCGAATGCTGGACCTACGGTGTCGGCTCGCTGGTCGGAGCCACTCCGGAGATGCTGATCAAGGTGGAGGGCAGCCGGGCGCAGGCGCGCGTGCTGGCCGGAACCCTGGACCGCCAGGACGAGCCCGACGGCGCCACGGCCTTTGCCTCCGAGGTTCTGGGCGGCTCGGCCAAGCAGCGCCAGGAGCATGATTTCGCCGTCCGCTCGCTGACCCGGCAGCTGGCCCCCTTTGCCACGGATCTGAGCGTTCCGTCGGAGCCGTTCATCCTGGAACTGCCCAATGTGTGGCACCTGGCCTCCGATGTCAGCGCCGAACTGGCCGGCACCGGCACCCACATGCCGACGTCGCTGGCCCTCGTCGAGGCCCTGCACCCCACAGCGGCGGTCTGCGGCACCCCGCGCGAGGCCGCCGGGGAACTGATCCTGGAACTGGAGAAGATGGACCGCGGCCCCTACGCCGGGCCCGTTGGCTGGCTCGACGGCGCGGGCAATGGCGAGTGGGGCATCGCCCTGCGCGGCGCCGTCGTCGAGGATCCGGTGACGGTGCGGCTCTATGCCGGAGCCGGCATCGTGGAAGCCTCGGATCCAGCGGCCGAGCTCGCCGAAACGTGGGCCAAATTCCGCCCCATGCTGCAGGCCCTGGGCCTGCACACCTAGCCTGGAGGGCAGCGCAGGGCCCTGGGAAGGACCCGGAATGCGGCCAAGAACGGCCAAACCCGCACAGTTCCGGCCGCCGCCAAGGCTGTGTCTGGAATTTCGGACAGGAGTGATTCCAAAGCTCTTGCGGAGGCCCCGGTAAAGTTGTCCAATAGTGAAACGCTGTTTACCGTGATGCACATCACAAGTGGTCGTACACTATTACCTAGCACCTCGCACCGTCCCATGACACAAAGGGTAAAAAATGCCTATCTCATCCAAACTGAGTGTTCGTTTGGCCGCCATCGCCGCCATCGCCGTACTGGCACTGACCGGCTGCACCAATGCCTCCCAAACAGGCGGCACGCCGGGTACCTCGGGGGCAGCGTCCTTCGACCCGTCCACCGTGGCCAAGGACGATGCCCTGGCCGCCATGCTGCCGGACTCGCTCAAGGGCAAGGACACCATCACGGTTGGCTCGGACACCTCATACGCCCCGGCCGAGTTCCTCGGTCCGGACGGCCAGACCGCAGTCGGCTACGACGTCGACTTCGCCAAGGCCATCGCCGCGACGCTGGGCAAGAAGGTCCAGGTGCAGACCGCCGAGTTCACGGGCATCATCCCCGCCCTGGGCACCAAGTACGATCTCGGCATTTCCTCCTTCACGGTCAACCCGGAGCGCCTTCAGGCCGTGAACATGGTCACGTACTTCAACGCCGGCGTCCTGTGGGCCGTCCAGAAGGGCAACCCGAAGAAGATCAGCCTTGACGACATCTGCGGCAAGTCCGTGGGCGTCCAGACCGGCACCGTCGAAGAGGACCCGGACGTCTCCGGCCGCTCCAAGGCCTGCTCCGACGCCGGCAAGCCCGCCATCAACATCGTCACGCTGAAGAACCAGACTGATGTCACCACGCGCCTGGTCAACGGCAGCATCGACGCCATGAGCGCCGACTCGCCGATCATCGGCTACGCCCTGTCCCAGACAGGCGACCAGCTGGAAACCCTGGGCAAGGTCTACGACGCTGCGCCCCAGGGCATCATCATCGCCAAGGAAGACAAGGCTCTGGCCGAGCTCATCACCAAGGTGATGAACAAGCTCATTGAGAATGGCACCTACGGCAAGATCCTCTCCACCTGGAACAACGCCGACGGCGCCATCACCAAGTCCGAGCTCAACCCGGCGGTTTCGAGTTGAGCCAGACCGCAAAACGCGGCAGTTTCGCCGGCCCGGATGACGGAGTGGAGCGCATCAATGCGGTTCCGGTCCGTCACCCGGGCCGGTGGGTCGGGGCCGCCATCATCGTGCTCGTCCTGGCCATCACCGCCCAGTCCCTGATCACGAACCCCCGCTTCCACTGGGACCTCGTGGGCACCTACCTGCTGGACACCCTCGTCGTCCAAGGCATCGGCTGGACCCTGATCCTCACCGTCTCCTCGATGGTCATCGCGATCGCCCTGGCCATCATGCTGGCCTTCATGCGCCAATCCGAGAACCCGCTCTTCCGCTACGTCTCCTGGGTCTGGGTCTGGTTCTTCCGCGGCACCCCCGTCTACACCCAGCTCGTCTTCTGGGGCCTCGTCGCGACCCTGTACCCCAAGATCATCATCGGCGTCCCCTTCGGCCCCGAATGGTTCTCCATGGACACCCAGACCGTGGTCAACGCCACCGTCGCAGCGATCCTGGGCCTGGGCCTGAACGAATCCGCCTACCTCGCCGAGATCTTCCGCGCCGGCCTGAAATCCGTGGACAACGGCCAGATGGAGGCCGCCGAGGCCCTGGGCATGCGCCGCTCCAAGATCATGTGGCGCATCATCCTGCCCCAGGCCATGCGCGTGATCGTCCCCCCGACCGGCAACGAAACCATCGGCATGCTCAAAACCACCTCCCTGGTCCTGGCCGTGCCCTTCACCTACGACCTGACCTTCGTCACGAACACCATCGCGAACCGCATCTACCAGCCCATCCCGCTGCTGATCGTCGCCGCGTTCTGGTACCTGCTGGTCACCTCCGTGCTCATGGTCGGCCAGTTCTACATCGAACGCCACTTCGGCAAGGGCGTGGACAACCTCACCAAGGCCCCCGTCAAACCCGCCGCCGTGGCCGCCGCCGTCGCCCACGCCCACAACCCCGCCGCCCCGGCAGACCCGGAACCGGCGGCCCCGACCAGTGAAGGCGGCACCACGCCATGACCACCACCGCCACCGGCACCCCCGGACGGGCCGGCACCGACCCGCTCGTCAGGATTGAGGGCGTGCACAAGTTCTTCGGCGAGCACCACGTGCTGCGCGGCATCGACATGACCGTCCAGCCCGGGGAGGTGTCCGTGATCATCGGCCCCTCCGGCTCGGGCAAGTCGACCCTGCTGCGCTGCATCAACCTGCTCGAAACGATCTCCGCCGGCCGCATCCAGGTCCGCGAGGACCTCATCGGCTACAAGGAGGTCAACGGGCGCCTGCACGATTTGTCCACGAAGGCCATCGCGAACCAGCGCCGGGAGATCGGCATGGTCTTCCAACGCTTCAACCTGTTCCCGCACAAGACCGCGCTGGCCAACATCATGGAGGCCCCCACCCAGGTCAAGCGCCAGTCCAAGACCGCCGCCCGCACCGCGGCCCTGGAACTGCTGGACCGGGTCGGGCTGGCCGAGAGGGCCAACCACTACCCGTCCCAGCTCTCCGGCGGGCAGCAGCAGCGCGTCGCGATCGCCCGCGCCCTGGCCATGGAACCAGAACTGATGCTCTTCGACGAGCCGACCTCCGCCCTGGACCCCGAACTCGTCGGGGACGTGCTGAACGTGATGAAGGACCTCGCGAAGTCGGGCATGACGATGATCGTGGTCACCCACGAGATCGGCTTCGCCCGCGAGGTCGGAGACACGCTGACCTTCATGGACGGCGGCGTCGTCGTTGAAACCGGCAACCCCCGCCAGATCATCGCCAACCCCCAGCACGCCCGCACCAAGGAATTCCTCTCCCGCGTCCTCTAACACCACCACATCCGGCATGCCGTGTGGATGGGCAGTGCTCCATGGGGAGCGCTGCCCATCGACGCATCCGCCGGGATTCCGATAGGTTCTAGTTAGTCGATCAACCGGAGAAACCGGTTGGACAAAAACCGCACCGGACCTCCCGGCCGCACACACTTTGAAGGGTGAACATCATGGCAAATGGCATCATCGGCAACGATCCCGCAGACATGGCCGACCTCATGGGCAAGCTGGACCACGCCGTGAACGAGATCCACAACCTCACCAACACCCTGGACTCCAAGGCCCAGAGCGTGCGCTGGGAGGGCCAGGACGCCAACAACTTCAAGCACTCCCAGTGGCCGGACCACAAGCGCGGCCTGAAGCAGATCGCCGCACAGCTCGAAGAGGTCAAGAACACCGTCAAGCGCCAGAAGGAAGAGCAGGAGCGCACCTCCTCGCACTAGCCCCAACCGGCGCCCCACGGGGGCGCACGGAGCGCACGGCACGCACCAAGGCCCGCGGAACCAACCGGTTCCGCGGGCCTCTCCGCGGTCATCAGCAAAACTGTGCGACAGAAAACGCCCCAAAACCGGTGGTTTAGGAGCGTCTTCTGTCGCACAGATGCGGGTGGGTGGAGCCAGCGCCGGTCCCAGGCGTCATCGGCCGGCGGCAGGCCGGCCCGGAGACAGCCCTACGCCAGCAGTGCCGCCCGGACCCGCTCGTGCAGGCCGCGCAGCCCCGCCCGCGACGTCTGCACTTCGATGATGCTCCGCCCCTGCACCTCAGCGGCCAGCGCCGCGGACAGTCCGGACACGGTCTGCACCCGCTGGTGCGTCCAGCCGTAGGCCTGGGCCAGCGCGGCGAAGTCGGCCGACTGCGGCGTCCCAAAGAGGCGTTCGACGGCGTCCGTGTAGCCGGCGGCCGCGCCCAATGCGCCGTGTTCCAGCAGCGAGAAGATGCCCCCGCCGCCGTCGTTGAGCACCACCAGCTGTACGTCTGCGCCGCGCTCCCCCGTGCCCAGCAGCAGCGCTCCGGCATCATGGAGCAGCGTCAGATCGCCCAGCAGCACCCGGGTGGGGCGGCCGCTGGCCAAGGCGATGCCTGTCGCCGTGGCCACGGTGCCGTCGATGCCGGCAAGCCCGCGATTGGCGAAGACGGCAGGAACGTCCGCGGATCCAATCCCGTCCGACCCCCCGGACTGCGGAGGGGCCGGCGTGCCGGCCAGGTCAACGTCGCGGATGGGGTTGGAGGATCCCAGCACCAGGTTGCTGCCCGGGTCCGCGGCGGCACGGGCCCAGACGGCCCGGCCAAGCTGCAGCCCGTTGATGGTCGAGGCACCACCAGCATCCGCACCGGCCGCGGCGTCCTCCCAGGCACCATCGGCTTCGGCCGCCAACACCCCATTGAGCGCTGCTTCGGCCTTGGCGGCGGCACTCTGCCACGCCCCAAGCCAGCCGTCCGGGCCGTGTCCGGCAAAGCCAGCCAGCTGGTCCCACTGCGTGAGCACCAGCTCGGGGCGGCGGCCCGGCTCGAACCAGGACACGGGACGCGGAAGGTACAGTGCGCGCTCAATGTCGGTGCGGGCCAACAGCGCGGCCACCGGCCTGGACAGCGTGGGCCGGCCAAAGACCACCACGCGCTCAATCGGGAAGGCGCTGCCCGGACCGAACTGCTCCAACAGCAGCCGGTAGGGGCCCACGGCGTTGGGCCCATAGCGGGCATTGGACGACGGCTCCGCCAGCAGCGGCAGCCCGAGGGTGCGGGCAAAAATCTCCGCCGATGACCCGGCGCCGTGGCCGGCCAGAACCACGGTGCGGTGCTCCGTCCGCGGAACGGCGGGTGCCGTTGGATCCCCGGCGACTGTCTCGGCGAAGTAGTCGGCCAGGATGTTGGCAGCTGCCTCGGCCGCCGAGGTCTGGGCTCCCGGGGCCGCGCCGGCTCCGCCGTCGGGCACCCCGACGCCATCGGTCGTCCCGGCCACGACGGCGTCGGCGCCCGGGGTGGAGTCCGCGTCCGCTGGCTCCGGAGCCTGCCCGGCGTCGGCCGCGGTGCCGGGCTCCGGCCGCCGGGACAGCCAGCCACTGCCGTCCAGCGGCGGCGTCAGCGGATCCCGGAAGGCCAGATTGACCTGCACCGGACCTGCGGGAACGCCGGCCAGCCGGCCCTGCGCTGCGCTGAGGCCCGTGGCCACGGCCGAGGTGGGATCCATGCCGGCCGGAACATCCGTGGCAAAACGCACGTGTTCGCCGAAGAGGTCCAGCTGCATCGTGGTCTGGTTGGCGCCCGTGCCCCGGAGCTCCTCCGGACGGTCGGCCGAGAGCACCACCAGTGGCACACCGGCGTGGTTGGCCTCCATCACCGCCGGCAGCAGATTCCCGACGGCGGTTCCCGAGGTGGTCACGACGGCCGCGGGCGCTCCCCCGCCCAGCGCCAGTCCCAGCGCCGTGAAGCCGGCAACGCGTTCGTCGATCCGGACGTGCACCTCCAGCCGGCCATCGGCCACCGCCTCGGCCAGGGCGTAGGCCAGCGGGGCGCTGCGGGACCCCGGTGCCACCACCACATGCCGGACCCCGGCATTTTCGAGGGCATCGACTACCAGGCGGGCGGAATCCATTGAACCAAGAAAAGTCACGTCCCCATCTAACCACCGCGGCGGTGGGGGCCTCGTCAGCCGGCGGCCAGCACCCGGTGGCAGCGGGCCAGCCGCTCACGCCACCACACGGTCCGCTCGGCCGGGGCGGCATACCGGACCAGCAGGTGCGGATCCGCAGCCACATCGCGCACGGTGATGCCGCCGTCGAGCGCCACCAGGGATTCCTCCACCACATCCCCGGCCATGAGCGCCACCGTCCCCAGCCCGCAGGCGTAGGGCAGTTGGGGCAGCGCGGCGGCCAGGGCGATGCCCGCACGGATGCCCACGGAACTGTCCAGCGCGGAGCTCACCACGGCCGGCAGTCCCGCCTGGGCAACAATCTCCAAGGCCCGGCGCACGCCACCCAGGGGTGCCGCCTTCACAATGATCAGGTCTGCAGCCCCGGCGCGGGCCACGGCCAGCGGGTCGGTGGCCTTGCGCACGCTTTCGTCAGCGGCGATGAGAATCCCCAGCCCCGCGACGTCGCGGCGCACCTGCGCGAGTCCGTCGATGCTGGGCACCGGCTGCTCGGCGTATTCCAAGACGTACGGCGCCAGGGCCCGCAGAGCGTCCACGGCCTCGGGCACGGTCCAACCGCCGTTGGCATCAATGCGGATGGCGGCGTCCGGCAGCGCCGCACGAACCGCTGCCACGCGGGCCAGATCGTCCGCCAGCTCCTGCCCGCGTTCGGCCACCTTGATTTTGACGGTGTGCACGGAGTCGAAGGACGCCAACACCGCCGCCACGTCGGACGCCGGCACGGCCGGAACTGTAGCGTTCACCGGGATCCATTGGCGCAGTGGTTCGGGGAAGCCCTCCCAGCCCGCCTCGATGGCAGCGGCCAGCCAGCGCGAGGACTCCTCGTCGTCGTACTCCACGAAGGGTCCAAACTCCGCCCAGCCGGCCGGACCATCCAACAGCAACAACTCGCGCTCCAGCACCCCGCGGAACTTCACGCGCATGGGCAGCACCACCACATGGGCGGCGTCGAGCAAGTGGTCCAGATCGGGAAGGGCAGCCATGAAATCACTGTACTGCCGTGCATGGCGGCCACCGGTTCCCGGGTTGCTCCCATGTTTATGTGGGAGCCTTGTAGGGATGAGTTCGACAACAGGGACAGCCTCGATGTCCGCACGGCAGGCGGCCCCGCATGCCGTGCTCTTTTGGCTGGGCGCGGTGGCCTCGGTGCTGGGCCTGGTGGCCTGCTATCTGTTCTTCGTCGGCACCACCACCGGGCAGTTCATCGACGAGTCGGCCCTGGCCGAGGCGCCGCGGGTCCAGGCCGTGATCGGCACTCCGGTGGCACAGTTCCTGGATGCGCTCCCGGCCACCTCCGCGGTGATCGCCGCCGTCGTCGTCCTCTTCGTGACACTGGCCCGGCGCCGCTGGAAGGCTGCCGGCATCGCCCTCGCCGCCATGGCCGCTGCCAATGTCTCCACCCAGCTGCTCAAGACGGCCCTGCCGGACAGGCCCGACGTCGGTGTCGCCACCTTGATGTTGAACTCGCTGCCGTCCGGCCACAGCACCCTGGCTGCCTCCGCCGCCGCCGCGGTGTTCCTGGTGGTCTCCCCGCGCTGGCGCCCCGCCGCGGCATTTCTTGGCGGCAGCTACGCAATTGCCTGCGGAGTCTCCACACTGGTCAACCAGTGGCACCGCCCCTCAGATGTAGTGGCTGCCTTCCTGGTGGTCGCGCTGTGGACCCTGCCTGCGGCACTGGTGATCATGCGCACCGGATCACAGTGGAACGTCTGGGCCGGCTACGGCGAGCACTGGGCAGCCTCGCGCTGGTGGCCGGTGCTCGGCCTGCTCCTTGGTGCCGGTGCGGCCGGAGTGGGCTGTCTGGTCCTGGCGCCCGTGCTGCCCGGCACCGCTGCAGCGTCCAGCGTGGTCAACTACTTTTGGGCCGGCGTCGCCCTGATCATGGCCTGCGGCTATCTGCTGACGATGGCGGGGACGCTGCTGCTGGGCGGACAGGCACGACGGCGGCAGCTGCCCACGCGCTGACTGGATCCGGCTGTTCCGGCGGCACTCGTCTAACCTCCCGGCCCGGGCCGCCAGCGCGGCGTCCGCGGCACCCAGTACCAAAGCACCACCGCGGCGGCCAGCCCCAGCAGACCCGTCACGCCAATGCCGATGGAGAGCGTCGCCAGCGCCGTCACAGCTGAGAGCAGCGCCGGTCCGCCGGAACCGCCCAGATCCGAGATGAACCGCCAGATGCCCAGGAACTGGGCCCGGCCGGGCGAGGGCGAATAGTCAGCCCCCAGGGTCATGATCATGCCGGAGCCAATGCCGTTGCCAAAACCAATCAGCAGCGAGACCAACAACAGGGACGTGGCTCCCCCGGTGAGTGGCATCAGCAGCAGCGAAACGCCCATGATGGCCATGCACGGCACCGCGACCCACACCCGCCCCTTGCGGTCCATCACCTTCCCCGCTGGATAGAACACCAGCATGTCGATGGCGCCGGAGAGCCCATAGATCAGCGAGGTGGCCGTGGCATCCAGGCCCAGATGTTCGGCCCACAGCGGGATCACCACCTGCCGGGATGACCGGACGGCACTGACCAGCAGCACCCCCAGGCCCACCGTCAGAAACAGCCGCCCATGCGCTGCGAGGATCGAACGAATGCCCGGACCCGGTGCCACGGGCCTCCCCGAGGCGCCCACCACCGCCGCCGCCACTGTCGCAGCGGCCGCCGTCGTCGAACTTTTCCGCGCCCCTGCCCTCTGTGCCGCTTCCAGATCCGGCAGCCCCCAGGACAACGCACCGGCACCTGCCATCGCCAGCACGGCCACCCAGTAGGCACCTTCCAGCCCCATGAGGTGGATGGCCAGCGCACCGAGGAATGGTCCGGCGAAGATGCCGATCCGCATCACGCCGCCCAGGGTGGACATCGCCCGGGCCCGCAGGGCCACGGGGACAACTTCCGTCAGGAAGCTCTGCCGGGCCAGGTTGAAGACGGCCGCCGAGGCCCCGATGAGGGCAATGCCCAGGGCATAGACCCACAGGTCCTGGGCGGCGATGCACAGCAGCAGTGCCACGATGGACAGCACGGCGGCGCCGACCATGGCGAAGCGTTCACCGTATTTGGCCGTGATGATGGAGGCGGGGATGTTGCTCAGCAGCGAGCCGACGCCCACCAGCGTCAGGACCAGGGCGGCGGCCGCAACGGTGGCACCCAGACCGCGGGCGCTCAGCGCAATGATCGGAAGGATGGCCCCCTCGCCCAGGCCAAAGAGCAGCGAAGGCCCATAGGCGGGAATGGCAATGGACCACAGGCTGAAGCCCTCGCGTCCACTGTCCCGTCCCATCGGGTCCACTCTATCCCCGCCCCAACTAGGTGACAGTTATCGCACATTCTCGGGTCGCAAACGTGCGATAACTGTCACCTAGTTGGGGCGGGAGGAGGTTTCCTTCAGCCGGGTGATGAACCAGCGGGACTGGACGGGGCCGTAGGGCAGCACCGGAATTGCCTTGGTCGCGTCGTCGGGCATCTCCCGCGTGGCCTCCTGGGCCTGGCGGACGGCCGTGGACATCGTGGTGGCCATGGTGTGCACAAAATCGTCATCCACCGGCTCGCCATGTCCGGGCACCAGGAATTCGTAGCGGTGCCGCAGCGCAGAGATCTGGCGCAGCGTCTGCGCCCACTGCGCGGGGTAGGAATCCTCAAAGGCCGGGTACGCGCCATGCTCCACCAGATCACCGGCAAACAGGGCAGTGGGTGTGCCCACCAGCAGATCCCCGTCCGTGTGGCCCAGGCCGAGGTGGAAGAGCGTGGCGGAGAACCCGCCCAGATCCACCAGCACCGGCTGCTCCCCCACCACCGCCGTCGGCAGCACCAGCGCGGTGTTCTCGCCGACGCCGGCGGCCATTTCCGGCTCCAGTTTCGACACCAGCGGCCGCTGGACCTCGGCATGGGCGGCCATGTCCTTCGCGGCGTTCTCGTGCGCCCAGAACTCGGTGGCGCCGTCGGCGGCAAAGACGGCATTGCCGAAGAAGTGGTCGTAGTGGGCGTGCGTATTGACCACGATGAGCGGCAGCTCCGTCAGCTGGCGCACGGCCGCCAGGATCTGCGCACCCTGGCGCGGCCCGCAGCCAGTGTCGACCACCAGCGCGCGGTCCCGCCCCACCACCAGCCCCGTGTTCAGCAGCTCGCCGGGGGTTGCCAGCACATGGCTGCCGGATCCTACATTTCGCCATTGGAGCATGGTCTTCTCCGCTTTCGTCGCCACTGACAGGTCCTGCCCCCATTGTGCCCACTTCGAGGGTGGGCCGTGCGGCGCAACACCCATGTTGCGCTACAGATCGGCCAGGACGCGGCCCGGATCCTCGACGGCGTCGGCCACGAAACGCAGGAATCCCGCCGCCGTGGCGCCGTCGCAGACGCGGTGGTCGAAGGCCAGGGTCAGTTCCACCACCGTGCGCACGGCCAGGGCGCCGTCGAGCACCCACGGCCGCTCAAGGAAACGCCCGATCCCCAGCATGGCCACCTCGGGGTGGTTGATGATCGCGGCCGAGCCGTCCACGCCGAACACCCCGTAGTTGTTGACGGTGAACGTGCCGCCGCCCAGCTCCCGGGGGCCCGCCTTCCCGCTGCGCGCCGTATCGGCCAGCGTGCGGATGGCGCCGTCCAGCCCGCGGGCGCTGAGCTTGTCCGCGCCACGCACCACGGGCACCACCAGCCCCCGGTCCGTCTGCGCGGCGAAGCCCAGATTGACGCCGTCAAAGGCGACCAGCGTGTCCACGCCATCCACGGTGTCCAGCCGCGTGTTCAGCGCCGGGAAGCGGGCCAGCCCGGCCACGGCGAAGCGGGAGATGAAGGCCATCAGCGACGGCGCCTCTCCGTTTTGCGCCTTCAACCGCTGCCGCAGCTCCACCAGGGCCGTGGCGTCCACATCCACCCACACCGTGGCTTCGGGGATCTCGCGCCGGCTCCGGGAAAGGTTTGCTGCCGCGCTGCGGCGAAGCCCGGTCAGGGGTGCGCTGGAGCGCACGCCGAGCCCGGTGCGGGCATCGACGACGGCGGCGGCGGTTGCGGCTGCTGCGCCAGTTGCGGCGGGCGCAGGGGCGCCCGTTGCGGCGGCTGGCAGGCCGGCTCCCGTTGCGGTGCTGGCCACTCCGGCTCCGCCGGAGAGAGCGGCCGCAGCTGCAGGGATGGTTGCAGCCGGGCCGGTCTGCGCGCCGGCCATGGCCTCCGATGGCGCAAGGACGGCGCCCGGCGCGGCATTGGCGCCACCAGGCCCACCTGCAAGGGCCGCTATCGCTGATTCGACGTCGCGGCGCAGGATCAAGCCCTGTCCGCCCGACCCGGCAATCGAGGACAGGGCAATCCCATGGCTTGCGGCCAGCCGGCGCACCAGCGGCGAAACCACCAGGGGCGCCTGCCGCGGCGGGGCCGAGGCTCCGACCCCCTCCGGGGTGGCGGCCAGTGCTTCGGAGCCGGCGGTGGCCGGGGCGGCCCGGGCTGCCGTAGTTTGTGGAGCTGCTGCCGGTGCAGCGGCGGGCTGCCCGGGTCCACGCTTGGCGGGGCGCGTACGCCCCGGTCCGCCGTGGCCCGAGGTGCCGTAACCGATCAGGACATTGCCGGACCCCGCTGCGGCGGGTTCAACTGCGGCGGATTCAGCCGCGGCGGATTCGACCGGACTCGCCTCGACGTCACCGGATTCCACCGCGCTGGGCCCCCCACCGGCACCGGACCCGGCAGAATCCGCAGCCCCCGCCGCGATCGAGATCAGTGGCTTCCCCACCTCCAGCACCTGCCCGGCGCTGCCATGGAGTTCGGACACCACGCCGGCGTACGGCGACGGCACTTCCACTACTGACTTTGCCGTCTCCAGCTCGGCGATCGGCTGGTCCACGCGGATGGAATCGCCCACCTTGACCAACCACACCACCAGCTCGGCCTCGGTCAGCCCCTCGCCAAGATCCGGAAGCATAAACACCTGCATGCCCATCAGTCCTCCCACTGCAGATCGTCCACGGCATCCAGAATCCTGTCCACGCTGGGCAGGAAAAACTGCTCCAGCTTGGGTGC
Source organism: Arthrobacter sp. 35W (assembly GCF_000482545.1). Taxonomy (GTDB): domain Bacteria; phylum Actinomycetota; class Actinomycetes; order Actinomycetales; family Micrococcaceae; genus Specibacter. Next base: position 463,205 of record NZ_KI519455.1, read on the forward strand.
GGGGTACGGCACGTCGAAGCCGGTGACCCGCAGCACGGGGGCGGCCAGGGAATGGAAGCAGCGTTCCGACACCCTCGCGGCGATCTCTGCCGCCATCGAGGCGAAGCCGGGCGCCTCGGCGATGACCACGGCCCGGCCGGTGGAGCGGACGGCGGCGCACACCGTTTCGTCGTCGAACGGCACCAGCGAGCGCACATCCACCACCTGCAGGGATCGTCCCTCGGCGGCGGCGGTCTCGGCGGCGGCGATCGCCGTGGCCACCGAGGGGCCGTAGGCGATCAGTGTGGCGTCGGTGCCCTCACGCGCCACCACGGCCGTGCCAATGGTCGACGACGGCGCTGCCTGCCCGCCGTCGTCGTGGCCGCCCGAGGATTCGCCAGCCGGAGCGCCCTCCGCGGTGTACCTGGCGCGCAGGGCATCCAGATCCACCTCGGCCTTGGAAAAGTAGACCTTCTTGGGCTCCAGGAACACCACCGGGTCCGGGGAGGCGATGGCGTCGCGGAGCATCACGTAGGCATCGGCCACGGTGGAGGGGGTCAGCACGGTCAGGCCCGGGGTGTGGACGTAGTAGGCCTCGGAGGAATCGCAGTGGTGCTCCACACCGCCGATGCCGCCCGCGTACGGAATCCGGACCACCAGCGGCAGGCGGACCTGGCCCCTGGTGCGGTTGCCCATCTTGGCCACGTGGCTGACCATCTGCTCAAAGGCGGGGTAGGCGAAGGCGTCGAACTGCATCTCCACCACCGGACGCATGCCGCCCATCGCCATCCCCGTGGCCATGCCCAGGATGCCCGATTCGGCCAGCGGCGTGTCGAAGCAGCGGGACGTGCCAAAGCGCGCCGTGAGCCCATCCGTTACGCGGAACACCCCGCCCAGTGTGCCCACATCCTCACCGAAGACCAGCACGCGGCTGTCCGCCTCCATGGCATCGGCCATGGCCAGGTTGAGCGCCTTGGCGAAGGTCAGCGTCTGGACGCCGGTGAGGCGTTCGACGGCGGCCGCCGCCGGCGCTGCCGCCGCCCGCGCCTCGGATGGAACCCCTGCGGGCGCGGCAGGATCGGTCCGGAATTCCGGTTCGGACACGGTGGTCATCGCAGTCCTCCTTCGGCGTTTTCAATAGTTGCTCCGGCACTGCGGGCCAGCTCGTCTGCCAGAAATGCACTCTGCTCGCGCAGCTGCGGCGTGGGTTCGGTGTAGACAAACGCAAACAGGTCCTGTGGATCCACTTCCACCTCGGCATTCAGGCCATCGCGCAGCCGGGCGGCCACGGACTCCGCTGCCGCCGCGATCCGCGCCTCGACGTCCTCGTCCAGCAGTCCCGCGGCGGCCAGATGCCTCCCCAGCCGGGTGAGCGGGTCCCTCGGAACCCACTGGGCCACCTCGGCGTCGGAGCGGTACCGGGTGGCGTCGTCGGCGTTGGTGTGCGACTGCATCCGGTACGTGTGGGCCTCCACCATGGACGGCCCGCCTCCGCCCCGGGCGCGGTCGACGGCGCTGCCGAGCACCGCGAGCAGGGCGGCAAGATCGTTGCCGTCCACCCGTTCCCCGGGCATCCCGTAGCCAATCCCCTTGTGTGCCAGCGAAGGCGCAGCCGTCTGCTGCGACAGCGGAACGGAGATGGCGAACTCGTTGTTCTGGATGAGGAACACCACCGGCAGCCGGTAGACGGCGGCAAAATTCAGCGCCTCGTGGAAGTCCCCCTCGCTGGTGGCGCCGTCGCCGCACAGGGCCAGCACCACTGAGTCCTCGCCCTTGAGCTTGGCGGCGTGGGCCATCCCGACGGCGTGCAGCAGTTGCGTGGCCAGCGGCGTGGCCTGGGTGGCCACCTTGTGCTCCATGGGGTTGTAGCCGGCATGCCAGCTCCCCCGCAGCATCTGGAAGGCCGCCACCGGATCCACCCCGCGGGCCAACACTGCAACGGTGTCCCGGTAGGTGGGGAAGAGCCAATCCTCGCTGCCGAGCACCATGGCCGCCGCCACCTGGCAGGCCTCCTGGCCGTGCGAAGAAGGATAGACGGCCAGCCGGCCCTGCCGCACGAGCGCGCCGGCCTGGTCGTTGATGCGCCGGCCCAGCACCAGGTGCTCGTAGCCGGACAGCAGCCGGGCATCGTCCGGGCGGACGTAGGGTTCCTTCCACCCGCCCTGCTCCACGGCACCGCCGTCGGCGTCGATCATCTGGATGGGTTCGCCGGAGGGCAGCAGCAAAGCCTCCCCATCCGGGATGGTGTTCTGGGGCATGGATCCTCCGCCTCCCGTAAAGATGGACCGTGGCTCCAGTATGGGATTGGGGGCCGATTCGTATCCAGTACTTGGCCAAACTCTGGAAAAATGCGCCCGAATGGACTTGGATGGAAGACAAATGGACTCTGTGAGCTGGATTACACTGCAAAGTGGAACCAGCGGAAAGGCCTGCCATGGAGGACCCCACCCCCGTCCCGCTCGACGACGTCGACAGGCGGATCATTGCCGAGCTCACCCGTGACGGGAGGATGTCGGTGACAGCTGTCGCGGAGAATGTCCACATCTCCCGGGCGCACGCCTATTCGCGCATCACCCGGCTCACGCAGGAGGGCGTGCTGACCAAGTTCACGGCACTCGTGGACCCGGTGAAGGCGGGGCTGCGCTCCTCCGCCTACGTCACGCTCAAGGTCAGCCAGCACTCCTGGCGCGAGCTCAAGGAACGCCTGAAGGCCATCCCCGAGGTGGCGCACATTGCCCTGGTGGGCGGCGATTTCGATGTGATCCTGCTGGTGCGGGCCGAGGACAACCAAGGCCTGCGCAAGGTGGTGTTCGACCAATTGCAGTCAATGCCGGGCGTGCTGGACACCCAGACGTTCCTGATCTTTGAGGATCTGGACAACCGGTAGCGCTTCAGCACCGGCGGCAGCCGGCTACCGGCCGGTGAACGTGGGCTTCCGCTTCGCCTGGAACGCGGCAAAGCCCTCGGCATAGTCGGCGGTGCCGCAGAGAGCCGCCTGCGCCCGGTTTTCGGCCGCGACGGCGGACCACAGCCCCAGCCGCTCATCGCGGATGGCCGCCACCAGGGACTTGCTCGCAGTGAACGCGCCCGTGGCCCCCTGCGCCACCCTGGCCACCGTCGCCCGGGTGTCGTGCAGCAGAGAATTCGCGGGCAGGGCCCGGCTGAACAGACCTGACTCCACCGCCTCCGTGCCGCTCATCAGCTCGGCTGTGTAGATCAAATCCAGCGTCCTGTGCATGCCCAGCCGCTCGGTGAAGTACCAATGCCCACCCGAATCCAGCGTGGCCCCGAGGTTGGCGAACGGCGAGCCGATCTTGGCGGTGTCGGCCACATAGACCACGTCGGTGGCAATGAGCAGGCCAAGCCCCACCCCCAGGCAGGCACCCTGTGCGGCAGCGAAGGTGGGGGCTGGGAAGGCGCTCATTTTCGCCAGCAGCGGGGTGAGGAGACCGTCCAGATAGCCCAGGACGTCGTCGGTTGAAGGGTCGACGGCGGATATGTCCCGTCCGGCGCAGAAGGCCCTGCCCTCACCGCGGAGCAGCAGCGCGCGCACCTCGCCGCGCTCGACGGCGGCAGCGGCGTCGTCGTATGCCCGGCCCAGCTCCGCGAGCGCTTCCTCATTGAGGGCGTTCAGCTTGTCGGGCGCGTTGAGGACCACCTCGGCCACCTCGTTGGCGATGGACAGCTCAATCATGGAGTCTCCTGGGGTCTCGACAGGCTCGACCACCGACGCGGCTAGACATCGTAGTCAACGCTCACGGCGTCGCTGGTGGGGTGCGATTGGCAGGTGAGGACATAGCCCTTCTCCACCTCGTCCGGCTCCAGCGCATAGTTTTCCTCCATCTCCACGGATCCTGCCACCACCTTGGCCCGGCAGGTGCCGCACACGCCGCCGGCGCAGGCGAAAGGCACATCGGGGCGCACCCGCAGGGCCGCGTTCAGGATGGATTCGCGGGCGTGCGTGGGGCTGGCGACCTCGGTCTTGAGCCCATCGAGGGTGAAGGTGATCGTGTAGTTCTCCTCCGATTCGTCCGCCAGCACCCTCCGGCCAGCTTGGCCCTCGGGACGGGTGGGTGCGCCGGTGCTGAACAGTTCAAAGCGCACCTTGTCCTTGGGCACACCGCGCGCCGCCAGCACATCTCGGCACAGCTGCACCAGCTCGAAGGGGCCGCAGAGGAACCATTCGTCAACGTCGTCGCTGTGGATCGCCGTGCCCAGCAGCGCCTCGAGCTTGTCTGCGTCCAGACGCCCGCTCATCAGCGGTGCAATGCGCTGTTCGCGGGACAGCACATGGTGCAGGGCCAGCCTGGCGGGGTACTTGTCCTTCAGGTCCGCCAATTCCTCCAGGAACATCACGTCCATGGAGGCCTTGTTCGCATAGACCAGGTCGAAGCGCGTGTCCGCGTTGGCGGCGAGCAGCGTGCGGGCAATGGCAATGACGGGCGTGATGCCGGATCCGGCAGCGATGGCTACAAAGGTGCCCGGCGCCCCGGCCAGCTCCTCGGGCCGGTTCAGCCCGGTGAGGACATTGTGGACCTCACCGGCCGCGGCCGTTCCATGCTTGGAGATGAACGCGCCCATGGGGCTCATGACATCCATCCGCGCACCGGCGGCCAGTTCGGCATTGGCCCAGGTGGAGAACGCCCCGCCCAGATCCCGCTTGATGGCCACCCGGATCTCCGAGCTGCCATCGAAAAACGCCACGGGGGCGGCGCAGATGGAGTAGCTGCGCCGCACCTCATGAAGTTCACCGCGCTCATCCGGCAGCTGCGTCCGCAGGGCCACGTACTGCCCAGGCAGGTAGTCGTACCAACCGGCCAGGTCCGCGGGGACGGCGAAGGCGACCTCCACGGCGTCGGCCGTCAGCCGCCGGACCTCGCTGACGGTGAGCTTGTGGAACGAGGCGCGACGGCGGGCGGCGGCATCAACGGGAACGCTCATCACAGCACCTTGAAGTAGTCGAAGGGCTCCCGGCAGTCCTGGCAGACGTAGAGGGCCTTGCATGAGGTGGAGCCGAAGCGGGTGATCTCACGGGTGTTCAGCGAGGAGCATTGCGGGCATTTGACCGACAGTGCCAGCCGCACCGCGCCGCTGTGCCCGCCCGCCTGCGAGCGCCCCGACGGCGGGGCAATGCCGTAGGCCGCCAGCTTGGCCCGCCCCTCCTCGGTCATCCAGTCGGTGGTCCACGCCGGGGCCAGCGCCAGCTCCACGTGGACGCTGGGGTAGCCCGCGCGGGCGAAGGCCGAGTACAGATCGTCCCGGATGGTGTCCACCGCGGGGCAGCCCGAATAGGTGGGTGTCATGACCACCCGCACCGCCGGCCAGGCGCCGCCGTCGTCGAACAGCTCCACGGAGCGCAGGATGCCCAGATCGGCGATGCTGAGCACCGGGATCTCCGGATCGCAGACGGTTGCCGCGATGGCCCAGGCCTTCTCCTGCGCGGAGGGTCCGGGTGCAGCGCGCTCGGTGAGCAGAAGCATGCCCATCACCAGCCCGCCCCCGGATGCTCGCGGGCCAGCACCTGCATCTCGGCCAGCAGGTAGCCCAGATGCTCCGAATGGCGCCCGGCCCGCCCGCCGCCGGGTGCCCTGGGCACGTCCGGCACGGCAAGCTCCGCCTCGGCGAGCACGGCTCCGGTGAGGTCGTCGAAGTCCGCACGCAGGCTGGAGGGCGCGACGGCGGTGCCGTCCAGGCGGGCGGTGAGCGCGTCGTCGTCGAACAACTCCCCCACATACGGCCAGACGAGGTCCAGTGCCGCCGACATCCGGCGGCGGGACTCCTCCGTTCCCCCGGCCAGGCGCAGCACCCACTGGCTGGAATGATCGCGGTGGTAGTCCACCTCCTTCACGGCCTTGGCAGCGATGGCAGCCAGGGTGGCATCGGCGGATTGGGCCAGACGGCGGTAGAGCTCATATTGGTAGTGGCTGGCAATGAACTGCCGCGCGATGGTGGCGGCGAAGTCCCCATTGGGCTGCTCGAAGAGGTGCGCGGAGCGGAACTCCGGTTCACGGCGGAAGTAGGCCAGATCGTCCTCGGTTTTGCCCCAGGCGCTGCCAGCGTAGGTCAGGAAGGAGCGCGCGTGGCCCAGCTGGTCCAGCGCGATGTTGCCCAGCGCCACGTCCTCCTCCAGCTCCGGCCCGCGGGAGATCCAATGGCCCAGCCGCTGGGCCAGAACCAGCGCGTCATCCCCCAGCCGCAGCGCGTATTCGGCGACGTCGTTGCCGGGTTTGGCCGCACCCGTCCGGGCCGCGAGGGCGATGTCCTCCGGGCGCAGTGCATTGCCGGGGGTGATGCGCGTAGCGCTGGCCGAGCCGTCGCCGGTCGCGCCAAACGGGAGGGCCGCGCTGATCGAGCTTGTCGAGACCTTGGAGTCGCTGCTTGGGCCCACGGCGGCTGGGCCCACAGCAGCGCGGGCCCCGGGCCGAGCCTGCGAGGCCAGGGAGCTGCTGGGGAGGGCCGCGCTGGTCGAGCTTGTCGAGACCTTGGAGTCGCTGGCTGGGGCCCCGGCGACGAGGGCCCCAGGCCGAGCTTGCGAGGTCTGGGAGTCGCTGGGGATCACAGGTGTTTCACGCCCTCGCTCTTGGTGTAGTACGTGGCATGGCGGTAGTCCTTGCCCTGCGGGGACTCGAAGAACGAGCCCTTTGAATCCGGGTCCGAGGCGGCGATCGCCTCGGCGGGCACCACCCAGATCGACACGCCCTCGTTGCGGCGGGTGTAGAGGTCGCGGGCGTTGCGCAGGGCCATCTCCGCGTCCGGGGCATGCAGCGATCCGGCATGCACATGGCTCAGGCCCCGGCTGGAGCGGACAAACACCTCCCACAGCGGCCAGCCATGCCGCTGGGGAGGAAGTCCGGAGGTGTGCTCCGGCGCGGACTCCGGCACAGGTGCGGCAGGCGCCGTCGTGCCACCGGCCGCCGCGGTGTCCCGGCCCGGCGTCATGCTCTTCTCCACCATGCCCTTCTCCACCATGGTCAGGCCACCTTCCGTACGTCCAGATCGTCCGCGGCAGTCGAAGCACGCTTGGCGGCCTGCTTCGCGGCATAGGCGGCGGCGGCCTCGCGCACCCAGGCACCGTTCTCGTGGGCCTCGCGGCGGCGTTCCAGGCGCTGCGCGTTGCAGGGTCCCCGGCCGGCCAGCACCTCCTTGAACTCCTCCCAATCCAACGGTCCGTGCTCCCACTTGCCGGTGTCCTCGTTGAAGCGGACCTCGGGATCCGGCAGCGACAGGCCCAGCACCTTGACCTGCTCGGCCATCATGCCGACAAACCGGCTGCGCAGCTCGTCATTGGAAAAGCGCTTGATGTTCCAGGCCATGGACTGCTTGGAATTGGGCGAATCATCATCCGGCGGCCCGAACATCATCAGCGCCGGGGCGTACCAGCGGTTGACGGCGTCCTGCGCCATCTCCTTCTGCGCCTCGGTGCCATGGGCCAGTTCCAGCAGAATCTCAAAGCCCTGGCGCTGGTGGAAGGATTCCTCCTTGCAGACCCGCACCATGGCCCGGCCGTAGGGCCCATAGGAGGCGCGGCAGAGCGGCACCTGGTTGCAGATGGCCGCGCCGTCCACCAGCCAGCCGATGGCGCCCATGTCCGCCCACGTCACGGCGGGGTAGTTGAAGATGGACGAGTAGCGGGCCTTCCCGGCGATGAGGGCGTCCATCATCTCGTCCCGGCTGGTGCCCAGCGTCTCGGCCGCCGAGTAGAGGTAGAGCCCGTGGCCGGCCTCGTCCTGGACCTTGGCCATCAGGATCGCCTTGCGCTTCAGGCTCGGGGCGCGCGTGATCCAGTTCGCCTCCGGCTGCATGCCAATGATCTCCGAATGCGCGTGCTGGGAAATCTGGCGCACCAGCGTGCGCCGATAGGCCTCCGGCATCCAGTCCCGCGGCTCGATCCGTGAATCCTCCGCCATGATCCTGTCAAAGTAGGCCTGCCCTGCCTCATCGGGCCCGGCCGACTGCAGATCCTGCGCCATGGTTAGCTCCTCAATAATTACCGACCGTTCGTTCAGAATATCGGGAGGCTGCTCGGAGCGTCAAGCAATCGGGCACGGCGGCGCTGCACGTCCACGGCGCCGGCATCCACAGGCACCGCGGCAGCGGTCGAAGGAGGGGGAGGACGGAAGGCTCTAGTGAATCCAGCCGTCGGCGCGCAGCTGCTCGCGCAGTGCTATGACATTGCGCGCGGGACGGCCCGCCTCGGTGTAGCCGCGCCGGATCTGGTACAGGTGCGATTTCACCGTCTGCTCGCCAATGCCCATGGCCGCGGCAACCTGCTTGGAGGTCATGCCCACGCCGCCCATGTACAACTGGGCAACCTCCTGCTGGCGGGTGCTGAGCAGGACCTTGGCCGAGGCATCGTCCCTGAGCAGCGCCGCGATCTCCGGCAGCAGCAGCCGCTCCCCGCGGTGCGCCGCCTTGACGGTCCGCACGACGGTTTCGGTGTCAACGGATTTGGGCAGGTAGCCGGCAGCTCCCGCGGCCAGCACAGACCGCACGGCAGCGGCGCCCATGTGGTTGCTGATCACCACCACCTGGCAGCCCATGGCGAGCAGCGTGCCGACCCGGGACTCGGCGGCGATGCCGTCCTCCATCATGAGGTCCAGCAGCACCACGTCGGCCTCAGAACCGTCCAGAAGGAACCGTGCCCATGTGGTGTGCGTGGACGCCAGCTCAATGCCGTCCGCATGCTTGCGCAGCCAATGCGCCAGGCCGTCAAGCATCATCTGGTGGTCGTCAAGGATCGCCAGCCGCGTCATCTCAGTCATCGATGCCTCCCGGACTACTGTGCTGGCAACGAAGGTGGACGGTCAAACCCGCCGGGTCCGCGTCGACGGCGAAGCGCCCAACCTTCCCCAGCTCAGTCCATACTAGGGACGGAAGCTCGGACTTCCGCATTGTTGCAACCCGCCACGTTAATCGCACTTCCGCGGCCTTGCCGACAAGATCCCGGCGTTCGATCCACAGCCTCAGCCGCTGCTGTGGATCGTGGATGTTGTGGCTGGACAGCAGCAGCGACACCGCGGCGATGGCGGCACGATGCCCCAGGTCGATCCTGTCCGCCACACGGTCCGGATCGATGATGCTGACACGGTCAAACCCCGGCTGCTCCGCCAGCACACGGCCCACCCAGGTTGATGACGAGCGCAGCAGCAGCGCCCGCCGCAGCTCGGCGGCACAGGCGGCGGCTTCGGCGGCCATCTCCTCGGACAGCGGCAGGCTGTCCACCTGGGCAGTGCGCCGAAGCAGACACTCCAGCTGCTGGTACCGGTTTTCGATGGCCAACCGTTCGGCGATGGTCTGGCGTTCCAACCGGGCCGCAACGGCCGAAATCCGCTTGTCGATTTCCACAGCATGCATGGTCATGGCGCTGGAGAGTGTCTGCAGGGCCGCCATGGTTCCGGCAACCGCCGGGACCGCTCCCGCGAAGACCAGCACAATCGTGCCCTGGACCGTGGCGTCGGGGACCCGGGCGTAGGCCAGGATGCTTGCTGCCAGATTGGCCAGGGACAGGATGACGTAGTGCGCGAGCAGACCGCGCTGGACCACCAGGTACGCCCCCGTCTGTGTCATGACGACGTCGATCACCATGCCTGCCAGCAGGAGTCCACCGCTCAGATGGGCGGCCAGCAGCAGCGCAGACAGCAGGCTCAGAGCCAGCCACAGGGCCTGCAGCGCAATGGTGGCGGCCGCCGTCGCCGTTCCCTTGCCCGCCCGGTTGGCCACCAGGAAGGCAGCAATGGTGGTTCCCAGATAGGCGATGCCCATCTGCAGCCCGGGCTCGCCGGCTTCCCCCGTGCTCCAGGAACAGACGCCGACGACGGCGGCCAGCCAGAGCGCCAGGTAGGTGGTCTGAAGGGACAGTGCGTCGATGAATAGCTGCCCATGGCGCGCGCGGACCACGGACAGCCTCAACAATTCCTTCAGTCCGCGCACGGCACCTCCAGGGCAATGGTGGTGCCCACGCCCGGCAGGGAGAAGATCCGTGCCCGGCCGCCGACGCTTTCCAACCGGCCCACCACGCTCGTGCGCAGGCCAAGCCTGTCGGCGGGAACCGTGGCCGGCTCGAAGCCTGCGCCGGAATCCGTGACCACCACGGACAGGAATCCGCGGCCCGCTGACAACAGCACATCCACGGCTCCGGTGCCGGCGTACTTGTAGGCGTTGACCACGCATTCACCCAGCGCCCCGCACAGCGCATCGCTGCTCGCCCCACCCGCTCCGGCCTGCCCGAGGCTGCCCTGCACTGTCACCGTAAATCCAGGGTTGCTGAAGGCGCCGGCCACCGACAAGATGCGGTCTTCAACCGTGGAACGCACGGCGGCCGCCGAAGCGCCATGGCCAGGGACGGCCGCCGCGGCACCGGCCCTGGCGGCGGCGGCCCTTTCATAGTCGTGGACAGGCGCCGGTCCGAACTGCCGGCTGGCCAGGAGGACCAGGTCCTGTTCCGCCATGGCGCGCAGCACGGCTGCGTCCACTGCGGCACCGCGGCGGGCAATGACCGTCAGGGTGCGCAGCACCGTATCGTGCATGATCCGCACATCGGCGTCGGCCTCGATCTGGCGCCGCTGGGCCTCAAGGAGTGCAATGTCAGCACCCACACTCGCTGTGACATCGCGTTCCAGCTGTGCCAGGGACTCCGGGCTCCGGCGCCGGAACAACAGCGCGGACAGCCAGCCAACGGCCACCATGGCCCACAGCGGCGTCGGGTGCCCCACCACGACGGCCGGCAGGGCGCACAGGACGGCAAAGACCAGGGCCGCCAGCGACAGGGTTGCGCCGGTCCTTCCCCCGGGCGTGGACAGGAGGACAAAACTTGCGGCTGCAGCCAGTGCCAGAACGGCCTCCTGCGATCCGTGGCCCAGCAGGCCCACCAAGGCCAACGCCGTCGTGCCCAGCAGAACGAGGACCCTGGCATAGGCGGCAACCGTACCGGAGCGGATGAGCATCCACTGCCCTACGATGGTGGCCGCGAACAGGGCGTGGAAGAGAAACGTGCGCCAATCGGTGGGCCGCGGGTCCACGGCAATCAGCAGCCAGGCGCAGAGCATGAGGAGGAGCCCGTACACTGGGCCGGTCAACTGGCCTGAACCGCCCGCTCCGCCCAGAGGTGAGGCACGCGAGGGTGCGCCACCCTTCGTCGATGCGCCCAACGTGCCCCCTGTCGATGGAGGGCATACCAAGCGTCCCCCCACGCATAGTTTATGCTCAAAGGGATGGCCAGAATCTCCAGAATCACCCTGCAATGACGCTTCGACAAAGCCTCAAACGCTACCCCGTCCGCCGCGCGCGCATCGACGTTTCGATCATTGAGGACCACCGGTTCCTCTTGGAAGGACTTGCCGCCTGGCTCGGTGACGCCACCCGATCGATCAATGTGGTCGGCGGCCACGATTCCTGGGCATCTGCCATGGGGTCGATCGGCAATCTGGGCGACGTCGTCCTCCTGGATGTGGTGCTCGGTGATTCCCTCCCGCTGGGGGCCAAGATCCGCATCCTGCGCACCGCCGGCGCCCAGGTTGTCGTCTTCAGTTCCCTGGCGGACCCGCAGGTGGCCAGGCAGGCCATGTCGGCCGGCGCCCTCGCCTACGTCTCCAAGGCCGCCGACGCCGCCACGGTGGCCGGCGCATTGGAGCACGCGGCCCGCGGCGAGGTCTTTCTGACGGATGAGGTGTCCATGGTCCAGGAGCTGGCCCAGACCGCCGTCCAGCTGTCCTCACGCGAGCACCAGGTGGCCTCGCTGTACCTCAGCGACGAGGGGCAGAGCATGGCGGGCGTGGCGCGTTCGCTGGGGATCACCGTCGACGGTGTGAAAAAACATCTCAACAGCGTTCGGCGCAAGTACGCCTCCACTGGGTCGGAGATTGCCGGACGGCTGGCCCTGCGGCAGCTGCTGATCCGCGACGGCTGGCTGATCGAGGCGCGGGCGCCGGAGAAGGGCCCGGACAAGCACTGAACCGGGCGTGGATTCGGTGCCGCTGGGGTTCTTTGTAGAGTGGCACTATGACTGCCACCGTTCCCACTCCTCCCGCCGCCGCCAAGATCCCCACCCTGCGGACCCACCACGGCGACACCTTCACGGACAACTACGAATGGCTCCGCAACAAGGAGAGCCAAGAGGTGAAGGACCACCTCGAGGCGGAGCAGGCCTACACGGACGCCGTCACGGCGGACCAGGAGCAGCTGCGCACGGACATCTTCAACGAGATCAAGAACCGCACCCAGGAGACGGACCTCTCCGTGCCCAGCCGCAAGGACGGCTGGTGGTACTACTCGCGGATGGTTGAGGGGCAGGCCTACGCCATCCAATGCCGCGTCAAGGCCGACGGCGACGGGGCCGCCGTCGAGCATTGGACTCCCCCGGTGGTCGAGCCCGGCGTCGACGTCCCCGGGGAACAGATCATCCTGGACGGCAACGCCGAGGCCGAGGGCCAGCCGTTCTTCTCCATCGGCGGCGCCGCCGTGACCCGGGACGGCCATCTCTACGCCTACGCCGTGGACAACGCGGGAGATGAGCTGTTCACCGTCCGCATCAAGGACCTGCGCACCGGCGAACTGCTGGCCGACGTCATCGAGAACGTGTTCTACGGCCTCACGTTCTCCCCCGACGGATCCACGCTGTACTACATGCTGGCGGATGAGTCCTGGCGCCCGTACCAGGTCAAGACCCACGTGCTGGGCACCCCGGTGGAGTCGGACGAGGTGCTCTACCAGGAGGACGACGTCGCCATGTGGACGGGCTTCGAGCTCTCCGCCGACCGCCGCCACCTGGTGGTTGGCATCGGCTGCTCCGAGTACTCCGAGACGCGTCTGCTGGACTTCGCCAACCCCGGCACCGGGCTGCGCACGGTGATCGACCGCAGCGAACACATCCTCTACGAGGCCGAGCCCTTCCTGCTGGATGGTGCCGAGCGGATCCTGCTCACGCACAACCTGGACGCCGTGAACTCCATGGTGTCGCTGCTGGACCCGGCGCTGCTGGTTCACGGGACGGCGAGCCGACCGGTGGCCGAGCAGGAATGGGCCACCATCATTGCCCACGACGACGGCGTCCGCATCAACGGCGCGACAGTCACGGCCACGCATCTGGTGGTCTCCCTGCGCGAGAACACCATCGAGCGCATCCAGGTCCTCCCGCTGGCCGGTCTGGGCACGGCCAACCAGAGCGCCGCCGTCGAGCCCGCCTTCGACGAGGAGCTGTACACTGCCGGCATGGGCGGCACCGACTACGCCTCCCCGGTGATCCGGCTCAGCTACACCTCCTTCCTCACCCCGCCGCGCGTCTACGACTACGTTCTGCCCACCGGTTCTGGCGCGGACGCCGGCACGCTGCTGCTGCGCAAGGAAACGCCCGTGCTGGGCGGCTATGCGCCGTCGGACTATGTGGCCGAGCGCGCCTGGGCCACCGCCCCCGATGGCGTGAAGGTGCCGCTGTCCGTGGTCCGCCGGGCGGATCTGCCGCACGACGGCGCCAACGCCGGGGTGGTCTACGGCTACGGCTCCTACGAGGTCAGCATGGATCCCGCCTTCAGCGTCGCGCGGCTGTCCCTGTTGGACCGCGGGATCGTGTTTGTCATTGCCCATGTGCGCGGCGGCGGCGAAATGGGCCGCAACTGGTACGAGCACGGCAAGAAGCTGGCCAAGAAAAACACTTTCACCGACTTCATTGCAGCAACCGACTGGCTGGCAGGCTCCGGCTGGGTGGACCCCGCCCGCATCGGCGCCAGCGGCGGCTCCGCCGGCGGGCTACTGATGGGTGCCGTGGCCAACCTGGCGCCGGAGAAGTACGCCGCCGTGCATGCCCAGGTGCCGTTCGTTGACGCCCTGACCACCATCCTCGACCCTGACCTGCCGCTCTCCGCACTGGAATGGGAGGAATGGGGCAACCCCATCGAGGACGCCGAGGTCTACCGGTATATGAAGGAGTACACGCCGTACGAAAACGTGCGCCCCGTGGCCTACCCCCGCATCGCCGCCGTCACCAGCTTCAACGACACCCGGGTGCTCTACGTGGAGCCCGCCAAATGGGTGCAGATGCTGCGCGAGCTCAGCACCGGCAGCGAGCCGATCGTGCTGAAGATCGAGATGGACGGCGGCCACGGCGGCGCCTCGGGACGGTACGAGGGCTGGAAGACCCGCGCCTGGGACTACGCCTTCCTGGCCCACTCGCTCGGAGCCACCACACCGATGGCCAAGCACAGCTAGGAGTTCTTCCGGCTGCACGTCGACGGCATCACGTGCCGTGCGGGGCGTATGGACAATTGCCGGGGGCTAAGGCCCCTGCAGATGTCCGTGCGCCCCGCACGGCGTTGGACGATGATTGACACGGACCCCGCATTGGGTATTACCTAATGAACATTCGGTCGGAAAAGTGAGGAGCGCCACATGGCCTTGAGCGGCGCGGACACCAGCCACCCCCTGCTCGCGAACGACCGCGCCTCGGCCTGGCTGGGCATTTCAGTCCTCTCCCTCGGGGACGGCGCGGCCACCATCGCCATGACCCTCCGCCCCGAGATGACCAACGGCTTCGGCATCGCCCACGGCGGCATGCTCTTCGCCTTTGCCGATTCCGCCTTCGCGCTTGCCTGCAACCCCGCCGGCGCGGATGCGGGCACCGTGACTGTGGCATCCGGCGTCGACGTCAATTTCCTGGCCCCCGTCCGGGCCGGCCAGCAGCTCACCGCCGTCGCCACCCGCCGCAGCCAAAACGGGCGCAGCGGACTCTACGACGTCCAGATCTTCGCCGACGACGGTCCCGCTCCTGAGGCCGGCCGGACGGTTGTCGCGGAATTCCGCGGACGGAGCCGCACCGTCCCCATGGCAACCGCAGATTCCGCCTTGTCTTCCCAGTCCGTCCCGTCCACCCCGGCCGCCGGCTGAACCCCACCACCAGAGAGGTCCGTCAACGATGGCAGACACGGCAGCGCACGACCCCTCGCAGCTGGACCCCGCGGAAACGATGGGCCGGGACGAGCTGGAGGCCATTCAGCTCACTCGTCTGAAGCAGACGCTGGCCTATGCCTACGAGCGGGTGCCGCTGTACCAGCGCAAGTTCGACGACGCCGGCGTCCACCCCACGGATCTGGTGGAACTGGATGATCTGGCGAAGTTTCCCTTCACCACCAAGGAGGACCTCCGCCAGGAGTACCCCTTCGGCATGTTCGCCGTCCCGCAGAGCGAGGTGGTGCGCATCCACGCCAGCTCCGGCACCACCGGCCGGCCCACGGTGGTCGGCTATACGCAGAACGACATCAACGTCTGGGCCGCCCTGGTGGCGCGCTGCATGCGGGCGTCCGGCATCCGTCCGGGCATGAAGGTCCACAACGCCTACGGCTACGGCCTGTTCACCGGCGGGCTGGGCGCGCACTACGGCGCCGAGGCCCTGGGCACCACCGTCATCCCGATGTCGGGCGGCCAGACGGAGAAGCAGATCCAGCTGATCCAGGACTTCGAGCCCGATGCCATCATGTGCACCCCCACCTATCTGCTGACCATCATGGACGCGATGGAACACCGTGGCATCGATCCGCGCTCCACCTCGCTCAAGTTCGCCGTCTGCGGGGCCGAGCCCTGGACCGAGGAAATGCGCCACGAACTGGAGACCGGGCTGGATCTGCAGGCCTGCGACATCTATGGACTGTCCGAGGTCATGGGACCCGGCGTCGCGGGTGAATCCGTGGAGACGAAGGACGGCAACCACATCTGGGAGGACCACTTCCGCCCGGAGATCATCGATCCCTTCAACCCCGCCGCCGGGCCGGATTCCGTGCTGGCGGACGGAACGCCAGGCGAGCTCGTGTTCACGTCCTTGACCAAGGAAGCGCTGCCCATCATCCGGTACCGCACCAAGGACCTGACCACCCTGCTGCCCGGCACCGCCCGCCCCGGCATGCGCCGGATGGCCCGCATCACTGGCCGCAGCGATGACATGATCATCCTCCGCGGCGTCAACCTCTTCCCCTCGCAGGTCGAAGAGATCGCCTTGCGCATCCCCGCGCTCAGCCCGCACTTCCAGCTGGAGCTCACCCGCACCGGCCGCCTGGACGCCATGACCATCCGCATCGAACCCCGTGAAAATACGACGCCGGCCGACCGCACCGCCGCCGCGGCGGAACTGAAATCCCAGATCAAGATCCACATCGGTTCCTCCTGCGCCGTGGACGTGGTGGAACCGGGGTCCCTGGAGCGCTCCAATGGCAAGCTCCGCCGCATCTACGACCTCCGGCCCAAGCCATGAATCCGCGCGGAATGTTACCCCCCGCCACGGACCCGACGGTGGATGTAGGACCACCGCGTGGAAGACTAGTCACCATGTCCACCACCACCGAATCCAAGCCCACCACCAAACGCGGCCGCCCCGGCTACGACCAGCAGTCGGTGCTCCTTGTGGCGGTGGACGTCTTCAACAGGCACGGCTACGAAGCCACCTCGATGGGCATCCTGGCGGAGAACCTGGGCATCTCCAAGTCGGCGATCTACCACCACGTCCCGTCCAAGGAGGATCTGCTCCGGCTGGCGTTGGAAGAGGCGCTCGGATCACTGGAAAACGTGCTCCTGCGCCCGGGCGCCACCTCCGGCGCCCCGGATGCGCGGCTCGAGTTTGTCCTGCGCGGCACCATCGCCGTGCTGGCCGACAAGCTGCCCTTTGTCACCTTGCTGCTGCGCCTTCGCGGCAACACGGACATGGAACGCGAGGCGCTGGCCCGGCGCCGCGATTTCGACAGCACCATTGCGGAGCTCGTGGCCGCCGCCCAGCAGGACGGCTCGCTGCGCACCGACATCGCCCCGAAGACCATCACGCGGCTGCTGTTCGGCACCATCAACTCGATTGTGGAGTGGTACAAACCCGGCGGACCCATCACCGCCGGCCGACTGGCCGACGATGTCATCGCCATGTCCTTCCAGGGCCTTCACAAATAGGCCTTCACAAATAGGCTGTTAGTCCGCCCGCCGATAGGATCGGTTCGGCCGTCCCGGAAGGGGCCGGCGCAACCGAAAATTGGGGGAACAATGGACGAAATGTGGGTGCCGGTCAAGGGCAATCCCCAAGCACCGCAGCGACGGAAACGGCGCATTCCCGTGGCCGTGCGAATGCTTGCCGGAGGCCTTGTCGCCGCAGGCGCGTGGTGGGGCACCAATGCCCTGTTTCATGCGAACGACCACCGGAACGGGTCCTCCGCACAGGTGGCCGCACCGTTCGATCCCGCCGTCGAGCCCTTCGCTTCGCAGAATCCCGACTTCACCATCAAATTTCCGACAGCTGTGACCACGACATCTGGAGCGGATTTGCCGGAGGTCGACGACGCTGAAGTCATGGTCTTCGAATCCGGAAGTGTAAAAGCCGGTTACATGGTGACGACTTATCCCCTCTATTGCTCCTCGACAGCCCCGGACATCGACAACTGGCTGATGAGCAGTGCCGATGATCTGGTGGCCGCGTCGCACGTTGTCGGCACATCCACTTCCACCATGACGGAACGGGCCTGGGTGTCCATTGGCGGCCAGCGCGGCCTCCAGACGGCGTACATTGTTGCCGGGAAGGGCTTTGAGTTCCGCGTCGATGTCGCGTTCGTCTTTGCCGGGCCCCACTCCTACACCATCAGGGCCGTGAATGCACCAGCGGGCAGCTGGGACCCTTTCCTGGGTTCATTCAAATCAACAGCGGAGCCGGTGGAACTGCCGCCCTGCGAGTCCCCCACCAACGCCTAGGTCCACGGCCGGCCCCCGCCCCGGGATTCATCGCCCGGCCCGAGGCCACAGCACTTCCCGGCACCGCCGTCGTCCGTTCTTCGAGGGCCCTGCCTACGACGAGTAGGTGGTGTTCTCCTTTTCCACCAAGGTCAGCACATCGTAGGTGGCCACGACCTCGCCGTCATGGTTGTGGATCACCGCGTCCCAGCACACCTCGCCGTATTCATCGGTGGTGCGCGGGGTAATCTTCTTGGCCGTCAGCGTGACCCGGATGGAATCCCCCGCCGCCACAGGGGTGATGAACCGCAGGTTCTCCAACCCGTAGTTCGCCAGCACCGGTCCCGGCGCCGGCTCCACGAACAGCCCCGCAGCCCAGGACACCAGCAGGTAGCCGTGCGCCACAATGCCGGGGAAGAACGGGTTCCGCTCCGCCGCTGCCTCATTGGTGTGGGCGTAGAACGTGTCCCCCGTGCTGTTGGCAAAGGCGGTGATGTCCGCCAGCGCGACCTGCCGCAGCCCCGAGGCAAACCCATCGCCAATCGCCAGCTCGGCCAGGGACTTGCGGAAGGGATGGACGACGCCGGCCATCCCGCCAAACTCCGGATCCCCCGCCAGCCGCTGGTCCGCGCCGGAGTGCCACACCCCCGTCACCGCCGTGAGCATGTTGGGCGATCCCTGCACCGCTGTGCGCTGCATGTGGTGGAACACCGAGCGGATGCCGCCCAGCTCCTCGCCGCCGCCGGCCCGTCCTGGCCCGCCGTGGACCAGATGAGGCACCGGAGAGCCGTGTCCCGTGGAACTGCGGGCATCCTCGCGGTTGAGGACCAGCACGCGGCCGTGGTGGGCCGCGATGCCCGTGACCAGCTGGCGGGCAATCTCCGGGTCATTCGTGCACACCGAAGCCACCAGAGATCCGGCCCCCAGCGCGGCCAGCCTGACCGCCTCGCTGACATCGCCGTCGTGCGTCTCGTAGCCGATCACGCTGGACACCGGGCCAAACGCCTCCAAGGAGTGGACCTCCGCCGCCTGTGCATCCGCCCAGTCCAGCAGCACCGGCGCCATGAAGGCGCCCTCGGCAGCCTGGCCCACCGAACCGTCCGCCCGGGTGACCCGCGGCGCATCGAGCGATCCAAAGACCAGCTCCCCACCGGCGTCGAGCATGCTCTGCACCGCGGCGCGGACATCCGCCAACTGCTCCAACGACGCCAGCGCACCCATGGTCACGCCCTCGGCGCGGGGATCCCCCAGCACTACCCGCTCGTCGATCCGGGCGCCAATGGCGTCAATGACAGCCCGGCGCAGCTCATTCGGGACGATCGTGCGGCGGATGGAGGTGCACTTCTGGCCAGCCTTGACCGTCATCTCGGTGACGACGGACTTGATGAACGCATCAAATTCCGGCGTCCCGGGGACGGCGTCCGGGCCCAGGATCGCCGCATTCAGCGAGTCCGTCTCGGAGCTGAACCGCACACCACCCGTGGCGACGTTCGGGTGCTTCTTGAGCTTGTTCGCCGTTGCCGCCGAGCCGGTGAAGGAAACCATGTCGCGGTAGTCCAGCTCGTCCAGCAGCGTGCGGGCCGGGCCGGAAACCAATTGCAGGGAACCCGTGGGCAGGATGTTGGATTCGACGATCTCCTTCACCATCGCCGCCGCCAGATACCCGCTCGGCGTGGCCGGCTTGACGATGGTGGGCACCCCCGCGATGAACGCCGGCGCCAGCTTTTCCAGCATGCCCCAGATGGGGAAGTTGAACGCATTGATCTGCACGGCCACGCCGGGAATCCGCGTGTAGATATGCCGGCCGAGGAAGGAGCCGTCCTTGGACAGCACCTCCGGAGCACCATCCACCACCACATTCGAATTGGGCAGTTCCCGGCGCCCCTTGGAACTGAAGGTGAAGAGCACCCCGATGCCGCCGTCGATGTCCACCATGGAATCGATCCGCGTGGCACCCGTCCGGGCGGACAAATCGTAGAGCTCCTGCCGGCGGCCGTTGAGGTACTGCGCCAGCTCCTTGAGCTTCAGGGCGCGCTCGTGGAGCGTCAGCCGCCCCAGCTCGCGCTGGCCCACCGTCCGCGCATAGTCAACGGCAATGGCCAGATCGAGCCCCGAGGTGCTGACCGTGGCGAGCACCTCACCCGTGCTCGCATCGCGCACCGGAACGCCGTCGTCGGCGGACTCCGGAGTCCACCAGGAATCCTGGATGAAACTCGGCACCGTTTCCACATCGGCCTCAATTTTTGGAGCAGTCGACGTCATTGTCGGTTCATCCTTTCAGCCACACAGTACTCCCCGCCCATCAGGGCGGAGCGGACCCGCTCGATATACTGACCGTGCGTTCAGTAATATGACCAGAGTACAGTACCTTCCACGCCAACACAGTGGGATTTTCCACCCACACCAACCCGCCAGTGCGCCACCCTTATTCAACCCCTATTGACCTTACTTGACCCATACTTGACACCGGAGGAACCCTTGAGCGACCACCTGCACCAGCCATGGAAGATTGTCCTCGGCGAATTGGACATCAAGATGGGTGTGCACATCGTTGAAGAGTCCGCCGAACGAGTCGTGGCCACCATGCCTGTGGAGGGGAACCGCCAATCCTTCGGCCTGCTGCACGGCGGCGCATCACTGGCCGTGGGCGAGGCCGTGGGTTCCTGGGCCGCCGTCATCCACGCCAGCACCATGGGAAAAACCGCCGTTGGCGTCGACGTCTCGGCCACGCACCACAAATCCGCCCGCGCCGGGCTCATCACCATCACCGCCACCGCCATACAGCTGGGCCGAACCATGGCCTCGCACGAAGTCCTACTGACCAATGACGCCGGCGAACGGGTGTGCACCATGCGCATCACCAACCTGATTCTGGACAAGCCCAACCCCAAGGCCCACCTCGCCCCCGTGGTTGATCCCGTCGAAGCCCTCGATGATTGAGCGGCCTCCGTCCGCCTACGGCGCCATCCCGACAGCCGGAGACCCCGCCGCGAGTCGTTCCCTCAACCGGGCCAACTCGAGGGGAGTCACCCCATTCGCCGCCAGGAACTCTTCCACGTCCAAGCCATCGGCGAATCGCCCAAGTGCCTCCAGCCGGCTCTCCAGCGCCGGCGCCAGCTCGGATTCCTCTAAATAGCGCTCATGCGGGTGTTTCACCGGGCTGATCAAATGCCAGTCATTGATGCCTCGGGCCGACAGTTCATAGTGCCGGGCGATCTGCTCGTCGTCCGCCCCAGCAAGGCGCAGCAGCATCGTCGCGATCAGCCCCGTCCTGTCGCGACCGGCGGAGCAGTGGATGACCACCCTGCCCTCGGCTGCCGCCAGTTGCTTGAAAACACCCGCCACCAGATCCGGGAAGATCCGGACATTGTCGGCGTAGGAGCGCGGGTGGTTGAGGTACGGTTTGCAGATCTCTTTGAAGTCCGCATTCTCCGGATCCTCGGTGGGGCAGTGCACGACGGCGAAACGGGCCATGGTTTCCGGCGCCACCTCCGGATCCGTGGGCCGGCGGACCCGCTCGCCCTCGTTGCGGAGGTCGATCACGGTCCGGACACCGTCGTCGTACGCCCGTTGCCAGCCCTTTTCGGTCAGCCACTCGCTGCGGCCCATCCGGTAGATGTCGCCCAGCAGCAATCGGGCGTTGACGGCACCCTCCCACTCCGGCTCGGCCCCGAGGACCGGGGCGGCCAGCTGGTTGACGCCCCGACCCACGAGCGGGTCCGTGAACTGGTTCATGGCCGGACCTTCGCCAGCCTGAGGTCCAGCCCATTGCGGACCATCGGCCATTCCGACGCGATGATGGAGAAGACCACCGTGTCCCGCAGCGAGCCGTCCGGCATGCGCAGATGCGAGCGGATGACACCGTCCTGCTTGGCACCCAGACGGGCAATCGCGGCCCGGGACTGTTGGTTCATCCAGTGCGTGCGGAACTCCACCGCCTCGCAGCCGATCGTTTCAAACGCATGGGTGAGGAGCAGACGCTTGCTGTCCGGATTGGTGCCGGTCCCCTGGACGCTCGCAGCGTTCCAGGTGTAGCCGATTTCAAGTCGAGGAAGGACGGGGTCGATATTGGCGTAGGCGGTCATGCCGATGACCCGGCCCGGAGCACCCGTTTCGGAATCGTTCAGCCTGGTGGCAAAGGGGACGAACCTGCCCGACTCCTGCTCAGCCAGCCGGTTCTGGATTTCCGTCATCATCTCTTCCGGGCGCGGAACGCGGGTGTACCAAAGGTTCCACAAATCGCCGTCACTGGCTGCTTCAATCAGTTCATCGCAGTGGTCCTCGGAGAGCGGTTCCAGCGTGACGTATTTGCCGTGGAGAGTGACGGGTCCAATCGGCGACTTGTTGGTGCGTTCCATGAATCCACCCTAGTAGTGCGCAGGCCCACTCGACCACGGCCCGGTGGTTGAGCGAAGCCGAAACCCCATAACCTCCCAACCCCGCCCGCTGTCCGGGCCCGCTGTCCGGGCCCGCTGAGACCCCACCTGCCCTCCCGCGCGGCTGACCGGGCCCGTCGAGGCCCCGCTGCCCGATCGCGCCGGTGGTTGGGCCCATCGAAACCCCACGACCTCCCTACCCGGCCCGCGGGTCGGCCTATCGAGACCCCGCTCGCCCCGCTGGCCGAGACCGTCGAGGCCTCCTGCCGCCCGTGTTCCGCCGCCGGGACCCGCGGCGGTCGGGACCCGCGGCGGCCGCGGAGCGGCAGCGCCGGCTCACCGGCTCACCCGGCCCCTGCGTGGTGGAAGGTGTTGCGCAGCCGCCGCCGGAGCGGATCGATCGACAACGGTGGCAGAAACCACGGTATGCCATGGATGCTCTCGACCTCCCAGCCGGTGTGGTGGATGAGGTGGTGGTGGTAGTTGCACAGGAGCACACAGTTTTGAACCGATGTCTCCCCGCCCTCGGACCAGGCGATGATGTGGTGCGCGTCCGTCCACTGCACGGGCCTGTCGCAGCCCGGAAACGCGCACCCTTTGTCCCTGATGACCAGGGCCCGCCGGATCGCGGGGGTGACCAGGCGCTGGGACCGGCCCACGTCCAGGACCTCCCCGTCGGCGCCCAGGACGGCGGGGATGACCCCGGCGTCGCAGGCCGCCCGCCGGACCGCAGTGATGGGGATCGGCCCGGTGTGGGCCACGGCGGCGGACCCGGACCCGGCCGTCAGGTCGGCCAGGGTCATGGTGACGAACAGCTGCGGGCGCAGGCCCCCGTTGTCCGGGAGCGTGTCCGTGCGCGAGGCCAGGCGCACGCAGTCCAGCAGGGCGTGCAGGAGCAGCTGCGGGCGGGGGCGTTGGGCGGCCAGCAGCCGCCTCGCCACGTCCGGGTCCAGCCCGGAGTGGTCCATGGCATCGGTGCACCCGGGGCAGTCCCCGGCCGCGGTCCCTGCGCCCCGGCCGCCCGGTCCGGATTCGTCCGGACAACCCTCCGCCGTGGAGTCCGGGCCTGGCCCACCCATGCCGGGCGCACCGCCTCCAGCAACTCCAGCACCGCCACCCCCGGTGGCGTTCGGGGCGCCGGCATCCGCACCTCCGCCGTCTGGGGTTCCGACGGCCCAGGCCGGGGGTGCGCCCTGCCCCGGCACCGCCACCACGCCACCGGCACCACCGGCCTCGGCCACGATGCCGGCCAGGGTGCGCGGGTTCGTGCCCGTGCCGATCGCGGCCATCAACTCCTCATACGAGAGCTGGGTCAAATGCCCCTCGAACCGGACCAGGCCCCGGCGGGGATGTCCGAAGTGGATGCCCTCCTTGGCCAGCAGCTCCGCCTCGGTGGGCTCGGACCCGTCCGGGTCCAGATGGGCCAGGATCCGCCGGGCACACCGGGCCAAAAAGTCCGGGGACTCCACCACTGCCACCGCGGCCAGGCGGGCCTCGACCTCCTCCAGCTCCGAAGCCGTGATCCGCCCGCCGGCGGCCAGATGCGAGGCGTCGGTGACGGCCCGCGAGGCGGCCAGGGCGGCCTCGGCCGAACAGGCCCCGGACAGGAACGCGGCGCCCAGCACGGGCTGGCGGGCCGGGGCCTGGGCCAGCGTGATCGGATCCGTGGCGGGCAGGAACGCCGTGGCGAGGACGAGGCGTTTGGCCGCCTCGGCCGCGGAGAGCTGCAGGACCTGGCGGAGCATCGCCACCGGGGTCGCGGCCCCGGCCTCCCGGTACCGTCCGGCCAGGGTCCGGGCGGAGATCTCCCCGGCGCACTGGACCTTGAACGCGTCCAGGCGGCGGGAGAGGGTTTCGAGCTGGGCGGCGAGCACCACCAGGCCGTGGTCGCCCAGCAACCCCAGGCCAAGGACGTCCGGGCCGCAGGAGGAATCCCCCACGCCGTTGTTACCATCGCCATCATCGTCCGCGACCCCGGAGGCAGGACCCCCGGCCGCGGACTGAGTCGCTGCGAGGTAGGCCAGAGCGATGATCCGGAGGGCATGCCCACCGGCCCTGCGCCCCGAAGCGTCGGGGGAATACGCCGTCGTACTCATACATATATTCTAATGACTCGAATGTGTATAGAAAAGCGATTTGGAAAAGAATTCAAATCTGTGGATAAAGACGCGATTGGATATGCCTGTGGAGGACTCGATAAACCCGGGAAGGGCCACGCAGAATGGAACGTGGGTGGATTTGTGTTCGAATCATGTAAGCATCTGGCTGGTAAGACTCGGCCACTGATATCGGGCGGGCGGGTCACCGGGTCTCGACAAGCTCGACCACCCAACGGGTCGCGGGGTCCCGCAAGCTCGCCTCGGGCCCCTCGCGGCCGCGGGCCCGGCCCGACCACCAGAAATGCCGGCCACCCGCAGGCGTCCCCTAATCCCAGTCGAAGAACCCTTTTCCACTCTTCCGGCCCAATTCGCCGCGGGCTACTTTGTCGCGCAGGATTTGCGGTGCGGCAAACCGTTCACCGAGCGTGGACTCCAAATACTCCGCGATGCCCAACCGAACATCCAAACCAACAATGTCCGTGGTCCGCAGGGGTCCGGTCGGGTGTTTATAGCCAAGCACCATTGCGTTGTCGATATCCTCCGCGGAAGCCACGCCCTCCTCCACCATGCGCATGGCCTCCAACGCGATGGCCACCCCCAACCGTGAGGAGGCAAAGCCGGGTGCGTCGTTGACGACGACGGCGGTCTTGCCTAGCGCTGCCACCCATCCACGGGCTGCATCCACCAACCACGGGAGGGTCTGCTTCGCAATAACAACTTCAATCAGCGTCGAGGCGGGGACGGGGTTGAAGAAGTGCAGGCCCAGGAAGTTCTCCGGGCGCTGCAGCTCCGCGGCCAGCCCCGAGATCGTCAGCGAGGAGGTGTTGGACGCCAGAATGGCCGAAGCCTCCAACCTTTCCTCCACAGCACGCAGTGAGGAGACTTTTAGGTCCCAGATTTCCGGAACGGCTTCCACCACCAGTCCGCGGTCGGCAAAATCGGCATAGTCCGTGGACACCCGCAGCCGGGCCAGAAGAGGTTCCGCACCGGCCGCGAGCCCCCGTTCCACGGACTTGGCCACGGCGGAGGCCACGCGGTCCAGCGCCCCGGCAGCGGCGTCGTCGTCACGCTCCACCACCACCACATCGGAACCCGACATCAGGAAGGCATGCGCAATGCCAGCACCCATCCGGCCACCACCCAAGACCCCCACACGGTGAGGCAGGGAAGGATCGACACCATCCATGGTCATTTCCTCTTCCTGTCCAAAAAGTCCTGCATGCGGTCAAACTTGGCCGGGGATTCAAAAAGGATCGACTGCGCCACCGTGTCCAGCAGCGGATGCGCGTCCCGCGGGGCATGGAACACTGACTTGGTCAGGCGGACTGCAAGAGGATCCTGGGCGGAAATCCTGTCCGCCAGGGCATTTGCGGCGGCCAGCAGGTCCGACGGCGGCACCAACCCAGTGATGAGGCCGGTGCGCAGGCAGGCTTCGCCGTCAAGGATCCGGCCGGCCAACAGAATCTCCTTCGCCACTGCCTCGCCCACCAGCTCCTTGAGCCGCCATGTGGCACCGGCTGCGGCCATGATGCCGAGCCCGGTTTCCGGGTTGCCCATCCGCAGATCCGGGGTGCCCAGCCGGAAATCGGCGGCATAGGCCAGCTCGGCGCCGCCACCCAGTGCGTATCCATCCAGCGCCGCAATGACGGGCATGGGCAGCCTGGCGATGCGGTCGAAGAGGCCGGAGTTGATCCCGGCCAGGGCGTCATCGCGGCGGCGTTCGCGCAGTTGGGCGATGTCGGCGCCGGAAGCGAAGACCCCCTTGGCGCCGGTGGCGTCGTCGCCGGGCGTGCCGGACAGAACGAGGATCTTCGGCGAGGATTCAAGATAGGCACAGACAAGATGCAGTTCGTCCACCATGGACTGGTCGATGGCGTTGCGCACGGCAGGCCGGTTGAGCTGCACGTGCAGCCGGTCCGGCTTCTCGGTGGCCAGCAGCGTTGTGAAACCGTCCACGGACAGCCCGGGGCCGTCGTCGGCCTCCATCAGAGGCCTTCCAGCAGCAGGGCGGCACCCTGGCCCACGCCGACGCACATCGTGGCCAGGCCAAGCCGGCGCCCGGACGTGGAGAAGGAACTAGAGGAGGAGAGCGCATCCAGCCGGGACATCAGGGTGATCGCGATCCGTGCGCCGGAGGAGCCCAGCGGGTGTCCCAGCGCGATGGCGCCGCCCCAGGCGTTCACGATTTCCGGGTCGAGGCCGAGTTCACGCAGGCAGGCCAGCGATTGGGAGGCGAAGGCCTCGTTAAGTTCGACGGCGGCGAGCTCGCCCACGCCGACACCGGCGCGTTCGAGCACCTTGCGGCTGGCGGGCACCGGCCCCATACCCATGATTTCCGGCGCCAGGCCGACGGCGGCGCCGTCCAGCACGCGGGCCCGAGGGGTGAGTCCGTAGCGCGCGATGGCCCGTTCCGAGGCGACGACGACGGCGGAGGCGCCGTCGTTGAGCGAGGAGGCGTTGCCGGCCGTCACCACGGAGCCGCCCTTGACCACGGGCCGCAGGCTGGCCAGCACGTCAAGAGTGGTGCCGGCCCGCGGCCCCTCATCGGCGGCCACGAGCGTCGGCCCGCCACGGCCTGACACCTCAACCCCAACGATTTCCCCGTCAAAGCGTCCTGCCGCCATGGCTGCCAGGGCCAGCTCGTGCGAGCGGACCGCGAAGGCGTCACAGTCCTCCCGCGTAGTGCCATAGACGCGGGCGACCTCCTCCGCCGTTTCGGGCATGGAGTACGTCATTTTGCCGCCGCGGGAGTATTCACCGGAGAGGAAGGCGGGGTTGGGGAAGCGCCAGCCGATGGAGGTGTCGTAGGAATCCCCCGGCTTGGCAAACGCCTTTTCCGGTTTGGCCATCACCCACGGCGCCCGGGACATGGACTCCACCCCGCCGGCCACCACCAGATCGGCGGCGCCGGCCTTGACCATGTGGCTGGCCATGGTGATGGCACTCATCCCCGAAGCGCAGAGTCGGTTGACGGTGATGCCCGGAACTGTGTCGGGGAAGCCCGCCAACAGCCATGCCATGCGGGCCACGTTGCGGTTCTCCTCGCCGGCGCCGTTGGCGTTGCCCAGGATGACCTCGTCGACGTCGGCCGGGTCGATTCCGGCGCGGACGACGGCGTCGCGGACCACCAGGGCGGCCAGATCATCCGGCCTAACGCTGGACAGCGCACCGCCGTAGCGGCCCACCGGTGTGCGGACTCCGCCCACCAGGTAGGCCTGCGGGAGGGAGGAACCTTCGGCCATGCGAACACCCTTCAAACGATCAAGGGGCGGATGCCGTGCATCCGCCGCGCCCCGGCCACCAATTTACCGACCGCTCGTTCTGTAAATATTCCATGGCGTCCCGTCCCGGTCAACCACCAGCCCCGCCACCGGCCCAACTGAGTGACAGTTATCGCACGCTCCGAGCCTCGGAACGTGCGATAACTGTCACTCAGTTGGGCTAGACGGGGGTGTTAGCTGAAGAGCTCGTTCTTGGGCTCGTTGTGCTTGACCTTCTGCCAGCCCAGCCAAAGCACGACGGCGAAGAACGGGATGGTGGCCAGCGTCCAGAGGCCGAGCATGAAGACCTCTCCGGTGGCCTTGTCCGTCATGGTGTCGAAGCCGATCAGCACGGTAATGGCCAGCAGGGCAATCAGGCCCACCCAGCTGGTCCACGGGGAGCCGGGCATGGGCAGCGAGGACACATTTCCCTTCTTCTTGCGCAGCATGATCTGGCTGGCGAAGATGGAGCCCCAGGTGAAGATCACGCCGATGGAGGCCGTGTTCAGCGCCAGGTCGAAGGCGTGCGAGCCACCAAGCCAGATGTTCAGCAGGATGCCCACCAGGTAGACGGCGCCGATGGCCAGGATCGCCGCGTAGGGGACGTAGCGGGTGGACATCTTGGTCAGCCACTGCGGGGCGTGGCCGTTGTTGGCCATGGTGCGGAAGATGCGGCCAATGGAGTACAGGCCGGAGTTGCAGGAGGACAGCGCGGCGGTGATGACCACGAAGTTCATTACCGAACCCACCCAGCCCAGGCCCATCTGGCCAAAGACGGTGACGAACGGGCTTTCGCCGCCCTTGTAGTTCTCCGACGGCATCAGCATGGCCAGCAGCGTCACGGAGCCGACGTAGAAGACCACGATGCGGATGACGACGGCGCGGATGGCCTTGGGCACCTCGCGGGCCGGGTTCTGCATTTCGCCGGCCGTGATGCCCACCAGTTCGATGGCGTTGTAGGCGAAGATCACGGCGTTGAGCACCAGGATCATCACCAGGGCGCCGTGCGGGAACATGCCACCCTCGCCGGCAAAGAGGTTGTTGACGGAGGCGTGCTGGTCGCCCACCTTGGCATTGGTGACCACCATGTAGGTGCCGACAATGAGGAAGGCAACGATGGCGCCAACCTTCAGGCAGGAGGCCCAGAATTCGAATTCACCGAAGGCCTTGACGCTGAGCAGGTTCACGGCCACCAGCAGCACCAGGGCGCAGATGGCGCTGGCTTCCACCGGAACGCCGGGGAAAAAGAACTGGAAGTACAGGCCGATGGCAATGAGCTCGGCGATGCCCGTCATGGCCCAGTTGATGAAGTACATCCAGCCGGAGAGGAAGGCGCCCTTTTTGCCGAACAATTCGCCGGCGTAGGACACGAAGGAGCCGGAGGTCTGGCGGTACATGATCAGCTCGCCGAGTGCGCGCATCAGCAGGTAGGCGATGACGCCGGCAATGGCGTAGGAGAACACCAGGGCCGGGCCGGTGGAGGCCAGACGGCCGCCCGCACCCATGAACAGGCCGACGCCGATGGCGCCACCCATGGCGATCATGGTGACGTGGCGGCGCGAGAGCGTGCGCTTGTAGCCCTCCGCTGTGATGGAGCCCGAATCAAGATCGGCGGCGTTGCCGAGATCGGCGCCCTTGGACAGTTGGTCAGTCGACGGTTGGCTCATGCAAAATCCTTAGATCGTGGGGCGGCCCGCCGCGTCCATCCGCCTTCGTAGGGCAGACAGACCGTTCGGTGGGCCGCGTCCACTTTACCCCGTTAATTCGGCGTCGTGCTCCACATCACACCATACTGGTCGGTACGGTGTCCGGGATCAGGGACCCTGATTCGAGTTCCACCAGCCGCGCGCCGTCCTGTCCGTCGAACCAGCGGCGGAGCGCCCTATCGTGGCTGACCAGCACCAATGCACCTTCAAAGCCCGCGAGCGCCTCCTCCAGCTCCCCCACCAAAAGGGGTGCGAGGTGGTTGGTGGGCTCGTCCATCAAAATAGTGTCATGTTCGACGGCGAGCAGCCTGGCCAGCGCAAGACGACGACGCTGTCCGGCGGACATTGAGCCGACAGGCAGGTGGAAATCGCTCGTCTTGAACAGGCCCAGGCGGAGCAGCCTGTCGGCAAGTTCATCGATCTCCCCGACCATGCCGGACAGGAAGGCCGGCAGCAGGCGTTGGTGCGGATGCGCGGGGGTGTGCAGCTCCTGCGGGAGGTAGCCGACCGCACCGATCCGCTGCACGGACCCCGCATCCGGCCTCGCGGCTCCGGCCAGCACATCGAGCAGCGTCGATTTGCCGGCGCCGTTGGGTCCCGCCACCATCACCTTTTCCCCGGGGCGGACCTCGAAGAACGGTACATGCAGACGCTGCCCCACGGAGATGTCGCGGGCCTGGATGGAGAATCTGCGGGCAGCATGCTGCCGGGCCGCGGCCAGATCTGCCTCCGTTGCATCGCCAGCGGCGGTAATGGGTTCCGACGACGGGATGGACAGATGCAGGGGCTCCGGCGGGCGCGGTACAGGGTTCTCTTCGAGCCGCTTCACGCGCTCGTGGGCGTTGCGGACGCGGGACGCTGCAGCCTTCTCCCAGGTCTCCGCCTTGACGCCGTACGACATTTTGTCCCCGTCGCGGCGGCGGCCGTAGCCCAGCTTGGACTTGATGGTCGAGGCCTGAAGACGGTTGGCAGCCAGCTCGTCCTGCCACTGCTGGTACTCCTGTTCCCATCGGGCCCGCGCCGCGGCCTTCTCCCCCAGATAGCCCAGGTAGCCGTTGCCGAAGCGCTCCACGGAACAGGTGTCGCCGTCGACCTCCACCACGGCCGTGGCCACGCGGAGCAGGAAGGTGCGGTCGTGGCTGACGGCGACCACCGTGCCGCGGTGCGCGGCCAGCCGGGCCTCCAGCCAGTCGGCGGAGTCGGCGTCCAGATGGTTGGTGGGCTCGTCCAGCAGCATGATGGGCGGCGGGTCCGCAAGCAGGGCGGCCAGGGCCAGGCGCTGGCGTTCGCCACCCGAGAGGGAATCCAGCTGCCGCGCCCTGTCCAGACCCTCCAGGCCCAGATGGCCCAGGGCTGAATCAAGGCGGGAGTCCACGGAGTAGCCCTCGCGCAGGGCAAACTCGTCCTGCAGGGAGCCGTAGAGTTCGCCGACGTCGTCGCCGGCGGCAAGCGCATCCGCGGCCTCGCGCAGGCGGGCCTCCAGATCGCGGAAGCTGGCCAGGGCGTTGTCGATGAAGTCGGCGATGGTCGATCCGGGCGGGGCCTCGGGGACCTGGGCCAGGTATGCGACGGCGCCCTCAACGGTGACGGAGCCGCCGTCGGGCTCCTCGATGCCGGCCATCAGGCGCAGCAGGGTGGACTTGCCGGCCCCGTTTTCGCCGATGATGGCGATGTGCTCGCCCGGGACGATTTCCAGATCGACGCGGTCCAGCAGCAGGCGGTCGGCATAGCCGTGGCTCAGGGAAGAAAGGGAGAGTTGTGCAGTCATGGCAATTCCTTGCGGCCGCGGCAGATGAGGGCGGCTAGATGGGGCAATGGGCGGAATGCGCGTTAGGACTTCACCTCTCCAGACTGCGGCACGGCCGTCGGGGGCGTCAAGTCGGCCCAACGGAGCAGCGGCCTCCCTTCCCCGCCCGCGCACTCTTCGGCAGACTGGGGTCATGGCCTACAGAATCCAGATAGTCGTCGATTCCGCCGATCCCCACCAGCAGGCTGATTGGTGGGCCGAATCGCTGGGCTGGGCCGTGGAGCCCTCCGACGAGCCGTTCATCCGCTCGATGGTGGCCCAGGGCTTCGCCACCGAGGCACAGACACGGGTCTACAACGGCACGCTGGTGTGGCGCGATGGGCAGGCCATCTGCCCGCCGGAGCAGCTGGGCGACAAGGACCGCCAGAGGATCCTCTTCCAGACGGCACCGGAGTCCAAGACCGTCAAGAACCGCGTCCACTGGGACATGCGCATGGACGACGGCGACAAGGACGCCGTGCGCGCGGCCCTGGAGGCCCGCGGGGCCACGTTCCTGTGGACCGCCAGCCAGGGCCCGCACAGCTGGCACACCATGGCCGACCCCGAAGGCAACGAGTTCTGCGTCTCCTAGGCCTGTCCGCTGGTTGAGCTTGGCGAAACCCCGAGAGACAGGCGCATCCCCGGCCACCGCCGTCGAGGACGCGGAAGCCCTCTGGGGACGCCGTTGCAGACGCGTCCTGAAAGGGATTCGGCGTCCTGGATGCATGGGCACACCCCCGTGGGAGGGTCTGGGTGGGGCCCCAGCCGCGAGGGCCCCGCGGGGAGCCTGCGACCCGTGGGAGGGTCTGGGTGGGGCCCCAGCCGCGAGGGCCCCGCGGGGAGCCTGCGACCCGTGGGAGCGGCTGGGGATAAACTCGACGGGTGAGCACAACAGATCCCGCAGCGGGCACCCCGGCCAAGGTTTCAGACATTTTCGACCCGCAGCGGTGGCGCCTCGTGCGCGGCTTCGAGGGCCTCGAAGACATCACCTACCACCGCGCCGTAGAGCGCGGCGGCGACGGCGCGGTCGTCCGCGACCTGCCGACCGTGCGCATCGCCTTCAACCGGCCCGAGGTCCGCAACGCCTTCCGCCCCGGCACCGTGGATGAGTTGTACCGCACCATGGACCACGCCCGGATGACCCCCGACGTTGCCACGGTGCTGCTCACCGGCAACGGCCCCTCCCCCAAAGACGGCGGCCACTCCTTCTGCTCCGGCGGCGACCAGCGCATCCGCGGCCGCGACGGTTACAAATATGCCGAGGGTGAGACCACCGAGACGATCGATCCGGCCCGCGCCGGACGGCTGCACATCCTGGAGGTCCAGCGGCTGATGCGGACCATGCCCAAGGTGGTTGTCGCTGTCGTCAATGGCTGGGCGGCCGGCGGTGGACACTCCCTGCATGTCGTGGCGGATCTGACCATCGCCTCGCGCGAGCACGGCAAGTTCAAGCAGACCGATGCCACGGTGGGCAGCTTCGACGCCGGGTACGGCTCGGCGCTGCTGGCCCGGCAGATCGGCCAGAAGGCCGCCCGGGAGATTTTCTTTCTCGCGCGCGAATATTCCGCTGACGACATGTATCGGATGGGCGCCGTCAACGAGGTGGTGGACCACTCGGAGCTGGAGAACACCGCGCTGGAATATGCAGCGGACATCGCACGCCAATCGCCGCAGGCGATCCGCATGCTCAAGTTCGCCTTCAACCTGGCCGACGACGGCCTGGCCGGGCAGCAGGTGTTTGCCGGCGAGGCCACGCGCCTGGCCTATATGACCGATGAGGCGGTGGAGGGCAAGGAAGCCTTCCTGCAGAAGCGCGATCCAGACTGGTCAGCCTTCCCGTACTACTTCTAGCCCCAGCTGCGCCCAGCCTCTACGAATTCCAGGTAGCCATGAATCTTGAACCCGTCCTCAAGGCCCTCGCCGATGCCCTCCACGGCGACGGCCCTGCCGTGCAGCTGCAGCCCGGCGCCACCCCCGGCGCCGATCCGGTGCTGACCCTGATCCCGCAGGAGGAGCTCGCCCTGGGCTTCGGCGGTGCGCTGGACGGCGAGATCGCCGCCGTCGTCGCCACCTCCGGTTCCACGGGCACGCCCAAGCGCACCATGCTCAGCGTTGATGCGCTGGCCGCATCATCCGTCGGCACGGCCATGGCGCTGGGCGGCGAGGGCCAGTGGCTGCTGGCCCTGCCCGTGCACTACGTCGCCGGCCTGCAGGTGCTGGTCCGCTCGCTCTTCGCCGGTACCCGCCCCTGGGCCATGGATTTGTCCAACGGCTTCACTCCGGAGGCCTTCACCGAGGCCGCCGGGGAACTCACCGACAAGCTGCGCTACACCTCCCTGGTGCCCACACAGCTGGCCCGCCTGCTCGAGGATCCCTCTGTGGAGACCCTGTCCGCGCTGCGCCGCTTCAACGCGGTGCTGCTGGGCGGTGCCCCGGCCAGCCGTGCGCTGCTGGATGCCGCCCGCGACGCCGGGGTGCGCGTGGTCACCACCTATGGCATGAGCGAGACCAGCGGCGGCTGTGTGTACGACGGCGTCCCGCTGGAGGGCGTGCAGGTTTCCGTCCGCGATGGCCGGGTCTGGCTGGGCGGGGATGTGGTGGCCGCCGGCTACCTCAGCGCCCCGACGCTGACGGCCGCGTCGTTCACCGATGAAGACTCCCAGGACGGTCCGGTGCGCTGGTACCAGACGGGTGATCTCGGCCAGTTCGACGCCGATGGCCGTCTGGACGTGCTGGGCCGCGCGGACGATGTGATCATCACCGGTGGGTTGAAGGTGGCGGCGCATGCCGTGGCCGAGGCCCTCACCGCCCTGCCCGGCGTACGCGAGGCCTTCGTCGCCGGCGTCGAGGACACACAGTGGGGCCAGCGCGTTGCCGCGGCAGTGGTTCCGGACGGATCCACCGGCCCGCTCTCCGCAGCCGAAGTGAAGGCCGCTTTCAAGGAAGCCGTCAAGGCCGCCGCAACGGCCGCGATGGAGCCGCACACCGTCCCCAAGACCCTGCTGGTGCTGGACGAGCTGCCGCTGCTGGCCAGCGGCAAGCCGGACCGCAAGGCGCTGGCCGCCCTGCTGGCCGCAGGCGCCGCCGACAACGCAGAAACCACCTCCAACCCCTCCGAAGGAGCATAGGCGTGGCCACTGCCGGTCAATGGATCCAGGGGGCGCGCCTGCGCACCCTGCCGATCGCCATGGCACCCGTGGTCATCGGCTCCGCCGCCGCCTACGAGCTCGGTGGCTTCCACTGGGTGAACGCCCTGCTGGCCGCCGTCGTCGCCTTCTTCATGCAGGTGGGCGTGAACTACGCCAATGACTATTCGGACGGCATCCGCGGCACCGATGAGGTGCGCGTGGGCCCGCTGCGGCTGGTGGGTTCGGGCGTCGCCACGCCGCGCTCGGTGAAGCTGGCCGCCTTCGGCTCCTTTGGCGTCGCGATGCTGGCTGGGCTGGCCCTGGTGGTGCTGACGCAGACCTGGTGGCTGCTGCTGGTGGGCGCCGGCTGCGTGCTGGCCGCCTGGGGCTACACCGGCGGCAAGAACCCCTACGGCTACATGGGGCTGGGGGACGTCTTCGTGTTCGTCTTCTTCGGCCCCGTGGCCACCCTGGGGACCACGTACACCCAGGCCGGGCAGATCAGCGCCGCCGCCGTCGTCGGCTCCATCGGCACCGGGCTGATCGCCTGCGCGCTGCTGATGGCCAACAATGTCCGCGACATCCCCACCGACACCGAGGTGGGCAAGCGCACCCTGGCCGTGCGGCTGGGCGACACCTGGGCGAGGCGCAGCTACGTGCTGATGCTGGCCCTGGCCATCGCCCTGGTGCTGGTGCTGGCACCCAGCATTCCCTGGATGCTGCTGGTGCTGCTGCTGATCCCGGCGTGCCTGATGCCCAGCTGGCTGGTCCTGAAGGGCAAGAAGCGCAAGAGCCTGATCCCGGTGCTCAAGCAGACGGGTCTGATCAATCTGGGCTATGCGGCATTGTTCGCCGCCGGCCTGGTGCTGAGCGTGGCCACGCGCTGACCCGGCGTCTACAGCCGGCCCGGCGAGCCGCCCAGCCAGCCTTCAAAACGGGCGACGGCGGCTTCCGTGCCGTCGACGTCCACCAGGGCGGCCCTGCGCCGACCCGATGAGGCGAGCACCAGCTCCACCACGGGGCCGGTGACCACCACTGTGTCTTCGCCCCGGTGGGCCGCGAGGCGTCCGCCGCCGGGAACCACCAGCACGACGCCCACGGGGCTCTTGCGGAAGGCTCTGCGGGCCAGGAACGGCACAGCGGACCACAATGCCTTCAGCTGCCCCTCGGGAAGGTCGCGTGGCTCGGCGGCGCCGGTTCCGCCGCGGCGCAGGTCCTCGTGGTGGATGGTGTATTCCACCACCTGGGCGGCATCGCCCAGCCAGGTGAAGGGATTGGCCCAGGACGTTCCGCCGGCAAAGCGCTGAAGGAGCGCCTCATAGCCCGCGGGGCTTTCGGCCCGCCCGCAGATCACACTCAGGTGGCGTTCGGTGCCCGGCTGGGGCCTGCGCAGGGCATCCGCCGCCCGCAGCAAGGGCGTATGCTCCCGCTGGACCAGGTGGGCCAGCAGCCGCCGGGTGTTCCAGCCGGTGCACAGCGTTGGCCCCTCGGGATCCGCCCGGCGGAAGGACTCCACCAATGCCGCGCGTTCCATTCCGCCCCATGCCATGACGTGCCCCTGCCTCGTGCCACGATGCCGACAGGGTTCAATCTACCCGTGTGGGAGGGCTCCGAGGCGCAGGGCGCGGGCGGGAGGGGTGCTGCCCTATTTGTCCAGGAACTCGCGCGGGACCTGCGCGGCCTCGGGCGCCGCCGTCGTCGAGCCTGCGGCAGTGGCGGCTGGAGCGGCCGGGGCGGCAGCATCGTCAGTGCGGGCGGCGTTGGAGGCCGCGATGGTGCCGGGGGCCTCGTCATCGGCGGTCAGGGCGTCCTCGGCCTCGGCGTCGGACAGCTCGGTGGCGGAGCGGATCGGCTTGGCATTGCCGGAGAACCGGTGGCGCAGCTGGTCCGAGGCGGCGTCGCGCTGCTTGCGGAAGAACAGGTAGCTGACGCAGAACGCGATGAGGGCCGCGAAGACCACGGACATGATGGAGCCGGCACCCAGGAGCAGAAAAAGGACGAACAGCGGCACGAAGATTGCCGCGCGGATCAGGAAGTACTTGAAAAAGGCCACGGCCCCAGTTTACCGGGCCAAGCTGGGCGCCAGCCGATGGGGGCGCTGGAGGGCTCCGGCGATAGAATTAGGCATGGTCCGCTACCTTCCGGTCATTGTGATTTTGGCCCTGTACATCTATTCGATCATCGACTGTCTCCGCAGTGAGCCGGCCGATGTCCGCAGCATCTCCAAACCGCTGTGGATGGTGGTGATAGTCCTGCTGCCTGTGATCGGCTGGGTGCTCTGGTACTTCCTGGGCCGCCCCCAGTACGAAGAGGCCGCTTCGGCCCCGTCGTCGCGGATGGGACCGCTGAACGGCGGCCGTGGTCCGGGGCCCGTGGCGCCCGACGACGATCCCGAGTTCCTGCGCAATCTGGCCATCCGCCGGCACCAGCAGGAGGAGGCCGAGAAGCTGCGCAAGCTCAAGGAGGAGCTGGACGCCCGCGAGGCCCGCTTGAAGGACCAGCACCCGGACAACGGCGCCGCCCCCAAGAACTAAAAACTGTGCAACAGAAAACGCTTCAAACCCACCGGGTTTGAAGCGTTTTCTGTTGCACAGTTGCGTGGGGCGGTGTTTAGCCGCCGACGCCGGCGTAGGAGTGCAGGCCGGAGAAGTACATGTTCACGATGGTGAAGTTGAAGATCACGCAGAGGTAGCCAACGATCGACAGCCAGGCGGCGCGGGTGCCGGTCCAGCCGCGGGTGGCGCGGGCGTGCAGGTATCCGGCGTAGACCACCCAGATGACAAACGTCCACACTTCCTTGGTGTCCCAGCCCCAGAACCGGCCCCAGGCCTTTTCGGCCCAGATGGCGCCGAACATCAGGGTCAGCGTCCAGCCCACGAAGGCGATGGCGTTGATGCGGTAGGACATGTTTTCCAGGCTCAGCGCGGTGGGGACCAGACGCATGAACGGCAGCTTGTCAGCCTTGCCGCTCGCCAGGGATTCCTCGCGGCGCGACTGGAACAGCTGCAGCGCGGACATCGCAAAGGTCAGCGTGAACAGTGCGGAGGACATCACGGCGATGGAGACGTGGATGACCAGCCAGTAGCTCTGCAGGGCCGGGACCAGGTGTCCGGCCGGGGTCCAGAAGGCCACGGAGGCGGCCACCAGCATCACCAGCACCAGCCCGATGACAAACGTGCCCAGGAAGCGCAGGTCGCGGCGGGTGAGGACGATCAGGAACACGACCGCCACGGCCAGGCCGCCGGTGGTGCAGAACTCGTACATATTGCCCCAAGGCACACGGCTCACTGCCACACCGCGGGCGACGACGCCGGCGGCCAGGACCAGCGTGGCCAGCACCGTCAGCGCAACCGCCACGCGGGCTGCCACACGGCGTTCGGTGCCGTAGCGCATGGAATCGCCAGCCGTCTGGGCCTCGACGGCGTCGACCCCCGAACCGCCCACACCGGAGTGCAGCTTGCTGCTGGGGCGCTGTCCACGGCCCTCGGGGCCCTCCTGCGCGGACTCATCCAGTCCGGCGTCGTCCACCCCGGCACCGGCGCCCACGCGGGCCGGAACGCGGGCCGCGGAGGCCTGGGTGCTGGCCGCATAGACGGCCTTGGTGGTCTTGGAGTAGCTCACCAGATCCCAGGCAAAGGCAATGAAGGCCACTGCATAGGCCAGGGCGGCGAGGAACACGAATCTCTCGCTGTACTGGGCCATGAGCTCATTGATTTCAGGCATTACTGGTCCTTACTTGCAGTGGTGCTGCTCTGCGCAGCCGTGGAGGTAGTTGAGATGGTCCCCGTGCCATTGTCCGCTCCGGGCGTGCCCGGCACCAGCCACTTGGTCCGCAGTGCCTTGTCCAGCGCCTTGGACTCGGCGGCCAGGCGGTGGTCCTCGCCGCGGGCCAGCAGCCCGTATTCGACCATGGTCCGCCCGTCGGGGTGGTTGCCGGTGCGCACCCAGACGCGGCGCCGGTTGAAGAACAGCGAGGCCATCAGGCCCAGCAGCGCCAGAACGCTGAAGACCAGCACCATGCCCTGGCCCGGGTCGTGGCGGATGTCCAGGGCAACGTAGCGCTTGAGGCCGTCGAAGCTGATGCTGCCCTTGCCCTCGGGAAGGTCGTAGCTGCCGCCGGGCGCCAGGACGATGCCCTTGGTGGGCAAATCGCGGCCGTTGAGCTGGGAGAGCCCCTTGGTGTCGAGGGTGAAGACGTTCCGGGGCACGCCGTTGTCCAGGCCGAGGTCACCGTAGAACGAGTTCAGGTTCAGCTGGGGGTTGAACGGGTCCGGGTCGGAGCCAAAGGCAACGCCCTTGTCGTCGATCAATGCGGTGGGCAGGAAGAAACCGACGAAGCCGAGCTGGCTGGGCTGTGCGTCGGGTGCCTTGATGACGATCAGGGAGGTGTAGGCGCCGTCGGTGGGAACGGAGACCACCGGACCCTGGAAGGCGATGTTGCCGGCGCCGTCCTTGACCGTCACCACCGGGGCGTAGCCATTGCCCACCAGGTAGAGGTTGGTGCCGCCCAAGGAGACGGGATCGTTCACCTTCAGCGTCTGGGTCTGGGCCGGGGCCGACGGCGAATCCTTGGTGGTCAGCGTCGCGTTGAAGTCCAGCGGCTGGCCGTAGTGGGCCGTGGATTCGCGGTCGAAGGTGACGGCGAACTTGTCCAGCTGCACCGAGAATGGGGACAGCTGGGTGGAATCGAAGTTGGCCCCGGGGGTGAAGGTGTCATAGCCCACCAGGGTGTTGACGAACGTCTCGCCCTCCACCAGCACCCGCTGGCCGCTGTAGCCGAACAGGCCGCTCACGGCCACTGCCACCAGCACGCCGATCAGGGAGGTGTGGAACACCAGGTTGCCGACCTCCTTGAGGAAGCCGCGCTCGGCACCCACCGAGGGGCGGGCGCCGTCGGCGTCGCGGACCTCCACGCGGTAGCCGCGGGATTTCAGCACGGCAGCGGCGTCGCGCACGGCGGTTTGGGCGTCGATTCCGGAGTCGGACGGGATCTCCACGGTGCCGTACTCCGGCAGCCGCGAGAGCCGCTTGGGCGTGCGCGGCGGCGCGGACTTGATGGCCTTGAAGTGGATCTTGGCGCGCGGAACCACGCAGCCGATCAGCGAGGTAAACAGCAGCAGGTAGATGGCCGCGAACCACGGGGACGAGTAGACGTCAAAGAGCTTGAACCAGTCCAGAATGGGACCGGTGGTGGGGTTGTCCGCCAGGTAGGTGGTGACATTGGAGGGGTTGGACGAGCGCTGCGGGAACAGCGAGCCGGGCACCGCTGCCACGGCGAGCAGGAGCAGCAGGAACAGCGCCGAGCGCATGCTCGTCAGCTGCCGCCAGGCCCAGCGCAGGCTGCCGAGAAAGCCCAGCTTGGGCAGCACGACGTCGTCGGTGTCTGCGGCGGGGGTGTCGCTGTTTTTCTCCACTGGGGAGGACCCGTTCTTTCTCATCAGATTGGAAGTCTCACTTCATTGGCGAACCAGTTCTGCAGTTCATTGATCCAGGTGCCCCACAGCCCGCTGACCATCAGCAGGCCCAGCACGATCAGCATGCCGCCGCCAAACCACTGCAGCGCCCGGCGGTGGCTGCGGAAGAAGGCCAGGGCGCCCAGACCGCGCCGCACGCCCAGGGCGATCAGCAGGAAGGGCAGGCCCAGGCCGAGGCAGTAGACAAAGGTCAGCACGGCGCCCTTGGCCGCGCTGGAGCCGTCGGAGAACGCAAGCGCCTGCACGGCACCGAGCGTCGGGCCGGTGCACGGCGCCCAGCCCAGGCCGAAGGTGATGCCCAGCACCGGGGCGCCCCAGAGCCCGGCCGGCGGCTTCGCATGGACCTTGGCCTCGCTTTGGAACCAGCTCATGCCGCCGAGGAAGATGATGCCCAGGATGATGACGACGACGCCGAGCAGCTGGGTGACCCAGGCGGCGTCGGGCCCCTTGAGCCAGGCACCCAGCTGGCCGAACACGGCACCGATCAGCATGAACACCAGGGAGAAGCCCAGGACAAACAGCCCAATGCCCGCCAGCATCCGCCCGCGGCGCTGCTTCTGCAGGTCCACGCCTGTCAGCCCGCTGACGTAGCCCAGATAGCCCGGAACCAAAGGCAGCACGCACGGCGACAGGAAGGACACCAGCCCGGCCAGCAGGGCCACGGGCATGGCCAGCAGCATGGAGCCGCTGAGCACTGTTTCGGCGAAGGGATTGTTCACTGGGTGGGTGCGTCCGCTAGTTTTCGGCCAGGGCGCTGGTGATGAGCGCCTTGAGGGTGCCCTTGTCCGCCAGGCCCAGGATGCGGGCGCTGACGCGGCCCTTCTTGTCCAGCACCAGCGTGGTGGGCACGGCGGCCGGCGGAACGTACTTGGTCAGGGCCAGCAGCACGCCGCCGTCCTTGTCGGCCATCGACGGGTACGTCAGGCCAAAGTTGCGCTCGAAGGCCTCCGCGGTGGCGGCCTCGTCGCGGATGTTGACGCCGTAGAACTTCGCGCCCTGCGGGGTGAATTCCTCGTGGAGGGCCTGCAGGTCCGGCGCCTCGACCCGGCACGGGGCGCAGGCCGCGTACCAAAAGTTCAGCACTGTGACCCCGCCCGGCAGGTCCGCGGACGCCACGGTGGTGCCGTCAAAGAGCGTGCCGGAGAACTGCACCGGCTCCTTGCGGTCGGCCGCGCCGTATTCCGTGACGGAGCCGTCACCGGCGATGTAGTTCTTGTTGTCGCCCGCATTGGCCTGCTGCGCCAGCGGATCCTTCGCGGTGCATGCGGAAAGGGCCAGTGCCGCCAGGGCGCCGGAGGCGGCCAGCAGGGACCGACGGGTGATTTGGTTTCTCACTTAAAGCATCCACATCTGAAACGGGGGCATTCTTCTACAAGGTGTCGAAAACTAAAGTGTCTCGCATCCGGGTGCACTTTCTCAAGCCCCGGGCGTGGTGGCGGCGCCGGGCAGCAG
The DNA here is from genome assembly GCF_000482545.1 of Arthrobacter sp. 35W. Taxonomy (GTDB): domain Bacteria; phylum Actinomycetota; class Actinomycetes; order Actinomycetales; family Micrococcaceae; genus Specibacter. The sequence continues at coordinate 504,147 of NZ_KI519455.1, forward strand.
CACGGCGGCCGGCTCGCTGTAGCTGACCTCGACGACGTCGTCGCCCTCAAAGACCAGCGTGGTCAGCGAGGCGAGGGTGCATTCACGGTGGCGGGGATCATGCCAGAGCCGCTTGCCTTCCGCGCGACGGCGGGTGGCCCAGATGGGCAGCTGGTGGCTGACCAGCACGGCCTCGGCGCCGTCACCGCCCAGTTCAAGGGCCCGGCGGCCGGCGTCGCGCGCGGCCTCCATCATGCGGTCCGCCTGGCGGGCGTAGGGCTCGCCCCACGAGGGGCGAAGCGGGTTGAGGAAGTACTTCCAGTGCCGCGGCTTGCGCAGCTCGGCCTTGGAGACCTTCAGCCCCTCGAAGTGGTTCTCCGCCTCGATGATCCGCGGATCGGTGCTGATCTCCAGGCCCAGGGCCGCCGCGGTGGGCTGCGCCGTTTCCTGCGCACGGGTCAGCGGCGAGGCCACCAGGTGGACCAGCTTGGCGCCACCGGCGGCACGCTCGGCCAGGTGGTCCGCCACCAGATCAGCCATGGCGCGGCCACGGTCTGAGAGGTGGAATTCAGGGAGCCGGCCGTACAGGACGCCGTCGGGGTTGAATACCTCACCATGGCGCAGCAAATGAACTAGGACTCGGGGCATGGAACCAAGTTTCTCAAAGTTACGCAGCAAGCGGTTAATCAGGGAACTCCCAGCCTGGGTGGATACTTTCAAAAAAGTTTTCCGGGAGCGGGAATATTAGATGCAAACGCATGCTTATACCCCGTGAAGGTCGACGAACAGCCGTCCTGAAACCATTGATGAACCCTATTCAACAGGAGCAAACATGAGCACCTCGATCGCCACCGAAACCACCGGACTGACCACCGGCACCTGGAACCTGGATGCCAGCCACTCCGAAATCGGCTTCTCCGTCCGCCACGCCGGCATCTCCAAGGTCCGTGGACGCTTCAACGCCGCCACCGCCGTACTGACCATTGGCGAGACCCTTGAGGCCTCCTCCGTCACCGCCACCATCGAGGCCAACAGCTTCGATTCCGGCGACGCCAACCGCGACGGCCACGTCCGCGGCACCGACTTCTTCGACGCCGAGCAGTTCCCCACCCTGGACTTCGCCTCCACCTCCATCAGCGGCGACGCCGAGGAGTTCAAGCTGGCCGGCGAGCTGACCATCCGCGGCATCTCCAAGCCGGTTGTCTTCGACTCCGAGTTCAACGGCGTTGCCGTTGACCCGTACAACCTGACCCGCGCAGGCTTCACCGCCACCACCGTGATCAGCCGCAAGGAGTTCGGCCTGACCTACAACGCACCGCTCGCAGCCGGTGGCGTGCTCATCGGCGACAAGGTGACCCTGACGCTGGACGTCGCCTTCGTCAAGGCCTAGCCTTCCCGCCGCCGGCCTCCGCCGGCAGCGCCCAACGGCCGCTCCCATCCACCAACCCTTCGGGGCGTGGACCGGGGCGGCCGTTGCGCATGTAGCAGGCATTGTCCCGCCCGCTGGAGGAAAAGCAGGCCCGGCGGACGTCCCAAATGTTGCCCGAATCGTTGCCTGCTGGGCACCTGTCTGAGCCTATGCAAAGGCATGGGCCGCGACTATCGTGTGAGCATGAGCACCCCATATGAGAACCCAGGTCCCGAGCAGCCCGGCTCGCAGCCACCTCCCGGTGGCTACGGTTCCCAGCCCGGCACAAACGCTCCTCCCCCCGGATACCAGACGCCACCGGGCTACCAGCAACCGCCCGGCTACCAGACGCCGCCGGCCTACCAGCCGCCGCCCGCCTACCAGCCTCCCCCCGGCGCTCCGCAGCCCGGTTCAAACGACTTCAAGTTCGAGATGCCCACGGACATGCCGCACAACATGAACGATGTGATGCCCAAGGGCGGATTCGCCGGCATTTTCAACACCAGGGGCCTTCCCACGCTGCTGAAGGTTTCCTACATCGTCTGGCTCGTGACCGCCGGACTGTGGCTGCTGGGCACCATCGTCGGCTTCCTGTTCTCGCTGGTGACCCTCAGCGGGAGCGGCATCGTCCTGTCGATCATCTCCCTGGCCGTCATTGCCGCCATCGTGGTGTGCGCGATGAAGCTCAAGGAAGGGCTGGAATGGCCGCGGATGGCGTTGAGCGCGCTGGCCGTCCTGTCGTTCATTCTGATGTTCTTCGGTGCCGGCGGCGTCGGCCTGATTGGCATTGCCGCGGCGGTGCTGATGTGGCTGCCGGAGTCCACGGCGTGGATCAACGCCCACAAGGGCGCCGCCCACTAGGACGGCCCGCGTCCCGCGCCAAGGGCGGGGCAGCAGGGCAGACAACATTCGGAGCAGGGGCCGCGGTAGGGTTGAAAGACCCCGCCGCGGCCCCTCTGCGTGAGGTTGAGAAGAAGACGAGGAACAGCTGGCCATGAGCACACCGCAGGAGCAGCCGCAGAACAATCCGCAGAACAATCCGCAGGACAATCCACGGCCCCAGGAGCCGGCCAAGCCGGCGGGCTCTGCGCCGGAACGCGGCCACTACGGTGAGGTTTCCCCGGGCGTTCCGCGCTACGGCCAGTACGCGCCCGAGGGCTGGCAGCCGCCGTCGGCCGCTCCCCCGGCGGCCCATCCCGCACCCTCTGCACCTGCCGGCTGGACCGCGCCGGATGTCCATCCTCCGGCTGCGGCTGGCGCCGGAGCGGTTCCGGGCGCCGTGGCTGCGCCGCCGCGGCAGGTCATGATGTCCTTCCGGCTGATCATTGCCGCCGGCGCCATCCAAACGGCCATCCTGGTGCTCAGCATGTTTACGATCTTCACCCCTGCGGGGCAGTCCGCTGCACGCCAGGTGATGGTGGACATGGGCCTCACCGACACCTCGATGCTGCAGTCGGTGCTGGTCGCGTCGCTGGTGCTCAACGGCATCGGTGCCGTGCTGTATTTCCTGCTGGCCTTCGCCATCCGCAAGGGCCGCAATTGGGCCAGGATCACGGGCACTGTGCTGGCGTGCCTCTCCCTGTTGTCCCTGTTGGTGCCCAATCCGATCACTCTGACACAGGTCCTGCTGGGCATCGTGGCCGTGTTCGTGCTGTGGCGGGCTCCCGCCAAGGACTACTTCACGCGCAAGTAGCGTCAGGCGCCGGGGAGGCCCTCGGCAATGTCCCGTTCCTGGTCGCGCTGGGCGTGGTAGGCCAGAATCTGCAGTTCGGTCGCCATGTCCACCTTGCGCAGGGTGACGTTGTCCGGAACCTGCAGCACCACCGGGGCGAAGCTGAGGATGCTGCGCACACCGGCTGCCACCACTCGGTCGCACATGGCCTGCACTACGGCCGACGGCAGCGCCAGGACCACCATATTGGCCCGGGTCCGCGCGAGCACGGCCTCAAGATCGGCCACATCGGAGATCCGCAGCCAGCCAACCTCGCTGCCAATGAGCATCTGGTCAGCATCCAGCAGGGCCACCACGTCAAAACCACGGGATTCGAAGCCCGCATAGCCGGCCAGCGCGCGGCCCAGGTTTCCGGCGCCGACAATCGCCACGCGCCATTCGTGGGTGAGCCCCAGGGCCTGGGCAATGTTCCGGCTCAGGTGGGCCACCTCGTAGCCAACGCCGCGGGTTCCGTAGGACCCCAGGTAGGACAGGTCCTTGCGGACATTGGAGGAGCCTACTCCCGCGGCCTCGGCCAGAGCCTCGGAGGAGACGCGCTCGACGCCGTCGGCCAGCATCCCTGTCAGGGCGCGCAGATAGATGGTCAGCCGGGACACCGTGGCAGCTGGAAGCTGCCGTCCCGCCGATCCTGCCGGCCCGGGCTCACCCGGGGCGGTCTGCGCTGCACCCACTTGCTGCCTCCCAGGTATTTCTCGCATCTTAGGATTGCAACCCACTGTAGAACCACCCCTTGGTGCGGCCAGTGGCGGGGGTTCCGCCACGGCGCGGGGGTAACCTCCACTGTAGGTTGCCGGTGCCCGGCCCACCAACTGGCGTCCGCCAACAGCGTCACGACCCCAAGGGAGGGGGAAGACAGGAGCGGGAGGCAGGCGCGGGCCCGCCCAGCACCGCGGAACCCGTGGGCTACGCGGCGCCCATGGCCTGCTGCAGGACGGCGCGCAGGCGCACCGGGTCGATCCGCCAGAAGTCGCGCTGGACGCCGTCCACCAGGACCACCGGAATCTCCTCGGCAAAACGCTCGGCCAGCCCGGCGTCGTCGTCGATCGATGCCTCGGTGAAGGGGATGCCCAGCTCCCCCGCGACGGCGGAGACCACCTCGCGCGCATCGTGGCAGAGGTGGCAGGAGGACTTGGTGACAAGGGTCAGCTCCGGCACCCGCGGGGAGGCCGCGGCGTCTTCTGGGGAAATCTTTTCCATCCCTCCACCGTAACGGCTGGGACGGAGTGCCCTCTCCGGCTCCGTCATGGGCCGGCCCCACCCGCTCAATGTGTCCCACAGCCTGCATGGATTGACTAGACTCGAGGCATGCCCGACGTGAACATGGAAAGTGCCGAGGACCGCTCGGTTACTCCGGAGCACCTCGGCGAAGCCGCCTTTTTTGATGTGGACAACACCCTGATGAAGGGTGCCAGCCTGTTCCATGTGGCGCGCAAGATGTACCAAAAGAAGGCCTTCACCCTTCACGATGCCGCCGGGTTTGCCTGGAAGCAGGCCAAGTTCATCTTCCGCGGCGAGAACATGAAGGACGTACATTCCGTCCGCGACGCCGCCCAGGCCTTCGCGACCGGGATCAGCTCGGACTTCATCAAGCAGCTGGGCGAAGAAGTCTATGACGAGATGATCGTCTCCAAGATCTGGCCCGGCACCCGCGCCCTGACCGAGCAGCACATCCGTTCCGGGCGCCAGGTCTGGCTGGTGACGGCCACGCCCGTCGAGGTTGCCAGTGTGATTGCCTCCCGGCTGCACCTGACCGGCGCCCTGGGAACGGTGGGCGAGGTGGAGGACGGTCTCTACACCGGCCGCCTGGTGGGCGAGATCCTGCATGGCCCGGCCAAGGCCGTGGCTGTGCACGAGGTGGCCGAGCGCGAGGGCCTGGACCTGTCCCGCTGCTGGGGCTACAGCGATTCCTACAACGACATCCCGCTGCTGACCGCCGTCGGGCATCCCGTGGCCATCAATCCGGACGCCAAGCTGCGCCGCCATGCCCGCGACAACAACTGGCCCGTCTACGACTTCCGCTCCGGCCGGCGCGCGGCGACCCTGGGCCTGCGCGCTGCCACCGGCGCGGGCGTCATCTACGGCCTGTGGAAGGGCCTGAGCCGGATGCGCGGCAAGCAGCCCAACTAGGTGACAGTTATCGCACATTCTGGTGCGAAAAACGTGTCACAGCTGTCACCTACTTGGGCGGGCGGAGGGGCCGGGATGCAGAAATGCCCGCCACCTTTCGGCAACGGGCACTCCTTGTGCAATAAGAAGTATCTCTACTTCTTGTTGCGGCGCTGGTGGCGGGTCTTGCGAAGCAGCTTGCGGTGCTTCTTCTTCGCCATACGCTTGCGGCGCTTCTTGATAACTGAGCCCATGTAGACCTCAAACTTTCATGACAACGTCACTACCGCGAGGTAGCCGTCTTCGAATTGGCTGACCGATCACAGGTATCGGTCAAAACCGAAAATGGATCTTTACTAGCGTACCGTCTCTAGGCAGTATGCGCCGAACCGGCCGAATGGGCCCCTCCTGGGGCATGGCCCCCAGTACTGCCCAGGGCATGGCCGGGGTGGCTCCCGGGAACGTCGACGACGGCCTGCTCCAGATACGCTGCGACGGCGGATTCGGGCACCCGGTAGGACTTGCCGAAACGGACCGCGGGCAGGTCGCCGGCATGGACCAGGCGGTAGACGGTCATCTTGGACACGCGCATCACCTCGGCGACCTCCGCCACCGTCAAGAACTTGACCTCGGAGAAATTCTGCTCCTGTGCCATGGCCCTGCCACCCTTCGCTCTGGGTCCGGATCCGTTTGGCCGAGGCGTCCTCCAGAGCACCTGCCCAATCTGCTGTTTGACTGCAACTGTAGAGGCTGATGGGGCTCTTGTGAACAATGCACCGGCAAAGAGTGCTGCGGACCTGCAAGACTGGGGTGGACAGGCGGCGTGGCAAGGATCCGCGCCACGGAACCAGGGGGACAGTCGTGTCAGGAATGCAGGGAGCCGATCCGGAGGATCTGCGGGGATTGGCCACCATGATGGATGAGGGCGCCGCGTCATTGGAGCGCGCGTGTTCGGCGCTGCGGGGCGGCTTTTCCCGCATCCGCTGGCAGGGCCAGGATGCCACCGCCATTGTCGGCCGGTTCTCCAGCCAGCAGGCACCCAAACTGCTCAGTGCGGCGGCCATGCTCCGCGAGAACGCGGAGATGCTGCGCAAGAATGCCGACGACCAGGTGCAGACCAGCTCCGGCAACGGCGGCACATCGGGCGGATCCGGCTTCAACGGTTCGGGCTCCAGTTCGGATTTCGGCTCGGCATCAACCGCCGGCGCCGCTCTGCCGCCGTCGTTCCTTCCCCGCCCGCCGGTGCTTCCGGGCGGCACCAACGAGCTGGGGGTCTCCGTCACACGCGGGCCGGATTCGGACAGTGCCACGGTGACCGGTTCCAGCGGCCTGTCCACGGACAAGATTCCGCTGAACAACCTGCCCGGGCTGGGCGGGATCGATTCCGACAAGTTCGGCATGGACGGCGGCATCAAGCAGATCAGCACCGTCGCTGCCGAGGTGGGCCACGACGACAGCAGCGACACCTACAAGATCACCTCCACCATCAGCACCGAAGGCAGCGTGTCGATGGACCTGGGCCGGTTTGGTATCGAAGGCACCCTGGCAGACGGTCAGAAGATCGAATACAAGATCACGGTTCCCAAGGGCGTGGACCCCTTGAGCATCAACCCCAACGACCCCTCCTCATGGCCGCCGGGCACCAGCATCCAGGTGGACAGCTCGGCCACTGCAGCGCAGGGTCTTGGTCTGAAATACGGCGCACTGGGCCTGGACGGCAGCGTTGACACCCAGAAGGGCACCACCCAGACCATCAGCAAGGGGGGAGACTCCTCCGTCACGGTGATGTCCGGCCCGCAGGATGCCGTCACCAACAAGGCCTCACTGTCGGTGAGCTTCGACGAGGCCAAAGCGGCGGTGGGTGCCAGCCACTCCCTGGCCGGCTCCACCGTGGCCTCGGCCACCTTCGACACCTCCACCGCGGAGGGCCGTGCAGCGCTGGCCAACACCCTCGCGAACGGCACCATTCCCGGCCAGAACGGCGCCGGTGTCTCCGATGCCGCCACCGTCCAACGTTTGGACTACTCCAACTCCCAGGAGGCCAGCCTGAAGGTCTTCGATTTCGAGGCCAGCTTCGAATCCGCGGCCTACGAATCCTCGCTGGTGGAGACGAAGTACGGCAACGGGACCTCGGAGCAGACCTTGACCATCCAGGATCCGGGCCGTGCGGACATGAGCGCCAGCGTGCAGTTCAACGCTGCCGGAAACCCCATCCCCGATTCCAAGGTCTACACCTACACGGTCGCCAACATCAGCGACATCGAGGCACAGATGCTGAATACGTCCAAGTATTCGGGCTTCTCCGGGAGCGGCTACGAGGCCGGGCAGAGCGTGGCCATCTCCCTGACAGCCGATCAGCTCAACGAATTCCAGGCCAATGCCGCGGCGGCGCACAAGGAAATCCTCAACACCACTGGGGACATGTCGCTGCTCAGCAATTCGGCCAACGAGGATGCCGCCTACTACGCGCTGCTGATCCAAAAGGCCGGCGGGGATCCCAACGGGCTGATCGGGGGCATTTCCACCGTCAACCAGCAGGCCAACGGAGGCGGCGGCACCAACGCCCGGCCCTTCCCCGGGACCGTGACCCGCCTGGGGTAGCGGTTGGACACGACGACGGCGGCGGCAGGCCGGGCACCAGCCCTGCCAACCGCCGCCGTTGTTCCCGCCGGAGTTGCCGCAGCAGTGGAGCAGGTCAGTCCTGCCCGAGCTCCCGGCGGACCCGGACGCTGCGGGAGAGGTGGTCCAGCACCGAAGAGGTGACGTCCCATTCCATGCAGGCGTCCGTCACGCTCTGCCCGTAGGTGAGCTCAGCGGTGCCGGCGGCAACCTCTTCGACGTCGAGGTTCTGGGCCCCGCCCACCAGGAAGCTCTCCAGCATGACACCCGCGACGGCGTGGGCAGCGGCGCCGCCGGCCTCCAGCTGGGCGCCGATTTCCAGGGCCACCTCGGCCTGGCGGTGGTGGCTCTTGCCGGAGTTGGCGTGGCTGGCGTCCACGATCAGGCGCGGGTTCAGCCCGGCAGCGGCCAGCTGCGCGGAGGCCGCGGCGACGTCGTCGGCTCCGTAGTTGGGGCCCTTGCGTCCGCCGCGCAGGATCAGGTGCGTGTCCGGGTTGCCCGCGGTGGAGACCAGCGACGCGCGGCCGTCGCCGTCGATGCCCAGGAAAGACTGCGCGGCGCTGGAGGCGGAGCAGGCGTCAAGGGCCACCTGGAGGCCGCCGTCGGTGCCGTTCTTGAAGCCAATCGGCATGGACAGGCCGGAGGAGAGCTGGCGGTGGATCTGGCTTTCGGTGGTGCGGGCACCGATGGCACCCCACGTCACCAGATCGGCTGTGTACTGCGGGCTGATGGGTTCGAGGAACTCGGTGCCGGCGGGCATGCCCAGGGCTGCCACCTCGAGCAGGAATTCGCGGGCCATGCGCAGGCCGGTGGCGACGTCGTGGCTGCCGTCCAGGTGCGGATCGTTGATCAGGCCCTTCCAGCCGACGGTGGTGCGCGGCTTCTCGAAGTAGGCGCGCATCACGATGAGCAGGTCTTCCTTGTGGCGCTCGGCGGCGCTGACCAGCCGGCGGGCGTATTCCAGCCCGGCCTTGGGATCGTGGATGGAGCACGGGCCCACCACCACCAGCAGGCGGTCGTCCACGCCGTCCATGATGGCGCGGACCTGGTCGCGGCCGCGCTCGACGACGGAGCTGGCCGCCGCGTCAAGCGGGAGTTCGGTGGCGAGCTCGGACGGCGTCGGCAGAGCGGTGAACTCACTGACCCGCAGATTCGAGGTGGACTGGATCTGGTGTGCGGGGCCGGTGGCTACGGTGCTGTTCACGGGGTGCTTCCTCATTTTGGGCTGGGAGCGGGCCCTGGACAGAACCCGCCGGATACGGCGAAGGACAGAGAATAATCTCTGTCCTGTTGGCTCTGAAGGTGGGTTGGATGCGTGTCAGTTAGACGCGGGCCCCTCCAGAGCCAACGAAAAATACGCATACCAACGGTTTGTCATGGCAACACCATATGCCCGTGCCGAGCGCAGCGGCAAATCGTGTCCGTCACACGGCGGCGACGCAGTGCCGTCCGCCCACCATGGTCCCGGCCACGGCGATGGAGCCCACCTCGGCAGCCGGCCGCTGGAATGGATCCTCCGCGAGCACCGCCAAATCGGCAAATTTGCCCGGTTCCAGCGACCCCACCTCGTGGTCCATCTTCAGCAGATAGGCCGCGCCCAGCGTCACGGCATGCAGCCCCTGCGCCACGGAGATCCGCTCGCCGCCGCCCATCACCCGCCCCGACGCCGTCAGCCGGGTGGCAGCATGCTGGACGCTCTTCAGCGGGGCCATCTCCGTGACGGGGGTGTCGCTGTGCAGGGCGATGGGCACCCCGGCGCGCAGCGCCGTGGCCGTGGCATTCATCCGGGCCGCGCGGTCCGGGCCCACGGTGATGTCCATATGCTGGTCGCCCCAGGCGCGGATGTGGTTGGCAAAAAGGTTGGCACCCACCCCCAGCGCGGCCATCCGTCGGTACTGTGCGGGCGTGCTCAGCTGCGAGTGGGTCACGGTGTGCCGGTGGTCGGGGCGGGGATGCCGGGCGAGGATGTCCTCAACCACGTCCAGGAACACCTCCGTGGCTTCATCGCCGTTGCAGTGCACATGCACCAGCAGCCCGGCCCGGTGGAAGTCCTCAAAGGCTGCGGCAAACGCCTGAAGCGGCATGCTCCACAGGCCGTTGGGCTGCCCATTGAGGTAGCCGGGCTCCTGCAGCCGGGCGGTGAAGCCCTGGATGGACCCGTCTAGGAAGAGCTTCACATGGCCCATCCGCAGCCGGTCCGTTCCGCTCCCCCGCAGCCGCTGCAGCCGGTCCGCCGCCTGCGCAGGCAGCACGGTCCCGCCGCCGTAGTGGAAGACGGACAGACGCGCCGGGTAGTCCTCCCCGACGGCGGCACGGTACGCCGCCACGCCGCCGTCGTCCATCAACAGTTCCGTGCCCAGATCCGTGGCCGTGGTGACGCCATTGTTCACGGCGTCCCGGCCAAAGCGGGCCAGTGCCCGGGCAAAGGCGGCCGGATCCGGGGCCGGGGCCAGCGGGGCGGCCAATGCCATGGCCGCGAACTCGCGCAGCTCGCCGGTGGGGGCGCCGTGCGCATCAACCTCCACGCCCTCGATGCCGAAGGAGACGGCGATCCCGCAGCGCTGCAGGGCAGCGGAGTTCAGCACCACGATGTGGCCGCTGGCATGGTCAACCTTGATGGGCCGGGTGGTCGAGACGGTGTCCAGCTCGCGGGCCAGCACCTGTTCGCCGGGATAGTAGATGGGATCCAGCCCCCAGGCAGTGAGCACCACCGAGGGGTCCGGCGGCAGCAGACGCTCCGCCTCACGTAGCCGTTCCAGCACCTGGGCCGTTGTGGCACAACCGGGCCACAACCGGCCGTCCGGGTCTCGTCGGTCGAATCTGCCCACATAGACGTTGTCCCAGAGTCCGCCGGAATGCGTGTGGCTGTGCGCCTCGACGAAGCCGGGCAGCAGCACCGTGTCCGCATACCGATCGTCGACGGCGGTGCCCGGGTAGCGGCGCAGCTCGGCCAGCGAGCCCACGGCCAGAATCCTGTCCCCACGGACGGCTACGGCCTGCGCCACCGGCCGGGCCGGGTCCAGAGTGCGGATGATCCGCGCCGGGTAGATGATGCTGCGCTGCGTGCCGGTCACCCGGGTCCCCCTCCATGGCGCCCACATGGCTTGTCCGGGTGTGGGCTCCCCTTCCTCGATCCTGCCCCAAGGGCGGCGCAGGGAGGCCTAGGCGCCCGGAGTGTCCCCGGAACCCGACGCGGGGGAAGGCATGCCGGCCTCGCGGTAGTACCCCTCGATGTGCGCGCCCACCAGGGTGCCGGCGCGGGCGCCGTCGCCGGCCCGGATGGCTTCCAGGATGCCCCGGTGCTCCCCCTGCAGCCTGGCGGAGGTGGCGTCCCAGTCGGGAAGGTTGGCGGTCAGCGAGCTGGCGTAGCCCTGGATGGCGGCGCGCAGGGAGCCCATCATCGCGCCGACGACGGCGTTGCCGGCCGCCTTGGCCAGCTCCACATGGAAGGCCGCGTCCAGCGCGAGGAATTCATCGGCGTCGGCGCAGGCATCCATCCGCTCCAGCAGGGCGGCTGCAGCATCCAATTCCGGTGCCTGGCCGCGCGCGGCGGCATGCGCCACGGACCAGGATTCAAGCAGCACACGGGTCTGGACGATGTCAGCCACCGGAAAGTGCGAGGTGGCCACGTGCAGGCGCAGTGCCGAACCGAGCGCGGCCGTGGGGTCGGCCGTGATCACAGTCCCGGCGTCGGGCCCTGAACCCACGCCCGAACGGACCACGCCCATGGCCTCCAGAATCCTGATGGCCTCGCGGACGGAGGCGCGGGAGACGGCGAGCTGGGTGGCCAGCGCCCGCTCCGGTGGGAGCCGGCCGCCCACCGTGAGGGCGCCGCCGGCCAGCTGTTCTTCAATCCAGGCCAGGACGAGTTGGTGGGTGCGCATTCCACCATCCTAGGGTTCCCTGGAGGCGCTGGGTGTACGAAAGACGCCGGTGTTCGCGATGAACACCGGCGTCTTCCATACACCCAGCGGGTTGAAGCGTGGGGCTAGATCAGGCCCTGGGCCAGCATGGCGTCGGCAACCTTGACGAAACCGGCGATGTTGGCGCCCATGACGTAGTTGCCCGGTGCACCGTACTCCTCCGCCGTGGTGGCGCAGTTGTTGTGGATGTTGACCATGATCTCGGTCAGGCGGGCCTCGGTGTGCTCGAACGTCCAGGAGTCGCGGCTGGCGTTCTGCTGCATTTCCAGGGCGGAGGTTGCCACGCCGCCGGCGTTGGCTGCCTTGCCCGGGGCGAACAGAATGCCTGCCTCCTGGAAGACGGAGACGGCGTCGGAGGTCGAGGGCATGTTGGCACCCTCGGCGACGGCGACGACGCCGTTCTTGACCAGGCGCACGGCGGCGTCGGCGTCGAGCTCGTTCTGGGTGGCACAGGGCAGGGCCACAGTCGCGTTGACGTCCCAGACGGAACCGCCCTCGACATAGCTGACGGCGGAGCCGCGGCGGGCCGCGTACTCGCTCAGGCGGCCGCGCTCCACCTCCTTGATCTGCTTCAGCAGGGCCAGGTCGATGCCGGCCTCGTCCACGATGTAGCCTGCCGAATCCGAGGCCGTCACCACGTGGGCGCCCAGCTGCTGGGCCTTGGCGATGGCGTAGGTTGCCACGTTGCCGGAACCGGAGACGGACACGCGCTGGCCATCGAAGGAGCTGCCGCGGGTCTTGAGCATTTCGTTGGCGAAGAGCACCGTGCCGTAGCCGGTGGCCTCGGGACGGACCAGCGATCCACCCCAGGAGACACCCTTGCCGGTCAGAACGCCGGACTCGTAGCGGTTGGTGATGCGCTTGTACTGGCCAAAGAGGTAGCCGATTTCGCGCCCACCCACGCCGATGTCGCCGGCGGGAACGTCGGTGTACTCGCCGATGTGGCGGTACAGCTCCGTCATGAAGGACTGGCAGAAGCGCATGACCTCGGCGTCGGACTTGCCGCGCGGGTCGAAGTCCGAGCCACCCTTGCCGCCGCCGATGGGCATGCCAGTGAGGGCGTTCTTGAAGATCTGCTCGAAGCCAAGGAACTTCACAATGCCCAGGTAGACGGACGGGTGGAAGCGCAGGCCACCCTTGTACGGGCCCAGGGCGGAGTTGAACTCCACGCGGAAGCCGCGGTTGATCTGGACGCGGCCGGCGTCGTCCATCCACGGCACGCGGAAGATGATCTGGCGCTCGGGCTCGCAGAGGCGCTGCAGCACTGCAGCATCAACGAATTCGGGGTGCTTGTCCAGCACGGGGCCGAGGCTCTCAAAGACCTCGGCGACGGCCTGGTGGAACTCGCGCTCCCCGGGGTTGCGGGCCAGGACCTGGTCCCGGACGGCTTCCAGCCTTGTATCCATGGTTCTCCTCAGGGTTGTGCGCCGGGCATAGGCGCCAAAGATTCTCCCAAGAAGTGTGACAGTCGTCCTACGTTCACCGCCAATGGCAACCACACTATGAGACAACATGTCCACCAGGTGGCCCCTGCTGCGGGCTCTTGTGCCGCGGAAGAACGCGGCTGCAGAGGGATCAGTCCGGCTGGGGAATCTCCACGTAACAAATGCGCCCTCCCGTGGCGGGCAGCAGCCGGTGCCGCCAGTGGATGCCGCCCGCCGCAACGGGGCGGTACAGATGCCCGAAGGGATCCCGGACCAGCGTTCCGCCACGAAGACGGCGGGCCGCCAGCAGGGCGCCGACGTCGTTGATCGTCGCGGGCTGTTCCGTCCGGCCGTCGGCCTCCACGGTCCACGGGGCCGGCAGCGGTTTCGTGGCATCTTCGAGCCACAGGGTCTCGAAGATTGCCTCCAGCAGGGCCCCGCTGGTGGAAGGGAGGAGGCGCTTGAGGGGGTGCACACGCACGCTGCGGTGCTGGGCAGCAGACCACGCCCGGCGCAGCCACTGGCCGTCCAGCGGCGCCACCGCCGGCCCCAGCACCAATCGACGATCCGCGTCGAGCCGCAGCGCGAAGGTGCGGCCGGCCCGGTCGAGAATGCAGGCAGCCTCGGCGGGGTATTCAAACTCCACCAGCAGGACTTGGGCGCTGGGGTGGAGGGAAAAGCCTCCGGCGTCGTCCACCGCCACCAATCCCCCAGTGGCCGCTGCGCGGTCCACAGGGTCCTGCGCGGTGCCGGCGCTGCGAATCGTGCCGTCCATGGTGCCGTGCGCTCCTGCCCGGATTCGGCCGCAGTCCGGATGGCTGCGGCGTCCCCTGCTTCCATGGGACCACCGCAGGCGGCCCGTGGCGCCGGTCTTGACGGGAATCATGCGCGCCGGGGTGGATCCTTGACGGAATCCGTACGCGCCGGCCCCATCCCCGCCGGGGGGTGCTACTCCTTGCGGCGGCCGAACTTGGGCTTGGGCAGATTGGCGAGCAGATCTGCGGCCTTGTTCGCGGCCCGGCCCACGCTGCGCCCGATCTGCGCCGGCATGGAAGCCTCCCCCTCGGTGCTGCGGGCGGCGGCAGGCGCCATGCTGCGCTCGACGGGACGGCCCACGGCGGTTCCGGTTCCTGTGCCAGCACCAGCACCTGGCCGCGTGCCGTTGGGACCGCCGGCCGCTGCCGGGTGGACGCCGGCCTCAAGCATGGCCGCTGCGGCGGAGACACCGGCGCGTGCCGGCTCCTGCGGCTGTGCCGGTGCAGGTGCCTGCGCCGAGGCAGCCGCGGTGGCTGCCTGGGGGCGCTCGACGGCGGGGCGCTGGGCGGTGCGGGCGTCGCGGCGCTCGGGCACCACGGTGGTCTGGATGTGGGCTGCGTCGAGCCCCTGCGGATCGGACTGCTGCGCCGGTGCGGCATCCATGCCCGGCGCGCCAATCTCGGCCAGCCAGCCGACGACGGCGGCCAGCGGCGCCGGGTTCAGGCTGTAGAAACGCTTCTGGCCCTCGGCCCGCATGGTGACCAGCGTGGCCTCGCGGAGTACGCGCAGATGCTTGGAGACGGTGGGTTGGCTGGCCTCCAGCTCCTCCACCAGCTGTCCTACGGACTTGTCTCCGCCGCGAAGGGCTGCAAGGATCTCTCGCCGGGTTGATTCCGCCACCACGGAGAATACATCGTCAGTCACCATGCCCTAACCCTAGCGACATATGCGCTTGGCGGCATCCATTGCCGCCGGTGCGTCCGCCAACTTCCGCCGGGCTGTGCCCAGGCGGGGTGTGGAACGGAAAGTGCCGGCCCAGTCAGTCGAACCAGGGGTCCAGCCCGTGCAGCGGGAAGATCTCCCTGCGCGTGGCCATCACTGTCCTGTCCACCGGGTCGTTCGGGTTGTAGCCCACCTCCCAGGAGCGCCACCACGTGTCGGCGTCCTCGCCCATCAGCAGCGGGGCCACCGCGCCGTAGTGCTCAAGGACGTAGCTGCGCCACGACGGCGGCACCTCGGTGCGCAGCGGCACGGGTGTTCCGGTGGCAATGGCCATCAGATGGCTCCAGACCCGCGGCACCACGGAGGTGGTGTTGTAGCCGCCGCCTCCGGTGGCAATCCAGCGGCCCCCGCAGTGCCGGGCGGCCAGCGAGGCGATGGTCAGTGCTGCCTCGCGCTGGGCGTCCACGCTGGTGTTCAGGTGGGCCAGCTCATCGTCGCGGTGGGAGTCGCAGCCGTGCTGGCTGAGAATCACCTCCGGTTCGAAGGCGGCCACCAATTGGGGCACGACGGCGTGGAAGGCCCGCAGCCAGCCCGCGTCTCCCGTGCGGGCCGGCAGGGCGACGTTCACGGCACTGCCGACGGCGTCGGGCCCGCCCGTCTCGTTGGCAAAGCCGGTCCCGGGAAACAGGCTCAGCCCGCTCTCATGCAGCGAGATGGTCAGCACGCGTGGATCGTTCCAGAAGATGGACTGGGTGCCGTCGCCGTGGTGGGCGTCGATGTCGATGTAGGCCACGCGCCGCACGCCACCCTCCAGCAACCGCGCAACGGCCAGGGCGGCGTCGTTGTAGATGCAAAAGCCGCTGGCCTTCTCCCGGTGGGCATGGTGCATGCCGCCGGAAAAGTTCACCGACCGCACCGCCGAGCCGTCCAGCACGGCCTCCACCGCCATCAGGGAGCCGCCGGCGATCCTGGCGCTGGCCTCGTGCATGCCGGCAAAGGCTGGGTCGTCCTCGGTGCCCAGCCCGTGGGCCGGGTCCGTGAGCGTGGGGTTCTGGCCAACGCGGCGCACGGCAGCGATGTATTCCAGGCTGTGCACCCGTGCCAGCTGCTCATCGGCGGCGACCTCCGGGGCAAGCATCCGCACCTGGGGGCGGTCGAAGATGCCCAGATCGTTGGCCAGCCGGGCCGTCAGCTCCAGCCGGGCCGGGGTCATCGGGTGCCCCGGGCCAAAGTTGTAGGCGGTCAGCGCCGGATCCCACACCAGGGCGGTGGGAACGGCGGCCGGGCCGGAACTGGCGAAGGATGACATCCACCACAGGCTATCTAATCCAAGCTCTCCATGCCGCACCGCAGCGCATCGGCGAGGAAAAGTGGTTAACTACTCAGCAGGGCCAAAATCGGCCCAACATAGTCCCCGCCGTTCCCGGTGGGCGAGGAGGTGCCGGCGCGCAATGGCGACCAAACAGGAGCAGCTCCTGCACATCTCCGACAAATCCCCCGTTCTGCGCTTCGTCACCACCGTCCGCGACTTCGTGGACCGGGTGGCCAACAGCTCCCCCGCACGGCTGGCCTTGATTGTTTTTGCCCTGGTCATCCTGCTGTTCACTTCCCTGCTGTCGCTGCCCATCGCGGCCGCCAACGGGCAGGTGACGCCGTTCCACGACGCCCTTTTTACGGCCGTCTCGGCGGTGTGTGTCACGGGTCTGACCACCGTGTCCACGGCCCTGCACTGGACGTTCTTTGGCCAGCTGGTGATCCTCATTGGCATCTTTGTCGGCGGTTTGGGCATCCTGACGCTGGCCTCGCTGATGTCCCTGATGGTCAGCAAGCGCCTGGGTGTGCGCGGAAAGCTGATTGCCCAGGAGGCCATGAACGCCGGTCGGCTGGGCGAGGTGGGTACGCTGCTGCGGATCGTGATCAGCACCTCCGTGGCCGCCGAAGTGGTGCTGGCGCTGGTTCTGGCTCCGCGCTTCATCATCCTGGGCGAGCCGGTTCCACTGGCCATCTGGCATGCGGTCTTCTACTCAATCTCTTCCTTCAACAACGCCGGTTTCACCCCGCATTCGGATGGCGTAGTGCCGTACGAGACCGATCTGTGGATCCTCGTGCCGCTGATGGTGGGCGGCTTCGTCGGCAGCCTGGGCTTCCCGGTGATGATGGTGCTGCTGGCCACCGGCTTCAATGTGAAACGGTGGACGTTGCACGCCAAACTGACGGTGCAGGTCTCCCTGATGCTGCTGGGCGCCGGGGCCGTGCTGTGGGCGGCGATGGAGTGGACCAACCCCCAAACCATTGGCTATATGAGCGTGGGCGACAAGATCACCCACTCCATTTTTGCCTCGGTCATGACCCGGTCCCTGGGCTTCAATCTGGTGGACATGAACGCCATGAACTCCCCCACCATGCTGCTCACCGATGCCCTGATGTTTGCCGGCGGCGGCTCGGCCTCCACGGCCGGCGGCATCAAGGTGACAACGCTGGCAGTGATGTTCCTGGCCATTGTGGCCGAGGCCCGCGGCGACAGCGATGTGAAGATCTACGGCCGCACCATCCCGCAGGGCACCATGCGCGTGGCCATCTCGGTGATCATGATGGGCGCCACCTTCGTTCTGGTGGCGACGGGGCTGTTGCTGGGCATCAGCGGGGCCAGCCTGGACCGCGTGCTCTTTGAAACCATCTCCGCCTTCGCCACGGTGGGCCTGAGCACCGGCCTCAGCGCCGAGCTGCCGCCGTCGGGCGTCTACGTCTTGTCAGTCCTCATGTTCGCCGGCCGCGTCGGCAGCATCACCCTGGCCGCGGCCCTTGCCCTGCGCCAACGCCGCCAGCTGTACCACTACCCCGAAGAGAGGCCGATCATTGGCTGAGAAGTCCAGCTCCAACAACCGCCCGCCGCACAATGCCCCCGTGCTGGTCATCGGTCTGGGCCGTTTCGGCTCGGCCACCGCGGACCAGCTGGTCAAGCAGGGCCGCGAGGTCCTGGCCATCGAGCGCGACCCCGCCCTGGTGCAGAAGTGGGCCGGAACCCTGACCCATGTGGTGGAGGCAGACGCCACGAACATCGATGCACTGCGCCAGCTGGGCGCACAGGACTTCAGTTCCGCCGTCGTCGGCGTGGGCACCTCCATCGAATCCAGCGTGCTCATCACCGTGAACCTGGTGGATCTGGGCATCGAGCACCTCTGGGTCAAGGCCATCACCCAGTCGCACGGCAAGATCCTCACCCGCATCGGCGCCAACCACGTGATCTATCCGGAGGCCGACGCCGGTGTCCGTGCGGCCCACCTGGTGGGCGGGCGGATGCTGGACTTCATCGAGTTCGACGACGATTTTGCGATCGTGAAGATGCACCCGCCCAAGGAAACCCAGGGCTTCACGCTGGCCGAGTCCAAGGTCCGCAGCAAGTACGGCATCACCGTGGTGGGCGTGAAGTCTCCGGGCGAGGACTTCACCTACGCCCAGCCGGACACCAAGGTTTCCAGCCGCGACATGCTGATCGTCTCCGGACATGTGGATCTGCTGGAGCGCTTCGCCGCCCGGCCGTAGCTGGACGCAGGATCTCACGAAACACCGCTGCGGATCGTCTACCCAGTGTTGAAGCCTTCGGAAACCCCCAAGGCCGGCATGGAAGGAGCGGACCATGAGGACGCACGCCCTGATTGACTCGCCGTTGGGTGTCTTGACCGCCGTGGCCGACGACGGCGCCCTGTGCGGGGTGTACATGGAGAGCCACAAGCGGCTCCCGGGCCCGGAAACCATGGGTGCGCTGGTCCAGGCAGCCACCGACCCGCTGTTCGCCGCTACGGCCCAGCAGCTGGGCGAGTACTTTGCCCACGACCGGCGCGCCTTTGACCTGCCGCTGGCCCCGGTGGGCAACGCCTTCCAGCACAAGGTCTGGGAGCAGCTGCGGCTGATCCCCTACGGCGAATTGCGCAGCTACGGGGACATCGCCCGGATTTTGGGCGACAGGTCCCTGGCCCAGGCGGTGGGCTCGGCCAACGGCCGCAACCCGATCAGCATCATCGTCCCCTGCCACCGGGTGGTGGGTGCCGATGGCTCGCTGGTGGGCTACGCCGGCGGGCTGGCGCGCAAGGAGTTTCTGCTGGAGCTGGAAAACCCCGCGCGCGGGCACGCCGAGGCCCTGTTCTGATGGTGCCCTCGCCGGGTCGGGTTCCGTTCGAGGTGCTGGTGGAGCACCACGGCGCGGCCATGCTGCGGCTCTGCCGAGCCCTGGTGGGCTTCCAGGAGGCCGAGGACGTGTGGCAGGAGACCTTTCTGGCCGCCCTGCGCGCCTATCCGGAGCTTGACGACGGCGCCAACACCGAGGCGTGGCTGGCCACGATTGCGAAGCACAAGGCCACCGACCACCACCGCCGCGGCGCCCGGCTGCCGGCCCCCATGCCCGAGCTGCCGGAGGCCGCGGACCCGGGTTCCGCCGTCGGGCTTCCCCTTGAGGCGGCGGAGCTGTGGACGCTGGTGGCCACGCTGCCGCCCAAACAGCGCGCAGCCATTGGCTACCACTACCTCGCCGGGCTGCCCTTCGCCAGGATCGGCGAGCTGTTGGGCAATACAGAGGCCGCCGCGCGCCGGGCCGCCGCCGACGGCATGAAGACACTGCGCGCCCGCACGAATGGAGACTTGCCATGACCACCACCCACACACCGGAATTTCCGACGCTGGCGGCCCTCGGCTCGCCGGAGGCGCTGGCCTTCGACGACGACGCGGTGGGGCGCCTGTCGCGGTCCCTGTCCGCCGCCGCCGAGGCCGAGGGGTTGGTGGATGTTGCCTACCGCAGCGTGGACACCCCCGTGGGGCCGCTGCTGCTGGCCGCCACGGCGGCCGGGCTGGTCCGGGTGGCGTACGCCGTGGAGGACCACGGCGCCGTGCTGGAGCTGCTGGCGAAGACCATCAGCCCGCGGGTGCTCAAGGCGCCGAAGCGGCTGGACACGGTGGCCCGCGAGCTGGAGGAGTACTTTGCCGGCACGCGCCGGGTCTTCGACGTGCCCTTGGACTTCCGGCTCGCCACCGGGTTCCGGCTCAATGTGCTGGCCGCGCTGCCACGCATTGGCTACGGCCACACGGCCAGCTATGCGGCAGTGGCGGAGCTGGCCGGCAACCCCCGGGCCATGCGGGCCGTGGGGACTGCCTGCGCCAAAAACCCGCTGCCTGTGGTGGTGCCGTGCCACCGCGTGGTGCGCAGCGACGGCAGCCAGGGCGGCTACCTGGGCGGCGCGGTGGCAAAGAGCCTGCTGCTGGCCCTGGAGGCCGGCACACGGGGCTGACCGGACCGTTCTGCGGAAAGTTGCGGAGCAACCTCTGCGCAGGACCGCTTATGCGCAGAGGTTGGGTCCGAACTTTGCGCAGAACGTCGCGGTCTTGCCGTGCTACTGAGCGGACAGCTCCGCGGTGATGGCGGCGGCCCGGGCGGCGGCGGCCTGCGCGCCGGCGCTGACGATGCCGGGCAGACCCTGCGCGTCAAAGGTGGCGATGGCCTGCTCGGTGGTGCCGTTGGGGCTGGTGACGCCCCGGCGCAGGGCCGTTGGATCGGCGCCCGGCTCGGCCAGCATCAGGCCGGCACCGGCGACGGTTTCCCTCGCCAGCACGGCGGCAATGGCGTCGGAAAGTCCAAAGTCGCGGGCCGCAGCGGCCATGGCCTCCGCAAGGTAGAACGCGTAGGCCGGGCCCGAACCGCTGATGGCCGAGACGGCGTCCTGCTGCTCCTCGGGGATGTCCAGCACCACGCCGGAGCCGTCGAACACCTGGTGTGCGGCGGCCAGGTGCTCAACTGTGGCGGACGTGCCGGCGGAGAGGGCCACCACGCCGCGGCCCACCTTCAACGGCGTGTTCGGCATGGAGCGGACCACCGGCTGGCCTGCGGGCAGCACTGCCTCCATCTGGGCGATCGACACCGCGGCGGCCACGGAGACCACCACCGTGCCCGGACGCAGCGAGGGGGCGATCTCCCGGCACAATGCTGCAATGCCCACTGGCTTCACTCCCAGCACGACAACGTCGGCAGCAACCACCGCCTCGGCGTTGGCCGTGGGCTCCTCATTGGAGGAGATCACCGTAATGCCGTGCCGTGCTGCCAGCTCTTCGGCCCGTTCAATGCGGCGCACGGTGGCGACGACGGTGGAGGGGTGCGTGCCGGCGGCCAAGAGGCCGGAGAGGATGGCCTCGCCCATGGAGCCGCAGCCAAGGAATGCAATTCTGTTCGTCATGCCTCCATCCTTCCACCAACGCGGTGGTTGTGACGGTGCACGACGAATGAAGAAGTGCGGTGATTGCCAGAGTTTTCCCAGCCTTGGCCAAGCCTTTGCCCAGAGAGGGGTCCTAGAGTCATAGGTACCTCATAAAGGTGCGAGTGATGAAGTCCAAGAGCCGGTCCGCCGGGTTTTGGACTCCGCGTCGAAGGCGGCCTCCAGCAATTCCCCCCAGTTGCTGGAGGCGGCCTTCGACGCATTCTCTTTTTAACGTGACAATCACACCGTTTCGGGGCTGGTTTCGGACCATTTTCGATTAACGGTAAACATCCAGCCAACGCCCGGCTTGTTCCCAAGGTGGCTCTCTAGAGTCTTAACTACCTCATAAGGGTGCGAGTGATGATCGGGTTGGGCCCGTCCTGGGGACCAACCAAATCGCCGGACAGCTGCCAGGGTTTCCCCCCATCCCCTGGCTGGCTATCCGGCGATTTCGCATTTAATGCCGATTTTCCCCTGCCTGCCCAACTGAGTGACAGTTATCGCACGATTTCCGGCGAGAATCGTGCGATAACTGTCACTCAGTTGGGTGGGCTCAGTCGACGGGGTGCTCGTCCTGGCCAAGATGCTTGCGGGCAAAGGCCAGGGTCTCCGCGAGCCACTCCTCGCGCTCTCCGGCGCCCTTGGCCTTACGCGTGGAAATCTCGGCCACCACGACGCCGTCGAACGCGTTCTCGCGCAGCAGGGCCAGAACCTCGGCGCATTCCTGGTCGCCATGGCCGGGAATCAGATGGTCGTCGCGGCCGGAGCCGGTGCCGTCGGTCAGGTGCACGTGCCGCAGCCGGCTGCCCAGGGCCTTGGCGGCCTCCAGCGAGCTGACGTCGGCCGTCGCGGCGTGGGAGAAGTCCCACGTGACGTGTTCGTAGTCCTGGCGCACGGGGTCCCAGTGCGGCAGGTAGGCCAGCGCCTCACGTCCCCGGACCCGCCAGGGGTACATGTTCTCCACGGCAATCTGGATGCCGAAGGCGTCGGCGATGTCGCGCACCCCGTGGGCAAAGGTCTCCGCGTAGCCGTTCTGCCAGCGGAACGGCGGGTGGACGACGACGACCTCGGCCCCGACGTCGACGGCCATCTGGGCCGAGCGTTGGATCTTGTTCCAGGCACTGCCCCAGACCTGCTGGGTCAGCAGCAGCGTGGGGGCATGGATGGCCATGATGGGCTTGTGGTAGCGCTCGCTCAACTGCATCAGCGCCTTGGAATCCTGGCTGGTGGCGTTGTGGGTGACCAGGATTTCCATCCCGTCATAGCCCAGATCGCTGGCCACGGCGAAGCCGTCGTGCACCGTCAGCGGATAGACGGAGGCGGTGGACAGCGCAACAGGGATGTGATTCCCCTGCCCCTGGGAGCCAGCCATGTCCGCTACGCCATCCGTGCAGCGGCGGGGCCGGCCGTCACGTGGGCCGGCGGATCCAGCGGGCCATCGAAGACCAGCTGGTCCAGCCGGCGCAGGATCAGACCCTCGCGGAGGGCCCAGGGGCTGATCTGCAGGCTGGGCACCTTGAAAATCTGCAGGGCGGCCTCGGCCACCAGGGCCGCGGCCAGCATTTGGCGCGCGCGGGCCTCGGAGACGCCCGGCAGGTACAACCTGTCCGCTGCCGACATGGCCGTGAGCCGCTGGCTCCACAGGCCCAGATCCGAAAGGTGCAGCTCGCGCTTGACGTAGGAGCCCATGGAGCTCGGGGCGGCACCGGTGATGCGGGCCAGGGCGCGGAAGGATTTGGAGGAACCCGTGACCAGATTCGGCGCGCCCAGCTTGGCAATCTCCGCGGCGGGGCCCTTCATGGTGGCCTTGATGTGCTTGCGCAGTTCCTTGACGCTCTTCGCGGTGGGCGGGTCCTCCGGCAGCCACTCGCGCGTCAACCGGCCGGCGCCCAGTGGCACGGAGTGGGCGACCTGCGGAAGTTCGTCATGGCCCTGGGCCATTTCGAAGGAACCGCCGCCGATGTCCAGGTTGAGGATGGAGCCGGCGCCCCAGCCGTGCCAGCGGCGCACGGCGAAGAAGGTCATGGCCGCTTCCTCCTCGCCGGTGAGCTCGGTCAAGGTGATGGTGGTTTCGCGCTGCACCCGCTCCAGAACCGCTGCACCGTTGGTGGATTCACGGATGGCCGAGGTGCAGAAGGCCAGCAGGTCCTTGGCCTTGTGTTTGGCGGCGAACTCCCACGCCTGCAGGATGAAATCAATGAGCTCCTGCTGGCCGGCGTCATCGATGTTGCCCTCGGCGTCCAGATGCTGCACCAGGCTCAGCGGCCGTTTGAAACTGGCGTAGGCCACGGGCTGGGCGCCGGGGTGGGCATCCACCAGCAGCAGGTGGACGGTGTTGGAGCCGATGTCGAGCACGCCAAGTCGCATGTGCCCATTATTGCGCGTCCCGGCACCCGGACACACCGAAGGCCACCCAATCCGGGGCAACATTTGAAATGTTGCGCCGGGCGGGTGGCCTCCAGTGCATCGCATCCGGCGGTTGGGACCGCCGGTGCCGCTAGTGGCGCTGGCCCATGCGCCGGCGGCTGGCGGCAACCACCAGGGAGCCGGCCATCACCAGCAGCAGGGCGCCGCCCCAGAGCCAGGTATTGGCGGATCCGGTGGAGGCCAGATCGTTCCCTTCGGCGGCGGGGGCCGCGGCCACGGTGAACGAGGCCTCCAGCACGCGCCCGGAGGTTTCGCCGGCGAGCCGGACCACGTGGGCGCCCAGCTCAAAGCCGGCCGGGACGGTCCAGGTGAAGGACACATTGCCGTTGGCATCGGCCACAACCGTGCCCAGCTC
Source organism: Arthrobacter sp. 35W (assembly GCF_000482545.1). Taxonomy (GTDB): domain Bacteria; phylum Actinomycetota; class Actinomycetes; order Actinomycetales; family Micrococcaceae; genus Specibacter. The sequence continues at coordinate 528,057 of NZ_KI519455.1, forward strand.
CACCACCGTGCTGTGGACGCTTCCGCTGACGTTCTCGCCCGGCAGGAAGCCGGTGCCGGTGAACGTGATGGTTTGTCCCTGGGCAGCATCGGCCGCGACCACTGTGCCGGCACCGGCCGTGGTGGTGTTGGACGTGCCGGTGTTGGACGTCTCCGTGGGGAGCGGATCCACAAACACCGGAGCCGACGTCGTTGCGGCGGACGTCTCGGCGGGCGCCGAGGTGGTGGCCGGGGCACTCGTTGTAGCCGGAGCGCTTGTGGTGGCCGGTGCCGACGTCGTGGCGGGCGCCGAGGTGGTGGCCGGAGCCGACGTCGTCGCGGTCTGGACATCTGTGGAATCCACCGAAAGTTCGGCGATGGTGGTCCACGGGTTGCCGCCTTGCTCGGAGAGCGCCTTGATCGTCACATAGCGGCCCTTGGCCGGGGTGGCCAGGGCAATCGACTGCAGCGTGGCGACGTTGGCGAAGGTGCCCTCGGCCGCCTTGGTGCCAACCACCGTGGGGCTGTTGCCGACGTAGATCTCATACCCCTTGATGCGGCCATTGGCAGCGCCGGAACCGGTGCCGGTGCGGGGCAGCTGGTTGACGGCGCAGATGCTCTGCTCCTTGCCGAGGTCCACGGTGATGCTGTGGGGCATGGGCGCATTGGACGGGGACCAGGCGGTCCCCCAGAACGTTGCCGGGTTGCCGTCAATGGCGTTGATGGCAGGCGTGCGCTCGTCGGCGTTGTTCTGTTCACTGTCGAAGGCCGTCACAGCCGTGGGGCGCAGCGCCGCCAGGGAGCAGCTCAGCTGCGCGGTGGAGGCCAGGCTGGTGCTGACCAGGCTGGTGCCACCTGCCGTGTACGCCGCCGAGGCGGTCAGTGCCACCGGCCCCGCCGTCGCATTGGCCGGCGGTGTCAGCGTGAAGCTGGCGCTCTTGGTGGAACCGGCGGGCACGGTGCCCAGCGGCGCCGAGGCCGGAGCCAGCGTCCAGCCGGCCGGGACCTGCGGTGTCACGACGACGTTGGTGATGTCCGCTGCCGTGCGGTTGTCCACGGCGACGCTGACGGCGGTGGCCGCCCCGGCCAGGACCTTGGCCGGAGCCGTGACGGCCGTGGAAACCTCGCCCGTCAGGGAGAAGACGCCCGCGGCGCGGACATCCGCTGTCTCCTGGGTGAGGGCACCGGTGCCATTGACGCTCAAGGGCAGCTGGGTGATGGCGTTGCGCAGCACATAGCCGCCGTCGACCTTGAGGACCTCCCACTTCTGCAGGTTGCTGGCACTGCCGTTGCCGGCCACGCAGTCCACCAGTGTTGGCGCCAGATCCTGCTGCATCGGGGCCTGCAGCCACAGCTTGCCGCCGGTCATGACGAGGCACTTGTTGCCGGTGCCGGTGATCTTGTAGTAGTTGTCGCCCGTCGCCGCCAGCGTCCAGATGTCCTTGGCGCCGGAGGCCAGTACGACGGCGGTGCCGCTGGCGTTCAGGGATTTGCCGTTGATGCCGATCGACCAGCCGCCATCGCCCACGGGGGTGCGGTCATAGCTGCTGTAGCCGGGCGCACGGCCCAGTTTCGTGGCCAGGGCGGCGAAGGCCGGGTAGTCGGCCGTGGGCCGCTGGCCGCCCCAGGTGGTCTGGGCCAGGAAGCGCATGGTGGTGAAGATCTGCTCCTCCACCATGGCCTCGGTGGCGGCAGGCGTGTTGTCCGGCCAGGCCGAGAGTTTGGCGCCGAGGATCCTGCCCTTGCCGGGGACATCGTTCACCGGCACACTGCTGCCGTCAAAGAGGCTCGGCGTCCAGTTGTTGTTCCACAGGCTTTGGAGGTTCACGTTGTAGTTGCCGGGGCGGTTGAAGTACAGCTGCTGGGCGGAATTCTGCACATCGTGGCCGGCATTGAGCAGAGCCTGGGGCGTGGGGCCGGAGTTCACCCAGTGCTCCACCACGATGTCCTTGTCCAGCGGGATGGTGCTGGCGGTGGGTACGCCGTCGTTCCAGATGCGCAGCGTCTTGCCCTGCGCCTTCACGTGCGCGTTGACCCTGTTCATGAACCAGATGAAGACGTCGCCCGGGCCGGAGCCGGCGGGGAAGATCTCCGGGTGGGCTGCCACAAAGGCGGCAAACTGCGGGTAGTTCGCGTAGCTGTCGCCCATCATGTATTCGTCGCCGCCCATGTGCCAGTACGGGGTGTCGAAGACTGAGGCGTACTCGTCGGCCAGGCCTGTGACCATGTCAAAGGCGGCGGGCTGGGTGATGTCCAGCTGCTCCACCTTCTTCACGCCGTTCTTGTTGACCAGCTGGAGCTCAGGGTAGTCCTCCAGCCACGGGCGCATGTGCCCGGGAGAGTTGACCTCCACGATGAGCTCGATGTGGTACTTCTTGGCCCAGCCGGAGATCTGCCGGGCCTCGTCCTTGGTGTAGTAGGCCCAGAAGTTGGCGCGGGTGTACTCGTCGCTGACGACCTTGGTCTCCAGCCAGAGCTGGTTGAGCTTGTTGTACGCCATATCCTTCATGGTGCGTTCCAGCGACTCCATGGAGATGGTCACCTGGCAGGCGCACAGGCCCACGCCGCGCTCGACGTAGCGCGGGACGTCGATGGAGGTCCCCGCCTTGATGGCGTTGCCCTGGCCCAGCAGCTGGACGAGGGTCTGCGTGCCGTAGAACGCGCCGGTGTCCGTGGCGCCGGTGACCTTGAGGGTGGACCCGACGGAGAGCTCGTAGCCCTCGGCGCCCAGTGCCGTCGAACGTGTGGGGTCGACTGCCACTTCAATGTCGCCCGCCGTGGCTCCGGCGGTGCCCGTGGCGACGGTGCGGCCCAGCACCTCCCCGAGCTGCGCGGCGAGGTCGGTGGCCAGGGTGGTCTTGGCGCTGGAGATCTTCGCGGAGGCGCCCAGCGTGAACTCACCGGCCGCCGGGGTCCAGTTGGACAGGCCGGGGATGGTCTGCGGTGCACCGGCAGGGGTGGACGGCACGACGCCGGCCGGGGCCGTGACGGCGAGCGTCGCCGGGGCGGCCAGCACCGGGGAGGGGGCCGCACTGGCCCCGGGAAGCGATATTGCTGTGGAGGCCAGGGCGATGGCTGATGCGGACAGGGCCGCAACAATCATGCGGTGGCCGCGGCGGTGGTGTTGAGAGGAATTGCCAGGACTCTTCATATCTCCCCGATGGACAGGTGCGGGCGGATGCGGACGGCATGGCGGCAGCAGGGCCGCCAGACGGTGCACCTGTGATCTGGACCACGAAATTGTGCACTGTCCGGCCCAGCATAGGGGTTCCATTGAGCGAATGACAATATGTTACCGATAGCAAAGAACAAACTCTCACATAATCAACCAAATAATAGAGATGGGTGTTCGAAATTGCCGAGAGGGCCGACCGGGGGCGGCACCACGGTAGGCCTTAAACGCCACGAGCCCCGCCACCCGTGTGGGCGGCGGGGCTCGTGGATCGCAGCTACTTCTTGGCGGGAACCTTGCGCTTGGCAGGGGCCTTCGCGGGTGCCTTGGCGGTCCGCTTGACCGGTCCGCGCTCGCGCTTGTCGGCCAGCAGTTCCACGGCCTTCTCGCGCGTCAGTTCCTCCAGGGAGGTGTCGCGCGGCACGGTGATGTTGGTGACGCCGTCGGTGATGTACGGGCCGAAGCGGCCCTCCTTCACCACGATGTTCTTCCCCGACACCGGGTCCTCGCCGAACTCGGCCAGCGGGGCCACAGCGGCGCGGGCGCCGCGCTGCTTGGGCTGGGAGTAGATCGCCAGGGCATCCTCGAGGGTGATCGTGAAGATCTCCTCCTCCGAGCCGATGGAGCGGGAGTCGGTGCCCTTCTTCAGGTACGGCCCAAAGCGGCCGTTCTGCACGGTGATCTCGTTGCCCTCTGCATCGGCGCCCAGAACTCGCGGCAGGCTCATCAGAGCCAGCGCCTCATCCAAGGAAACCGTTTCCACGGTCATGGACTTGAACAGCGATCCGGTGCGCGGCTTGGCCTTGACGGGCTTCTTCGGCGGCTTCGGCTTGCCGTTCTTGTAGTACTCCACGGGCGCGTTGGCGAGGTCCTCCGCCGTCGGCTCCGGAATGACCTCTGTGACGTAGGCACCGTAGCGGCCGTTCTTGGCCACCACGGAATGGCCGGTGGCCGGGTCGACGCCCAGCACGCGCTCTTCGGGCGCGGCCGTCTCCATGAGCTCACGCGCCTTGGCGGGGGTCAGTTCATCCGGTGCCAGGTCCTCGGGGACGTTGGCGCGGGCGGACTCGATGATCTCCCCGGTCTTGGGGTCAAGGGTGGGGACTGTGCTTTCCAGGTACGGGCCGAACTTGCCCACCCGCAGCACCAGGGTGTCGGTGATCGGCACGGAGTTGATCTCCCGCGCGTCGATCTCGCCGAGGTTGTTCACAATGCTCAGCAGGCCGGCGTCGTGGTCGGAACCGAAGTAGAACTTCTTGAGCCAGTTGGCGCCCACCTCCTCGCCCTTGGCAATGCGGTCCAGGCCCGTCTCCATGCCGGCGGTGAACTTGTAGTCCACGTAGTCGGTGAAGTGCTGCTCCAGCAACCGGATGACGGAGAACGCCACCCAGCTGGGCACCAGGGCCGAGCCCTGCTTGCGGACGTAGCCGCGGTCCATGATGGTGGACAGCGTGGAGGCGTAGGTGGACGGGCGGCCGATCTCCCGCTCCTCCATCTCCTTGGTCAGCGAGGCTTCGGTGAAGCGCGGCGGCGGGGAGGTCTCGTGCCCGTTGGCCGTGACATCGGCGGCGCGCAGCGCGTCCTTTTCCTTGACGTTGGGCAGGCGGCGGTCGCCGTCGGAATCGCCATTGTCGCGGGCCTCGTCCTTGCCCTCCTCATAGGCGGCGAGGAAGCCGCGGAAGGTGATGACGGTGCCGGAGGCCGAGAACTCGGCATCTGTGCCGCCGTCGGCCCCGCCGACAGTCTGCGCGCCGAGGCGGATGGTCGCCGTCGAGCCCTTGGCATCGGACATCTGGGAGGCGACGGTGCGCTTCCAGATCAGCTCGTAGAGCTTGAACTCGTCGCCCTTGAGCGCGGAGGCCACCTGGGCCGGCGTGCGGAAGGAGTCACCGGCGGGGCGGATGGCCTCGTGGGCCTCCTGCGCATTGGAGCTCTTGTTGGCGTAGACGCGCTTGGCGGCCGGGATGTACTCGGCGCCGTACAGCTCCGAGGCCTGGCGGCGGGCGGCGTTGACTGCCTCATCGCTCAGCGCCGAGGAGTCGGTACGCATATAGGTGATGTAACCGTTTTCGTACAGCCGCTGGGCCACCTGCATGGTGGACTTGGAGGAGAAGCGCAGCTTGCGCCCGGCCTCCTGCTGGAGGGTCGACGTCGTAAACGGCGCGGCGGGGCGGCGGGTGTACGGCTTGTGCTCCATGGAGCGGACGGCGAAATCGGCGTTTTGCAGGCCGGCGGCCAGTGACGTGGCGGTGGCCTCGTCCAGGTGGGCCACGTTCTTGCCCACCAGCTCGCCGGCGTCGTTGAAGTCGCGGCCGGAGGCCACGCGGCGGCCGTCGACGGCGGCCAGCTTGGCGGTGAAGGCCTCGGTGGAATCCACCGGGGTGAAGGAGCCCAGCAGGTCCCAGTAGGAAGCGGACTTGAACGCCATGCGCTCACGCTCGCGCTCAACCACCATGCGGGTCACCACGGACTGCACACGGCCGGCGGACAAGCCGCGGGAGACCTTGCGCCACAGCACCGGGGAGATCTCGTAGCCGTAGAGGCGGTCCAGCACGCGGCGGGTTTCCTGCGCGTCAACCAGATCCGTGTCCAGTTCGCGCAGATTGCCCAGGGCGCGCTGGAGGGATTCCTTGGTGATTTCGGCAAAGGTCATGCGGTGCACGGGCACCTTGGGCTTGAGCACTTCCAGCAGGTGCCACGCGATGGCCTCGCCCTCGCGGTCCCCATCGGTTGCGAGGTAGAGTTCGTCGGCGTCCTTGAGCTGCGCCTTGAGCTCGGCCACCTTCTTCTTCTTGTCCGGAGACACCACGTAGTACGGCTTGAAGTCGTTTTCCAGGTCCACGGCAAACTTGCCGATGGGGCTCTTCTTCAGTTCCGCCGGCAGGTCCGAGGGCTGGGGCAGGTCACGGATGTGGCCGATGGAGGCCTCCACAACAAAGCCTTCCCCCAGATACTTGCCAATGGTCTTGCTCTTGGCGGGGGACTCGACGATGACAAGCTTTTTGCCTGTTTTTGGCTTGTTGGCTGCCTTGCTGGGCACAGTACTCCTACAGGGAAATGAAGATGGGCGAACGGCGCCCCCAAGTGCCTAGTTCACCATATTTTTACCCCGAACGCGCATTGAATAGGTAAATGGGGTGGCTGGCCGAAGTGTTTGACGCCGCTAAGGCGCCCCGGCCGCCGGGTCCGCATCGGGGGTCAATACGGTGGTCAGGTGCATCCGCTGCAGTCCCTGCGGTGGTGCCGCGCGGTGCAGGGCACCGTAGCGCTTCACGAGGGCTTCTAGCTCGGCGGCCAGCTCCTTGCCCTCCGCTTCGGTGAGCAGCAGCTGGGAGGTGGACACCACCAGGGTGGGCTTGCCGCCGTCGGCTGAGGCATCCACCTGGCGCAGGGCGGCCACCACCTTCTCCCGGGCGGCGTTGAGCGTGACGTCGATCAGCGCCGAGCTGACCAGATCGGACGCCGCGGCCAGTCCGCCCACGTTCAGGGTGTCCCCCGCCGCCTTCCAATGGCGCTCCCGGCCGTCCGGCCCGGTCTCGGCACGGACCACGTAGCCCCATTTTTCCAGGGCCCGCAGGTGGTAGCTCATGGCGCTGGGGGTCAGGCCGAAGCGGTGCGCAAGGGCCGTGGCCGTATGGCTGGCATCGGCAGCGAAAAGCTCCTCGATCACATCCAGACGCACCTTGTGGGCCAGTGCCCGGATGGCCAGCGGATCGGTGATGGTCACCGCCGTGTGTTGGTGCTCCCGGGCATTCATGGTCCCAGCATAGCCAGATCTGAAACAAGTGCTGAAGATTACCGGACAGGATCCCTCAGGCAGGCAGCAGGAAACCCTCCAGGACCAGGTTGCGCACATCCTCCAGCAGGTCATGGGCGAATCCGGCGTCATCGCGCTCCAGCAGCATGGCCAGGGCTCCGACAATCTGCCCGGCCGTGAGCTCGCCGTCGCTGGCGGACACAAAGCCGGCCAGCTCCGTGCTCAGCAGATTGGTCCGGCGCAGGCCCGCGCCCTGGCGCAGCAGGATGACGCCCGGGTGTTCGGCGCCGGGCTTCTGGTGCCGCTCCTCCGTGACGTCCTCGGCCACCACCAGGTACTCGCCGGCCAGCCCCTCGGAATCCGGGTCCAGGGCGCCAACCCAATCGGCGCGCTCCACGGCCGCGGCCAGATGCGGGCCCACGGGCTGCTCGATCGGGTAGAGGATCTCCTCGAAGCGGCGGATCGCCGCGCCGGCCTTCAGCGCCGACTCGGGGCGGCGCAGCCAGATGTAGCCGAAGCCGATCCCCGCCACATTGCGGGAGGCGAAATCGTCGAGGTAGTCGGCATAGGACTCCTCATAGTGGGCCGCATCCCGGGCCTCGGAGGCATCCTGCAGCCAGGTCTCGGCGTACTGGCCCGGCCCCACCATCTCGCGCTGGAGGAACCAGGCCTCGGTGCCATCGGCGAGCCACGACGCCGGGCGGGAGTGCCAAGCACTCGGTGCACCGTCCTGCGCAGCCGTTCCTTCGGCGGCAGCTGTCCCTTCGCCTGCGGCGTAGATTTCCCAGTTGCCGAGCATCTGGGCGGTGCCGCCGGGCGCCAGCACCGTGGGCAGCGTGCGCACCAGCGTGGCCACGATGTCATCGCCGGGCAGGCCGCCGTCGCGGTAGGTGAACTGGTCCGCGGCACCTTCGCCGCGGCGGCGCGGGGTGATGACGAACGGCGGGTTGGAGACGACGAGGTCGAATTCCTCCCCCGCCACGGGCTCCAGCAGGCTGCCCAGGCGCAGCGAAATCCGCGCATCGGGATTGGCCGGATCGAAATCCTCGGCCTTCAGGCCCAGCTCGGCGGCGTTGAGCAGCAGGTTGAAGCGGGTGAAGGCCAGGGCGCGCTCGGAAATGTCGGTGGCCACCACGATGCGGGCATGGTGGAGCAGGTGGAAGGTCTGGATGCCGCAGCCGGTGCCAAGATCCAGGGCCCGGTCCACGTGGCGGCGGATGGTGCCCTGGGCCAGCGTCAGCGAGGCCTGGCCGATGCCCAGCACGTGGTCCTTGCGCAGCACGCCGGGGCGCTGGTGCGCGGCGAGGTCGCTCGCCACCCAGAGGTCCGCACCGGCGGCGCCGTCGGCATCCGCCGGCCAGCCGTAGGGGCGCAGATCCACCGAGGCGCTCAGGGTGGCGCCCTGGTGGGCGTATTCCGCCAACCCCAGCTCCAGCAATCCGTCCACGCCGAGCGTGGGCAGGGCCGCCTCGATGGCGGCGTGGTCCACCGGCTGGGCCAGCAGCCACAGCTTGACGACGGTGGCCAGCGGTCCGCCGTCGTGCTTGAGCTTCAGCGACGCCGGCACCGTCTGGTCCCGGCCGAACGCGGCATAGGCCTCGGCCCCCAGGAGCGTCTCAACGCCGTCCACGGTGTAGTCCAGAGCGGACAGGTCGGCGGCGAGCGCACGCAGCAGCTCGGGATGGTCGCTGCGCGGGGCGTCGGGGATATGCGAGAAATCAGTCACCCATCAAGTCTAGGGCGGCCCCTCCCCCTCAACTGTGCGACAGCAGACGCTGTTCTGGGGCTCCAGAGCAGCGTCTACTGTCGCACAGTTGGTGAGGGGTCAGGCGGTGGCGGGCGCCTTGGCGGGGAGGGCTGCGAGCAGCTCCGCGCTGGTGGCGATCCGGACCATCGGGGAGAGCAGGTCCAGCAGGGCCAGGGTCTGCGCCTGGGCCTCGTCGCCCACTGCGGCGCAGCCATCGCTGACGACGGTGACGAAGCGCCCGGCGTCGACGGCGCCCAGCGCCGTGGAGAGGATGCAGCAGTCCGTGGCCACCCCGGTGAGCACCATCTCCCCACCGAGCGGGACCAGAGCCTCAAGCTCCGGGCCCCACTTGGAGAACGTGGGCTTGGTGACGATGGGGCTGCCGGCCGGCACGGCCATGGTGATCCCCCAGGCCGGGGCGTCGGCCGCCTGGCACATCTGGTGCCAGCGCCGGTAGTAGGCCTGCCACGCGCCGGGCTCCTCGGGGTCCGGGACGAAGCGGGTGAAGACGGCGGATCCCCCGATGCGCTCCTGCAGGGCCTCGATGGCCGGCACAATCTCGTCGTAGCGCGGCACGCACCACTGGCTGGCCGGATCGCGGAATCCGCGCTGCATGTCGATGACCACCAGGGTCTGCGGCCGGGCCGCCGGCGTGCTCACTGGGCGTCCCGGGCGGAGACGCTCAGGGCCTCAGCGGCGGCCTCGGTTGAACCCGTGCCGGTGGCGCCGGTTTCAAGGTGCACCAGCTTGGAGAGCGGGCGAAGCTTGTAGGTGGCCAGGTAGACGACGACGGCGATGGCGGCTGCCACGAACATGCTCAGGTCGCCCCACTCGGGGAACGCCGCGGCCACGGGTCCGGTGTACAGGGAGGAGACCCAGAACGGCACCGAGCCGACGACGCCGGCGGCCCAGGCCACGAAGCCCCACTCGAACTTGCGCGTCTTGTCAAAGAGCTGGGCCATGCCCTGGGCGCTCTGGCGCCCGCCGAGGTAGTAGTCGCAGATCAGGACCATCGCGAACGGTGCGATGAAGTAGGCCGTCAGGTTCAGGAAGACGGAGAAGCCCTCGTAGATGCCGTTCTGGCCCCACAGCGCCACCAGGTAGGAGGCCACGCAGATGAAGACGACGCCGGTGGTGCGCTTGACCGGCACGCCCATGGTCTGGATTGAAATGGCGCCGCCATAGACGTTCAGGAAGTTCTGCGAGAAAGAAGAGACGGCGATGGCCAGCAGTCCGGGGACGGCCCAGGGACCCATCAGCTCGTTCAGGGCCGCGATCGGGTCGGACGTGGTGGCGGTGCCGGCCAGCACGACGCCGACAATGCCCATCCAGGAGACGGTGGTGAAGTTGCCCAGCATGGTGAAGATGCCGGTGCGGCGGCGGATGGTGGGGGTGTCCGGGAGGTAGCGGGAGTAGTCGGAGGCGAACGGCAGCCAGGCGACCAGGAAGGCCAGGAAGTAGCCGAAGAAGGTGATCCAGCTGCCGGCGCCCATGAAGCCCTCGGCCTCGGGGTTGGCGGGCAGGCCAGTGCCGCCGCGGGTGACGGTGACGATGGTGATCATCACAAAGGCGAAGAAGAGCACGATGGCCAGGATGCGCTGCAGGAAGTGGATGAGGTTGTACCCGATGACGGCGACCAGCAGTTGCAGGAGCATCAGCACCAGGGCCGTGATCCAGAACGGAACGCCTGTGAGCTCGGCCAGGGCCTTGCCGCCAAGGATCACCGTCACGGCCGCCCAGCCGATGCCGGCGAAGACGTTGACATAGGCCACTGGGAAGAGGTTGCCGATGAAGCCCAGCGGTCCGCGGGCCTGCATCTGCTGCGGCACACCGAGGCGGACCCCCATCCGGGACATGATGCCCATGACGACGGAGCCGATGAGCGCGCCGGCCAGGATGGCAATCACGGCCTGGCCCATGGACAGTCCAAAGTAGGCGGCGCTGAAACCCAGCACGATGATGGGGAAGTTCATGCCTGCGGCAAACCAGATGAAGAACTGGGAGCTGGGCTTGCCGTGGCGCTCCACCTCGGGGATGTGCTCGACGCCGTACGGCTCCACCTTGGTGAGGCTGTCCCGGTAGCCCCGGTCCTCTGCGGTGCTTGACTCGTTGACACGGGCCATGGTCTTTGTCCTTTTCTGAAGAATTCCGGCAGCAGGGTGCCGCCCAGCGCCACGGCCACCGTCATTGGTGCCGCGTGGTGCCTATGGAATTGTGTCTGGGGGTGGTGCACCTGCGGCCGCGGGGCGGGGGCCCGTGGGATTGGCGGGGCCGCGGTGTGGAAGAAAAGCAGTGCGGTGGGGAGAAGGCCCCTAAAGGCGGGGCCTACGGGGCGGCGGGGACTGAGTCCGTCATGACCTCGCGGGCCGAAGAGACCACATGGTCCTTCATGGCCAGCTCGGCTCCGACGCCGTCCTTTTGGATGATCAGTTCCAGCACCCGCCGGTGTTCGGCGGTGGAGGTGGCAAGCCGGCCTGGGTGCCGGACGGAGCGGAGTACAAAGCGGTGGTAGGCCAGCTGGTTCATCAGCATCCGGTAGTGCTCGGCCAGCTTGCGGTTGTCGGAGCCTGCGACGATCGTCTCGTGGAAATCGTGCACCAGGCGGGCGTATGCATCGCTGTCATTGCGCTGCACCGCCAGTTCGGAGGCCTCTACATTTGCCCTCAGTGCCGCCAGCTCGGGGATGTCCCCGCGCCGCGCCATCAACCGGGCGGCCATGCCCTCCAGTGTTTCCTTGACCTCGAACATCTCGAGGATCTCCCGCCGTGTGATTTCGCGGACGAAGGTGCCTACCTTCGGACGGATCTCGACCAGGCCCTCGATCTGCAACTGCTTCAGGGCCTCACGGACGGGGGTGCGGCTGACATCGAAGTGTTCTGCCAGCCGGACTTCGGAGAGCGCCGCGCCAGGAGTGTATTCGCCGCCGAGGACCAGTTCGCGGATCCGGTCCAGCAGGGCAATCTCATTCAATGTGGTCTGCATCACGATGCTCTCTTGCATGGTAGTTATCGTATGGAGGGTTCTGCGGTGAAGTCAAGGAAAAATGCCATTTCGACCCCACCTTCTGCATTGCTACGCCAAGTTGCCGCAAATCCGGGGATCCAACGGTGCGGCCGGAGCCCAGGAACGCCACTCGAGGCCGCCCGACGTACCATGCAAGATCACTGGACCCGGGCATCCATCTCGGCCAGCGTGGCGTCCCCCTTGGCCCAGTGGGCCCGTGGGATCTCGCGCACGATCACCGTGATGTGCTCGGGTTTGGCATTGATGGTCCGCTCCACGGCGGCGTGGAGTTCAGAGACCAGGGCGCGGATCTGCTCCGGCGTCCGGCCTGCGGACACGGAGGCTTCAATCAGCGGCATGGTCAGCTTCTCATGATGAAGGGGTCCGCCACGGGCTCTTCATTGGTGTTGATCCACACACTCTTGAGCCGCGTGTATTCGCGCATGGTTTCTGTCCCATGCTCCACACCCACACCGCTGTTCTTGAAGCCCTGCCGCGGGGACATCGGCGACATCGCACGGTAGGTGTTGACCCAAATGGTGCCGGCCTCAAGCTTCGAGGCCATCCGGTGCGCCCGGGACAGGTTCTGCGTCCACAGGCCCGCCGCCAGGCCGTAGTCGGTGTCGTTGGCCAGCCGCAGCACCTCCTCCTCCGTCTCGAACGGCATGATCGCCGCCACCGGGCCAAAGATCTCCTCGCGGACCACGCGCATGCTGTTGTCCACATCGGTCAGCACGGTGGGCTCGTAGAAGAAGCCGCCCAGGCCGCCGTCGGACCTCCGTCCACCGGTGAGGACCCTGGCACCCTCGCTGACGCCGAGGTCCACATAGCCGGCCACCTTGTCGCGCTGGTCGGCAAAGGCCAGCGGCCCCAGCTCGGTGAGGTCATCGAGCGGATCGCCGATGACGATGCTCCGGGCCCGCTCGGTGACGCGTTCCAGCAGTTCGTCGTAGATGGATTTGTGCGCGAACACGCGGCTGCCGGCGATGCAGGTCTGGCCCGCGGCGGCAAAGATGCCCGCCACCACGCCCATGGAGGCGTTGGCGACGTCGGCGTCCCCGAACACAATGTTCGGCGACTTGCCGCCCAGCTCCAGCGTGGTGCCGATGAACCGCGAGGCGGCGCTGGCGGCGATCCGGGAGCCGGTGAGCGTGCTGCCGGTGAAGGAGATCTTGGCCAGCTTCGGGTGCTCCACCAGGGCCGCCCCGGCCTCGGCGCCAAAGCCCGTGACCACATTGACCACGCCCGGCGGGAAACCGGCCTCGGTGGCCAGCTCGGCCAGCCGCAGCACCGTGGCGGAGGTGTATTCGGAAGGCTTGATAACCATCGTGTTGCCGGCGGCCAGCGCGGGGGCCAGCTTGCTGGTGGTCAGCGTCAGCGGCGAATTCCACGGCGTAATCGCGCCCACCACGCCCAGCGGCTCGCGCATCGTGTAGTTGAGCACGCGCTTGTCCGAGGCCGGAATCACGTCGCCCTGGATCTTGTCCGCCAGGCCGGCGTAGTAATAGTAGTACTCCGGCAGCGTGGACAGCTGGGCCCGCATTTCGCGCAGCAGCTTGCCGTTGTCCAGCGTTTCCATCCGGGCCAGTTCCTCGGCATGTTCACCGATGAGGTCACCGAGGCGGCGCAGCAGGTGGCCGCGCTTGGTCTGGCTCAGATCCCGCCAGCGCGGATCCTCGAACGCCGCCTGGGAGGACTCCACGGCCTTGGCCACATCCTCGGCATTGCCGCGCGCCGCCGAGTACAGCACGGCCAAGGTGGCGGGGTTGGTGCTCTGGAAGTACTCCCCGGAGGACGGGGCAACCCACTGGGCACCGATGTAGTGCTGGTATGTCTGGTTATTCGCCATTGAATTCCTTGTCGATGAAGGTGGCCAGGGCCGCTGCGAATTCGCGCGGCCTCTCCACCGGAAGCATGTGCCGGGCGCCGGGGACGACGACGGCGGTGCAGCGCGGCAATGCGCGCGCCAGCCGGTGGGTCATCTCCGGGGTGGAACCTGGATCAAGTTCGCCCGTGATGGCCAGGGACGGCACTGTGACGGCACCCAGTTCCGGCTCGATCTGGGCATCCGCCGTGGCGAATACCCGGTAGCAGGCCAGATAGGAGCCCACATCGTTGGCCAGCAGGGTGGCCCCGGTGGCCGCGACCAGCGCCGGATCCACTGCCGGCACACCCGTGAGGGGATCCGCCGGGAACCAGCGCTGCAGCGACGCGGCAACGCTGGCGGGGAAATCGGCCTCCGCCGCCGCCAGCCGCCCCAGCACGGCGGTGCGTTCGGCCTCGGTGCGCTGGCAGACGGAGCTTACCGAGACCAGGCTGGCCACCAGTTCCGGCCGGTGCCGGGCCAGGTGCTGGGCCACGAGCGCGCCCAGGGAGAACCCGACAAGGTGCGATCCCGGCGCAATGGCGGCAGCGACGTCGTCGGCCATCTCAGCCAGCGTGATCCCATCCCGGGCCGCGGCGTTCGCCCCATGCCCGGGCAGGTCCAGCGCACGCACCTCGAAGGTGCCCGCCAGCAGCGCGGCCACGGGCCCCCACATGGTGCGGTCCAGACCCACACCGTGGAGCAGGACCAGCTTGGGTGCGCTCATGGCTGCCGCTACAGTTCCGTGGACAGATCGGCCAGCCGCTGCTGCGGACGGCCCTGTGCCGCGGCGGCGAGGGCGATGATCAGCTCGTCCGGGTGCGGGGCGTCGGAGATGCGCACCTCGATGCTCTGGTGGTGCGAGCGGATGGTGGCATCGGTGATGTGCTTGAGTGGGATGTCGAAGACGACGCCGGCCGGCCCGCGCTTCTCGACGGCCGGGAGCAGGGTGGTGGCGTTGGCGGCCACCCGGAAGTGGTCGCCGAACTTGAGCGTGTGGATCAGCGCCGAGCCGTGCTCAATCTCGCCGTTGAGGCCCACGATCGCGGCCTTGCCATAGGCCTCGGCCGTGGCGCCGAGGGCCGCCAGCACGGCCGGGGCCAGCAGGGCGCCAACATCGGAGGCGGTGGCCTCGATGCCCTCGCTCAGGTCTTCGACAAAGCCCTGGCCCTTCCACGGGTTTTCGATCACGGCCGCGACAATGGCGACGCGGGCGGGCGGGTTGACCTCGCGGCCGCCCTCGCTGGTGATTTCTTCAATAATGGTGACGATCTTGCGTACCTTCATGCCAATGCACTCTCCAGGTCTTTTGCTCTGATGATGGGGTCGGTCTTGCGGTCGCCGATGCGGGCGTGCGGGCGGGGGCCGGTGGAGGCCGCGGCGATGATGACAATCTCATCGGCCCGGGGGCCATCGGAAATGCGCGCCGCAATGGTCTGGTAGTGGCTGCGGGTGGCGGCGGCGCTCTTGTGCCACATGGGCACCACCAGCGTCTCCCCCGCCTCCGCCCGGGCGTCTGCAAAGCAGATGATGGATTCACCCTGCAGGAAGTCCCGCATGAGATTCCCGAAGTACGGCGTGTGGATCAATGCCCCACCGTGCTCGATCTCTCCCGCGGTGCCCACGATGGCTGCCTTGCCGAAGGCCTCGATGGCCTCGGCGCCGCCCAGATCGGCAATCAGCCGGTCCGTCAGCATCTTGGCCAGCTGCGGAGCAATCGCCTCGGCGGCGGCCGAGAGGTCCGCCGCCGGGCCGGTGCCCAGCCACGGATTGTGGATCACGGCGGCCACTGTGGCGCGCAGAGCCGGGCGTTCCGGGCGGCTGCCGTTCTCGTTGAGGACTTCCTCGCGGTAGAGAACCAGCTTGCGGACGCCGGCGTCGGAGCTAGAAGGCCGTGTCAAAACGGGGCTTCACTTTCTCGGAGAACAGCTCCAGGGAGCGCATGGCCTTCTTGTGGTCCAGGCCCGGGTGCGTGGTCCACAGCATCATGTGTTCCAGGCCCACCTCGCGCTGGAGTTCCTCGATCTTCTCGGCCACGAAGTCCGGCGTACCCACCAGCATGTTGCGGTCCATCAGGAAATCGAAGTCCAGCTTGTGCGCGTCGGTGAGTTCCTCGCCCTCCTCCATCATGTTGCCCAGGCCGCGCCAGTGCGTGATCCACTTGTAGGAGTTCATCACGGCCTCCTCGAATTCCTCGCGGGCCTGTTCCATGGTGTCTGCGACGTAGACGTCGCGGACCAGGGCGATGCCCTCGCCGAGGGTGACGTCGCGGCCCTGTGCCGCCGCGGCGGCGTCGCGGTAGAGCTCGAAGCGGGGCTTGAGTGCGGAGACCGGCGGCAGCCAGAAGATGCCCTGGATGCCATCGCGCCCGGCGTTCTGGATGGAGCGTGGGGTGTCGATGACCTGCCACAGCGGCAGTTCCTTCTGGAACGGCTTGGGGATGACCGACATCTTGGTGATGACGCCGTCCTCGGTGAAGTCGCTGGTGGCCGGGGACATCGGGTGGCTCCACTTCACGCCCGGCTTGGGGAACTCGAAGAAGCGCCCCTTGTGGCTGAAGAAGTCCTCCGTCCAGGCCTTGCGCATGACCTCCACCGTTTCCTCGAAGAGGGCCCGGTTCTGCTCCTGGTCTCGGGGATCGGCCAATTCATTCAGGTTCAACGCCTCGCGGCCGTAGAGCCCGCGGCCCACGCCCACCTCGACACGGCCGTCGGAGAGCTGGTCCAGCAGGGCCAGATCCTCGGCCAGGCGCAGCGGGTGCCAGAAGGTGGCGATGGCGGCGGCCTGGCCGATCCGGATGGTGGAGGTCCGGGCGGCGATGTCCGTACCCATCAGCACCGGGTTGGGCGTCAGCTCCTGGCCCTCATGGCCAAAGTGGTGCTCCGTGTACCAGGTGGACCAGAAGCCGTAGCGCTCAGCGGACTGGGCGTACTCGCGGGCATCCTTCATGTGCTGGTTGTAGTTCTTGAGGTCTCCGGGGGCCCCGAGGGCGTGGAAGATGGAAAAGCGCATCGCTGAAAACCTTTCGGTCCGTACCGCCGTGGAGCAGCGGGTACAGGTATGTGGCTCGGTGGTATCGAGGCCGGCCGCAGCCGGCGGTCCCTGCACGTCCCCGCGGATCCTGGTGGTGGATCCGCAAGGCCGGCCGGGGTGCCCGCTTCGCCGACCTCACTGTCGGCGCCGCTTGCATGGTAGAGACTATAGGCTCCAAAAATCCCCCGCGTCAACGGCAAGCTCTGCACCATGGATTCAACTTGAGAGGATTCCCAGTAAACAAGGGAAACTTTCGGAACGCCGTCGAATACGTCCTACATCCGAAGTCCTCGTGTTACGCTCCTGCCTTGACGATCAAATGTGAGCTGGATTACCGTAGCTACCATGCAACAGCACTCAATGAGGAGGTCAGAGCATTCATGGCACAGGAATCAGAGCTGAAAACACGGGTCCGCGAGATCTGGCACGCGGTCTGGGACGACGGCGATGTCGATGCCCTGGATGCGCTGCTGGCCGACGGGTACACCCGCACCAGCAATGCATCCCCCGCGGCATTGGGCGCCGGCGAGTTCAAGGACATGGTCCGCACCACCCGCGAGGCCTTCCCGGATTTTTCCACAACCATCACGGCGCTGGCCCAGGATGGGGACCAGCTGGCCATCTTCTGGAGCAGCACGGGAACCCACAGCAGCGAGCTGTTCGGCGTCCCGGCCACGCATCGTCGGATCACCACGTATGGCTCAAATTTCTGCACCTTTGACAACGGCCGCCTGGTGAATGAGCACGTCACCTGGGACCCGCGCCAACTCCTTACCGCCCTGGGCATCATTTCGCTGGGAGAAGACTAATGACTGAGACAGCACCCACATCCACAGGTCTGGCCGACGAGCCCGATCCGGACCTGGTGCGGGGATTCAACCGCCAGTTCGTCACCGGCGTCACGGTGGTCACCACGAAGGACGGCGGCAAGGCCCGCGGTCTGGCGGTGAATGCCTATGCGTCCATCTCGTTCGACCCGCCGCTGATCATGGTCTGCATCCAGCGGACCTCCTCCACCTACCCGGCGCTGCATGCCGCCACGCACCTGGGGGTGAACATCATCGCCAACGACCAGAGCGGCGTCCTGGGCGTGTTCGCCTCCAAGGCGGAGGACAAGTTCGCCACCATCGACTGGCATGAGGGCCCGCACGGCTCGCCGCTGATCGATGGCTCCGCGGCAATGCTCGAGGCGGAGATCCGCGAGCGCTTCCAGGCCAAGACCCACACGGTGTTCATCTGCCGCGTCCGCCATGCGGAAGTCAACGACAAGTACCCCATTGTCTACAAGGCCGGCAAGTTCTTCGACGGCGCCGCGCTCGCTCCCCTGCCCACGGACTAGCTCCGCTCCGGGGGTCGAGCTTGGGCCCCGGACAGGTACGCGAATGGCCCCGGAGCCGAGGCTCCGGGGCCATTCTGGACGGGACCGTCGCGCCTGCCTACCCCTCGAGGACGAGCAGTTGGGCGTTGGCTGCATCCCAGCCCACGTGCACCTCCCCTGCCGCACCGCTGCGGCCAGTGCTTTCGGAACTCAGTTCACGCAGCTGCAGCTCATGGCCGCCAGCGGTGATCCGGTGCCGGATCGTGGCGCCGAGGTTGGTCGAGGACACCATCGTGCCGGTGCCGCCGTTTTCCTCCGGTGCCCCCGGGCGGAACTTGAGGTGCTCGGGACGGATGGATACGGCGTACCTCTCCCCCACCACGCCGCGATCCTGGACCCTGCCGATGCCCAGCCCACCCAAATCCACCACGGCCTCGGAGCCATGGCGCTCCAACACCGTGCACGGAACCAGGTTGGTGTCGCCCAGGAAGCTGGCCACCCAGTCCGTCAACGGGTGGGCGTACACCTCCTCCGGCGGTCCGGACTGCACGATGCGCCCGTCCTTCATCACCACGATCCGATCCGACATCGCCATGGCCTCGTCCTGGTCGTGGGTGACAAAGAGAACCGAAATCCCCAGGCTCTTCTGCAAGGTCTTGATCTCCTCCTGCATGTGCTCGCGCAGCCGCTTGTCCAGTGCGGCCATGGGCTCGTCCAGCAGCAGTGCTGCGGGATTGAACACCAGGGACCGGGCCAGCGCCACTCGCTGCTGCTGCCCTCCCGAGAGCTGGCGCGGACGGCGCCCGCCCAGACCACCCAGGCCCACCCGTTCCAGTGCAGCCTCGGCGCGCTCGCGCCGCTCGGCCCGCGGAATCTTGCGCATCCGCAGGGCGAATTCCACGTTTTCACGGGCATTCATGTGCGGAAACAGCGCGTAGTTCTGGAACACCACGCCGAGATTGCGTTCGCGCGGCGGCAGCGCATCCACCGGCTTTCCATCGATCAGCACCGAACCGGAGGTGTGTTCCTCAAATCCGGCAACCATCATCATGGTGGTGGTCTTGCCCGAACCGCTGGGTCCGAGCAGCGTCACGAACTCCCCGGGTTGGACCACCAGGTCAAGCTCGTCCACGGCCACGACGTCGCCGTAGGTTTTGCGCACCTGGCGCAGTTCGATGGAGCCCCGGGCCGCCGTCGCCGCACCGGGTGTTGTGTCTGCGGAAATCACTGAAGTCGTCATTGAAATACCTTCGCTAAGTGGGCTAAACGGCCAGCGGCAGCATCCGCGCGGTGGACCGCCGGCGGAGCACGTAGATGACCTGGAGAAGCAGGCCAACGGTGGCCACGGTGACCAGCACGGCGGAGGACACCGCGATCTTGGGGGTCAGGTTGAACTGGATGTCGGTGAACATTTTCACCGGCAGCGTTGTGGCGCTGGGCGATTGCATGAACAGGCTCATGACGGTTTCGTCGATCGAGACCGAGAAGGCGAACAGCGCCCCGGAGACCAGCCCGGGCAAGATCACCGGCAGGTAGACGTGGCGCAGGATGGACAGTGCGCCGGCCCCCAGGCTCTGCGCCGACCGCACCAGCGCCGGATTGAGCCCGGCAAGGCTGGCCCGGGTGGTCAGATACACATACGGAGTGGCAATCACCGCGTGCGCCAGGCCGATGGGGATGATGCTGCCGACCATGCCGACCGAGATGAAGAACTGGTAGAACGCCAGGGCCAGCACCACTGTGGGGACGATCATTGGGGCCAGGATCAGCCCCACCACGGCCGGCTGGCCGGGAAACTTCCGTCCATGCAGGCCGATGGCTGCCGTTGCCCCCAGCAGCACACCGAGGACGACGGCGATGGCCGCGGCCTGCAGGCTGGCGGACAGCGCTGTGGTCCAGGCATGGTCCTCGAAGAAGCCCTGCACGGCGGCCAGGGAAACCCCTTCCGGCGGGAACGTGATGTAGCGGCTGTCATTGAGCGCCACGGGCACCACGATCGCCGTCGGAATCACCAGGAAGGCGAACACCGGCAGGGAGAGCAGCGCCAGTGCGCGGCCCTGCGCCCGGCCCTGGGGGCGCGGACTTGTGGTCTTAGAGCGCTTCATGCTGGCCTCCTGCCTTGAGCACACGTTGGTAGACGGCCACCAGGATGCTCACCAGCACCGTCAGGACCACGGCCAGGGCCGCGGCTCCGGAGAAGTCGGTGAGCTGGCGGGCGTAGTAGTCGATCTGGTTGGCGATCATCATGTCCCCGGGCCCGCCCATCACCACCGGGGTGATGAAGAATCCCGTGCTGATGATGAACACCAGCAGCCCTGCCGCGGACACTCCCGGCGCACTCAGCGGCAGGATGATCCGGCGGAAGATCGAGATTTCGCGGGCACCCAGCGAGCGGGCGGCCAGGGCCAGCCTGTCGTCGATGGAGGCCAGCGAGGAGAAGATGGGAAACACCGCATAGGGCAGCAGACAGTGCACCATGCCGACGATCACCGCAAAGCGGTTGTGCAGCAGCTCGATCGGATGGTCGGTCAGGCCGATGGCCTGGAGGATCGAGTTGACCACGCCGTTGTCCTGCAGCAGGACCGCCCAGGCGAAGTTCTTCACCAGGATGCCGGTCCAGAAGGGCAGCAGCACGACGGCGAACAGCACCACGCGCATCACCGTCCCGCTGCGCCAGAGCACCAGGGCAATCACATAGCCCAGCAGCACCGTCACCACCGTCGAGGCCAGGCTGATGGTCAGCGTATTGGCCAGCGAGCGGAGCACCAGCGGATCCGAGAGCACACGCTGGTAGGCGTTGTCCGAAAAGCTGGAGCCCACCAATTTGCCCAGGGGTGTCAGGAAAAGCAGGGCGTCGAAGGCCAGGATCGGCGCCAGCAGCAGCCACCAGCCGCTGCGCCGCCGCGGCCTGCCACCACTTGTCCCCGGCGTTGGCCGGCCCGCGGGCCGCACTCGTTCAAGGGTTGTCTGGCTCATCTCAGCCGGCCTGCCAGAGCTTGAACTGCTGTTCGGTCTGCTTCAGATTCGTCGCCCACCACTTGTCATCGCGGACCAGGATCTTGTCGGCCAGCTTGGGGCTGGTGGGCAGCGTATCGGCGATCTCCTGCGGCAACTTCGTCAGCGCAGGAGTGTTGGCGAGGGTCAGGTTGGTGACCTTGTCGAATGCGGCACCGGCCTCGGCGTCGTTCGACATGAAGTTCATCAGCTTGAAGGCGGCCTCCTTGTTCTTCGCCCCCTTGGGAACCACAAAGTAGTCGCCGGCAAGGACGGCATTCTGCGGCGAGAAGTTCAGCTTCGCGCCGTCGGCCCGGGCGGCATTGATCCGGTTGTTGAAACTCGTGGAGAGCGACACCTCGCCGGAGGTCAGCTGCTGGATCGGCTCCTGGTTGGCCGAGTGGTAGAGCAGCCGGTCCCGGCCCGGATGCTGTCCCAGCACCCGCAGCGCGCGGTCCACATCGAGGGGGTAGATCTTGTCGAACGGAACGCCGTCGGCCAGCAGGGCTGCCTCGAGAATGGAGCTGTCGGAGAGCTGGTTGTAGACGGACCGCTTGGTGCTGTACCTGTTCTGGTCGAAGAACTGGGCCCAGTCGGCCGGCGCCTGGCCGTTGGGAATGGTCGTCTCGTCCCAGGCCATGACGAAGAGGAAGCTCAGGTACTTGATCCCGTATTCGGCCTTGGCATAGCCGGGGAG
Source organism: Arthrobacter sp. 35W (assembly GCF_000482545.1). Taxonomy (GTDB): domain Bacteria; phylum Actinomycetota; class Actinomycetes; order Actinomycetales; family Micrococcaceae; genus Specibacter. Next base: position 549,620 of record NZ_KI519455.1, read on the forward strand.
GCCCTTGTCGCTGATGATGTCGTAGTCGAACTTCTCCAGCAGACCTTCGGCCACGGCCGTCTCGTACTCGGGGGCCGTGATCTCGACCAGATCCCACTGCACATCCCCCGACTGCACCTGCGCCTTGAGCGCGGCGAGGCTCGTATTGGCCAGCAGGGTGGGCTGGATCCCGGTTTGTTTGGCGAAGGGATTCAGGATGGTATCCGTCAACTGGTCGTTGTAGGAACCCCCATAGGAGGTGACTGTGACGGTTTTGTTGGCTGCCGCGGTGGTGGAGGATTTCGTACTGCAGCCCGACAGGGCCAGGCCTGCAAGGGGCGTGAGTGCTGCGGCCTTGAGCATTTGCCTGCGATTGAACATGGGGGAGCTGGGAATGGTCATTGCGGAATGTGCCTCTCATAGGCGCCTGCCAGCACTGGACTGGCGCTGGCGGGCGGGGAGCATGGGTGTGGCGGTGCGGCTCCGTCGGCGGTTCTCGCCCACTTGACCGCTCATCGTTGAGCGGAGCTAAGTCCGTGGCCGGGATTGGCCTCTTCGGTGTGGCAACTCTAAAGTGATAGTTGTCTCAGAGTCAACGGTTGTGTTTCATTAAGAAACAAGTTAGTTTTGCTCCACCACCCCGCGGAACCGGAAACCACCCCGTGCTGCGCAATCCAAACCTGCCCTCACGGGCCGAGGAGAAGGAGTTTGACGCCCCGCCGGGGGCTCCCGCGCCCCGATGCGCATCCGGGACGCACTTCCCCGCTGAGGACGCGTCCGCTACTGCATCTTCGGAGGGGACGTGCGTCGCCAGCCGGGACACGACCCATCTAGAGGGGGAAGGCTCCACGGACACTTCCCAATTCTTGTTGCGCATTGACCCCAGGCTCCGCATCATTTCAAGATGACCACCCAGTACAGGGCAAGCTTCGATGCCAAGATCACCTTCTCGAACGGCGGCGGCCTCCAAGCACAGGGATTCCGGATCGACATCCCCGATCGGGACACGCCGTCAGATCACATCGGAGCCCTCTTCGTGGCTTCTCTTGGCCTGCTCATGACTGAGTCGGTCACACTTGAGAATGTTGAGGTTTTCGCCGAGCCGCACAAGGGCACTCGCGGGGGTCCCCGTGGCCCTGGGGTGGCTGGCCCCGTCCCTACTGCGCAGAAACGTTTTGTGGAGCTGAGCCATGTCATCCGCGCAGGCGAGACAACCTATCCTGGTCTTCCTGCGCCGGAAGTGGCTCCGCACCTCACCCGGGAGGCATCCAGGGATGTCTATGCGGACGGTACAGAATTTTCCATTGACCGCATTCCGATGGTGGGGAACACCGGGACCTACCTCGACGCCCCGTTTCATCGTTATGCCGCCGGCCTGGACCTTGCCGGCTTGCCGTTGGCCCAGCTCGTGGATCTTCCTGTTGTTGTCGTCCGAACCGCCGGCGGCGGCGTTCGGGCCGTTGACATCGGCCAACTCGCGGCACTGGAGGTCGGCGGATGCGCGGTGCTTCTCCACACCGGCGGTGACCGTGATTGGGGGAAACCGTCCTATGCCCTCGATGCTCCCTACCTCACGGAGGCGGGCGCGCAGTGGCTCGTCGACCATCGTGCAGCACTCGTGGGCATCGATGCCGTCAATATCGACGACACCAGCAGCGGAAGGTCACGACCGGCCCACAGCCTGCTTCTTGCCGCCGGCATTCCGATCGTCGAACACCTCACCGGACTGGGGGCGGTTCCACCAAACGGCGCAACGTTCACGGCCGCGGCGCCGCTCATCGAAGCATTCGGCACCTTCCCCGTCCGCGCCTACGCCACCGTCCCCGTCGAGTAGGGGCCCAAGCTCTGTGGCGGAACACGGGGAAACGTTTGGCGCGCCGGATTTCGACAAGCTCAATCAGCGGACCGGCGGTCGAGCTTGGGGCCCCGGCCGCGAGGGACCCGCAGCGAGCTTGCGAGCTGTGGGAGCGGCTGGGGAGCGAGACCCGTTGACCGTCAGGGCGTTGGCGGCGTATACGCGTCCAGCAGTTGGGCGCAGCGGATGAAGCCGAGGTGCGAGTAGGCCTGCGGGTGGTTGCCCAGGTGCATCTCGGTCGCTGGATCGTACTCTTCGGGCAGCAGTCCGGTGGGTCCGATCAGGTTCACCAGCTGGTTGAACAGCTCCAAGGCGTCGTCGTAGCGGTGCACTGCCAGGTAGGCCTCGATCAGCCAGGTGGTGCAGATGTGGAAGCCGCCCTCCAGGCCCGGCAGTCCGTCGTCGTACCTGTACCTGAACACCGTTGGCCCCACCCTCAGTTCGCGTTCGACGGCGGCAACGGTGTCCAGGAAGCGCTGGTCGCGGACATCCAGCAGCCCCGACAGGCCGATGTGCAGCACGGCAGCGTCGAGGTCCGGGCTGTCGTACGCCACGGTGTAGGAGGCGGCGGCGTCGTCCCAGCCCTCCCGCAGCACCTCCGCGCGGATGGTGTCCGCCGTCGGCGCCCACTCGGCATGCGCATCCCGGCCAAACTGCTCCGCCGTCCGCAGCGCCCTATCCAGCGTCACCCAGCACATCACCTTGGAATAGACGTGGTGGCGCGGCGGGCGGCGGGCCTCCCAAATTCCGTGGTCCGGCTCATGCCAGCGTGCCAGCACCGCCGCCGCCATTTGCTCCAGCAGCAGCCAGTGGGCGTCGCTGAGGACTCCGGTCCGGATGGCCAGCGAATGGATCAGCTCGGCGATCGGGCCAAAGACGTCCAATTGCACCTGGTGGTCGGCGGCATTGCCGATGCGCACGGGCCTGGAGCCGGCATAGCCGGGCAGGCTTTCGATGGTGGCCTCCGTGGAGAGCGGCGCACCGGAGACCGAGTAGAGCGGGTGCAGCCACTCCGGGCCGGGGGCATTGGCCAGAATCCGGCCCAGCCAGTCCAGGAACCCCTCCGCCTCCGCCGTCGAGCCCAGGTCCACCAGGGCCTTGACCGTCATCGAGCCATCGCGCAGCCAGCAGTACCTGTAGTCCCAATTGCGGGTTCCACCGATCCCCTCCGGCAGCGAGGTGGTGGGCGCGGCCAGCACGGCGCCCGTCGGTTCGTGGACCAGCGCGCGCAGCACCAGGGCTGAGCGGCGCACCAGCGCCGCCTTCACGGTGGGGATCTTCAGCCCACCGACCCACTGCCGCGAGGCAAGGGCGACGGCGGAGCGCCGCTCCGTCTCACCGCCGGGGTCGGCGGTGTAGGGCTCCGTGTCTCCACAGCGCAGCGTGAGGACCACCGGACCGTTGCGCAGATCCACCTCGGCCGACGCCGTTGCATGCCGTCCGTCGCTGGTGATGCTGAAGTCCAGCCCGGGCGCGGAGAGCAGAATGGGGTCCGACGTGCCCACGACGTGCACCTCATCCCCACGTGCCTCCATACTGAAGGGCGCATTGGCGTAGTCGGGCCGCGGGGCAAAGGTGATCCGCGCGCCACCCGTGCCCGACAAGACCCGGACCAGGCTCGTGATGCCCTCGGGCGCCGGCTCAAGGTAGTCCGTCACCGTCACATCCGCCCAGCGGGTTTCCACAATCATGGTGCTGTCCACATAGCGCTGGGCCAGCACGGGCGAGGGCTTGAGCGGCTCCACACTGAAGTGCCCCGCGGCATCGCCCCCAAGGATGTGGGCAAAGATGGAGCCGGAATCCGGCAGCGGATGGCTCATCCAACAGATCCTGGCGTCTGGGGTGATGAGCGCGGTGGAGGAGCCGTTGCCGATCATCGAATGACGCTCCAATCCCACGGCGTCCTCGCCAAACAGCCAGGCCCGGCGCAGTTCAAACAGCATGGCCAGCACCCGGGCAAACGATTCCGGATCCCGCAGCCTGTGCCCCGGCGCAGGCACGGCGTCCCCCACCCTGATGCCCAGATCGGGGCCGCGCAGGGTGGCGAGGGCGAGTTCGTCGCTGGGCGCATCGCCGGCATACAGTGCCGCGCCGACACCCAGCCGGGCGCGCAGCCGTTCCAGAGCCTCTCCCTTGGAGGGCTCGACGACGGACAGGTCCAGCACCGATCCATCCACGATGAAGTGCAGATTGTGCTCCCGGGCCACGTCCTGGGCCCGCTGGGTCACTGCCGCCACCACCTTGCGGGCCGCCGGCCGAGTGTGCACGGCCACGGCCACGGGTTTGCGCTCGATGCTGATGCCCTTTTCAAATCCCACGGCCTCCATCAGCGCCAGACTGGCGTTCTGCAGCACCGACTCGGTGGCCAGGGCCAGGCCGTGGGCGTAGCCCATGTCGAACTCCGCACCGTGCGAGCCGACGAGGTGGACCTCCGCGGGCAGCCGGGACACGGCGGCCAAATCCCGCAGCGACCGGCCGGAGATCACGGCGGTGTGGGTGTTCGGCAGGGCGGCCAGCGCACGCAGCGCGACGGATGCGCTGCCCAGTGGCAGAGTTTCGGTCGAGATCCCCTCGGCGGTGCACAAGGTGCCGCCATAGTTGCAGGCGACCAGCAGGCTGGGCGTACGGGCCAGCAGCTTGAGTTCAGCCATCAGGCTCGGCGTCAGGCCGTCGTCGGCGGCATCGGATTGAACGAAGGCCCTCAGCAGTTCAAGGGGCAGGGATTTTGTCAGCAGGGCCGAATCGGCAACTGTCTGGTTGAGTCGAGTTGGCATGAGCTGTGTCCTTTGCTTGAACCCGCCCCCAACCGGTCACCATGGCCACCTCCCAGTATCCTCGGACCGGCGTTTCACCGGAATATCCACGGCGTTGCAGTCTTGTTGCCGGTTTTCCGCTCCCGTTCGGCAGCCACTCGACCACCGGGCCCTCAGTCGGTGCAGCCCTGGGGGCACATGAGGGTCTCCGGGCTGGCGGCGCAGTCTTCGCAGTACAGGCTCAGGTTGCGGCAGCTGGGGTTGGAGCAGTTCTCAAACTTCGAGGTGGGCGCGGTGCAGCGGACGCATTCGCCAATGGTCTTGGCCTCGTCGCTGAATTCCAGGTGCATGCGCTTGTCGAACACGTAGAGCGAGCCCTCCCACAGGCCCTTGTCCTTGAACGTCTCCCCGTAGCGGACGATGCCGCCGTCCATCTGGTAGACCTCCTTGAAGCCGCGGTTCACCATCAGCGAGCTGAGCACCTCGCAGCGGATGCCGCCGGTGCAGTAGGTGACCACCGGCTTGTCCTTGAGGTTGTCGTACTTGCCGGAATCCAGCTCCTTGATGAAGTCGTGCGTGGTGGCGACATCGGGGACGACGGCGTTCTTGAACTTGCCGATCTGGGCCTCGAAGGCGTTGCGGCCGTCGAAGAAGACCACCTCTTCGCCGGCCGACTCCTTGGCGGCCACCAGCTCGTGCAGCTCCTCGGGTTTGAGGTGCGTGCCGCCGCCGACGACGCCGTTCCCATCCACAACGAGCTCGCCGGGGGCGCCGAAGGAGACGATCTCGTCCCGCACCTTCACGCTCAGCCGCGGGAAGTCCTCGGCACCGCCGTCGGACCATTTGAAGTCAAGGTCGTGGAAGCCGCGGTACTCGCGCGTGGTCTTCACATACTGCTTGACCGCGTCGATCTCTCCACCCACTGTGGAGTTGATGCCGTCCTTGGAGATGAGGATGCGCCCGCGCAGGCCCAGCTTCTCGCACAGCGCGCGCTGCCACAGGCGCACAGCGTCAGGGTCCGCGACGGGGGTAAAGCCATAAAAAAGCACAATTCGGTTCAAAGCCACGCATTTAAGCGTACGGCGTGCTGCCAAATAGCTCTGGCGGGGCCGGGCATCCCGGGCGGACACTGGGGTATGACGACGGCGCCGGCCGTCCGGCAGGCACGTGACCGGCTTGAGGAAAGGCACCCATGGAACCCAACGACATCGCCCTCGCCTCTCAGGGCGTCAAGGCGGCCCTGGCCAACGGCGTCGGCCACTGGCGCGAGCGCGTCCATACCCTGGCCCGCGGCATCCATGCGAACCCGGAGCTGTCCTTTGAGGAGGTCCGCTCCGCCGGGGAGATCGCCGCCCTGCTCGCCGACGGCGGTTTCGCCGTCGAACGCGGAACCAGCGGCCTGCCCACCGCCTTCACCGCCACCGCCGGCAGCGGGCCCCTGGTGGTTGCCCTCTGCGTGGAGTACGACGCACTGCCCGGCGTGGGCCACGCCTGCGGGCACAATCTGATTGCCGGCGCCTCGGTGGCAGCGGCCCTGGCCCTGGCACCGCACGCCGACGAGCTGGGCATCACGCTCAAGGCCATCGGCACGCCCGCCGAGGAACACGGCGGCGGCAAGGCGCTGATGCTGGCGGGCGGAGCGTTCGACGCCGTCGGGCTGGCCCTGATGGTCCACCCGGTCCAAGACGGCGTCACCTACAACCCGGCCGGCACCAGCGCCCAGGCCGTGGGGCGCTACCGTGCGATCTTTACGGGCAAGGCCGCCCACGCCGCAGCCGCCCCGCACCAGGGGGTCAACGCCGCCGATGCTGCGGTGCTGAGCCAGGTGGCCATCGGGCTGCTGCGCCAGCAGATCCCCGGCGACCACCGGGTGGCACTCTACGTGGCCGAGGCAGGCCATGTCACCAACATCATCCCGGAACGGGCGGTGGTGGAATTCGAATGCCGGGCCTTCACCCTGCCCGAATACGAGGCCCTGCTGGTGCGGGTGCGGCGCTGCTTCGAGGGCGCGGCGCTGGCCACCGGAACCACGCTGGAGATCGAGCCTACCGAGCCGCTGTATGAGCCGCTGCGCCAGGACGACGACCTGGCCGCCCATTGGACGGCGGCGATGGACGTGTTCGGCAAGGACACCAGCCCCGCCGCGGGCCTGGGCGGCGGATCCACCGACATGGGCAACATCTCCCAGGTCATCCCCAGCCTGCACCCCTGGCTGAGCATCCCCGGGGCCAATGTGCCGATCCATTCCCACGGCTTCGCGGCGCTGGCTGACACCCCGGAGGCCTACACCGTGATGTTTGAGGCCGCCGTCGCGCTGGCCTGGACAGTGGCCGACGCCGCCACCACCCCCGCCCAGCGGGACCGCTTTCTCCGGGCCGCCTACCAGCGCCCCGCCACTGAAGAGGAAGGTGCACCATGAACAGCAACAAAACCGTTCCTGCCATGGCGGAAACCCGGCATGCGCTGCCGATAGCCGCCCTGGCCCTGGTCATCGCCGTCGTCGTCCAGCTCATCGGCCAGCTGAACATCAACGTGGGCATCGGTTCGATCGTCATCTTCCCGATGGTGTGGGGCCTGATCATCGGCCTCATCGTGTCCATCCAGAAGTTCAAGCCGCTGGGCATCGATCTGCAGAAGGTCGCCGCGGCGCTGGTGGGGGTGGCGGTGCTGCTGCTGGTGGCGCGGCTGGCCTTCAACATCGGGCCAAGCCTGCCCTCCCTGGTGACGGCGGGGCCGGCGCTTCTGCTGCAGGAGGTGGGACACCTGCTGGGCACCATCGCCCTGGCCCTGCCGCTGGCCGTGCTGCTGCGGATGGGCAAGGCGACGGTGGGCGCCACGTTCTCTCTGGACCGCGAGCCCTCCTTTGCCATGGTCTCGGAAAAGTACGGTCCGGATTCGGACCAGTACCGCGGCGTGCTGGCCATGTACGTCTTCGGCACGCTGTTCGGGGCCGTCTTCATCACCCTGCTGACCTCGCTGGTGGCCAACTGGGGGATCTTCGATCCGCTGGCCCTCGCCATGGGCGCCGGGGTGGGGTCCGGGTCCATGATGGCCGCCTCCGCCGCGAGCACCATTGCGGCATACCCGGACCAGCAGGAGGCCATTTTGGGCATGGCCGCCGTGTCCAATCTGATCACCACGATCCTGGGCGTCTACGTCGGCATCTACGTCGCTCTGCCAGTGGCCGACAAGTTCTACAGCTTCCTGACGCGCGGACAGCGGGCCCGCGAGGCTGCCGCCGTCGGCGCCGGAGCAACCGGTGGTTCGGGCGTGTCCGACGCCGAGATGGCGGCCGCAGCCGAACGGGAGGAGGCCCAGGCCGAGGCCAACCGGAGGTTCCGTGAACAGGTGGCCGAGTCCTCCGCGCCGGTGAGTCTGACCCTGTGGCTGTCCCTGGGCACCCTGACGGTGCTGGGTGTCGCGACAGCCTCGGTGGCTGCCAAGGGCTTCAACTGGACCATTGTGGGCGGGTACGTGGTGATGCTGGCCCTGATGCTGCTGAGCCTGTTCCTGGCGAAGGTGACACGGAAGATCTCCGCCATCATCTGGATCACCACCATCGGCGCCTATGTGTCCAGCCCGTGGTTCTTCGCCGCGGGTGCGCTCACGACCATGGTGAAATCCGTCGACTTCCTCTCCATTGCCACGGTGATGCTGACCTTGGCCGGCCTGTCGCTGGGCAAGGACATCCCGCTGCTGCGGACCATCGGCTGGAAGATCATCCCTGTGGGTCTGGTTGCCATCGCGGCCTCGTTCCTGCTGGCCACCGCCATCGCCGAGTTCACCCTGGGCTTCTGGGACTAGATCCTTCGGTTGTTTCCCTCCCGGGCGGCCGAGGCAGCATTGGTGCCGGAGCCGCCCGGGACATAGGCTCGAACTATGCAGCATTCATTAGAGGAAACACCCCAATTGCTGCATGACTGGTTCACCGGCTGGGCTGCCCTGCGCACCTATCCGACGTCGTTCGACACCGGCTACCCGGCAGCCCTGCGGCGGGACCGCGGCGGCACCTGGGAGCATTTCATCGGGGACCCCTCCCCCTTGTCCCTGGCCACCCTCGCGGCCCAGGTCCGCACGGTCCCCGGCAGCACGCTGTCCGTCTGGGGCCACGACGTCCAACGCTATGTCGACCAGGCGCATCTTGCCGGGCTGAAACTGGTGTCCACGGGCGAGATGCTGATGTCCTTGGATCTGGACCTGATGGACGCCGAGGATCCCTATCTGGCGGATCCGGACTTCACCCTGTCCACGGCCCGGCTGGGCGGCCGCCACGATTCTTCGGCAGTGGTGGCGCGCTATGCCACCGCCATCCGGAGCGGACAGGCAATGGTGGCCTGGGGCATGGTGGCCGTCCACTCCGACGTGGCCGTGTTCGACCAGACCCAGACCGTCCCGGCCTTCCGGCGCCGCGGATTCGGCCGGCTGGTGATGGATGCCCTGGCCGCCCGCGCCCTGGACCACCCGGTGCGGCAGGGGCTGCTGCTGGCCTCCCCCTCCGGGCAGCAGCTGTACGAGAAGCTGGGCTGGCGGCGCGTCTGCCCCATTACAGTGCTGGCCGTTCCGGCGCCACGCCAATGACAGAATGAACCGTGTCCTCCTCCGAATCGCTGATCTCCCTGCTGGGCCGCGGCGACGCCCCCGAGCAGCTGCAGCATGTGCGCAGGATTCCGGCGCGGACGGCGGTCACCGCACCGTGGCCCGAGTGGGTCCACCCGGATGTGGTGTCGGCCTACGGCGCCCTGGGCATCCAGGAGCCGTGGCAGCACCAGATCGAGGGCGCACAGCTGGCCCATGACGGCCGGCACGTGGTGGTCGCCACCGGCACGGCATCCGGCAAGTCGCTGGCCTACCAACTGCCCGCCATCGATGCGATCCACCGGTCCGAGCGCTGGATCCTGGACAACCCGGGCAAGCTGGATCCCGACGGCTCGGTGGCCCTGTACCTCTCCCCCACCAAGGCCCTGGCGGCCGACCAGTATGCGGCGGTCAAGGCGCTCAAGCTGCCCACCGTCCGCGCCGCCACGTACGACGGCGACACCGACCCCGCCGAGCGCCGCTGGATCCGCGACCACGCCAACTTTGTCCTGGCCAACCCGGACATGCTGCACTTCGGCGTGTTGCCCAACCACACCTGGTGGGCCCGGTTCTTCCGCCGGCTCAAGTACGTCATCATCGACGAGGCGCACAGCTACCGGGGCGTCTTCGGCTCGCATGTGGCAGCCCTGATGCGCCGGCTGCGGCGGATCTGCGCCCACTACGGTTCCGAGCCGGTGTTCATTGCCGCCTCCGCCACGTCCTCGGACCCCGAGGTCTCGTTCGGACGCCTGATCGGCGCCCCTGTCACGGCCGTCACCGACGATTGCTCACCCCATGGAGCGACCACCGTGGCGTTTTGGGAGCCGCTGCTGACCGACCTCAAGGGTGAAAACGGGGCGAAAACCCGCCGCACGGCCATTGCCGAAACGGCGGATCTGATGGCCAACCTCGTCTCCGCCCGGGTGCGGACCATCGCGTTCATCAAGTCCCGCCGCGGGGCCGAGACCATCTCCACCATCACCAAGCGGCTCCTCGATGAGGTGGACCCCAGCCTCCCCCGGCGAGTGGCCGCCTACCGCTCCGGGTATCTGCCCGAGGAGCGCCGGGCCCTGGAAAAGGCGCTGCGCTCCGGTGAATTGCTGGGCGTCTCCAGCACCTCGGCGTTGGAGCTCGGCATCGACATTTCCGGGCTCGACGCCGTGCTGGTGGCCGGCTGGCCCGGAACCAGGGCCTCGCTCTTCCAGCAGATCGGCCGGGCCGGGCGGGCGGGGCAGGATGCCGTGGCCGCCTTTGTGGCCAGCGACGATCCCCTGGATACGTACCTGGTGCACCACCCCGAGGCCATCTTCGATGTGCCGGTGGAGGCGACGGTCTTCGACCCGTCCAACCCCTACGTGCTGGGTCCGCACCTGTGCGCGGCTGCGGCCGAGCTGCCCGTGACGGTGGCCGATCTGCCGCTCTTTGGACCCACGACGGCGGCGCTGCTGGAACGGCTGGTGGCCGACGGCTACCTGCGCAAACGCCCCGCCGGCTGGTTCTGGACGCACCCGCAAAGCGCCGCCGGGATGGTGAACCTGCGCGCCGACGGCGGCGGTCCCATCAGCATCGTGGAGGCCGACACGGGCTCCCTGCTCGGCACCATGGACTCCCCGCAGTCCCACTACCAGGCGCACCGCGGGGCCATCTACGTCCACCAGGGCGAGAGCTATCTGGTGGAGGAGTTGAACGAGGGCGACCACTGCGCCATCGTGCGGCGGAGCAACCCCGACTACTACACCAGCGCCCGCGACGTCACCCAGATCGCCGTGCTGGAATCGCAGCGGCACGAGCTCTGGGGCCCGGTGGAGGCCCATTTCGGGGACGTGCAGGTCACCACCCAGGTGGTCTCCTTCCAGCGCAAGGCGTACACCTCCAATGAGGTGCTGGGGGAGGAGCCCCTGGAACTGGGCGCCCGGGACCTCTTCACCAAGGCCGTCTGGTTCACCATGGACAACGCCACGCTGTTGGCCGGCGGACTGGTTGAACCCCAATTCCCCGGAGCCCTGCACGCGGCCGAGCACGCGGCCATCGGGCTGCTGCCGCTGGTGGCCTCCAGCGACCGCTGGGACGTTGGCGGCGTCTCCACCGCCATCCACGCCGACACCGGACAGCCCACCATCTTCGTCTACGACGGGCATCCCGGCGGGGCCGGCTTTGCGGAGCGGGGATTCGACATGGCCCGGGTCTGGCTCAAGGCCACCCGCGACGCCATCGAGGCCTGCGAGTGCGACACCGGCTGCCCCTCGTGCGTCCAGTCGCCCAAATGCGGGAACAAGAACAATCCCCTGGACAAGCGCGGCGCGGTCCTGCTCATCGACGTCCTGCTGGCCAACGCACCGCTCCGGTAGCCACAGCCGCGGCGGCAGCGGCAGCGGCAGCCGAAGCGGCGTCTACGGCGGCGGGCCAGCCCGCGCCCGCCCGGTGGCCACCGCCCACGGCACCCCGGCCTCCACCATGACCTCCAGTTCCACCGTGTCCAAGCCGGAGCCCTGGACAGCGCAGGCCGCCAGGACGGCCCCCTGCGCTGCGGCAATCTGGGCCGCGACACCGCAGGGGTCCCCGGGTGCCAGACCACGGGCGGCATCGGCCGCGGCCAGCGCTGCCAGATCGGCGGCGGTGGCGGCCCGCGAAGCACCCACGGCGGCCCGGGTGAGCAGCATGGTGCCGCCGAGCAAGGCAATCAGCACCAGCGCCAGTCCCGCCGCCAGCATCGTGCCCGAGCCGGAGTCATTTTGACGCTTTCCCTCTCCGCCGCAGTGGGTCCAACGGCAGGCAACGGCGGGGCCGCCTCTGCCGTCCCGTTCACTGCATGCCCGGCAGATTCGGCCGGGTCCACAGGGCTGGTCCGGCCCGCGGCCCCGGCTGGGCCGGCAGATTCGGCCGGGTCCACAGAGGTGGCTGGGCCTCTCGAGGCGGCAGTACGCTGCAAAGCTTCCCGGGAGGCCACCGCGCTTCCAGCCATGGCCGTTCATGGCGACAGACCGGCCCAGTGGCCGACGCCGTCCGGGGCGGCTCCGGCGGCGGGCGCTGCCTCTATCCGTGCCACCGCCGTGGCAGCCAACGGTGCCGGGAGCATCCCGGACAGTGCACCCGCCAGCCTGGCCCGCACCGTGACAGTGGCTGTGCCGCCGTCAACGGAAATCGACACCGACGCCTGGGCCCCGGCCAGGGCGGTGGCAATGCCGACGGCCGTGGCGGCGTTCTCCCCGCGTGCCATGGCCCGCGCCCCTGCCCGGGCCGATTCCTCCAAGCGAAGCTGCAGCACCCCGGCGCCGGCGCCCAGCAGCACCAGCGCCAACAGCAACGCCACCGCGGGGAACGTGACGGCCAGCTCCGCCGTCACACTCCCCCGCTCGGCCGCACCCTGCCGTCGGGCAGCGGCCCGGAGCCCCCTCATTGGAGGCTCAACGCGGTGCGGATGATGCTCAGCAGGAATCCCCGGACTTCCTCGCTCTTGAGGATCACCACCAGCAGTCCGGCAAAGCCCACGGCAGCCAGCGTGGCGATGGCGTACTCGGCGGTGGCCATGCCCAGCTCCGAGCCGAGGCTGAGACGGCGGCGGTCGATGCCCTTTGGCCTGCCGCCGCCGGTCCGGCGGGCGGAGGGTCTTGGGCTGACCGGTGCCGGCTCGGCCGTTCGGACGCCGTTGACCACAGGCGGCTGGCTGGCCGCTCCGGGATAGATCTCCGCCACAGGCGCCGTCCATCCCTCCTCCTCCCACACCTCGGACCCCACCATGTCCGGCTCGAGCATGGCCGGGCACACCATGCCCACGCTGTGCAGTGCCTCCACCGGAGCGGACGGGTTGCTCGTGCTCTGGCCGGGCTCGTCCACCCCGGCCACTGCGTCCACGACGGCCGGCGGTGTTTCACTCGATGGTTCCATCACGTCTCCCTGTTCGGATCGGACCGCCGCATGGGCGGATACCTCCACTGTTGGGCGGAGATTCCTGGGGCATAAGAGTCCACCGCGCCAAAGTGCACAGCCGCCCAATGCCGGTGCCCTGTGCAGGGGCCGCTATGGCATGGCCGGGATCATGGCGACCACCACGGGCACCACGCCCAGGGCGATGAAGGCCGGTAGGGAACACAGCCCCAGGGGCACCACCAGCCGCACCCCCAGGGCGGCCGCCCGCACCTCTGCCGCCCGCCGGGCCTCGCGCCGCAGCTGGTGCGCCTGGGCGTAGAGCAGGGCGGCCGACGGCGCACCGGTGGCCGCGGCGAAGGCCAGGGCCCGGAACAGGGCGCCCAGATCGCCATCCCGCTCCACCTGCTGCCAGGAATGCTCCCAGGAAGCGCCCATGGCCAGACCAGCAACCACCGAGGCGAGGCCATCACGCAGCCGGGGCGAGCAGCTGGCAGCCACGAGTTCCAAGGCCCGTGGCACGGACAGTCCCGCCTCCATGGCCGCGCCGAGGAGCTCAAGGATCAGGGAAAGGTCATCGATCCCCTCGCCGGTCTCCGCCGTGGCATGGTCAGCCGGCTGCGGGCGCGCCGGCTGCGGGCGCGCCGGCAAAGATCTGAACCGGGCAGCCCGTCCCGGGTGGAGCAGCAGAGCTGCCGCCAGGGCAAGCGCTGCGAAGATCAACAGGGCATTCATGTGGGTGCCCGGTTCTGCGCTGCGGCGGCGATCAGCCGCTGCGACCACCACCACCCCACCAGCGTCAGGACAAGGCCTGCCCCCAGCGCAGCCCACCCCACCGGCCCGCCGAGCAGGACTCCCAGCGGGTCCACGCCCATGGCCACCCCCAGCACCAATCCGATGAGCGGCAGCCAGCCCAGCAGCCTGACGGTGGCCCGCGGCCCCGCGAGCGCCGTCTCACGCAGGGCGGCGGCGTCCATTTCCGTCTCGAGCCGCGCAGCAAACCGGATGAGCACGGCCGCCAAGGGGGCTCCGCTGGCTGCCGATACATCAAAGCAGGCGGCAAGCTCACGCCAGGCCACCAGGTCCGCCGGGCCCAGGATGGCTGCACCGGAGCGCCGCTGCGAGGACAGTCTGGCGGCCATCCTGATGGCATCACCGGACGGCAGGCCCAACGCTGCGGCCTGGCGGGCGGCGCGGATCACCTGCAGATGCGGAGCAACTGCAGGTGATCCGCGGTCCGAGGCTGCCGCCCCGGGCACCGTGGACCCCGCAGATTCGGCCGCCAGGGCCGCGGCGGCGTCCTGCCACAGGGCCGGACCCGAGCGTCCGGCAGCCAACAGGGCGGCCAGTTGGCGCACCACACGGATCATCACCACCTCTGCGCTCTGCCCGGATGGGGGCCGGCCCGGCCACCTCGGTCCCCGGGCCGTTCTTCTGGGCCGCCGTGGATTCCGCGGCCACCGGGCGGCGGTGCCAGAGGCCAGCAGCGCAGCGGCCGCCAACAGCACGAAGAGGAGCGCCGCCGTCACACCGGACCGCCCTCGGCCCCGCCGCCACCAAGGATGGCGGCCGCACCAAGCCCGCGCTGCAGGGCCTCCCACCCCGGCCCGCGGACAATCCGTCCGGCATCTGGAACCGCTTCCTCCAAGGACAGCGCCGGCACCACTTCCAGAGCGGTTCCGGACAGTGCCACCACCGCCAGCTGAGCCAGCCGCCGCCCTGCGGGCCCGCGCTCCACATGCAGCACCACGTCGACGGCGCTGGCCGCCTGCAGGGCGATGGCTGCACTGTCCAGCCCGGCCAGCACACCAAGGGCCGCCAACCGGGCGGGGACATCGGCGGCGCTGTTGGCATGCATCGTGGACCCGGCACCGCTGTGGCCGGTGTTCAAGGCCGCCAACAGCTCCCGCACCTCCGCGCCGCGGCATTCGCCCACCACCAGCCGGCTCGGATTCATCCGCAGGGCCTGGCGCACGAGCTCGGCCAGGTCGATCCGCCCCGTCCCCTCTGCATTGGCATGCCGGGTCTCCAGCGTCAGGACGTGGGGGTGGTCCGGCTCCAACTCGGCGGCGTCCTCGATGAGCACCAGCCGCTCCGACGGTCCACACAGCCCCAACAGGGTGGCCAGCAGCGTGGTCTTGCCCGATCCGGTGGCTCCACTGATGAGGAAGCTGAGCCGGGCCGCCACCAGCGCCTCCAACACCGGCGCCAGCTGCGGATGGACGAAGCCGCTGGACACCAGTCCGGCCAGGGTGAAGGGCCGCTGGTTGCGAACGCGGATGGACAGCAAGGTGCCCGCGGCGGAAACCGGTGGGAGCACCGCGTGGACGCGGAAGCCGCCGTCGAGCTTGACGTCTGCACAGGGTGAGCTGTCATCCAACCGCCGGCCGCCGGCGGCAATCAGCCTCACGGCGAGCGCCCTCAGGGCCGGCTCCCCGGCGAAGGCAACACCGGCCGGTTCCGGCCCGCCGCCCCGGTCCAGCCAGACGGAGTCCGGCGCATTGACGAAGATGTCCGTGACGTGCGGATCCTTCAACAGCGGCTGCAAGGGGCCCAAGCCGTTGAGCTCGGCGCTGATGCGTTCGACGGCGGCCAGGGAACCGGCGGCGCCCAGCAGCCGCCCACTGTCGCGCACCGCAGTGGCCACGCGAAGGGCCGTTACGGGCCCGTTCTGCGCCAGCACGGACTGCCGCACAGTGTCCAACAGATCCTCGTCCACCGCCTCGGCAGGGACTGGCAGGCGCCTCGTCACCGCCACCCCTGGGCACTGGACAGTCCGCGGAACAGCGTCGCCGTCAGCCTGCGCACCGCGCGGCCGGAGGCGGCCTGCGCCAGACGCCCGTTCTCCGCAGACTGGGCCAGGCCCCGCAGTTCGGGCAGAACGCCGGCAACCGGCGCCCCGATCGATGCCGCCACCAGCTCGGCATCCAGTCCATCCCGCAGCCGGCCCCGGACCACCAGCCTCACAGGCACCGGCGGCAGCTCGGCCAGCAGCCGGGCACTGGCCACGGCCGGGCGCAGCTGGGCGGGCGTGACCAGCAGGAACTGGTCGCACTGGCGTCCCAGCATCGCCAGGGACCCGGGCGAGCGCCCGACGTCCACCACTGTGAGCAGGTAGCCGCGGCGGGCCGCCCGGATGACCTCCGCCCCGGTGTCGCCGATCCGGGCCGACAGCGCCGGATCCGCCGCATGCGGCCCCCAGGACAGCAGCGAGACACCCGCCACGGTGGGCAGCGCCGCCGCCAGCTGGCCGGGGTTGATGGTGCCGGTGGCATTGAGCAGATCCGGCCACCGCAGCCCGGGCGCCTCCTCCGCGGCCAGGGCAATATCGAGCCCGCCGCCCCACTCGTCGGCATCCACCAGCAGCGTGCTGACCCCCGCGGCGGCGGCTCCCAGTGCCAGCAGGGCGGCCAGGGTCGATGCCCCGGCGCCCCCGCAGCCGCCCACCACACCGAGAACGGAGCCGGCGGCCGAGGCGTCGCGCAGGGAGCCCAGGAATTCGGCCAGCCATTCGGCTCCCTGCGGCAGCACGGCCACCCTGTCGACGCCCGCCGCGGAGGCATGCTCCCACAGCGACCCATCGCCGGAGAGCCCCACCATGACCGTCGGAAGTGTTCCGGCCCGCACCGCGCCCGCGGAGTCGGAGCCCAGCAGGACCGCCGCCGCCTGCTCCAGGTCCGCGCCCGCGTCCTCCAGCGACTCCGCAATGACAAGCTCGACGGCGGCTGCCGCGCCCACGCGCGCCACCTCGCCGGCCAGCTCGGCCGAGCCGGTGATGAGCACTACGGTGGCGGTTCCGGCGGGGGTCCACGGCGGCGGTGCCGCCCTGGCCCGGGGCCTGCGGGTGGTCGATGGCGTTGGCATCCACCCAGCGTGCCCGCGGCAGGCCGGCGCGGCCACCCCCGCAGACCGATGCGGGGCCAGCGGGGCTGGCGGTGGGGCCTGTGCAGGGCTGGGGGCGGCCTGCGCGCACATTCGTGTCGGTGCCCCGGGGGACAATGTAGCCATGTACATGCTGCTGGCCACCGCTCCGCCCCCCGGCTCCGATGGCACAGCCCCCCACGGCACAGTCTCCAACGGCACAACCGGCACGGGTCTCGAGGGCCCCGCCGTCGTGCTCCAGCCCCTGGATGCCGCGGGCGCCGAATCCGGCCCGGCCCGGACGGTGCCGCTGGCCCACCTGCCCGCCGCCGTCCGCGAGGCGGAGCAAGACTCCCCCCGCTGGGTGTGGGGCCAGGCCCAGCGCTGGTACCCCCAGCTGCTGCGCGCCGGCACGTCGGTGGAACGCTGCCACGATCTGGCCCTGTGCCAGAACATCCTGGTCTTTTCGCCCTTCACCCAGGCCGGCGGCTACCCGCGGAGCCACAGCTACGTCCCCATGGACCTCGGCCCGGAACCCGAGGCCCGCGACACCGGCCAGGACAGCCTCTTCGATGCCCCGGTGGTGCACAGCGGCCCCACCCCGGCCGAGCTGGCCCGGGAGCTGCGCGAGCAGCTGGAGAGCGTGAAAACATCCACCGAGCCGCGCCGGCTGGCCCTGCTGCTGGCCGCCGAATCCGCCGGCGCCCTGGTGGCCGCGGAGATGACCCGGGCCGGCGTGCCCTGGCGCGAGGACCTGCACCGGCGCATCCTGTCCGACCGTCTGGGGGCGCAGCCGGCGGAGTTTGCCCGGCCGGAGCGGATGGAAGCCATCGTCGAGGAACTGCGCACGCTGTTGGGCGCCCCCACTTTGAACCCCGATTCGCCCCAGGAGCTCATGCGGGCTCTGCACCGGGCCGGCATTGACGCGAAGTCCACCCGCTCCTGGGAACTGATGGAAATCAACCACCCCGCGATCGGGCCGCTGCTTGCCTACAAGAAGCTCAGCCGGCTGTTCACCGCCAATGGCTGGGCATGGCTGGAGCAGTGGATCCACGACGGGCGTTTCCGCCCCGAATACGTGGTGGGCGGCGTGGTGACGGGCCGCTGGTCCTCGCACGGCGGCGGAGCGCTGCAGATCCCCAAGCAGATCCGCGGCGCCGCCCATGCCGACCCGGGCTTCAAATTGATCGTGGCCGACGCGGCCCAATTGGAGCCGCGGGTGCTCATCGCCCTGTCGCAGGACGCCAAGATGGCCGAGGCGGCCCGGGGCAAAGACCTCTACGCCGGCATCGCCGCGCAGGGCTTCGGCGGCGAGCGCGACAAGGCCAAGATCGCCCTCCTTGGGGCCATGTACGGCGCCACCACCGGCGAGTCCGGGCGGCTGATGCCGCAGCTGACGCGCACCTACCCGAAGGCCGTCGGCCTGGTGGAGGCAGGGGCGCGGGCCGGCGAGCGCGGCGAACGGGTGGGGACGTATCTGGGCAGGGGCACGCCGCCGCCGTCGAAGGAGTGGCTGGCCCTGCAGCAGACCACCAGCGCCGAGGAGCAGCGGCGCGCGGATTCGGCGGCCCGCTCGCGGGGGCGGTTTACGCGGAACTTCGTGGTCCAGGGGTCGGCGGCCGAATGGGCGCTGTGCTGGCTGGCCGACCTCCGGCGCCGGCTGCGCACCTTGGCCGCCGCAGCGCCGGCGGGTGCCCCGGTGCCGCAGATGGTGTTCTTCCTGCACGATGAAGTGATGGTCCACTGCCCCGAGGAACAGGTGGCGGCGGTGACGGACATGATGCATCAATCCGCCGCTGCCGCCGCCAGGCTGATCTACGGGGACATCCCCATCCAGTTCCCCGTCACGGCTGTCGCTGCCGACACCTACGCGGAGGCCAAATAGCCCGACGGCGTGGACACCCGTCCGCGCGGGCCAAGGAGCCTACAGCGGTGCGGGGATCTCCCGGCGGCTGTCCCACGGAACGGACCAGCCCAGGTGGTCGAACACCCGGTTCAGGATGCCTGCCGTAAAGCCCCAGACCAGCACGCCGTTGACCAGGAAGGCAGGGCTGGCGTAGGTCTGCCCGCCCCGGGTCAACGTGGCCGTATAGCGGTTGTCGGGGTCAAGGAGGTCGCGCACTGGAACCCTGAACACCTGGGCGGATTCGCCATAGTCCACCACATCGACGGGCGACGGCGATGCCCACCAAGCGAGCACGGGCGTCACCTCGAAGTTGCTCACCGGCAGCGATACCTCGGGCATCCGGCCCAGAATCTGGACCCCGGCGGGGTCAAGCCCCGTCTCTTCCCGGGCCTCCCGCAGAGCCGTGGCGTCCACCGATGCATCCTCCGGGTCGACGCCGCCGCCGGGAAAGGCCACTTGGCCCGGGTGGTCTGTCAGAGTGGCGGCACGTTCAACCAGCAGCACGTCCAGATCAGCCGGGGCCAGCGGCTTGTCCGAGCGCGCGGGCACCGAATCCAGCACGCCAAAGAGCAACAGCACGGCGGCCTTGCGTGCCACGGCCGGGTCGATGGCGACATTCCACCTGTCGTCGCGGGCCAGGGAGACTTCTCCCGCCGTGGCGCGGCGGGCCAGCTCCACCAGATCCGCGTAGGCGGTCATGCCGGCCCCCGCTGCGGCTGGGCCGGCTGGGCCTGCGCCGTTGAGGCCAAGGCCGCACGCTGGGAGTCCTGGCGGTATTCGGCCGCCCGGGACGTATCGGCCAGCATGCGGGCCAGCAGTTCCTCGTTGCCGGGTGCCAGCTCGTATTTGAGCAGCTTGGCGGCCTTGGCCGGGTCCGTTTCGCCGTCACCGAAGGCCGGGCACAGGTGGGCGATCGGGCAGGCTCCGCAGGCGGGCTTGCGGGCATGGCAGATCCGCCGCCCATGGAACACCACCCTGTGCGAGAGCATCGTCCAGTCCCGCGGCTCGAACAGCTCCGCCACGTCCGACTCAACCCGGACCGGGTCCTCCGAGGCCGTCCAGCCGAAGCGGCGGGCCAGGCGCAGAAAGTGCGTGTCAACGGTGATCCCGGGAACGCCAAAGGCATTGCCCAGCACCACATTCGCCGTCTTGCGCCCCACACCCGGGAGCGTCACCAGCTCCTTCAGTGTGCCCGGGACCTCGCCGTCGTACTCATCGACGAGCCGAGTGGACAGCGCCAGCAGATTGGCCGCCTTGGCGCGGAAGAAGCCGGTGGGCTTGATGATGGTCTCCAGCTCCGCGGAGTTGGCCTCGGCCATGGCACGCGGATCCGGGTAGCGCGCAAAGAGCTCCGGCGTGGTGGCGTTGACGCGTACATCGGTGGTCTGGGCGGACAGCACCGTGGCCACCAGGAGCTCAAAGGGATTGAGGAAATCCAACTCCGCGTGCGCGTACGGATACAGCTCAGCGAGCTCGCGGTTGATCCTGCGGGCACGGCGTTTGAGCGCCAGCATCGATTCGCTGGCGCCCATGCCGCCCCGGGTGGTGGCCAAGGACTACTCGCCCTCGGGTGCCCGCTCGATCCCGGACAGATCCCGCAGCACGCCCACGCGGCCGTCGGTGTTCTGGACCAGGAAATCGTGGCCGCGGTCGGCCAGGGCGAGGACCCAGTTGCCCGGCTCCACGTTGTACAGGAAGGCTCCCGTGGACTCCTCGACGACGGGGCGGGGACGGTCCACGGCGAACCAGAAGGCATCGTAGACCGGCTGGCCCGAGGCCTGCGGGTCCACCGTGGCGCCAATGCTTTCGTGGACGGGGGCGGGGGCCTCCACGCTCTCGGCCGCTTGGACGGGCTCGACGGCGGCCGGCTCCTCAGCGGCCGGCTCCTCAGCGGCCGGCTCCTCGGCGGGCGCGGCGTCGTCCACGGCTGGGAGGTTTCCGGCCTCGCCAGCGGCTGCGCCCGCGGCAGAGGTCCCAGCGGACACCGGCTCCGCGTCGGACGGCTCAACATCGGCATCGACGACGTCGACAATTGCGGCCGGGCCGGAGGCGGCGGGGTCGGCGTCTGCCGCTGCGGACTGGGCGGCCTCGGCGTCGTCCACGGCATCAGCGGCAGGTTCCCCAGCCGGGGAACCGGTTTCGCCGGCCAGCGGCTCGGCGGCCTCAGGCTCGGCCGCAACGGGGGCATCCGTGGATCCGGCGTCCATGCCCGCGGCCCCGGTGATGGGGAACGCCATGGTGCCCGGAGCGGAGGAGGTTGCCGGAGCCGCCCAGCGGCTCTCGGCGGCGCCATCCACCCAAGCGGCGGCAGGTGCAGAGGCACCGAAGGCATCCCGGGCTGCGGCACCAACGGCCGTGGGTGCCTGGGCACCCTGGTCAGCGGCAGCGGCGCCAAAGGATGCGCCAGCGGCAGCCTGGCCCTGGGTGCTCTGGGCGGCGGCACCCTTTACGGAGGCTCCGGCAGCCACAGCGGTCTTGGGGGCTGCAGCGGCGGGAACGGCGTCGCGGGCCATGGGGTGGGCCGGCACCTCGGGGCGTCCGGTGAAGTCCGCGGCGAACGCGGGGACGATGCTGGCCCCTACGGTGGCGGCGAGAAGACCCAGCGAGCCCACCAGCCCGATCAGGAAACCGGGGCCGAAGGTGGTGACTGTAGCCAGGAAGAAGTAGGCAGTGGCGAAACCGGCCACCACGGAGGCGAACTGGTCAACGGACAGCGAGCCGACGCGCGGCTGGGCCGCCGGAGAGTAGCGGCGGTAGAGGAACAGGGAGCCCACCAGCAGCGGCAGGAGCACGCCAATGCCCAGGAAGAACAACGGCGTGGCATTCCAGAGGTTCAGCAGGTACCTGTCCACGATGATGGGCAGCAGGGAGCCGAGGAAGACCACCAGGACGGACCCGAGGACAGTGATGTCGCGTGCGGTCAGCGGGCCCAGCAGGGCGTGCCCAGCGGTGGCCGAGGGAGTGCTTCCCTCCTGGACGGTGGAGGTGTGCGGCTGCGTCATGTAAGTACTCCTTGGCGGGCGGCCCATGGTGCCGCCACCCGCTCGGTTTGAGGTTGTCCGCCGCCACTGCGCCTGTCACGGCCGCACTGCCAACGGACTCCGGGTCAAAGTCACGAATCTGTTACAGCCTAGTAAAGGCGGAGGGCCAACACTACTTCAAAACCCCGTCCGGGCTGGGAATTACCCCACAGTTCCGGGCCCACCGGACCCCGCACCCCGCACTTTCCCCGCACCCACGCCCTGCATTTGGGCGCAGATCGGCATCCATTCGCCGGTCCTTCATGTGACCGTGGACACGTAGGACCTTTTCAGGCGATAAAGTGAAATCTGGAACGCAGGCCCCCACCACCGCGCCCGCCCCGCTTGCCGGGACAGGGCTCCCCTGCAAGGGAGGACGCGCGGCGGCCCAGGCGGGCACGGCAGGAACTTTATTGAAGGGGTTAGAGATGTCGCAGGACAGCACGGCTGTTGCCGCCGATCACCAGAACGGCGATGCATTGGAGAATCTTCTCCACGAGAACCGCAGGTTTGCGCCGAGTGCCGAATTTGCCGCCAACGCCATCATCAAGGCCTCGGAATATGACGACGCCGAGGCGGACCGCCCCGCGTTCTGGGGCCGGAAGGCCAAGGAACTGCTGAGCTGGGACAAGGACTTCACCCAGACCCTGGACTGGTCCAACCCGCCCTTCGCCACCTGGTTTGCCGACGGCAGGGTCAACGCCGCCTACAACGCCCTGGACCGCCACGTGGAGAACGGCCTGGGCGATCGGGTTGCCATCTACTTCGAGGGCGAGCCCGGGGATTCGCGCACCTACACCTACGCGCAGCTGACCAACGAGGTCAAGAAGGCCGCCAACGCCTTCGAATCCCTCGGCGTAGCCAAGGGCGACCGCGTGGCCGTCTACCTGCCGATGATCCCCGAGGCCGTCATCACCCTGCTGGCCTGCGCCCGCATCGGGGCGATCCACTCCGTCGTCTTCGGCGGCTTCTCCGCGGACGCGCTGCGCAGCCGCATCGAGGACGCCGAGGCCAAGCTGGTGGTCACCGCCGACGGCACCTTCCGCCGCGGCAAGCCCAGCGCGCTCAAGCCCGCCGTTGACGAGGCCCTGTCCGCCCCCGGCCACACCGTGGAGAACGTCGTCGTGGTCAAGCGCAACGGCGCCGACGTCGCCTGGGTCGAGGGCCGCGACAAGTGGTGGGAGGACACCGTGGGCACGGCGTCCACCGAGCACACCGCCGTCGGACACGAGGCCGAGCACCCGCTGTTCATCCTCTACACCTCCGGCACCACGGGCAAGCCCAAGGGCATCCTGCACACCACCGGCGGCTACCTGACCCAGACCGCGTACACGCACAAGGCCGTGTTCGATCTGCACCCCGAGACGGACGTCTACTGGTGCACCGCCGACGTCGGCTGGGTCACCGGCCACTCCTACGTCACCTACGCACCGCTGATCAACGGCGCCACGCAGGTCATGTACGAGGGCACGCCGGACTCCCCGCACCAGGGCCGCTGGTGGGAGATCGTCGAAAAGTACAAGGTCACCATCCTGTACACGGCACCGACGGCTATCCGCACCTTCATGAAGTGGGGCCGGGAGATCCCCGAGAAGTACGATCTCTCCTCCATCCGCCTGCTGGGTTCGGTGGGCGAATCCATCAACCCCGAGGCCTGGATGTGGTACCGCGAGGTCATCGGTGGCAACGCCGGCAAGAACGGAGAGAAGAAGGCAGAACCCGCCCCCATCGTGGACACCTGGTGGCAGACCGAGACGGGTGCGCAGATGATCGCCCCGCTGCCCGGCGTCACCGCCACCAAGCCCGGCTCCGCCCAGACCCCGCTGCCCGGCATCGCCGTGGACGTGGTGGACGAGCTCGGCGAGTCCGTGCCCAACGGCCACGGCGGCTACCTGGTGGTCCGCGAGCCCTGGCCGGCCATGCTGCGCGGCATCTGGGGCGACCCGGAGCGCTACAAGGACACCTACTGGTCGCGCTTTGACACCATGTACTTCGCGGGCGACGGCGCCAAGAAGGACGAGGACGGCGACGTCTGGCTGCTGGGCCGCGTCGATGACGTCATGAACGTCTCCGGCCACCGCCTCTCCACCACGGAGATCGAATCGGCCCTGGTGTCCCACCCCTCGGTGGCCGAGGCCGCCGTCGTCGGTGCCGCCGACGAGACCACCGGACAGGCCGTGGTGGCGTTCGTGATCCTGCGCGGTTCCGCCGTGCACGATGACGACATCGTCACCACCCTGCGCAACCACGTGGGCAAGGAGATCGGCCCGATCGCCAAGCCGAAGAACATCCTCGTGGTGCCGGAGCTGCCCAAGACCCGCTCGGGCAAGATCATGCGCCGGCTGCTCAAGGACGTTGCCGAGGGCCGCGAGGTGGGCGATGCGTCCACCCTGGCCGACAACTCGGTGATGAACCAGATCGCAGAGTCGCTCAAGAAGTAACCCCCAACTGAGGCGCAGCAACTGCTCGAAATCGCTGGATTTCCTGCAGTTGCTGCGCCTCAGTTGTAGTTAAGCGCCGGACACGGCATCGGAATGCCCGCACCGTAGAACTCTTTCGCGGAGTCGCTCACGAAGTAGCACTTCTTATCTTTGCAAAACTTCTTTACAAATTTACATAAAGGAAAGCGCCGGACTTCGGGTTTCGCACATTGTGAAACACCGGAGTCCAGCGCTTTTCCATTTTCGACCACCAAATCGTTACAAAGT
Organism: Arthrobacter sp. 35W; assembly: GCF_000482545.1. Taxonomy (GTDB): domain Bacteria; phylum Actinomycetota; class Actinomycetes; order Actinomycetales; family Micrococcaceae; genus Specibacter. The sequence continues at coordinate 574,141 of NZ_KI519455.1, forward strand.
GATTGAAAAGTTTTTCTTTTGAGTCTTGACGTTCGCTTTTGATCCGATCATGCTGTTTGTATGTGATCTGATTCACAAAACATGTCTTTCAAGGGAGAAATCATGACATCCAATGGTTCGATGCCTGCCTTCGGAATGGACCGCCGGTCAGTGCTCAAGACCCTCGGCATCGGTGCCGTTGGGCTGGCTGGCATTCCGCTGCTGACCGCCTGCACCGGTGGCAGCGGCCCCGGCACCGGCTCGGGTTCCGCAACGTCGCTGACTTTTGGGTCCGGGTCCTCCGACGACGTCCCCAAGGCCGCCTACAAGGCCGTCACCGACGCGTTCACCAAAAAGTCCGGCATCACCGTGGCCACCAACGTGGTCCCGCACAACGACTTCCAGAACAAGATCGCCACCTACCTCCAGGGCAGCCCCGACGACGCGTTCACCTGGTTCTCCGGCTACCGCATGCAGTACTACGCCGCCCAGGGCCAGCTCGCCCCGATCGATGACGTCTGGGAAAAGATCGGCGGGAACTTCTCCCCCGCGATGAAGAAGGCCTCCACCGGCCCCGACGGGAAGATGTACTTCGTCCCCAACTACAACTACCCCTGGGGCTTCTTCTACCGCAAGAGCCTGTGGGCCGAAAAGGGCTACCAGGTCCCCACCACCTTCGACGCGCTCACCACCCTGGCCGCGAAGATGAAGTCCGACGGCCTGGTCCCGATCGAGTTCGCCGACAAGGACGGCTGGCCGGCGATGGGCACCTTCGACTACATCAACATGCGCCTGAACGGCTACCAGTTCCACATGGACCTCACCGCCCACAAGGAATCCTGGGACCAGCCCAAGGTCGCCGCGATCTTTGACACCTGGAAGGCGCTGCTGCCCTTCCAGAACCCCGCCGCCCTGGGCATGACCTGGCAGGACGCGGCCATCTCCCTGGGCGCGAAGAAATCCGGCATGTACCTGCTGGGCTCCTTCGTCACCCAGCAGTTCACCGACCCCGCCGTGCTGGCCGACATCGACTTCTTCCCGTTCCCCGAGATCGCCGTCGAGGGCCAGGACGCCGTCGAGGCCCCGATCGACGGGCTGCTGCTGTCCAAAAAGGGCGGCACCAACCAGGGCGCCCGCGACTTCCTGGCCTTCATGGGCTCCGCCGAGGGCCAGGACGCCTACGCCGCCGTGGACCCCTCCAACATTGCCACCGTCAAGGGTGCGGACACCTCCAAGTTCTCCCCGCTGAACAAGAAGTGCGCGGACGTGATCGCCAACGCCAAGAGCATCAGCCAGTTCTTCGACCGCGACGCCCTGCCCGCGATGGCCACGAACGTGATGATCCCGGCCCTGCAGGGCTTCGTCAAGGACGGCACCATCGACATCAAGAACCTCGAAGCACAGGCCAAGGCGCTCTACGCCGCCCAGTAGCACCCGTACGGTGTGGGGCCCGGCCACCATCCGGGCCCCACACCATTTCGATCAAGCACCTTCCTGGCCCTGCACCGTCGCGGCCTTCCACGTTTTGATACGGAACTATCCCGAGGGAGAACTCCCCATGAGCTCCACCACCGAGGTGCCCCCGGCCGGCCCGGCCGCGGCACCCCCGACCCCCACACCCCGGCGCGGACTGCGCAAGAACCGCGGAGTGCGGCGCCTGTCCCGAATGGACAAGATCGTCCTGGGCATCATGGTCGGGATCCCCACCCTGATCCAGCTGGTCCTGGTCTGGATCCCCACCCTGCTCTCCATCCTGCTCTCCTTCACCCGCTGGAACGGCCTGTCGCTGGAGAACATCCGCGCCGCCGGCCTGGCGAACTACCAATACGTCTTCAACGACAGCCCCGCGTTCTGGCCCGCCGTGCAGCACAACATCCTCTGGCTGCTCTTTCTGGCCGTCGTCGCCACCCCGCTGGGCCTTTTGCTGGCCGTGCTGCTGGACCAGAACATCCGCGGCTCGAAGATCTACCAAAGCATCTTCTTCGTCCCCGTCATGCTCTCCCTGGCCCTGGTCGGCATCATCTGGCAGCTGTTCTACCAAAAGGACAACGGCCTGCTGAACTTCGTCCTGGGCACCGCCGGCACACCCCAAGCCGTGGACTGGTTCGGAGACCCCAGCGTGAACATCTGGGCCGCCATGATCGCCGCGACCTGGCGCCACGCCGGCTACGTCATGATCCTGTACCTGGCCGGGCTGAAGGGTGTCGACGGGTCCCTGCGCGAGGCCGCCTCCCTGGACGGCGCCAACGCCGTGCAAACATTCTTCCGCGTCGTGTTCCCGGCCATGCGGCCGGTGAACATCGTGATCGTGGTCATCACCATCATCGAGTCCCTGCGCGCCTTCGACGTCGTCTGGGTCATCAACAAGGGCACCAACGGGCTCGAACTCATCAGCGCCCTGGTCATCACCTACCTCGTCGGAGAGGGCCAGTCCATCGGCATCGGCTCCGCCTTCGCCGTGATCCTGCTGGTGGTCTCCCTGGTGCCGATCATCATCTACCTGTCCCGCACCTTTGGGAAGGAAAGCAAATCATGACCAGCACACCCTCGATCCTGCGCCCCCGCACCGCCCTGCCCGGCACCAGGGGCGCCGGCAAACGCCACTACGGCACCCACATCTTCCTCACCGTCATGGCCGTGATGTGGATGGTGCCCCTGGGCTGGGCCCTGTTCACCGCGCTGCGCCCCAAGGCCGACACCGACAAATACGGGTACTTCAGCCTCGGCGGGGCCTTCAACTTCGACAACTTCGCCACCGCCTGGACCCAGGGCGGGTTCCTGCGCTACTTCGGCAACTCCCTGATCATCACCATCCCCACGATCATCCTGGTCCTGCTGTTCTCCTCCATGATGGCCTTCGCCGTCAGCCGGGTGTCCTGGAAGTTCAACATCACCCTGCTGATCATGTTCACCGCCGGCAACCTGCTGCCCCCGCAGGTCCTGGCGACCCCGTTGTTTGAAATGTTCAAACTCCTCCAGGTCCCCTACTGGTTCTCCGACTCCGGCAACCTGCTCAACACCTACCTCTCGGTCATCCTGGCCAACACCGCCTTCCAGATCGGGTTCTGCACCTTCGTGCTCTCCAACTACATGAAGGCCCTCTCCCCGGACCTGACCGAGGCGGCCCTGGTCGACGGGGCCGGGCTCTGGCGCCAGTACTGGTCGATCATCCTGCCCCTGTGCCGGCCCGCCCTGGCCGCGATGGCCACCCTGCAGGTCATCTTCATCTACAACGACTACTTCTGGCCGCTGCTGTTCATCCAATCCGGCGACAGGCTCCCGGTCACCACCGCCATCAACAACCTCCAGGGCACCTTCCTCTCCAACTACAACCTCCTCGCCGCCGGCGCCACCATCACCGTCATCCCGACCCTGATCGTGTACATCGCCCTCCAACGCCACTTCGTGGCCGGACTGACCCTGGGCTCCAGCAAAGGCTAAGCCCGCACGGACAGGGAGCATGATGCCCCGCGGCTGGGCACCACATAGCCTATTGGTGCGTGTTTTGGCCGTCCCGGCCAAAACACGCACCCCACCGCCACAACGAAGTGAGGTAGAAATGCTTGCCGACACCAGACGTTCGGCCATTGTTGACGCTGTTCAGCGTGAGCGTGTGGTCAGCGTCGCCGCCCTGGCCAAGATGTTCGACGTCTCGCTCATGACGGTCAGGCGGGACATAGATGCCTTGGAGGATGCCGGCCTGCTCGAAAAGATCCACGGCGGGGCCAAGATCCACACAGGCGTCAGCACCCACGAGCCAGGGTTCGACCTCAAATCCACCCAGGGCCAGGGCGAAAAGCACGCCATCGCCCGCGATGCCGCCAAGATGGTCAAGCCCGGCATGGCCATTGGCCTCAGCGCCGGGACCACCACGTGGGTGTTGGCCAAATACCTCACCACCGTGCCGGACCTGACGGTCGTCACCAACTCGGTGCCCATTTCGGAGGTCTTCCGTGCGGCCAAGGCTGCCACCACCGTCATCCTCACCGGCGGCGAGCGTACGCCGTCGGATGCCTTGGTGGGGACCATCGCCGTCGCCTCCATCCGGCAGCTGCACATGGACCTGTTGTTTCTGGGCGTCCACGGCGTGGATGCGGTGGCGGGGTTCACCACGCCCAACCTGCAGGAGGCCGACACGGACCGGGCCTTGATCGAGGCCTCGCGGCGGGTGGTGGTGCTGGCCGACGAGAGCAAATGGGGCGTCATGGGCATCAGCACCATTGCCCGGCTGGATGATGTGGACGAGGTCATCTCCGATTCCGGGCTGGCCATCGAGGCCCAGCGCGTGCTGCGCCAGCATGTGCGGCTGCGGCTGGTGGACGTCCCGGGTTCCTAAGCGCAGCCGCAGGAGCGCCGGATCACCAGCTGCGCATCGAAGGCATGGTGGCGCGGCTCCGCGGAAGGTCCACCCAGCAGGGCATCCACCGCCGCCTCGGCCATTGCGGCCACGGGCTGGGCCAGCGTGGTCAGCGGCGGCCAGCAGAATTCAGCCTCCGGAGAGCCGTCAAAGGAGACAACGGCGATGTCATCCGGAACGCGCACCCCCGCCTCGTGGAAGGCGTGCAGCATGCCCACCGCCTGCATGTCGGAGCTGGCAAACACCGCCGTCGGCCGTCCACCGGCCAGCAGCTGCCGCCCGGCCCGGTAGCCGCCGTCGCGCGTGAACGCGGCCCGCACCACCGGCCCCGGCGGCAGAGAAGCCGCGGCCAGCGCATCCCGGAAGCCGCGCTCCCGACCGTCCAGCCGGCCGTCGGAGGCGACGCCGATGGCCAGCCCAATGTTCTGGTGTCCATGCCCCAGCAAGTGCTCCACCCCCGCCACGGCGCCGGCGTACAGATCGGTGCCCACGGAGCCAAACCCCTCGGTCCCGGACCCGCGGTCCAGCAGCACCACGGGGACCTCCAGCGAGGCCAGTGCCGCCGGATCCACCGTTGCGCCAACGGAAATCAGCAGCAGCCCGTCCACCTGCCGCGCGGCAAGGTTGCGCAGCTGCGCCTCCTCGATGGCCGCCGAGCCGTCCGAGTTGGCCAGAACCATCACGTGGCCCCGGGCGGCGGCCGCGACCTCCACGGCATGGGCCAGCTCGTTGATGAAGGGATTCCGGTTGTCGGGGATGACCAGGCCGATCATCTCCGCGGACCCCAGCCGCAGCGCCCGCGCTGCGGCATTGGGCCGGTAGCCCAGCGCCGCGATGGCCGCCAGGACACGCTCCCGTGTGGCCGGTGCCACCGGGCGGGGCCCGTTGTTCACCACGTAGCTGACGACGGCGGAGCTCACCCCGGCGTGCCGGGCCACATCCGCGCGGGTTGCCGTGGGGCGCGTGGCGGGGGTTTTGGTCATGGGCTCCATGCTAGCGAAGGGCTGGGCCCCAGCCGTGGCCGGTGTCCGGACACGGCTGGGCCCAGGCTCCTCTTAGAGGCTGGCCGGCGCGTCACCGTGGTCCGGGATGTCCAACCGCTCGCCGCGCTGCAGTGCCGACTGGTGTGCAATGATGCCCGGCAGCGTGAAGCGGGCGGCGGTCCAGGCATTCACCGGCGGCATGGAGCCGGTGGCCACGGCCGTCACGAAGTCATCCACCAGGAAGTGGTGGCTGCCCTCGTGGCCGTTGCCGGCGCCCAGGAACTCCCGGGGCAGGCGGGCGCCGTCGTGGACCGGGGCCATGCCGGAGACGAAGGCATCGCGCAGCGACGGGTCGACATCGGCCAGCGACGGGTCGTCCAGGGCCAGCGTCGGCTTCGTGTCGATCAGCTCGGAGACGTCCGTAACTGTCTCCTTGTCCTGCCAGACGGCGGTCTGGGCGAGCTGCTCAAAGCTGGCCTCGGTGCCGAAGAAGCGGAAGCGGGATTCGCGGATGTGGGACGGGTAGCCCACCCGGCGCATCTCGTTGATCCGCATGGCGCCGCCGTCGTTCATTTCAAACAGCGCCGTGGCGTTGGAGAAATCGTTGTCGAACATGCTGACGTCCTTGTCGAAGACGCCGTCGCCGCGCTGGTCCTTCACGCCGATGCAGCTGACGCTCACGGCGTGCGCATCGATGGCGCCCAGCACGCCGCCCACGGAGTGGGTCGGGTAGAGCATGGGAGGGTAGCTGGCAGTGCTCTTCCACGCCTCGCCGCCGCTGTACTCGTAGGCGGAGTAGAACCCCAGATCCATGTCGTGGACGTAGTCGCCCTCGGTGTAGAAGACGCGGCCGAAGCGGCCCTCGGCCTGCTGCTTGCGGGCGTAGACGGTGGCCGGGTTGTAGTAGCTGGTCTCCCCCATCATGTAGGTCAGCTTCGTCTCGCGGACGGCCTCGATGATGGCGGCGATCTCCTCCTCGGAGATGGCCATGGGCACGGCCGAGTACACGTGCTTGCCGGCGCGCAGGGCGGCGAGCACCAGCGGGCCGTGGGTCCAGCGCTGGGTGAAGATGGCGACGGCGTCCACGTCGGAGGCCAGCATGGCCTCGAAGCTTTCCATGGTGCCGGTGAGGTCGTACCGCTCAGTAGTGGCCTGCGCGCGCTCGGGCAGCAGGTCGGTGATGAACACGTTCTCCACCTCGGGGTGCAGCTTGAAGAGTTTGGCGAAGTGGCCGGCGAACTGGCCGGCGCCGACGATGCCCAGGGAGATGCCCATGGATGGTCCTTTCGGGGAGGGTGGCGTAGTGCAACACTGTCTACACGTGTAGATTAGCAGGCCCGTCAACCCCGTGCGGCATAGTTAAGCCATGACTTCCACTTCTGCCCCTCGCGGCACCATTCTGGTGATCAACGGCCCCAACCTGAACCTGCTGGGCACCCGCGAGCCGGGCATCTACGGCACCGCAACCCTGGACGACGTCGAGCAGCTCGCCATTGGCGCGGCCGCCGGGCACGGCTTCGAGGCCGATTGCATCCAGTCCAACCATGAGGGCGACCTGCTGGACGCCATCCACGCGGCCCGGGAGACGGCGTCGGGCATTGTCATCAACGCCGGCGCGTACACGCACACCTCAGTGGCGCTGCGCGATGCCCTGGCCTCGGTGGCGCTGCCCGCCGTCGAGGTCCACATCTCCAACGTCCACAAGCGCGAGGAATTCCGCCACCACTCCTACCTCTCCCCCGTGGTGGATTCGGTGATCGTCGGCGCCGGCGTCCACGGCTATGTCCTGGCCATCGACTACCTGGCCCACACCCTCCCCTGACCCAACTGGGTGACAGCTATCGCACGAAAACTGCGAAAAAATGTGTCACAAGTGTCACCTAGTTGGGCGGGCTACTTGGCGGTGCAGTGGCCGGAGGAGACCTGGTTGGACAGGGCGGGGGCGGCTGCGGCCACCGGGCCCAGCTCGTCCATGGTGAAGGCGAAGCCAACGTTGTCGGCGGAGGTGGCCTTGGCGAAGATGACGCCCACCACGTTGCCGGCGGTGTCGAACATCGGCCCGCCGGAGTTGCCGGGCTGCACATTGCCGGCCAACTGGTAGACCTGCGCCGGAGCGGGGTTGGCCCCGTAGATGTCCGGCACCATCAGCGGCCCCACACTCGCGACGGCGGCCGGGCGCATCTGGAACGGCCCACCCAGGGGGTAGCCGGCAAAGGCCGCGCCGGCTCCGGGGACAAGCTCCGGGCCAAGCGGCAGCGGTGCCACGCCCAGGGAGTCAACGGCGACGACGGCGAGATCCTTCTGCGGGTCGAAGAACACCACACGCCCGGGAACCGACCGTCCGCCGCGCAATTCGACCACCGGGGCGTCCACGCCGGCCACCACATGGGCGTTCGTGACTACGCGGTCAGCTGAAACGACGAATCCGGATCCGGTCTGGTTCTGCCCGCACTGGAAGGCCGCGCCGGTGATCTTGACCACGGCGCCCGAGGCGGAATTGAGCGCCTCGGTGTTGACGCTGGAGTCAGGCGGCGCCGCCAGCACGGGTGCGTTCTGCTGGCCCAGAATCTGAGGGATGCCCTCATCGAGCACCAGCGACCGCAGCTGGGCCGCGGCTGCCTTGACCGGGTCAGGGGTGAACTTATCGATGTTGCGGATCACCTGGGAGTCGGCCAGGGCCGTGGACAGGAACGGGACACCGAGGTTTCCCACACCAAAGGCGAGCAGCGAGAGGACCAGCGCCCCGACCAGCACGTTGAGCACGCCGCCCAGCAGGCGGTTGACCGCGCGGACGGGTTGGAACCGTACGCCGCGCCCCAACAGGGATCCAAGCCTGATTCCTACGCCATGGCCCACCACAATGAACAGTACAGTCGAGCCGATCACCAGAGCCGTGCGCCAGCCGCTGTCACCGGCCAGCGGGCTGATGAACGGCACGGCAAGGAAGGCTGCCGCGGCGCCGGCGGCGAAACCGGCCAGGCCGCCGAGGCTGGCCACCAGGCCAACCCGCAGCCCATAGACCAGCTGGCCGAAAAGCCACAGCAGCAGCACCACATCGAGCACAGTAAATCCGAACATAGCTCCCTCAAGATTGCCCGGGCGCGGCTGCCAATCCTGCCGGGCCGGCACTTTCCACAGTGGCGGCCACCGCCGGAATTCCAGCCCAGCCGTCCACCGGCCCGGAGTGAGGATCATACAGCGCAAGGCTGGGCAAACCCTCAACGAGGGCATCCGAGGGGCCGCTGAAGGGTCCGACACCGCCCCCGGATGCCAAATTGGTCACAAAAAACCCTAAAATCTGAAACAATCAGTAGCAAGGACACGCACATTGGCTACACATTCAGGAGATTTCATGGACATCGAGGTACTGCGCCGCGCACCGCTTTTTGCCACACTCGACGATGAGGCATTCGCCTTGCTGACGGACGAGCTGGCCGAGGTGGATCTGTCCCGCGGAGCCTCCGTATTCCGCGAGGGCGACCAGGGCGACCAGCTGTACTTCATCGTCTCCGGCAAGGTGAAGCTTGGCCGCACCTCCCCCGACGGCCGCGAGTCGCTGGTGGCCATCCTCGGCCCGGGCGAGCTCTTCGGCGAGATGGCCCTGTTTGACCCGGCCCCCCGCAGCACCACCGCCACGGCCGTCTCGGAGACGCGCCTGGCCGGGTTGAAGAACGAGAGCCTGAACGCCCTGCTGCGCCAGCGCCCGGAGGTCTCCATGCAGCTGCTGCAGGCCCTGGCCCGCCGTCTGCGCCGCACCAACGACAACCTCTCCGACCTGGTCTTCTCCGATGTCCCCGGCCGCGTGGCCAAGGCCATTCTGGATCTGGCAGACCGCTTCGGCCGCCCCGCCACGGACGGCATCCTGGTGGCACACGAGCTCACGCAGGAGGAGCTGGCCCAGCTGGTGGGTGCCTCGCGTGAAACCGTCAACAAGGCCCTGGCCGAGTTCGTCCAGCGCGGCTGGCTGCGCCTGGAGGCCCGCGCCGTCGTCATCCTGGACGTCAACCGTCTGCGCCAGCGCTCCCGCTAGGCCCAACGCACAACTGTCCCGCAGATATCGTCCGATTGGAGCCCCTAAACAGGCTCCAAGCAAGCGATAGGTGCGGGACAGTTGTGCTTAACGGGCGACGGCGGCAAACCAGATCATCAGCATGGTCACCAGGAACCCTGTGGCGTAGTTCAGCCACAGGAACCTTTTCCAGGCGCTGTTGCTGCCTTCGCAGTCGGCATCGTGCAAAGAGCGGTACGGCAGGATGTTGGCGATGTAGGGCAGCACCAGCAGGCCGGCCAGGGCGCCTGGCCAGCCGGCGGCGAGCATCAAGAGCCCGGCCAATGCGTAGAAGAGGACCGCGAGGCGGACGGTGGCTGCCGCGCCAATGACCGTGGCAATTGAGCCCACACCGCCCTCGCGGTCGGCGGCAATGTCCTGCACGGCACCGAAGGCGTGGCTGGCCATGCCCCAGAGGAAGAATCCGCCCAGCACGGCCAACAGCCCGGCCGTGGGCTGGGTTGCGGACAAGGCGGCGCCGAACAGCGCCGGGCTGGCAAAATGGAAGCTGGAGATGGCGGAGTCCAGGAAGGGCCGCTCCTTGAACCGCAGCCGCGGTGCACTGTAGGCCGCCACCGCGAAGACGCTCAGGGCCAGCACCGTGCCGGAAGCCCACGAGCCCACGGCCCACAAATAGGCAAGAAACGGAACGTTGGCAGCGATGGCGGCAACGAGCGTCCCGCGGTGAAGGCTGCGTTCCAGCACCGCCCCCTCGACCCCGCCCTTGCGTGGATTGCGGATGTCGGATTCATAGTCGAAGACATCGTTGATCCCGTACATGGCCAGGTTGTAGGGCACCAGGAAGTACAACGTGCCCAGCACAAGTGTCAGGTCAACACGGCCCGTTCCGAGCAGGTAGGCAGCCGCAAAGGGGAAGGCAGTGTTCACCCAGGACACGGGGCGTGAGGCCACCAGCAGTTTCAGCGGCAGGGTTGCTGCCCGCGGAGCGCTCACCGGGCCTCCTGGGCAGTACCGGGTGACAGCAGCGTCCACAGCGAGGGCAGGAGCAGGGCCGCGCCCACAATGTAGGCAAAATCCTCCACCGGGGCCAGCCCGATGGTCCATCCGGAGATGAGCTCCGGGGCGTAGCTGAACAGCCCCGCTGAAATCATCACGTTGTCGAAGACAACCGTCAACACGAACAGCACCAGAGCCGTGGCGCCGGTGGCCTTCGCCACGGGCCGAAGCGCGCGCGGTGCTGCCCCTGGCCGGCGGCCCTGCAGCCAGAGCACGACGGCGGGGACGGCGGACACGGCCAGGAAGACGGCGTTCAGGGTCCAGTAGGTCATGGCCGGCTCCGCCGCCCTGCCCGGCCGGATGCGCCGGGGGTCGAGGCGTGCGTGCGGTGGTCCGCCGGGGCGGCCCCCGGCGGCGCAAACCGCCCCGTGGCGAGCCGGCGCGAGGCCAACAGGAAGATGTTCATCGCCAGGTAGCCGAGGAAGACCAGGAAGAACACTTCTTCCAGGGGCAGCTGCGGCGCCACCAGCACTCCGGATTGCGCCCCGGGATGGCCACGTTGGAAGATCCCCAGCCCGATGCCTGCCAGGTCCCAGCTGAGGAAGAACGCCAGGGACGCTGCCATCACCACCGCCGCCCGCACCGGCGCGGCCCAAAAGAACAGGGCATGGCGCCAGTCCAGCAGGACCATGCCGGCCAGGGACGCCAGCAGCACCCCCAAATAGAGCAGGTTCACGATGCGGCACCCTTTCTGCTGTCCGCCCGCCGGCGGGCCGGTGGTTCGGGCAACGGCCCCGTGCTGGTGTCCCCACGCAGCCGCTTGAGGAGGATCTCGGCACTGATCAGGCACATGGGCAGTCCAATGCCTGGCCTCGTTGACGAACCGCAATAGTAGAGGCCGTCCACCTTGGCACTCTTGTTGCTGCTGCGCAGGAAGGCGCTCTGCCGCAGCACATGGGCCGGGCCCAGCGCCGTACCCCGCCAGGCATTGAGCTCTGTGGCGAAGTCCCCGGGCCCCACCGTGCGCCGAACGGTGATCCGCTCTGCGAGGTCCGGCGTTCGGGACCACACGGCAATCTGCGCAATCACGCGGTCCGCCAGCGCCTCCAGCACGGCATTCCCCGCCCCCGACATGCCGCCGCGTCCCAGGCCCGGATCCGCGGGAATCGGAACCAGCACAAACAGATTCTCAGATCCCTCTGGCGCCGTGGATGGATCGGTGGCGCTGGGCCTGCAGACGTAGATGGATGCCGGTTCGGGAATCTTCGGAGCTGGACCGAAAATATCGCCAAAATTCGACTTCCAGTCCTCGGCGAAGAACAGGGTGTGGTGGCCCAGCCGGGGAAGCGGACCACTGACACCCAGAAACACCAGCAGCGCACCGGGGCCGGCCACCTTGTGCCCCCAATACCGTTCGGGATAGGTCTGCAGATTCCGCGGCAGCAGCGCCGTTTCGGTGTGGTGCAGGTCCGCCGCGGAGACGACGGCGTCCACCGCCAGAACGTGTTCGCCGTTGCCGTCGGTGAAGCGGAGGCCTGTCACGGCGGCCCTCCCCCGGCGGTTTTCCGTGACCAGGGAGCGCACCCGCGCCCCTGTCCGGATCCTGGCCCCGCCGTCCCGGGCCAGGGCCTCGATGGCGTCAATGATGGTCCCGAACCCTCCGGCGGGGTACTGGACGCCGTCGGCCAGGTCCAGGTGGCTCATCAGGTGGTAGAGGCTGGGCGCGTCCGACGGCGAAGTGCCCAGAAACACCGCCGGATACCCCAGGATCTGGCGCAGCCGGTTGTCTCGGAAGCACCGTGCCGCAAAGCCGTCCAGCGGAAGCAGGAGTTGGGACAGCAGGGCTGGAACGTTGGCCAGCACCTCACGGTTGAGCAGCGGCAGGAATGAGGCGAACGAGGTGTAAAGGAAGTGCCTTCTGGCCAGGTCATAGCTCTTGCGGGCCGAGTCCAAATAGGCCGCGAGCCTCCGCCCGGAGCCCGGTTCAATGCCCTCGAAGAGGGCAATGTTCCGCTGCCGGCCCTGGCGTACGTCCACCGGCTCATCGTGGTGTTCGAAGTAGACGCGGTATCCGGGGTCCAGGGTGGTGAGGTCCAACTGCTCCTGTGTCGAGGTCCCGAGCAACCGGAAGAAGTGGTCAAAGACCTCGGGCATCAGATACCAGGAGGGACCCGTGTCGAACCGGAATCCGTCCTGCTCCCAGCGGCCGGCCCGTCCGCCCACCTGGTCCTGTTGTTCCAGCACGGTGACCTTGAACCCTTCCCGCACCAGCAGGGCCGCCACCGCCAGGCCGCTGATGCCGGCACCCACGACGGCGATGTGCCTGCCTGGTTCGATGGCGGCAACGCGGGGCGCCCTCATGCTGCGGCCCTCCGGGCGTCGGCGCCGCCCCAGCGGACGGTCCGGTGCCGGAGCAGGGCCAGCGCCACCAGCTTCAGTTTGACGTGGTTCGGCACACTCACACGGTTGCCGAGCAGCGTCCCCGCCGGGGTGCGCTCCAGCCTGTCGGCCAGTTCGCTGAACAACAGCAGCGAGGCCTCGACCGCGCTGCGGCAGCCATGGGGCAGTTGCCAGATGGCTGCCGCCGCCACCCCAAGATCACTGCGGATGTCTGCCAGCAGGAGGTCCTTTTCCCCTTCGCTCACCCTCCCCGGGTCAAGGTCGGGAAAGTAGCTGCGCCCCCGGCCACGGTAGTCCTGTTCCAGATCGCGCAGAAAGTTGACCTTTTGGAACGCGGCGCCAAGCCTGCACGCACCATGGTCCAGGACGGCGAACCGATCCGGGGCAATCGCCTCGCCGAGCAGAAACCCACGCAGGCACATCTGCCCCACCACTTCGGCCGAACCGTGGACGTACTGGGCAAAGCTCTCGGCCGAATGCAACCCAGCCGCCAGGTCACGGCGCATGGAGGCGAAGAAGGGCGTGGTGAGGGATGCGTCTATGCCCACCTCCCGGGCCGTCAACGCAAAGGCGTGGACCACCAGGTTTCCCGAATATCCACTCTCCACAGCCACCATCAGCTCCTGTTCAAGCTGGTCCAGGCATTCCCGGATGCGTTCCGGGCTGGCACCGGCCTGCTCCCCCGCGCCGTCGACGATTTCATCGGCAATGCGCACCAGCGCATAGATGTTTTCCACGTGCCGGCGCATGGGGGCGGCCAGCAGCCGGCTCGCCAGGGCGAAGGATGTGGAGTATCTGCGGATCACCACGGCAGCGGCCTCGTGTGCGACCTCGCTGTAGAGCTGGTGCGCAGCCTTGGCATTCATCAGTGGTTCCTCGCGGTGGCCTCGGCCAACAGCCCCTCGATGGCTGCCTGCAGGGGAGCCCCCAGCCCGGACGAGGTGAGCAGCTCCCGGCCCCGCTGGGCGTACGCGGCGGCAACGGCCTGGACGTGGTCCCGGGCTCCGCACTGCTCCAGCAGCCTGCGGATGTCCGCAAAGTCCTGGCTGGATGGTTCACTCTTGCGCTGGATCCTGGCAATCTCGGACCATTCACGCGTCCCCGCGGCATGGGCCATCAGCAAGGTGAACTTGCCTTCCGCGAGGTCGCTGGTGGTGCTCTTGCCGGTGGTCGAACTCTTTCCGAAGACGCCCAGCAGATCGTCCACCAGTTGGTAGGCCACACCGGTGTTCTCGCCGATTGCTGCCAGGGTGTCCTCCACATGGGCGCCGGCGCCGGCCAGAATGGCACCGGCGCGCAGCGGCGCCTCGAAGGAGTAGACGGCCGTCTTGAGCCGGGTCATGCCCAGCACCGCGTGGGCATCCGGCCCCTTTCCGAAGGCGGAGCCCGGCCCCAGGGCGGAATAGGCCAGATCCAGCATCTCTCCGGCGGCCGAGGAGAAAACGGCTTCATCCAGGAGGTCCAAAAGTTTCGCACGCACCGGCGCTGCCACATCGGTGCGGCCCAGCAGGGTGAAGGCACCGGCCAGCGCAAGGTCTCCGGCAATGATTGCCGCCGACTGGCCCCGGTGGTCGGCGGCGCGGCTGTCCAGCCCAGCCACGGCCAGGGAGGACCTGTAGTGCCCCGCAATGTTGGGGCGTCCCCTGCGCCGGAAATCATTGTCGATGACGTCGTCGTGGATCACCAGCGCGGTGTGCAGCAGCTCAAACGCGGCACCCACCTGCGCCGCGGCGCCTAGGTCGCGGCCGCCCAGACCCGCGTAGCTTGCCATCACCAGCTTCGGCCGCAGCCGCTTTCCACCTCCCGCGCTTTTGCGCAGCAGCTGCCACATGGTGGTGTAGACGCCGTCCAGCCCGCCCGCCCTCGCCATGCCGTGCTCGAAGAACTCGTCAAGCACACGGTCCACCTCGGCGGTGTCGTCGGACACTGCCTCTAGTTCATCGGGGAATCCGAGAGTCATAGCTTCAGTAAACAGGAAAGTATTTCGAAAATCGAGATAGTTGTATGGTGGATTCTATGAGCACGTCCACGCGGCAGATGGCCGCTCCCGAGCAGGTGGTCCTCCTTGACCGCTTCGGGGCTGCCGTCGGCGCGGCGGACAAGGACACCGTCCATTCGACAGCCACACCGCTGCATCTGGCCTTTTCGGCCTACGTCTTCAACCCTGCCGGCGAACTGCTGGTGACGCGGCGCGCCCTGGGCAAGAAGACCTGGCCCGGCGTCTGGACCAACTCATTTTGCGGGCACCCGGCCCCGGGCGAAGACAGCGGGGACGCAGTGCGGCGGCGTGGGCGCCAGGAACTGGGGATCACCGTGGTGGACCTGCGGCTGCTGCTGCCCGATTTCAGCTACCGCGCCACCGATGCCTCGGGGATTGTGGAGAACGAATTCTGCCCGGTCTACTCGGCCCGGTGCGCCACGGATCCGGTGCCAAACCCCGGCGAGGTGGCGGAGTGCAGATGGGTGGATGCCGCCGGACTGCGCGCTGCAGTGGCCGCCGCACCGTGGGCCTTCAGCCCGTGGATGGCGCTGCAGCTGCCTCAACTGGAGGGGCTGGTGCTCCCATGAGGGTCCGCCGCCCGGCCTGGCGATGCCGGGGAGCCCGGGAACTCCGGCGAGCCGGACACCGTGGAACGGGCGCGGCCAATGGCCTGGGTCAGTTCGGGGACGAGCTCCCGCAGGACGGCCAATTCGGCTTCGCTGCGCCGGCCGATCACCGCCATCATCTCCCGCGCCATCGGGACGAACGCCGCGGCTCCGGTTTCACGCGCGCTGGGCGTGGAGCCAATGTCCACCGAGCGCCGGTCCCGGGCGCTTCTGCTGCGCACCAAATGGCCGGAGGCGCCAAGCCTGTCGATCACAGCGGTGGTGGCCGCGGAACTAAGCATCAGCTCCTCGGCAAGCGCCCCGGGCGTAATGGCGGCACCGTTCCGCTCCGCCCCCATGACAGCGTTGAGGGCGTGCATCTCGCGGCGGGAGAGGCCGGCGGCCCTGCCCGCCGCCTCGACGTAGCGTTCGGCTTCGACGGTGAAGGCCCGCAGCATCATCAGCACATCCAGCCCAGCGTAGTCCTGGCGCTGGGGAGGGCCGCCGGACGGATGCGTCGGCGGATCCGCGGCGGCGGCTCTCTTGGGGGGGTGGGCACTGCTGGGCATAGCATCCATCGTATTCCTCCTTCAGCCCACCAGCGCCGGGCTTCCGCCCACCAGCAACGTGGCGGAACACCCACCACCATTGAAGGGGGTGCACGGCGGTGACGAATCCCTCATTGGTGCTGGCCACCGGTGCAACCGGGTATGTGGGCGGCCGCCTGGTCCCGCTCCTGCTGGCCGCCGGGTACACGGTCAGGCTGCTGGTCCGCTCCCCCGGGAAGCTGGCAGGGGTGCCCTGGCGCGACGACGTCGAGATCGTCCAGGGTGATCTGAGCATCCCGGAATCCCTGCCCGCCGCCCTCGGCGGCGTCCACACAGTCTTCTATCTGGTCCATTCAATGGGCTCCGGCCGGGATTTTGAGGCCATGGAACTCCGGCAGGCCGCGGCGATGGCCGCTGCCGCCGAAACCGCCCACGTCAAGCGCATCGTCTATCTGGGCGGCCTGCACCGCAAGGGCGACCACCTCTCAACCCACATGCGCTCGCGCGCCGCCGTCGGTGAAACGTTCCTCGCCGGCGCCGTTCCCGCCGTCGTCTTCCAGGCCGGGATCATCACCGGCTCCGGATCGGCGTCGTTCGAAATGGTTCGGCATCTGACCGAGAACCTGCCGTTGATGCCGGCCCCCAGCTGGGTTGCCAACCTGGTGGAACCCATCGCCATCCGCGATGTCCTGCACTATCTGGTGGCTGCACCGTCGCTGCCGGCGGCGCTGAACCGCACCTTTGACATCGGTTCGGGGGAAACCTTCACCTATGCGGCGATGATGTACGGCTACGCGCATGAGGCCGGCCTGTCCCAGCGCTACGTCTTTGCCCTGCCCATCCCCGCGCCCAAACTGGCCGGCTGGTGGGTGGCGTTGGCGACGCCCATCCCCCATTCCATGGCCGTTCCCCTGGTGGAGTCGCTGCAGAACGACGCCGTGGCGGGCGAGCACGACATCGATGGGGTCATTCCCAGGCCCGACGGCGGATTGACCGGCTACCGGGAGTCGCTGCGGCTCGCACTGGGCAAGATCGACGCGGGCACCGTGGAGACCACGTGGGCCTCGGCCTCGGGCAATGCCCCCTCCCAGCCGCTGCCCAGCGACCCGGAATGGGCGGGCCAGAGCGTCTACACCGACAGGCGGGAACGCCGCAGCACGGTGGCCCCGCGCCACGTCTGGGCGGTCATTGAGGGCATTGGGGGCCTCAATGGCTGGTACTCCTGGCCGGCCGCCTGGGTGGTCCGCGGCCTCGCCGACAAGCTGGTGGGCGGTGCGGGGCACAACCGCGGGCGGCGGCACGCCTCCCGGCTTCAGCCCGGCGACGCCGTGGACTGGTGGCGGGTGGAAACCCTGGAGCCAGGGCATCTGCTGCGCCTGCGGGCCGAAATGAAGGTACCCGGCGATGCTTGGCTGGAGTTCGCCGCCGAGCCCGACGGCGGCGGCACCGTCTACATCCAGCGCGCCATCTACTTCCCCCGCGGTGTGCTGGGAAAGCTCTACTGGTGGGCCATCCTACCCTTCCACGGGCTCATCTTCCCCTCGATGGCAAGGAACATTCTGGCCAAGGCCGCGCACCTGGAATCTGCTGCCGAGCAAGGACCGGCCGCCGGGCTGGAGCCCGGCGGCCGAACCCCGCCACCCGGCGGCGGGGGCTAGCGTTCGCGGGCCGCGGCGCCTTCCGAGGCCGGGGCCACGTCCACCTCGAGGAGGAACTGGTCCTCCGCGTGCACCAGCCGGGGCTGGTAGGCCACGGTGGGGCGCTTGTGGTTCAGGTAGGCGATGCAGCCGCGGGCCGCCGCCACCTTCTCCAGGATGATCTCCGCCCCCGGAACCGTCAGCTCCTCCAGGGTCAGGCCAACGGTGTTGGGTGCGCCGATCTCATCGCCCAGGGCCGTGCCCGCGCGGCCGGCCACCAGATCCCCGGCGCACACCCAGCGGCCCCAGACACCCTTGCTCTGAAGCAACGCCGGCTCCTGGTTCACGGGAGCGGCAGCGGCAAAGTAGCGGGTGTTGAAGCGCCGGTGCATGAAGTCAGGGCTGACCCAGTTGACCAGCGGCTTGAGCAGATCGGTGCGCAGGGCCAGCCCACGCCGCCCCAGCATCTCCGCAAAGGTCTTGTCCTGGGCGGCGATGGCCTCGCGGGCCTTCATCCACTCGGCGCTCTGCACACCCTCCACCAGGGAGGATGCATCGGGGCCGGCCAGCAGGATGCCGGTTTCCTCGAAGGTTTCCCGGATCGCCGCCACCACGTGCCGGCGGGCCAGCACCTCGTCGTCCATGCCCATCGACTTGGCCCACTGGGCGGGCGAGGGGCCCACCCAGTCCATGGCGTCGTCGTCGGCGGTTTCGATGCTGCCGCCGGGGAAGGCAACGATCCCCAGCGGCGAGGCGCCGCTGCGATAGCCAAGATAGGTCTGCAGGCCGGACGGACCGTCCTTGAGCAGCACCACCGAGGAGGCGAAACGTGGCTTGCTGGGGGTTCGTCCACCGAAGTCCACCCAGGCCTGGGCGGCCTCCCGCTGGTCGGGGTGGAGCGGGAAGAACCGCTTTGCTGGGGGCTTGGCGCCCGCAGCGTTGTTACTCGAATTCAGCAATCAGCTCTACCTCTACCGGGGAATCCAGCGGCAGCACCGCGACACCCACCGCGGAGCGCGAGTGCACGCCCTTCTCGCCAAAAACCTCGCCCAGCAGCTCGGAGGCGCCGTTGATGACGCCGGGCTGGCCGGTGAAGGAAAGATCGGAGGACACGAAGCCCACGACCTTCACGATGCGGGTGACGCGGTCCAGGTTGCCGATGACGCTCTTGACGGCGGCCAGCGCGTTGATGGCGCAGGTGGCGGCCAGGGCCTTGGCCTCCTCGGGGGAAACGCCCTCGGCGCCGACCTTGCCCGTAGCTGTGAGTTTGCCGTCAATAAACGGCAGCTGCCCGGAGGTGTAGACGTGGTTGCCGGAGACGACGGCGGGCACGTAGGCGGCCACGGGTGCGGCGACGGCGGGCAGGGCCAGGCCCAGCTCGGCCAGACGTGCCTCGATGGCCGAAGTTGCTTGGTTCTGTGCGGAATCCATGGCTATGCCTTCTCCCTCTTCAGGTAGGCAACCAGGCCGTTTCCATCGGGCCCGGGGACAACCTGGACCAGCTCCCAGCCGTCAGCCCCCCACTGGTCGAGGATGGCCTTCGTGGCGTGGATGATGAGCGGAATCGTGGCGTACTCCCATTTGGTCATGAAAGAAAGATTAGCCCGTGCCGGTAAACTGGAAAAATGGCAGCACAGAAGAACCCCCTTTTCGATACCGCCACCACCCTGGGAAAGCTAGTACTTTTCCTTGGTGTGAGCGCCATTTGTGGTGTCCTGGTAGCGGGGCTGATGGTTCCCGCCGTCGCCCTCACAGGAAACACCGCAAGCAGTTCTATCAGCTTTTTTGATGATCTGCCGGGGGAACTGGAGATCGGCGCGCCGGCCCAGTCCACGAAGATTCTGGCGAACGATGGCTCCGAGCTGGCCACCTTCTACGACCAGAACCGTGTGGAGGTGGGCCTGGACGCGATGTCCCCGTTCATCAAGGACGGCATCATCGCCATTGAGGACTCCCGCTTCTACGAGCACGGCGGCATCGACTCCACAGGCATCCTGCGCGCCGCAGCCTCCATGGTGCAGGGCGGAAGCCGCCAGGGCGCCTCAACGATCACCCAGCAGTACGTGAACAACGTGATCATCCAGACCAAGGCCGCTGCCGGCCAAACGGATGAGGTCAAGCTGGGCTCGGACAAGGGCCTTGGCGACAAGGTCCGCGAGATCAAGCTGGCCATTGCGCTGGAGAAGAAGTACTCCAAGGACGACGTGCTGAAGGGCTACCTGAACATCGTCTACTTCGCCAACAACAACTACGGCATCGAAGCCGCCAGCGACTACTACTTTGGCGTGCATGCCAAGGATCTGACCCTGGCCCAGGCCGCCGTGCTGGCCGGCGTGGTCAACAGCCCCAGCTTCTACGATCCGGTGGTGAACCCGGAGAACGCACAGTCCCGCCGCGACATGGTGCTGGGCAAGATGCTCGAGCAGAACAAGATCGACAAGGCGCAGTACGACGAGGCCATCGCCACGCCCCTGGTGCTGAACATCCACCAGAACAAGAACGGCTGCGTCTCCGCCGTCCGGGCCGAGTACTTCTGCAACTACATCACGCACCTGATCACCAACGATCCCGCGTACGGCGCCACCGTGGACGACAGGAACAAGCTGCTCAACCAGGGCGGCCTGACGATCAAGACCACGCTCAACCCTGTCATGCAGGACACCATGCAGGCCCAGATCAACACCATCCTGCCGATGGACAACAACCCGGACAAGGTGGGCCACTCGATGGTCTCCGTACAGCCGGGGACCGGCCAGATCCTGGCCATGGCGCAGAACACCATGTACAACGCCCCCGAGGGCCAGTGGAGCAGCGACTACAACTTCAACGTTGATTCCTACGACGGCAATGGCGGCTCGCTTGGCGGTGCCCCCGGCTTCGCCGCGGGTTCCACCTTGAAGCCCTTCATCTTCGCCGAGTGGCTGAACTCCGGCCACACCCTCAATGAGATCGTCAACGGCCAGACGCGCCGCTATCCGGCGTCCTTCCAATGGAAGAACAGCTGTGGCACCACCACCGGCGTCTACGACTCCTCCAACCCGGCCGCTGACAAGGACCTCCAGAATGCCTCCCCGGACTTCTACCGCCAGATGACGGCGCTGGAGGGTCTGTACAACTCCTTCAACACGGCAACCTTTGCCGAGGCAGCCAAGCTGGACTTCTGCAATATCCAGAAGATGATGACCGCCGCGGGAATCCATGACAGCCGCGACGGCAAGAGCCCCTACGACATGTCCAAGACAGCCAACCTGATCGGTGCCGAGCCGGTGTCCCCGATGACCATGGCCGCCTCCTTCGCGACCTTCGCTTCCGGCGGCATCCACTGCGACCCGATCGCCATGCTGGAGATCACCGACAACCTGGGCAACAAGTACCCTGTGCCGAACGCCAACTGCCAGCAGACCATCAAGCCCGAGGTCGCCGCCGGTGTCACAGTGGCCCTGCAGGATGTACTCAAGAAGGGCTCCGGCTACCAGATCCCGCTGAAGTACCCGGCCGGCGCCAAGACCGGTACCACCAACGTTTCCGAGCAGACCTGGACCGTGGGCTTCACCAAGGGCCTGTCCACCGCCTCGTGGGTGGGCAACCTGGATCTGGGATCACGCTCCTCCAACGGCCTGCTCATCGCCGGCAAGCGCATCGACTACGTTGACGGCGCCACCTATGCGGGCAAGTCCTGGCAGCAGTACATGAACGCCGTCGCTGGCAACTTCGACACCAGCGGCTTCCCGAGCCCGCCGGCCAGCATGGTCAACGCTCCGTCCAAGGCCACCACAACGCCGGTGCAGCCCTCCGCCCCGGCGCAGACGCAGACGGACACCAAGGACAATTCCTCAAGCAACTCGTCCAGCAACTCCTCGGACAAGAAGGACTAGCAGCCGTGGCTGCCCGCAGCAGGGCCGCGGTGCTGGGCCGCACGGCCGGGGTGGTGCTGGCCGCCGGCGCAGGCTGTGTGGCCTACGGGACCTTCATCGAGCGCAACTGGTTCACGCTGCGCCATGAAACGGTGCCCGTGCTGCCCGCCGGATCGGCTCCGCTGCGCGTGCTGCACCTCTCCGACATCCACCTGAGCCTGGGCCAGGACAAGAAGACGGACTGGCTGAAGTCCCTCGCCGAGCTGGAGCCGGACCTGGTGGTCAACACCGGCGACAACCTCAGCCACCCCCGGGCCATCCCGCCGCTGCTGGAGGCGCTGCGCCCGTTGATGGAATTCCCGGGCGTCTTCGTGCCCGGCTCCAATGACTACTTCGCGCCGATGCTGAAGAACCCGTTCCGCTACTTTGCCGGGCCTTCCAAGCTGCCCGGCGCCGCCCAGCGCGGCCCCGTGCCTCTGGACACGCAGGCGCTGCATGCAGGGTTCGGCATGGGCGGCTGGGTGGACCTCACCAACCGCGCCCAGTCGCTGCCGCTGCACGGCATCCGCTTCGACTTCTCGGGCGTCGATGATCCCCACCTCAAGCGCGAGGTCTACGCGGGGTGGCCCCGCGGGGCGGCCGGACAGGACTCGGCGCCGCATGTGAGGATCGCCGTCGCCCACGCCCCCTACCAGCGCGTGCTTGACCACTTCACCGAGGACGGCGCGGATCTGATCCTGGCCGGACACACCCACGGCGGCCAGGTCTGCGTCCCCGGCTACGGGGCGCTGGTCAGCAATTGCGACCTTCCTACGTGGCGGGCCAAGGGCCTCACCGAGTGGGAAAGCAAGGGGCGCACGACGCCGGTCAACGTCTCGGGCGGGATCGGCACCTCGCGCTTCGCGCCGTTCCGCTTCGCCTGCCGCCCCGAGGCCGTCGTCCTGACGCTCACGGCCCGCCCCTAGACATCCCCGGGGTCCGCTAATTTGGACCATGTGTGCTGATGTATTGACAACCTCTTGCAATAACTTTGTACTGACAATAGGATATGGGCTACGGCAACAGAGGGCGGCCCGTCTCGGCTGAGCCGCGCTTTTCTGCGGCGCCGATGCACTAGGAGATCCCCATGGCCAACTCGCTCAACCTCAACATTGACCGTTCCTCCCCCGTTCCGCTGTACCACCAGGTGGTCAAGGGCATCGAGGCGGCCATCCATACCGGCGTCCTGATTCCCGGCAGCAAGCTGGACAATGAGATCGATCTTGCCTCCCAGCTGAACCTTTCCCGCCCCACCATGCGCAAGGCCATGGACGAATTGGTCCGGTCAGGGCTGCTGGTGCGCAAACGCGGGGTGGGCACCCAGGTGGTGGCCAGCCAGGTCCGCCGTCCGCTGGAACTCTCCAGCCTCTTCGACGACCTCAGCGCCCGCGGCAGCAAACCCAGCACCTCTGTCCTGACGTTTTCCCACACGGAGGCGGACCAGGCCACGCTTGAATCCCTGGGCTTGGAGCCCGGCTCCAAGGTGTACCACTTCACCCGGCTGCGCAAGGTGGATGGCAAGCCGCTGGCCCTGATGGAGAACTGGGTCCGCGACGACATCACGGCCATTGACGAGGCCATGCTGGCCAGCCAAGGCCTATACGGGATCCTGCGGAACGCGGGCGTCAACTTCCGCCTGGCCAGCCAGCGCATTGGCGCCATGGTGGCCAACGACTACCAGGCTCCGCTGCTGGAGGCGGGGGTTGGGTCCGCCCTGGTCACCATGGACCGCACGGCCGTGGACGACAAGGGACGCATGGTGGAAACCGGCCACCACGTCTACCGGGCGGACAACTACAGCTTTGAAATGACACTCGTTCAGCGCTAGCAGGAAGACCAACAACTTATGGCGAACTGGGTTTACCAACTAGGTGATGCACGCGACGGGCTCTGGGATGTTTCCCTGGGCACCAGCGATTCGGCGCTAACGGTGGATGGCTGGGCCCACACGGGCCTGAAGGTGGCAACACTTGAGGCAGGTGCCGCCGTCGAGCTTCCATCCGCCGCCGAAGAACGAATAGTCATCCCCCTCAGCGGCGCCTTCACCGTTGCCGTCGACGGCACGGAGCACCAGTTGGCGGGCCGCGCCTCGGTCTTCACCGGCCCTTCGGATGTCCTCTATTCGGGCATCAACAAGGCACTGGCCATCAGCTCTGCCGACGGCGGCAGGGTGGCCATTGCCACCGCGCCTGCGCGCAACCACTACCCCACCCGGCTGGTCGCGGCGGCCGACATCCCGGTCGAATTGCGCGGCGCGGGCAACTGTTCCCGCCAGGTGCACAATTTCGGCACCCCCGCGGCCCTGGAGGCAGACAGATTCATTGTCTGCGAGGTGATCACGCCCGCGGGCAACTGGTCCTCTTATCCGCCGCACAAGCACGATGAGGAAAAAGAAGGCGAAACCGCCCTCGAAGAGATCTACTACTTCGAAACCCGGACAGCCGCCGGTTCACCAGCGCCCGCCGACGCCGATGCCATCGGCTACCAGCGCGTGTACGCCTCAGACGAGCGCCCGATCGATGTCAATGCCGAGGTCCGCACAGGCGACACCGTACTGGTCCCGTACGGCTGGCACGGCCCGGCCATGGCGGCGCCGGGCTACGACCTCTACTACCTCAACATCATGGCTGGCCCCGGCCCAGTCCGCGAGTGGCTGATCAGCGATGACCCGCACCACGGTTGGGTCCGGCAGACCTGGGACAGCACGGCCATCGATCCCCGCCTCCCGTTCAGCAGCTAGCCGGACCTCCACAGCACCGCCGGCAGTGGGCCCGAAGCACCAGGCTTCGGGCCCACTGCGAGAGGTAGACTGCCCGCCACTAAGGCGCGACCCGCACCGGAACGCCTGTCTCCAGGGATTCCTGGGCTGCGTCAGCCACCTTCGAGGCGGCGACGGCGTCCTCGGGGGTGCAGGGATTGGTGCGCCGGCCAAGGATCAGCTCGACAAACGCGGCGAGCTCGGCACGGTAGGCCGTTTCGAAGCGTTCGGCAAAGGTTTGGTGCGGCATGCCGGACGGGAAGCCCACACCCTGCTCCGCGGACCGCAAGGCCGTCTTCTCGTCCAGTCCGACCATCAATGAGCCTTGCGAGCCCTGGATTTCCAGCCGGACATCATGCCCGGCGCCGTTGTAGCGTGTGGCCGAGACCGTGCCCACCGTGCCGTCGTCGAAGGTAACAATGGCGAGGGCGGTGTCTACATCGCCCACGCCGCCAATGGCCGGGTCGCCATTGTTGGAGCCCCGTGCATAGACCTCCACAATGTCGCGGCCCGTCAGCCAGCGCAGGATGTCGAAATCGTGGACGGAGCAGTCGCGGAACAGCCCGCCGGAGGTGGCCAGGAACTCCACCGGCGGCGGCGCCATGTCTCCGGTGACGGCGCGCAGCGAGTGGATCCAGCCCAGTTCGCCGGCGTCGAAGGCCCGCTTTGCTTCCAGATAGCCGGCATCGAAGCGGCGCTGGTGGCCGATCTGCACTGTGCCACTCTTGGCCTTGATGTACGCCAGCACGGGGATGGACTCGGCCACATTGACGCCCACGGGCTTTTCACAGAAGACCGGAATCCCGGCGTCGACTCCTGCCCTGATCAGCTCCGGGTGGGTGGCCGTGCCCGTGGCGATGACCAGCCCGTCCACACCGGAGGCGACAAGGTCGGCGACGGAGGGCAGGAACGTTGCGCCGAGCCCCGCCGCAACGGCGCGCGCATGATCGGTGGCAACATCCGTCACGGCCAGCTTGACCGTGATTCCCTGCGGTTTCATCAGCTCATTGAGGGCCAGAATGTTGTGGGCATGGAGAACGCCAATGCGTCCAACGCCAACAAGGCCAAGGGTGAGGTCTGTCATGGGGGTCCTTTGCTACAGGAGCGCCAGCTGGCGGCTATGAAATGATGGAACGTTCCACTATCTGCAAGCTAGACTAGATGCACACCCGCAGGTGCGTCAACACTTTGTCAGTACAAACTTTGGGGTTCACAGACTTGGACCTGTCCACTGGAGGAACCATTGTCCACTCCCCCGTCCCGCCGCGCCGCCACCATCCTGGACGTCGCCGCGCGCGCAGGCGTTTCAAAATCCGTGGTCTCCCTGGTCCTACGCGGCACCGGCTACGTCAGCGCCGCCAAACGGACGGCTGTGGAAACAGCCATGGCGGAGCTGGACTACCGGCCCAATGCCGCAGCCCGGGCCATGGGCGAATCACGCAGCCGCACCGTCGGTGTGGTGCTCAACGACATGCGCAACCCCTGGTTCGTCAGCGCCGTCGAGGGGCTCAACGCCACGCTCAACGAGCACGGCATGCAAATGCTGATGGGTGACTTTCGGTTGGACAGCCGCAGCGGCGAGTCCCTGCTCCGCAAGCTGCTGGAAATGAACATCGAGGGCCTGGTGCTGGTGGGAACCATGCCGCCCAGTGGCTCGCTGGCCGCCGCCGCAGCCCAGGTGCCCACCGTGGTGCTGGGGGCACCCTCCCCGCCGGGGCCCAACGTCACAGTCGTCACCAACGACGACGGCGCAGGCGCCCGTCTGGCCGTGGAGCACCTCATCGGGATCGGGCACCGCAGCATTGCCCACGTGGCGGCCCCCGGCACCGCCGTCGGTGCTGCACGCCAACGCGGCTATGAACAGTCCATGGCCACGGCCGGGCTGGAGTCCTTTGTCCAGGTTGCCGCCGGTGGATTGACGGAAGAGGAGGGCTACCGGGCCGGCATCGGCCTGCTCTCCGGCCGGAACCGCCCCAGTGCCGTCTTTGCCGTCAACGACATGGCCGCCCTCGGCGTGCTCTCCGCCGCGGAGGAACTCGGCCTCGCCGTGCCGGCGGACCTATCCGTGGCCGGCTACGACAACACCCCACTGGCCCAGCTGCGCCGCATCAGCCTCACCTCGGTGGACAATGCCAGCCGCGAGGCCGGGCAGCGGGCCGCCGAGATCCTGCTGGCCAGGCTGGTCCCGGGTTCCGCGGTCCCGCAGGACCAGATGCTGCCGCCCACCCTGGAGGTGCGCGGCAGCACGGCAGCCCCGCGGCCGGCTATGCGGCCGACGGACTGAAGGCTCCCCGGAAGGCTGCCAGGGCAGCCTCGCTGTCGGCGCTTGCCCATGCCTCCATCCCGACAGTGCCGGTGTAGCCGGCGTCGGCCAGCGCGCGGTGCACCGCGGCATAGTTGATTTCCCCGGTGCCGGGTTCACAACGGCCCGGCACATCCGCCACCTGGACCTCGCCGACAAACGGCAGGGATGAGCGGAGCAGTTCGATCAGGTTCCCCTCCCCCAGCTGGGCGTGGTAGAGGTCGAGCATCATCCGGGCGCTGGGGTGGCCGGCCGCCTCGACCAGCGCCCGGGTGTCCTTGGCCCGGGCCAGCGGGATCCCTGGATGGTCCAGCACTGTGTTGAGGTTTTCCAGACAGAACGTCACACCGTGCGCAGCCCCCAGCTCCCCCAACCGCTGCAGCGTCCGTGCCCCGGTGGCCCACATGGTCCCCGTGGACCGAAAGACCGGCCGGGCGGCCTGCCCGTCCACCAGCTCGGCGGAGTGGACCACCATGCGGCTGATCCCCAGTTCCAATGCCGTGGGAATGAGCTCCGCAGCGGTGCGGACCACCTCGTCCGCCGTGTCCGGGTCCACAAGGGAGCCGGCGCTGTACCCGGTCATCGAGGAAAAGACGGCGCCGGTGGCCTTGAGCGCGGGGATGTCCTTCGGGCGCGAGTCCCACAATTCGACGTCGAAGCCCAGGTCATCGATGCGCCGCACCCGCTCCACAAAGGGCAGCTCCGTAAAGAGCATTTCCGCGCAGGCGGCCAAGCGCATCAGGCACCCTTTCCGGCAGGCAACCGGTCGAGCCGGACGGGGGTGCCCTGCTGGACGGATTCGATGCAGGCCAGCGCCATGCGCAGTGCCCGGCGCGCATCCTCCGGTCCCGGAGCCGCCGTTCCAGCGGGGGCTGCCGCACCCTCGCGGCGGCTGCGGATGGTGGCTGCGAAGTCCGCCAGCTCGCCGATGTACGCCTCGCGGAAGAGCCCAATGTTCAGCCGCGGGGTTGCCGCGGACAGGCCCTCCACCGTGTAGCGGCGGGCCGCGGTTTCCGTCGCCCGGCCGGCCTGGACCATCCCTCGGGACCCAAACACCTCACCCCGGATGTCGTAGCCATAGAGTGCACTGAAACTGGCCTCCGCCACGGCCAGGGCGCCGTTGCCGTAGCGGATGGTCACCACAGCAGTGTCCAGGAATCCGGCCGCTTTGAATGCCGGTTCCACCAGCGCATCGGCCAGGGCATGGATCTCCACCGGCTCGGCGCCCTCGTTGAACCAGTTGAGCGTGTCGAAATCGTGGATCAGGGTTTCCAGGAAGATGGTCCACGCCGGGGTGCGCCCCGCCTGGGGAATGCTGCCGGTGCCGGGATCGCGGGTGAGCGAGCGCAGCAGCTGCGGCCGGCCCACCACACCGGCGGCAATGTCGGCTTTGGCGGCTGCGAAGTCCTCGGCATAGCGCCGGTTGAAGCCAATCTGGAAAACCACTCCGGCGGACTCCACCTCGGCCAGCGCTGCATCCAGCTCCGGCAGTGCCAGGCCCGCCGGCTTTTCACAGAAGACGTGCTTTCCGGCCCGGGCCGCCTGGGCAATCAACTCCGCATGAAAGCGGGCCGGGCTGGCGATGACGACGCCGTCGATCGCCGGATCCGCGAGCAGGTCCGCGGCGTCCGCCGTCACCTTGGCGACGCCCAGCCGGGCGGCCAGCGCACTGGCCGCCTCCAGCGCCGGGTCCGCGATGGCCGCCAGGGTGGCGCCCGGGATGTGCCGGGCAATGCTCTCGGCATGGAAGGCGCCCATCCAGCCGGAGCCCACCAGCCCCAGCCGTACTGGCGGCTCTCCTGCCGTTGGCTCTGTTTCGATGTAGGCCATGGGCCCGTCCTTTCCTCGGTTGGTCCTCGTTTGGGTTGCTGCACGCGCACAACTAGATCGATCTAGCAAGCGGGGTTAATGCCAGTCTCGCACAGCCTCCGGGAAATATCTAGATCGATCTAGTAGCATGGTTGAACGAGCATCCAGCGCACCAGGAGATCACGTGGCAGCCACACCCCGCCCCACCATGACCGACGTCGCAGCGGCAGCCGGCGTTTCCCGGGCCCTCGTGTCGATCGTCATCCGTGGTGCCACCGGAGCCAGCGAGGCAACGCGGGCACGGGTCCTGGCGGCCGCCGCGGACCTCGGCTACCGCCGCGACACCCGTGCCCGGTTGCTCCGCAGCAGCCGCACCGCCATGCTGGGCGTCGCATTCAACGTCACCGAGCCCTACCAGGCCGAACTCGTGGAGCTGCTCTACGAGGCCGCCGAGTTGGCCGGGTATGGGATTACGCTCAGCGCCACCGGCCCCCGGCGCAGCGAGCAGCAAGCCATCGAATCACTGCTGGATCTGGGGGCCGAGGCATTGATCCTGCTCTCCCCTGAAACGCCGGAAGAGGTCCTTGCCGCACTGGGACTGCCGGTGGTCTCCCTGCTCCACCCCCTGCGTGCCGGCGCCGTCGGGAGCGTCTCCACCGACGAGGCGGCTGGAATCTCCCTGGCGATGGAGCACCTGCGGTCCCTGGGGCACCACCGGATTGCCCACATCGACGGCGGTTCGGCCGTCGGCTCCGCCGCCCGCCGCCAGGCCTATCTGGAGTTCATGCACCTCCAGGGCTGGGGTCCGTCCGCCGCCGTCGTTTCCGGGGGGCCCAGCGAGGCCGATGGCTCCCGGGCCGCCCGGGAGCTCCTGGACGGCGCCCGGCGCCCCGGAGCGGAACCGCACACCGCCGTCGTCGTCTTCAACGACCGCTGCGCCCTGGGGGTGCTGGATGTTTTCGGCAAGACCGGCCTCAGCGTCCCCGGGGACATCTCCGTGGTGGGCTACGACAACTCGCGGCTGGCCCGGCTTGGGCACATCAACCTGACCTCGATCGGCCAGGACGGGGCGCAGTTGGCTGCCCGGGCCGTCCAGGCCGCCGTCTCAAGGATCGACGGCGGACCCGTGGTCCACGAGGTGGTGGCGCCCTATCTGGAACCCGGCGGGACCACGGCGGCACCCCAGTGCGAGCCGCCCGGAGGGCCGGCGATCCCGTAGCCGCACGGCAAAACCCCCGACTGCCGGCACCAGTGCCGCCAACCGGGGGTTCACGCCGTGGCTCAGCCCTGCCGCTGGCTGGACACTCCGGCCACCTCGGCAACTTCGGCCACTTCGGCCTGGACCTCCTGGACGACGTCGCTGTGGCCACCCAGCTCTGCGAGTTCGTGGGCCAGCTCGGCCAGTTCCGCACCGCCGGCCATCTGGGCCGTCAGCTCCTCGAGGGTGACGTCCTTCTTGTCGTAGTAGCCGATCGACTTGCCCCGCTTGAGCAGCAGGAACCTGTCGCCCACGGGGAAGGCATGGTGCGGGTTGTGGGTGATGAAAATGACCCCCAGCCCGCGGTCGCGGGCCTGCAGGATGTAGCGCAGCACCACACCGGACTGCTTCACGCCCAGGGCCGCCGTCGGCTCGTCAAGGATCAGCACCTTGGCCCCGAAATACACGGCGCGGGCAATTGCGACACATTGGCGCTCGCCACCGGAGAGCTGGCCGATGGGCTGTTCGACGTCGCGCAGGTCGATGCCCATCGCCGCCAGTTCCGCCAGCGTGATGTCCTTCATCTTCTGGACGTCCATGCTCTTGAACGGGCCCCAGCCGGTGGTCAGCTCGGATCCGAGGAAGAAGTTGCGCCAGATCGGCATGAGCGGGACGACGGCGAGGTCCTGGTAGACCGTGGCGATGCCCGCGTCCAATGCATCCCTGGGGGAACTGAACTTTCGTTCGGTGCCCATGATGTGCAGCACGCCCTCATCATGCTGGTGGAGGCCGGCAATGATCTTGATCAGCGTGGACTTGCCGGCGCCGTTGTCGCCCAGCACGCAGGTCACGCGGCCGTTGTCCACGGCCATGGTGACATCGCGGAGGGCGATGATGTTGCCGTAGTGCTTTCCCACGCCGTCGAGCGAGAGCAGGTGGACGGGCGTATGGGTCAGTGGATCTTTTTCATCTTTGAGCAGCGTCTGCTGGTCGATCTGTTTGGCATTCATTGGCCTGGCCCCTTACTTGAGTTCTGCTCGGCGCTTGACGATGAGGTTGACGATGGTGGCCAGCAGCAGCATGAGCCCGAGGAAGAACTTGAACCAGTCGGGGTTCCACTGGGCATAGACGATGCCCTTGTTGGCCATGCCGAAGATGAAGGCACCGATCGCCCCGCCCACGGCCGAGCCGTAGCCTCCGGTGAGCAGGCAGCCGCCAATCACCGCGGCGATGATGTAGAGGAATTCGTTGCCGACACCCTCACCGGACTGCACTGCATCAAAGGCGAAGAGATTGTGCATGCCCAGGATCCAACCACAGAAGCCCACGGCCATGAAGAGGCCGATCTTGGTCTTGGTGACGGGCACTCCGACGGCGCGGGCCGCGTTCGCGTCGCCGCCCACGGCGAAGATCCAGTTGCCGACCTTGGTGCGCAGCAGGATCCATGAGGCCACCGCGACCAGGATGATCCAGATGAAGATCGTGTTCTTGAATTCGATGCCTGCGATGTTGATGCTTGAGGCGAAGATGGCCCGGGCGGATGCGAAACCGTCCATGGTGGCGATCGACGGCGAGGACACACTCCCGCCGACTGCCCGCGTGAGGGCGAGGTTGAGGCCCGTCAGCATCAGAAAGGTTGCGAGCGTGACGATGAAGCTCGGCAGTTTGGTCTTGATCAGGATGTAGCCATTGATGAATCCAATTCCGAGGGAGACCCCGAGCGCCAGCACGACACCCACCCAGATGTTCGTCGAGAAGTACCAGCTGAACAGTGAGGCCGTGAGCGCGGACGAGATCACTGCAACACCTGCGGAGAGATCGAATTCGCCGCCAATCATCAACAGCGCCACCCCCACCGCCATGATCCCGATTGTCGAGGACCCGTACAGCACCGTCGAAAAGGCGCTCGGCGTCAGGAAGGTGCTGGAGACGAGCGAGAAGAAGATGAAGAGGACCACAGCACCGACGAGTGCACCTACCTCGGGGCGCCCCAGAAGCTTCTGGAACGGACTGCGCCGCCCCATCCGCTCGTCGCTGCGTGACCCGGACTTCGAAGCCGGCGCCGGCGGCAGGGTTGTTGTGCTTGCCATGGAAAAACTCCTTGTTGGTCAGGCCGCGCGGCGGCGGTTGTCCGCCGCGCGGCCAGAGGCCTGGATCTAGCGGATGCCCTGCTGGGCGAATGCGAGGACGCTTGCGGCGTTGGACTTGTCCACGATGGTGGGTCCGGTGAGCACCGGCTGGCCGCCACCGATGGTGAATCCGCCGCGCTTCTTCTGCCACAGCGCGTCAACGGACATGTAGCCCTGGAGCCACGGCTGCTGGTCAACGGTGAACAGAACCTTGCCGTCCACGATGTCCTGGGCCAGTTCGGCATTGAGGTCGAAGCTTGCCACCTTGGCCGCGCTGCCGGCGTCCGCGGCGGACTTGATCAGCGTGACGGTGATCGGGGCGCCGAGGCCGATGACGACGTCGACGTCCTTCGAGGCCTGGAGCTTGGCGGTTGCGGTGGACTGGACGGCCGTCATGTCCTGGCCGTTCACATACAGGATCTCCGTGCCGGGCACCTCTTCCTTGACGCCGGCGCACCGGGCCTCCAGACCCACGTGGCCCTGTGCCTGGATGACGCAGACCGGATGCGTGAAGCCTTCCGCGGCCAGCTTGGTGCCAACAGCCTCACCGGCGAGCTTCTCGTTCGATCCGAAGTGGGTAAAGGCGCCAAGGGCGACGGAAACGTTCTCGCCCGCATTGAGGCTGACGATCGGAATTCCGGCGTCCGATGCCTTCTTCAGGACATCCTTGAGTGCATCAGGCGTCGCCAGTGTAACGGCGATGCCATCCACCTTCTGGTCAATGGCCTGCTGCACCAGCTGCGCCTGCCGGCCGGCTTCGGGATCATTGAGGTACTGGAGGTCAACGTTGTCCTTCGCAGCCGCTTCCTCGGCGCCCTTGCGGACAATGTCCCAGAAGGTGTCGCCGGAGGGTGCATGGGTGATGAGGGCTACCTTGATCCGCGGGGTGCTGGCGGCCTGGCCGCCGCCACCGGCGTTGCCGGTTTCAGCAGGCTTGCCGCCAGTGCTGGAACAGGCACTGAGGGCCAACATCGGAACAACAGCCGCCACGAGGGCGGCCTGTCGCCAGGAAAACTTCTTCACTATTTATCTCCTTCGATAAGGTGCAGCCTTGCCACTCCGCGGGAGTTGAAAGCCGTCTACTCAGATCATGGTGACTCATCTCACAAATGTCAATACTTTGTCCTGACATTAGGATGTTTTGACGTATGAGATGACGTGAAGCGGCCAGATTCCGGGCCAAAAAATTGTTGCGCTCCAATTCCCCGGCGCCCGACATTCGCGTGGCGGCCGGGGCCCATGCCGGGTTACTGCCCGGGTTGCTGCGCGGGGCGGGCCGTGGTGCTGCGGACCGCGAGGACCGGCTCGATCAGCGTGCGCTGGGGCCTGATGGCAGGATCCTGGATCCGGGCGAGGAGCATGCGGGCGACGTCGGCACCGACCAGGTCGCTGCGGTTGTCGATCGAGGTCAGGTCCAGATACCGCGACTTCGCCAGCGGTGAATTGTCGTAGCCAATGACCGAAACGTCGTCAGGGACACCCAGCCCGCGGGCCTTGAGCGCGGCGAAGGCGCCCATGGCCATCGTGTCATTGGCCGCGAAAATCGCCGTAATGCCGGGATGCTGGTCAAGCAGCCAACAGGCGGCAGCATAGCCATCCTCCTCGGAGGTCCCGCCCGATTCGCCCGCGATCAGGACCTCCATTCCGGCCTCTCGCATGCGGCTGTGGAACCCGTCCCGGCGGTGGGCCGCCGCACCGCCAGTGCCCGAGAGGTGGCCAATGCGCGTATGCCCAAGCCCCAGCAGGTGGTCGACGGCCATCCGGCCGCCGCCGTCGTCGTCGCTGGTGACCAGGTCCGCGCCGTCCGGCACGCCGTTGCGCCAGCCGGCCACCACCGTGGGCACCCAAAAGCGGTCCAGCATGGAATCGCTCGG
Source organism: Arthrobacter sp. 35W (assembly GCF_000482545.1). Taxonomy (GTDB): domain Bacteria; phylum Actinomycetota; class Actinomycetes; order Actinomycetales; family Micrococcaceae; genus Specibacter. The sequence goes on from NZ_KI519455.1 coordinate 607,599, forward strand.
TTCCGCAGCGATCACCAGCCCATCCACATGCATGGACAACAGCCCATCGGTGGCCTCCTGGATGCGGTTTTCCCCGGGCTGGGAATCGGCCAACGTGACCTGGTATCCATGCACCGACAGTGCGGACTGCATGCTTCGCAGCAGATCCACAAACCACAGGTTCCGATAGTCGTCGATCACCAGGCCAATGCTCTTGGTCCGGTTGCTGGCAAGGGTGGTCGCCGCCCGGCTCGGGCGGTAGCCTAGGTCCGCGATGGCCGCCTGCACCGCCTCGCGGCGCTTGTCGCTGACCCTCGACGGCGACTGGAGGACCAGGGACACCAGCGATGGCGAGACTCCTGCATGCTTGGCGACGTCATAGATCGTCGGGCGGCGGGTTCTGGGGCTTGGCGCATTCATGGGACGGGAACCTTTCTTCTCTGTCTTGAGGATATCCACTGGATCATTGACAGGACATACTCACATGATTAGGCTTTGAATCCAGCGCAAATTGTAGCGCTCCAAAATGCCGTATCGGGTGCCCGTCACCCCGGCTGAATTTCGAAGGAGAAATCAATGGCTGAAAGCCTAGGGGTTGCCGTCATCGGTGCCGGGATGGCCGGCAAGGCCCATGCGGCGGCCTACCGGACCGCGTCCACCCTGTACAGCCCGGTGCTTCCCCCGGTGCGCCTCGTCTCGATCGGCGACGTCAACGCAGAGTTCGGCTCGCTGGCAGCCCGCCGTTTCGGCTACGAGCGCCACGACACCTCGTGGCAGGCCATCGCGGAAGCCGACGACATCGACGTCGTCAGCGTGGTCATCGCGAACTCCCTCCACCGCGAGGTGGTTGAAGGCCTGCTGGCCGCCGGCAAGCACGTTCTGTGCGAGAAGCCGCTCAGCGACTCCCTTGAGGACGCCCGGGCCATGGCCGATGCAGCACGCAATGCGTCCAGCATTGCCCGGATCGGCTTCACCTTCCGCCGCACGCCGGGCATTGCCTACATCCGCGACCTCATCCGCAACGGCGTCCTGGGCAACGTCCTGCACTTCAGCGGCCGCTACTGGACCGACTACGGATTCAGCCCCGATGCCCCCATGAGCTGGCGCTACAAGGGCGGCCCCGGTTCCGGGGCGCTGGCCGACGTCGGAAGCCACCTGGCCTACGTCTCCGAGTTCCTCTGCGGAGACATCAAGTCCATCAGCGGAGGCCGCCTGAGCACCGTGATCAACAAGCGTCCGCTGCCGCTCGGTGCCGTCATGGGACACGACCACGCTGCCGTCAGCGACACCTTTGAAGCCGTGGAGAATGACGACTACGCAGCCTTCTCCGCCGAGTTTGCAACTGGTGCCGGCAGCTTTGAAGTCTCCCGCGTTGCCGCTGGACACGCCAACAGCCTGAACTTTGAGGTGTTCTGTGAGAACGGAGCCGCCAAGTTCGACCAGCGCCGCCCCGCCGAAATCCAGCTGTTCCTCAATGATGGCTCGGGAAACCAGAACGGCTACCGCCAGGTCATCCTCGGCCCGGGCCACCCCTACATCGCCGGCGGCCTCGCCATGGACGCTCCCGAGGTCGGCTTCGGCCAGAACGACGCCTTCGGCTACCAGGCCCGGGCCTTCCTCGAGGAAGTGGCAGGCCTCAGCGAGGCAGAATCGCTGCCCCGCTGCGCCACGTTCGACGAGGGCGTGCGCAACATGGAACTGCTCGGCGCCGTCACCGAGTCCGCGCTCAACCACGGAAAGGAAGTCACGCTGTGAAACTCGGCGTCTACAATGCAATCCTGCACGACCGCCCCCTTCCCGAAGCCTTGAAGGTCATTGCCGGCCTCGGTCTGACGGGCATTGAGATCAACACCGGCGGGTTCCTGCCGGCGGTGCACGTGCCCACGATGGACCAGATCCTTCTCAGCGATGCCGCCCGTGACGACTACATGGCGATTTTCGAGGGCACCGGCGTTTCGATCGCGGGCCTGAATTGCAACGGCAATCCGCTCCACCCCAACCGCACGATCGGTGGCAAACATGCCGAGGACATCCGCCGCTCGATCCGGCTTGCCCATCGGCTGGGGCAGGACCGCGTAGTGACCATGTCCGGCCTGCCCGGCGGCGAGCCGGGAGCCACAGTCACCAACTGGATCGTCAACGCCTGGAACTCCGCCGCACTGGACGTGCTGGACTACCAGTGGGGAATCGCCGCCGAATTCTGGAAGGAAACCGACCGCTTGGCCGCCGACCATGGCGTCAGGGTGGCCCTGGAACTGCACCCGCAGAACCTCGTGTTCAATACGGCCGATGTCCACAAACTCATCGAGCTCACCGGCGCGACGCATGTCGGCGTCGAGCTGGACGCCTCCCACCTGTTCTGGCAGCAGATGGACCCCGTTGCAGTGGTCCGTGAGCTCGGCCCACTCGTGTTCCAGGCCGCAGCGAAGGACGTCCGCGTCAACACCGCGAACGCCGCACTCTACGGCGTGCTCGACAACAGCTTCCGACGGCTCTCGCCGGATGAGGAGCGCACCAACCTCGGCGGCGATGAATGGGCCAATGAGTGGCCGAAGAACTCCGCCTGGGATTTTGTCGCTCTGGGACGCGGACACGACACGGCGTTCTGGACCGAGTTCCTGCGCGCCCTGCACGACGTGGACCCCGGGATGCTCGTCAACATCGAGCACGAGGACGTATCGCTGGGCCGGATCGAAGGGCTCGAGGTGGCGGCCAAGGTCCTGCGGGATGCCGATGCGGCCCTCGCCGGCTCGCTGCATCCGGCGGTCTAGCACCTGCAGACAGACACCTTGGGGCGGCGCACATGCGCCGCCCCAAGGTGTCTGAGGAATGTTCCATCCGGCCACACCACCAGCAGAAACGGAAGAGGAATCATGCGCATTGGCATTGTTGGCTACGGAGCAGGCGGTCGGTACTTCCACGCCCCCTTCATTAAAGCGGCGGAGGGCATCGAACTGGTGGGTGTGGTGGCCCGTTCCCAGGACAAAAGGGCGCAGGTAGGAGCGGATTTCCCGGGCCTGCCGGTCTATGGAAGCCTGTCCGAGATGCTCGACGCCGGGGTGGACGCTGTGGCCATCACGACGCCGCCGCACACCCGCCACGGCCTTGTCCTGGAAGCCATCGCGGCCGGCGTGCATGTTGTGGCCGACAAGCCCTTCGGCCCCAACGCGGAGGGCGGGCGGAAGCTCGCCGAGGCCGCCGAAGCGGCCGGTGTGGTGCTCAACGTCTTCCACAACCGGCGGCGCGACGCGGACTTCCTCACCTTGGCCAAGGTCCTGGCCTCGGGAGAGCTGGGGACAACGTGGCGGGTCCATTCGATCATGGACCAGAACCATGCACAGACCCTTGAACTTGGTGCCACCGGCGGCCTCCTCCGGGACCTCGGCAGCCACCTTGTGGACCAGATGCTGTGGCTGCTGGGGCCGGCAACCCACGTGTACGCGACCCTGGACTGGACCGACCGCTTCGGCGAGCTGACGGACTGCGGCTTTGCCGTCACCATGACCCACGCCTCAGGGGCTGTCTCGACGGTGTCCGCCAGCAAATTGAACCATTCGACCACCCGGGAGCTGCGCGCCTACGGCAGCGAGGGCAGTTACATCGCCTCGGGTGCCGACGTCCAAGCCGATGCGCTGGCCGCCGGACGCAGGCCCGCCGCGGAACCGGAAACCTGGGGCATTGACGTGGCGGAAAATTGGGGAATCCTGGCCACTAGTGCCGGCCGCAGACCCATTCCGTCCGCCCAGGGGAACTACGCAACCTTCTACACAGAATTTGCCCGGGCCGTTCGCGGCGGGGGCCCGGCGCCGGTGCCGGCCCAGGAGGGGATCCGAACGCTCGAGGTGCTCGACGCCGCCCGCCGAAGCGCACAGGAGCGCTGCGTGGTCGCGCTCTAGCCGCCCCTGCACACAAAGGCCAGGTGCCGGCCCCCAGGGGGCGGCACCTGGCCTTTGCCTGTGGCAATGCAGACTGGGGTCTACTTGGCCGCGGCCGTTTGCTTGAAAAAGTGCTCCAGCTCTTCCAGGGTCTTGCCCCGGGTCTCCGGAACCACGCGCTTGACCCAGACGATGGCCACCAGCTGCAGCGCGACGAAGATGATGAATGTGGTGGAGACACCGATCCACGAGACCAGCTGTGGAAAGGAGAAGCCGATCAGGAAGTTGATCATCCACAACACAAAAACGCAGATGCCCATCCCCAGCCCACGTACGTGCAGCGGGAAGATCTCGGACATGGTCAGCCAGGTGACGGTGCCGATGCACGACTGCATGGAGGCCAGGAAGGTCACCATGAACAGCAGCACCAGATAGCCGCGGAGAGTGCCCTCCGGCAGCAGCATGGAGATCACGGCGATGGCCAGCAGCGACGCGGCCGTGCCGCCCAGGCCTGCGATCAGCATCGGTTTGCGCGCCACGCGCGTCATGAAATACATGCCGACGATGACGGCCACCACGGAGGTGACGCCGTTGAGGATGTTGGCGATCAGGGCACCCCTGTCGCCGAATCCCGACGTCGAGAGGATGGACGTCCCGTAGTACATGATGGCGTTGACGCCGCTGATCTGATTGATGATGGCCATGCCCAGGCCCACCACGAAGATCCTGCGGATCCAGGGAACCGTGAGGTCCTTGAAGGTGCCGAGCCTGGATTGGTAGTCCTCCCGGGCTGCCTGGCGCACCTCATCGAACTCGGCCGAGACGTCACCGGCCGCGCGGGTGCTCCGCAGGACCTCCAGGACGGCCTCGAAGCGTCCGGCCGATGCCAGCCAGCGTGGGCTCTCGGGCAGCACCAGCATCCCGAACCAGAGGACGACGGCCGGCAGCGTCGCGATCACCAGCATCCAGCGCCATACATGCATGGATTCGGGGAAGATATTGCCCAGCACGGCATTGAAGGTGAAGGCCAGGAACTGGCCGGTGACGATCATGAGCTCGTTCTGCGTGACGATCCGTCCGCGCTGGGCCGCCGGCGACATTTCCGCCAGATACACAGGTACAATCACCGAGGCACCACCGACCGCCAGTCCCAGCAGGGTCCGGGCGGCGATCAGCAGTTCCGTGCTTGGCGCGAAGGTGCAGGCGAGGGTGGCCACGGCGAAGACCAGGGCCAGGCCCATAATGGTCCTGCGCCGGCCGAAGCGGTCCGAGAGCCGGCCGGCGCTGATGGCGCCCAATGCCGCACCAAACAGCAGGGTGGATGTCACCAGCCCCTCGGTGAGCGGCGTCAGGCCGAGATCCTTTTGCATGAACGGCAGGGCGCCGTTGATGACGCCTGTGTCATAGCCGAACAGCAGGCCGCCGAAGGTGGAGAACAGCGCAACCTTCCGCATGAACTTCTTCGGGTTGGCCCCCGCGGCCGGTTTAGTGGGGCCGGCGCCCGGGGACTGGACGGCGGCGGGATTCGTCATGGTTTGCTTCAAGCCGGCCGCCACTATTTCACCTTGTCGATGTACTGGCCCATGGTTTCGCGCTGGTAGCGGGACACGTCCTCCGCGTTGTCATCCTCGGCAAAGACGCTGGAGACCATCACGGTGTTGTCCTTGTCCAGGAAGCCGATTTCCTTCAGGCCGCCGAAGAACTCGTCCCAGTTGACGTCGCCGCCGCCGATCTTCAGGTGCTGGTGCACCCGCACGGCGTTTCCGGGCGGGTTGGTGATGTAGCGCAGTCCGTGGGAGGCGTGGTGGTCCATGGTGTCCGAGACGTGGACGAGGCGCAGCCTGTCCCCTGCGGCCCGCATGATCTCCAGCGGCTTGTTGCCCATGTGGAAGGAGTGCGAGGCGACGTAGACCATGCCGATGTTGGGCGAGTTGACGCCGCGGATGACGCGGATGGCGGCGAGGCCGTCCTCGACGAAGTCGTCGGGGTGCGGGTCGATCAGGACATCCAGACCCTCGCGCTCGATGATCGGCAGCAGTTCCTCCATGGAGCGGTAGAAGGCGCGTTCGGACTCCTCGGCCTTCTCGGGTCGGCCGCTGAACTCGGTGTTCATGGTGCTGACGCCCAGGTCCACGGCGATCTGGATGGCACGCTTCCAGTAGCGGACTGCCGCTTCGCGGGCATCCTCATCCGGGCCGGACCAGCGCAGCACGGGAAGCACAGAGGCGATTTCCACGCCGGCGTCCTTGCAGGCCTTGTTCATCTGGGCGACGAGTTCATCGTCGGCCTTGGGGTGGTTGAAGAACGGAATCATGTCCGCATGCGGCGTCAGCTGCAGGTACTTGTAGCCGAGGTCGGCGGCAACGCGCGGAAATTCCAGCAGGCTGTGGCTGTGGTGGAACGGGGTGGGGTCCAGGGCAATTTTCATCGTCACTCCTTTGTATCGTCAAACGGTTCTGCCCAAGGGCGCATCGGCGGAAACGCGGATGGCCGACCGCAACTGCCGGCCGGCCACCCGGTGCACCCCAGAGGTTTAGTTGTACAGGTCCGGCCTGGTGTTGAGCAGGACCTTGACCTTCTCGCCCGATTTCTGGGCTTCGACGCCGGCCTCGCAGCAGGCGGCGGTGGCGTAGCCGTCCCAGGCTGTCGGACCGCCGACCTCGCCGCGCAGCGCTGCGTCGACCCAGGCCTGGATTTCGACGTCGTACGCGGCACCGAAGCGCTCCTCGAAGCCAGGGGTGACGGAGCCGCCCCAGCGGCCGGCGGTGCGGATGTAGGGGCCGGCGTCGTTGCCGATGCTGACTATGCCGTCCTCGAAGGTGGCCTGGGTGGCCACCTCGTAGCCGAACTTGGCGTTGACATAGATCTCCACGTCGGCCAGAACACCTGACTCGGTCTCAAGCAGCACGTGCTGGGGATCGTGCTGCCCCGCCGGGGCATTGCGCGTGGCCTTGCCCAGGCGCACCTGCACCGAGGTGATTTCCTCCCCGGTGAAGAAGCGGATGGCGTCGAACTCGTGCACCACCGAGTCGTTGATGAGCATCTCGTTGGTAAAGCCCTCGGGGGTGTTCGGGTTGCGGTGCTGGTGGTGGAGCATGAGCAGCCCGCCGAGGCCGCCGTCGCGGATCACGGAGCCAAGGGCGGCGTATTCGGCGTCGAAACGGCGCATGAAGCCGACCTGGATGCGCTTGCGGCCCAGCTTCTCCTCGGCCTGGACGATCTTCCAGGCGGACTCCGCATCAGGGGTGAGCGGCTTTTCGCACAGGATGGGGATGTCATGGTCCAGCGCCGTGTAAAGGATGTCCTCGTGCAGGAAACCCGGGGTGGCGATGAGAACGGCGTTGACGTCGCCGTTGGCCAGGGCCTCCTCGGCACTGGCCAACGCCACGGCACCGGGGATGCCTTCGATGGCGGCCTGGGCCCGGGCCAGGTCGACGTCGACGACGGCGGCCACCTCGGCACCGTGGATGCGGGTGTTGAGGCGCTTGATGTGGTCTGCGCCCATGCGTCCGGCCCCGATGACGGCTACGCGGAGAATCTCGGTCATTGTCGTGTCCTTAAGTGTCGGAAGTGCTAAAGGGGCGGGTCAGTGGACTCGGGTGCGGGAGCCGCAGGAGAGCAGGTAGTTCCGGGTGCGCTTGGCGATCGGCATGGGAACGTCGAAGGCCACCGGGTACATGTCCTGCTCCACGATGCCGAAGATCGGACGGTTGAGGGCCTCGACCGCCTCGATGACGGCGCGCAGGTCCGGAAGGCCGCTGGGCGGTTCGGTCATGACGCCGGCCAGATTGGCCGCGGCCCAGGTCAGGCCCTCAGCATTGACCTTGGCCAGAATGTCCGGGTTGATCTGCTTCAGGTGCAGGTAGCCGATCCGCTCCGGGTGGTTGGTGATCAGCTCCAGGCTGGATGCTCCGCAGTACTCGGCGTGGCCGGTGTCCAGGCACAGGTTCAGCAGCTCCGGATCCGTTTCGGCCAACAGGCGCTCGATGTCCGCCTGCGCACCCACGTGGGAATCTGCATGCGAGTGGAACTGCTGCTTCAGGCCGAAGTCCTTCAGCAGCACCGCGCCGAGCTTGTTGTGCCCGGCAAAGAGGTCCGCCCAGGCCCGCTCGGTCAGCTGGCCGCTTTCCACGGCCTCCCCCGTCACGTCGTCGCGCCACATGGCCGGGATCACCACGATGTTCTCCCCGCCCATGGCGGCAGTGAGTTCGGCGACGTCGCGCGCCGGCTTCCAGGCCTCGTCCCACTGCTGGGCGCCGCGGTGGAAGGCCGTGAACACGGTTCCGGCCGATACCTGCAGATCGCGGGCTTTGAGCTCTTCGGCGAGCCGGGCCGGATCGGTTGGCAGGTAGCCATACGGGCCCAGCTCGATCCACTTGTAACCGGACTCGGCCACCTCATCGAGGAAGCGCTCCCACGGCGTCTGCTTCGGATCATCGGCGAACCAGACACCCCAGGAATCCGGAGCCGTACCAATGGTCAATGTGTTCTCGGTCATCGCAGCCTGTTCTTTCTCGGTCACGCCCAGCTGTGTAGCAGTAGATGCTCCTATGGGGCTCCATAGGAGCATCTACTGCTATACAGCTGGGCAGGGGGCTAGTTGGAGGGGAAGTTGTAGGAGGCTCCCGAGGCGTGGGCCGGCTCCGGCCAGCGGGAGGTGATGACCTTGCCACGGGTGTAGAAGGACACGCCCTCCGGACCGTAGATGTGCTTGTCGCCGAAGAGCGAATTCTTCCAGCCGCCGAAGGAGTGGTAGGCGACGGGGACAGGCAGCGGCACGTTGATGCCGATCATGCCGACATCCACCGAACGCTGGAACTTGCGGGCATTGGCGCCGGAGGACGTGAAGATCGCGGTGCCGTTGCCGTAGGGGTTGGCGTTGATGAGCTTGATGCCGGCATCGAGGTCTTCAACGCGGACGACGACGAGGACCGGTCCGAAGATCTCCTCCGTGTACGCCGTCATCTCAGCGTTGACGTAGTCGATCACGGTGGGGCCGACCCAGAACCCGTCTTCATGGCCGGGAACCACCAGGTCGCGGCCGTCCACCACCATGGCGGCGCCGGCGGCTTCCGCCTCGGTGACAATCCGGACGATGCGCTCCTTGGAGGCGGGGGTGATGACCGGGCCCATCTCGGCACCGGGCGCGGTGCCGTTGTCGACCTTCACGGCCAGGGCACGCTCTTCGACCTTCTTCACCAGCAGGTCCGCGGCATCTCCCACGGCCACGGCCACGGAGATGGCCATGCAGCGCTCACCGGCGGAGCCGAAGGCGGCGGCGGCGAGGTGGTCTGCCGCATTGTCCAGGTCGGCGTCGGGCATCACGATGGCATGGTTCTTCGCACCGCCCAGGGCCTGAACGCGCTTGCCGTGCGCGGTGGCAGTCTCGTGGACATACTGGGCGATGGGCGTGGAACCGACAAAGGAGATGGCGTCCACATCGGGGTGGGTCAACAGGCCGTCGACGGTTTCCTTGCCACCGTGCAGCACCTGGAAGACGCCGTCAGGCAGGCCGGCCTCGGTCCACAGCTTGGCCAGCAGCATCGCCGGGGAGGGATCGCGCTCGGAGGGCTTGAGGATGAAGGCGTTGCCGGTGGCGATGGCAATGGGGCACATCCACAGCGGCACCATGACGGGGAAGTTGAAGGGCGTGATGCCCGCAACCACACCCACGGGCTCACGGAAGGAAAAGACGTCGATGCCGGTGGAGGCCTGGTCCGAGTACTCGCCCTTGAGCAGCTGCGGAATGCCGCAGGCGAACTCGATGACCTCCAGGCCGCGGCCGATCTCGCCCTTGGCATCGGAGAGGACCTTGCCGTGCTCGGCGGTGATCAGGACGGCCAGCTCGTCCACATGGGCTGCGACCAGTTCGCGGAACTTGAAGAGCACGGTGGTGCGCTTGGCCAGGGACGTCTCGCCCCAGGAGTCGGCGGCATTGCGGGCGGCGGCCACTGTGGCGTCCAGGTCCACCTGGTTGGCCAGGCGCAGCTGCGCGGTGACGGCACCGGTGGCCGGGTTGTAGACGGGCTGGGTGCGCGCCGACGTGCCGGCGCTCGGGGCACCGTTGATGAAGTGCTCGATGGTGGCCAATGTTTGTGTTGCAACATCATTCATGACTGTGGACTTCCTTGGTTCAGCCGAGCAGCGTGCGCTGGCGGGTCTTGTGGTCGGTGTAGGTGGCGAAGGCCCGCTGGGTGGATTCGAGCTCGGACGTCTGGGAGACGGGAACGTCCCACCATGATTCGGAGCTGGGTGCGTCAAGCAGTGGATCCGATTCGATGTAGATGACGATCGGCCCGGAATGCTCCGGCGCGTCCTTGGCCTGGCCAACGGCGGCTTCCAGATCCTTGATGGTGTCCTCGCCGGAGGCCACCCGGATCACGCGGGCGCCCAGGCTTTCGGCGTTCAGGGCCAGATCGATCGGCAGTGTCTCGCCGTCGTCGAAGGAATGCGCCGCCGGATCGAGGTGGCGGTACTTGGTGCCGAACCGCTGCGAGCCCAGCGACTCCGAGAGTGCGCCGATGGAGGCATAGCCGTGGTTTTGGATCAGCACCAGGATCAGTTTGATCTTCTCGGCCACAGCCGTGACCAGCTCGGTGTGCATCATCAGGTAGGAGCCGTCACCCACCATGACGACGACGTCGCGCTGGGCGCCGCCGGCGGCCGCCTCGGCGAGCGCCGCGCGCTTGACGCCCAGACCGCCGGGGATTTCGTAGCCCATGCAGGAGTAGGCATATTCGACGTGGTAGCCAAACGGATCCGCCACGCGCCACATCTTGTGCAGGTCGCCGGGGAGGGACCCTGCCGCGCAGATGACAACATCCTGGGGGTCCATGGCGCGGTTGGTGGCGCCGATGATCTCGTTTTGCGACGGCAGCGGGGTGTAGCGGGTGTCGAAGGCGTCATCGACGACGGCGTCCCAACGCTTCTTCTGCGCCGCCACGTCCCGCTCCAGGTCGCCGCCGACGCGGTAGCCGCCCATGGCCTGGTTCAGCTTGACCAGTGCCTTGCGGGCATCGGCCACGATGGGCAGCGACGTGCCGTGCTTGTAGGCGTCCAAGGGTGCGACGTTGATGTTGATGAACCGTACGTCCGGGTTCTGGAAGGCCGTCCGCGAGGCGGTGGTGAAGTCCTCGTAGCGGGTGCCGATGCCGATGATCAGGTCCGCTTCGGCGGCGATGGCGTTGGCCGCCGTCGTGCCGGTGGAGCCGATGGCTCCGAGGGAGAGCGGGTGGTTCCACGGCAGGACGCCAACGCCGGCCTGGGTGTTGCCCACCGGGATCCCCGTGGCTTCGGCAAACCTGGCCAACTCGCCGTCGGCATAGGCGTAGAGCACCCCGCCGCCGGCGATGACCAGCGGCCGTTTGGCGGCGCGGATCGCCTCAACTGCACGGCGGATATCATCGTCCTCCGGCTCCGGGCGGCGGACGCGCCATTCGCGCTCGGCCAGGAACTCATCCGGCACCTCGAAGGCCTCGGCCTGGACATCCTGCGGCAGCGAAATGGTCACGGCCCCTGTTTCGGCCGGGTCCGTCAGGACGCGCAGGCCGCTGAACATCGCGGAGAACAGCTGCTCCGGCCGGGACACCCGGTCGAAGAACTTCGAGAGCGGGCGGAACGCATCGTTGACCGTGATGTCGTAGGCGTAGGGCTGTTCGAGCTGCTGCAGCACCGGATCCGACGCGCGGGTGGCAAAGGTGTCCGAGGGCAGCAGCAGCACGGGCAGCCTGTTGGTGGTGGCCAGCGCGGCACCGGTGAGCAGGTTGGTGGAACCCGGGCCGATGGAGGTGCTGATGGCAAAGGTCTGGCGGCGGCGGGTGTGCCGGGCATAACCCACGGCCTGGTGCGCCTGTGCCTGCTCATTGCGGCCCTGGTAGTAGGGCATCAGGGTTGGATCGTTGAGCTGGTACTGCTTGAGCGCCTGTCCGACACCTGCCACATTGCCGTGCCCGAAAATGCCAAACATGCCCGGAATCAGGCGGCCGCGGTATTCCTGGCCATCGATCGTGTCGACGGTGTACTGATTGCCGAGGAACTCCACTACGGCCTGGGCAACCGTCATTGTGCGTGTAGCCATTGTTTACTCCTGGACCAGGGCGGGCGAGTGGTTGAGCAGCGAGGCGGCGGTGGCGACGGCCGCGGCCACGTCACCGTCCTGCGGATAGAGCAGCGTCCGTCCCACGGTGAGGCCGCGCACGCCCGGCAGCGCCAGGGCGGCCTGCCAGCTGGCGAAGACCTCATCCGGGTGCCCCGAAGGATCCCCGCCGAGCAGCACGGTGGGCAGTGTGGTGGCCGCCATGACACGCTCCATCTCCGCCACCACGGGAAGCTTCATCCAGGTGTAGGCACTGGTGGATCCCAGACCCTGGGCGATGGCCACGGACTTGATCACGGCATCGGCGGAAAGGTCGTTGCGGACCTTGCCGTTCTCCCACACCGAGAGGAACGGCTCCACCATGGCGATCAACCGGCGCTCGGCCAGCGAATCAATGACCCTCGCCGTGGCTTCAAGCGTTCCCACGGTGTCCGGATCGCCCAGGCAGATGCGGGTGAGCATCTTGCCGCCGTCGGCGCCCATCGATTGCAGGGCGGTGGCGGTGTGGCCGGTGAAGCGGTCGTCAAACTCGTTGACCAGGCCGGCCAGTCCCCCACGGTTCATGGACCCAAAGATCAGCTTGCCTTCGAGGGCACCCATCAGCATGAGGTCGTCCATGATGTCCGGGGAGGCCAGCACACCGTCGACGGCCGGGTTTGCCAGGGCAATCTGCAAACGGTCCAGCAGGGTGCGCCGGTCCGCCATCGCCACCGCGTCCGTGCGGACGGACAGGGCTCCGCGTGCCGGGTGGTCTGCGGCGACGATGAAGTTCTGCTGCCCGTACTTCAGCCCGGGGTGGCGGCGGCGCGCTGCCGCCGCCCGCGCAATGGCCGCCGGATCCTCAAGCCGGATTCTGCTCAGATGCTCGTACCGGCGCGGGTCGTCATTGGCGCCGTCGACGATGCTCAACGTTGGTGTGCTCACTGTGCGGCACCTTCCGGGGTCAGCCGGCCGCGTTCGGCCAGCAGTGAATTGACTTCCTCCGGTGTGGGCATGGCATCCGCGCAGGAAAGACGGGAGGCCACAATGGCACCGGCGGCGTTCGCATAGTCCAGAACCCGCTCCAACGGCCAGCCGGAGAGCAGTCCGTGGACGAAGGCTCCACCGAAGGAGTCGCCGGCGCCCAGACCATTGAGCGTCTCCACGGGAACGGGGGCGGAGACGACTCGCTCGGTGCGGGTCTTGGCCATCACGCCCTCGGGCCCCAGCTTGACGACGGCGATCTCCACACCGGCTGCGAGCAGCCTGTCGGCCTGCTCGTCCGGGGTGCCTTCGCCGACGGCCACCGCACATTCCTTGTCATTGCCGATGGCAACGGTGACATGCGGCAGAATCCTGGCGATCTGGGTCCGTGCGGCCTCTTCGGATTCCCAGAACATGGGGCGGTAGTCGAGGTCAAGGATGGTGTACTGGCCGATGCGCAGCTGGTCCCGGTCCCGCGCCTCATGGGCCCTGAGGTGTGCCCCTCGGCTGGGTTCCTGGCTCAGTCCCGTGACAGTGGACCAGAAGACCCGGGCATCCCTGATGGCGTCGGTGTCCAATTCCGCGGCCCTGATCTGCAGGTCCGGGGCGGTGGGGAAACGTCCGTAGAAGTACAGCGGAAAGTCATCAGGGGGCATGATGGCGCAAAATGTGACGGGCGTCTGCAGCTTCGCGACGGGGGTGACGAACTGGTCGTCAACGTTGAACTTTCGCAGTTCGCGGTGCAGGTAGGCGCCGAAGGAGTCGTCCCCGGTGCGGGTGATGACAGCCGTCCGGCGTCCGTGCCGGGCCGCAGCCACGGCGACGTTGGAGGGGGAACCGCCAAGGTACTTCCCGAAGGAATTGACGTCTTCCAGACCCACGCCAATGTCGTTGGGGTAGATGTCGACGCTGATGCGCCCGATGGTAAGCAATTCATGTGACACGGTGATCAAAAGACCTTTCTGCGACGAACGTTCCCCAGGACTGGTAGATCATTGATCCGGCGGAGCCTTGATGCTGGCGGCCGCCGTGTGAGCGGGGCCACAAGAACCACTGTGCATCAAAATTCATGTCCTGTCAAAGGTTTGTTCTGACATATTTACAACTTTATGAATCTGGCTTCGCGCGCCCCGAGGGACAGGTGCGGACCACCCTGCGAGTGGCGCCCCCTAGCTCTTGTGTCGGCGGGGAACGGCCAGCTCTCCGGTCACGTATTGGGCCCGCCCGTAGCCGAAGGACCAGTCGCCGGCGGTGTTTTCCACATAGCCCACAAACACGTCCTCGCCGGCAATGCCAACGGCGGCCAAATTCGCCGATATGGCGGCAAAAAGCGATTGCTTGGCCTCCTGCGAACGCCCCTCCTGGGTGAAGATCTGGATCATGACAACGCCGGCGGTGCGCTCGAACCCCAGCCCGGCATCCTGGGCAACAATCTGCCCCGCACGGTGCTCGGTCAGGATGTGGAAGTAGTCCCTTTCCGGGATGCCATATTCGGCCAGAATGGCATCGTGGATGCTGCGACTGAGGCCCTCCACTTCCCGCGCGGTCCGGCCTTCATTGATGTCAATGCGAACGAGTGGCATGGCACTTCCTTTGTTGGTTTGTCCTGTCATACTAACAAACATTAAAGACCAAGGCCAGAGGGAGTACTGGGAAGGCCGGCGGCAGGTTAACAAATTAACCAACCTGGCTTCCGCAAAACCCTGCCGCGACGTCGGATCCGTCCCGTAGGGTAGTTGTTCCGGGCAATTGTTTTCCCCAGCAGCCAATGGATTCGAACGTAACCAAGAAGTGGCATGGCCGACACATACTCATCGCAGTCCACCCTTTTCTCCTCCATCGCCAGGCTGGTGCCGCATCTGCGGCCCATCCTGCCGCGGCTTTTCCTGGGCCTCGTCTCGGCCCTCGCCGCCAGCCTCGTGGCCCTTGCCATTCCGCAGGTCTACCGGGTTCTGATCAACTCCGCACTGCACCCGGGAGGCGCCGCATCCAGCGTCTGGATTGCCGCCGTCGTCGTTCTGGTGCTCGGACTGCTGGAGGCCACCTTCGTGGTGCTGCGCCGGCAGTTTGTGATCGTGCCGGCCACCACCGTGGAAACGGGGATGCGCACCTCCTTCTACCGCCACCTCCAGCAGTTGTCCGTGGCCTTCCACGACCGGTGGGGCTCCGGCCAGCTGCTCAGCCGCGCCATGAGCGATCTGAACTTCATGCGCCGGTGGATGGCCTTTGGCGCCATCATGATGGTGGTGACGACGCTGACCGTCACCATCGGCGTCATCCTGATGTTCTCCATGAGCTGGCAGCTGGGGCTGATCTTCCTGGGCGCCGCCGTGCCGATCGTCATCTTCGGCTTCCGCTTCCGCCGCACCTACGGCCAGGTCAG
Source organism: Arthrobacter sp. 35W (assembly GCF_000482545.1). Lineage (GTDB taxonomy): Bacteria > Actinomycetota > Actinomycetes > Actinomycetales > Micrococcaceae > Specibacter. The sequence goes on from NZ_KI519455.1 coordinate 622,894, forward strand.
CCGCAAGAGCCAGGACCAGGCCGGGGATCTGGCCACCGCCGTGGAGGAATCCGTCCACGGCATCCGTGTCCTGAAGGCCTTTGGCCGCGGCCGCGAGGCGCTTGACGCCTTTGCCGAGCAGGCCGCCGAGCTGCAGGAGACGGAGATCCACAAGGCCAAATCGCTGGCCGTGTTCTCCCTGGTGGTCACGCTGCTGCCCGAGCTGGCGCTGGGCTCCGGTCTGGTGGTCGGCATTCTGCTGGCCACCCAGGGCGAACTGTCGGTGGGCTCCCTGGTCGCCTTCTTCGCCACGGCCGCCGTCGTGGCCGGTCCGGTGGAGGCCATGGGCCCGCTGATGGCCATGACGCTCGCCGCCAAAACGGCCATCGACCGCCACTACGAGGTCATGGACGCCCAGAACACCATCACCGACCCCGAGGAGCCCGTGCACCTGGACAAGGTCCGCGGCGACCTCGTCTTCAAGGACGTCCACTTCCGCTACCCTGACACCGAGGAACGCGCTGCCGACATGCTCGACGGCGTGGACCTGGCCCTGCGGGCCGGGGAGACGATGGCCCTGGTGGGCGTCACGGGCTGCGGCAAGAGCACGCTGCTGCAGCTGGTCCCCCGCCTTTACGACGTCACCGGCGGCTCCATCACCCTCGACGGCGTGGATCTGCGCGATTTCACCGTCCACGAGCTGCGGACCCATGTGGCCGTGGCCTTCGAGGACACCACCCTGTTCTCCAACTCCGTGCGGGAGAATGTGCTGCTGGGCGCGGCCGAGCACCCCGGCCTCACCCCGGACGAGGTGCTGGACCAGGCGTTGGAGGTGGCCCAGGCCGGCTTCGCCCACACACTGCCCGATGGCGTTGACACGCTGATCGGCGAGGAGGGGCTCAGCCTCTCGGGTGGGCAGCGCCAGCGGATTGCGCTGGCCCGCGCCATCGCCGCCCGGCCCGCCGTGCTGGTGCTGGACGATCCCCTCTCGGCGCTGGACGTCAACACCGAGGAGCGGGTGGAGGCACGCCTGCGCTCGGTGCTCTCGGAGACCACCACGCTGATTGTGGCCCACCGGCCCTCCACCGTGGCCATGGCGGACCGCGTGGCGCTGCTGCAGGACGGCCGGATCACCGCCGTCGGCACCCACGCCGAGCTGCTGGCCGGCAACCACCACTACCGCTACGTCCTGGCCAGCCTCAGCGAGGAGCCCAAGGACCTGGACACCGATCTGGATGATGAGCTCGACGAGCTCGACGACGACGCCCGGGAGGTGCGCGCATGAGCCAGCCAACGACACCGGCCGACAAGCCCCAGGGCACCGCCAACGAGGACAGCGTCCATCTGAGCCAGTCCGACAGCAGGGCCGTGCGGCGCCGCTCCGTGCGGCTGCTCGGCTCGCTGATCCGCCCGGTCCGGCGCCGCTTCATCATCACTGTGGTGCTGGTGGTCCTCTCCCAGGCCGCCCGCGTGGCCGGGCCGCTGCTGATCGCCTTTGGCATCGACCACGCCCTGCCCGCCCTGGCCGGGGGCAGCAAGGATGCCTGGCCGCTGGTGCTCACCGGCGGCGGCTATGTGCTCGCGGCGCTGGCCAGCTCCACGCTGACCGCCGCCTACCTGACCGCCACGGCGCGGCTCAGCCAGGCCATGCTGCTGGATCTGCGCATCCGCGTCTTTAGGCACACGCAGCGGCTCAGCCTGGAGTTCCACGAAAACTACACCTCCGGGCGCATCATCTCCCGGCAGACCTCGGACCTGGAGGCGCTGCGCGAGCTGCTCGATTCCGGCGTTTCCTCGCTTGCCTCCGGCATCGTCTTCATGTTCTTCACCGCCATCAGCATCTTCACGCTGGACTGGATCACCGGCGTCATCGTGATGCTGGCCGGCATCCCGATGTTCTTCCTGGCCCGCTGGTACCAGACCCGCTCGCAGACCGCCTACCGCTCCTCGCGCGTGGTCTCGGCGAAGCTGATCGTGCACTTCATCGAAACCATGACGGGCATCCGCGCCGTCAAGGCCTTCCGGCGCGAGGAGGACAACGCCGCCCGCTATGACGAGCTGGCCGAGGACTACCGCAAGGTCACGGTGCGCTCGATCAACCTCAACGGCATCTTCCAGCCGGGCCTGGTGCTGATCGGCAATGTGACGGTGGCGGTGGTGCTGCTGACCGGCGGGTTCCGCGTGCTCGACGGGGGCATCGCCGTCGGCGCGCTGCTGGCCCTGCTGCTGGCCACCAAGCGCTTCTTCCAGCCGGTGGACCAGATGGCCATGTTCTACAACTCCTTCCAGTCCGCCCAGGCGGCGCTCGAGAAGGTCTCCGGCCTGCTGGAGGAGGTGCCCACGGTGCGCCCGCCGAAGAATCCGGTGGCTCTGCCGAACCCGCGCGGCGAGATCGACTTCAAGGACGTCGAGTTCGGCTACGGCGACGGCCCCGTCATCCTGCCCCGGATGTCCCTGCACATCCCCGCCGGGCAGACCATCGCCGTCGTCGGCCAGACAGGCGCGGGCAAATCCACCCTGGCCAAGCTCATTGCGCGCTTCTATGACGTGAGCTCCGGCTCGCTGACGCTGGACGGCGTGGAACTGCGGGATCTCTCCCCCACGGACCTGCGCCGGGCCATCGTGATGGTCACCCAGGAGGCCTTCCTATTCTCCGGCACCGTGGCGGACAACATCGCCCTGGGCAACCCCGCCGCCAGCCGTGCGGAGATCGAGGCCGCGGCCAAGTCCGTGGGTGCGCATACCTTCATCAGCACGCTGCCCGAGGGCTACGACACGGATGTGAACAAGCGCGGCGGGCGCGTCTCGGCCGGCCAGCGGCAGCTGATCTCCTTTGCCCGGGCGTTCCTGGCGAATCCGGCGGTGTTGATCCTGGACGAGGCGACATCGTCCCTGGACATTCCCTCCGAGCGCATGGTCCAGCAGGGCCTGCGCAGGCTGCTGGGCGCCGATCCCGACGCCGCCGGTGGACCGTCCGCGGGCCGCACCGCGTTGATCATCGCGCACCGGCTCTCCACCGTGGAGATCGCCGACAGGGTGCTGGTGGTGCACGACGGCGCCGTCGTGGAGGATGGCACGCCGGCCGAGCTCATTGCCGGCGGCGGCCGTTTTGCCGACCTCCACGGTGCCTGGGAGGACTCGCTGGTGTAGCCGGAACCCGCGGTGCACCACGCTCCACAGCCGATTTCGCGTTAGCGCCCCATGTCCGCTATTCTTTAGAGGTTGCTTTTGCGGAACTGGAAACGGTTCGAAAGGTCAACGGATCGGGGTGTGGCGCAGCTTGGTAGCGCGCGTCGTTCGGGACGACGAGGCCGCAGGTTCAAATCCTGTCACCCCGACCAAGAAAAAGAGAGGGTCTTCCGCAAGGAAGACCCTCTCTTTTTGCATGCGCGGTTCCGGTGGCTTCGCCCCCGCCCGGTCGACGACCCGGTCGAGGACGGCACCCGGGACACGTTTTCCCGCCTAGGACGCGTCCACAATTGCGTCCCAACCGGGGAATGGCATCCGCCCCGGACCAAAAGTGGCTACACGCTGTCCAGGGCCCAGTGGCGCAGGGCCATGAGTGCGGCGCCGTCGCTGCCGGACGAGGGCGCGGAGGCGCCCATGCCGACCACTGTGGAGCGGTTGCCAATGTTCAGCTGGCGGGCGGCCAGTGCGGCGCGCACGGGCTCCAGGAGCCTGTCTCCGCATTGGGAGAGCTCGCCGGCCACCACCACGCGGCTGGGGTCCACAATCATGGCCGCGGTCGCCATGGCCCGGCCCAGCAGGGTGCCGGCCCAGGCGATCACACCAAGGGCCACCTCGTCGCCGTCGTCGGCTGCCGCGGCCAGGGCGGCAATCGAGGCGAAGCTGCCGCCACGCGCGGCGGCCTCGGCCAGCACATTCGCCACCCCAAGGTAGCTTTCCAGACAGCCCACACCCCCGCACCAGCAGGGCTTGCCCTCGAAATCAACGCTGGTGTGCCCCAGCTCGCCGGCCAATCCATTGCCGCCGCGCAGCGGGGAACCCTTCACCACCACGGAGCAGCTAATGCCGGTGGAGAGCACCACGTACAGCAGATCCTCGGAGGCCAGGGCGTAGCGCGCGGATTCGGCCATGGCGGCCAGGCGGATGTTGTTGTCCCACAGCAGGGGTGCATCCAGCAGCAGGCGCAGCTCCTCGAAGGAGGCGCCCTGCGGATCGCTTTGGCGGGTGTCGTCGTCGGCCAAGGACGCGGGATCCGCATGCCGGCTGGCCACGCCCACGCCGATGCCCAGAATGGAATCACCTCGGACCACACCGCTGTCCACCAGGGAGCGCACGATGCCCACGGCCCGGGAAACCTTTGCGGCCAGCTCCATGGCGGGATCGATGTCGAGAAGTTCGTGGGCCACGGAGCTTCCATCAAAGCCGGCCACGGTGACGCTGATGCGTGCGCGGCCGAGCTCAATGCCGACGGCGGCGCCTGCCGTTGGATCCAGGGTGAGCACCTTGGTGGGGCGGCCGTTGCGGCCCTCCCCATAGTGTTCCTTCACGCTTTCGGCCAGCACCCCGCGCTGGCGCAGATCGCCCACAATGGCCGAGAGCGTGGTGCGGGACAGCTTGGTGTCCTCTTCCAGTTCGCGGCGGGTGCGCGGCCCGTTCTCCACCAGCGCTTCCAGAACGCGCAGCTCGTGGCGCCGGCGCACCGCCTGCAAGGCACCATCTTCCCTGGTGAGCATGACATCCCTCCGCACAGCCGCTGGGCAGCGGCGCCGGAACAGCGCCGCTGATTTATGTAAAGTCTATTGCCTTAACTGGCGTTCCCGTGCATTGCGACGTGTCGGCATGGCCGGAAAGACAGCTGTGCCCGGACACCGACCGGTGTCCGGGCACAGCTTTAAGTCTCTAACCGCAGTCCCTGCTAGTACAGCTTGGGAGCGACGGAGTCCGGCCAAATGCCGGGGGCTGCGCTGACCTTGTCCGGCCAAATGCCGGGAGAGTCCGGCCAAATGCCGGGCGAGTGAGTCCAGCTACCCGCGGAAGAAAAAAGACCCAGGGCCATTACCCCCGCAAGCATGAGTGACGCTGCAAGCTTCTTCATGACACCACCTTTGTGAATTGGGACGTACTTCGTTCGCACAATCGGCGCCCACGGCGCGCCACAAGCACAGAGGCACTTGTTGACAACAATTGTAAAATCTATCCTAGGCAAGGTGTCAAGATAGTTACAGTATCTGTAAGTGAATGTCTTTGGCCGCTTTGTTGATGGTTGGCGACCCTGGGCGCAGGAGAGGACCTTGTGGGCAATAGTTTTGGAGACCGGCTCCGCAACGAGCGGCTGGCCCGCAGCCTGACGCAGGCCGAGCTGGGCGGGGATTTGTACTCGGCCAGCTACGTTTCGCTGCTGGAAAACGGGCGCCGCGAACCCACCATGGAGGTCATCAAGCAGCTGGCCAAACAGCTCCAACTGGCTCCGCACGCCGTCCAGGAATGGACCATGCCCGTCTCTCCCGCCGAAACTGCCTACCTGCTGGCCGCCCTGTACGCCCGCCAGTCGTGGGACATGCGCGACTACGCCGCTGCCGCCCGCCAGGCCGGCGTTGCCGCGGACAAGGCCCTGGAGAACAAGGATCCCGTCTCCTGGTGGAACATGGCCTACCTGCAGGCCAATTCCCTGCTGAAGGACGCCGATTTTGCCGGCTGCCGCGCCGTGGTGGCGGAACTGCTCAAGCACCCCTTGTCCGAGGAATCGGTGGGGCTGTCCGTGCGCGCCCGGCAGTTGATGGCCTCGGCCTCGCTGGGACTGGGCCAGTTGAGCGAGGCCATCGACCAGGCCACCGCCGCCGTCGAGCGGGGCACCGGAATCCCCGAGGAGTTCGACGCCTACATTGCGGCCCTGCGCACCCTGATCGGTGCACTGGCCGAAACCGGCCGCCTGGATGACGCCTGGAGCCACTGTGTGACGCTCTCGGCGATGCTGGATGACTCAGTGCCCTCGCAGCTGGCCGGGGAGATCTACTGGGTGATCGGCAACGTCGCGTTCATGCGCCACGACGTCGACCAGGGCCTGGCCAACCACGCCAAGGCGGGCCGGATGCTCTCCCCCGCCAGCGATCTGGCCCTGTGGGCCCAGTTCAACAAGGCCACCGCCTGGGTCCGCCTCGCCGCCGGCGTGGTGGAACCGGCCACCATGGAGGCCATCGAACGGGCCGAGCTGGCCCAGTCGGTGGTCGGTGCCAACCTGAGCGACAGGCTTGAAGTTTCGCTGCTGCGTGCGCGCTGGCTCTACCTCAACGGCTCCATGGACGATGCCCTGGCCCTGCTCCAGGCCATCAACTCCCAGCAGGATGCGCTGGCCAAGCACACCGCCGGGGACACCGCGCTGCTGCTGGGCAAGGCGCTGAAGGCCCTCGGCCGCACGGCGGAGGCACTGGTGGCCCTGAACGAGGCCAAGGAGCACTTCGCGGAGGCCGGCGCGGCGGACCGTGTGGCCCTCACAGTGGACAACATCCTGGAGATCCGCGCCGCCGACAGGCAGAAATAGCAACGCCGCCCAACTGGGTGACAGTTATCGCACATTCCGGACCGAATTTTGTGCGATAACTGTCACCCAGTTGGGCGGCGGGGGACGGTCTAGGCGAACGTGCGGCCGGTGAGCTTTTCGTAGGCCTCTACGTAGCGGGCGCGGGTGCGCTCGACGACGTCGGCCGGCAGGGCGGGCGGCGCGGTGTCCGAGGCCTTGTCCCAGCCGGAGGCGGCGCTGGTGAGCCAGTCGCGCACATACTGCTTGTCGAAGCTGGGCTGGGCCTTGCCCGGCTCCCAGAGTCCGGCGTCCCAGAAGCGCGAGGAATCCGGCGTCAGAACCTCATCGCCCAGGGTGATGGTGCCCGTGGCGGGGTCCACGCCGAACTCCACCTTGGTGTCGGCGAGGATGATGCCGCGGCCGCGGGCCACTTCCTCCGCGCGGGAGTAGATGTCCAGGGTCAGGCTGCGCAGCGACCCGGCCGCCTCGGCACCGACGGTCGCGACGACGGCGTCGAACGTGATGTTCTCGTCGTGCTCGCCCACCTCGGCCTTGGCCGACGGCGTGAAGAGGGCCGGTTCCAGGCGCGATCCGTCCACCAGGCCGGCGGGCAGCGGCAGGCTGCAGACCGTCTGCTGGGCACGGTACTCGATCAGGCCGGTGCCCGTGAGGTAGCCGCGGGCGATGCACTCGATCGGGAACATCTCCAGCTTCCGGCACACCATGGCCCGGCCGGCGACGGCGGCGGGGACGCCGTCCTCCACCGTGCTGGCCACCACGTGGTTGGGCACCTCGAGCTGGTCGAACCACCACAGGCTCAGCTGCGTGAGGATGCGGCCCTTGTCCGGAATTTCGCTGGCCAAGATGTGGTCGAACGCGCTGATGCGGTCGCTTGCCACCACCAGCACGACGTCGGAATTGAACCGTTCATTGCCCGAAGCCGGTGCGTACAAATCGCGGACCTTGCCGGAGTAGATGTGCTCCCAGCCGGCCAGTTCAAGGGGTGCATGGCTCATGCTGTGGCCCCCTTGCCCTTGGACTCGACAATGATTTCGCCGCGTGCCGCCTTGGCGGCGATGTCGGTGCGGTACTGGCCGCCCTCCAGTTCGATGGCCTCGATGCCCTCGTAGGCCTTCTCGCGGGCCTCCACCAGATCGGTGCCCAGGGCGACGACGGCGAGCACACGGCCGCCGGCGCTGACCACATTGCCATCCTCGTCCGCTGCCGTGCCGGCGTGCAGCACGTGCACACCCTCGAGGCGGTTGGCCTTCTTCAGGCCGCGGATGCGGTCCCCCGTGCGCGGAGCCTCGGGGTAGTTGTGGCTGGCGAGCACCACGGCGACGGCCGTTTCCGGTGCCCAGCGGAGCTCCTCGACGTCCGCCAGGTGGCCCTTGGCCGCGGCCAGCAGCAATCCACCGAGCGGTGTCTTGAGGCGGGCCAGCACGGCCTGGGTCTCCGGGTCGCCGAAGCGGGCGTTGAATTCGATGACGCGGGTGCCGCGGCTGGTCAGGGCCAGTCCGCAGTACAGCACGCCGACAAAGGGGGTGCCGCGGCGGGCCATCTCATCGATGGTCGGCTGGGCCACACGGTCGATGACCTCCTGGACCAGGCCCTCGGGGGCCCACTCCAGCGGGGAGTAGGCGCCCATGCCGCCGGTGTTGGGGCCCTCGTCGCCGTCGTAGATGCGCTTGAAATCCTGGGCCGGGGCCAGCGGGACCACATTGCGGCCGTCCGCCAGGACGAAGAGGGAGACCTCGGGGCCGTCCAGGAATTCCTCGATGACCACCTGGCCGCCGACGTCGAAGCAGCTCTGCGCGTGCGCCAGGGCCTCGTCGCGGTCGTTGGTGACCACCACGCCCTTGCCGGCGGCCAGCCCGTCGTCCTTGACGACATAGGGGGCGCCGAAGGTGTCCAGGGCGTCGGCCGCCTCGGCGGCGTTGACAGCCACCTTGGCCATCGCCGTCGGCACCTGGGCCTCGGCCATGATGGCCTTGGCGAAGGCCTTGGAGGCCTCCAGCTGGGCGGCCTCCTTGCTGGGGCCGAACACCGGGATGCCGGCGGCGCGGACGGCGTCCGAGACGCCGGCGGCCAGCGGGGCCTCGGGGCCGACGACGACGAGGTCGACGTCGAGCTTCAAAGCCAGGGCTGCCACAGCAGCGGGGTCATTGCCGTTGATCGCATGCGTGGGCACCAGCTCGCTGATTCCGGCATTGCCGGGCGCGGCGTGGACCTCGGAAACGTTCGGATCGCGGAGCAGGGAGCGGACAATGGCGTGTTCGCGGCCGCCGGGGCCAATCACTAGTACCTTCACGGTTTCAAGGGTACTTTGCCGCGGCGCCTGAACCGCCACCGCCTGCGCAATTGCTAAGCTGCACGCGCGGCCCCGCGCCTACGGTGATGTCCGGGCCCCAGTGCATAGACTTGGCGCATGCTTGCCACTTTCAGTGCGGACGACGCCGCCGAACTTGCCGTCATCGAACGCAGCGGCTTCGTGGAATCCCGCCATCTGGGCTCGGCGGTGCTGCTGGCCGCCGATGGAACGGTTGTGACGTCGCTGGGCACCCCGGATGGGCCCGTCTACCCGCGCTCCAGCCTGAAGCCCCTGCAGGCGCTGGCCGTCATGCAGGCCGGCGTTCCGCTCCGCGGCGCCCAGGTGGCGCTGGCGGCCGCCAGCCACACCGGCTCGCTGAACCACATGGACGTGGTCTCGGGCATGCTCCGGGCCGCCGGCTGCACCGAAGAGGATCTGGGCTGCCCCGCCGTCTGGCCCCGCGACGAGGAGGCCCACGCCTGGTTGGTGCGCACGGACAAGGGCAGAAGCAGGATGGCGATGAACTGCTCCGGCAAGCACGCCGCGTTCCTGTGGGCGTGCGCGGAAAACGGCTGGAACAAGCACAGCTACCTGGAGCCCAACCACCCCCTGCAGCAGCGGGTGCGCCAGACCGTGGAGGAGTACGCCCAGGAGAAGATCCTGCACACCGGGATCGACGGCTGCGGCGCCCCCGTCTTCGCCATCACGCTCACCGGCCTCGCCCGCGCCTTCTCCACCCTGGCCAAGGCCCCCTCGGACAGGCATGCCAACGCCCGCGCCGCCACGGTGGCCACCTCCATGCTGGACTACCCCTGGGCGGTGCAGGGCCGCGGCACGGCCAACACCATCGTGATGGAAAGCCTCGGTGTGATCGCCAAGTCCGGCGCCGAGGGCGTGCTGGTGATGGCCACGCCGGCCGGGGCCTCCGTGGCCGTGAAGATGCTGGACGGCAACGGCCGTGCCGCCACGCTGGTGGGCTTGACCATGCTGGCGGCGGCCGGCGCGCTGGACATCCCCGAGGTTGCCTCCGTTCTGGAGGCCGTGGTGGGTCCGGTGACAGGCGGCGGCCGTCCGGTGGGCAGCCTGCGTCTGGGCGCCGACGTCGGCGCCCTGCTGGACTAGGCGCTCCGTGGCCAACCGCCGCATCGACACCGCGCAGGGCTCCGCAGCCCTCACCGCCTGGACCGCGGCGGCCGGCAGCGTGCCCCGCCCCGTGCTGGCCCTGGCGGTGCGCTACACGCTCGAGGAGGTGGCCGCACGCGCCCCGGGCAACTCCGTGGAGGTGCGCGTCCCACCGTTTGGGGTCGCCCAGTGCATCCCCGGACCCCGGCACACCCGCGGCACCCCGCCGAATGTGGTGGAGTGCGACGCCGCCACCTGGCTGGCGATGGCCACCGGCACCCTGGCCTGGGCCGACGCCGTCGCCGCCGGATCCGTGGCCGCCTCCGGTCTGCGCGCGGACCTGTCCGAGCTGCTGCCGCTGCTCTGATTCGTTCCCATGGCGCCGCCCGCTTGGGCGGCTGCCGGCGACGGCGGCGCGGGTAGGGTTAAGGGATGATGTCCCAGCCCTCCCCCGAGTCCAACGGCACCGAATCCACCAGCCCCGAGCCCGCCGGCACCGAACCAGCACCGGCGCAGCGCCGCGAGATCACCATCCGCCGCGCCCCAAAGCTGGTCCCCTTCCTCGTGCTCGGCGGCCTGCTGGGCATTGCCGCGGCAGGCATCGTGGCCGTCGCGGCACCGGGCAGCAACGAATTCGACAGGTCCGCCGTCTTCGGCTTCTTCGCCGTGCTGCTGGCCATCCCCGGCGTCGGACTGGGCGCCGTCGCCGCGCTGACGCTCGATCTGATCGGCCGCCGCCGGAGCACCACCGCCGTCGTCGAGGAAGTCCCCGATTCCGAGGCGGAGTAACCTTCCGGAGGGCGGTGACAGAGAGCACGCCTCGGCATGAGATAATTTTCCTGTGGCACGCGGAGACGGAAAACTATCCCACGATCTTTTACCCGATGAAAAAGGACCCCAGGATGCCTGTGGCGTCTTTGGTGTTTGGGCACCCGGTGAAGAGGTCGCAAAACTTACCTATTACGGGCTGTATGCACTACAGCACCGTGGACAGGAATCGGCCGGCATCGCGACAAGCGATGGCGAGCGGATCAATGTCTACAAGGACATGGGGCTCGTGTCCCAGGTCTTTGACGAACCCACCCTGAATACCCTGACCGGGCACATCGCCGTCGGTCATTGCCGGTATTCGACCACGGGTTCGTCCAACTGGGCCAACGCCCAGCCCACCCTCGGCGCCACCGGCACCGGCACCGTGGCGCTGGCGCACAACGGCAACCTGACCAATACGGCTGAGCTGTATGACATGGTCATTGCCCGCGACGGCGTTCCCACCTCGGGCGAGATGGCCCAGGGAAACACGTCCGACACAGCCTTGGTCACCACCCTGCTCAAGGGCGAGGAGGGCAGCTCCCTGGAGGAGACGGCCCTGGCGCTGCTGCCGAAGATCCACGGCGCCTTCTCCTTCGTCTTCATGACCGAGGGCACCCTGTACGCCGCCCGCGACCCGCACGGCGTCCGCCCGCTGGTCCTGGGCCGGCTCAACCGCGGCTGGGTGGTGGCCTCCGAGGGCGCCGCCCTGGCCACCGTGGGTGCCTCCTTCATCCGCGAAATCGAGCCCGGCGAGTTCATCGCCATCGACGAGGACGGCGTGCGCTCCCAGCGCTTTGCCGCCGCGACGCCGGCCGGCTGCGTGTTCGAGTACGTCTACCTGGCACGCCCGGATGCGACCATCGCCGGCCGCTCCGTGTACGAGTCCCGCGTGGAGATGGGCCGCCAGCTGGCCCGCGAGAACAAGTTCGACGCCGACATCGTGATCCCCGTGCCCGAGTCCGGCACCCCCGCCGCCGTCGGCTACGCCGAGGAATCCGGCATTCCGTTCGCGCACGGCTTCGTGAAGAACGCCTATGTGGGCCGCACCTTCATCCAGCCCTCCGAGACGCTGCGCCAGCTGGGCATCCGGCTCAAGCTCAATGCCCTGGAATCCGTGATCCGCGGCAAGCGCATCGTGGTGGTGGATGATTCCATCGTCCGCGGCAACACCCAGCGGGCCGTGGTGCGCATGCTCCGCGAGGCCGGCGCCGCCGAGGTCCACGTCAAGATCTCCTCCCCGCCGGTGCGCTGGCCCTGCTTCTACGGGATCGACTTCGCTTCCCGCGCGGAGCTGATCGCCAATGGTGCGGCCATCGATGAGATCAGCACCTCCATCGGCGCCGACTCCCTGGCCTACATCTCCGAAGACGGCATGATCGGGGCCACGCACCAGCCGCGCGAGCGACTGTGCACCGCCTGCTTCACCGGCACCTACCCGATCGAGCTCCCCTCCAGCGACCGGCTGGGCAAGAACCTGCTGGAGCGCACGGTGGCCGGAAACGACGCGACCTCCACGGGCTGCGACCCGGGTCCGGACGCCGAGTTTGAGAACCTGCTGACCGACGCAGACAAGTCCGCCGCCGCTGCGGCACAGACGAAAGAGACGCCATGACCTCCGCCTCCCAGGAATCTGCACCCGCTGCTGGAATCACCTACGCCTCCGCCGGCGTGGACACCGAAGCCGGCGACAGGGCCGTTGAGCTGATGAAGGAGGCCGTCAAGGCCACCCACAACTCCTCGGTCATCGGCGGGTTCGGCGGCTTCGCCGGGCTCTACGACGTCTCCAAGCTGCTGACCTACAAGAAGCCGCTGCTGGCCACCTCCACCGACGGCGTCGGCACCAAGGTCGCCATCGCCCAGGCCATGGACATCCACGACACCATCGGGTTCGACCTGGTGGGCATGGTGGTCGATGACATTGTGGTGGTTGGCGCCGAGCCGCTCTTCATGACGGACTACATCGCCACCGGCAAGGTGGTTCCGGAGCGGGTAGCGGACATCGTCCGCGGCATCGCCGCCGCCTGCAAGGTGGCCGGCACGGCTCTCGTCGGCGGCGAGACCGCCGAGCACCCGGGCCTGCTGGCCGAGAACGAGTACGACGTCGCCGGTGCCTGCACCGGTGTGGTCGAGGCCGATCTGCTGCTGGGCCCGGAGCGCGTGCGCGCCGGCGACGTCATCATCGGCATGGCCTCCTCCGGACTGCACTCCAACGGCTACTCCCTGGTCCGCCGCGTGGTCAACCACGCCGGCTGGGCCCTGGACCGCCAGGTTTCCGAGCTGGGCCGCACGCTGGGCGAGGAGCTCCTGGAGCCGACCCGCGTCTACGCCGCGGACTGCCTGGATCTGGCGCGCTTCCTGCCCGTCACCTCCGAGAACGCCGTCCACGGTTTCAGCCACGTCACAGGTGGCGGCCTGGCCGCCAATCTGGCGCGCGTGCTGCCCCAGGGCCTGGTGGCCACGGTGGACCGCTCCACCTGGAGCCTGCCGGCCATCTTCTCCCTGGTCTCGCAGCTGGGCAATGTCCCGCTGGCCGATCTGGAGCGCACGCTGAACCTCGGTGTGGGCATGGTGGCCGTCGTCTCGGCCTCCGCAGCCGATGCCGCCGTCGCGCGTTTGAACGAGCGCGGGCTGCCGTCCTGGATCATGGGCACCGTGTCCGTGGAGGACGCCACCTCGGACAAGACCGGCCCGGACTACGTCCAGGGTGCCAAGGGTGTCGACGGCGGCGCCGTCCGCCTGGTCAACGCCTACGCCTAGACCGCCGTCCTTCGCTGTTTAACCCAACTGAGTGACAGTTGTCGCACGTTTTCCAGCGATTTATGTGCGATAACTGTCACTCAGTTGGGCGGGGTCAGAGGGCGAGGGTGCCGTCCACGCGCTGCGGGATGCCCAGCGGATTGTCGTCCCGCAGGGCCGCGGGCAGCAGATGGGCGGGCAGCCCCTGGTAGGCGACGGGGCGCAGGAAGCGGGCAATCCCCGCAGTGCCGACGGAGGTCGACGCCGGTGCCGTGGTGGCCGGGTAGGGGCCGCCGTGCTGCTGCGCGTAGGTCACCGAAACGCCCGTGGGCCACTGGTTCCACAGCACCCGGCCGGCCTTGCCCGCCAGGATGCGCACCAGCTCCGGGGCGAGGGCATCGCCGTCCTCGCCCTGGATGGTGGCCGTCAGCTGGCCGTCCAGGGCCTCCGCGACGGCCAGCAGTTCGCCGTCGTTTTCATAGGCCACCACGAGCGCCGCGGGGCCGAAGCACTCCGTGATGAGCGCCTCCGGGTCTGCCAGCAGGGCCGCGGCAGTGGTGGCGGCCAGCGACGGCGCGGGCGGGGCGGCCAAGGCATCCTCCGTGCCGCCCAGCGGACGGACGTCCGGGTGCTCCAGCAGTTCCTGGAGCGCGTCCACATAGCCGGATTGGATCCGCTCGTTGAGCAGCAGCGCCGGGGCCGGGCGGGCCGCCGCGGCCAGGTCCTGGACCATGCCGGAACCGGCCGGGACCAGCAGAATGCCGGGTTTGGTGCAGAACTGGCCGGCCCCCAGGGTGTAGGAGGCCATGAACCCGTCCACGATCTCCGCGCCCCGGGCCGCGGCCGCCTCCGCCATGACGAACACGGGGTTGACGCTGCCCAGCTCGCCGAAGAATGGGATGGGGTCCGGGCGGGAATTCGCCAGGTCGAACAGGGCCCTGCCGCCGGGGATGGACCCCGTGAACGCGCCGGCCTTGATGCGCGGATCCAGCAGGGCATCCCTGCCGGACTGGGTGCCGTAGATGAGCGCCAGAAGCCCTGCCGGTGCACCGGCAGCCGCCAGGGCCGCTGTGGCCACGCGTCCGACGGCGGCCGACAGGCGCGGGTGCCCGGAGTGGACCTTGACCACCACCGGACATCCGGCGGCCAGGGCGGAGCAGCTGTCGCCGCCCAACACGCTGAAGGCAAAGGGGAAATTGCTCGCGGCAAACACCAGCACGGGTCCCAGGGGTTCCAGTACGCGGCGGATGTCGGGCCGCGCGCCCATCGGCCAGGCCTCGTCGGCGTGGTCGATGCGCGCATCCAAGTAGCCACCGTCCACCAGCAGCTCCGCGAACAGCCGCAGTTGGAAGGTGGTGCGTTTGAGCTCGCCGCCAAGCCGCGCGGGGGCCAGGTTGGTCTCCTCCTGCGCCAGCGGGATGAGCTCCTCCGCGGCGGCGTCGAGGGCATCGGCGATGGCCAGCAGGGCCTGGGCCCGCACTCTCGCCGGGGTCTGGGCCCATGCGGCTGCGGCGCCGTGGGCGGCGGACAGGACGTCCTCGAGGGCCGCCGCGGACGTGGGTGCAATCTCGGTAACAGTCATTCTTGGGATCCCTTGTCTGCAGAAATGTCGTCAAAATCGTCAAATTCCAGGGCGGCCAGCTGCCCCAGGGACACCGGTGCGGCCAGGGTTCGCTTGGACATGGCGCGCAGGTCCGCCTCCGACACCGGCCGGGAGGCAAAGTCCGCGGCAATGCTTGCCGTGGCGTATCCGCACACCCGGCCTTGGCACCACCCCATGCCGGGGCGGGCAAAGGACTTCAGGCTGCGCGCGTCGTCGGCGCCCAGCTCCTCGTGGGCCCGGCACAGGGTGCCGTAGTCCACCTCCTCGCAGCGGCAGACGAGTGTTTCGGGGGCCAGCCAGCCGTGCCAGCGCGCCGGAACCGGATTGGCCCGGTGCATCGCCAGGGCGAACTCCCGCAGCCGCGCGCGCTCCCTTTGCAGCCGTGCAATGCGGCGGTCCAACTCGGGCTGCGCGGCCGTGGGCCGTGCGGTTTCGGCCGCGCCGGCCCCGGCCGCCACGCACAACGCCGCAAGCTCTCCCTCCACCACGGCCATGGCCGCACCGCCCACGCCCGTCGCCTCACCTGCCACGCTGATGCCGGGAACGGAGGAGGCCATTCTGTTGTCGACTACGGCGATGAGCGAGCCGTCCGCGTCGACGGCCGTCTGGGCACCGGCGGCCAGGACCAGTTCAAGCTGGGCCGTAAACCCCCAGCCGAGGGCGACGAGGTCGCAGGCAATCCGCCGCCCGGTCCCCGCCAGCACCGAGCCGTCCGGGCTCAGGCGCGAGATGGTCACGGCCTCCACCCTGTCGGTGCCGTGGATCTCCGTGACGGCCGTGCGCACCTTGTAGGGAATCCTGTGCCTGGCCAAGGCGGCCGCGTAGGCCAGCCCCTCGCCGGCCTTCTCGGGAGCCCGCACGGCGCCGGCCAGGTTCCCCAGCCAGCCGGTGGGGCTGTTGGCCTCGCAGATGGCGGCCACCTTCACACCAGCTCCGGCCAGGCCCGTGGCCACCGGCAGCAGGAAGGGCCCGGTTCCGCCGATGACGGCGACGGTTCCCGCCGTCGTCCGATTGCCCTTCAGCAGGGCCTGGGCGCCGCCGGCGGCCATCACGCCGGGCAGGTCCCAGCCGGGGACGGGAAGCTGCCGGTCGTACCCACCGGGGCACAGGATGACGTGCGCGGCACGCACCTGCCCGGGTTCGGCGGCGTCGGACCCCGGCACGTCAACCGCCGGAGCCAGCCGGAGCGTGGCCGCGCCGCCGTGTCCGCCGGGCTCGATGAGCCACACCTGCCGACCGGGCAGGTACACCAGCCTTCCGGCACCCCGGTGGCGGTTCAGGCGGGTGCGCAGGTCAGTGAAACGCTTCCAGTCGTGCTGGCCGGCGCCTTCCCGGAACTGGTCCGGGTTGGCGGCCGCGGCGGCTTCATCCGGATGGCGCCAGAACTGCCCGCCCGGCTGGCTGCCCGCATCCACCAGCGCCACGCCCAGGCCGGCGTCGGCAGCGTGCACGGCGGCGGCCAGCCCGGCCGGCCCCGCCCCCACCACTGCTACATCGAAGACCTCAAGCATCGGGACGTTCCCCCATGCCGGTTTCCAAGACCATGCCATCGCGCATGGGCATGGCACAGGCGCGCTGGTTCGGGACGCCGTCGGCGGTGACCAGGCAGTCGAAGCAGACGCCGATCCCGCAAAACAGTCCGCGCGGGCGCGACGTCTTCGCCGTGCTGCGCCAGCTCGTGATGCCGGCCGCCACCAGGGCCGCGCCGACCGTCTGGCCCGCGCGGGCGGTGATGGGCATCCCGTTGAGGGTGCCGTTGATCTCAGACATGGGCGCTCTCCGTGGCTAGGTGGGCATCGAATCGTTCCGGGGCGAAGGCCGTGGCGTCCATGCCGAGCGCGGTTCCGGCCAAGGATGCGGCAATCAGGGCCCCCGTGCCCGCGCTGAGCCCGATGCCCGCACCTTCGTGCCCGCAGGCATGCCACAGCCCGGGGGCGCGGGGGTCCGGCCCAATGACGGGCAGGTGGTCAGGACAGTAGGGGCGGAAGCCGAAATAGCCGCGGAGGGCCTTGACCTGCGCCAGGAACGGGAACAGGCCGATGGCCTTGCCGGCCATCGCCGAGAGCACCCGGGGATCGAAGGACCTGTCGAAGCCCACCCGCTCGCGGCTGGAACCGATCAGGATGGTGCCCCCGCCGGTCCCTTCCACAACCGGCGAGGTCTGCAGCCCGGCGTCGGAGCTGGCCACATTGTCCACATATTCGGCCGCGTACACCTTGTGCCGGACCATCACCGGCAGGGGCTCGGTGACCATCACGTACCCCTTGCGCGGCAGCACCGGAACGCTCACCCGGGCCAGGTCCGCGATGGCACCGCCCCAAGTGCCGGCAGCGTTCACCACGGCGGGTGCGTCGATGCTGCCCCGGCTGGTGGCCACACCCGTGACGGCATCTCCGCGGCGCAGAAATCCCGTGACGGTGGTGTGGGGTTCGACGACGGCGCCCATCCCCCGGGCCAGGCGGAGCAGATGTGCCACCACCAGCATGGGCTGCACCTGGGCGTCCTGGGGGTAGTACGCTCCGCCGGCCATCCGCGGGTTGAGGTGCGGCTCCAGGCCCAGGAGCTCCCCACCGGGGACCAGCTCGACGTCGATGCCGGCGGCGCGCTGGCGCTGGGCCAGCTTCGCCAGATTGTCCTGGGTTCCGGGCCGGGCGGAGACGACCAGCCCGCCCTTGGACTCGAATTCCCACAGGTGGCCGAACTCGGCCAGCTCGCCGCGCCACAGCTGCTGTGAATACTGGGCCAGCGAGAGTTCGGGGCCCGCCTCCTTGTCGGAGACCAGGATGTTGCCCTCGCAGGCGCTGGAGGTGCCAGAGGCGATGGCCCCCTGCTCCAGCACCACCACGGAGAGGCCGGCGCGCGCGGCATAGAACGCACAGGCGGCGCCGACGGCACCACCTCCGATGACCACAACGTCAGCAACCCGGGGGAAACTCATGACAGTAGTATGTCACACAGCACAGCTCGTTTGAAGGGTTTCCGAAGGGCAAATCCGGGCCGGTTAGCCCCCCTGGGCCCAGTCCGTCCGCACGTGGCCGATATGGTCCCGCATGAGCCGCTCGGCGTCCTCCGCCTTGCCGGCCGCCATCAGGTCCACCAGCTCCACATGCTCCATCGCCGTTTCGCGCAGCGTGCCGTTCGCGGCCAGCGGCGCCAGGCCCAGCAGGCGGGTTTGCCCGCGCAGTTCGGACACGAGGGTGACCAGGCGCTTGTTGCCGGTGTAGCCCAGGATCTCGATGTGGAACTTCCTGTCGGCCTCGGTGTAGGCGATCAGATCTCCGGTTCCCGCGAACGCCACGATGTCCCCCGCCATCCCGCGCAGGCGGTCCAGGCCGGCGTCGTCGATCAGAGGCGTGACGGCGCGGACGGTGGGCGGCTCGATCAACAGGCGCAGGGCGGTGATTTCATCCAGGTCCTCGTCGGAGACCTCCGTGACACGGAACCCCTTGTTGGGCATGGAGGTCACCAGACCCTCCTTGGCCAGATCCAGCATGGCCTCGCGGACGGGCGTGGGGGAAACCCCGAAGCGCTTGCCCAGAGTGGGTGCGGAGTAGACCTCCCCCGGCTTCATTTCGCCGGAAATGACCGCCGCCCGGAGGGCCTGGGTCACGGTTTCGCGCAGGCTGACACTCTTGGTGACCATGGTCAGATGGGATGCCCCTTCAATGCTCACAGCCACTCCTTTCCCGAGGCAAAACACTCAGATGGACCAAGCGGTCCACTGCAATATGAAATTTTAGTCCACAGGTGCCGCGGCGCCGCGAAAAACGTCATACGCGCTTCCGGCCACCACCAGATCCTCCCAGGCCATGCCCACGCCCGTGTACAGCAGCGGCCTGCCGGCGGCCGGGGCAAAGCGCCCCGCCACCAGATCGGCCAGGGTTGCCAGCCCCCGCTGCTCCCACTCGGCCGCGGACCGGGCCGGGATCAGATCGCCCGCCTCCCGGAAGGCCGAGGCACGCCCCTCCACCACCACCTCGGAGCGGAGAGCCAGTGCAGGGTCGATTTCCCGGGCGTCCAGGCCGTGCGAACCAATCGCCGCCACTATTGCAGCGTCCCCCACAAGGCCCCCGTCAAACACGGGCAGCGCCGAGGACGTCGCACAGACAATGACGTCGGCGCTGGCCAGGTCTGCCACCGTGCCGGCGCGGGCCGCCATCCCCCGGCCGTCCCACGTCCCGGCCAGGGCTTCGGCTGCTTCGCGCCGGCGCCCCACCACCACCAGGTCATCAATGCCGCACACCTGGGCCAGCGCTTCAATGTGCCTGTCGGCCTGCAGCGAGGTCCCCACCACCGCCACGGTCCCGGCCGAGGATGCCCCGCGCAGCGCCAGCAGGTGTTTGATGGCCAGGGTGGTGGCGGCGGGGGTGCGGATCAGCGTGAGTTCGGCCCCGTCCATGGCGGCCAGCGGCGCCAGCGTTGACTTGTCCAGCAGCAGGTAGGTGCCCTGGATCTTGGGATGCCCCTTCGCCGGATTCCCGGGCGCCACCGTCGCCACCTTGATCCCCGCGTAGCTGGCGGTCTGCGCGGGCATGAGCAGGAATTCACCCGCCTCGAGCGGCGAGGTCAGCCGGGGCTGGTCCAGCTCCGGGTCCAACCCGCCCAGCAGGGCCGCCTCGAGGGCTGCCACCGTCCGGGCGGGGGTGGCAAGTGAGCGCAGCAGCGCCGCGTCCAGGTAGGGCAGCGTCACAGCAGGAATCCGGCCTGGAATGGGTCGTCGGGGTCCAGCATGTACTGGGCCGTCCCCGTCACCCAGGCCCGGCCCGTGATGGTCGGAATGACGGCCGGCAGCCCACCTACCGTGGTTTCCTCCACCAGCCGGCCAACGAACTGGGTGCCGATGAAGGACTCGTTGACAAAGTCGGTGTCCAGCGCCAGCTCGCCGCGCGCATGCAGCTGCGCCATGCGTGCGCTGGTGCCCGTCCCGCACGGGGACCTGTCGAACCAGCCCGGGTGGATGGCCATGGCGTGGCGCGAGTGGGCGGCCGTGGATCCGGGCGCCTTCAGGTAGACGTGGTGGCAGCCGTTGATGTCGGCCCGCTCCGGGTGCACCGGCGGGTTGGTGGAGTTGATGGCGTCCATGATGGCCAGCCCGGCGGCCAGCAGCTGGTCCTTGGCCGCCCGCTCGAACGGCAGCCCCAGTTCCGCCAGCTCGACAACGGCGTAGAAGTTCCCGCCGAAGGCCAAGTCGTAGTGCACCTCGCCGAAGCCGGGCACATCCACCGTCTGGTCCAGGGCCAGGGAGAACGAGGGGACGTTGCGGATGGTGACCGACTTCGCCGCCCCGTTCTCCACCGCCACCTCGGCCACCACCAATCCGGCCGGGGTGTCCAGCCGGATGGTGGTGACGGGCTCCACCACGGGGACCATGCCGGTTTCCACCAGCACCGTTGCCACGCCAATGGTGCCGTGGCCGCACATCGGCAGCAGGCCGGAGACCTCGATGAACAGCACCCCGTAGTCGGCGTCGTCCCGGGTGGGCGGCTGCAGGATGGCGCCGCTCATGGAGGCATGCCCCCGCGGTTCATACATCAGCAGCGTGCGGACATCATCGCTGTTGTCCATGAACCACTGCCGGCGCTCGGCCATGGTGCGCCCCGGTATGGTCCCCACGCCGCCGGTGATGACGCGTGTCGGCATCCCCTCGGTGTGTGAATCCACGGCATGAAATACCCGCTTTGAGCGCATCGCGCAGTCCCTCCCTGGGTGGATGGTTACTTGTAGCCCTTGGCCAGCACGGCCTCGGTGTCCGCGGCGATGCGTGCGGCCAGTTCGGCGGACAGGGGTCCACGCGGCTGGCGGCAGACGCCGCCCTTGCGTCCAGCGATGTCCATGGAGAGCTTAATGGACTGCACAAACTCGGTCTTTGAATCCCAGCGCAGCAGCGGGTGCAGGTCGCGGTAGATGGGCAGCGCCGTGGCGATGTCGTCCATGCTGCCGCTGGTGACCAGATTGTAGAGTTCCACGGTGCTCTGCGGGATGGCGTTGGGGTAGCCGGCAATCCAGCCGACGGCGCCGGCCAGGCCCAGCTCCAGCAGCACGTCGTCTGAGCCCACCAGCAGGTCCAGTTCCGGTGCCAGCTCGGCAATTTCGTAGGCGCGGCGCACGTCGCCGGTGAATTCCTTCACCGCCACGATGAGCCCCTCGCCGTGGAGGCGGGCGAGCAGCGGCGGCGTCAGGTCGACCTTCGTGTCGATGGGATTGTTGTAGGCCACCACGGGGATGCCGGCCTTGGCCAGCTCGCGGTAGTGGGCCATCACCGTTTCCTCGTCGGCCCGGAAGGTGTTGGGCGGCAGTGCCAGTACGGAGGCCGCGCCGGCATCCCTGGCCTGCTCGGCCCAGCGGCGGGACTCGGCGGCACCGTAGGCGGCAACGCCGGGCATTACGGTGAATCCCTCGGGGGACGCGGCGACGGCGGTTTCGACAACCTTGGCCCGCTCCGCATCGGTGAGGGTCTGGTACTCGCCCAGGGAGCCGTTGGGGCAGACGCCGTCGCACCCATTGTCGGCCAGCCAGGCAACGTGCTCGCCAAAGGCCGCATAGTCAACACTGAGATCGTCGTTGAACGGCAAGGCCGTAGCAACGTGGATGCCACGCCAGGGCTGGTTCCGGGTTGTCATAAGAGTCTCCTTGCAATGGTTCGCGTGCCATGTCCGGTTGGCGGCGCCGCCCGCACAGGAGCGTTGGCAGCGCCGCCAACCATGGATTACATACTTAGCCTACTAGTACAATGTCACATAACACTAGAGTTTTTGGCGCCTATTTCTGCACCAGTGCCATCCACTGTTCGATGCCCAGCGCATCAAGCGGCAGCGCGTCGGAAAGAACCTCTGAGCCCGACGCCGTCACCACGATGCCGTCCTCCAACCGGACGCCGATGCCGCGCAGTTCCGGCGGCACCGTCAGGTCGTGCTCGTGGAAGTACAGTCCGGGCTCCACCGTCAGGACCATGCCGGGGGCCATCGGGGACCCTTGGTAGGTTTCATAGCTCGACTGGGCGCAGTCGTGCACGTCCAGGCCCAGGTGGTGCCCCACACCGCACACCAGGTAGCGGCGGTGGTGCTGGCCGTGCGGGGACAGCGCCTCATCGACGGAGACCGGCAGCAGCCCCCAGTCGTTGAGGCCATTGGCGATGACCTCCATGCAGGCCTGGTGGAAGTCGGCAAAGTACTTGCCCGGCCCCACCTGTGCCAGCCCGGCCCGGTGCGATTTCTCGACCAGATCGTGCACCTGGCGCTGGATGGGGCTGAAGGTGCCCGAGCCGGGGAAGGTGCGCGTGACATCGGCGGTGTAGAAGCTGTTGGTTTCCACACCCATGTCCAGCAGCAGCACCTTGTCCTCAAGCACCGGCCCGTCGCAGCGGACCCAGTGCAGGGTGGGCGCATGCTTGCCGCTGCCCACGATGGTCGCGTAGCCGGCGCCGTTGCCGTGGGTGCGGGCGTGGCGGTCGAAGGTTCCCTGCAGCCAGCGCTCCCCGCCGCGCGCGATGGCAGTGGGGACCTCGCGGAGCACGGCGGCAAAGCCATCCACCGTGTGGTCGACGGCCTGGCGCAGCTGCTCGATCTCCCACTCGTCCTTGATCATGCGCAGTCCGCCCAACGCCTGTCCCAGCTCATCCGGGCCGGCAATCGAGTGGCGGCTGCGGACATCGGCCGGGACCAGGCCGGCCGAGAGGGCGCCGGAGCCGGCGCGCGTGGCCGCGGCGATGCCGGCGTCGAGCTCCGTCAACGGCTTGACAGCCAGGGACAGCGCCTGCGCCCAGTCGGAGAAGTCCGGGGCCGAGCCCACCCACATCTCACCGTGGGCGGCATTGGCGAAGAACTGCGGGTCCCCGGCAAAGAACGGCGTCGGGATGTACACGGTGGCGTCGTGCGAGGAGCCCGACGGCGTCATCACCAGGATGGCGCCGTCGATGGCCGCGCCGGCCAGCCAGTAGAAGTCGGAGTCGGGGCGGAAGTCATAGAACGTGTCGTTGCTGCGCACCGGGGCCGTCCCGGCACCCACCACCAGCGCCCGGCCGTGAAACAGCTCGGAGACGCGCGCCCGGTGGCGCCCCGCGGCTTCCGCCGCACCGGCCACCACGGGCGGCGTCCTGTCCGGCGTCCCCCACCCCGTGGCCATGTAGTCGGTGAACGCCGGCACAGCGGCCAGGCGCGGCAGGCGCGGATCCGGGGTCTCCGGAATTGGCATCGAACGGGTGGCTAATGCTTCTGTTGCAGTCATCGTGGGGTCCCTCCGCCCATCATGGGCACTGGTTGAGCTGTCAATGGGTCTAGAAATCTTATGGGCCGGGGCGCCGGGGTCCACACGCCGCCGGGGGCGTGGTTCAGGACATCGGACAGTTCATCGAAGCACAAACCCCAGGCCCAGCTCGTCGCGGGGGTCAAGGGCGAAGGAGCATTCGCCCACCTTGTGAGCTGTTCCGCGCACGCCCACCTCGACGCCGTCGTCGCCGCGCCCGATCACCGACGCCGAAAAGTGCGAGTCGACAATGGAGTAGTGCTCCAGCACGGCCCCGTCGGCCAGCTCCCCCGACGCGTCCAGGGAGGCGACGCGCGCCGCCGTCCCGGAGCCGCAGGGGGACCTGTCCACCTGCCCGTCGGCGAAGATCGTGACATTGCGCTGGGCGAGCCGCCCGTTGCCTGCATCGGCGTCCTCGTGGAAGATCGTGCCGTAGATGCCGTCCAGCCGTGGGTCGCTGGGGTGCCGGGCGGCGGGGTGGTCCGCGAGCGCGGCCTTGATCTGCCGGCCGGCGTCGATGAGCTGGTTCAGGCACGACGGCGTGACGTCCAGTCCCGCGGCCCGCGCCGGCAGCGAGGCGTACAGTGCCCCGCCCCAGAGGACGTCGACCTCCAGGGGGCCAAAGCCGGCCGTCTCCACGGGAATGGTCCGCACCATCACCGCGGAGGGGACGTTGCAGAAGGTGATGGAGTCGATGTTCCCGGCCACGGTGGCCACCTTGGCCGTGACGCGCCCGGAGGGGACGTCGATGACCACGTCCGTTTCGCCGTCGTCCGGCGCGGGCACCAGACCGCTCTCCACGGCCCAGGCCCCCAGTGCGATGGTGCCGTGGCCGCAGGCGGTGGAGAAGCCGTCCTTGTGCCAAAACAACACGCCAAAGTGCGCGCCTGAATCATTGGGCGGGACGATGAAGCCGCCGTACATGTCGGCATGTCCGCGGGGCTCGTTCACCAGCAGCTGGCGCAGCGTGTCCGCACGGCTGGTCGTGGCGTTTTGGCGACGCTCCAGCACCGTGGCCCCCGGGATCTCGCAGGGCGGCTCCGGCACGATGCGGAACGGCTCCCCCGCCGTGTGGTAATCGATGGTGTTGACCGTCCAGCCGGTGGCGTCCATGCCCACCCTTTCCATTGGTTCGCAGTGATGAGTGCCACGCGGCCAGGGTCTCCGGTGGACTTCAGTAAAATATGACATGCCACACACCGAGGGTCAAGCACACCCCTGCGGCCCCAACTGGGTGACAGTTATGACACGTTCCGGGGCCCGGAACGTGTCATAACTGTCACCCAGTTGGGGGGGGTGGGCGGGGGCAAGGTGGTCAGCGGCTGAGGTCCACGGTCGTCCCAATGTCCTGGGCCACGGCCTTGTCGTAAAGCAGCCGCCCAATGGCCAGATCCTGCAGCCCGATGCCTACGGAATTGAACAACGTGATGTCGTCATCGGCAGTCCGGCCCGGATGGAAGCCGGCCGCTACGTCGCCGATTTCCGCCACGATGTCGTCGAAGGACAGGGCGCCTTCCTTGACCGGGATGATGATCCCGCCGGATTTTTCCGCGGCGGTTGGGCGGCTGTCCACGAAGATCCGTGAGCGGACCATGCCTTCCGTGTCGATTTCGCGGTGGTCCGGGCGGGGCCGGGAACCGACAGCATTGACGTGCAGCCCGGGCCTGAACCAGCTTCCCCGGACGAACGCTTCCGTGGCGGGCGTCAGGGTGCACAGCACATCCGCGGACCGGACGACCTCCTCGGCGGAGGCCGCCTGGACAACGCTCACGCCATGGTGCTCAATCGCCTGGCGGAATTTCAGGCCGGTGCCGGGGGTCCTCGACCAGAACACGATCTTCGTAAACGGCAGGACCGCCAGCATGGCCTCCACATGGGCCACCGCGAGGGCGCCGGCGCCCACCAGGCCCAGCGTGGTGCTGTCCTCACGGGCCAGCAGCCTCGTCGCCACGGCGCTGGCGGCTGCCGTCCGGACCCTCGTCGGGACCATGCCGTCGAGAATGGCCAGGGTCTCGCCGGTGGCTTGGGAGACCAGCATGATGGTGGACCTCTGGGTGGGCAGCCCCGCGTCCTTGTTCCCCGGAATGTCGGAGAGCAGCTTGACCGCGGCGAGCTGCTCGACGTCCGACAGGGCGCTCATCGGCAGAAAACGTGCATCGGATGAGGCCAGGTGAAGCGAGCTTGGCGCCGGCTGGCAGGCGGTGCCGCGCGCAATGTCGCCGAATGCGCGCTCGACGGCGGCGATGGTGGCGGGCATGTCGGCCAGCGAACCGATCTGGGAGGCGCTGAGGATGAGTGTCATGGGCAGTCCTTCGGGGTGTGGCAGCGGATAAGGTCCTGGGCTGCGCGTCGTCGTCGGTGGTCTGGGTGCCGTGGTCCGTGCAAGGACCACGGCGTCCTAGGATGCAGCGGCGCGGATGGGAATCTCTGGGAAGAAGCAGGCACGGCTGTGCCCGGGATCGGACTCCCGCAGCTGGGGCAGCTGTTCGGCACAACGGTCCTGCGCCTGCGGGCAGCGTGAGCGGAAGGCGCAGCCGCTGGGCGGATTCGCGGCGTCCGGCGGCTCGCCCGCAAGCGTTCGGGGTGGGCGCTGGCGGGACCGCGTTGGATCGGCGATCGGCGCCGAGGCCAGCAGGGAGCGGGTGTAGGGATGCTCGGGGCCGCGGAACACGGCATCCGCCGCTCCCCGTTCGACGATCCGCCCGAGGTACATGACGGCGATCTCGTCGGCGATGTGGCGGACCACTGACAGGTCATGGGAGACGAACAGGTAGGCGAGGCCGAATTCCTGCTGCAGGTCGCCCAGCAGATTGAGCACCTGGGCCTGGATCGAAACATCCAGGGCGGACACCGGTTCGTCAAGGATCAGCACCCGCGGGCGCAGGGCCAGCGCCCGGGCGATGCCGACCCGCTGGCGTTGGCCGCCGGAGAATTCCGAGGGCCGGCGCGTGGACATCTCGGCACTGACACCGACGCGGTCGAGCAGCTCCTCAACCTCGCGGCTGTTGTACCTTCCGGCGACCCGCAGCGGCTCGGCGACGATCTCATGCACAGTCATCCGTGGATCCAGCGCAGAATACGGATCTTGGAAGACCATCTGCATATGGTTGCTGAGCATCCGGCGCTCGCGGCGGCCGGCGTGGGTCACATCCTTGCCGGCCACCGTGATCTTGCCTCCCGCCACGGGGGAAAGGCCAAACAGGGCACGCAGCAGCGTGGATTTTCCACAGCCGGATTCGCCCACAAGGCCGAGGGTCTGCCCGCTGTGCAGGGACAGGCTCACGCCGTCGACGGCTTTGACCACCTTTTTCGCCCCGAACCCCGAGCCCACCTGGAACTGGACCCTGAGGTCGTCAATGTCCAGCAGCGGTTCACCGCGTACATCCATCATGAGCTCAGCTCCAGCATCGATTCGTTCGCGAGCAATTCCTCGGCGAAATGGCAGGCCGCGAGCGTTCCGTTGGCAAGCGGCCGCAGCACGGGCACCTCTTCCTGGCACCGGGTCCGGCCCTGGGCCAGCGGGCAGCGCGGCGCAAAGGCACAGCCCCCGGGACGATCCCGTGGGGACGGCGGGCTGCCGGGGATGGCATAGGCCCGCTCCCGGGACCCGGTGAGCACGCTGGCCAGCAGGCCCTTGGTGTAGGCGTGCCCCGGCTGGCGGAAGACGTCGGCCACATCGCCGGTTTCAACGAGCCGCCCGCTGTACATGATGGCGATCCGTGAGGCGTTTTCGGCGGCGAGCCCGAGGTCGTGGGTGATCAGCACCATGGCCGAGCCGATCTTCTCGCGCGTGGAGGCCAGGGAATCCATCACCTGGGATTGGATGGTCACGTCCAGCGCCGTCGTCGGCTCATCCGCGATCAGCAGCACCGGGTCGTTCGCTGTTGCCATGGCGATCATGGCGCGCTGCCGCATGCCCCCGGACCACTGGTGCGGGAAGGCCTTGGCCCTCGTCTCAGGCTGCGGTACGCCGACGCTGCGGAGCAGTTCATACACGCGGGCCAGTGCGTCCCTGCGGGAGAGCCCGCGCTGATGCAGCCGCACCGCCTCCGCCAGCTGCGAGCCGACCCGGCGCAGCGGATTCATCGAGGTCATGGGGTCTTGGAAGATCATGCCGATCTCCCGGCCCCGCACCGCACGGAGTTCGTTCTCGGAGAGCTTCAGCAGATCGCGCCCCCGCAGCTCGATCGACCCGCTGTCGACGCGCAGGCCCGCAGGCAGCAGTCCCATGACGGCCAGCATGGTCAGGCTCTTGCCGGACCCGGACTCCCCGACAATGCACAGCACTTCGCCGAGCCGCACCTCGAACGAGACGTCGTCGACAATGACGACGTCGCCGTCCGGCCCTTCGGAGACGATCACCAGGTTCTTCACCCGCAGCAGGACGCCGTCGTCGGCACTTTTGTCAAACATTTGCTCGCCTGGCCTTTCTCAGTGGTGTGGATGATTCGGCCGTCAGCAACTGGCTGACAAACTGCGTGCCGACCACCAACATAAAGATCGCGGTGCCGGGAATGATGGCCTGCCACGGCGAGAGCCGCAGCATCTTTTGGCCTTCGAGGATCATGCCGCCCCAGGTGGGCGACGGCGGTTGGACGCCGAGGCCCAGGAAGTCCAGACCCGCCTGCACCAGCATCACGACGCCGATGTCCGTGACCGCGAGGATGAGCATCTGCGGCAGAACATGCGGCAGGATGTGTTTCCGTATGGTCCAGGCGGCCCCGGCGCCAAGGATCTGCGGTGCCACAACGAAGTCCCGGCCGCGCAGGGAGATCGCGATGGCCCGGGCCACCCGGGCGTACCCCATCCAGAACGTGCACCCGAGGACGACGATCATGAGGGTTGCGCTGGGGCCGGTGACAGAGGAAATGGCGATGAGCAGGAGCACCACGGGCATGGCCAGATTGGCGTCGCTGACCAGGCCAATCACGTTGTCGATCCAGCCGCCGAAGAATCCGGCGCAGAGGCCCAGGATGATGCCCAGAACCACGTTGATTGCCACCACTGCCAGCGTAATGGACATCGTGATCCGCCCACCCTCCGCCAGCCGGCTGAGCAGGTCGCGACCGATGGAGTCGGTTCCAAGCGGATGGGCCGCGTCGGTGAAGGGTGCGAGCCGGGCCATCGACAGGTTCTGGGTCAGTGGATCGAAACCCGGGAGCATCGGCACCACGACAATGAAGACGGCCATCACAGCCAGCAGGACGGCCCCAATGAACGGGAGCAGGGGCAGCCTCCCGATGCGGCGGCGGGTGCGGGCCGTCCGCCGGACGGCCGGTCGCCTCGAACTCGCCAACTGGCTCATGAAAGCCTCACTCTCGGGTCAAGTACTGAGTACAAAACATCGACGACGATGTTCACGACGACGAACATGAGGGCAACCACCAGCAGACCTGCCTGGACGATGGCGAAATCGCGCTGGCTGACCGCGTTGATGAGCACTTCGCCGACGCCCGGCCAAGCGAAGACCTGCTCCACGATCACGGCCCCGCCCAGCAGCCCTGCGAGGTTCAGACCCGCCATTGTCATGACCGGCAGCAACGCGTTCGGGAGCATCTCGGTGGCGACCACCGCCCCGTGGCTCTTTCCGCGCGCATAGGCCGTGCGGACGTAGTCCTGGCTCGATTGCTCGGTGAGGGCCGAGTCCAGCAGCCTGACGTAGAGGACGAATTGGCCGGTGGCAATTGTCATCACCGGCAGCACATAGGAGGCCGGCCCAGTGAAGCCCAGGGACGGCAGTGCCCCAAGGACCACGGAAAAGACGAGGACCGCCAGGACGCCGAAGAAGAAATCGGGCACCGATTGGCGCAGCGACCCGCCCCAGATGAAGAGGGCACGCAGCTTCCGGCTCCGGAAAACATGGATCGACAGGGCAGCGGCAAGGGCCAGCACGACGCCGATCACGAAGGACGTGAGCGCCAGCGACACTGTCGCCGGGAGCCGTTCGGCCACCAGCTCGATGGCGGGAATGCTCGGGTTCCGATAGGACGAACCGAAGTCTCCCCGGAACACGCCCAGGGCGAAGTCGACGTATTGGGCCAGAAGGGGCCGGTTGAACCCAAGCGTCTCATTGAGCTGGTCGATCTGCTCCGCAGTCGCGCCATCGGTGAGCAGCAGCGCCCCCGGCTTCCCGCTGGCCCGGCCCAGGAAGAACGCGATGGTGAGCACGCACAACACCGTCGCTGCCGCCTGGACCAGGCGTCGTATCAGGAATTTCAACATGTGGATCCCACGTCATTGGGTTGGTCGTCGTTCACTGGCGTCTTGCCTTCCGGCTCCGTGGCAGTCATCGGGATCTACTTGAAGGCCACGCCGGTGGCCCGGTAGATGCCATCGACCGACGGCGTCCAGGCCAGGTTCGGGCTTGCCGCGTAGGAGTTGCTCGGCGTGAAGAGCGGCACGGTGTAGGCCTGGTCCCGGTTGAGCTCCCAGATCTTCTTGAAAACGTCGCTCCGCTGGTTCTCCGGGGCCGCCTGCTGCTCGAGGTAGAGCTTGGCCATGGCCGGATCCTTGGCATAGTCCTCGGGCCCGCCGGCCAGGATCTGGTTGACGACGACGTCGCCGTCCATGCTGGAAGGCGTCCACATGTTCAGGTACAGGCCCGTGATCTTGTGGTTGGCCATCTTCAGGCTCAGGCTCGCCTGCTCGGTGCCGACAAGCTTGATGGTGATGCCGGCCTTGGAAAGGTATCCCTCCACAGCCTGGGCAATTTCGGCGCTCATGGGGAAGCCGCCGACCGTCGCGTACTCCAAGGTGATCGGCTCACCCGTGTATCCGGCCTCGGACAGCAGCTTCTTGGCCCGTTCGATGTCCGTCGTCGGCACCGGGAAGTTCTCCACGAAGCCGGTGACGCCCTTGGCGACCAGTTGGCCGTTGGGGGTCGCCAGGCCGCCCATCAGGCCCTTAATGATCTCGTCCCGGTCAATGGCCAGGGAGATGGCCTGCCGGACGCGGACATCCTCAAGACCTGCGGCCTTGGAATTCATGCCCAGGAAGACCGAGCCGTTGGACGGGCTCGAGATCACCGTGGCCTGCGTCGAGTTCTTCAGCACGGGCACCTGGTTGGGCGGAATGGCTCCGGCATTCAGCGTGCCGGATTCGACGCCCGAGACACGGGCATCCTCCGCACCGACGAACGAGAAGGTGACCTTGTCCAGAGCGGGCTTGTCACCCCAGTAGTCGCCATTGCGCTCCAGCGAGTAGCTCACCCCGCGCTGCCAGGCGCTGAATTTGAACGGGCCCGTCCCCACGGGGGCGTTGACGAAGTTGTCGCCCTCCTTGGTGTAGACATCCTGCGGCACGATGCCGATGGTGGCGACCTGGTTCAGCCATGCACTGAACGGATTCTTCAGCGTGAACTTCACGACGTTGTCCGCTTCCGCCGTGACCGACTTGACCATCGCGACGGCGGGCCGGTTGGTGGACTTCTCCGAGCCCAGGATCGTGCTGTACGTGTACACGATGTCGGAGGGCTTCAGTTCTTCACCGTTGTGGAATTTGACCCCGGGACGGATCGTGAACTCCCACTCGCTCAGGTCGGCGTTGTGCTTCCAGTCCGTGGCCAGGCCGGGCACCACCTTGCCGTCGGCCGTGATCCGGGTCAGCCCGTCGTACATGGCGTAGTACATGTTCCATGCGGCTATCGAGCGGGTCATGATCGGGTCGGTGTTGCTCGGCTCGGCCGGCAGCGCGATGGTCGCCTGGGAGTCCTTTGCCGAGCCGGACGTTGTTGCGGGCATGCATCCTGTCAGCAGGCCGCCGACCAGCGCCAGCAGTGCGAGGGTACCCGTGTATCTGAGCTTCATGTCTTCCTCCATTGGAATCATTTCGCGGCATCAAGGTGTCGGCCGTGCCCGCATGCATCTTGGGCCAGTCAACTCTTTTTGGTATACCAAAACTAGCTGCCACTCATTGTGCAGAACTGCGGAGTGTGATGTCAAGCACAGTCGGCGGATGAACCGTTGATGAAGCGCCAATGGCTTCGGGGGCCATGAAAAAGGGCATGGAAAGGCCGCCGCCGCCGGTCGGTGGACCGGCGGCGGCGGCCTGGGGAAGCTGCTACACGTGCAGCACTACGCCCGCCTGCGGCCGCCCCGCAACGGGAACCTCGTAACGCTCAAAGGTGTCCAGGTCGATGACCGTCAGCCCGTCCCAGGGGCCGCGGCTGGTCGAGCCACCCATGAGCACTGCCTTGCTGCGGCCACCCGGCGCCTCGACCCACTCCAGAACACCCTCGTGCCCCTTGTCCAGCGGCACCAGGGTCTCCTCGCCCGTGGCTAGTTCGCGCACCGTCAGGCTCGGGCCCTGGGTCGCACCGCCGATGGCGCCGACACCCACCACCAGCAGTCTCCCGTCCGAGGTCAGGGCAACGCCATGCTGGTGCGTATCCCCCGTCATCTCCGCCGTCGTGTACTTCTGGGTGCGCGGGTCGAAGGCCACCAGCCCCCGGCCCTGGTACGGCATGTAGAGCAGTCCGTCGAGGGAAACGGCAGCATAGTGCGGCTTCTGGTGCGACATGAGGCCGCCCTCGGTGCCGAACGGGGCAACCTCGGCGCGCACGACACTCTGGTCGGCGAGCGTAATGGTGTGCACGGTGAATGAATCGTGGTCGATGGTGTAGATCTCGCTGCCGTCCCGGGAGATCTGCACGTCGAACGGCCGCGCACCAACCTCGACGGATCCGACAAACTTCCCCTCCGCGACGTCGAACTGCTCCACCGTGGAGACCCTGCCAACCCGCGTCACAGCAACATAGACCGATCCGCCGTCGGGCGTGACGACGACGCCGGTTCCGCCCGGGCGCTCCTCGCCAAACTCGAATACATCGGGCTGGTCAAGATAGGGAACGAGGGCCAGAGACGAGCGGGAGGCCAGGTCGACGACGGCAAGCCCCTGCGCGGTTGCCACATAGGCCCGTTCCGACGGCGCATGGACAGCAATCCCCCAGGGCGCCTTCCCAACTTCAGTGCGGGCTATGACTGCGCCGTCACCCCGGACCGCGGGATCCACCCAGGCAATTCCATCCGACCAGCCTTCCGTCACCAGCACCACCGGGCGCCCCTTGGCGTCTCCACTGGCTGCACCACTCAATTCATCGTTCACGTTCACCGTCTCCTCGTTGCGCTGGCATGGCACCGGCGCCGTCCGAATCGACGCGCCGCTGAGACGAAGGTAGCAGTTTGGTATACAAATTCCTAGAGTGCCGGTCGGGTCCAACCCCTCCCGCGCCCCCAACTAGGTGACAGTTATGACACGTTCCGGGCCTCGGAACGTGCGATAACTGTCACTCAGTTGGGCGGGGCTAGTGGGACATGAGGCAGAAGACGGCGCCCTGGGGATCCGCCATGACGGCGAGGCGGCCGATGCTGGGAACGTCGAAGGCGGGCGCGAGGACCGAGCCGCCGAGTTTGACGGCGCTGGCCACCGCAGCGTCCGCATCGGTGACGTTGAAGTACAGCACCCAGGAGTTGGGCATCTCGGGCATCGGCTTCACGAGGGCGCCGGCAACGCTTTTCCCGGCGGCAAAGAACTCCGTGTACTCCCCCAGGTCGCCCGCCGGCCCGGTGTTGGCCTCCAGCGACGCAACGGCCTTGTAGAAGGGCTTGACGGCCTCGACGTCGTCCACTTGTAGTTCGTACCAGCTCACGGCCCCTGGTTGGTCGACGACGGCGGAGCCCACCAGACCCTTGCCCTCCCAAAAGCCGATGGCCGTTCCCTGGTTGTCGGCGGCCAGCACAAAGCGGCCCACGCCGGGGATTTCATCCACAGGAAATTTCAACGTTCCACCCGCGCGGGTGACGGCGACGGCGGCCGCATCGGCGCTGTCGACGGCGATGTAGGCGTTCCAGCCGGTCGGCAGCCCGGCGTCGGCCATCGTGGCGTCCTGTTGCATCACCCCGGCGATCACCGCGCCGTCGAGCGACACCGTGTAGTAGGTCATGCCGGGCGCCATCTCGTTGGCCTCGTACTCCCAGCCGAACAGGCCGCCGTAGAAGGTCCGTGCTGCCGCTTCATCGGCGCTGAGCAGCTCCGCCCAGCATGGAGTTCCCTGTACATAACCAGCCACTGTTGCCATGGAAGAACCTCCTGCCGCCGGGGGCGGCTGCGGTAGTTGGAACGGTTGGACTCCAAAGCGGGGCCACTGGATCGCCGGTCCCAGACACATCCAACCACCCCCGGGCCGCACACGCCATAGCCGGTTGAAAAGTACCCGGACACAACAAAATCCCCGCCCGCAGGGCAGGGTTTGTTGCGTATTATATTGCGGCAGTGTGGAGCTAGCCGATGCGGCGGGTGTCTACCTCGTCGTCATCGTCAAACTGATCCGCATATTTGTCCTCATAGGCTGAGTAATCCGGCTCTGCCGGGACCTCGCTGTGATGGCTCGGGGCTCGCCTAGTAGGGGCACCCAGCTCACGCTGCAGTGCCGAGTAGTCAGTGTTCGGGGAGTAGTACTTGATGTCCCGAGCCTGCTTGGTTGCCTTCGCCTTTTGACGGCCGCGCCCCATGGCGTGACCCCCTTTTGCACTTGGACCGGAGGTGGTCGCTTGGGCTGCAAGCGAGGCTCCGGAATATTCGGTCAATTTGTCGTAGCTCTAGATTACATGGTTTCCTCCGCCACCGCTTGCCGACCCGCTGGACCGGCTCTTCCAAGGGAGGCCCCAGCCCCTGACCGTCAGGCTTTCATTGGGTAGAGTCGCCTGTGGGGAGAAAAGATGACTCCTTCGGGGAGGGGCTCCGAAGGCCGGAAACCGGCCACGCAGCGTCCCACCCCGTTCCGAGCAACCGGCCGCATGGGGCGCACGCAGCGGCAACCGAAGGTGGATCCATCGATGAGCGACGAGGACAAGACCACGGCACCCGGTGGCGAGCCGGCACAGCCAGGCGCACAGGACGACGCCGCACTGGCCGCCGATGCAGCACTGGACCTGCCCGAGCCGGAGCTGGGATCGGCCGAGATCAGCCCGGAGGTAGCCGCCAGCCTGTCCCTGGACCAGGTGGAGGAGGAAGCCGCCACGCTGGCGCGCGAAGCCGAGTCCACGGGCACCCTCGTTGCCGGTTCGCCGTTTGCCCACGACGGCGCCCCCGCCACGGAGCCGACGACCCAGGTTCCGCCCAGCCAGCCCTGGGCGCCGCCCACGCCCCAGACTCCCGCCCAGGCGCCGGCCCCCGCGTCGGGCATGGATTCCGGCGTGCCGCCCGTGCCTCCGCTCCCGGGCGGACCGCTCCCGGGCGGGCCCTTCCCGGGCGCTCCGGGCACCAACGGCGCTCCAGTGGCGGGTGGGCCCACCCCGTCCTACCCGGGTGGACCCGGACAGCCGCCCGCAGGCTGGGCCGGTGGACCCGGCATGCCCGCCGGACCGGGTGGACCCGGCATGCCCGGCGCACCCGGTGGAAAGCCGAAGAACACCAAACTTCCCTTCATCATTGGCGCTGCCGTCCTCGTGGCCCTGGTGCTGGCCGGCCTCGTCATCTGGCTTGCCATCTCGGCCATCGGCGGTCTGGTGCGCAACAGCACCCCGGCCTCGGACGGCACGTCCTCGCATGCCGCCACGTCCCGGTCGACCAGTTCCACCACGGACGGCTCCACGGGCGGCGGAGCCTCGGACGATGGCCTGGTCCTCGCCGATGTCACACCGCTGGATTGGATCCAGGGCGACTGCCTGCGCGGTTTCAAGGACGCCGCGACCAGTGCCGACGTGGTGCTCTGCGAAACCCCGCACAGCGCCCAGCTGGTGGCCACGTCCTTCTACAGTGACTCGGACAGCTACCCCGGCGTCGACGCGCTCAAGGCCAAGGCCACCGCAACCTGCGACAGCGTGGAACTGGTCAGCGCCGCCGACAACTACAACCTCAAGACCGCCACCGCCTACCCCTCGGAGAACAGCTGGGGCCAGGGCGACCGCCGCGTGGACTGCCTGGTCTTCGACCCCACCGGTGACAACATCACCGAGACCCTGGTGAAGCAGTAGCGGCCCCGCCGGCCCGCAAAACCGGCCACCAAGCCGGCACAGCGGAGCGGCCCGGTGCGGCGGACCACATGGTCCGCAGCCCCGGGCCGCTTCGCTGCTTCAAACGACGTGCCGCAGACTACTTGCGCGTCACCACCAGGCCGGCCGACTGGCCGCCAGCGAGGGCGTCAACGGTCAACTCGTCCACATCGGCGGCGGTGTCCACCAGGACCGTGTCACCGTCGGCGATGGTGCCGGCCAGGATCTCCCGGGCCAGCCTGTCGCCGATCTCGCGCTGCACCAGTCGGCGCAGCGGCCGGGCACCGTAGGCGGGGTCGTAGCCCGTCATCGCCAGCCAGGCGCGGGCGCCGTCCGTGACCTCCAGCGTCAGCCGGCGGCTGTGCAGGCGCGAGGCCAGCGACTGGACCTGCAGGTCCACGATGTGGGTCAGCTGGTCCACCGTCAGCGCATCGAACATCACAATGTCGTCGAGGCGGTTCAGAAACTCCGGCTTGAAGGAGGAGTTCACCACATTCATGACCGCGGCGTGCTTGGTCTTCTCATCCAGCGACGGATCCACCAGGAACTGCGAGCCCAGGTTGGACGTCAGCACCAGGATCACATTGCGGAAGTCCACCGTGCGGCCCTGGCCGTCGGTGAGCCGTCCGTCGTCGAACACCTGCAGCAGGATGTCGAAGACCTCCGGGTGCGCCTTCTCCACCTCGTCCAGCAGCACCACCGAGTACGGGCGGCGGCGGACGGCCTCGGTCAGCTGGCCGCCCTCCTCGTAGCCCACGTATCCGGGCGGGGCGCCGACCAGGCGGGCCACCGAGTGCTTCTCCGAGTACTCGCTCATGTCGATGCGCACCATGGCACGCTCGTCATCGAACAGGAAGTCCGCCAGAGCCTTGGCCAGCTCCGTCTTGCCCACACCCGTGGGGCCCAGGAACAGGAAGGATCCGGTGGGCCGGTCCGGGTCGCTGATGCCGGCCCGGGCGCGCCGGACGGCGTCGGAGACGGCCGCGACGGCGGTGGACTGGCCAATCAGGCGCGAGCCCAGCACCTGCTCCATCTGGAGCAGCTTCTGGCTTTCGCCCTGCAGCATGCGCCCGGCCGGAATGCCGGTCCAGGCCGAAATCACCTCGGCGATGTCGTCCGCGGTGACCTCCTCGGCCACCATCAGATCGGCCTTGTCCACGGATTCCTCTTCGGCAGCCGCGGCGTCGAGCTCGCGCTGCAGGGCCGGAATCTCGCCGTAAAGGACCCGTGAGGCCTGCTCCAGATCGCCGTCGCGCTGGGCCTTGTCGGCCACCGAGCGCAGCTCATCCAGCTTGGCCTTGAGCTCGCCCACCCGGTTCAGGCCGGCCTTCTCCGCCTCCCAGCGCGCGTTCAACGCACCCAGCTGCTCCTTTTTGTCGGCCATGTCCGCGCGCAGCGCCTCGAGGCGCTCCACGGAGGCCGGGTCGGTTTCGCCGGCGAGCGCCAGCTCCTCCATGGTCAGGCGGTCGACGGCGCGGCGCAGCTGGTCGATCTCCTCCGGGGCGGAGTCGATCTCCATGCGCAGCCGGGACGCCGCCTCATCCATCAGGTCGATGGCCTTGTCCGGCAGCCGCCGGCCGGGAATGTAGCGGTTGGAGAGCGTCGCGGCGGCCACCAGCGCGGAGTCCGCGATGGCCACCTTGTGGTGCGCCTCGTAGCGCTCCTTGAGGCCGCGCAGGATGCCGATGGTGTCATCCACGCTCGGCTCCCCCACGAAGACCTGCTGGAAGCGGCGCTCCAGCGCGGGGTCCTTTTCAATGCGTTCGCGGTACTCGTCCAGCGTGGTGGCGCCAATCAGGCGCAGCTCGCCGCGGGCCAGCATGGGCTTGAGCATATTGCCCGCATCCATGGCCCCCTCGGAGGCGCCGGCACCCACCACCGTGTGGATCTCGTCGATGAACGTGACGATCTGGCCGTTGGAATTCTTGATCTCCTCCAGCACCGCCTTGAGCCGCTCCTCGAACTCGCCGCGGTACTTGGCGCCGGCCACCATGGCGGCCAGGTCCAGGCTGATCAAGGTCTTGCCGCGCAGGGACTCGGGGACGTCGCCGGCCACCATCCGCTGGGCCAGACCCTCGACGACGGCGGTCTTGCCGACGCCGGGCTCGCCAATGAGCACGGGGTTGTTCTTGGTGCGGCGGCTGAGCACCTGCACCACGCGGCGGATCTCCGCGTCGCGGCCGATCACAGGGTCCAGCTTTCCGCTGCGGGCGACGGCCGTCATGTCCACGCCGTACTTTTCCAGCGCCTGGAAGGTGTTCTCGGGGTCCGGGGTGTTGACCTTGCCGTCGCCGCGGACGGCCGGCAGCGAGGATTCCAGGGCCTGGCGGGTGGCACCGGCCTTGCGCAGGGCATCGCCGGCGGCACCGGCGTCGTCGGCCAGGCCCAGCAGCAGGTGTTCGGTGGAGACGTAGCTGTCCCCCATGCGCTCGGCGGCCTGCTGGGCGTTCTGGACCACCATCAGGGTGCTGCGGCCCAGCTGGGCCTGCGCCACAGAGGTGCCGGAGGAGGCCGGCAGGGCGCGGATGGCGGTGCTGGCCGCGACGCTGACGGCGTCGGGGTCGACGCCGGAGGCCTTCAGCAGGGCCACGGCCACGCCGTCGCGCTGGTCCATCAGCGCCTTGAGCAGGTGGGCCGGCTCCACAGTGGGATTGCCAGCCGTGGAGGCATTCATGGCGGCCGATGAGAGGGCTTCCTGGCTCTTGGTGGTGAATTTGGCGTCCAAGAGGGCTCCTTTCCGAGCAGTCGAGGTAACGGATGCTTTCAAAGTTGAGTCTACTACGCTCAAGTTTGTAAATGAAGGTCTTTTTCCATTGTTTGCCGTGGGCTGAACCCTGTCTACGGCACCATGCCTGCGTCTAGGGCGTCTGCGGCTGGGTGTTCACGGCTGGATGTCTACGGCTGGAGCCGGTCTTTGTGTTCGATGAAGTTGATGATGAACTGGTCCCGGTTGGGCACCAGCTCCACGTACCACTGCTGCAGCACG
This sequence comes from Arthrobacter sp. 35W, assembly GCF_000482545.1. Taxonomy (GTDB): domain Bacteria; phylum Actinomycetota; class Actinomycetes; order Actinomycetales; family Micrococcaceae; genus Specibacter. Next base: position 661,159 of record NZ_KI519455.1, read on the forward strand.
TCAAAGCCGGACCAATCCGTGCCGGCGGCGGCATGCGCCGGGGGCGAATAGCGGGCCTCGAACTTGATGAAGGTGCCGTTGGCGGTGGAGCTGCCCTCGCGGAAGGAGGCCATTTCCAGGGTTCCGGCGGTGGCTGCCGGATTTTCCCTGGCGAGGCCAAGGTTGGCGGCATCTACGGCCTGCACGGCATCAAAGTACCCGTTCCACGACGGGTGCGCCGTCGCCGTCGTGAACAGCAGCGAGGCGAAGGCTGTGCGGTTGGCTGTTGCCAGCTGGTCCAGACAGGCCTGCGGGAGCTGCGCGTCCTGCCAGGGTGCCGTGCGCACCACGTCCATGCCGGCCCGCCACCAGGCGTTGTAGGCGGCCACCACCGAATCGGCCACGTCCTCCGGCGTCGCGCCTTCAAGGGCCGGCACCTCCACCGGCTTCTGCGCGTCCGCCGGGCACTGCGGGCCGCTGGGAGCCGGCGACGGCGCCGGTTCCGGCCCCTGATCGGGCGTACAGCCCGAGAGTGCCAACGCCAATGCCATCACTGCGGCCGCAGCCGCGGCCCGAATCGTCCCCATCCGGCCAGCCTAACGGCGCCGAAGCCGGCAACCCAGCCATTCACCCTCCGGCTGCCGGCCCCTCACCCAATGTCCCCACAACATTCACGGCATTCTGGCTGAATGTGTGGTTGACCAAACCGGGCCAATCACTTGGAGTTTGCATGCGCCGCCTTCTGATGTTTCTCGTTGCCCTTGTGGTGGCGTTCGGCCCTGCCGCGGCGGCGCAGGCCCATCCGGTGGGCACGACCGGCGTGCTCATCGACTTCGAGGGCGGCCACCTGGGACTGACCCTCCAGCTTCAACTGGACCAGTTGAACAAGGCCACCGGCCTGGGATTGGTGCCCGGCGGGCTCCTTCCGACGGCGGACATCGAACGGCTCGTGGCTGAAAAGGTGTCCCTCACCTCCGACGGGGCCGCCTACGCCACCGAGACCACCGGCATCCGCTACGACTCCATCAACGGCACCGATGCCCTCGTTGTGGACCTGGCCGCGGCACCTGGGGCCGGGCACGGCCCCTTCACCCTGGCCTATTCGCTGCTGACGGACACGCTCAGTGGCCACAAGGTCTATGTCTCACGCGTCGTCGACGGCAGTGAGGCCGAACTGCTGGGCGTCATCACCGCCACCCAGCCGACGCTGGCCATCGACCCGCGCTCCCAGAAGGCCAGCGTCGGGTCGATGATCGAGCACGGCATGGCCCACATCGCCGACGGCTACGACCACCTGTTGTTCCTGGCGGTGCTGCTGCTGTCGGCCCCGCTGGTGGCGAAGCGGACCTCCGCCGGGTGGCGTTGGAGCCCGCGGGCAGACAGCCTGGGCTCGTCGGTGAAGCGCATCCTCACCATCGTCACCGCTTTCACGGCCGGACATTCCATCACGCTGCTGGTCGTCAGCCTGGGCTGGTTCACACCTCCGGTCCGCTACATCGAAACCATCGTCGCCGTCTCGATTGCCGTCGCGGCCTGGAACCTCGTCCGCCCGATGTTCGCACACGGCGAGGTGGTGCTGGCGGGTGTCTTCGGGCTGGTGCACGGCATGGCCTTCGCGACGACGATCCTGGAAATGAAGCTGGACACGGCCGACACGCTGCTGGCGGTGCTCGGCTTCAACATCGGCATCGAGCTGGCCCAGCTGATCGGCGTCGTGCTGACCGTCCCGTTGATCCACGTCGCGGCCACCGGGAACCACTACCGGCGTTTCTGCATGGTCTTCGCAGTGTTTGGGATTGTGGCTTCGGCGGCCTGGACAGTGGGCATCTGGACAGGTTCGGATTCGGTGCTGACTCCGCTGTTCGACGCCGTCGCCGGGCAACCGCTTTTGTCCTACGCCGTGTTCGCGGCGGCCATGCTCACGCTGGGATTCATCCGACCAAAGACAACCGGCAAGGTGGCGTTGGAAAGGCCAACCGGCGGGACCAAGGCCAGATCCAGCGTCGCGCCTCCTGCCAGGAGATAGTTCCGTGTGATCCGTAACATCAGACGTTGGTCATCCCTCGTTGTTCTTCGGTCCACCAAGGCGTCACATCGGCTCGCTACGTTTCTCAGCGTGAATCATCAATCGCACCGAAGAACACTGACCTATCGTTCCGTTGTCGCCGTCGTGCTGGCGACAATGGCAGTCCTCCTATCCTCCGTGGGTGCCGCCTCGGCCCACGAAAGCCGTGAACACGGCGAACTTGTCCTCTCCACAACCAACGGTTCAACCAGCGGCCGCCTGATGGTGTCCAAAGAGGCCGTGTCCGTCGATGCGGCCGGCGCCTGGACCCAGGGCGTCCTGTCCGCAGGGTGCCCCCTCACCGCACGGGGCATGGACGGCGAGGACGGCGGCGCACCCGGCCTCGCCGTCGTCGAACTGGCCTTCAGCTGCGAGCTCAGCCAGGTGAACGTCGCCCCCCTGCTGAAGGCAGCCGGCATGACGACGCTGGTGGTCGAATTCGATGGCAACACCGTTGTCGCCCGGGACTCGACTCCCATCGTTGACGCGTCCGGGGCACACGCCCCGGAGTCCGCCGGCCTGGGCGGCATGCTGCCGATGGCACTGGCTTCCGCTGCAGCACTGCTCACGGCGGCCGTGGTTCTGTCCCGCAGGAAGAAGACGCCGGCAGCCGCCGCCGCGCAGACCACGCGGGCACTGCAGCCCAAGCGGTCTGGATGGGCGCGTACGGCAGTGGGCGCAGGCCTGGCCATCGTGGCCCTGGCACCGGCACTTGTCGTTCTGGCGCCCGCCCCCGCCATGGCCGCAGCACCGGGCCTGAGCCTGGCCACCGTCAACCCCAAGGTCGGGCAGCAGCTCACCTTCCACTACTCCACCGATGCCCCGGCATCCAACAACTGGGTCGGCATCTACGGCCCCAACGACACTCCCGGCCCCATCTCGGCACGGACCTGGGGCTACGCCCCCAAGGACGACGGAACGATCAACCTGGGCAGCGGCGGATTGAGCGCCGGCACCTGGAAGGCGCACTTCCTGGCCAAGGACGGCTACGCGCCGCTGACCGCACCGATCACCTTCACCCTCGCCTCCTCCACCACCACTGAACTCGTGGTCGTCAAGGGCTCGGTGTACACGGACCTCAACTCCAACGGCGTCCGCGACGCCGGCGAGCCGGGCATGGCCGACGTGTCCGTCACCGACGGCGCCAGCTGGTCCAAGAGCGGCGCCGACGGCACGTACAGCATGGAAATGGACAGGTCGCGCCGCGAGACGGACCTGGTCTCGATCGTGTCGCCGAACGGCTTCACGCCCACCCTGCGCGCCGACTCCATCCCGCAGTACTTCCGCACGGTCCCCGCCGGCCCCTCCCCCCTCACCGGGCTGGACTTCCCCCTGGTGCCGGACAAGAACGCTGCCAACCCGACCGAGAAATGGTCGATGGTCTCCGACGTCGAGGTCAGCAACACGACAGACCAGGCTGCAGCCTCTGGCCTGCCGCAGTGGACCGGGCATGTGAAGGCCATGGCTGAAAACGCCGAGACCACCATGACGATGACCACCGGCGACCTGACCGTCACCGACTACGCCGCAGAGCCCCGCCGCCAGGCCGGCTACGAGATCCTGACCAACGGCCTGAAGGACGGCCAGCTGGGCCACCCCTTCTACCCGGTGGTGGGCAACCACGACGTCGGCGGCACCGCCACGTCGGTGGGCTACGGCGGCAGCATGGAGTACTGGCGCCGGAACCTGGGACCGGAGTGGTACAGCTTCGACCGCAACGGCCGCCACGTCGTCGTCCTGGAGGACAACTACGACTCCGCCGGCCTCGCACCCCAGCTGCAGTGGCTCAAGGAAGACCTGGCCCGCCACGCCGTCGGCAAGCAGGTGCTCGTCTTCGCCCACCGCTCGCTGTTCACCAAGTGGGGTCCGGGAGCCGGCATGCAGCCGACAGTGGACGAGCTGGCCAAGTACGATGTACGACTGCTCGCCGCCGGCCACAACCAGCAGGCCGAGTTCCGCCGCGGCGCCTTTGCCCGCTCGGTTGAGATCAACAACATGGGCACCTACGGCCTCGACTCGGCCCGGCCTGACTACAAGATCCTCGACTTCTCCACCATCTATGACGACCCGGCCACGGCCGTCAACGAGGACATCGGCTACGTCGGCGGAACGCACCGCCAGTTCGGCGTGTACGACGACGTCGCCATGGTCAGCCCCGCCGCGGGCAGCACCCACGGCTTCAAGGCCGGTGTTCCGGTGCAGCTGTTCGTTGAGGATGACGGACGCACCCCGGCCACGGCGTCGGTGGTTGTCACCAAGAAGGAGAACGGCAAGGTCGTCTGGAAGAACGACACCCTCGCCTTCGGCAAGAACACGGCGCCGACCGGCATCGTCAATTGCTACACGCCCCCGGGCGGCACGCCCGAGCCCTGCCCTGCGGTCAAGACCTCCTGGACGCAGGCCGGCACCATCATCGACTCGATGACGCCGGGCAACTACATCGCGACCATGACGGCCGTCGACACCGCCGGCAAGGAGTTCCAGAAGGTCGTCAACGAGTTCGAAGTTCTCGCCGACGCCCGCGTTTCCAAGGCCATGCCCGGCCAGGACTGGCTGCGCCAAGGTGGCGGCGAGACCGGAGCATCCGCCAGCACGGACAACCCCGGCGCAAAGCTTGATCTGCGCTGGTCGGCCAACACCGGCGAGCAGTTCCACCTCAACGGGGCAGCAGTTGTCGACGGCAAGGTCATTGTCGCCTCCCGCGCACTGGATTCCGTGTACAGCATGATGCTGGCCTACGATGCCCGCACGGGCGCCGAAATCTGGCGCACCTACCTCGACGGCGACGCCGAGTCCGCTCCGACGGTCAACGGCGGCAAGGTCTACCTGACCACCGGTGTGGGACGCGTGTACGCGCTGGACACCACCACCGGCGCCGTGTCCTGGGAGGCCATCGCCAGCGAGGAGATCCACGGCAGCACCGTCCGCCGCTACGGCCGCGCGGGAGGACCGGTGAGCGTGTTCAACCTGCCCAACCGTCCCGCCGTCGCGGTCTACCAGGAATGGGACCAGGTCAAGTGCCGCAACGCCGACACCGGCGAAGTGCTGCCCGGCGGCTTCTCGGCTCCGGCCGGATGGGGCCAGTTCCACAGCGCCGCCATCCGCCAGCCCGGATCCACCACCGCCTACCTGCACTCCGGCTCCAGCCAGAGCCTGATCGGCATGGATCTGGCCACCTGTGGACGCCTGTCCTCGGTGGACACCGCGGGTGACCTGTTCAGCGATTCCACGCCGGCCTTCACGAAGCCCTCCAGCGGTGAGCCGCAGCTGGTGACGGCAACGTCCTCCGGCGTCCGGGGCCACAACCCGGCCGCCGGCGGTGCCACGACCTGGTTCGCGAAGCTGGGCACCTCCAGCGCCTGCGAGGCCGGCCCGCCGCCGGTGACCAGCCCCGCCACCTGGGGAAACATTGCCTACGTGGCAAGCATGGACGGCGCCGTGCGTGCCTACGACACGACGTCGGCCACCCCGGCAACCCCCCTCTGGGAGACCCCGCTGGGGTACCTGCCGGGCGCCAGCCCGATGGATGACCCGTGGAATGTTGCCAGCGGCTGCAAGGGCGCCGGACCGGGCTCCCCTGCCGGGCACGCACTGGCCACCGAAACCGTCGTCTACGCGGGAACGCGTGACGGTCGAGTGGTGGCCCTGGACCGCGCCACGGGCAAGCTCCTCGCCGAGTACAACCTCGGCGCGGCTGTCACCTCCGCGATGTCGGTCAGCGGCAACACGCTGTTCGCCCTCACGGACAATGGCACCCTGAACGCCCTTGTCGCCACCAAGCCCACCGGCGGCAAGAGCTAGCACCTAGGCAGCACCGCACCCTTTCGAGGGTGCGCGAGGACGGCCTCCACCAGCAGTGGTGGGGGCCGTTCCGTGCATCTGGGGCCGACACTGGTAGGAGGGCGCCGGAGCCGGTAATGTTCGACGACGGCGTCCGCTCCGTCCAGAAAGGTGCCCATGATCTACATCGACCCACCCTTCTGGCCGGCCCACGGCACGGTGTTCTCGCATCTGGTCTCGGACACATCCCTGGCCGAATTGCACGCCTTTGCCGCCGCGGCGGGCATCCCGGACCGGGCCTTCGACCGCGACCACTATGACGTTCCGGAGCGCCGCTACGCGGATCTGGTGGCTGCCGGGGCCATCGAGGTGTCAGGCAGGGATCTGGTGCGCGTACTGGTGGCCTCCGGGCTGCGCGTACGCGCCCGGCACCGCAATGCCAAGGTCCGCGCGGCACTGGTGCACCGCTGGGATTCCCTGCTGGCGGGGGCCGGCCTGCCCGGCGCTGCATCGCTGCCCGGAGCCGCGGCGCTGCGCGACAGACTGCTGGAGCGCTGGTGCGAACCCCACCGGCACTACCACGGGGCCACCCACCTGCTCGCGGTGCTGGAGGCCCTGGATCTGCTGGACCCTGCCACTCCGCCTGAGGTGGTGCTGGCGGCCTGGTTCCACGATGCCGTCTACGACGGCGTTCCCGGTGCCGATGAGGAGGCCTCGGCCGCCCTGGCCGAAGCCGCCCTGGATACAGCACTGGGGCCCTGGGGCCGGCGGCACGCCGCCGAGGTGGCCCGCCTGGTCCGGCTCACCACCACCCACTCCCCCGCCCCGGGCGACGACGGCGGCGCACTGCTCTGCGATGCCGATCTGTCGGTGCTGGGCGGCACTGACGCAGACTATGCCCGCTACCGCTCCGCAGTCCGGGCAGACTACTCCCACGTCCCCGACGACCAGTTCGCCACCGGGCGCGCCGCCGTCGTGCGCCATCTTCTGGCCCTGGACCCGCTGTTCCACACGACCCGCGGGCGGGAGCTGTGGGCCGCGGCCGCCGGGCGCAATCTGCGCGGCGAACTCCAGGAGCCGGAACTAGACTGGCCGGATGCGCCAGCCACGGATTGAAGCCCCACGCCTGCCCACCATCAACCTCGCCGAACTGGTCGAGAACACGGATGAAGAGTTCGAGTCCGGCAGCCATTTCGACGGCGTACGGTTCACCTCCACGGCCTTCGATGGCGCAGATCTGACCTCCACCGACTTCGCCGAGTGCGAGCTCATCAACGCCACCTTCCACGAGGCCGTGCTCCGTGGCGTGCGCTTCCGGGACTCGGTCCTCACCAACAGCTTCGCCCCTGTGTTCACGGCTCCGCGCAGCAGCTGGCGGGACGTGGAAATCACCGCTCCGCGCTGGGGGTCGGCGGAGGTCTACGACAGCGTCTGGCAGTCCGCCCGGATCGACGGCGGCAAGATCGATTTCCTGAATCTGCGTGGTTCCAAGATCACCGACCTGCAGATCAGCGATTGCATCATCGATGAGCTGGACCTCGGCGGCGCCACGGCAACCCGGGTGTCTCTGGTGAACTGCCGCATCGGCACACTGGACATCAACTCTGCCACGCTGAAGAACGTAGATCTGCGCAGCAGCGAGTTCCGCACCATCAACGGCCTGCAGTCCCTGGCCGGCGTCATCATCGACGACTACCAGCTGTCCCTGCTTGCCCCGCTGCTGGCCGCCCACCTGGGGCTGACCGTCATCTAGGCGTACCGAGGCCCGGGTGCACAGAGGCCACGGCCTAAGCTGGTGGCATGACTGAGGGCATTTTTGAACAGGTTTTGGCACGACGCGGCACGGCGGGCTACCGGCAGTACCGGATCCCTGCATTGGCCGTCAGCACCCACGGGACCATTCTGGCCGCCTACGACGGCCGGCCGAATCTGGACGATCTGCCCAATCCGATCGATCTACTGCTTCGCCGAAGCACCGACGGCGGCCGCACCTGGGGTGCCCAGCAGGTGGTCCGCACCGGGACCGGGCTGGACGGTTATGGGGATCCCAGTCTGCTGGTGGACGCCCAGACCGGGCGCATCTTCCTCTTCCACGCCGCCGGCACCCAGGCCGGATTCTTCGAGGCCGTGGAGGGCCTCTACCCGGACGACGCCGTCCAGCACACCGATGTCAGCTTCTCCGACGACGACGGCGGGACGTGGACGCACCGCCGTCTGACCGCCGGCTTCAAGCGCGAGGGCATCACCGGCCTGTTCGCCGCCGCCGGGCAGGGCATCCAGATCCACACCGGCCCATTCACCGGCCGGCTGGTGCAGCAGATGGTGGTCCTGTTCCACGGCGAGATCCACTGTGCCTCCGCCTACAGCGACGACCACGGCGAGACCTGGACGCTGGGCGAACTGGTGCCCGGCGGCAATGAGAACAAGGTGGCCTGCCGCGACGACGGCACGCTGCTGCTGCACACCCGCGCCACCCCCTTCCGGATGGCCACCGTCTCCTACGACGGCGGGCACAGCTACGGAACCCTCGCGCCGGTGCCCGAACTGCCGGACCCCAGCGACAACGGATCGCTGTCCCGTTGGGACGGGCTCCCCACCGTGCGTGCCTTCGCCGCCCCGGAGACGGCCGGCTGGCTGCTCGCGGCCAACAACCAGGACGCCGATCTGCGCCGCAACACCGTGCTGAGCCTGTCCACCGACCACGGCGCCAGCTGGGGGCGGAAGCTGGTGCTGTGCGAGGGCAGCTCCGCCTACTCCTCCGCGGCCCGGCTGCCCAATGGGAACATCGGCGTACTGTACGAGCGCCAGGGCTACCAGGAGATCGTCTTCGCCAGCGTGGACCCGGCCCTGCTGGCCGGCATCCCGGTGGCTGCCGACGCGGTGGCGTCCGAGACGCAGGCATCCGGCGAAGAGCCAGAGGGGGCGTTGGCCCTGGATGTGGTGCTGCGCTCGATCACCCCTGGCCGCCCGGCCACGTGGGCCACCGTGGGCGAAAGCGTTGCCCTGGTGCCGGCCGACGGCGAGTGGGACGCCTCGGTGTTCAAGGAAATGGGCCAGGCATACTCCGCCGCCCAGCCGCAGATCCTCTCCAACCGCGAGTCCCAGGATCTGAACTACGGCCCCGTGGTGCCCGGCTTCAAGGCCGGCGACATCCTCGCCTTCAGCGGGCGCGTGGCCAACACCAACAGCCAGCCGGTGGAGGCAGTGGTGGCCCTGATGGGCGCGGAGGGGCCGCTGGCCGCACCCCAGGATCTGGCGTCCGGCGCCAAGTGGCTGTTCACCGCCAACTACACCGTGACCGAGGACGACGCCGCCGCCGCCGAGTTCGCGGTGCCGTTCAGCGTGGGTGCCCAGCACGACGGCGCCACCATCGGCAGCCGCCGCACCTTCACCTTCGCCACGGACAGCGGGGACGTGCGGGAAAGCTGAGGAGGGCCGGGCGGGCGCCGACGCGGCGCCCGGATCAGCCCTCGGTGATCTGGCGCTCCTGTTTCATGCGGGCCAGCTCAAGCTCCACCTGCTGCTCGGCCATGAGCTGGTTCAGGTGCCGCTCGGTGGGATCCTGCATCGGCCGGCTGGGGTCCTCCAGGACACCTGAGGAGTAGAGCTCATCCAGCGCCGTGGACCGCGCCTGCATGCGCGCCGCATGGTCCTCGGCCCGCCGCATGGCATCCCCCACGGCGGCCATCTCGCTGCCCAGCCCGCCCAGGGATTCGCTGATCCGGCTCTGCGCCTCGGCGGCGGAGTAGCTGGCCTTGATGGTCTCGGCCTTGGTCCTGAACCCCTCCACGCGGGTCTGCAGCTGCCCCAGCCCCACCGTCAGGCGGGTCTCCTGGGCCAGCAGCGCGTCCCGCTGGGCCACGATGTCCTCCAGCTGGCCGCCGATGCCTGCCCGCCGGGCCAGGGCCGCGCGGGCCAGATCCTCGCGGTTGAGCGAGAGCGCCTGCTTGGCCTGGCCCTGCAGCCGTGCCATCGAGGCGTGCAGGTCATTGGCCTGCAGCTCCAGCCGCGCCCGGCTGGTGGCCACATCGGCTATGCCGCGGCGGACGTCCTGCAGGGCCTGCAGCTGCTTTTGGTAGGAGTAGTCCATGATCTGGGCCGGATCTTCGAACTTGTCCGCGGCGGCGTTGGCCTTGGACCGGAAGATCATGGTGAAGCGTTTGGTGATTTTCATGCCAACTCCATCTATTGAAACAGCCCAGCTGCCCGGCCCGGCCGCTAGTCCCGGCCCAGCTGCGTGTACGTTGCGGACCAGTTGTCCAGCATCTTGGCCTCGATGTCCAGACGCCGGGCCAGATCGCCCAGATCCGCATCCCCGGCGGGCTGGGCGGCGCGGGCCAGGGCCGTCCGGACACCGGTGGCCGTCGCGGCGATCTGCTCCACCTGCACACCCAGTGTCTGCGCGTAGACCTTCTGGATTGCCGGGTCCGGGTCCTTGGCCGCCACGGCCAGCTGGCGTTCGACGACGGCGCCGGCACTGCGCAGGGTTCCAACGATGGCGGGCAGGTTGCCGGTGTGCTGGCGGGCGCCGGCGGCAGCGGCCAGGCTGCGGTCGGTCGACTCCAGCGCCTCGAGCAGCTTCACGCGCATCGCGGCCAGCTCGCGGGCGGGGCCGGCACCGGTCGTGGCGCGCACCTTCAGGGCCTGGCGGCGCAGCTTGTCGACACCTGGCTTGGAGGCCCGGGCGACCGAGTACAGCCCGCGGGACACCAGCACCGCAAGCGTGATGGCCACTCCGCCGGCCATGGCGACTATGGCCAGGAGCACAATCAAGAGCACCGTTCCCGGATCCATGCGGCCGCCTCCCGTGCGCCGTCCGGCCGCTGCGGTCCGCAGGGCCGTTCTGCTGAAATCGTAGCACCGGGCACCGTCCCTGAAGAGTGCCTCGTCTGGGCACAGACGGGTGCAGTCCGGTGCAGTCCTGGCCCCGCAGACCAGGGGCGAATCAGGGGCATCCCGGATGGCCACAACCCCCAGTCCGGGGGCAGGATGGAAGCATGAAGACCATTCTGAATGTCATCTGGCTCGTGTTCGGCGGCATCTGGCTGGCCTTGGGCTACATGCTGGCCGGCATCATCTGCTGCCTGCTCATCGTCACGATCCCCTGGGGCATCGCCTCCTTCCGCATCGCCGGCTACGCCCTCTGGCCCTTCGGCCGCACCGTCGTGGACAAGCCCGGCGGACCCTCCGTCGGAGCCACACTGGGCAACGTCATCTGGCTGCTGGTGGCCGGGATCTGGATCGTCATCGGCCACGTGACCACCGCCGTCGCGATGGCCATCACCATCATTGGAATTCCGCTGGCCATCGCCAACCTGAAGATGATCCCCGTCTCGCTGATGCCCCTGGGCAAGGAGATCGTGCCCACCAACGCCCCGTTCGTTGCCATGTACCGCTGATAGGCGGCGGGTCTAAACTCACTTGCAACAGAAGAAGCCGCAGTGTTTCGGAGGTTGCCATGAGCCAGACGTCCAGATCGGCCAATCCCTATTCCGTTTTGCGGCGAAAGCCGATCGAGGGCGACGACGAGGAGGGCCCCAGCGGCCTCTTCAAAAGCCTGGGCCTGTGGCAGCTGACGGCCATCGGCGTCGGCGGCATCATCGGCGTCGGCATCTTCACGCTGGCCGGCGTGGTGGCCCACGGTGACGCCAACAATCCCGGCGTCGGGCCCGCCGTCATCATTTCCTTCCTGATTGCCGGCCTGGCCAGCGGCGCCGCGGCGCTGTCCTATGCCGAGTTTGCCGGCATGATTCCGCGCGCCGGCTCCGCCTACACCTATGGCTACGTGGCCCTGGGTGAACTGGTGGGGTGGTTCATCGGCTGGGACCTGCTGCTGGAATACATCGCCATTGTCTCGGTGGTGGCCATCGGCATTTCCGGCTACTTCGGCGCCTTCATGTCCGGCATCGGCATCACCGTGCCGGACTGGATGAACAGCGCCTGGACGCCTGAAACACCGCACGGCATCATCAACATCCCCGCCATCGCCATCTGCCTGCTGGTGACCTGGATCCTGAGCCGCGGCTCCAAGAGCTTTGGCCGCTTTGAATTGGTGGCGGTGGGGCTGAAGGTGCTGCTGATCCTGGGCATCATCGGCATCGGCATCTTCCACATCCAGGGCGAGAACTTCGTCCCCTTCATGCCCACCAGCCTGGGACCGGTGATGGCCGGCGCGGCCACGGTCTTCTTTGCGGTGTTCGGCTACGACGCCATGAGCACCGCGGCGGAGGAGGCCACGGACGGCAAGAAGCACATGCCCAAGGCGATCATCCTCTCCCTGGTCATCGCCATGGCGCTGTATGTGTTGGCAACACTGGTGCTCACCGGCATGCAGAACTACACCAAGATCGACCCCACCAGCGCCTTCGCCTCGGCCTTTGATTCCGTCGGCATGCCCACCATCGCCACCATCATCTCCGCCTTCGCCGTCATCTCCATCCTCACCGTGATGCTGACCTTCCTGCTGGGCGTCACCCGCGTCTGGTTCTCGATGAGCCGCGACGGGCTGCTGCCCAAGTGGTTCGCCAAGACAGATGCCAAGCGCGGCGTCCCCCAGCGCGTCACCTGGATCGCCGGCATCGCCTCGGCCCTCCTCGCCGGGGTGCTGCCCATCCGGCTGGTGGCGGACCTGACCAACATCGGCATCCTGGCGGCCTTCGTCGTCGTCTGCGCCGCGGTGATTGTCCTGCGCCGCACGCGTCCGGAGGTGCCGCGGACCTTTCGGCTTCCGTTCATGCCCATCGTGCCCGCGTTCGGCGTGCTGGCCTCGTTCTTCCTGATGACCCAGCTGCACTGGGAGACCTGGCTGCGCTTCGGCATCTGGCTGGCCATCGGGCTCGTCATCTACTTCAGCTACAGCCGGCGGCATTCCCTGATGAATCCGGACAGCCCCCGTCATCTGGCCGCCCACCAGGAGAACTAACGGCCGCGGACCCGGCGGCCGGTACGCTGGGGGCATGCGCAAAAAGGCCGATTGGCTCGACATCACCTTCCAGTTCACCAGTTTCGCGCTGGTGTGCCTGCTCCTCTCCGTGGCCCGGTGGCCGTTTCTGGTGAACATCGTGCTGGCCTTCGGCGTCTCGATGGGCCTGTCCTGGGCCTACGGACGCTTCCGCCAGGTCCGTGCCGCGCGCAAGGCCGAGCCGAAGCGCATGCGCGTCATCAGCGTGCAGAACGTGGAGGACTAGCCCGTGGAGATCATCCGCTACGCACCGCTGAAGCCGGCGCGCTGGGCCAACGGCGGCGGCACCACGCGCCAGGTGGCCGCGGGGACAGCCCCGGGCAGCACCGAGCCGTGGGACTGGCGGATCAGCATCGCCGAGGTGGCCTCGGCCGGCCCGTTCTCCCCCCTGCCGGGCATCGATCGGATTCTCACCGTCATCGACGGCGAGCTGATCGCCCTGACGGTGGACGGCGTCGAGCACGCACTGGAAAAGCACCGCCCGTACCGGTTCTCCGGGGATGCGGACACCAGCGCCACACTGCCCACGGGCAATCTGATGGACCTGAACCTGATGACCCGCCGCGGAGTGTTCAAGGGCTACATGGCCATCGTGGAGCTGTCCAAGAAGCGGCCGCACCCGGTGTTTGAGGGCCAGTACGCCGTGCTGCTGCAGGGCTCGGCGACCGTCAGCGACGCCGCGTCCGACGCCGCTGGCCCCGCTGCCGAAGCCGTGGAGCTGGGCCGCTACGACACCGTGGCCGGGGCCGAACGGGCACCGGAGATCTCCGGGCGCGGCTTCCTGGCCGTGCTGAGCATCGACCCCGTCGAGGCGGACCACTAGTCCCCACTTGCCGGCCCGGACATTCGCTGGCGCGATTTTCCGGGAACCTGGCAAGCGTGGGCCCACCCACTTGCCGGCCCGGACATTCGCTGGCGCGATTTTCCGGGAACCTGGCAAGCGTGGGCCCACCCACTTGCCGGCCCGGCGTTAGGTCTTAAACGACGACGGCGCCCGTCCCCTGTGTGGGGACGGGCGCCGTCGTCTATAGCGTGCCTGGCTTAGCGGCCGCGGCGCTGGTTGGAGGCCGGGGCCGACGCGCGGCGGGGGCCGCCCGAACCCTGTCCGCCGGAGCGCGGTGCACCGGAGCGGGATCCGCCGCCGTTGCCCGAGCCGGAGCCGAAGCTGCCGCCGGAGGTGCCGCCCGTGTTGGAGGACCACACGGCAGCGGAGCCACCCTTGGAGGCCGGAGCCGCGCTCGAGTTGCCGCCGCGGCCACCGCTGCGCGGGACGTCGTTGCGGTGCGAGGCACCCTCGGGGGCGCGCTTGGGGCCGCGTGCCACATCGGAGCGGCCCTCGCCGCGGGGGGCTTCGCTGCGGCCCTCGCCGCGTGCGGGGCGGCGGGACTCGGCGCCGAAGCGCGGGGCCTGCGGCTGCTCCTTGCGGCGCTCGGTGCGGTTGGCACCGACCGAGGCAACAATCTCGGAGGCCGGGTTGGAGGAGACGCGTCCACGTCCACCGCGGCCGCCACGGCCACCTGCCACCGGTGCTGCACCGGTGCGGCGGGCGCGCTTGCGCTCGGCGTTGGCGCCGGTGGACTGGCCACCACCCTGCTGCGAAGCCTTGGCGGCCAGCAGTGCGGCGCGGGTGCGGGGATCGATCTTCTCGGCAACCTCGCCCACCAGCTTGCCCACCAGCGGGGAGTTGGCGCTGACGCGCTCGAAGGAGACGTCCACGCCGGCAGCCTTCATCAGCTTCTTCACGTCGCTCTGCTGCTCGGGCAGGGTGATCGTGACAACCGTCCCATCGGAACCGGCGCGGGCCGTACGGCCGGAGCGGTGCAGGTAGGCCTTGTGCTCCGTGGGCGGGTCGACGTGGATGACCAGCTCGACGTCGTCGACGTGGACACCGCGGGCGGCGACGTCGGTGGCCACCAGGACGCGGACGTCACCGGTGGAGAACTCGGCCAGGTTGCGGTCGCGGGCGTTCTGCGACAGGTTTCCGTGCAGATCCACGGCGGGGATGCCGGCGTCGGTCAGCGTCTTGGCCAGCTTGCGGGCGTGGTGCTTGGTGCGCATGAACAGCACGCGGCGGCCGGCTCCGGAGGCCAGCTCAACGATCAGCTGCTTCTTGACGGTCTGGTCGTTGACCACCAGCACGTGGTGCTCCATGGTGGTCACAGCGGCCTGCGGATCGTCCACGGAGTGGGTCAGCGGGTTGGAGAGGTAGCGCTGGACCAGCTTGTCCACGCCGTTGTCCAAGGTGGCGGAGAAGAGCAGTCGCTGGCCCTGGGTGGGGGTGGTGTCCAGCAGCTTCTTCACGACGGGCAGGAAGCCCAGGTCGGCCATGTGGTCGGCCTCGTCCAGAACCGTGATCTCCACGGATTCCAGGGTGATGATCTTCTGCTTCATCAGGTCTTCGAGGCGGCCCGGGCAGGCGATGACGATGTCGACGCCGGCGCGCAGCGCCTTCTCCTGGCGGGCCTGGGGCACGCCGCCATAGATCACGGTGGTGTTCAGGCCCATTTCCTTGGCCAGCGGCTCAACCGTGTTGTTGATCTGGGTGGCGAGCTCGCGCGTCGGGGCCAGGATCAGACCCAGCGGGCGGCCGGGCTTGCGGAAGTAGGCTGCCTCGCGCTCGGCCAGACGGGCCACCAGCGGAAGGGCGAAGGCGATGGTCTTGCCGGAGCCGGTGCGGCCGCGGCCCAGGACGTCGCGGCCGGCCAGGGTGTCCGGCAGGGTCTTGACCTGGATGGGGAAGGCTTCTTCGATGCCGTTGGAGGCGAGGGAATCAGCAAGTGCCTTGGGCACACCAAGGGAGGAAAACGTAGTCATGTAGAGAAGACTTTCTTACGGCGTATGGCTCGTCCCGCCACCAGTTTTGGCCACGGGTTCGCCGATTCAATGCCAGACATTGTCAACCGCTGGTGCGCCTGCCCGGCTTACCGGACTGCCCTGTGCGGGCGAGGCTGCACCCCAAAATGCGGGACAGATTGAATGCGTTCATCGACGCAGGATGCGCAACTTTACGCATCAAGTACCTTCATTCTACCAGCAGCACGCACCCGGCCGCCGTCGAACGTGCGCGGGATCACCGCCGCTGCGCCTCCACGGGGGCCGGTATTCTGGAAGGGATGAGCGAATCCCCAGCCTCCACCACCCCCGAATCCAGCGACACCGGCACGGACGGCAGCACCGAGTTCCCCCGCCCCGTGACGCCCGGCAGCCAGGCAGCGCACGGCACCTACCGCGTCCAGCCGGTGTCCTTCGTCCGCCGCGGCACGCGCCTGCAAGGCCGCCGCCAGAAGGCCTGGGAGGACCACTCCGAGGACTACGTGATCGACGTGCCCCGGCAGGTGTCCGACACCTCGGTGCACCCCGACTACCTCTTCGACGCCGAGGCCGTCTACGGACGCACGGCACCCCTGGTGGTGGAGATCGGCTCCGGACTGGGCGAGGCCATCGTCAACGCCGCCGAGGCGAACCCGGAGAAGAACTTCCTCGCGGTGGAGGTCTACAAGCCGGGCCTGGCACAGACGCTGCTGAAGGTGGCGTCCCGCGAACTCACCAACGTCCGCGTGGTGCAGGCCAACGCCCCCGAGGTCCTGAGCACCATGCTGCCGGCCGGCTCCGTCAGCGAGGTCTGGGTGTTCTTCCCGGATCCGTGGCACAAGACCAAGCACAACAAGCGCCGCATGGTGAAGGACGCCTTCGCCCCTCTGGTGTCCCGGGTGCTGGCCGAGGGCGGTCTGTGGCGCCTGGCCACGGACTGGTCCGGCTACGCGGAGCAGATGCGCGCCGTCGGCACGGACTCGGACGTGTTCGCCAATGTGCACGACGGCGAGCGCACGGGTTCCGAAAGCCCGCTCACCGAGGCACGGACCTCCGGTGCCGACTGCGAGGTCTCCGATGAGCCGGACGCCATCGGCGGCTGGGCGCCGCGCTTTGACGGGCGCATCCTGACCAGCTTTGAGAACAAGGCCCACAAGGCCGGCCGCACCATCTTCGACCTGACCTTCCGCCGGCTGTAGGCCGCCCGGCGCTAGGCTGGGGCCGCTCAGCCGCCGAAGCCGCCCGCCAGCCGGGCGCGCATCTTTTCCGAGGCCTCGTTGAGTCCGGTGATCTCCACCGTTTTCCCGTGCCGGGCATACTTGTCCGTGATGGCATCCAGCGTGGCAATGGTGGAGGCATCCCACAGATGGGACGCGGACATGTCCACCACCACCTTCTGGGGATCCGCGGCGTAGTGGAACTGCGTGTAGAGGTCGTTGGAGGAGGCGAAGAAGAGCTCGCCGTCCACCACATAGGTGGCCGCGGCGCCGTCGTCGGCCAGGCTCCGGGTGACAGTCACAAAGTGCGCCACCCGGCGCGCGAACAGGACCATCGCCACCAGCACGCCCACTGCGACGCCGATGGCCAGGTTGTGCGTGGCGACCACCAGGGCCACGGTGGAGACCATCACCGCCGTCTCGCTCTTGGGCATCCGGCGCAGGGTGGACGGCGCAATGCTGTGCCAGTCAAAGGTGGCGGCACAGACAAAGATCATCACGGCCACCAGGGCGGCCATCGGAATCATCGCCACCAGATCGCCCAGCAGCAGCACCAGGGCCAGCAGGAAGGCACCGGCCAGGAACGTGGAGATGCGGGTGCGGGCCCCGGCCACCTTGACGTTCATCATGGTCTGGCCGATCATCGCGCAGCCACCCATGCCGCCGAAGAAACCGGTGATGATGTTGGCCCCGCCCTGCCCGATGGCCTCGCGGGTTTTGGAGGAGCGCGTGTCGGTGACGTCGTCCACCAGCTTGGCCGTCATCAGCGATTCCAGCAGGCCCACGCAGGCCATGGCCAGGGCGAACGGGGCAATGATCGACAGTGTGTCCCAGGTCAGCGGGACGTCGGGGAACAGCAGACCGGGCAGCGAATCCGGCAGAGCGCCCTTGTCCCCCACCGTCGGGACGCGGATGGCCGCAAGGGCCGTGACGGCCGTCAGCACCACGATCGCCACCAGCGGCGCAGGGATGGCGGTGGTCAGCTTTGGCAGCCCAAAGACAATCACCAGCGCCAGCGCCAGCAGCGGATAGACCAGCCACGGGACGTTGATGAGCTCGGGCAGCTGGGCCAGGAACACCAGGATGGAGAGCCCGTTGACGAAGCCCACCATCACGGAGCGTGGGATGAAACGAAGCAATTTGGCCACACCCAGCACACCGAAGAGGATCTGGATGATCCCGGCGAGGATCACCGCCGCGATGAAGTAGTGGCCGCCATGCTCCTTGACCAGCGGGGCGATCACCAGCGCCACGGCACCCGTGGCGGCGGAGATC
This sequence comes from Arthrobacter sp. 35W, assembly GCF_000482545.1. Lineage (GTDB taxonomy): Bacteria > Actinomycetota > Actinomycetes > Actinomycetales > Micrococcaceae > Specibacter. The sequence continues at coordinate 679,247 of NZ_KI519455.1, forward strand.
ATCGCCGGGCGCCCGCCCAGGAACGCGATGGAGACGGCCATGGTGAAGGCGCTGAACAGCCCCACCCGGGGGTCGACGCCGGCAATCACGGAGAATGCGAGGGCCTCCGGGATCAGGGCCAGGGCCACCACCAGGCCGCCGAGCACCTCGGTCTTGAGCCGGCGCGGCGAGGCAAGGGTGGCCAGCACCGTGGGGGCCTGGGGGAAATCGGTGGCGTTCATGTACATCCAATTCGCGGGGTGTGGCCTGCCGCTGTGTTGTCGGCGGCCCCGGGGCCGCCGCGGGGGCGCTCTCAGGATAGTCCAGACCCTGCACAGGGCCGTCTCCGGAACCACTGCTGCACAGCCAGCCCCGGGCGCGTGGCGGGCGCCCCCGCCCGCTCCTAGCGTGGATCCATGGACAACAACATGCCCGGCCGGACGCCGGAAACCACCGAAACCGCCGGGCCGCAGGTGGACACCGCCCACACGGCCATTGCCGACATGGAGCCCTCCGACCGCCCCCGCGAGCGGCTGGTGGCACTGGGCGCGGAGCGGATGCGCGACGCCGAGCTTCTCGCCGTCGTCATCGGCTCCGGCACCCCGGCGCTCAGCAGCGTGGAGCTGGCCCGGCTGGTGTTGAAAACCACCGGCGGCCTGCCCGGACTGGCGCGCTGCACCCCTGCCCAATTGCAGGCGCTCCCGGGCGTGGGACAGGCCGTGGCGCTGCGGATCGTGGCCTCACTGGCGCTGGGCAGCCGCGCCGCGGCACGGGGCCGTGCGGCCCCAAAGGTGCCCGAGGGGTAGGCGCCGCCTAAGATTGATCAGATGTGGTTCCATCCGAGGTGCCACGCCCAAGAACCTCAGGAAGTTGCAACTGTGACGCAGTCCCCCACCAGTCCGTCCGGCCTGGACATCCGCATCGCCGGATTCACGGACAACGCGGTGGCCGCCGGGCGTGAATATGCCGCCGAGGGGCGCGTTTCCGCCCTGGCGTTCGAGCCGTCCACCGGGCTGCTGACCGGCAAGGTGGAGGGCACCACGCGCTACGGCGCCACCGCCAAGCTGATCCGCGAGCACGACGACATCTGGGCCTGCCGGGTGGGTGTGTGCAGCTGCCCGGTGCGGCAGAACTGCAAGCACGTCATCGCCCTGCTCTTCGCCGCCCAGGAGGACCCCGTCACCGGCCCGGCGATCGCCGCCCGCCCGGCCACTGTGCTGGAGACCATGTTGGCGAAGGCTGCCGGCGCCAAGGCCGCCCGTGCCACCAGCGATTGGGAGTCCGAGCTGGCGGATCTGCTGCCTGCAGCCCCGGGCAGCCAGTCAAAGGATGTCCCGCCGCTGGGGCTGCAGTTTGAGATCGAGATGCCGGTGCAGCGGTTCAGCTACAGCGGCCGCAAGTCCCCCGCCCCCAGCATCCCCACCCTCCATGTGCGCCCGGTGCTGATGGGCGCCAAGGGCAAGTGGGTGCGCACGGGCATCGCCTGGAACACGCTGAACTACCTGAACTTCGGGCGCAAATACAACGAGGAACACCTCGATTGGCTGATTGACTTCCTCGCCTCGCATTCGGCCTCAAATTTCCGCGCCCAGGCCGCCTCCCCATGGCTGGCGCTGAACGACTATGCCGGGCGCAATCTGTGGCTGCTGCTGCAGGAAGCCCCGAAGATCGGGCTGTCCCTGGTGCACAGCGGCACCTCGGACCCCATCCGGGTCCTGCCGGCGGCGGCCGATGTGCACCTGAATGTGGTCCGCGCCGAGGCCGGCGGGCTGGATGTGGACGCCCGGCTCGGTGTCGACGGCACCGAGCTGGCCGCACGTGTCATGGCCTCCATTGGGTCTCCGGCGCACGGGCTCTTCTACGCCGAGCCCACCCCACTCCCCGGCGCACCCACACTCCCGGGGCTGGGCGCCGCCGTCGAGCCCGGAACCATCACCCTGGTGCCGCTGGAGGCCGCAGCCTCGCCCCAGCTGGTGGGCTTCGCGCTGGCCCAGCACACCGTCCACGTGCCACCGAGCGGTGAGGACAAGTTCCTGACGCAGTTCTACCCCCGGCTCAAGCGCGCCGCCCCTGTGGTGTCTCCGGATGCCTCCGTGGAGCTGCCCACCTACTCCGCCCCCGTGCTGTCGCTGCTGGCCAGCTACGGCGAGGACCATGTGGTGCGCCTGCACTGGGAGTGGCACTACTTGGCGGGCGAGAAGGTCAGTGCCCAACCGCTCTGGGCCGACCCTTCCGAGACGGCCCTGCGGGATTCGGCGGCTGAGGCCGCCGTGCTGCGCTCCATCGGCACACCGTGGAAGGTGGTTGCAGCACTGGGCGAATCCCCCCATGAGGCGTGGGGCGAGCCCCATCTGGCCGCCGCCGCCACGTTGAAGGGCCTGGACACCATGGCCTTCACCGAGGAGGTGCTGCCCGCCCTGCGGCAGATCTCCGGCGTCGAGGTGGAAACCGTGGGCGACATCGCCAGCTACCGCGAAGCCAGCGAGGCCCCCGTCGTCACGATCTCCACCCAGGCCACCTCGGACCGGGACTGGTTCGATCTGGGCATCATCATCACCCTCGAGGGCGAGCCGGTGTCCTTCGCCGCCGTCTTCTCCGCACTGGCCGCCGGGCATTCGCGCATGCTGCTGCCCTCCGGCGCGCACTTCTCGCTGGACCTGCCCGAGCTGCACCAGCTGCGGGAGCTCATCGACGAGGCCCGCGAGCTGCAGGACAACAAGGACGGCGGGCTGCGGATCAGCCGCTTCCAGGCCGGTCTGTGGGACGAGCTGGCCCAGCTGGGCATCGTGGATGCGCAGGCCGCCGAATGGCGCGCTGCCGTCACGGGGCTGCTGCAGGCCGCGGACCACAAGCCGCTGGCGGCTCCCGAGGGGCTCGATGCCACCCTGCGCCCCTACCAGCTGCAGGGGTTCAACTGGCTGCACTTCCTGTACAGCAACCACATGGGCGGCGTGCTGGCGGACGACATGGGCCTGGGAAAGACGGTGCAGACGCTGGCGCTGATGTGCCAGGCCAAGGCTGACACGCCCGACGGCGCCCCCTTCCTGGTGGTCGCCCCCACCTCCGTGGTGGGCAACTGGGCGGCGGAGACGGCCCGTTTCGCACCGGGCCTGCGCGTGGCCACGGTGTCGGAGACCTTCGCCAAAAGCGGTCTGGCCGCCGAGGACGTCTTCGCCGGGGCCGACGTCGTCATCACCTCCTACGCCCTGTTCCGCATCGATTTCGCCGAGTACGGGCTGCACCAATGGTCCGGGCTGATCCTCGATGAGGCGCAGTTCGTGAAGAACCACCAGTCCAAGGCGTACCAGTGTGCCCGCAAGCTGGAGACGTCCTTCAAACTGGCCATCACCGGCACCCCGCTGGAGAACAACCTGATGGAGCTGTGGACCCTGACGTCCATCGTGGCGCCGGGGCTGTTCCCCAGCCCGAAGCGCTTCGCGGAGTTCTACCAGAAGCCGATCGAGAAGCAGGGCGATTCCAAGCTCTTGGCGAAGCTGCGCGGCCGGGTGAAGCCGCTGATGCTGCGCCGCACCAAGGAACAGGTCATCAAGGATCTGCCGCCCAAGCAGGAGCAGATCCTTGAGGTGGTGCTGAATCCGCGCCACCAGAAGGTCTACCAGACGCATCTGCAGCGCGAACGCCAGAAGATCCTGGGCCTGCTGGCGGATGTGAACAAGAACCGCTTCACGATCTTCCAGTCGCTCACCCTGCTGCGCCAGCTCAGCCTGGACGCCTCGCTGGTGGATGAGAAGCTGCACGCCATTCGCTCCTCCAAGCTGGACGTGCTCTTCGAGCAGCTGGACGACGTCATCGAGGAGGGCCACCGCGCCCTGATCTTCAGCCAGTTCACCGGTTTCCTGGGCAAGGTGAAGGGGCGCCTGGACGAGGCCGGCATCGAGTACTGCTACCTCGACGGCGCCACCCGCAACCGCGCCGCCGTCGTCGACGAATTCAAGACGGGCAAGGCCCCGGTGTTCCTGATCAGCCTCAAGGCCGGCGGCTTTGGCCTGAACCTGACCGAGGCGGACTACGTGTTCATCCTGGACCCGTGGTGGAACCCGGCATCGGAGGCGCAGGCAGTGGACCGCACGCACCGCATCGGCCAGAAGAAGAATGTGATGGTCTACCGGCTGGTCGCCAAGGACACCATCGAGGAGAAGGTCATGGCCCTGAAGGCCAAGAAGTCGGCCCTGTTCTCCGACGTCATGAGCGGGGACGCCCTGTCCTCCGGCGCGCTCACCGCCGCGGACCTCGCCGGCCTCTTCACCGAATAGCAACTGTGCGACAGTTGACGCTCCCATGAGGCTTCATGGGAGCGTCAACTGTCGCACAGATGGGGGTTAGGCGGTGGCGAACTCTTCGTCGTCGTCGAACTCGACGGCGGCGATGATCTCCGTGGTCTCCGGGTTGATCATGAAGGCCTCGTCGTCCTCCTCAACCATCAGGTAGTCGCCGTGGTCCGTGGTGAAGTGCCAGGCCAGCGTCTTCTCGCCGTCGTGGATGTAGTTGGGGTCGCCCATGGTGATCTTCTCCAGCGTGTAGCCGGCCACGTCGCACAGCTCGCGGATGATGAGCTCAAACGTCGGGGCGTTGGCCAGCGCCTCCTCCTCGGCGTCGGCCTGGCGCTGGGCCAGGTCCGGGACCAGTGCCACGCGCCCGGCAATGTGGGCGGCCAGGGCCTCCTCGCCGTCCAGCAGCAGCACGTTGTCCAGGCTGCGGAGCCAGGCGGCGTTGAGGGCGATGAGATCCTCGGTTTCCAGCAGCGACTCGAAGTCGATGTCCAGCTGGTCCAGCGCTGCCACAGCGGACGGGCGCTCCTCGGACTCGTCCAGGGCGCCGTCGAGGTAGGCCTCGGTGTCGTCGTCGTTCAGCCCGGCAAACGCGGCCGCCGTGCGGTCGAACAGGTCCAGGTGCCCGGTGGCGCCCATGGCCTGCAGGCCCCCGCGGACAAAGGCGTCAACCTCTTCGCGGTCGGTCACGGCGAAGGCGTACTGGGCAAACCCGCCGGCCAGCGCCTGGGTGAGGTAGAAGTCCACAAAGTAGCTGCGCAGCGCGTCGGCCGCGATCTCCTCGGCGGAGAGCAGCGCGCTGTACATCTCGTTCACCACATTCACATTGGCATCCACCACATCTTCGGTGCTTCCCTGAAGGCTGTCCTGCATCAGAACGACGGCGTACTCATTGGTGGTCATGGGGAATCCTCACTGCTGAAAGGTGACTGCTGTCGGACACTTTCAACGTACGCCGCGCCGCCCGCCCAGCGGCCGCGCTCCGGGTGAACACCAGACGAAGTTTGGGTGCACTCCACCCCAGCCCAAGTAGGTGACAGTTATGACACGTTCCAGAGCCTGGAACGTGTCATAACTGTCACTCAGTTGGGGTCAGGGCTGGGGGCGCCAGACGACGACGGCCTGGCTGCGGGCGCGCGGACGCTGGCCGCGGGCCAGGGACACCACATCCCCACCGGCGAGGCCTGCGGCAAAGATGCGGGCCGTTTCGCGCGGGCGTCCGGCGGTGGTGGCCGCCTCCAGCGCGGTGGTCAGCTCGCGGACGCGGGAGCGCAGCGCCTCAACCTGGTTCTGCAGCTCCATGATCCGCTTGATGCCCTCCAGCGAGACGCCCTCCTGGGAGAGCCGCTGGACCTCCCGGAGCATGTCGACGTCGTGCTGTGAGTAGCGGCGCGAGCGCCCCGGCAGCCGGCTGGGCTTGACGATGCCGAGCCTGTCGTACTGCCGCAGCGTCTGCGGGTGCATCTCCGCAAGCTCCGCCGCAGCGGAGATCACGAAGATGGGGAGATTGGCATCGATGCTCATCGTGTCCTCCTTCAACGGCGGGTTTGCGGGTTAGAGGTGGGCCTTGGCGGCGAGGGTGCCGCGGGGATCGCCGTCGGCCGTGGCCTCGGCAAACGCACGCACGGCGGCTTCGGCTTCCTTGGTCAGCTTCTGGGGCACGACGACGTCGATGGTCACCAGCAGGTCGCCGGTTTCCTTGGGCGTCTTCACGCCTGCCCCCTTGACGCGCAGGGTGCGCCCGGACGGGGTGCCGGCCGGTACGCGCAGCCGCACGGATTCGCCGGAGAGCGTGGGCACCGAGATGTCGGCGCCGAGGGCTGCCTCCGGGAACGTGACGGGCACGTGGATGCGGATGTTGTTGCCGTCGCGGACGAAGAAGTCGTGCGGCTTGACGTTGACGGTGACCATCAGGTCCCCGGGGCCCGCGGTGCCGGGCTGGCCCTTGCCCTTGACCCGGACCTTCTGGCCGTCCTTGATGCCGGCCGGGATGCGGACGTCGATGACATCGCCGTCGGGCTCGCGCAGGCCGATGGTGGTGCCGCGGATGGAGCCGGCGAAGGAGATGCTGGTGGTCGCCGTGCGGTCCGCACCTTTGGTGGGCTGGGGCTGGTAGCCGCCAAAGCCGCCACCGCCGCCGCCAAAGAGATCGGCGAACTCCGGCGGCAGGCCCGAGCCGTTGAAGCTCTGGCCGCCGCGGCTGCGCCCGCGTCCGCCGCCGCTATTGAACAGGCCGCCGAAGACGTCTTCGAAGCCGCCTGCTCCGGGAGCCCCGGCGCCGCCGGCGCTGAAGCGCGCCCCGCCGCCCATGGCGCGGATCGCGTCGTACTGCTGGCGGTCCTCGGCACTGGAGAGCACCGAATAGGCCTCGGAGACGTCTTTGAAGGTCTTTTCAGCCGCAGCGTCGCCGGAGTTGGTGTCCGGGTGGTACTTGCGTGCGAGCTTGCGGTACGCCTTCTTGATGTCGGCGTCCGTAGCATCCTTGGCGACACCAAGGATCTTGTAGAAATCCTTGTCCGCCCAGTCCTGGCTGGCCAAGACGTCTCCTTCCGGTCGTGGTTCCCTGTGGGGATGAAAGTTAAAGGCGTTGGTCGAACCCGCTGGGACCAGCATCGCCGCAAGGCCATGGTCCCAGCAAGTTCGACCAACGAGGGTGTTACTCGGGTACTGCCACAATCACCTGGGCGGCGCGCAGCACGCGCTCCCCGGAGGTGTAGCCGGCACGCAGCACCTGGCTGACGGTGTCAACCTCGATGTCGGTGCCGGGCTGCTGGATGAGCGCCTCGTGGATGGTCGGGTCAAAGGCCACGCCCGTCTCATCGATGCGGGTCAGTCCATAGGTGGCCAGTGCCGTCTCCAGCTTGGTGGCGATGGCCGCGAACGGCCCGTCCACCAGGTCGCCGTGCTGGCGCGCGGCGTCGACGTCGTCCAACACCGGCAGCAGCGAGTTCAGCACGCCGATGACGGCCATCTGGCCGGCCACTGCACGGTCGCGTTCCACACGCTTGCGGTAGTTGACGTACTCCGCCTGGAGGCGCAGCAGGTCGTTCTTCAGCTCGGCCGCCTCCGCGGAGCCGTCCCCGGCCGGGACGCCCTGGGCGACGGATTCCGCAGCGGGAACCTCGACGCCGTTCAGGATGTCCTCGGCCTGGGAGAGCGCGTCACCGTCGGGGGTTTCGTTGGTCGGAACCTCTTCGGGGTTCGAAGACTCGCTCATGGCTACTTCTTCTCGTCGGCGGTGTCTTCGTCCACGATTTCGGCGTCGACGATGTCCTCTTCCGGAGCGGAACCGGCGGAGGGGGCACCCTCGGAGGCAGCGCCGTCGGCGGCACCCTCGGCCTGGGAGGAGGCGTAGATGGCCTCGCCCAGCTTGGACTGGGAAGCGTTCAGCTTCTCGGACGCAGCCTTGACGGCGTCGTCGTCGGTGCCGGCCAGAGCGGCCTTGAGAGCGTCGACGTCGGCCTTGACCTCGGTCTTGACAGCCTCGGGCAGCTTGTCGTCGTTGTCGGCCAGAACCTTGTCCACCGTGTAGGCGAGCTGCTCGGCGGAGTTGCGGACGTCGGCAGCCTCGCGGCGGGCCTTGTCCTCGGCTGCGTGCTCCTCGGCTTCGCGGACCATGCGCTCGATGTCGTCCTTGGAGAGGGCGGTGCCACCGGTGATGGTCATCGACTGCTCCTTGCCGGTGCCCTTGTCCTTGGCGGACACGTGCACGATGCCGTTGGCGTCGATGTCGAAGGTGACCTCAACCTGCGGGACGCCGCGCGGAGCCGGCGCGATGCCGGTCAGCTCGAACGTGCCCAGCGGCTTGTTGTCGCGGGTGAACTCGCGCTCGCCCTGGAAGACCTGGATGGCCACGGACGGCTGGTTGTCGTCGGCCGTGGTGAAGGTCTCGGACCGCTTGGTGGGGATGGCCGTGTTGCGCTCGATCAGCTTGGTCATCACACCGCCCTTGGTCTCGATGCCCAGGGACAGCGGGGTGACGTCGATCAGCAGAACGTCCTTGCGCTCGCCCTTCAGCACACCGGCCTGCAGTGCGGCGCCAACGGCCACAACCTCATCCGGGTTGACGCCCTTGTTGGGCTCCTTGCCGCCGGCCAGTTCCTTGACCAGCTCGGAGACGGCGGGCATGCGGGTGGAGCCACCGACGAGGACGATGTGGTCGATGTCGGAGACCTTGATGCCGGCCTCGGCAATGACGTCCTTGAACGGCTTCTTGGTGCGCTCGAGCAGGTCCGAGGTCAGTTCCTGGAACTTGGCACGGGTCAGCTGCTCATCCAGGTGCACCGGTCCGTCGGGGGTGACGGAGAGGTACTGCAGGGAGATGTTGGTGCTGGTGGCCGAGGAGAGTTCCTTCTTGGCCTGCTCGGCGGCTTCGCGCAGACGCTGGAGGGCGATCTTGTCCTTGGACAGGTCGATGCCCTTGACCTTGAGCTGGTTCAGCAGGTAGTCGACAACGCGCTGGTCCCAGTCGTCGCCGCCGAGGCGGTTGTCACCGGAGGTGGCGCGCACCTGGATGGTGGAGAAGTTGTCCTCGTCCTTGCCAACTTCCAGCAGGGAGACGTCAAAGGTTCCGCCACCGAGGTCGAAGACCAGAATGAGCTCGTCTTCCTTGCCTTTGTCCAGACCGTAGGCCAGAGCAGCGGCGGTGGGCTCGTTGACGATGCGCAGCACGTTCAGGCCCGCGATCTCGCCGGCCTCCTTGGTGGCCTGGCGCTCGGCGTCGTTGAAGTAGGCCGGAACCGTGATCACAGCGTCGGTGACCTTCTCGCCCAGGTATGCCTCGGCGTCGTTCTTCAGCTTCATCAGCGTACGGGCGGAGATTTCCTGCGCCGTGTACTTCTTGTCGTCGATCGCAACGTTCCAGTCGGTGCCCATGTGGCGCTTGACGGAGGCGATGGTGCGGTCGATGTTGTTGACGGCCTGGCGCTTGGCGATCTCGCCCACCAGGACCTCGCCGGTCTTGGAGAAGGCAACGACGGACGGCGTGGTGCGGCCACCCTCGGCGTTGGCGATGACGGTGGGCTCGCCACCTTCCAGGACGGAAACAACGGAGTTGGTGGTTCCGAGGTCAATTCCTACTGCACGTGACATAGGGGCATTTCCTTTCACTGTTCCGCTGACGGGAGTCCATCCGGGCTTCATTCGGGCCCGGCGTCGCCCAACCAGCGGTCTATTGAGCGTTCTGCACTCAACTCTACTCAGCCGCGGATTTAAGTCAAGCAAAGTTGAGTGCAGGAGGCTCAACTTTCGCTCGGGGCGGAAAATGGACGCGAAAATGGGGGTGGAACGTTCGACGGCGGCGGGGCGGGTTGCCGCGGGTCAGCCGGCGCCGACGAGGCGCAGGACCGAGGCCACTGCTGCGGGCACTGCCGGCGCGGCGACGACGGCGAGGACGCCAAGGACCCAGGCCGCCCGCCGCATCCCCGCATGCCGCACCTGGCGCTGCAGCGCACCGAAATCCCGGCCCACCGCCGTCGGATCCACCGCCGGGGCCATGCCGGCGCCAGTTGCTGCAGTGGGAACCGGGCCGGTGGCTCGCGACGCGGCATGGGCTCCATGCCAGACCTCCGGGCGCACCGCCACCGTCCGGAGCATGGCCAGCTGCTGTGCGTCCAGCACCGGCGGCTGCCTGCCGATCCAGGCTGCCAGCTCGGCGGCGTCCAGCACGACGACGCCGTCGGGCTGGCCCTTGATGACCAGCGGCCGGGCACCCACCACCGCCACCACCGCCGTCACGGGGACCGCACCGCGCACGGCCGCGGAGAGGAGCCTCGCCGCCCGGCGGCCTTCGAAGCGGGAGTTGCGCAGATGGTCCTGCCGCTTCCCGGCAACCAGAAAGGTCCGCGCGGCCACCCAGACCTTTTGTCCGGCATGGCGCTTGGTGTTGATGGTGAAGACGCCGCCGGGCCCCACCACCACGTGGTCGATGTCGGAGCTGCCGGCGCCCACGGGAACGGCATGCAGCACCAGCCATTCGGAGCCGAGCCGGGCCAGTGCCCGGCCCACTTCCATCTCCCCCAGTGCCCCCGAATACCAGCTCCGGCTGGCAGACGGCAGCGGGCTGGCGCCAAACAGCCGTGCCGCTGCGCTCAGGCGCGGCGCCATGGTGTGCTGGCGCAGCACCTCCTCGGCCACCGATTGGCCGGGAATCCGTGCGGCCAAGGAGGGCGCGGCCAGGGAGGGCGCCGGCGGAGAGCCCGGCAGGGCCGGGGACATCGACGGGGGCAGCTGCATGTCGTCCATGCCCGCAGCCTGCCAGCCCATCTGCCCCGCCACTAGAGTGTCCACCACTCCTTTTCCGCGCCCGGATTCCAAGTACCGGAAACGAACACGATTGCCGCCGGGGAACATGAATGCGCGTGTTCCCCGGCGGCATTCATGCTCCCCACCGGAAATGGCCGGGGAATACCCTTGACCCTGACACCGTGTGAGGCCCTAAACCGGAAGATGTCATGTTCTACATAGGAGATTTCGCCAGAGCCGGCCGCGTGTCCGTGCGGATACTGCGGCACTACGATGCCATCGGCCTGCTGGAGCCGGCGCACGTTGGGGACAACGGCTACCGGTTCTACGACGCCGGCCAGCTGGAACGCCTGAACCGGATTGTGGCGCTCAAGGACCTCGGGTTCACGCTCGAGGCCGTGGGCGTTCTGCTGGACAAACAGCTCGACGCCGCGGAACTGCGCGGCATGCTGCGCCTGCGCCGCGAAGAGCTGCGCCAGCAGATCAGCGCCGATTCCGTCCGGCTGGCCCAGGTGGAGGCGAGGCTCCGCATCATCGAAAGCGAGGGCGTCATGCCGCACACAACAGTCACCATCAAAGCCCTGCCGGCCCTGCATCTGGCCGAGCTCACGGGCACCGCCGCCGGCTTCGAGCCCGGGGCCATCAGCCCCGTCATCCAGCCGCTCTACGAGGAGCTGGTGCAGCGCCTCACCGATGCCGGCGCCACCATGACCGGCCCCGCCGTCGCCTGGTATGAACAGCACGACGACGGCACGGTGCTTGTCCACGCGGGCGCCCAGGTTGCCCCGGGGACCGCCTCCGACGGCGTGTTCGCCCTGGTGGACCTGCCCGCCGTCGAGCAGGCCGCCACGCTGATCCACCGCGGCTCCATGGACGAGGTGATGCCCAGCGTCCAGGCCCTGGCCGGCTGGATCGAGGCCAACGGCTACGTGGCCCGCGGCAACAGCCGCGAGTTCTATCTGGACTACGCCATGAACGAGGATCCGGCGAGCTGGGTGACCGAACTGCAAGAACCTGTGGCGCGCGCCTGAGCCACGGGCGTAGGGTCCTGTCATGAGCGCGCAAGAGGACATCTACACCCACGGCCACCACGAGAGCGTGCTGCGCTCCCACACCTCCCGGACGGCGGCCAATTCCGCCGCCTACCTCGTCCCGCATTTGACCCATGGGCTCTCGGTGCTGGACGTCGGCGCCGGCCCGGGGACCATCACGGCGGACTTTGCGCGTCTGGTGGCGCCCGGGCAGGTGCTGGGTCTGGACCGCGCACCGGAGGTGGTCGCGGCCGCCACGGCCCACGCCGCGGAGCTGCACCTGAACAACCTCAGCTTCGAGACCGGCAACATCTACGATCTGGACTTCCCGGACGGGGAGTTCGACGTCGTCCACGCCCACCAGGTGCTCCAACACCTGACCGACCCCATCGGGGCGCTGCGCGAGATGCGGCGCGTGGCCAAGCCGGGCGGCATTGTGGCCGTGCGCGACGCCGATTTCCACGGCATGAGCTGGTACCCCCAGCTGCCCGAGTTGGACGACTGGATGGACCTCTACCAGGAGCTGGCCCGGCACAACCGGGCCGAGCCCGACGCCGGGCGCCGCCTGGTGCACTGGGCCCAGGCCGCCGGCTTCACCGACATCACGCCGTCAAGCGCCAATTGGCTCTACGCCACGGACGAGGACCGCGCCTGGCACGCCGGGGTCTGGGCGGACCGCGTGGTGCATTCCGCCTTTGCCGAGCAGTCGATGGCGTACGGACTGGCCGACGCCGGGCGCCTGCAGGAGCTCTCCGACGGCTGGCGGGAGTGGGGCACCGCCCCCGATGGCTGGTTCCTGATCCCCAACGGCGAGATCATCGCCCGCGTCTGAAACAGCGTCTGAGAGGCCGCCGCACAGCCGCCGCAGGGAAGGAATGTTGTGGAGAAGAACAGGCTGGAGGCCCTCAGCGACGGGGTGCTGGCGATCATCATCACCATCATGGTGCTGGAGTTCCACACGCCCGAAGAACCCACTTGGGCGGGCCTGGCCACCATCTTCCCCTCGCTGCTGAGCTACCTGCTCTCCTTCATCTACATCGGCATCTACTGGAACAACCACCACCACATGATCAAGCTGGCCAGCCAGGTCACCGGCGGCATCCTGTGGGCCAACCTGCACCTGCTGTTCTGGCTGTCGCTGGTGCCGTTCATGACCCGGTGGATGGATGAATCCGGCTTCGCCACGGTGCCGGTGTTTGTCTATGGGGTCAATCTGCTGCTGGCGGCCATCGCGTACACCATCCTGCAGGCGCAGTTCATCCGGCAGCAGGGGCCCGACGGCGTGCTGGCCCGGGCCGTCGGCCGCAACGCCAAGGGGCGGATCTCCCCGGCCATCTACGTGGCCGGCTGCCTGCTGTCCTTGTGGATCCCGCTGCTCGGGGTGGCGGCCTACGCCGTCGTCGCCGGTCTGTGGCTGGTGCCGGACCGGCGCCTGGAGCGGGCCTTCCGCCAGGAGGCCGAGCGGACGGACCCCGGCTGACCCACCGCCCGCTTCACCGAAGGTGCCCCGGCCTGAGGGGCCCGGCGCGGGACGTAGGCTTGGCAGGTGGAATTCACTCTTTGGCTGGCCTTGGCCGGCGCCGGCGCGATGATCAGCCTGACCCCCGGCGCGGGCGCCATCAACACCATGAGCAATGCAATGACCTCCGGCTTCCGGCGCTCCTTCTGGGGCATCCTGGGGCAGCAGCTGGCGCTCGTCATCCATGTGGTGATCGTGGCCGCCGGCGTGGGCCTTCTCGTCTCCAGCTCCCCCGTGGCCTTCGCCGCGATCCGCTATGCGGGTGCGGCCTATCTGGTCTATCTGGGCATCCGGAAGCTGCTGGCCAAGGCGGAGAAGACCGACGACGGCGCCGTGGTGGTTGCGCAGGCCGAGCCGGCGTGGTCCATGTTCCGGCGCGGCCTCTGGGTGAACCTGCTGAACCCCAAGGCCATCGTGTTCTTCCTGGCCTTCATGCCACAGTTTATCCGGCCCAGCGAACCGCTGCTGCCCCAGTACCTCGTCCTCACGGCCACAGTGGTGGCGATCGACATCGTGGTGATGTGGTTTGTCTTTGCCGCCGGTGCCAAGCAGTTGGCCCACCTGACGGCCAGCGAGCGCGGGCAGCTGATCTTGAACCGGGTGTTCGGCATCCTGTTCATCGGCGTCGGCATCCTGCTGGCGCTGGTCTAGCCCGCATCCCGCGGGCACTCCCGTGCCGGGCGCCCCGGCCCTAGCATGGTGGCATGACCGACATGGCGCCGGATTCGGCTGGGCGGGGCAATGCCACGGTGCGCGAGCCGCGCCGGGTGCACTGGATGGAGCTGTTCTTCGATCTGGTGTTTGTCGTCTTCGTCGGGCAGCTGGCCCATGGCATCCACGGCGACCCCGGGTGGAGCGAGTTCGGAACCTACGTCTTCCTGTTCTTCCCCGCGTGGTGGGCGTGGGTGAACATCGTCTCGGTGGTCAACCTGCTGCCACACCTCTCATCGCGTGGACTGGGCGTGGCGATGCTGGCGGCGATGGCGGCCGCGGGCTTGATGGCCGCCGCCGCACCCGAGGCCTTTGGCGCCCGGTCGTGGGCCTTTTCCCTGGCCAATGCGGCGTTCCGCGTGGTGCTGCTGGCGCTGTGGCTGTACCAGCACCGGCAGACGTCGACGGATGCGCCGTGGCGGATCTGGATCTACAACGGCTCAACGGCGGCCCTGTGGCTCGCCGCGGCCTTCCTGCCCTTCCACGTGGCCGTGGTCCTGTGGGCAGCCTCAATCGCCCTGGAGGTGGCACTGGTGCTGGCCAGTGGACGGCTCTGGGCCAACAGGAGCGTCAGTGGGATCGATGTGGACCACGCCTCCGAACGGCTTGGCCTGTTCCTCATCATCGTCCTGGGCGAATCCGTCTTCACCATCGTCACCGAGGTGTCGACCGATTGGGGCCCGCATGAAGGGCTGGCCGGCGGGCTGGGATTCCTGCTGGTGGCACTGCTGGGCTGGGCGCTGTTCCAATACGGCACCGACACCATATCGGCGGGGCTTGCGCAGCTGAAATCCCGCGCCGACTACGGCGGCATCCTGCAGACGGCGCTGTTTCTGCCCTTCCTGCTGGTGCTGGGTGTCACGGCCATCGCGGCGGGGATCGCCACGGCCATTGCCGCCCCCGGGGAGCCGCTGCCGTTCGGCTCATGCGTTGCCCTCGGCGGCGGACTGGTGCTCTTCTACGGCACCAACGCCCTGGTGTCGCTGCGCTATGGCAGGGGGCTGGCCGATGTGCTGCCGTGGGCGGTGGTGATGGTGCCGTGCTCGGCGCTGCTCATTCCGCTGGGCACGGTCCTGCCGGCGTCGGCCCTGCTGGGCTGTGCCGTGGTGCTGCTTGTCCTGGTCACCACCTATGTGGAGGTCCGGCACCGGTCTGCAGCCGCGCGGCTGCGTCGCTAAACTGATCCAATGACTGCGCCCTCCCCCATTCTCATTGCGGTGGACGGCCGTTCCGGCGCCGGCAAGACGACGCTGGCCCTGGAGCTGGCGGCCCTGCTGCGCGGGCACCGCCGCGTCTCCGTCTTCCACCTCGAGGACATCTACCCGGGCTGGGACGGTCTGGCCGCCGGCGTCGAGCGCTATGTGGGCCGGGTGCTCGCCCCGCTGTCGGCCGGGCAGGACGCCCGCTGGGCCAGCTGGGACTGGGACAACCACTTTGACGGACCCATGCACACCACGCCGCTGGCCGACGTCGTGATCGTTGAGGGCGTGGGTGCCGCGCACGCCTCCGCCCGGCCGTTCCTGGACGTGGTCGTGTGGGTGGAGGCCCCCGATGTGGACCGCAAGCGGCGCGCGCTGGCCCGCGATGGGGACACCTACGCCCCCTTCTGGGAGCAGTGGGCGCGGCAGGAGGAGGAGCTGCTGGCCGCCGACGACGTCGCCGCTGCCGCTGATCTGGTGGTTGCCGGGCTCGCCGACGACGCCCTGCCCGCCCAGGTGATGCTGGCCCTGACCACCCTTCCGGCGCTTGAAATCCTCTGCGCCCCCGAGCTGGCCCGGCGCCGTGCGCTGGAGCTGCACACGCACCGTCTGGAGGCCTTCCCGGACGTTCCGGCGCTCTTTGCCCGGCTCTACGGCTCCAGCACCAACGCCGTGTGGCTGGACAGTTCCAATGCCGACGCCGGCGGCGACGCCTCCGGACAGCAGCACCGCTTCTCCATCCTGGCCGACGACGGCGGGGCGTTCGGCCAGCTGGCCCGGCACACCGGCGGCACCACCCGAGTGCAGGCCGGACCCGTCACCTCCCGGATCGACGGACCGTTCTTCCGCTGGCTGGACACCGTCTGGGGCCGCCGCGCCGTCCGGGCACCGAAGGGCTACGAGGGCGAGTTCACCCTGGGCTGGCTCGGCTATCTGGGCTACGAACTCAAGCGTGAAACCGGCGGATCGAACGTCACTGCAGAGGGCGCCGCACCCGATGCCGCCCTGCTCTTTGCCGGCCGCGCCGTGGTGGTGGACCACGCCGAGCGCTGCCTCTTTGTCCTGTCCCTGGGCGAGGCGGGCAACGCCGCCCACGCCGCCGAAACCGCCGGCTGGCTGGACACCGTCGCGGCCGCCTGCGCCGCCGTGTCCGACGCCCAGGCACCGGCTGCCGCCGTCGTCCCTGTCATGGCGGATCCGCCGGTCTTCAGCATCCGCGACGGCGAAACCGCCTACAAGGAGAGCATCGCCGCCGCCCAGACCCAGATCTGGGAGGGCAACTCCTACGAAATCTGCCTGACCACCGGCCTGCACGCCCGCACTGAGGAGCCGGTGGATGCGTGGGCGGGCTATCTGGCTCTGCGCCGGCGCAACCCCGCCCCCTTTGCCAGCTTCCTGCGCTTCGGCCCGCTGGCCATTGCCAGCACCTCCCCCGAGCGGTTCCTGCGGATCGATGCCGCCGGGCTGATGCGCGCCGAGCC
Source organism: Arthrobacter sp. 35W (assembly GCF_000482545.1). Lineage (GTDB taxonomy): Bacteria > Actinomycetota > Actinomycetes > Actinomycetales > Micrococcaceae > Specibacter. Next base: position 695,699 of record NZ_KI519455.1, read on the forward strand.
CATCAAGGGCACCCGCCGCCGCCACCCGGATCCAGACAAGGACGCGGCACTGAAGGCGGACCTGGCCGGTTCGCTGAAGGACCGGGCCGAGAACATCATGATTGTGGACCTGCTGCGCAACGACTTGAGCCATTTCGCTGTGCCGGCCTCCCTGCAGGTGCCGCGGCTGTGCGAGATCGAAAGCTATGCCACCGTCCACCAGATGGTCAGCACCATCGAGGCCCAGCTGCGCCCCGGCAGCTCCCGGGCGCAGGCCGTGGCCGCCGCGTTCCCGGCCGGGTCCATGACCGGCGCGCCGAAGATCAGCACCATGGCCATCCTGGACACCCTGGAGTCGGGCCCCCGCGGCGTCTACTCCGGCGCCGTCGGCTACTTCTCACTGAACTCCGCCACGGACCTCTCCGTCACCATCCGCACCCTGGTGCTCGAGGACGACGGCAACGGCGGCACCCACCTGGGCCTCGGCGTCGGCGGCGCCATCACCGCGGATTCCTCACCGCACGAGGAATGGATGGAAATCCAGGCCAAGGCCTACGGCGTCCTCTCCACCCTCGGCAGCGCCTTCCCCGCCTGACAGCCCAACTGGGTGACAGTTATGACACGTTCCGGAGCCCGGAACGTGTCATAACTGTCACCCAGTTGGGGCGGGGGCCACGAAAGTGGGTACCACCTGCCCGTACTGCGTCCATGCCCGTAGGCTTTTTGCAGGCCGCGGCACGCGCAGGCCTGCGAACAGGGGGTCCTCCATGATCGAAAAAGCCACACCATCGCCGTGGAAGCGGTTCTGGGAACGCGGAGGCTGGTGGAAGGCGCTTGCCCTCGCCGCCGTGTACTTCGCCCTGTACGAACTGGGGTCCATGGTCTTCATCCCGCTGGCGCTGGCCATCGAGGACAAGACCAGCGGAGCCTTCATCTTGGCAACCACCGCGCTGCCCATCCTTCTGGGCTCCCTCCTGCTGGTGCTGTTTGCCCTGTCGACGGGCTGGCTCAAGGAGTTGTTCGCCCGCCAGCCGATCCGCGGCCGGGGCTGGATGTGGATCGCCGTCGCGGTGGTGCTCGTGTTCAATGTGCTCCGCATGGCCACCGTCGACTACAACTCCGCCGGGTTCGGCGTCGTCGCGGCATGGCTTCTGACAGGGCTGCTCGTTGGTTTCGCGGAGGAGACGCTTACGCGCGGCCTCGTGGTGAACCTGCTGCGCAAGGCCGGATACCGCGAGATTGCGGTGGCGGCGTTGTCCTCTGCGGTGTTTGCCGGGCTGCATGCCGGCAATCTGTTGTCCGGCCAGTCGCTGTTCGTGACCGCATTCCAGCTTGTCTACACCTTCGGCTTTGGGATGTGCATGTATCTGGCGTTGAGGGTGACGGGAAACCTGCTGTGGCCGATCCTGCTGCACGCCAGCACCGACCCGAGCATCTTCCTGCAGACCGCCCACCCCGCCGCGGGACCGCTGGCCTCGATCGCCGGGATGGGGAACATCGCCGTGATCCTCGTTGGGCTGGTTGCGCTGCTGTTCATCCGGGGACGGGTGGCGGCACGAGCGTTGGAATCCGGGCTGGTGGATCCCTCCACCGCGGGGCGGACGCTCTCCTAGCCGCCCCCGCACCCAACTGGGTGACAGTTATGACACGTTCCGGGGCCCTGAACGTGTCATAACTGTCACCCAGTTGGGGTGGCTAGTTCTCCTGTTCCGCGAGGATGCCGGCCATGGATTCGCGCATGTAGTCGGCGACGACGGTCTGCGAGATGGCCACGTCGAGGATGAACAGGCCGCGGGCGCCGCCGGCCAGCCAGTCCCGCAGCACGTCCAGATCCGCCAGCGAACGCATCTTCACGCCGCTGGCGCCCATGGCCCGTCCGACGGCGGAGAAGTCCACCTCGTCGATGAGCATGGCCGCCGGATCCAGGCCGCGGACGGCGTACTGGTGCAGTTCCGCGCCATAGGCCGCATCGTTGAAGACCACCACCAGGCCGCTGGGGATGGACCGGACGGCCGTTTCCAGATCCGCCAGGCCCATCAGGGCGCCGCCGTCGCCGGAGACCAGCACGGTGAAACGGTCCGGCCGGGCCGCTGCGGCGCCGACGGCGGAGGGCAGCCCCAGCCCGATGGTCTGGAAGGCGGTGCCCACCATCATCAGCGCCGCCGGATCCGGAACCGCGGCATGCATCGGCATCCAGCCAATGAAGTGGCCGCCGTCCTGCACGATGGTCCGCTCGGCGGGCAGCAAGGCATCCAGCGCCTGGGCGACGGCGGGCGGGTTCAGCCGTCGGTCCGGGGCGAATTCCACTGCCGGCACGACGGCGGCCCGCAGGCCGTCCGCCACGTGCGGAACCTGCGCCCGCCAACCGCGGAGGACGCCGGTACGCGGCTCCCCTTCCGGCGTCAGAAGGTCCATCAGGGCCGCCGCGGCCACGGCGGCATCGGCCCGGACGAAGTGCGTGGCCACCGGGCTGGTGGCGGCGGGGAGTTCATCGATCTGGACCACCGCGGCGCCCGGCGCAAAGAGCGTGCCGTAGCGGGTTTGGAAGGTGTTCAGCCCGGCACCGACCACCAGCACCACATCCGCGCTGCGCATCAGCTCGACGGCGGGCGGCGTCGCGAAGCCGCCGGCGATGCCCAGATCCCATGGGGAATCGAAGAGGTTCCGCGCCATCACCGAGGTGGCAAAGAGCGCACCGAGTCTGTCCCCGAGGGCCCGGAGCTCCAGACCCGCCCCGGCCAGCACGGCACCGCGGCCGGCGAGAATGAGCGGGCGCTCGGCACCGGCCAACAACGCTGCTGCCCCGGCCAGCCCGGCGGGACCGTCCGATCCGGCGTCCGCCGCATGGTCCGCGCCGCCGTTGCGGGCGGTGGGCTCCGCCGGAACAACGTACATCAGGGCATTGGGAGCGGCCTCCTGCGGCCCGGCCTCGACGGCTGCGAGGTCGTAGGGAATGGCCAGCACCACCGGCCGGCGCCCAGACAGCGCGGCCGCGTAGGCCTCCTCGGTCCGCTGCCGGGCCGTCCCGGCGTCGACGGTGATGGTCTCAACGCCCAGCCCGGCGGCCACCATCCTCTGGTCAATGTCCCAGGGCCGCGGCCCCGTGGTGGGGGCGTCGCCCACCACCAGCACCAGCGGGATGCGGGCCATGGCAGCCTCCGCCAGCGCCGTCAGCGAGTTGGTGAAGCCGGCGCCGTAGGTCACGGTGGCCGTCGCCACCCGCCCGCTGGCGCGGTGGTAGGCGTCGGCCATGGCGACCGTGCCGGCCTCGTGCCGGGCGCTGATGTAGCGGATGCCGCGGCGGGTCAGATTGCTGGTGAAGAAGGCATTGCCATTGCCCATCAGGCCGAAGACCACCTCGGAATGCCGGGCCGTGACGTCGGCGACGACGTCGGACACCGTCGCGCGGGCGGCGGCGGACAAGCCCGCGGCGAAGGTGGCCGCGGACTCGACGCGTGCACCGGTGGCAAGGCCCTCGGAAACGCTAGCGGGCGCGCTCATGCCACTCCCCCAGACACAGCCCCTGCAGCAGCCCGGGCCACGGCCAGGACGCGGTCGTTGGCCGCGGGTGTGCCCACCGAAATGCGCATCCCCTCGCCGGCGAAGGCGCGGACGGAGATCCCGGCCTCCTCGAACAGTGACGCCAGCGCCGTCGTCCCCTCCCTGGAATCGACCCAGAGGAAGTTCGCCTGCGACGGGAGCACCGGCATTCCGGCGTCGAGCAGCCCCGCGTACACGCGCTCCCGCTCGGCGACCAGCACGTCGATGCGCTCCTGCAATTGGGATTCCGCGGCCAGCGAGGCGATCCCCGCCTGCTGCGCCAGCGCCGTCACGCCGAAGGGGACGGCGGCCTTGCGGAGGTTCTCCACCAGCTCCGGCTGGGCGATCGCATAGCCCAGCCGGAGCCCGGCAAGCCCGTAGGCCTTGGAGAAGGTGTGGAGAACTGCGACATGGGGGTGCCGGCGGAAGAGGTCGACGCCGACGGCGGTGCCCGGGTCCACGTTGAAGTGCAGATACGCCTCGTCGATGACCACCAGGACGTCGGTCGGAACCGCCGCCACGAAGGCCTCCACGGCCCCGGCGGCGAGGACGGCGCCATTGGGATTGTTGGGGTTGCAGACAAAGATCACGCGCGTCTTGTCCGTCACGGCCGCCAGCATGGCATCAAGATCGTGCCCGCCGGACACGTCCAACGGCACCGGCACGGGAACGGCCCCGGCCACGGTCGTGAGGACCGGGTACGCCTCGAAGGAGCGCCAGGCGAACATGACCTCGTCCCCCGGGCTGGCGACGGCGTGGATCAGCTGCGCCGCGACCTCCACCGAACCGGCGCCAAAGGCCAGGTTTTCCACAGCCACGTTCCAATGCCCGGCCACGGCGGCGGCGAGCGCGGCGGCCGACATGTCCGGGTAGAGGTGCATGCTGCCGACGGCAGCGGCCACCGCGTCCACCACCGAGGGCAGCGGCGGGTACGGGTTCTCGTTCGAGGACAGCTTGTACGGTTCCAGACCGTTGGCGGCTTCGGGGCTGCGGCCCTGGCGGTAGGCCGGGATTCCGTCCAGCCCGGTGCGGGTGGCGACTGGCATTGGTGCCTCCTGTGGTTGGGCCGGAATCCGGCCGGTGCGCGGTGTTGGACACACGCTAGAGAGCACCCGCCGGAGCGGTCAACCGCCCATCTTTGGGCCAGTCAGGATGTACAGATTGATCCACCGATGGCGCAAAATACTGCACAATTTGTACAGCCTTTAGGAATCCTCTGCCTCGGCGGCCGCGGCGTGCAGCAGCGGCAGAATCCGGTTCTCCACATGCGTCGACAGCACGATGACGCTCGAGGTGCGGGCCACGCCCGGCGCCTGCGCGAGGGCGTCGAGCACGCGCTGCAGGTCCGTGGTGGACTTCGCCACGATCTTCACCAGAATGTCGCTGGCACCGGAGACGGTGTGCATCTCCAGAATCTCCGGAATGGCGGACATCGAGGCAAACACCGTCTCGTGGCCCATGCCCTGGCTGATCTCGATGGAGCAGAAGGTGATGACCGGGTAGCCGAAGGCGGCCGGGTCGATCTGCGGCGTGATGCCGGTGATGACGCCGCCGCGGTGCAGCCTGTCCAGCCGGCCCTGCACCGTGGCGCGGGCAACCTTCAACCGGCGGGAGCATTCAAGCACGCCGAGGCCGGGCTCATCGGTGAACATCTCAATGATGGCCGCGTCCAACCGGTCGATCTGCATGGTTACATTATCTGCCACATCCGCCCTCCCTGCCGTCAGGAACGACGGCGGAGCCGGGCACCGCCGCCGCCGTCGAACGCGTCCGCCTACCCCAGCAGACGGTGTTCGTAGGCAAACGCAACCAGTTGGATGCGGGTGCGCAGCTCCAGCTTGGTGATGACGCTGCGCAGGTGGGTCTTGACCGTGGCTTCGGAGACGAAGAGGGTCCGGGCAATGTCGGCATTTCCCAGCCCCTTCGCCGCCAACAGGAACACCTCACGCTCGCGCACGGACAGGACTTCAATGACCGACAAGTCCGGCCCGGCGGCCCGGACCGTCCGGGCCGCGTGCTGGAACAACTCATGGACGGATCCCGGCGCGATCACGGAGTACCCCTGGTAGACGGTGCGGATGGCCGCCAGCAGGAATTCCGGCTCGGAACTCTTGAGCAGATAGCCGCTGGCGCCCGCCTGCACCGCAGCCACCACCGATTGGTCGCGATTGAAGGTGGTCAGGGCAATGATCCGGGGCTTGTCGACGCCGGCCGCCACCGACATTTCCGAAATCCTCCGGGTTGCCTCCACCCCATCCATCACCGGCATGCGCAGATCCATCAGCATGACGTCGGGGCTGCTGGCCGCCGCCAAGGCGACAGCTTCCTCTCCGTCGCCGGCCTCCCCCACCATTTCCATGTCGGGCTGGCTCTCCACCAGCATCCGGATCCCGGCCCGGAAGAGCGGCTGGTCGTCCACCAGTGCCACAAGGATGCGCCCGCCGGGGTCAGCCACGTCCACTGCCCACGGGTCCTTCGATGGCTGCCCGCGGCTGCAATCCAGTCGAGGCAGCCACCACGGATGAAACCTTTGCCGCAGCCTGCGCGCCGGCGGCCAGGGCCGGCTCCAGCTCGGCCGTTCCGGCGCGCGTCCCGTAGGGAAGGAAGGCTGTCACCCGGAACTGTTCGCCATCCGGGCCGGACGTCAGCCAGCCGCCTGCCAGGTGTGCGCGCTCGCGCATTCCGGGGATGCCCCGGCCGACGCGCCCGCCGTCGTCGTCGTCTTGTGCGGTGTCGCGGCTGGACGGCAGATCCGAGGCAAGGTGGATGGTCAGCCCCGGGCCGCTCCAATCGAAATGCGCCCGGACAAAGGTGCCGCGGCCGCCATGTTTGAGGGCATTCGTCAGGCATTCCTGGACGATCCGGAACACCGCCAGCTGCTGCCCGGGGCTCAGCTCAACGGGTCCACCGGACTCGCTGTGCTCGATCTTCAGGCTGCCCTGGCGCATCCGCTCAATCAGCGGCATGACGTCGCTGAACCGCGGCTGCGGGGCCGCCATGCCGCCGCCCACGCCCTCAATGACCCGCTGGGCATCCACCAGAGCGCTGCGGGCCGAGGTGGCAATGGTGTCCAGGGCATCCAGAACGGCCTTGGGCTGGCCGGTGCTGAGGTAGCGGGAACCGTCGGCCTGGGCGGCAATGACAGCCAGCGAATGGGCCAGCGAATCATGCAGATCCCGGGAGATGCGTGTCCGCTCCTGCTCAACAATCAGCTCGATCTCGGCCTCCTTGAGGTTGCTCTGGGCGAGAATGCGGTCCCGGAACAGCGAGCCCCGCTCCTGGTACAACGCCAACAGCAGCCCCACCGCGGCGCACGCGCCGGCAACCATCACCAGGACCGCGAACGCCGTCCACCCGTATTTCGGCAATTGGCCCCGGTCTCCAAAGTAGGTGGGCGGGAACCAGCCGACTCCGCCGCCATAGCGCCACGACACCATCAGAAAGGCCATGACCGCGGCGAACACCAGGTTGGCAATGCCTGCCACCATCCGCACCTTCGGGCGGGCCGTCCAGAGCGTGAAGCCCAGCGCGATGAACGAGCCCAGGTAGATGGCCCAATGGTTGGCATACATGGCCGGGATGGCATGGACCAGCTGCCCCAGCAGCAACACCGCCGTCGCGCCCAGCGACACATAGGGCAGCCGGACGGACACCGCTATCGCCAATGTGGCCAGCACCAGCGGTATGCTGCCGGACCACATGGGCAGGCCGGGCCAAGGCCCCATCCGCCCCGCCTCCGCCACACACCACAGGTAAAAGAAAACGACGGCCGCCACGGGGGCGCCCCAATACCGCGCTGATTTCATGAACTGTTCCATGCCAGCCACACTATCCACGGCGTGGAGTGCCGCCGCGCCCATTCCACCCGGTCTCCACCCGCGGGCCAGCAAAACCATCCTTCGGGCCAACCGGCGGCCCCCGCGCCCGCCAGGAACGACGGCGGAACCGCAAGCCGCCCGTCGAACGCGGCGCGCTACTGCAGCGTGGCCGTCAGCCGCGCGACGTTGTCCACGTAGCGGGCCAAGACGGGCCTCTCCGCCCACTCCTCCAGGAGCAGTTCGCGCGAGGTGGCGCGGTACCTGTCCTCCACCTTGCGCATGCGCTCGACGATGTCCATGCCCAGCATCATCACCGTCACCTCCAGGTTCAGCGAGAAGCTGCGCATGTCCATGTTGCTGGAGCCGATCACCGCCACATCCTCATCCACAGTGAAGTGCTTGGCGTGGAGCACCTTGGGCTTGGCGTAGAGGTAGATCCGCACCCCGGCCTTCAGCAGCGCCTCGTAGTAGGACCGCTGGGCGTGGTGGACCAGGAACTGGTCGCCGGATTCACAGACAAACAGCTCCACCTCCACGCCCCGCTGGGCCGCCGTCGTGATCGCGTAGAGCAGCGAATCGTCGGGCACAAAGTAGGGGCTGGAGATGGTGATGCGGTGCTGGGCGGAGTACAGCAGGGTGTTGAACAGGCGGAGGTTGTTCTCGGTGACAAAGCCGGGGCCGCTGGGCACCACCTGGCACACCACCTCCCCCGGCAGCGTGTCCCAGTGGTGGGAGGCCAGCTGGTCCTCCAGGTCCTCCTCGGTTTCGGCGGACCAGTCGGTGGCGAACATGACGTTCAGAGTGCCCACGATGGGCCCCTCCAGCCGGGCCATCAATTCCACCCAGGTCCGTCCGGCCCGATGGTGCTTCTTGTTCCGGTAGGAAGGCTCGACGACGTTCTGGGAACCCGTGAAGCCGATCCGCCCATCCACCACCAGGATCTTGCGGTGGTTGCGCAGATCCGGCCGGCGCCATTGGCCCTTGACCGGCAGCAGCGGCAGCATCCGCCGCCACTGGATCTGGCTGCGCTTGAGCCGGCGGAGCATGGCACCGTAGCCGGGGACCCGCAGCGAGCCGATGTGGTCGAACAGCACCCGCACCCGCACACCGCGCGCAGCGGCGGCCTCCAGCTCGCGGAACAGATTCTCGGTGGAGTCGTCGGTGCTCATGATGTAGAACTCGGCGTTGACGTAGTCAGTGGCCTCCCGGACGGCGTCGGCCATGGCATCCAGGGACTCCTGGTAGCCGCCGATCAACTCCACCTTGTTGCCGGCCAGCGAGGGGAAGGAGCCCAGCCGGCGGTTCAGGCCGACCACGGAATCGATCCATTCCGGGCCATCATAGGGCGGCGTCTTCAGCGCAATCTCCCGCGTGGCCTCCAGAACCCGCTGGTTGACCTCCGCCTGGTAGTCGCGGCGGCGGCGGGACAGGCGGAAGTTGCCGAACATCAGGAACAGCAGCAGACCGACGGTGGGCAGGAAGAAGATGCACAGCAGCCAGGCCATGGCCGTGGTGGGGCGGCGGTTGCCGGGGATCACGCCCAGCACAATGACCCGGATGACCAGGTCAGCCACATAGAGCAGCAGGGTAAACCACGTTGCCGCGGCATCCCAGGGAAGGCCCGTCCACAACACTTCATTACCCCCACAGGTCGGCGTCGGTCGAAGCCCCAGCCTACCGGGCCGCCGTCGAACACTAAGCTGGATCCATGACTGTCTTGGTGTTCCTGGATCCCGCTTTTCCCGCCGGCCGTGTGGCCGATGCCTCCGCGCCGGCCCTGATGGCCACCGACCAGGGCGCCACCCGCGGCGACGGGATCTTTGAATCGATGCTGGCGGTCAACGCCAAACCCCGCAAGGTCCAGGCGCATCTGGACCGCCTCGCCTCCTCCGCCCGCGCCATGGATCTGGACATTCCCGCCGCCGCGGACTGGCAGCTCGCCATCGGCACGGCGCTGGGAGCGTTTGCCAAGGCCGCCGGGACAGAGAGCGGCGAGGTGGTGGTGAAGCTGATCGCCACCCGCGGCGTGGAGGGCGCGAACCGGGCCACCACCTGGGTCCAGGCCTCAGCGCCGTCGCCCGTGGGCGAGGCCCAGCGCCGCGACGGCGTCGATGTGCTGCTGCTGGACCGCGGCTACGATTCCTCGGTCGCCGAGCGCGCCCCGTGGCTGCTGCTGGGCGCCAAGACCCTCTCCTACGCCGTGAACATGGCGGCCCTGCGCCACGCGCACGCCCAGGGTGCTGACGACGTCATCTTCACCAGCTCCGACGGCCGCGTGCTGGAGGGCCCGACGTCGTCGGTGCTGCTGGCGCATGTCCAGGACGACGGCGGTGTGCCCATCAAGCGGCTCATCACCCCTGCCCTGGACAGCGGCATCCTGCCCGGCACCACCCAGGGTGCCCTGTTCGCCGCGGCGAAGGCGGCCGGTTGGGAGCTGGGCTACGGGCCGGTGCTGCCCGCGGACCTGATGGACGCCGACGCCGTGTGGCTGATTTCCAGCATCCGCCTGCTGGCACCGGTGAACACCATTGACGGCACCGAAATCGGCACCGCCGAGGTGCGCACCGAGCTCACGGCCGAGCTCACGGCGCTGCTCGACGCAGCCCTGGCCGCCACCGAATAAGGCAGTACAGGTTTAGACAGAAAAACGACGGCGGGCCGGGTGCGCAACCCGGCCCGCCGTCGTCGGCTCTCTTAAGTGCTGCCTAGGCCGGCTGCAGCTCGCCGGCCGGCAGCTGCACCAGCGGGCGCAGCTTGTTGGCGGCAAACGCCAGCAGCACGCTGACCGCCAGGAACGTGACGGTGATGCCCACGCAGGTCAGGGCGACGGCGCCATAGCCACCGGAGGTGTTCGGGTTCAGGAACGGGTAGGCGTACCAATCGGTGGCCGCACCCCGGACCAGCGAGTAGACCAGGTACAGCACGGGCGGGACCAGCCACACCCACAGCTTGGCGTAGGCCAGCGGACGCTGCGGCGACTGGACGAGCCAGTCCGCCACGACGACGATCGGCATGATGTAGTGCAGCGTGGTGTTGACCCACGGCTGCAGCGAGCCCAGGTCGACATCGCGCAGCAGGGCGCTGAAGACGATGCCCACCAGCGCCATGCACACCACGGAGGAGCCGCGGATGATGTCGCCGGTGCGGGTGCCCTCCTTGCCGGTGATCAGGTGGACGGCCGCGATGATCAGCACGACGGCGGCGAACAGGTTGGACAGATTGGTGAAGTAGCTGAAGAAGTTCACCACGCTGTAGCCGTTGCCGATGTGGATGACCAGCTGTGAGCCGATGGCGACGAGGGCCAGCACACCGAAGAACAGCCGGGCGGCGATGAGGACGATTCGCTTGTTCATGGGCCCATCCTGCCATCCGGCCGCCGCGTCTTCATGCAATGCCACAATCGTCGGCATTTTTACCCTGCGCGGCGTGCCGTATGTTACTTTTTCCCTGAGTAATGAGTGCCAGTGCCAAGCCCCGACTTGCTGGCCGGCAACCCTCTGTTCCAGCGGGGTGCCTTGGGTGAATACTCGGCAAACCTAGTGATTATCGGCGCAGGCTTGCAAGTGTGGACGCCTCGTGGCGCAGTCTCTTTTGGCCACCCTCCCGCTTGCTCCCCGCCGCTTGCAATGGAGGAGAAGCATGTCCGACCAAGAAGCCCCCCTGGCCTACCGGCTGATCACCGGGCCTGACAACCGCGAATTCTGTGAGCGCATCTCCGCTGCCCTCGCCGAGGGCTACATCCTGCACGGCAGCCCCTCCGTCACCTTCAACGGGACCAATGTTGTGGCTGCCCAGGCCGTCGTCCTGCCGCACGCCGTCGCCGCCTCCGACGCCGCCATCGCCAGCGCCGTCCAGGACCTGGAGTACGACGGCGAGGGCCACGCATGAGCTACGCCGGCGACCTGGCACCCGCCGAGGCCTGGGACAAGGTAGCGGCCGGAGCCCTGCTGGTGGACGTGCGCACCGAGGGCGAATGGGCCCACATCGGCGTCCCCGACACCTCCGCCCTGGACACCACCCCGCTGTTCATCCAGTGGAACCTGGCCGGCGGCACGCCCAACCCCGCCTTCCTTTCCGAACTGTCGGCCGCCGTGCCCGCCGAGGCCGAGCTGGTGTTCCTCTGCCGCTCCGGTGTTCGGTCCATCGCCGCCGCCGAGGTGGCCACGGCAGCCGGTTTCACCGCGTACAACGTGCTGGAGGGTTTTGAGGGCCAGCCCGATGCCTACGGCGACAGGGTGCTGAACGGCTGGAAAAACAGCCAGCTGCCCTGGAAATAGCAAGCACTAAAGGAATCTGATGAGCAATTTCAATCCCAACGCCACCGGCTGGGCCCCCGACACGCAGGCCGTCCGCGGCGGGCTGGACCGCACCAACTTCCAGGAAACCTCCGAGGCCCTGTTCCTGAACTCGGGCTTCGTCTACGACTCGGCCGAGGCCGCGGAGCAGGCGTTCACCGGCGAGGTGGACCGCTTTGTCTACTCCCGCTACGGCAACCCCTCCGTCGCCACCTTCCAGGAGCGCCTGCGCCTGCTGGAGGGCACCGAGGCCTGCTTCGCCACGGCGTCGGGCATGTCCGCCGTCTTCACGGCCCTCGGCGCGCTGCTGGCCGCCGGCGACCGCGTGGTGGCCTCCCGTTCGCTCTTTGGCTCCTGCTTTGTGATCCTCAACGAGATCCTGCCGCGCTGGGGCGTGGAGACGGTCTTCGTCGACGGACCCGATCTGGACCAGTGGCGCGAGGCGCTGTCCGTGCCGACGACGGCGGTCTTCTTCGAGTCGCCGTCGAACCCGATGCAGGAGATCGTGGACATCCGCGCCGTCTGCGATCTGGCCCATGCCGCCGGTGCCAAGGTGGTGGCCGACAACGTCTTCGCCACGCCGCTGCTGCAAAAGTGCGGCGACCTCGGGGCCGACGTCATCGTCTACTCCGGCACCAAGCACATCGACGGCCAGGGCCGTGTGATGGGCGGCGCCATTCTGGGCACCACGGAGTTCATCGACGGACCGGTGAAGAACCTGATGCGGCACACCGGGCCTGCACTGTCCTCCTTCAACGCCTGGGTGCTGACCAAGGGGCTGGAGACCATGGGGCTGCGGGTGGCGCACTCCTCCGCCAACGCGCTGGCCCTGGCCGAGTTCCTCGAACAGCAGCCGGCCATCAACTGGGTGAAGTACCCGCTGCTGCCCTCGCACCCGCAGTTCGAGCTGGCCAAGGCGCAGATGAAGGCCGGCGGCACCGTGCTGACCTTCGAGCTGGCCACCCCGGCAGACGGCACGGCCAAGGATGCGGCGTTTGCGCTGCTGAACGCGCTGAACGTCGTGGACATCTCCAACAACCTCGGCGACGCCAAGTCGCTGATCACCCACCCGGCCACCACCACCCACCGGGCCATGGGCCCCGAGGGCCGTGCGGCCATCGGCCTCACCGACGGCGTGCTGCGCCTCTCCGTCGGCCTGGAGGACCTCGAGGACCTCACCAAGGACCTGGCCCAGGCCCTCTCGGCGATCTAACGCCACGCGCGACGACGTCGGGCCCCCGCCGTCGTCGTCGTCATCTGTGCGACAGACGATGCTCCCAAACACGTAGTTTGGCAGCATTGTCTGTCGCACAGTTGTTTAAGCTCGACGACGGCGCGACGGGGCGACGGGGTTGGCGCGGTGGCCGCGGGGCTGGGGCCGGGGCATGCAGGTGGCGGCGGGGCCTTGCGTAGGCGCGCATCGCGGCCGGGCGTGGCGGGTAGTCCGCCCAGCGCGCGGGCCGACGCTCCCGGGCCGTGTCCAAGCGCCGGCAAGGCCCCGCCGTCCCCGCCGTCGCCGTCGTCGTCATCTGTGCAACAGATAACGCTCCCAAACACGAGTTTGAGAGCGTTATCTGTTGCACAGTTTTAGTCCTGGAAGTACTCGATCTCGGCGCCGATGGTGTTCAGGCGCTCGGCGAGGTCTTCGTAGCCGCGCTCGATCACGTAGATGTTGCGCAGCTCGGAGGTGCCCTTGGCGGCCAGCATGGCCAGCAGGATGCAGGCGGCAGGGCGCAGGGCCGGCGGGCAGCCGATCTCCGCGGCACGCCAGGCCACCGGGCCGGTGATGTCGATGCGGTGCGGATCCAGCAGGCGCACGCGCCCGCCCAGGCGGTTCAGCTCCGTCAGGTAGATGGCACGGTTCTCGTAGACCCAGTCGTGGATCAGCGTGGTGCCCTCGGCCATGGAGGCGATGACGGCGAAGAACGGCAGGTTGTCGATGTTCAGGCCCGGGAACGGCATCGGGTGGATCTTGTCCGTGGCGGCCTTGAGCGTGGACGGCAGCGTGGTGATGTCCACCAGGCGGGTGTGGCCGTTGTGCGCACGGTACTCGGCGGACTTGATGTACTTGAAGCCCATCTGCTCCAGCACCTTGAGCTCGATCTCCATGAACTCGATCGGCACGCGCTTGATGGTCACCTGGCTCTTGGTGACGATGCCGGCGGTGATCAGGCTCATGGCCTCGATCGGATCCTCCGACGGCGAGTACTCGATATCGACGTCGATGCGGGACTTGCCGGTGATGGTCAGCGTGGTGCTGCCGATGCCCTCGACGGTGACGCCCAGACCCTGCAGGTAGAAGCAGAGGTCCTGGACCATGTAGTTGGGGCTGGCGTTGCGGATCACGGTGGTGCCCTCGCGGTGCGCGGCGGCCATGATGGCGTTCTCCGTGACGGTGTCCCCGCGCTCGGTCAGCACAAAGGTGCGGTCCTCGGCGTCGCTCTCGGGGGCCTGCACGCCGTAGAAGCCCGCGTGGGCCGTGACGTCCAGGCCGAATTCGCGCAGAGCCTGCATGTGCGGCTCCACGGTGCGCGTGCCCAGGTCGCAGCCGCCGGCGTAGGGGATGCGGTAGCTGGTGGACTCGTCCAGCAGCGGGCCCAGCAGCATGATGACGCTGCGGGTGCGGCGGGCCGCCTCCACGTCCATGGAGTCCAGGTCCAGCACGGCCGGGCGGCGGATCTGCAGATCGGAGGCGTTCAGCCAGGTGCACTCGACGCCGATGGACGTCAGCAGCTCCACGATGCGGTTGACCTCTTCGATGCGGGCCAGACGGCGCAGCGTGGTGGTGCCGCGGTTGATCAGCGAGGCGCAGAGCAGGGCGACGCCGGCATTCTTGGAGGAATTGACGTCCACGCTGCCGGAGAGTTCACGGCCGCCGACGACGCGCAGGTGCGTGACCTGCTTCTTGAGGCCGCTGCCCACGCTGACGATGCTGCGGCCAAAGATGGTCTCCATGCGCTGGATCATCTTCAGACTGACGTTCTGCTTGCCCTGCTCCATCCGGGCCACAGCACTTTGGCTGGTGCCCAGTTCCGCAGCGAGCCGCCCTTGCGTCCAACCCTTGTCCGAACGTGCGTCCCGGACCAGGACTCCTACGGTTTCTGCAGCCTCTTGAGTCATAAGCACTTTTATATCACGGAAAGCATATTCGGCGCGAAAATGCGGCGATTCTCACAAGATGTGGACAATTTGTCGGGAATTTATCCGACTGGTGCGATATTTGCACAGTGGCCGGTGCCCAAAAAGAGGGCCGAGCCACACGGCGGGCACCCGCTACCAACTATATGCCCGCAGCCGTGCGGCAGAATCGCACCGGCCCCCGCCACGCCGCGTCCAAACCCCCGGGCACAGGCGATGGGGCCCGGATCACGTCGATCCGGGCCCCATCGTGGTGGACATGGTGCCGGGCGGCAAGCCCGCCAACAGCTACTTGGTCAGCGGGCCAAGGATCTTGTCATTGGCGTACTGCTGGGCCGCGTTGGCCTTGGTGACAATCTGGGGAACCAGCAGGAATGCCGGAACAACCTTCGTGCCGTTGTTGTAGGAGGTGGGGTCGTTGATCTCCGGCGTCTTGCCGGCCTGCAGGTCCTGCACCATCTGGATGGAGTGCTTGACCAGTGCCGTGGTGTCCTTGTTGATGGTGGAGTACTGTTCTCCGGCCATGATGGACTTGACGGACTCAACCTCGGAATCCTGGCCGGTGACGGTCGGGATCGGCTTGCCGGCGGCCTTCACCGAGGTGATGACCGCGCGGGCGAGGGTGTCATTGGGAGACAGGACGCCGTCCAGTTCCGTGCTCGTGTAGTTGCCGGCCAGCAGGGTGTCCATGCGCTTCTGGGCGTTCTCCGCCTTCCAGCCCTGGGTCACGGCCTGCTCGAAGGTCTTCTGGCCGGAGACGACGACGAGCGTTCCGTCGTCGATCTTGGGCTGGAGGACGTTCATGGCTCCATCGAAGAACACCTTGGCATTGGCGTCATCGGGCGATCCGGCAAAGAGCTCGACGTTGTACGGTCCGGCGGCCTTCTTCGCCTTCATGCCGTCCAGCAGGGCCTGGCCCTGCAGCTGGCCGACCTTGTAGTTGTCGTAGGCCACGTAGTAGTCGACGTTTGCGGTGTTCAGCAGCAGCCGGTCGTAGGCGATGATGACAGCGCCGGCGTCCTTGGCCTGCTGGAGCTGGGTGCCCAGCTGGGCGCCGTCGATGGCACCGACAATGATGACCTTTGCGCCATTGGTGATCATCGAGCTGATCTGGTTCTGCTGCTCGCTCACGCCACCGTTGGCGAACTGGACGCTCGGCTTGAAGCCGGCGGAGGTGAGTCCGTCATTGAACAACCCCTCGGCCAACACCCAGTTTTCACTGGTTTTCTGCGGCAGGGCCACACCAATGGTGGCATCCTTGGCGAATCCAGCGGCGGTGGTTGCGCCCCCGCCGGACGGTTCTGAACGGCCGCAGCCCGTGAGGGCAAGGGCGGAAATAGCAGCGACAGCAGCCAGCGCCTTTGCCGTCTTGTTGAACTTCAACATGATGATCGCTTTCTCTTCAAGGGATGGTGCTTTGTCGTAGAGATGGTTGGAATCGGGATTGTCAGGAGTCCTGCTTGATGACTTCCGTGGTGGTGTTCGGCAGTACATCGGCAGTGGTTTCAGGGGCCGGCGGCTTGTTCCTGCCGCCGAAATTCCGGGTCATCAGGCCGATCAGGGACGGGCGGCCCTGGGTCTTGTTGTAGACGTCGATGGCGACGGCGGCCAGCAGCACCAGACCCTTGATGATCTGGGTCAGGTCGGCGCCGACGCTGAGCAGCTGGAGGCCGTTGTTCAGCATGGCCATCACCAGGCCACCGATCATGGAGCCGACGACGGTTCCCACGCCACCGCTGACGGCGGCGCCACCGATGAAGACGGCGGCAATCGCGTCGAGTTCCCAGCCGACGCCGTCGGACGGGCCGGAACCTGTGGAACGGGCCACGAAGATCATGCCGGCCAGGCCGGCCAGGATCGACATGTTCATGATGACCAGGAAGTTGACCTTCTTGCTCTGGACACCGGAGAGCTCGGCAGCGTGGCGGTTGCCACCCACCGCGTAGATGTGGCGGCCGATGACTGTCTTGGCGGAGATGAATCCGTAGATCAGCACCAGGGCGCCCAGAATGATGCCGGGGACGGGGAAGGAGGTGCCGGGGCGGCCGGTGGCGAAGAGGTAGGTGGCGTAGAGGACGACGGCGCCAATCAGGACGACCTTGACGACCGAGACCCACAGCGGCACGGTGTCCATGCCGAACTTTGCCGCGGTCCGCCGGGCGCGGATCTCACCCCACACGACGGCAGCAACCAGCAGCAGGCCCAGCAGCAGGGTGAGGTTGTTGAAGCCGGTGTCAGGGCCAACCTCCGGCAGGTAGCCGGCGCCGAGGAACTGGAAGTCCTTGCTGACCGGAACCGTGTTGGAGTGGCCAAAGTACTGGTTGGCGCCGCGGAAGAGGAGCATGCCCGCCAGCGTCACGATGAAGGCAGGGATGCCCACGAAGGCAACCCAGAAGCCCTGCCACGCCCCGATCAGGGCGCCCAGGACAAGACCCACCAGCACACCGACGTACCAGGGCAGGTTCCAGTCCCGCATGGTCAGGGCGACGACGATGCCCACGAAGGCGGCGACGGAACCCACGGACAGGTCGATGTGTCCGGCGATGATGACCAGCACCATGCCTATGGCCAGGATCAGCACATAGGCATTGCCGCTGATGAGGTTTTGGAGGTTGAAGGACGTCAGCGTGCGTCCCTCGGTCCGCCATTGGAAGAACAGTGTCAGGATGATGAGGGCAAAAATCATGCCGAACTGCCGGAGGTCGCCTCCGAAGATCTGTCTGATGGATTTCATTGAAGTTCCTTGGGTTTGGAAGCCGGGTGCGGGGAGTCGTTGTTGCGAGCCACGCTGTTAGGCAGTCTTCTTTTTTGCTGTCATGAGTTTCATCAGGCTCTCTTGGCTGGCCTCGCCCTTGGGCAGGACGCCAGTGACGGATCCTTCGAAAATGGTGTAGATGCGGTCCGAGAGGCCCAGCAGTTCGGGAAGCTCGGAGGAGATCACGATGACGCCCTTCCCCTGGTTGGCCAGGCGTTGGATGATGCCGTAGATCTCGTATTTGGCGCCGACGTCGATGCCCCGGGTGGGCTCGTCGAGGATAAGCAGGTCCGGGTCGGTGAACATCCACTTGGCGAGCACCACCTTCTGCTGGTTTCCACCGGAGAGCTTGGCCACTCCCTCATCGACGCTGGGGGTCTTGGTGCGCAGCTGCTTGCGGTAGTCCTCGGCGACGGCGTACTCCTCCTCTTCGCTGACGACAAAGTTGTGCGTGATCTTGTGGAGCGCGGCCGACACGGTGGTGGCCTTGATGTCGTCCAAAAGGTTCAGGCCCAGGGACTTCCTGTCCTCGGTGACGTAGCCCAATCCGGCGTCGATGGCCTGGGGAACGTTGCGGAGGGTGACCTCCTTGCCGTCCTTGATGATCTGCCCGGAAATGTAGCGGCCATAGGAACGGCCAAAGATGGACCGGGCCAGTTCGGTGCGGCCGGCCCCCATGAGGCCGGCGAAACCGACGATTTCGCCGCGGCGGACATTGAACGCCGATCCCTTGCAGACCAATCGGTCGGCCACCTGCGGGTGGCCCACTGTCCAGTCCTTGACCTCGAAGAAGACCTCGCCGATCTTGGGTTCATGGTCAGGGAAGCGGGATTCGAGCGTCCGCCCGACCATTCCCTTGATGATCCTGTCCTCGTCAACGCCGTCGGCGGCCACATTCAGCGTTTCGATGGTCTTGCCGTCGCGGATGATGGTGATTGAATCCGCAACTGCCTCGATCTCGTTGAGCTTGTGGGAAATCATGATCGAACTGATGCCCTTGCCCTTGAGGCCGCGGATCAAATCCAGCAGGTGCTGGGAATCCGACTCGTTCAACGCTGCGGTGGGCTCGTCCAGAATCAACAGCCTCACGGACTTGTTCAAGGCCTTGGCGATCTCCACCAGCTGCTGCTTGCCGACGCCGATTTCCTTCACCGGAGTGTCGGGGTCATCCGACAGACCCACCCGGGCCAGCAGCTCCAAGGTGCGCTGGCGGGCTTCGTTCCAGTTGATGATGCCAAAGCGGGTGGGTTCATTGCCAAGGAAGATGTTCTCGGTGATCGACAGTTCAGGGATCAGCGCCAGTTCCTGGTGGATGATGACGATGCCGGACGCCTCGGAAGCCCGGATGTCCTTGAACTCGCAGACCTGCCCCTGGTAGACGATCTCGCCGTCGTAGGTTCCGTAGGGGTATACGCCGGAGAGCACTTTCATAAGGGTCGACTTTCCGGCGCCGTTTTCCCCGCAGATCGCGTGGATTTCATCGGCCCGGACGGTAAGGGAAACATCGGAGAGTGCCTTGACTCCGGGAAATTCCTTGGTGATCGAGCGCATCTCCAGAATCACTGGGTGGGTGGATGCCATGCGGTAATTCGCCTCCAAGCTGACTACGTGTTTTGCCGGGATGCCGCCAAAACCAACCGCGCGGCGATCTGTGATGCACGCAACACGGGCTTGGAAAAAGTAAACGTGGAACTTGCCCTTGTCGTCAATGCTTTAACGCATGAAGAAGATAACGACCTGATTAACTTCTGCGGATGCCATGCTGCTGGAAGACCAGGGAGGCAGCCCCCAGCACCTCGGCCCGATCGCCCATGGAGGACATCACCAGCACAGTGGTTTCGCCAACCAGGGGGACCGCGTGGCGCAGCAGCCCGCGGCGGATCGGGGCCAGCAGGAGTTCCCCCAGACCCGCCAGCGGGCCGCCGACGACGATGACCTCGGGGTTGATCAGGTTTGCCACGTTGCCGATCGCCCGGCCGACCGCCAGGCCGGCGTCTTCCACCACCCGCAGCGTCGCGGCATCGCCCGCCAGGGCCCGTTCGACGATCTCCCCCACGCCCACGGGCCTCGGGGCGCCGCGGCTCAGCAGCTCGATCATGATGGCTGTCGATGCCACCGTTTCCAGGCAGCCGCGGTTGCCGCAGCGGCAGACGTGGCCGTGTTCGTTGATGGTGGCGTGGCCGATCTCCCCCGTCACGCCGACGTGGCCGTAGTAGGGAGCGCCGTTGAGGATGAGGCCGGACCCTATGCCACTGCCGATCTTGAGGAACATCAGGTTGCTGACGGCCGCGTGGGGCCCCCAGGTCACTTGCGCCAGGGCCCCCAGATTGGAGTCATTGTCGGCAAAAACCGGAAGATCCAGGGCCTCCTCCAACCGGTCGAGCAGGTTGATGCCCACCCATTCAGGCAGAATGGCGCCCTGCACCACTGTGCCGCTGCGGCTGTCGATGGGGCCGGGAATCCCGGCGCCGGCGCCCACTATGGAGCGTCTGGACACATTGGCCTGGGCAAGCAGCCGTTCCAGCAGCTCTGCCGCAGCAGCGATGCCCTCCTCCGCATGGTGGCCAAGTGGGAGCCGGACGGAATCTTCGGCGACAATCTGGTGGCCCACTGTCGCCAGCACCACCCGCACGTGGGTGCGGCCAAAGTCTATGCCGACGGCGATGGCCCCATGACCGTCCAAGGCAACCGAGACGGCCCGGCGCCCCGAGCTCGTGGTGGGTTCCACCGTCACCAATCCATCACCCAGCATGCTCTTGACGATGTTGGACACGGTGGCAGTGGAGAGCCCGGTGATCCGTGACAGTTCCGCCTGGGTGGCTGGGCCCCCGCTGGCAAGTGCTTCGGTGATGCGGGTCCGATTGAGCTGCCGCAGGGCTGACTGGGACCCGGGCTGTCCGGGCCGGCTTTTCCTCACAACGGGTGCATCGGGGGCCATACCAAGAACTTTGCATCATCGATGCTTTGCGGTCAATAAGTTAATGCAATGCTGCCGGATTGTTGCGGGCGCTGTGGCGGCCCCGCGGCAATCGGCTGCGGGGCCGCCGTGGTTCAACCGAACAGTGGATCCAAGGTGGTTGCCACCTCGGTCCGGGCCACCATTCTGCCGCCCTTGAACACGATGCGTGCCGGGGCGCCCGCGGCCACGGCCTCTTCCAGGGAGGATGCACGGATGGCCATCAGGTCCGCCGGGAATCCGGGCGCCATGCGCACCTCGGGCAGGCCCATCGCCGTACGCGCGTGCGTGGATACGCACTCATAGGCGGTCCCCACCAGCAGGTGCCCGGCAGACACCAGCAAGGAGGCGGTTTCCATGGCGTCAATGCGCCCCATGGGGTTGAACGGGTCCCGCCAGTTGTCCCCGCCCGCGGCCACCGTGGCACCGGCGGACAGCAGGTCCTCCACCGCCGTCAGGCCGCGCGGCTTGCGGGTGGTGGTCTCGCGCCCCTGCAGGAAGAGGTTTGTCTGGGGAAGTGCGACGACGGAGATCCCAGCTTCTGCGATGAGCCGGGCCGTCTTGCGGGCCACCTCCGGCTCCTGCATGCCCAGGCTGACGCAGTGCGAGGCCGTCACCGGCCCGGCAAATCCGGAGGCCAGCACCCGTTCCGCGAGCTGCTGCAGGACAAAGGTGCCACCGTCCGTCGTCTCGTCAATGTGGACGTCGATGCCGCGGCCGTGATCGGCCGCCATGGCGAACAGTTCCGCAAGAGACGCCGTCGGGTCATCCTCCAGGGACGGGACGCCGCCCACCAGATCTGCACCAAGCGCCAGACTTTCGGCAAGGACGGCCCGGTTGGCCGCGCCGTCACGGCCGCCCACACCGCCGGCGAGCGCCACAATTTGAAGGTCAGCCAGGCCCGCCAACCGTCCGCGGAGTTCCACCAGGGCCCGCACCCCGGCCGTGCCGATCTCCTCCCGGCAGTCGACATGGGTGCGGACGGCCGTGTATCCGTGGGCGAGGGCCTCCCCCAGCGCCTTGAGTCCGCGCCGGCCGATGTCATCCCCCGTCATGGAGGGGTAGGCCTCAATGATCGCCGTGATGGCGCCGGCTAGATCCCCCGTGGCGTTGGTGACGCGGCTGCCCAGCAGTGCCTTGTCCAGATGCGCATGCGGCTCCACCGGGGACGGCAGCAGGAGGTAGCCCGCCAGATCCAGCTCGACTGCCGACACGCCCGCATCCGGACCTCCGGCAGCGTGGACACCGGCGCCGGCCAACGGAACAACCCGTTCAATGAGGCCATTCTTCAGATAAACATCCGCCGTGGCGCCATCGGAAAGGGCCGCCGAGCGTAGGACAAAGGTATTCTCAAAAACACTGGTCATACCACTACTGTAACTGGCATGATGTAATACATGTCACAAGCAATGATGCATAATTCCGAAGGGAGGTCCTCATGAGGGGACTAGCCGATCGCCGTGTACTGATTACGGGAGCAGCAGGGGGAATCGGCGCGGCCATTGCGCGTCGATTGAGTGAAGAAGGGGCCATCGTCGCCCTCACCGATCTCACGGAGCCGGAATTGGGAATCAATGCCGGCTATGCGGGCAAGGCTGACATCTGCAGCTCGGCTGACCTGGCCAGGCTTGTGGGCGAAGTGAACGCCGCCATGGGCGGGATCGACGCCGTCGTCGCCGTCGCCGGCATCCAGGCCTCGGGCCCCACCCATGAACTGCCGGAGGAAACCTTCCGGAAGGTGCTGGACGTCAATGTGCTCGGGACGTTCCTGACCACCCAGGCGGTGATACCCCAGATGCTTGAGCAGGGCTCGGGCACCATCCTGACGTTCGGCTCCACCGCGGCGGTGTGCGGCGCCCCGGAACTGGCCTCCTACGCCGCGGCCAAGGGCGCCATTCTGCAGTACACGCGGTCCATCGCCGTCGAGTACGCCGCCCGGGGCATCCGGGCGAACTGCATCTGCCCGGGTGGAACCATGACGCCGCTGCTGCGCCAGCTGAACGCCGAGCGTTCGGCGCCGGACCACTTTGCGGCCAAGCACCCCATCGGCCGCTACGCCGAGCCGGACGAGATTGCCGCGGCCGCCGCTTTTCTGATTTCCGATGATGCCTCATTCGTTTTGGGCTCGGCCATGATGGTCGACGGCGGGTTCTCCGCCTCCTAGCCCCCGACCCGTTCTTTCACTCGTCTTAGGAAGGAAAAACAGCATGACTGATGCTCTGACAAGGACAACTGCGCGGACAGCCGCCGGGATCACCCTGGAGGAGGGGCTTGAACTCCTCCGCAAAATGACGCTGATCCGCCGCTTTGAAGAACGTGCCGCACGGCTGCGGGCCGCCGGATTCATCCCCGGCTTCCTGCATCCCTGCAGCGGGCAGGAGGCCGTTGCCGTGGGCATCTCCGCCGCCCTGCGCAAGGACGACGTCCTGACCTCCAACCACCGCGGCCACGGCCACCTGATGGGCCGCGGCGCCGATCCGGCCCAGATGTATGCGGAGCTGTTTGCCCGCTCCACCGGGTACAACGCGGGCAAGGGCGGCTCCCTGCACATGATCGACGCCGATCTGGGCTTCCTCGGTGCCAACGGCATCGTGGGCGGCGGGATCCCCCTGGCCACGGGGGCGGCACTGCAGCTGAAGCGCCGCGGCAGCGAGGCCGTGGCGGTCACCTACTTTGGCGATGGAGCCTCCAACGAGGGAGCGTTCCACGAATCGTTGAACCTGGCGGCGCTGTGGAAGCTCCCGGTGCTCTTTGTCTGCGAGAACAACCTCTACGGCGAATTCACCCGCCAAAGCGAGCACATGGTGCTGGAGAACGTGGCCGACCGGGCCGCAGCCTACGGCCTGCCCGGCGTGGTGGTGGACGGCAACGACGTCCTGGCCGTGAAAAAGGTGGCCGAGGAGGCCACCGAGCGTGCCCGCAGCGGCATGGGCCCGACGTTGATCGAGGCAAAGACCTACCGGCACAAGGGCCACTTCGAAGGCGACATGGCCCGCTACCGCCCCAAGGAGGAGGTGGAGGCCTGGCTGAAACGTGATCCGCTGCTGCTCTTCCCCGAGGTCCTCCGGGAAGAACTGGGCGCCACCGATGCCGAGCTCGACGCCGTGCGGGAGTCCGTGGAGGCGCAGCTGGACCGCGACATCGAATGGGCCAAGGAGCAGCCGCACCCCACCCCGGAGGACGCGCTCCGCCACGTGTATGTCGATTCCCACAACGGAAAGGCCCTCCGATGACCAACTTCACCTTTGCAGACGGCATCCGCCAGGCGATCGCCGAGGAAATGGACCGCGACCCGGCGGTCTTCGTGATCGGCGAGGACGTGGGCGAGTCCGGCGGCGTCTTCGGCGTCACGAAGGGCCTGTGGGACCGCTTTGGCCCGGACCGGCTCTGGGACTCCCCCATCAGCGAGGAGGCCATCGTCGGCGCCGCCGTCGGTGCCTCCCTGGTGGGTGGACGCCCGATTGCCGAGATCATGTTCAGCGATTTTTCGATGCTGGCCATGGACATGATCGTCAACCAGGCGGCCAAGACGCACTATATGACCGGCGGAAAGCTCAGCTCGCCGATGGTGGTGCGGATGATCACCGGCACCAACGGATCCACCGGCGCCCAGCACTCGCAGAGCCTGGAATCCTGGTTCACGCACGTGCCGGGCCTGAAGGTGGTGGCACCATCCACCCCGGAGGATGCCAAGGGGCTGCTGAAGAGCGCCATCCGCGACCCCGACCCGGTGATGTTCTTCGAACACAAGGGCCTGTACACCGGCCGCGGCGGCCCGGCCGGCGACGTCGTCGAGGTTGACCCGATTCCCTTCGGCGTGGGCCGGATCCACCGCGCGGGCACGGATGTCACGGTGGTCTCCTATCTGAAGACGCGCGAGTATGCCCTTGCCGCGGCCGAAACACTGGCCGAGGAGGGCATCTCCTGCGAGGTCTTCGACCCACGGACCCTGGTGCCCTTCGACTACGAGGGGCTGCGGGCATCGCTGGAGAAGACGGGCCGGCTGCTGATCGCCCACGAGGCGCCCGCCCGCGGTGGCTTCGGGGCCGAGATCGCCGCCTGGGCCGCCGAGAACTGCCACGATGTGCTGCGCTCCCCCGTGATGCGGGTGGGCGGCCACAACACACCGATTCCCTACGCTCCCGTCATGGAGCAGTTTGTCCTGCCCATGACGGAGCGGATCACCGATTCGATCCGCGCGCTCGTTCAGAACCCGTCCCGTCAGCTGCAGTCACTCTAAGGAGGAAAAGATATGGCAACCGAATACCCGCTGCCCAAATGGGGAGTCACCATGGAATCAGGAACCGTCGCGGAGTGGAATGTCAGCGTGGGCGACCTCGTCACCGAGGGCCAGGTGCTGGCGAGCATCGACACCGACAAGATCACCGTTGAGCTGGAGGCGCCCGTGCCGGGCGTCGTCGCCGCTCTGCTGGCAGGTGAGGGCGACGACGTCGAGGTTGGCGCGTCGATCATCACCATTGCGGCAGATCAACAGGACTACGATAGCTATCGAGCAAATCTGTAGCCCAGTCGGCATTGGACCATGCGGCGCACCCACTGGGTTGGACTTCTTCGCAGCACGTGTTCGACACAGGCGTAACAGCGGTTATCGCTCGTCAATTGCACAGATTGGAATTAGTCATGAATGAAAAGGGAGCGGTCGAAACCGAGTCCTCATTCGTAGCAGTGGCACGGATCAGTCCCACCCAACAGGTAAGGGATCAACTCCTGGCCGCGATTCGTCGGAATGAGTTTCCGCCCGGGACGCTCCTTCCCTCGGAACGGAAACTCTGCGAAGCGTTTGGTGTGAGCCGCGTCAGCATCCGCGAGGCGCTGGCCGGGCTGGAGGCCACAGGTCTCATTGAAATCCAGCACGGCAAGGGTGCGCTGGTCCGGCAGGGCATCACCGGTGCCTATGCCGGCCCCTTCGGGCTGTATCTGGAAATGCACCGCGATGAGCTCAGCGAACTGCTGCGCGTTCGTGGGGCGTTGGACGGGTTGGCAGCCGAAATGGCGGCAAACGACGGCGGAGAAGACGCTCTGGCCCTCATCCGAAACGCGCATGATTCGTTCTCGGATGCGGCCAAGGACAACGCCGATCCGGCCGAGCTTGCGGTGCTGGATGTGGCGTTCCACCGGGCCATTGCCCTAGCCGGCGGCGGAAGCCTGCTGCCGGACCTGCTGGCGGATCTGAACGGCGTACTCACCGAGTCCCGGGACATCCTGTTCTCCCAGGAGGGGCAGCTGCCTATCTCGGTGGCCGGCCACCAGCTGATCCTTGACGCCATCCTGGCCCACGACGGCGCCGCGGCGCATGAAGCGGCCGTGGACCATGTGATGGGCATGCTCAAGTGGGTTGATGGTTTCCGCAGCGCGGGGATCACTGCCTAGGGGCTCGAACACAGATGAGGGGCCCGTCCAGTGGACGGGCCCCTCATCTTGGTTGTGGCATCATTTGGTCCGGCACCTACAGGATGGAAACTCATGGATGACTCGCTATTGGCCCCCTCGGAACTTCCACCGGAATTTACGTACCCTCCGGAGTTCCTGCGGGTGGTGGAACAGGGGCTGCTCGAACTGGAGCCCTGGTGGGTGTTGACCGGGGACATGCTTCGGGGAACCCATGCGGGCTTGGCCAAGCGCTACCCGGCTCGCCGGCTCATTCCCATCGCAAAGCGCCAGGACAATGACGATGTCGCGTGCTGGGACTTGGCCACGGGCCAAGTGTCCATCGTGCACGACTTCGCATCACCCGGCTGGGGGGCCCGCAGCCCGGGGTTTCAGGATTTCAGGGCCTGGTTCCATAGCGCTGTCGACGACATGCTGGACCACTGGTGAGGGAGCGCCGCTACGACCTCAACAGGCTGAGCAAGGTGGTCTCCCATGCCCTGCGCCACCAGCCATGGCTCTACGGGTTGGAGATTGACGAACACGGATGGACGAAAGTCGACGACCTGCTGACCGCGCTGCGGAGGGAGTCCCCCGATTGGGCAGATGTGGAACTTTCCGACCTTGACGCGATGATCGCGGCATCCGCCAAACCTCGCCATGAAATCCGCGGCGTGAGGATACGTGCAATGCACGGCCACAGCCTTCCTGGCCACATCCGCATGGACCCAGCGGAACCACCGCCCGAGCTGTTCCACGGAACGTCATCCCAGAGCCTCCCCTCAATCCTGGCCGAAGGGCTCCGCCCTCAAGAGCGGCAATACGTTCATCTGTCGGCGGACATTGCAATGGCAAGGATGGTTGGCAGCCGAAAACCTGGCACGACGGTGGTCCTGAGGATTGACTCGAGGTCTGCATTCCTTACCGGCGTTGCCTTTCACAGAACCCACGGGCTTGTGTGGCTCGCGGACAAGATCCCCGCGCAGGTCATCCGCGTCCTCGACGACCCTGGGCGCACCTGACCTTAGGGAATTCGAGGATTCAACTCCGCAGCCACCGCCGCGAAGGAATTGTAGTCCATCTCGAGATAGCGACTCGAATCCACAAAAAACGTCCCTCTTGCGAATGACTCAACAAGTGTTGAGACCATGGCGCCTATCGATGCAAACTCGACAGCATGCTCTTCTTCATCAATCCGAAAATGCCAGATTGTTCCAAATTCACCTTGGTTGAGGTCGATGACGTAAAAATCGCCCCCACAGTTGGCAAACAATGGGAACCAAACCGGCACCCACCGGGAATCCGCGAGGAATGCGCGGTAGTTGGCCACTGCGTCATCAACTGACAGCAGGTAGAAACCCGGAAATATGTGAATATCGTCTAGCCCGAGGGTTTCATGGGGCTGTCGTTCGCGGGGTGTGTTTAAGAGCTGAAAGGGCGCTCTGAGCTGGAAAAATAGTGGTTGTCGAGACCGTTATTCCACCGAGCTAAGGAGCACCCTTTCGGTGTTTATGGCTACCCCTGTTTTCCCGTCCGTTCCTGTTGCCACGACCGGCCAGTCGCTGCTCTCCCAGGCCGGCCTGAACGTGGTGACGTCGTTCGTCGACGCGCTCGGTTTCCGGGACTTGTGTGAGGACCGTCTGGGCCAGTTCGTCCCGGCCGCCTTCGTCTCGCTCAGGTGCATGAGAATGACGCCTGAATCCGATGGCACTTGATCCAGCGGAGGCAGAAGATTCATTGGACCAATGATGCCACACACTCTTTCCTGCTAGACCGCTTCCCTGGCACCGTTGAGGAACTTGGCCCAGAACCGGTGCACGGTGATCGATGCGAAGACGCCGGCCACGGTGAAGGGGTCCTCATCGATGAAGCGGCGGGCGTCGTGTTCATCCTCGGCCTCGACGATGTAGAGCTGGCCCGTGCGCGCCACGCCGTCCTCGGCCAGGAGTGGGCCGCTCATGGCAATGTGCGCTTGCAGCCCATCGACGTAGTCCCGATGGGCTGCAAGCGCGCGCTCCCGGACGGGCCCGGATTCGGGCCCGTCCAGGCAGTGGATCGCATAGTGCGCGCTCAGGCGGACACCGCCGCATCGATGGCGATTTCCGAGCCGGAGATGTAGCTGCTGGCATTGGAGGCCAGGAACAGCACCAGCTGGGCCACGTCGTCGGGCTGGCCCACCTTCCCGGAGGGGATGGTGGCGGCCAGCAGGTCCAGCATGGCCTCGCCCCCTTCGATCATGGGCGTGTTGATGACGCCGGGGCAGATCGCGTTGACCCGGATGCCAAACGGCGCCAGCTCATGCGCGGCGGCGCGGGACATGCCGCGCACCGCCCACTTGCTGGCCGCGTAGGCGTGTGGCATGCCGCCGCCCACCAGTCCGGCCGTGGAGCAGGTGTTGATGATCGATCCGCCGCCCTGTTCCTTCATCAGCGGCGCAAAGAAGTGCATCCCCAGGAACACGCCCGTCTGGTTGATGTCCACGACCTTCCGGAACTCCTCCGGTGTGGTGTCCAGGACGCCCTTCTGCAGCCAGACGCCGGCATTGTTGACCAGGATGTCGAGGCGGCCGTAGCCCTCCCGCACCGCAGAGACCAGTTCCTCCCAGGCCTCAGCATCCGTGACATCCAGGGCATGGAACTCGGCCAGGTCCGCACCGATCTCCGCCGCGATGGCGGCCCCGTCCGAGCCCGGCAAATCCACCAGCACCACGCGTGCGCCGTTGCGCGCCAGCAACCTGGCCTCGGCCTCGCCCTGCCCGCCCCGGGAACCGGCCCCGGTGATGACTGCTATCTTTCCTGCCACTGCGCTCATGCCCGCACCTGCTCTCGTTGTCCACACCAGGCGGCCGGGAAGAATTCCTCGATGCGCCGCACTGCCGTCTCTGGATTCCCGTCGCTGGGGACCACCTCAAAGGTCACGGTGCCCCGCCATCCATGCTCGTCAAGGACCCCGCGCAGATAGGCAAAGTCGATCTCCCCCACCCCGGGCTCGTGCCGCCCGGGCACGCCCGCAATGTCCACCCTGCCCAGGTAGGGCATGGCGGCGATGAGGTGTTCGGCCAGCCGCCCGGTTCCGAGCTGCTGGTGGAAGGCGTCAAAGACCACCCGGACATTCGGGTGGTCCACGTCCCGGGCCACGTCGATGACGGACTGGGCGCCCGTCCACAGGTACCCGGGCAGGTGGACGTCGTTCAGATGCTCCAGCACCAGCACCACCCCCGCCTCAGCGGCCAGCGGCGCCAGCTCCGACACGGCATCAACGCAGGCTGCGTGCAGGAGAGCCGGGGAAAGGGCAGGGCTGGGTGCGACGACGCCGCCGGGGCGGATGGCGTTGGAGAAGAGGTGCAGCTGCCGGGCCCCCACCCGCACGGCACAGGCCAGGGATTCCTTGACCTCGTTGAGGAAGGCGGTGCGCTGGGCGGGGTCGCAGGCGGAGAAGGCGCGGTTTCCGAAGAAGCCGTTGATGCCGATGCCTGATTCCGCCGCCGCCCGGGCGATCTCGTCGATCTCCACATTCCGCCAGTCCCACAGGTCGACCAGGTCAAAGCCCGCCGCCGCGGCTGCACGGACCCGCTCCGGCATCGGCAGCGCCTCCCACATGAAGTGGATCGACACGGAGCGCAGCGTGCGGCGCTCCTTGGGGGCCGTCACAGCGCCACCAGGGCCCGTTCGGATTCCGGCACGGTCACGCAGCGGCCGCGGCCGTAGGGAACCTCTTCGTCCTGGGCGTGGTCAAAGATGACCTCGCCGCGGGAAATGGTCATCACGGGCCAGCCGCGCAGGTTCCAGCCCTCGTACAGGCAGGTGCCCTTGCCGTCGTGCTCCACCACGCGCTCCTCGTCGAGGTCAACCACCACCAGGTCGGCGTCGGAACCCACAGCCAGCGCACCCTTCTGGGGGTACAGGCCAAAGCGCTTGGCCGGGTTGTAGGAGTTCAGCTCCACCAGCCGGGACAGGGACATGCCGCGCTCGTGGACGCCGAAGTGCAGCATGAGCGAGAGCTCCCAGGGGAACGTCACCACGCCGGGCTTCTCCTTCCAGAGATCCCCTCCGTTCTTTTCAAACGGGACGTGATCCGTGCCCAGGGTGCCGACGCCGCCTCCCAGCACGCCCTTCCAGAGGCCTTCCAGCTGCTCGCGGTCGCGCAGCGGCGGAGAGATCTTGGCCGTGGCCGTCAGGTCCGGGTCGTAGGCGGTCCGGGTCAGGTAGTGCGGGCAGGTCTCAACCGTCACGTCGACGCCGCGTGCCCGGGCCTCGCTGGCCATGACGGGCCCCTTGGCGGCGGTGGTGTGCACGATGTACAGCGGGCAGCCGGTGATCTCGGAGAAGCGGATCATCCGCGCGATGGCCTCCTCTTCAACGAAGACGGGGCGCGATTCCGTGTATGCCGCGAGGTCCTGGCGTCCGGTGGCGATCATGTCCTTCTTCAGCAGCTGCACCAGCTCGGTGTTCTCGCAGTGCACGGAGACCACGCCGTTGGGAAGCTTTGCGGCCTCCCGCATGGCCCCAAAAATCCAGGAATCGGTGGAGGAAACGATGCCGATGGGGTTCCCCGGCTCGTAACCCATGTGGCATTTGAACGACTGCACGCCCGTAACCCGCGCAATCTCGGCGATCTCCCCGACATGCTCTTCACGCTGGATGCCGAAGTGGAAGCCAAAATCGATGACGGCGTTGGACTCTCCCCGCTCGCGGCGGTCCTTGTAGAAGGGGATGTAGGAGCCCTCCATATTGCGGATGAACAGCAGGATGGTGGTCACGCCCCCGCGGGCCGCCGCGGCCGTTTCGGTGCGCATATCGTCGTCGTAGCCGTAGTTGACGCCCAGGTGGCAGTGCGGATCGATGACCCCGGGCATGACCACCTTGCCGCCGACGTCGACGGTCCGGACGGCGTCGTCAAAGGCGTCGGTGCTGCCGATGGCCGCGATCCGGCCGTCCTGGATGGCGATGGCGCCGAACTGCTCCCCCGCGTGGTCGACCAGCCGTGCATTCTTCAGAACCAAATCAAACTTCATAACCCTTTGACCTTTCGATGTCTGCAATCCGCTGTGCAATGCCGCTCCACTGGCTGGCCCCCACTGTAATGGGTGCCCGGCGCCCCAGGCCGCGCGCCCACACCGCCGTGTGGCCCAGTTTTTCCGCCGCCGCCAGATCGATCCCGCCGGGCGGGGCGGAGAGGTCCATCACCAGTGATTTGGGCGGCAGCAGCGCCAGCGTTCCGGCGTCGACCACGGAGGTCGGCACCGTGGAAAACAGCATGGACACCGTGGGGGCGATCCCGCGGATGTCCTCCAACGGGTGCGGAATGCAGCCGGCGGCGAGCGCATCGGCGCGCTGCACCGGATTGCGTGCCGCCAGGTGGACCCGCGCGCCCAGCACAACCAGCGTGCGGGCCAGGATCCGCCCGATGTTGCCGTGCCCGACGACGAGGACGTCGCTGTTGTGGATGGTGACGTCCGTGTTGGCGATGATCTGCCCCAGGGCGCCCTCCACGATGGCGGGCGCACGCAGCAGCATCAGCTCGACGTCGTGCTCATATTCGCTGAATCCGATGCCGTGGACCTCTGCCGCGGCCTTCAACTGCTCATTGGGCCAGCCGAGAATGATGGTGGACCCGTCCGCCATCACGGACAGCAGGGCCTCGTCGGGCGTGATCGTTTCCGGGGACTCCGGCGCGAACAACGTCCCGTCCAGCGCCTGGCCGGGAATGGGGAAGAGCGCGTAGTCCGCGCCATTGAGGGCCTCCTTGGCCGAGGAGGCAGGCTCCACCCCGGCGATCCCACCCTCGGGCCAGGGGAAGCCATAGGCGCTGACCGCGGCCCCCGTGGTGGCGGCGAGCCTGGCAATCTCCTGCTCCCGTTCATCCCCACCGACGACTGCTATTTTCCGGTTGACGAGCTGCATTCACTTCCTGCTTTCTAACCACATGCAAACGAATGAGATGGTGCACTGCTAGTGGCGGACGGATTCCACCAGCTGGTCCCGGGTTGTCCCGGACAGGCCCAGGGCTTCGGCATCCAGGCCGGCGGCCAGCAGACCGCCGCCCACCGCCGTCGAGCCCAGCGTCAGCAGTGCCGCGGCCACGGGGACCTCGACGCCGGCGATGCGGGCCAGCTCGACAAAGGGCAGCAGGCCGAAGGCCAGATCCTCCTGGTAGTACCGGTGCGCGAAGGAGTCAGGGGCCATGATGGCCGCGTTCGCCGTGCCGCCCCGAATGGCCGCCACCGTGTCGCCGGCGCGGGCGGCGGCCCGGTCCACGGTGCCAATTTCGTCCATTTCGGCCACGAGCGGAGGCAGTTCGTGGCCAAAGGCCCGCGCCACCTCGAGCCGCTCGGCGTCGAGCTGTTCAAGCACCCGGCCAACGCCGTCGGTCATGCCCTCGACATAGAAGGTGAAATCACCGCCGGACGCCTCAACCCACGCCGCACCCAGAATGGCACCGGGCGGGTGCAGCACCAGGTTGACGTTGGACAGGCTCGAGGCGAGCACGTCCGCAACCTCGCTGCACCCGGGGAAAAGCTTCTTGGCCCACGCCACTGCGGCGGCGCCGCCGGGCAGGGCTGCCACGCGGACCTGTGCGGCACGGCCGGTGGTGTTGACCACGCCTGCGTCGTTCACCCGCGCCACATAGGTGAGCGTGGAGAATTCGGCCACCGGCGGCAGCGCCGCACCTGCCCTGGCGAAGACGGTGCGCAGGTGCAGCGCTCCCCCGGTGTGGCCGGGGTTGAGCACCACCGGCACCTTGCAGCCAGCCTCCGCCAGATCGGCGAAGAGCCTGCCGTGGACGATGCTGGGGAGGCAGACGACCACCGCGTCCGCCCCCTCCAGCGCCTCCGCGAGGTCCGCGGTCATACGCTGGGGCTGGGCCAGCCCCTCACCGAACACGCCCCGGTGCAGCACGCCCCCGTTCGCCCGGTGGACGGCGAGCTTGCCGGGGTTGCGGTTCCACAGGACGACGTCGTGCCCGGCCTGCGTCAGTTCCACCACTGCGGAAAGGCCGCCGCCGCCGGCGCCCAGGACGGCGATGGTCATACCGCGTACCTGGCCAGCTTCTCGCGGTTTACCTCGATGCCCAGTCCGGGGCCCTCGGGGGCGAAGACCCGGCCGTTCTCAAACTTGAACGGCTCAGCGATGAGATCGTCCAGGTAGTAGATGCCAGCGGTCTTGGGGCCCGCTGCGCCCTCGGGAGTGGACACCGGGCAGACGCTGGGCAGCGTTGCGATCTTGGTGGCACTGGCCAGATGCAGATTGGCCGCGTTTCCGATGCCCGTTTCAATGGAGCCGCCGATGTCGGCGTACATCCCCAGATGGCCGGCGATGTCCCCCACCTGGCGGGCCTTGAACAGGCCGCCCGGCTTGGTGACGTACAGCGAAATGCAGGCCGCGGCGTCGAGCGCATCCAGTTCCAGAATGTCCTGCACCGTCCAGGCCGACTCATCGGCCATCACGGGCGATTCGATCCGTGCAGCGACCTTGCCTAGGCCGGCCGCTCCCATGACGGGCTGCTCGCACAGCAGGATGTTGAACTCCTCCTGCCGCCGGGTCACGGCCACGGCCTCCGCGACGGAGGCGTAGCCCTCGTTGCCGTCGACGCGGATCTTAATGTCATCGCCCAGGCGGCGGCGCAGTTCGCGCACCAAGGTGACGTCGCGTTCGGTGTCCAGACCCGTCTTGCACTTGATGGTCAGCGCACCCTCGGCCACGGCCGCCTCGGCCTCGGCGTAGCACTTGTCCAGATCCATGATGCCCAGGGAGTGTGCCACCTCGATCGAGTTCTTGTGCGCCCCGCCCAGCAGTGTGCTCACCGGAACGCCGAGAGCCTTGCCGGCGGCGTCGTAGCAGGCAATGTCCACGGCCGCCTTGGCGTATGGGTGGCCCTTGATGACCTTGTCCATAGCGTCGTGGATGAGTGAGATGTCCACCGGGTCCATGCCCTTGATCGCCGGGAGCAGGTGCGTCTCGATGACCAGCCGCACGGTCTCCGGGGATTCACCGTAGTACCGCATGTGCGATCCGCCCCAGGTGGCCCCGGCCGGGGACTCGCCCCAGCCAACGATGCCCTCATCGGTTTCGAGTTCGATGATGGCCGTGTGGCCGATGGGTGTGGACATCTTGGATGCCCAGTTGTGGTCGCGGCGCGGTGGCAGGCGGACGAGGTGGACCTTGATGTCTGTGATTTTCATGGCATTCCCTTTGCTGCAGGTGGAGAGGAATAAGGTTGCGTCCGACTGCACTGTCGGATCGCGCCGTCAGACGGAGACGTCGAAGAGTTCGATCTCGTTGCCGTCAGGGTCCTCGATGTACACGGTGTGGCCGTAGGGGCCGGGCCCGGGGCCCCGGATGATGCGGTGGTCGCCGGCGCGGGCGCGTTCGGCAATGGCGTCGATGCCCCTGGCCCTAAAGCACAGGTGCTCCAGGGTCGACGCCGCACCGGTGAAGTCCGGTCCACCCTCCACCAGGGCTAGTCCCTGGTGTGTGGCGACAAATTTCCGGCCGTCGCGGAAGGCCTCGCGCTTGCGCTCGTCGAAGCCCAGCACGTCAAAGTAGAAGCGCTCGGAGGCCGCCAGATCCTTGGTTTCCAGCAGCAGGTGGTGCAGTCCAAGGGCCTGCGGGCGGCTGCTGTGCTCCAGCCACTCGGACACCTCCTGCTCGGAGGACACAACGCCCAGGTACTGGGCCCAGACGGCCTGCGCCGTGTCGATCCACGCGGGCCTCACGGCCGCAATGCCATCGGTGACGGCGACGACGTCGTAGTCGCGGAGGTAGGCCTCGCGCAGGGTCGTCTCCACACAGGCATTCGCCGTCACACCCGTCACAAAGAGGGTGGTGACGCCGAGCATGCGCAGCAGCGCATCCAACCGGGTTTCGTAGAACGCTCCGAAGCGGTGCTTGACGACGACGTAGGTCGGATCGTCGATGAGATCGGCAACTTCGTCGACGAAGGCGGCATCCCAGGACCCGGAAATGGCCGAAACCCGGGCACGCTTGTCGGTGTGCGAGGCCAGGACTTTGGCATCACGGGAGGCATCCTTTTCCAGATGCACCTGCTGCGTCCAGATCACCGGAAGGCCGGCCGCCTTGAACTGTTCCGCCAGGCGGCGGATGGATTGCATGGCCGCCTGGGCCGGCGCGATGTTGACGCCTGAAATGCCCAGGGTTCCTTCGGGATGGACAAAGGCATTCTGCGGGTCGATGACCAGCAGTGCCGCCGATTCCTTCGCCAGCCCCGCCAGCGCGCTCAAAGGTCTTTCCTGTCGACACTGAGAACGCCGGCCCGCGCCCAGTTCTCCAGCGCATATTCGGAGATTGCCACGTGCAATCCCTCCGCCTTGGCGCCTGCATGCTCCACCATGGCCTCGGTGACAGCCTTGGTCAGCGCTCTTTTTTGTTCAAGGGTCCGCCCCTCAAACATGTGGATTTCAATGAACGGCATGGAATTAGCCCCTTTGCTACTCGATGAATCAGGCGCGAATTATCGACTATTGCGGGCACTTCTTTGTTGCCGCAAAAGTCCTTGACTTCGCTGTTGAATGGATCCAGCATTGACCTCAGGTGCAACATATCACACGTCATGCCAGTTCGGAAGAGTTGTAATTCCATCCCGGCTTTCGGCACCAACCAGGGACCTGCGGCATTCACATGTGGCTGCCGCACCTTCTTGCCTACACACTGTCCGGTGTCGACAGCCTCGACCCATATGGATTGCAAAGGACCCGCAATGAAGGTTTCAAACGTTTTCACATTGCTCGCATCGGCGGCGGTCATTACGCTCGGCGCAACGGCCTGCGGCAGCGCCGCCGCCGGGCCGTCAACAGCCAACCCCCAGAGTGCCTCCATCCTGATGAACTACTTCGCCCAGGCCGAGCAGGGCGGGTATTGGGATGCCATGGAGAACCAGACCGGCAAGGACGCCGGGCTGACCCTTGAGGTCAAGCAGGGCGGACCCGGCATCCAGACCATCCCGCAGGTGGCCGCGGGCCAGGCCGACTTCGGCATTGCCAACGCGGACGAGGTGATGGTGGCCCGCAAGAACGGCCTGCCGATTGTGGCCGTGGCCGGCGCCTACGACACCAACCTCTTCTGCATGATGTCGCACAAGAGCGCGGGCATCACGGATTTTTCCCAGCTCAACGGCCACCAGGTGTCCAGGCGGCCGGCACCCTACTTCGACTATCTCAAGAGCCATTTCTCCCTTGATGCCATTGAGGAGATCAACTTCACCGGGTCCATGGCGGACTTCAAGCGCAACGACAACCTCGTCCAGCAGTGCTTCATCACCTCGGACGTCTTCAAGGCGTCACGGGAGGGTGTGGACATCAACGTTCTCAGCGTTGCCAAGGACGGCGGCTACAACCCCTACGGACTGCTGCTCTTCACCACCGACAAGGTGGTCAAGGAAAAGCCGGAGCTCGTAAAGTCCGTTGTCGCCGCGTCCATCGCCGGGTGGAAGAACTTCCTGGCCGACCCCGCCGATGCCAAGACTGCCGTCATGGCTGCGAACAAGGACACCGACCCGGCAATCTTTGATGCCTCGGCCAAGACCATCAAGGCCGGCGGCTATCTGGGCTCCTCGATCGGCACCATGACGGACGAGCGTTGGACCACTCTGCGCGACCAGCTGGCCTCCATCGGCCAGCTTCCGGCGGACTTCGACGCCAAGAGCGCCTACACCACAGCGTTCATGCCCAAATAGCCGGCAATGCCCTGGCGCCCCGGAGGGCTCCCGCGTCACATCCGGAGCGCAGAGACGCCGGGGGCGCTGGGGTATTGACATCACCACCAAACACCACCAGCCTTGTAGTACATGTCACACATCAGTCCAGTTGAGTCGACACAGACCCTGATTCAGAGGGTGGATATGTAGAGCGCCTGCACCCCAGGGGTCCTTGGATGCAAGCCAGACTGCAACGGCGCGGTACCTGAAGGAGAGCCATCCATGATGAACCAAAAACACATCGACGTGGTCGGTGCGTCCAAGACATATCCAAATGGAACAATCGCACTGCAACCCGTTGATCTGCAAATTGGCAAAGGGGAATTTGTTTCACTGCTGGGACCC
Source organism: Arthrobacter sp. 35W (assembly GCF_000482545.1). Taxonomy (GTDB): domain Bacteria; phylum Actinomycetota; class Actinomycetes; order Actinomycetales; family Micrococcaceae; genus Specibacter. The sequence continues at coordinate 732,626 of NZ_KI519455.1, forward strand.
TCCGGCTGCGGAAAATCCACACTGCTGCGCATTATCGCCGGGCTATCGACACCGTCCACCGGCCAGGTCACCATTCCGGACGGAGACAGGCGCGCATTTGTCTTCCAGGATGCGACGCTGCTGCCCTGGCGGACGGTGGCCCGCAATGCCAGCCTCATTTGCGAGCTGGAGGGCATCGACAAGGCCGAACGGGCCGAGCGCGTCACGGCCGCCCTGAAAATGGTGGGCCTTGAGGGGTTCGAAAAGGTCTACCCCAGAAACCTCTCGGGCGGCATGAAAATGCGTCTGTCGCTGGCCCGGGCCCTGGCCCTCCAGCCGGAGCTGTTCCTGATGGACGAGCCCTTCTCGGCGCTCGATGAAATCACCCGCGAGGTCCTCCAGGACGAGCTGCTGCGCATCTGGCAGTCCAAGGGGTTCACCTCGGTCTTTGTCACCCACAACCTCTACGAGGCCATCTACCTGTCCAACAGGGTTGTGGTGATGTCGGCACGCCCCGGACGCATTGAACGCGTCTTCGACGTCCCGTTCTCGTATCCACGAACACCCGAGCTGCGGCTAACGCCAGAATTCACGGCTCTCAGCGTTGAAATTTCCGATTGCCTGCGGGAAGGAGTGCACGCATGACCATCCAGATCGCCAAACCAGCATCCAAGGCCGCCACTGACGCCAGCACCAAGGCTGTGGCTGGCAAGTCCAAACCGTTTCTGAAGGCTGCCCTGCCGCCGGCAATCGTGCTGGTGGTCTTCCTGGCCGCCTGGTCGATTGTCTCCAGCACCGTCTACGGCGACCGCAACTACCTGCTGCCCCGCCCGGAGCAGGTGCTGCAGGCCATCTTGGACAACCCCGACACCCTCTGGCAGGGCATCCGGATCACCTTCTTCGAGGCCACCGCCGGATTCGTCCTGGCCATCGTCGTCGGTTTTGCCGGCGCCATCATCATGAGCCAGTCCAAGATGCTCGAACGCAGCCTCTACCCCTACGCGGTGCTCCTCCAGACCGTTCCGGTGGTGGCTGTTGCGCCGATCATTGTGCTCTGGTTCGGCTACAACCAGAGCGCCGTCATCGTCATCGCGTTCATGATCGCCGTCTTCCCGATCCTGAACAACACCCTGCTGGGCCTGCTGTCCACGGACCGGAACCACAGGGATCTGTTCCGGATGCACCACGCCAGCCGGACCACCGAGTTCCTCCAGCTCCGGCTCCCCAGTGCGCTGCCGAACATCTTCGCCGGCCTGCGCGTATCGGCCGGTCTGGCCGTGGTGGGAGCCATCGTGGGCGAGTTCATCATCGGCAGCGGCGGCGAAGAAGGCGGCCTGGGCGTCAAGGTGCTTTTTGCCCAGTCACGTCTGGCCACCGGCCTCCTCTTCGCCGAAGTTCTGGCAGCAACGCTGCTGGGCTTCATCTTCTTTCTGGTCGTGACGATCGTGGGGAACCGTCTGATCAAGCATTGGCACGAATCAGCATTGAAGGACGATGCCTAGGCCTCCGTTCGGGCCGGTCCACAGCATCATCATCGTCCTCAAGCGCGCGATGAATCACCCACATCCTCTGAAAGGCACCCCATGAAGCTCAAGCACCTCGCCACCGCCGTCGCCTCCGCGGCCGTCATTGCTCTTGGCGCCACGGCCTGCGGCAGCGCCGCCGCCACCGGCCCCTCGGCTGCCAACCCCCAGACGGCCACCATCCTGATGAACTGGTTCGCCCAGGCCGAGCAGGGCGGGTACTGGGACGCCATGCAAAACCAGACAGTGAAGGACTCGGGCGTGACCCTGAAGGTCCAGCAGGGCGGACCCGGCATCCAGACCATCGCGCAGGTGGCCGCCGGCCAGTCGGACTTCGGCATCGCCAATGCCGACGATGTGATGGTGGCCCGCAAGAACGGCCTGCCGATCGTGGCCGTGGCAGCGGCCTACGACACCAACCTGCAGTGCATCATGTCGCACAAAGCCATTGGTGCCACCAGCTTCGAGGCGCTGAACGGCCACCAGATTTCCCGTGTCCCGAGCCCCTACTTCGACTACCTCAAGTCCCATTTCAAGTTGGACAACATCGAAGAGATCAACTACACCGGATCGCTGGCGGACTTCAAGCGCAACGACAACCTGGCCCTGCAGTGCTACGTCACCTCCGATGTCTACAACGCCGAGAAGGAAGGCATCGACATCAACGTCCTGAACATCGCCAAGGATGGCGGCTACAACCCGTACGGCCTGCTGCTCTTCACCACCGACAAGCTGGTCAAGGAAAAGCCGGAGCTGGTGAAGTCCGTCGTCAAGGCCTCGGTGGCCGGATGGAAGAGCTTCCAGGCCGATCCCACCGCCGCCAAGACGGCTGTGATGGCGGCCAACAAGGACGCCGATTCGGCCACTTTTGACGCCGCGGTCAAGACCATCAAGGACGGCAACTACCTCGGCGCCTCCATCGGCTCGATGACCGAGGAGCGCTGGAACACCCTGCGCGACCAGCTGGCCTCCATAGGCCAGGTTCCTGCCGGCTTCGACGCCAAGACCGCCTACACCAACGATTTCCTGCCCAAATAGCCGGCACAGCCCGGGGCCCTGCCCATTGCGGCCTGGCCCCGGGCACCTGCATTTCCACTCCACCGAACCCACGAAAGCGGCCGACCCATGACTGCAACATTCGCCCCCCGCGGCTCTTGGACCCCCGTGGCCTTTGACTCCACGCTCCAGCCGTTCCTGTCCGCCAGCGCAGATGCTCTGGCCACCTTCGACCCCGCCACCGGTGGACTTGTCGCCCGCGTGGCCACGTCCACGCTCGGGCAGGTCGATGAGGCCGTCGACAGCGCAGAGCGCGCCTTCCGCAAGTCCAGTTGGCGCAACGACGGCGCGCTGCGCGCCCGCGTGCTGTTCCGCTGGGCCGAAAGGATGCGCCAGCAGACCGAGCAGCTGGCGGAGCTGCTGACCCGCGAACAGGGCAAGACCCTTGGCCAGGCCCGCGGCGAGGTACTCAGCAGCATCAGCATGATCGAGTTCAACGCCGGCCAGGCCCGGGCCATCTACGGCCGCTCCGCCGCGTTGAAGGACGGCGTCCATGGAGTGGTTCTGCGCGAGCCGGTGGGCATCGTTGCCGCCATCACGCCGTGGAACTACCCCCTCAACCTCACCATCCGGGCCGTGGCTCCGGCCCTGGCGGCGGGCAACGCCGTTATCGTCAAGCCGGCCAGCCTGACGCCGGCGATCGTCATCGCAGCCCTGGCCCTGCTGGCCCAGGACGACGATCTGCCGGACGGCATCGTCCGTGCGGTGGTCGGCTCCGGCGCAACCGTCGGCGACCGTCTGGTGACCCACGACGGCGTCAACATGATCGCGTTCACCGGCGATTCCGCCACGGGCATCAACGTCATGAAGCGTGGCGCGGACAGCCTGAAAAAGGTCTCGCTGGAGTTGGGCGGAAAGTCGCCCAACATCGTCTTTGCCGATGCCAATCTGGACAAGGCACTCATTGGCGCCGAGAACGCCATCTTCTCCTCCGCCGGCCAGATCTGCACGGCCGGCAGCCGGCTGTTGCTGGAGGAAAGCATCCACGATGAATTCGTCGAGCGCCTGGCCGCACGGGCACGCGGGATGCATGTGGGGGACGGCCTCGACCCCGCCACGCAGATGGGGCCGCTGGTCTCCGCCGGCCACAAGCAGACAGTGTGGGACTACGTCGAAGTTGCCAATGCCGAAGGCACGGTGGTGGCCGGCGGCCGGGCGCTGGAGGGCGGACCCTACGATGACGGGCATTTCGTGGCGCCCACGATTGTCACAGACCTGCCCGCCGGCTCGCGCCTGCTCAAGGAGGAGGTCTTCGGCCCCGTCCTGGCCGTGCAGAAGTTCGGCACCGAGGAGGAGGCCATCCAGATCGCCAACGGCACGGAATTCGGGCTGGCCTGCGGGCTCTGGACCTCCGACCTCGACCGCTCCTGGCGCGTGGGCCGCGCCGTCGACGCGGGCACCATCTGGATCAACACCTACCACCACTTCTACGGCGAAATGGAGGTGGGCGGGTTCAAGAAATCCGGCATCGGCCGCCAGCAGGGCATTGAGGGACTGCTGGAATTCACCGAGACCAAGCACCTGAACTTCGATTCGAACCCGACGTTCTGGTAGCAGTTCCCGGCACCACAAGGAGGCGCCCCGCTGGTTCAACCAGTGGGGCGCTTCCATGTGTTTCCGTCGTGCCTTAGGCGCCCCAGGTGACCAGTTCCAGGATGGTCCCCCAGGGGGCGCGGACAAAGGCGTTACTCAGTCCCGGCGTCGCCCCCTCGGTGAAGGTGACGGGTTCCCCCATCACCACCACACCGGGCATCTGGCGCAGGGCCGCCAGGGTGGCGTGGATGTCCGGGGTCTGGAGGGCAAGGTGGCTGGCTCCGACATCCATGGCGGCCGGCTGCCCAGTCTTGGACTCCCCACTCCACCACTGCAGCAATTCCAGCCTGGCACCGGCAACGTCAATCATCACCGCTTCGAACTCGGCCGTCTGGTTGGCGCCGATCCGCTGCATTGAGCCGCCCTCGGGGTCGCGGATGCGGTCCAGGCGGAAAACCACCGTGGCACCGAACGCCTCCACAAAGAACGCCACCGCCTCCTCCAGGTCCGGCACGCACAGGCCCACATGGTCCAGCCGCACGGCCGGGGCGGCGCTCACGCTTCGATCCGGAAGAGGCTGTCCGTGTCCGTCACATCTGAGAGCAGCCGGGCACCGGAGTCTTCGACGGCGATCATGTCCTTGATCTGCATGCCAAACCCGAAACCGCTGCGGTAGACCAGCGGTTCCATGCCCAGCACCATGCCGGCCTCGACCTTTTCGTTCGAGTACGGCCCAAAGTACGGGGCCTCGTGGAGGTTGGTGCCGATCGAGTGGGCCACGAAGGAGATGGCGGGCAGCCCCAGCTCATCGAACGTGGATCTGAACAGCTCGTAGACCTCCCGCGAGCTGGCACCCGGGCGGATCGCCTCGAAGACCTGGTGCTTGCAGTCGACAAGGTTTTGGTAGACCCGCTCCGCTTCGGCAGGCGGATCCCCGACCACCGCGGTGCGGCAGACGCCGGCCTGGTAGCCGTCAATGACGGAGAAGATCTCCACCCGGCAGACGTCCCCGGGCAGCAGGATGCGGTTGGTGGGGCCGACATTGGGCAGCTGGCTGCGCTCCCCCGTAGCCACGATCATCAGCTTGAACTGCTGGGCACCCTGCTCATAGACACTGCGGGTCAGTGCCGCGGCAATGTCCATCTCGGTGGATCCGGCCCGCACGGCCTCAAACGAGGTCTTGATGGCCGTGTCGGAGATCCGAGACAAGCGCTCCAGCAGCGCGAGCTCGTCCGGCGTCTTGACCTGCCGTGCGCTCGTCAACAGCGCATCGGCCGCGACAAATTCCAAGCCGGGAACCAGGGCGGCGATTTCGGCGTGGTCGGCAAAAGAGAGATAGGAGAGTTCAGTGCCCACACGCGCCGATTCCAGACCCCAATCCTTGAGCAATCCGGCCAGAACCACCATGGGGCGCTCGACGAATTCCTTCCAGACGCGGATCTCCGCGTCCACTTCGGCCCGGCGCACGGTGGTCTCTTCCATGTCGATGCAGACAATCGCACTGCGGCCGTCCCCGTGCAGGACGGTTGCCGCATGGCGCCACCGCATCAGCGGTTGTGAGGGGATGACATAGCCGGCGGTGTACGCCACGTTTTCCGGGGAAAGACACACCAACGCGTCCAAACCCTTTTCTGCCATCATGGACCGTAACCGGTTTCCAACGTCCTGCTGCATGATTTCTCCTAGTCTGAAAAGCGGCACTTACAAACTGGTCTTACAACAGATATCCTATAAGCATTGCAGTTCTGAGGCGAGTACAAATCCGAAGACCACAAGGTGAGGAAAACTGTTGAACCATCATTTGGGCCGCGAAACCGCCGCAACCACACTTATTGAAAATCTTCAGTTCATTGTCACGGCGAACCAGAACGACGACGTCGTTCGCAACGCCGCGATTCTGATCAGGGACGGCAAGATTGCCGACATCGGCCCCACCTGGGAGGTCCGCGCGAGGCTGGGCGGCGCCGTCGTGGACAAGACCATTGACGGCTCGATGCTCGGCATGACGCCGGGGTTCATCGATTCCCATGTGCACCTGTCCGAAACACTGAGCCGCGCCGTTTTTCCCGATGTCCTGGCCACCCGGGCCTGGGTGTTCCACTGGGCGAAGCCCTTCTATGCCCACGTGGACGAGGACGACGAGCGCACCAGCGTGCTGCTGGGCACCGCCGAGATGCTGCGCAGCGGCACCACCTGCTTCCTGGACATGGGCGCCCAGAACGACGCCGGCCTGACCGCCAGGGCCGCCGCCCAGATCGGCATCCGCGGCATTGTTGGCCGCCACGCCGCGGACATCCGCCCCACGGAGATCCCGGCTGGCTGGTCCGATGACATGATGGACCACCACTTCTTCAAGAACTCCGCCACTGCTCTGGACGCATTGAAGAGCAGCGTTGAGGAATGGAATGGCTACGCCGACGGGCGGATCCGCTGCTGGGTCAACATTGAGGGCAAGGAGCCCTGCAGCCTGGATCTGACCATCGGTGCGCGCGAACTGGCGGCCGAGCTGGGTGTGGGAACCACGTACCACATCGCCACCAGCATGGAGGAGGCCCAGGTCAGCCAGAAGCGGCACGGCATGTGGCCGATCAGCCGCATCGCTCGCAACGGCGGGCTCGGCTCCAACCTCGTGCTGGCGCACGCCGTCGCCGTCGCCGATGAGGAGGTCAAGATGCTGGCGGACCACCAAACCTCGGTAGCCTTCTGCCCGTCGAGCTCGCTCAAGCTGGCCAAGGGTGCCGCCGACATCGGCAAGTACCCGGAAATGATCGCGGCCGGCGTCACGGTGGGGTTGGGGACCGACGGCGTGTCCGCCGCCGGCAACCTCAACCTCCACCGGCAGATCCACATCGTAGCGGGCCTGTTCAAGGACGCCCGCCGGGACCCCACACTGGTGGGCGCGCGCCAGGCCATCCGGATGGCCACCATCGACGGTGCCAAAGCCCTCGGCTGGGACGACGAGATCGGCTCGCTGGAGGTCGGCAAGCAGGCGGACCTGGTGCTCTTCGATCTGAACCACCATGAGTGGACGCCCTACGCCGATCCCGAGCAGGCGCTGGTGTACTCGGCGAGCACGGCCAGCATCTCCCAGACCTGGGTGGCCGGAAAGGCCGTCTTCAAGGAGGGCCGCGTGACGGCAATCGATGAGACGGCGCTGCGCTCAGAGGCCCGCGAACGTGCTGCCCGGATCGTCCTGCGCGCCGGGCTGGGAATCCACGTCCCCGTGACCACCACCTTGTACGACTAAACCCTCATCTGTGTAACAGAAAACGCTCGAAACCCGCGGGTTTCGAGCGTTTTCTGTTACACAGATGTCCCCGAGTGGGCTGTTCGGAGCGGGGTTAGAAGACCGGGTTCCAGGTGCCCAGGACGACGGCGGCGGCCAGGGCCGCGGCCGACACGAGGACGCCGGCACCGAACACCCAGACATCGATCCGGGAGTACGTGGATTCCCGGGCCCAGGTGCGCGGCCCGGCACCGAAGCCCTTGGCTTCCATGGTGACGGCCAGCCGGGAGGCGCGGCGGATGGCCTGCACCAGCAGGGCCATCGCCTGGCCCAGCGAGGCCACGATCCGGCCAAACACGCCGGTGTTGGACCCCACGCCGCGGGCGCGGCGGGCCATGCCGAGGGTCTGCCATTCCGCCACTAGCAGGCCCACCAGCCGCATCGCGGCCAGCGCCCCCAGCACAAAGCGGTGCGGCAGGCGCAGCTTCTGCGCCAGCGCATCGGCCAGGTCCGTGGGATCGGTGCTGGCAAGCACGATGATGCCGGGCAGCCCAATGGCCAGGCCGCGCAGCGCGATAGCCACACCGGATTCCACCGAGCCCTCCGTGAAGAGGAACGGCCCCCATTCCAGCAGCACGGCACCCGTCTTGGGCGCCAGCAGGGCCGATCCGTAGGCTCCGGCCAGGGCGGCGGCCAGGATGGGCCAGCCGCGCACCAGCAGCAGGCGCAGGCTGAGCCCGGCCAGGGGCAGAATTGCCAGTTCGCAGGCCAGCGCCACCGACGCCGACACCCAGTCCACCGTCAGCAGCAGTGCAACAGTGAGCACCATCGCGGCGCCGAGCTTGGCAAGCGGGTTGGCCCGGGACAGCCAGGCCACCGAGCGCGGCTGCGCCAGAACATCGACACTCATGCCGCACCCCGCAGGGACTGTGCGTCCGCGCCGGCGGCCGGAACGGGAGCCGAGGCGGGCGCCGCAGCCTCGATGGGCAGGCCCAGTTCCAGCCGGTTTCCGCCCAGAACCTGCGTGAATTCGGCGTCGTGGGTGACGGAGACGACGGCGGTGCCGGCGTCGAGCAGTTCACTGAGCAGGCTGGCCAGCTCGGCCCAGGTGTTGGCATCCTGCCCGAAGGTGGGCTCGTCCAGCACCAGGATCTGCGGGCTGGCGGCCAGCACGGTGGCCACGGACAACCGGCGCTTCTCGCCCCCGGAGAGGGTGAACGGGTTGGCGTCGGCCAGATGCTCCAGCCGCAGCCGGGCCAGCAGCTCGTCCACCCTGTCGCCGCCGCGGCCCAGCAGCTTCGGGGCGAACCGCAGCTCCTCGAGCACGCTGCCGGTGACGAATTGGTGCTCCGGCTCCTGGAAGACGGTGCCGATGCGCTCGATCAGCTGGTTCCCCTTCCAGCGGTAGGGGTCCTTCGCGGCACCGCGGGCCAGCGGTTCCGCCGCCAGGACGGATCCCGCGGCGGCCGGCAGCAGCCCTCCCAGCGTCAGCGCCAGGGTGGACTTTCCGGCACCGTTGGGCCCGGTGATGCTCAAGGCCGTGCCGGCCTGCAGGGCCACGTCGATGTTCGAGGCCGCGGGCACGGCCGGGTGGCGGCGCCGGCCGCGCTGGCGGGACACGGCCAGATCATCGGCGGAGAGCAGCAGCTCCCCGCCGCCGGAGTTGGTCCGCGGCCGGGTGGGCGGGACATGGCCCGGCACCCAGACACCCGCTGCGGACAGCATCTCGCGGGCCTGGGCCAGCACCGTGGCCGGCGGACCGTCCAGCAGCACGCCGCCGCCCTCGCCTGGGCGCCCGGGCGCCAGCACCACAATCCGATCCACGGCATCCGCCCAGACGGCCACCCGGTGTTCCACCACCACCAAGGTGGCGCCGGTTTCGGCCACCGTGTTGAGCACGGCGTCGCGGACCTCCAGCACACCGGCCGGATCCAGATTGGCCGTCGGCTCGTCCAGCAGCAGCAGTCCCGGACGCATGGCCAGGATCCCGGCCAGGCCGAGGCGCTGCTTTTGTCCGCCGGAGAGTGCCGAGGAGGAGTGGTCCAGCGGCAGGCGCAGCCCGACGGCGTCGAGCGCGGCGGCCACGCGCGGCCAGATCTGGGACGGCGGCACGGCAAGGTTCTCCGCGCCGAACGCCACGTCGTCGCCGATCCTCGAGAGGACCACCTGCGCGTCGGGGTCCTGCTGCATCAGCCCGGCCCGGCCGCGCGCGGCGGCCGCGGGAACACCGTCGATCAGCAGCGAGCCGAACTCGCTGGCCTCCTCATCGGAGCCCAGCACGCCGGCCAGGGCATGGAGCAGCGTGGACTTGCCCGCGCCGGAGGGGCCCAGCAGCAGCACCCGCTCCCCCGGCGCGATGTCCAGGTCGAGGCCGCGCACGGCCTGGTGCGGGCGCCCGGAATGCTGCCAGCCCCACCCCCGGGCCGTGACGGCGGCGGGGACCACATGTTGCGAGGTTGCCACGGCTAGAGGACGCGCTCCGTGGCGGCATGCCGCGAGGGCAGGTTGGACAGCGCCCCGGTGCGGGCCAGCCCGCGCACGGCCAGCCAGGACAGCAGGCCGGCGATGACCATGCCGGAGATGATGGCGAAGAGGACGTAGACGGCCTTGAAGCCAAACTCCCACTCGGCGTTGTAGCCGATGTTGTCGTTCAGGCCCATGGCCAGCCCGGCCAGCGCACCGGAGAGCAGGGCCACCGGCAGGGAGAACTTCTTGTAGCGGAAGACGGCGAAGGCCAGCTCGGCCCCGAGGCCCTGGACCAGGCCGGAGATCAGCACGGTGAAGCCGAAGTGCGTGCCCAGCAGGGCCTCAACCACTGCCGCGACCAGTTCGCAGTAGAGGGCGGCGCCGGGCTTGCGGATCACCAGGCCGCCGATGACGCCGGCAATCAGCCAGCCGCCGCCGTACAGGCCACCCAGGGGCGGGAAGGCGGTGGTGATGGCGGCGATGATGCCGTAGCCCTGGCTCCAGAGCCAGAAGATGACGCCGACGGCGACGGCCAGCACGGATGCGACGACAATGTCCACGACGCGCCAGCTTGATGTGGCCTTCTTCGGGACAGCGTTTGAAAAGCTCATGGGATTCCTCCTATACAGGAGGGGCGGCCGAGCGTTGCAGGCGCGCGGCCGAAGAGAACTCGACTCCCTTCGCCGGTACTAGCCGGAGCAGGTTCGAGGGTCTGCGGCGGGCCGCACTCTCAGCGCCCAGTCCCATGAAGGACTGGCGCTCCCCTGTCGTGTTGATTTGCGGCTCCAGTCTACCCCCGCGGCCCATCCGGCGGTACGGCGCGTCGACGCATCCCTTCATGGCCGCTTAATGTACGACGGCGGGAGCCCACCCAGGTGGGTGGACTCCCGCCGCCGCTGGCGGCCGTTCCATGCTCCTTTGGAGCAGGGTCGGAGCGCTGCCGATGAACCGCTAGTGCGTACGCACGCTCCGACGCCGGCGCAGCAGCGCAACGCCGCCGGCCAGCAGGGCGAGGGCGGCCACGCCCACAGCGCCCAGGCTGAAGCCGGTGTTCGCCAGATCGTCGGAGCCGGAACCCTGCGCGCCCACGGCGGACGACGGCGAATCGGAGCCACCGGCGGAACCGCTGCCGGCACCCGGCGTGGTGGCGGGATCGGTGCCACCGCCCGTGGGCGGGTCGGTGGGCGCCGGGGTGGTCGGCGGAACGGTGGGCTCGGGCTCCTCGCCGATCAGCAGGTCGGAACCGACCACACCGCCGGCGCGCAGCACCAGCTCGTTCACCACCGGGGCCTGGGCCGCTGCCCGGGCCGCCGGGGAGCCGGCGGCGAAGAGGATGCGGGCACCGGTGATCTCCTGCTCCACCACGGCCTCCTGGAAGCTCTTCTCCGGGTCGAGGGTGCCCAGGCTCGTCCAGCCCTGGGCCGTCTCGATCTCCAGCTCGCCGGCCATGCGGCCCACCACGGAAATGGAGCCAATGGTGGTTCCCCCGGCCAGGGTCCGGGTCAGGTGCGATCCCTCTACGGGCGCCGAGGCGGCCTCGAAGGCCGTGGAGATGTTGGCATCGAAGGCGCTGGCCGGGCCGCTGCCATTCGCTCCGGCGAGGTCCGAGACCAGATCCGTGACGGGTCCAAACACCGTGAATTCGCGGACCTTCACCCACTGGCCTCCGGAGTTGGTGGCCGTGGCCGCCATCCGGACATAGCGGGCGTCCACGGGAGTGCTGAAGCTCTGTTCGATCCGCGGCTTCGTCTCGAAGGTGCCGGCGGGCGTCCAGCTGGTGCCGTCCGCGGAGTACTCCACCCGGGCGTGGTAGACCATGTCGCCGGTGGTGGTGTCCGAATCGGACTGCTGGATGAGCACCCTGCCCACCTTCTGCACCGAGCCCAGGTCCACCGTGACGGTGGAGCCCACGGCCGGAGGGGCGCTGGACCACCAGAGCGTGTCGGCATTGCCGTCGGTCATGTTCGACGCACGGTTGGAGGAGTAGGTGCCCAGCGAGGAGGACGCGGTGGCCGGGTAGCCGCCGGCGGTGGCGGCCGGAGTGGCCTGAAGCCAGGTGTTGTAGCGGGCCTGGGCGGCATCAAGGAACGTCTGGAAGACGCCGTCGCCCACGGCGGGCACAATCTGGTTCTGCACAATGCCATGGTCCGAAATGTCGGGAACTGTTGCGGCCAGAGCGTCCGACTTTTCGTCGGCCGCGGCCAGCACAGCGTCGGTTGCATCGGCGCCGCGTCCGTCCGCGATCGCTTCCAGCATGGCCAGCTGCTGCTCGGCGGCTGCGGCCCAGTGGGCGGCGGCATCGATCCAGGGCTTGGCGTCGTCATAGAAGCCCGGCTCGGCCATGGTGGACAGCGTCTGCGGCAGCGCCTTGATGGTGGCCAAACGATCGGCCAGCGGGGCCAGACCAACGGTGCTGCCGGCGTCGTAGGCGGTCCAGAACGCTGCCAGATCCCGGCTCAGGGCAGGCGCCGTCAGCGACGAGTTGCGGTACGGCTTCCAGCTCTGGTTCAGGTCCACAAAGACCTCCAGCGCGTTGCGCACGGCCGGATCATCGCCGGCCAGCTCGGAGATGATGGCCGCCTGCGTGGTGGCGGCGTTGTAGGCGGGGCCGTTCCACGTGTAGTCGCCATAGCCGGCGAGGGCAATCATGGAGGCGTAGGCCTCGATCATCGGATTGGAGGTGAAGCCGTCGATGTGCTGGTACAGATTGGCGTCGCGGCCCTCCAGCGGGTTGAGGAAGAGGCGGCCGCGCTGGCCGTCATTCACCGGCAGGTTGTCCCAGATGTAGAGATGGTCCGTGTTGTAGCTGGTCGAGGCGGCGGCCACGGAGGCCATCGTGATCTTGTCGGAAAAGACGCCCTCGCCGGTCCACTGGACCAGCACCGAATCATCAACCATCAGACCGAACTGGCCCTTGTAGGGGTCCGGGCCGGAGCCGTTGTAGTTGGTGGGCACCGTCTGCAGCGGCTGCAGGTTGTGCGGCTTGATGTAGTCGTTCACCAGGCGGTTCAGGTAGAACGCCTGGCCGTCGGCGAGCTTCTTGAAGCCCGAGTTGGTGAACTTGTCCTTGTCCGCCTGGCATTTGAGCACGGGGTCGATGTCATCGAGGGCGATGTAGAAGCTGGTGACGCCCAGCGCGCGCAGCTGGTCGAACTTGCGCGTGGTGGCGGCCAGATCGGCGTCGGAGGAGTAGCAGACGTCGTTGCCCGGCGAGAGGGCAAAGGTGAAGTTCACGTGGTTGGCATTGGCCTCGTCCACCAGTTCCTTCAGCGCAGCCAGCTCCGCCGCCGGGTAGAGCTCGCGCCACTTGGACCGCAGGAAGGAATCGTCCTTGGGCGTGTAGATGTAGGTGTTCATCTTGTGCTTGCCATAGAAGGCCAGCTGGTCCAAGCGGGCCTGGTGCGACCACGGAATGCCGTAGAAGCCCTCGATGGCGCCGCGGATGGACATCAGCGGCCAGTCCTTGACCTTCATGGCGGGGGCCGCGCCGTCGGCGACCACCTGGGAGAGGCTCTGGACGGCGTAGTACGTGCCCGCAGCATCCTTGCCGTCCAGCACCAGGGTGGGTTTGCCCGCCACTGTGCCGGTGGCAATCACATAGCCGTTGGCCGCCAGGGCATCGGCGTTGGCGGCGCCGACGGCGGAGAGCGCGCCGGGCAGGGCGGCGTTGTCCGCCGTCGTGCCCAGGAAGACCGTGGCGCCGGCGGGGGCGGCGGCATCGACGAACGACGCCGTGCCGCCGGCCTGCCGGACGACGTCGGAGAGCAGGTCCTTGGCGGCGGCATCGGTCTGGGCGCCCACGGCCACCGTGACGGTGCCGGTCAGGGGCACGGCCACGCCGTCGGCGCTGATTTCCTGCGGCGTGGGCAGGATCGTGGGAATGGTGGGTGCCGCCTGTGCCGCCGGGAGCACCGCCGGCGCCAGTGCTATCAACCCTCCCCCGGCACCGATCGCCAGGGCCAAGGCCCCCGTGGCTGCGTTCCGTAGTGCGCGTCTCATACTGCGTCCCCTCAGATGTCGATGGCTCCGTCAACCCATTTCTGTAATGGGCATCACAAAAATAGGCCATCCGGCTGGCGGCAACGCTAGTGAAAGGATTGATGGCGCGTCAAATGATTACGCAAAGATCATGAAAGTGCATTCCATGGACTTGGCAGGCCTCGATGTCCAGATCCGCTGGACTGCCCGCCGGGGAGAGCCGGGTGCCTTGCCGGACCACAAACGGCACCGTCCCAATGTGTCCAGCGCTGTGCCCTGCTGCGCGGCAGGGCGGTCCGGCACCAATCCGCGTTAGGCTGGCACAGACAGCACCACCGGCCGCACGGCGGCCAGCCACCCAGGAGGCCCCCATGAACATTGTCTTCAAGCTGATCGGCACTCTCGTCAGCATTGGTGCAGGATTTGCCGCCAACAAGCTGGTCGACACGGTTTGGGAGAAGAGCACGGGCAACAAGCCACCCAAGGACGGCACCGATCTGGAGCACAGCCTGCGCTCGGCACTGGTCTTTGCGCTGGTCTCCTCCGCCGTGGCGGCTGTCATCCAGGTCCTGGCCGGACGCGGCACGCAGAAGGCCATCGCCCGCTTCAACCACAGCACCGACGAGGTCTAGACCGCGCCACCACCCCGGCTCCATGGACGGGGACCCTCGCCGGACGTAGTGTGTCGACAGAGATCGGCCGTCGATACCAAGGGTGGGCAGTCATGGTCATCAAGAACTGGCACACGGAACACAAGGAGTCGCTGACCTCTGGTCAAAAGGCTGCCGACGTTCTCCGCAACGGCATGGGGAGCTGGCCCTTCATCGGGATCTTCATCCTGGCCATGGCCCTGTGGGCCGTGGCCAATTCACTTCTCCTGAAGAACGGCTCCTGGGATCCCTACCCATACATTCTGCTGAACCTGTTTCTGTCCATGCTGGCTGGGCTGCAGGGCGCCATCCTGCTCATCTCGGCCAAGCGGCAGGATGCCATCAGCTCCGCCATGGCCCAGCACGACTACGACACCAACGTCGCGGCCAAGGTGGAGATTGACCGGTTGATCGACCTCGGCGAACAGCACCGTCAGATGATCGACCAGCTCCGCTCCCTCATTCTGGCAACCAACGGAACCGGACCGGAGGCAGGGGCGGCCGGCACGGCCACGCCCGCACCAGGCGGTGGCGAGGCCTAGACCGCCGGGTCGCCGCCCCGGTCGCGGCCGCCGTCGTCCTCGGGATCGCCGGCCAGATCCTTGGCCGCCGCGGCCACCACGGGGTTCAGTTCATCCACCGTGAGCAGATCCGGACGCCGGTGCTTGGTCCTGTAGCCGGCGCGGCCCACCATGTGGGCCGACACCGGCACCGTCAGCAGCTGGAAGATCCACGCACCCAACAGCACGGGAAGCAGCGCCCACGAGCGCATCTGCAGCGCCACGGCCGCCAGCATGAGCAGCAGGCCCAGCACCTGCGGCTTGGTGGCGGCGTGCATCCGGCTCATGAGGTCCGGGAAGCGCAGCAGGCCAATGGCCGCCGCAAGGGACATGAGCGCCCCAACGAGCAGGCACGCCATGGTCAATCCATCCAAAATGGCGTCGCCGCTCATGGTTCCTCCCGGCGGTCGGATACGAAGCGGGCCACCGTGACCGAGCCTATGAAGCCGATGACGCTCAGTGACACGAGCAGTGCCAGGTTGTTCAGGTGGTGGTTGACGGCCATGTCGGTGGCCAGCGCCGCGCCGACGATGGCCAGCAGCACGTCGGCCGCCAGCACCCTGTCCAGCAGGGAGGGGCCCGCGGCAATCCGGTAGATGGCGCCGGCCGCAGCCAGCGACAGGATCACCACCACGATGATCAGGACTATGCCCATGGCGTTCACTGTGCCACCACCCCCTGGGACGATTCGGCGGCCAGGGCCGCAACTTCTTCCTTGGACCCCATGATCCGAATGAGCCAGGCCTCCGTGGCCCGCACCTCCGCGCGGACCTTCTCCACCTGCTCGGGGCTGGTGACGTTCAAGACGTGGATGTAGAGCATGGGTGTGGCCCTGTCCACCTCCACCACGAGGGATCCGGGGATCAGCGAAATCACGTGGCCCGTGGCGGTGATCATCAGATCCGAGTGGCTGCGCAGCGGCACGGCGATCACGGCATTGCTGATGTGCGGTCCGCGGACGGCCGCCAGGTAGAACACCTGGAAGCTGGCCACCACCACGTCCTTGAGGAAGATGCCGGCAAACACCGCCGCCAGGACGATGTTGAACCGGCCGCTCAACTCCACCGGCGGCAGGTAGAAGATGCGGGCAATGCCGACGGCGATGAGGGCGCCGAACACCAGGTTGCCCGGGCTGTAGTCCTGCCACAGCGCGCCCCACACCAGCACCAGGAAGACCAGCAGGGGCAGTTCCTGCAGCAGGGAGATCCGCTGGCGGCTCATTGTCCGCCCTCCTGCGGGCCCATAACGGCGGTGATGTACGCCTGGCGGTCCAGCATGTCCCTGGCACCCTGGCCCGCGAGGGCGAACAGCGGCCCGGCGAAGACCGTCAGGGCCACACCCAGCGCCACCAGGCCCATGGTGGAGCCCACCATCATCCGAGGCAGCACGCCCACCGGCCCCTGGACAGCGGCGCCCCTGGCGGCGGCCTTGGTGCCGGAGGTTCCTGCACCCTTGGTGCCTGGGCGTCCCGCAACGGCACCCATGGCGGCCAGCAGCACGGGGTCAGGGTTGACGGCGTCGGCCGGGCTGCGCCAGAACGCCTTGTTCCACACACGGGCCACGGCCAGCAGCGTCAGGAGGCTGGCCACCACGCCGCCCGCCACCAGCACATAGGCCAGCGGCGTGCCCAGCGTGACGCCGGCCTGGAGCAGGCCCAGCTTGCCCAGGAAGCCGGAGAACGGCGGGATGCCGGCCAGGTTCATGGCCGGAATGAAGTACAGCACGCCCAGCAGCGGGGACAGCTTGGCCAGCCCGCCCAGCCGGTCGATGGAGGAGGTGCCGCCGCGGCGCTCGATCAGGCCCGTGACCATGAACAGCGAGGTCTGCACGGTGATGTGGTGGATGACGTAGAACACCGCGGCGCCCAGACCCACCACCGAGGACATGGCGACACCGAAGACCATGTAGCCGATGTGGCTGACAAGGGTGAAGGAGAGCATTCTCTTGATGTCCGTCTGGGCCACGGCGCCAAGGATGCCCACCAGCATCGTCAGCAGCGCCACCACCATCAGCAGCGTGTCCAGCGAACCACCCGGGAACAGCAGTGTTTCGGTGCGGATGATGGCATAGACGCCCACCTTGGTCAGCAGGCCCGCGAACACGGCGGTGACAGGTGCCGGGGCGGTTGGGTAGGAGTCGGGGAGCCAGAAGGACAGCGGGAAGACGGCCGCCTTGATGCCGAACGCCACCAGCAGCAGCAGATGCAGCATGATCTGCGTGCCCGGTTCCAGCTGGCCCAGCTTCACGGCCAGATCCGCCAGCGTAATGGTTCCGGTGGCGGCATAGATCATGGCGATGGCGATCAGGAACAGCATCGAGGACACCACGCTGACCACCACATAGGTCACCCCGGCCCGGATCCGCTCCCCCGTGCCGCCCAGTGTCATCAGCACATAGCTGGCGGTCAGCAGGATCTCAAAGCCCACGTACAGATTGAACAGGTCCCCGGCCAGGAAGGCGTTGGACACCCCGGCCACCAGGATCAGATAGGTGGGGTGGAAGACGGACACCGGGCCCTTGTCCTCGCCGTCGGCCGCGCCCTGCCCGGTGGCGTAGACCAGCACCGCCAGGCTGACGGCGGAGGACACCACCAGCAGCAGCGAGGAGAGCTGGTCGACCACCATCACGATGCCGAACGGCGGCAGCCATCCGCCCAGGTGGACGGCGCTGGCGCCGGTGGTCCAGACGGAGGCCAGCAGCACCGCCTCAAGGGCCAGGGTCAGTGCGACGGCGGAAATGCTGACCGTCTGCTGGGCGCGCGGGTGGCGGATGAGCATGAAGGCGACTGCCGCACCGAGGAACGGGACGGCGACGGCCAGGGGTGCCAGGTCTGCGATGTTCATCGGGTTCCCCGCCCCTTTCCGGTCTTGTTGTCGTTCTTGGCCGGTTCGTCGAATTCGGTGGTGTCCAGATCGATGTCGGCATCCTCTTCGGCGTCGAAGCTGCCCTGGGCAGCCACCTTGCGGTCCTCGGCGTCGTCCTGGATGTCATCGCGGCGGGCCAGCAGCCAGGAGCGGTAGATCAGGCCAAGCATGAACGAGGTCACCGCGAAGGAAATCACGATGGAGGTCAGAATGAACGCCTGGGGCAGCGGATCATTGTATTCCCCGGCGGGAATGTCTTTGCTGAAGATCGGTGCCAGTCCGGCGTAGCCGCCGGTGGCCAGCAGCAGGATGTTGGTGGCGTTGGCCAGCAGCATCAGGCCCAGCAGCACCCGGGTGAGGCTGCGTTCCAGCAGCAGGTAGATGCCCACCGCGTACAGCACGCCCATCACGATCAGCAGCGTCAGGTTGGCGCTCATCGACCCACCCCCAACGGTGATTCCTCCACCGTGGGCGCCTGCCCATTGGCACTGTCCTCTTCATGCTGGTCGATCTCCGCGCCGAGGCTGCGCAGTACGTCGATCACCAACCCCACCACCACCATGTAGACGCCGATGTCAAAGATGGTTGAGGTGACAAACTTGATGTCTCCGAACACGGGAAGATCGAGGTGGATGATGGCGCTCTGGAACACCTGGCCGCCCAGCAGCAGCGGGAACATGCCCGTCAGCGACGCAACGCCCAGCCCCACACCCAGCAGGCTGCCGGCGCTGACGCGGGTGGCCTCGGCCAGTTCAAAGCGCCCGCCGGCAAGGTAGCGGATGGTCAGGGCGAGCCCTGCCACCAGGCCGCCGGCAAAACCGCCGCCGGTGCTGTTGTGGCCGGCCAGCAGCAGGTAGATGGAAATGATGATCATGCTGTGGAACATCAGCCGGGTCACCACTTCGAAGATGATCGAGCGGCGTTCCGGGGCCAGCGTCCGCCCTGCCACCAGCCAGGCATCGCGGGCCACATCGGTGAAGCGGCGCGCAAGCTCCGCCGTCGCCGCCTTCCGCCCGGTGCCGGCGTCGCCCTCGGCCACCCTGCCCACGCTCCCGGTTTCCACCGTGGAAGCCCGCGGCAGGCGGTCGCCGCGGCCGCGGACAAAGATCAGGCTGGCGACGCCGGTGGCCGCGATGGCCAGCACGGAGATCTCGCCGAAGGTGTCCCAGGCACGGATGTCCACCAGCGTGACGTTGACGATGTTCAGCCCGCCGCCGCCCTCATAGGCCAGTTCCGGGAACTGCAGCGAGACAGGGGCCGCCACCCGGGCACCCATGGCGGCCAGCGCCACGAAGATCATGGTGGTTCCGAAGGCCGCCGCGATGACCATGCGCACCAGGCGGTGCGAGCCGGCCGTGCGTTCACGCAGTTCTGCGGGGAGGCTGCGCATGGCCAGCACGAAGGCCACCAGGATGATGGTCTCCACCAGCATCTGCGTCAGCGCCAGATCCGGCGCCCCCTGCAGGGCGAAGATCAGCGCAATGCCGTAGCCGGTCACAGAGACCATCAGCACGGCCAGGAAGCGCTTGTTGGCGCGGGCCGCGGCCAGGGCGCCAAGGACGATGGCAATCGCCGCAATCACCTGCACCGGAGCGCCGGGATCGACGAAGTAGACGGTCTCCGGCCAGCGCTGGCCGCCAAAGATGAGCGCCAGCAGCGCCGCGACGATGGCCGTCGACAGAATGACGGAGAGGTAGAAGAACAGCGAACCACGCTGCGTACGGCCGGTGACCCAAATGGCGATGATGTCCAGCACGTTGACGACCTGGCGGTAGCTCTTCTCCGCGTCGACCACCGGCGGCAGCTTCGTCTGGAAGCGGCCCACCGCGCTGCGGCCGGCGAAGAGCAGCACGCCGACGGCGATGGTGGCGGCGCTCAGGCCCAGGGCCGGGGTGAAGCCGTGCCAGAGCGCCAGATGCGCATCCGGCCCCTTGGCCGGGAACAGGGCGGCGTAGGGGGCTATCCAACCGTCCACCACCGAGGGGAACAGTCCGTAGGCAACCGTGAGCACCGTCAGGATGGCGGGGGCGGCCAGGAAGGCCGGTGGGACGCGCTTGAATCCTGTGGCCATGCCCTTGACCTTCTTGGCGAAGCCGCCCCAGAGGAAGCGCGCACTGTAGGCGAACGTGAGCATGGAGCCGAGCACCATCAGGGCCAGCACCACAAACCCGGCCACCGGGTCCGGACCGTGGGCAGCGTTCTCCCAGAAGGCCTCGAAGATGGATTCCTTGGCCACAAAACCCGCCAGCGGCGGCAGGCCCGCCATGGAGGCGGCGCCGATGAGCGCCACGACGCCCAGCGCCGGCGCCGAGGCGAACACCCCGGACAGATTGCGGATGTCGCGGGTTCCGGTCTGGTGGTCGATGATGCCCACCACCAGGAAGAGGGTGGCCTTGAACAGGCCGTGGGCGACCAGCATGGCGAGGCCGGCCAGCGCTGCCTCCCGGTTTCCAAGCCCAACGACGACGGTCAGGAACCCGAGCTGGCTGACGGTGCCGTAGGCGAGGATCAGTTTGAGGTCGTATTGGCGCAGGGCCCGCCAGCCACCCACCAGCATGGTGCCCAGGCCCAGGATGGTGATCAGCGGTGCCCAGGCGGGGGCCTCGGCGAAGCCCGGAGCCAGGCGGGCCACCAGGTAGATGCCGGCCTTGACCATCGCGGCGGCGTGCAGATAGGCGCTCACCGGCGTGGGCGCGGCCATGGCGCCGGGCAGCCAGAAGTGGAACGGGATCAGCGCGGACTTGGTCACGGCGCCGATCAGGATCAAGGCAATGCCGCCGTTGACAATGCCCGCCGTGGCCGGGGCGGCGAGCAGCGCCGGAGCCGCCTCCATGATCGCGGAGATGCTGTAGGTTCCGGCGCTCTGGCCCACCATGATCAGGCCCACCAGCATGGCCAGACCACCGGCGGTGGTGACGATCAGGGCCTGCAGGGCCGAGCGGCGGGCGGAAATCCTGGTGCGGGCAAAACCAATCAACAGATACGACAGGATGGTGGTGAGTTCCCAGAAAATGAACAGCAGCACCAGATTGTCGGCCGTGACCAGGCCAAACATGACGCCGGCAAAGGCCAGCAATTGGGCGCCAAAGCCGCCCAGATCGACGTCGTCCTTCTTGAAATAGCGGCCGCAGTAGGCCAGAACCAGCGCGCCAACGCCCAGGACCAAAAGGGACATTACCCAGCCCAGGGCGTCCATCCTAAAGGCCAGCTCCAATTGCAGGCCGGGGACCCAGGGCAGCACTTCACTGGGATTGGGGGAGGTGGGCGAGTAGATGGCGCCATGCTGGGCCAGCAGCCAGAAGAAGCTCCCCGCCGGGACCGCCGCCAGAATGTAGAACGCCTGGCGTCCCATTCGGGAAAAGAATGCGGGCGCTGCCATTGCCACCACAAAATGAATGGCAATGATCATTAGCACAGTTGGTTCCGCTTTTCTTGGTCGTCAGGCGTGGCGGTCAATGTCGAATCGGAGTGCCACCAGCCTATCAATTGCCAACCACTTCCCCGGCCAAAACGGTGCATTCCCATTCGTTCATATTCAATTCCACGTCACATCCTCCGCGCGTTAAGGTGGCATTTACCCACCTGGGCACCCGGGCCGGCCCGCTGGGACTAGCATGTGCCGTATGACTGAGTTCCCGCCCGCTGCCAGCTATTCACCGGCTGTCCAGGCCAAGGCCCCGGCCACCAAGCTCCAAATCGCAGCCTGGGCGGCCTGGGACTGGGGCGGCGCGGCCTTCAACGCCGTCATGACCACCTTCATCTTCACCGCCCTGTACCTGACCAGCGATGCCTTTGGCGGGGCGGACCACGCCTCCGCCGTCCTGGCCCTGGCACTGTCGCTGTCCGGCGTCGCGATCGCCCTGCTGGCCCCGGTGGCCGGCCAGCGCACCGACCACAGCGGCCGGCGCAAGCTCTGGCTGGGCATCAACACCGTGATCGTGGCACTGCTGACGGCCAGCTGCTTCTTCGTCCAGCCGCAGGAGTCGTACCTGTTGTTCGGCTGTCTGGCGATCGCGGCGGGGCATGTGTTCTTTGAGCTGGCCAGCGTGAACTACAACGCCATGCTGCTGCAGATCTCGACCAAGACCAGCATTGGCAGAATCAGCGGCATCGGCTGGGCGGCCGGCTATGTGGGCGGCATCGTGGCCCTGCTGATCGTGTTCATCGCGCTGATCCAGCCGGATGTGGGCGTCTTCGGCATCACGGCCGAAAATGGCATGACCTACCGGGTGGTGGCGCTGTTCTCCGCGGCCTGGATCATTCTCTTCTCGATTCCCGTCATGCTGGCCATCCCGGAAACGGCCCCGGACCCCGCCATGCCCAAGGTGGGCTTCTTCCAGTCCTATGTGGAGCTGTGGCGCACCGTCCGGCGGCTGGCCAAGACCTCCCCGCACACGCTGTTCTTCCTGCTCGCCAGCGCCATCTTCCGTGACGGCCTGGCCGCCATCTTCACCTTTGGTGCCGTCATCGCCGTCGGCACCTTTGGCTTCAAGACCGGGGATGTGCTGATTTTCGCCATTGCCGGCAACGTCGTGGCCGCCGCCGGCGCCCTCTCCGCGGGATTCTTCGACGATAGGTTCGGCCCCAAGTCCGTCATCGTCGTCTCGCTCCTGGGGCTGCTGGCCTCGGGCACGGTGCTGCTGTTCATGGAAGGCAAAACAGTCTTCTGGATCTTCGGCCTGCTGCTGTGCCTGTTCGTGGGCCCGGCCCAGTCCTCGGCCCGCACCTTCATCGGCCGGCTGGCCCCCGCGGGCAGGGAGGGCGAGCTCTACGGGCTGTACGCGACCACCGGCCGCGCGGTGTCCTTCCTGGCGCCGTCGCTCTTTGCCCTCTTCATCACCGTCTTCGGTGCCCAGCGCTGGGGCATCATCGGCATCCTGCTGGTCCTGCTCGCCGGCCTGCTGCTCCTGCTCCCCGTCAAGCCCCCGGCCTTAAACAGTTGAGGCGTGGGCTGCTGCCCCATGGATGCGATCCATGGGGCAGCAACCCACGCCTCAACGAAGGGGAACTAGATGCTGGTGCGGTGGAAGTTCTGGAAGGAGCGCGACGCCGTGGGGCCGCGCTGGCCCTGGTAGCGGTTGCCGTATTCGCCGGAGCCGTAGGGGTGCTCGGCCGGGGAGGAGAGGCGGAAGAAGCAGAGCTGGCCGATCTTCATGCCGGGCCACAGCTTGATGGGCAGGGTGGCCACATTGGACAGTTCCAGCGTGACGTGGCCGGAGAATCCGGGGTCGATGAAGCCGGCGGTGGAGTGCGTCAGCAGGCCCAGGCGGCCCAGCGAGGACTTGCCCTCCAGGCGTGCGGCGATGTCGTCCGGCAGGGTGACGGCCTCGTAGGTGGAGCCGAGTACAAATTCGCCCGGGTGCAGGATGAAGGACTCGTCCGGGGCAACCTCCACCAGGCGGGTCAGGTCCGGCTGGTCCTCGGCGGGGTCGATGTGCGCGTACTTGTGGTTGTCGAACAACCTAAAGAAGCGGTCGATGCGCACGTCGATGCTGGACGGCTGGACCATCGAGGGGTCGTAGGGATCCAAGACAATGCGCTTGGCGTCAATTTCGGCACGTATATCGCGGTCTGAGATCAGCACCCTTCAAAAATAGCGCATTGGGGCTCCCGGACCTGACGATCCCAAGGCGCCGGCGTCACATCCGACAGCCGGGTCAGCGGCCGATTTCGGTCCGCACGGCAAACAGTTCGGGGAAGAACGTCAGCTCGAGGGCGCGCTGGAGGAAGCCGACGCCGGAGGAGCCGCCCGTGCCGCTTTTCATGCCGATGGTGCGCGCCACCGTCTTCATATGCCGGAAACGCCATAGCTGGAAATTGTCCTCGAGGTCCACCAGCTCCTCGCAGGCCTCGTAGAGGTCCCAATACTGCTCCGTGTCCTCATAGATCGCCTTGTACAGCTGCACCAGGGACTCGTTGAACACGTGGGCCGTGGAGACGTCGCGCTCCAGCAGTTCGGCCGGGACGTCGAAGCCTCGCCGGGCCAGCAGCCGCAGGAACTCGTCATAGATGCTGGTCTGCTCCAGCGCCTCGGTCAGCATGGCCTGGGCCGCGGGATCGGCGGCGAACACCTTCAGCATGCCGCGGTTCTTGTTCCCCAGCAGGAACTCCACCGCACGGTACTGGTAGGACTGGAACCCCGATGACGCCCCCAGGTCTCCGCGGAACTGGGCGTATTCGGACGGCGTCAGGGTGGCCAGCACCGACCACTGCTCGGTGAGCGTGCGCTGGATGTGCTTGATCCGGGCGACACCCTTCATGGCCACGCGGAGGTTGTCGGCGGCCAGGGCGGTGCGCACGGCCCGCAGCTCATGCAGGACCAGTTTCAGCCACAGCTCGGAGGTCTGGTGCTGGATGATGAAGAGCATCTCATCGTGGTGTTCGGGGACGCTGACCGGATTCTGGGCGGAAAGCAGCGTATCCAGCGACAGGTAGGAGCCGTAGCTCATCTTGTCGCGGAAGTCCGTTTCAATGCCGGCCTCGATCTTGCGTGTGTTCTTCTTCAGCGCCACTGCCGTCCCCGTCTGTCCAAGGCAACCATTGCCTACGGATCAGGGTACGCCAGCGGGCGCATCGGGCCGTTGGCCATCGAGCAGAAGTTCCGCGGCCGGACCACCAGACAAGAGCGGGTGGACAGGCGTAGGTTGATGCACGACGCCGGGCGCACGCCCGGCCGGGTTGGAGGCGGGCATGGAAGCACTGGGCCGCAGGACTGCCCTATCCGGGGTTGCCGCCGCCGCAGGGCTGCTGGCCCTGCTGGCCACCGGATGCACGACGGCGGCGCCCCCCTCGGGCGCGCCCGGCACAGCTGCCTCATCCACCTCCGGACCTTCCGCGGGCAGCGCAGCTGCGTCCGCCGCCGGACCGGCATCCCCTGCAGGCGGTTCCCCCACGGCGGCGGCCACGCCGTTGGCTGCGGCGGTGCCCCTGTTGGACGCGGTCGGGCCAGCGGACGGCAGTTCCCTCTTGGGCCGGCTGGACGACCAGCACGGCACGAGGGTGCTCGGGCCATTTGCGGCGCCCGGCCGGACGGCGGTGGAGCTGGGCTGCAGCGGAGCGGGAGTGGTGACGGTGGACGTTGCCGGCGTGGCCAGCTTCCCGCTGGACTGCGGCACGGCCGCCGACCCCGCGCGGACCCTCAATGTCATGGGTTCCACAGGCGTGGCGGAGCTGCTGGTGACCATCTCCGGCGATGACTCGCTGGCCTGGAGCGTGGCCGTCTACAAGGCCCAGGCGATCGCCAGCCAACCCTAGGCCGCCCGGACTATTCCGTGCTGAAAAGTTGTTATACAGTCGCCCGGGCTGTCCCCGGGCAAGACTAAGGTAGGGACATGAAGATTGAAGAAATCCCGCTTCCGGGCATCGGCTTCCGCAGGGAGCTGTTGCTGGGCTCAGGCCGACGGGTGGGAGTTGTCACGCATCGCGACGGGCAGACGGAATTGATCGTTTCCCGTGTCGATGACCCGGATGCCTGTGCGGCATCCATTCCGCTCAGCGCCGAGGAAGCAGCGGCATTGGGCGGCCTGTTGGGCGGCACCCAGTTGATCGCCCAGCTGACGGCGGAGCAGAAGAATGTTCCCGGCGTCACGACGCACCAGATTCTGATCCGCCCCGGTTCCGCCTATGCCGGACGGACGCTGGGCGACACCCAGATGCGCACCCGCACAGGCACATCCGTGGTGGCTCTGCTGCGCTCTGATGAAGTCATCGGATCCCCCCGCCCGGACCAGGTTCTGGAGGCCGGGGATCTGGCCGTCATCGTGGGCACAGACAGCGGGCTGGCCGAGGCCGCCAAGATCCTTCAGACCCGGCTGTAACGGCGGCAGCCTAGCGTGGATCCAACTACCCTTTCCCTCATCCAGCTCGGCGTCGTCTTTTTTGCCTTGGGCTTCCTAGGCCGGCTTGCCGGTCTCATCGGCATGTCCCCGGTGCCCCTGTACCTGCTCGGCGGTCTGGCCTTTGGCCACGGCGGTCTGGTGGATCTGGGCGGCATCGAGGACTTTGGCCACATCGCCAGCGAGATCGGCGTCATCCTCCTGCTGCTTATGCTCGGATTGGAATATACGGCCACCGAGCTTGTCACGGGCCTGAAGCAGTCCTGGATGGCCGGCGCCGTCGATCTGGTGCTGAACATGCTGCCCGGTGCCGCGGTGGCGCTGATGCTGGGCTGGGGCCCCGTGGGCGCGCTGGTCATGGCCGGTGTGACCTACTCGTCGTCGTCGGGCATTGTCGCCAAGGTGCTCAGCGACCTGGGCCGGCTCGGCAACCGTGAAACCCCCGTAGTGCTCTCGATTCTGGTCATCGAGGATCTGGCGATGGCCGCCTACCTGCCCATCCTGACGGCGGTGCTGGCCGGTGTCTCACTGGTCGGCGGCCTTACCGCCCTGGCCATTTCGCTGGCCGTGATCACCATTGTGCTGGTGGCCGCGCTGAAGTTCGGCCATCTCGTCTCTGCCCTGATCGACAGTCCGGACCGGGAAACCTTCCTGCTGAAGCTGCTCGGGGCCGCCCTGCTGGTGGCCGGCCTGGCCTCGGCCCTGCAGGTGTCTGCCGCCGTCGGCGCCTTCCTGCTGGGCATCGCCATCTC
Organism: Arthrobacter sp. 35W; assembly: GCF_000482545.1. Lineage (GTDB taxonomy): Bacteria > Actinomycetota > Actinomycetes > Actinomycetales > Micrococcaceae > Specibacter. Next base: position 759,048 of record NZ_KI519455.1, read on the forward strand.
GGGCGCGACGGCGCAGAACGCCGCCCGGGTGCTGGAGCCGCTGCGCGACCTCTTTGCCGCCATGTTCTTTGTGGTGTTTGGCCTGAACACGGATCCGGGCACCATTGTGCCGGTGCTGTGGGTGGCGCTGGCGCTGGCAGTGGTGACGGCGGCAACCAAGGTGGTGACGGGCTGGTGGGCCGCAGGACGGCAGGGCATCGGCAAGCTGGGCCGGGCCCGCGCCGGAGCGGCACTGATCGCGCGCGGCGAGTTCTCCATCGTCATCGCCGGGCTGGCCGTGGCCTCCGGCGCCGTGCCGGCCGAGCTGGCCGCGCTGGCCACGGCCTATGTGCTGATCATGGCCGTGTTTGGCCCGGTGGCCGCCCGCGTGGTGGAGCCGGTGATGGGCGTCTTCCTACGGCAGAAACCCGTCGCAGTCTAGACGTCTCCTCAGGCACCCAGCCGGCTTCGACCGCCCCTGGTGGCCCGCAGAAGCAATCATCATCGAATTCCCGCGTAGGCGGCGAGCGCCGCTGCGCGGGTCTCGGCCAGGTCCACGATGGGTTGGGGATAGGCTGGCGTGCCTAATTCCGGCACCCAACGGCGCACATAGGCGCCGTCTGGATCAAACTTCCTGGCTTGGGTTTCCGGATTGAAGATGCGGAAGAACGGGGCCGCATCGGCCCCGGACCCCGCCACCCACTGCCAGTTCGCTGGATTGGATGCAGCATCCGCATCGACCAGCGTGTCCCAAAACCACTGCTCCCCCAGCCGCCAGTGGATGCCCAGGTTCTTGACCAGGAAGCTGGCACTGACCATGCGGACGCGGTTGTGCATGAACCCGGTGTGCCACAGTTCGCGCTGTCCGGCATCAACCAGGTGCATCCCTGTGGTTCCACAGTGCCAGGTCTTGAGGAATTCGGCGCCGCGCCCAGCCCCGGCAGCGGTGCCGGGCGCGGCTTTGCCGGGGCTGGCGTCCGGCCAGGTCCAGGGGAAGCGGTCAAAGGCGGGGCGCAGGTTTTCGGTGGCTAGTTGTGGCCGGTGGTAGAGCTGGTGCCAACAGAATTCACGCCACCCCAGCTGCGAGGCAAACACTCTCGCACCGTCGCTGCCGCGGGCCGCGGACAAGGTGCCCCAGACTTGGAACGGACTCAGCTGGCCCCAGCGCAGGTACGGCGACAGCCTGCTGGTCCCCTGCCTGTCCGGCCGGTCACGGTCCTGTGAATAGTCGGCAACGTCGTCGGCCAGGAACTGCTCCAACAGCTGTTGTGCCGCGGCTGCGGTTGGCGTCCAGGCCTCCCGCAGCCCACCAGCCCAGTCCGGGCTGCTCGGCAAAAGCCGCCAGGAATCCAGATCGTCCGAGGCTGCAGCCCGCCCGCCGGCTCCGTCCCCCTGCCCGGGCGCGTCAAAGGGGGCACGAAAATCCTGGGCGGAGACGGCCCGCCAAAACGGAGTGAAGACGGAGTAGGGGTTGCCTTGGCCTGTCCGCACGGCCCACGGCTCGTGCAGCAGCGATGCTTGGAAGCTCTCCACGTGGACACCGGCATCTGCGGCCCATGCCTTGATCCCGGCATCGATGCCGCGTTCGGGTCCTCCGTAGCGCCTGTTCCAGTAAAGGGAGCCGGCATCCAGTTCCCGCACCAGATCCTGGACCACCACGCCCGCCGGGCCGCTCCGCAGGACCAGGGGAATCCCCAGCTGATCAAGTTCATGCCGCAAGTCGATCAATGCGTGGTGCAGCCACCAGCGTGCGGCCCCGCCCAGCGGGCGGATGCCGGCGGATTCTTCGTCAAGGATGTAGACGGCTGCGACAGACCCGTCGCGGACCCCCGCCAGCAGCGCGGGGTTGTCGGCTACACGGAGGTCGTCGCGGAACCAGACAAGTGCGGTTTTCATGAAGCCCTTTCGACGTGGCGGGGGTTCCGGCGGTGGTGCGGGCGGGGGCCGCTCTGGGCCATCAAAATCCGGCTGGCCGCTTGGGGAAACCCCGCTAGATCTGTCCGGACCGTCCTGGCTGCTCGCAGGCAGCCTCTGCGGCGGCCTGTGCCGCACGCCGCTTGGCGCTGGGGAAGGCCTCGCGCATGTGGTCGCTGGTGAGGACGTCGGCGACGCCGATCATCAGGACCGCGAAGATGATCTGCTCGATGACCATCCAATAGGGGTACAGCCCGGGAATGGTCGCGACGATCAGCGTGATGACAGGGAAGATCTGGCTGAACAAACGCAGCCGCTGGTAGCCCCAGTAGAAGCCCTGCTGGGCACGCCAGGCGAAGAAGAACAGTGTCAGGGTCATGAACAGCACGACGACGCCGCGGAACCAAACAGGGAATCCGACGGCCTGCCCGGTGCTCTGCAGCACCGCGGCGATGACCAATGCCGTCGCGCCGACCAGTACCTCCAAGGCCAGGATGCTCTGCACCCAGCGGAAGCTCCGCCGGGTCTTGGGGTGCTCGAGGATGTCCGCATCAACCACCACGTGGCCCTGGCGGCCGCCGGCAAGTTTGTCGATGTCCAGTCCGAAGACAACCAGAGGTTTCATGGTTTCAGCCTAGCCGTGGCCTGGGTGCCCAACCGTCCACCAATTGGTTGATTCAGGCCGTGCCCTGCGGTGTCCCTGCAACCGGGGTCCCGCCAACCGGGGGTGTACCAACGTTGTCGATGATGATGTTCGAGTATGCAGCCATTTCAGCGAGGTCCTCGGGCGAAGGGCTCTCCTGCTCCAGCATCCGAACCACTGTGACGAACAAATTGGGCGCCTCCGCGACCATCCGCACCCACCGCATGGTCTCTGCGTTCGGCGTGGTGACAGTGAACAACATGGCCCTGCTCTTTAGCCCATGCAGTGGAGCAATCAGATTCCGCACGGACAGCTGGAAGTTCACGCCATCCTGGCTCAGGTCCACCGTCTGGCATCTGGTCGTAATCTTGTCCACGCTGTACATGGCAGAGAACAGTGCGCCGGAATCGTCCGCCGTCGCCGTCACCACCGCGGCGCGGCCCACTGGCCCCACGAGTGCACCGGCCCTGGGAAAGTCGTAGTCGGCCAGCCCGCCGTACTGCAGGTGGTCCAGACATTCGGCTGGTTGGGCGGAAAGGCCTTGGATGTTGAAGCTGGTCTCGCCCACGGCGTCTGCCAGCGCGGCCCCTTCCAGCATGACGGCGGCCGTCCCGTCGTCGGCGCCCACGCTGCGGACCAAGGCCGCCAGTTCCTCGACGCTCAGCACGCGGTTCAGTGGGTTCGGAGGGTCCAGTGGGTGTGGAGAGCTGCCGGGGGAACTGCTGGGAGTGGGGCTGGGGTTGGAGCTCGACGGCGCCGTGGCCACAGGGCGGTTGTCCCGGGAACCGGCCGTGACAATGAATGGGAGCGCAAGGCATCCGCTCAGTGAAACCGCCAGCATGCAGGCGCCGGCAATGGGCGCCACCTTTTTGAATACCTTCATGTCCCCACCCCAAGAAGCCGGCGGGGACGGTGCGCCCCGCCGCAGATTTTGCCCCGGGACAGCTCGCAGCCATGCACCGGAGGCGGCACCAGCCTAGTGCGGACCGGCGCAGAAGACTCTCTGTTTCGCCGCAGCTGGGCAACGGGGCCGATGGTGGCCATGGCATCAAGTCGAATGCGCTAAGCTGAATATCGCTGTGGCCAAGGCCGCGGCAGCGCGGGCGTAGCTCAATGGTAGAGCGCTAGCTTCCCAAGCTCGATACGCGGGTTCGATTCCCGTCGCCCGCTCCGCACGAGGAGGGCCTCCCAGCCGGGAGGCCCTCCTTTTTTGCCCGCCTGCGCAGGCCCGGCGGCGGCCGGGGCCCGGCCGCCGTCGTCCACCACGGGTGTACTGTCAGCAATATGGGGCCAATTGCGGCCCCACTTTTAGGGAGCTGACATGGCCGATAAATCCCCGCGACAATCTGCGTCAAAAAAATCAGGCAAGTCAATCAAGGAAAAAAGGGCCGACAAGCGTGCCACGGAGACCGGTCCGGTCGCAGTGGACAAGCCCGTCGCGAAGAAGAAGTGAACGCCTCAGCGAACGGTCTCACCCTGGGCGTGGTGGCCTCATCCAGCAAGCCCGATGAGCGCCGCGTCCCGATCCACCCCGCCCATCTGGAGCGCATCGATGCATTCCTGCGCCCGCGCATCATCCTCGAGCGCGGCTACGGCGAGCGCTTTGGCCTCAGCGACGCGCAGCTTGAGCCGTTGGTGGGGTCCCTGGCCCCGCGCGCGCAGCTGATGGAGACGGCCGATGTGGTGCTGCTGCCCAAGCCGCAGGCCGAGGATCTGGCCGCCCTGCGCGACGGACAGGTGCTGTGGGGCTGGCCGCACTGCGTCCAGGACCGCACCATCACCCAGCTGGCCATCGACAAGAAGCTCACCCTGATCGCCTTCGAGGCGATGAACCATTGGGCGGGCGACGGCGGTTTTGGCCTGCATGTCTTCCACAAGAACAACGAGCTGGCCGGCTACTCCTCCGTGCTGCATGCGCTGGCGCTCACCGGCTCCACGGGCGACTACGGCCGGCGGCTGAACGCCGTCGTCATCGGCTTCGGTGCCACGGCGCGTGGTGCCGTCACGGCCCTGAACGCCCACGGTGTGCACGATGTGAAGGTGCTGACCAACCGTGGTGTGGCCGCCGTCGGCTCCCCCATCCACTCCGTGCGGATCGTCCAGTTCGACCACGACCCGGATGAGCCATACCTGAGCAAGGTCATCACGGACCGCGGCCGGATCCCGCTGGCGCCATTTTTGGCCGAGGCGGACATCGTGGTCAATTGCACGCTGCAGGACCCCAACTCGCCCCTGATGTATCTGGATGAGGGTGATCTGGACGCCTTCCGTCCGGGCAGCCTCATTGTGGACGTCTCCTGCGATGAGGGCATGGGCTTCAGCTGGGCCAGGCCGACGTCGTTTGCCGAACCGATGTTCGACGTCGGGGGCCGGATCCGCTACTACGGCGTGGACCACAGCCCGTCGTACCTGTGGAACTCGGCCAGCTGGGAAATCAGCGAGGCCCTGCTGCCGTTCCTGGACACCGTGATGGCGGGGCCGCAGGCCTGGGACGGGAACGAGACGATCTCCCGCGCCATTGAAATCCGCGACGGCGAGATCCGCAACCCGGACATCCTCTCCTTCCAGGGGCGCAGCCCACAGTTCCCGCACCTGCCGCTCCCCTAGACACGGCGGGCCGCTGGTGCGGCGGGAGACGGCGGCTAGCGGCTTCCGCGGTACTGCCGCACCAGCGGGCATTCAAAGGGATCGGCCGAGGACAGCCCCACGCGGTTCAGATAGGCCACCACAATCCGGTAGGACTGCAGCAGCGTGGTTTCCGTGAAGGGGATCCCCTCGCGCGCGCAGACAGCCCGGACCAGCCGGTTCGCCTGGCGCAGCTGCGGCCGGGCCATGTCCGGGAACAGATGGTGCTCCACCTGGTGGTTCAGGCCGCCCATCAGCACATCCATCAGGAACCCGCCGCGGATGTTCCGTGCGGTCAACACCTGGCGGGTCAGGAAATCCACGCGGCTGCCGGCCTCCAGGATGGGCATGCCCTTGTGGTTCGGGGCGAATGAGGCCCCCATGTAGAAGCCGAAGACGCCCATTTGCACGCCCAGGAAGGCAAAGGCCATGCCGACGGGCAGCATCCAGAAGACCACCGCCACATAGGCGGCAAACCTCGTGGACAGCAGGGAAATCTCCAGTGCCCGGTATTTGACGGGTTTGCGGCCGAACAGTGTCTTGGCCGAGTCCAGCACCAGGGCGAAGCCCAGAAACAGGATCAGCAGAAACAGCAGGGATCCCTGGTGGCGGGTGATGAGCGCCGGCAATCCATGTTTGGTGGCGGCGCCCTCCTCGTGGAAGGCCACCACGCCGGTGTGGATGTCCGGATCCTTGCCCTTCACATTGGGGTTCTGGTGGTGGGCGCTGTGCTTGCGCACCCACGCCGTGTAGCTCATGCCGACCAGCAGCGGCCCCAGAATGCGGGCCGACCAATCATTGACGCGGCCGCTGGTGAAAATCTGGTGGTGCGCCGCCTCATGGGCCAGGAAGGCAAACTGCGTGAACAGGATCCCCAGGGCGCCGGCAATCAGCAATTGGAACCAGGTGTCCCCCAACAGCACGAAGCCCGTGCCGGCACCGGCCAGGGCTGCGATCAGGATGGCAAAGAGGATGATGTAGAAGGCCCGGTGCCGGCGCATCAGCCCGGTTGCCCGCGCGCTTTTCAGCAGATCCGCGTAGCTGTTGACCACCGCATTGCGGACGGCAGCCGCCCCGCTTTGGGGGGCGCGCTTTCCCAGATTGTCCATGGCCCACCGCCACCTCAGGGTCGACCAGTGGCCGGCATTGATACCGCAAAGCTGCGTCCATCAATTTTAGTCCCGTTGCCCGTTAAAAGCCCCGGAATCCGGCCCTCCGTTTGGCACTGGAAGGGCACGACGACGGCGGGAGGCGCCGTCGTCGTGCCCCATCCGTCAGCAGTCGGCGCCGGCCAGCACCGGCGGCTTGGCGCTGCGCCGGACGATCACCACGGGGTGGCGCGCACTGCGAAGGTTGACCTTCAGGGTCAGTTCCCCGCGGCGGGCCAGCAGGACCGCGATGACGACGGCGGCCAGCGCCGGCGCCGCACCGGCCACCACCATCGCCCACTGCGGGCCCAGGTGCTCCGCCAGCGCCCCCATGAGCGGACCGCCCAGGGCCTGCCCGCCAATGAGGACCATGATGTAGATGCTCATCACCCGGCCGCGGATCTGCACATTGGTGGTCGTCTGGACCAGCTGGTTGGCGTTGGTGAGGAACATCAGCGAGACGAAGCCGGCCACCACCATCACAGCGCCGAAGGTGGCCATGGACGGGGCCAGCGAGCTCAGCGCCAGCACCACGCCATAGGCACCCGCCGCGCCGATCACCGTGCGCAGGCGCAGCACGGTGACGCGTGTGGAGGCCAGCGCGCCGCAGAGGGCGCCGACGGCCACCAGCGTGTTGAGCAGCCCGTAGCCGGCGGCTCCGGTGTGGAAGACGTTGTCCGCGTAGGCGGCCATCAACACGGCCAGGCTCAGCCCGAAGACGGCGAAGAAGGCGGCCATCACCGTGGGCCAGAAGATGGTGGGCTTGCGCCGCACATAGGCCAGCGCCTCGCGGAACTGGCCCTTGGTCCGCGGTCCGGGAGCGATCTTGACCAGTTCGGAGCGGCGCAGGCAGGCGAGCGACACCACCGTGAACGTGCAGGCCACGGCGTTGACGGCAAAGGCCCAGCCCCCGCCCACCGCCGTCATCAGCACGCCGCTGACCGCCGGGCCGATCATGCCGCCCAGCTGGAAGATGGAGGAGTTGAGGCTGATCGCATTGCGCAGCTGGGCCGGGCCCACCAGCTCATTGACAAACACCTGGCGCGCCGGCTGGTCCAGCACCGTGGCCAGTCCCAGCAGGAAGGCAATGGTGTAGATGTGCCAGACCGCGATGGTGCCGGTCAGGGCCAGGACGGCCATGACGGCGGCCAGCACGCCTGCGCTGGACTGGGCAATGATCAATATGCGCCGTTTGGAATATCTGTCGGCCAGCAGCCCGCCCAGGGGCATCAGGACCAGCGACGGGGCAAATTGCATGAACACGGTGATGCCGACGGCGGTGACGGAGCCGGAGAGTTCCAGCACCAGCCAGTCCTGGGCCACGCGCTGCATCCAGAGCGCGATGACTGCCACGAGGTTGGCGGCGGCAAAGATGCGGTAGTTGCGGACCTTGAGCGAGGAAAACGTCGCCCGCCACGGCGGCCGGGCGGAGACGAGGTTGATGGGGGCGGTCAGGGCGGCAGCTTGCTGCGCAGAAGGGGGTGTCAACGTCTGTCCTGGTCTGGAAAGGATGGGTTGGTCCTTTAAGGCTAGGCGGCGCCCGACACATAATGAACGGATATGGTCCCTATAAGTACCATTGACCTTTGTAATAGTTTCGGCTTCGCAGCCGGGTTCGACGGCGTTCCCACAGTCAGGCGGCTCCCCTCATGTTTGATCCCACACAGTTGAAGAGCTTCCTGGCCGTGGCCGAGACGCACTCCTTCACCCGGGCCGCCGAGCGGCTCTCCCTCAGCCAACCGACGGTGAGCCAGCATGTGCGCAAGCTGGAGGCCGCCGCGGGCCGCCAGCTGGTGGCCCGCGACACCCGCGAGGTGGCCCTGACCGACAATGGCGATGCCATGGCCGGCTTTGCCCGCACCATCCTGGCCGCGAACGACGCCGCCACCCGCTACTTCTCCGGCGCCGCCATGCGCGGGCGGCTGCGCTTTGGCACGGCGGACGATCTGGCCGTCACAGGGCTGCCGCGGATCCTGCGCGAGTTCCGCCAGCTCTACCCGCACGTCAACCTTGAGCTGACCGTCGGCCAGAGCGACCAGCTGCACCGCCGCCTCAAGGCCGGGCAACTGGACCTGGTCTTCATCAAATGGGTCTCGGGCGCGCAGGAGGGCGTGGTGGTCAAGCACGACACCTTTGACTGGGTGGGACTGGAACAGACCATGCTGGAGCCCGGCGCCCCCGTCCCCGTGATCGCCTATCCGGCCCCGAGTCTGAGCCGGAAGCTCACGCTGGATGCCCTCGAACACGCCGGCCGCACCTGGCGGGTCACCTGCACCACCAAGCAGATCAGCGGTGTACTGGCCGCCCTGCGGGCCGGCATCGGCATTGCCGTCATGCCGACGTCGTTGGTTCCGGAGGATCTGAAGGTCATCACCCGCCGCTTCGACCTGCCGCCGGTGGGCGATGTGGACTTCACCCTGATCCGCAATCCGCTGGCCAACACGGAGCTGGTTGATGCGTTGACCCAAGCCATCATGGGCCGGAAACTGACACCCGTGGGCCGGCGGTCCTGACCCAGGCCGGGACGCCGCCACGTCGTCGTCCGCGCGTGGTGACCAACATCCCAGAGCCGGCGAAAGCTGACGGCGGTACACTGGAGGCGTTATGAACAGAACCATGTTTAAGTCCAAGATCCACCGGGCCACCGTCACGCATGCCGACCTGCACTACGTCGGCTCCGTCACCGTGGACGAGGATCTGCTGGACGCTGCGGACATCCTGCCCGGCGAGATGGTCTCCATTGTGGACGTCGACAACGGCTCCCGGCTGGAGACCTACACGATCGCGGGCGAGCGTGGTTCCGGCGTGCTGGGCATCAACGGCCCCGCGGCGCACCTGGTGCAGGAAGGCCACACGGTCATCCTGATCACCTACGCGCAGATGACCACCGCCGAGGCGCGCGACTACGTGCCCACCGTGGTCCACGTCAACGCCAGGAACGAGATCATCCAGCTGGGCACGGATCCGGCCGAGGCCGTCACCGAGGGCCTGTTCCGCCCGCCGCTGGCCACCACCCGCTAGACCCCACCCGCCGCACCGCTCCGCTGCTGCACGGCATCCGGTTGCCGCCGCATGCCGTCATCGGCGTCATCGGGGCGGTTCCGACGCGGATACCGGCATAGGCTGGAGGCGTGCCCCACCACCGCCCCGCCGCCGACAAGCCCCAGATGCTGCCATGCTAGGCGTGCTCCAGGGGTTCTTCGTCGTCTGGATGGTCATCCTGGTGGGCTGGTTCATCGGCCGCCGCAAGGTGCTGGGACCCGAGGCGCAGTTGGTGTTGAGCCGGCTGGCCTTCTTCGTCGCCAGCCCCGCCCTGCTGCTGGAAACCCTCAGCCGGGCCGACCTGCACGTAGTCCTTTCGCTTCCACTGCTGGTGGCGGCCTGCTCCGCCGTGGTGACGGGGGCTCTGTTCTGGCTCATCTGCCGCTTCTGGCTGCGCCGCTCCGTGGCCGAATCCCTGCTGGGATCGATGTCCTCCTCGGTGGCCAACTCCGCCAACCTGGGCCTGCCGATTGCCGCCTATGTGCTCGGTGATGCGGCCTACATCGCCCCGCTGCTGATCTTCCAGCTGGCCTTCTATACGCCCGCCTACCTGCTGCTGCTGGACAGCGCCACCAGCGGACGCCGGGCCACACCGGTGCGGGTGCTGCTGCAGATCGTGCGCAATCCCATGATCCTGGGCACCGCGGCGGGCCTGGTGCTGGCCGGCACGGGCTGGCGCCTGCCCGAGCTGGTGCTGGCACCCATCCACCTGATTGGCGGGGCGGCCGTGCCTGCCATGCTGCTGGCCTTTGGCATGTCGCTGGCCGGCAGCCGGCCCTTCACCGCCGTCGACGGCCGGCGCACCGATGCCCTGCTGGCCGTCCTTTTCAAGCTGGTGGTGCATCCGCTGGCCGCCTACGCGGTGGCCCGCTTCGGGCTGGGCATGGACGGACACGCACTGTTCGCCGTCGTCGTCACGGCCGCCCTGCCGACGGCGCAGAACGTCTATGTGTCCGCCCAGCGCTACCAGGTGGGCGTCACCGTCGCCAAGGACACTGTGCTGGCCACCACCATTTTGGCCATCCCCGCCATGGCCCTCGCCGCCCTCCTCCTCGGCTGACCCCCGGCTGACCCAACTGGGTGACACTTGTGTCACATTTTCCGCGCCGGAACGTGCGATAACTGCCACCTAGTTGGGCTACCCTAGCGTCATGGCTACCGCATCAGAGATGATCAGCACCTTCACCAAGGGCTACACATTCACCGGTCCGTCGATCGCCCTGGGCGCGGCCATCATTGACGGGCAGGTCCATCCCGAGGCGCAGATCTCGCTGCCGCTGGGCATGATGAACCGGCACGGGCTGGTGGCAGGCGCCACCGGAACCGGCAAGACCGTCACACTGCACATGATCGCCGAGCAGCTGTCCACGGCCGGTGTCCCGGTGTTCATGGCCGACATCAAGGGCGACCTGTCCGGCCTGGCCACCGCCGGCACCGGCTCGGAGAAGCTGCTGGCCCGCACCTCGGCCCTGGGCCAGCAATGGGTGTCCAAGGCGTTCCCGGTGGAGTTCCTGGCCCTGGGCGGCGACGGCAATGGCGTGCCCGTGCGTGCCACGATCACCTCCTTCGGCCCCATCCTGCTCTCCCGCGTGCTGGACCTGAACGAAACGCAGGAATCCTCCCTGCAGCTGGTGTTCCACTATGCCGATACCAAGGGCCTGGAGCTGTACGACCTCAAGGATCTGCGCGCCGTCATCCAGTTCCTGACCTCCGACGAGGGCAAGGCGGATCTGACCGAGCTCGGCGGGCTGTCCAAGGCGACGGCGGGGGTGATCCTGCGCGAGCTGATCACCCTTGACGCACAGGGCATGAGCAAATTCTTCGGCATGCCGGAGTTCGACACCGCAGAACTGCTGCGCACCGCCCCGGACGGCCGCGGCGTCATCACCTGCCTGGAACTGCCCAGCGTGCAGGACAAGCCACTGCTGTTTTCCACCTTCCTGATGTGGCTGCTGGCGGACCTGTTCCGCGATCTGCCCGAGGTGGGCGACCTGGACAAGCCGAAACTGGTCTTCTTCCTGGACGAGGCGCACCTGCTCTTCAACGGCGCCAGCAAGGCGTTCCTGAATGCCATCACCCAGACCGTCCGGCTGATCCGTTCCAAGGGCGTGGGCATCTTCTTCGTCACCCAGACACCCAAGGATGTGCCAGCCGATGTGCTGGCCCAGCTGGCCAACCGCGTCCAGCATGCGCTGCGCGCCTTCACCCCCGACGACGCCAAGGCCCTCAAGGCCACCGTCTCCACCTTCCCGGTCAGCGACTACAACCTCGAAGAGGTGCTCACCAGTGCCGGCATCGGCGAGGCCGTGGTGACGGTCATGAATGAAAACGGTGCGCCGACGCCGGTGGCCCTCACCCGCCTGCGGGCCCCGGAATCCGTGATGGGCCCCAGCAGCGACGACCTGGTCAAGGCGGCCGTCGCGGCCTCCGCCCTGCTGCCGGCCTATGGCACGGAGCAGGATCCCATCTCCGCCTACGAAAAGCTCCAGGCCGCCGAAGCGCACGCCGCCCCGCCGGCCACCGGCCCCGCCGTCGGCGCCCCCCTGCCGCCACCGCCGCCCGTGCAGCTGCCCGGGGACGGCGGCATCGGATTCGGCCTGCCCACCGGCGTTCCAGGCACTGTCGCGCAGCCCAGCCAGGGCTCCGGCATGGCCGGGGACATCATGGGCGCCATCGGCGGTGCACTGGGCGGCGGGGTCAAGAGCATGATCCGCTCGATGGGCTCCAGCCTGGGCCGGAACCTGATGCGGGACATCTTCGGAACGGCCACCCGGCGCCGCCGCTGACAGGGGCCGATGCCCGCACCGGGTATCGTAGGGCAGGTGAACAACGGGGCCAGACTCATCAAAATAGGGGCCATTTGGCTCCTGGCGCTGATGCTGGCTGCCCTGGCCGCAGTGGCCAGCGTTGCCATGGTCAATGCCAATTTCTTCGGTCCACAGCAGCCGGTGCGGGACTATTTTGCCGCCCTGCACGAGGGCGACGGCGCCAAGGCCCTGGGCCTGCTGCGCGCCAATGTGCCCCAGGCGAATGCGGCCATGCTGGACGGTGACGGGCTCAAGCAGTCGGCCGCCGCCGTCACGGATCTTCATGTAGGCAACCCGCGCCAGCTCCCGGGCGGCCACTCGGCCATCACGGCCAGCTACACCATCGACGGCGCCGAGCTGTCCACGGATTTCGAGCTGGAACCGGGTCCGCGGCATTGGCTGTTCTTTGACAGCTGGCGCTTTGTGCCCACAACGCTGCCCACCATCGATGTCTCCGTGGTCAACGCGCAGCAAGCCATGGTCAACTCCGTCAAGGTGAACATGCCCGGCGGGCGGAACACCTTCGCGGTGTTCTTCCCCGGCAAGTACCAGGCGGAGTACCGCAGCGACTTCTTCCAGGCTCCCCCGGTCACGCGCACCGTCACGGCCAGCGGCACCCGGGCCCCCGCCGTCGCGCTCGCCACCGGCCCCACCTCCGCACTGGTCAGCCAGGTGGACGCCAAGCTGCACCAGTATCTGGACCAGTGCGCCGGCCAGCCGGTGCTGCTGCCCACGGACTGCCCGCTGGGCTCCAAGACGGACAACCGGGTGCTCTCCGCCGTGAAGTGGACCATCCTGTCCTACCCTGAGGTGGACATCTCCGCCTACGGTGGCACGTGGGTGCTGGCCCCGCTGACGGTCAAGGCGCAGGTGGAGTTCCAGGAGCAGGAGCTGTTCACCGGCAAGATCGTGGACGTCAAGACGGCCGAGGACTTCGGCTTCACCGCCAAATTGAACGTGACTGACACCTCCGTCTCCGTCACCCCGGTGGTCAGCTACTAGTCCCCACTTGCCGGCCTGGACAATCGCTGGCGCGATTCTCCCGGAACCTGGCAAGCGTGGGCCCACCCACTTGCCGGCTTGGACAATCGCTGGCGCGATTCTCCCGGAACCTGGCAAGCGTGGGCCCACCCACTCCGTTGCTCCAAAAAAGAAGACGATTGCCGTTGGGGAACATGCGTGGACATGTTCCCCAACGGCAATCGTCTTCCTTTTCAGCGAAATCAGTCCGGAGCTAGTCCATGCCGCGCAGGTCCAGCGACAGCTCGGTGGCGCCGTCGGCGCTCATGAACACCGGGATGCCCCAGTCCTGCTGGTACAGGTGGCAGGCGGCGTGGTCGGGGATCTCGCCGTCCTCCGTCTCGGGTCCGTCGCAGGCCGCGGCACGGGCCGTGATGTGCAGGATGCCCTCGGGGACGTCCGCGGAGAGCACCAGCGTGCGCGTGAGGCCCACGGAGGTGCCGCCACCGTCCACCAGCAGCTCCGGCGGGGTGGAGGAGATCTTCAGCTGCGTGGGATCGCCCCAGCGGTCGTCCAGCTTCTGCCCGGTGGGGGCGGAGAAGCGGATCTGCAGGGCCAGCTCGCCTGCGGCCACGGGCGTCTTGGGGCGCTGCGTCTGGGCCGCACCCTCATCCACCTGCTGGGCGTCCTTGGGGATGGCCACGCGGACCAGCTGGTGGCGGTTGGCCTCCACCACGATCAGCAGCGGCACCTCCCCCGTGTTGTCCAGCAGCACGTCGGAGGGCTCGGCCAGGCCGCGGGCCAGGGTGCTCACGGTGCCGGTGGCGGGGTCGTAGCGGCGCACGGCACCGTTGTAGGTGTCCGCGATGGCCACGGAGCCGTCCGGCAGCACCGCAACACCGAGGGGGTGCTGCAGGCGGGCCTGCGCGGCCTCGCCGTCGCGGAAGCCGAAGTCGAACAGGCCGGTGCCGATGGCCGTCTCCACCGTGACGCCGTCCTCGCCCAGGCGCAGGACGCGCAGGGCGGAGGTCTCGGAGTCGGCCACCCAGATGCTGCCGTCCGGGCCCTCGGCCAGGCCGGAGGACTGGGCAAACCAGGCGCCCTCGGCGGGGCCGTCGAGCAGGCCCTCGAGGCCGTTGCCCGCCACGATGGACACGGCGCCGGTGGTGGGGTTGAAGCCGAAGATCTGGTGCACGCCGGCCATCGCAATGACCACCTGGCCCAGCTTCTCGGAGTACACAACGTCCCACGGCGAGGACAGCGCCACGTCCAGCGGTTCGGTGCCCAGCACGCCGTTGGTGCCGGCGAGACCAATGCCGCTGGCATCAACGCGGGCGGGGCCGGCCTCGAGCAGGCGCTGCACGCCGCTGCCGGCCACGGTGGTGACGGAGCCGTCGGCCAGGTTCACCCCGCGGAGGCGGTGGTTCACGGAATCGGCGACGACGACGTCGTAGCCGGCCGCCGCTGCGATCCCGGCGGGGAGCTGGGCCAGGCCCTGGGGCTCGTTGAAGGCAGCCTCGGCAGCGGAACCGTCCACGTGGCCCTTGGTGCCGGTGCCGATGGTGCGCACCACGGTCAGCAGGTCCGGGGCCAGCTCCACCAGGCGGTGGTGGCCGGTGTCGGAAACCAGGAAGTTGCCGCTGGCCAGCGGCAGGACCTTGCCGGGGAAGCGGAGGTCGCCGGCGGTCGGCTCGGGGGCCACATAGGGACCATCGCCGCGGTGCAGCGTGCCCTTGGCCTCGTGCTCGGCAATGAGTTCGGGGATCAGCGAGGCCAGGCCTGCCGCGTGGCCCTCTCCGGAGAGGTGCGCCACGATGTAGCCCTCGGGGTCCACCACCACGAGGGTGGGCCAGGCGCGGGCGGCGTAGGCCTGCCAGGTGACCAGCTCGGGGTCGTCCAGCACCGGGTGGTGGATTTCGTAGCGCTCGACGGCGGCGGCCAGCGCCACCGGGTCCGCCTCGTGCTCGAACTTCGGCGAGTGCACACCCACCGTCACCAGAACGTCCTTGTACTGCTCCTCCAGCGGGCGCAGCTCATCGAGCACGTGCAGGCAGTTGATGCAGCAGAAGGTCCAAAAATCCAGCAGGACGATCTTGCCGCGCAGCTGCGCCAGGTCAAGCTGCTTGCCGCCGGTGTTCAGCCAGTTGCGGCCGACCAGTTCGGAGGCGCGCACGCGCGCCGTGGTGGTGGTTGTGGTGTGTGCGTCCACTAGGGCTGCTCTCCTTGGCTGGGGGTGCTGGGGTTGGCGGGGCTTGCGGATGCGGCGGGCCGGGCGCCCGTCGGGACAATCCCGGCGTCGCGCTTGGCCAACTGCGAAAACATGTTGTTGTAAGCATCCAGATCGGCGTCGTTATTCCTGTCCGCCGCCCGGTCCGTGCGTTTGGTCTCCCGCGCATCCGACCGCGACCACATGATGGCCACGCCCAGGGCGATCGCCACGGTGGGGACTTCGCCGATCCCCCAGGCAATGCCGCCGGCGGTCTGCTGGTCCAGCAGGGCCGGATCGCCCCACGCCCGGCCCATGTTGCCGAAATAGTCCCCGGCCAGCAGCGCCGTCGAACTCATCAGCGAAACGCCGAAGAAGGCGTGGAAGGCCATGGTGGCCAGCAGCAGGAGCAGGCGCAGCGGATACGGGGCCCGGCGCGGGAGCGGATCGGAGCCGATCATGCTCATGATGAAGATGTAGCCGGTGATGGTGAAGTGCAGGATCATCAGCTCGTGGCCGATGTGATCGCGCATGGCGTAGTTGAACGCACCGGAGTAGTAGAACAGCACCAGGGAGCCGGAGAAGTTGGCGGCGGCGAAGAGCGGGTGGGTGACCAGCTGCGAGAACTTGGAGTGCACGACGACGAGGATCCACTCGCGGATGCCGCGGCTGCCGTCCGTGCGGGCCTTCAGCGCCTTCAGCGCCAGCGAGACCGGTGCGCCGAGCACCATGAACAGCGGCGAGATGACCATCAGGGCCATGTGGTCCACCATGTGCGCGCTGAACAGCACCATGCCGTAGACGGCCGGGCCGCCGGAGGTGACGTAGACCAGCACGGCCATGCCCAGCAGCCAGGAGATGGTG
Organism: Arthrobacter sp. 35W; assembly: GCF_000482545.1. Lineage (GTDB taxonomy): Bacteria > Actinomycetota > Actinomycetes > Actinomycetales > Micrococcaceae > Specibacter. The sequence goes on from NZ_KI519455.1 coordinate 775,236, forward strand.
CGGAAGATGGGCCACTTGTCGCCGCGGCGGTGGAGTTTGAGAACGCCGAGCAGGTAGCCGGTGCCGGCGGCCAGGGCGAAGGCCAGCCAGAGCCAGTCCATCCGCCATTCGGTGAACCAGCGCGACGGCGTGAGTTCCGGCGGCAGCGGGTAGCCGGAGAGGATCTCGGCCGGGGACAGGGTGGCCTCGCGGTTTGCCGGCGCGGGAGGCGCCGAGCGGCTCAGTGCGACGGCGATGCCGCTGGTGGTGCCCATGAGGATGAGCTCGGTCAGGATGAGCTGCCACAGGACGCGGCGGACGCCGAGGGTCTTCTTGCCGCTGCTGCCGCCGTTTGTGCCGGAGCCGGCTTTGCCGGTGCCGCCGAGGCGCGGGATGATCCAGGACCGGTGCATATAGCCGATGGTGCCCAGCACCAGCGTGGCCACGGCCTTGGCCATCAGCAGCTGGCCGTAGGTGGAGCCGAAGAGCTCTCCCCAGCTGTGGATGCGGATAGCACCGTTGACCACACCGGAGGCAAAGACCACGAAGAAGGCCAGCAGCGCCAGGGCGGAGAACCGCTTCAGCACGGTGCCGGTCAGCTTGCCCAGCGCACCGGAGACCACCACAAGGGCGATGATGCCACCGACCCACAGGCTGACGCCCACGATGTGCAGCAGGAGCGAATTGACGGCGCCATTGTGGTCCGCACTGGAGGCCGAGTGCCCCACGAGCGCCTGCGGGGTCAGTGCAATGAGGGCGATGACGAGCGTCGCGACCAGACCGCTCAGCGCCCGCACACCAAAGCAGAGGGTGGTGACGACGGCGGCAAAGATGGTGGTGGCCAGCCAGGCCTGCCCCACGGGCAGCTCGGTCATGAAGAAGACCAGCTGGCGGCTGTAGTCATCGCTCGTGGAGGGTGCCAGACCCGCCACATCGGAGTAGGTCAGCACCAGAACCGCCAGGGACGACAGGGTCCAGGTGCCGGAGGCGACGGCGGCAAGGGTCATGGCGCGGGTGAAGGCGGGGTGCTCCGGCTCAGACTTCGCGTCGGCCGCCGTGCCGGAGGTGCGCCGGGTGCGGCCCTTGAGGTCCCGCGGCAGGATGAAAGCGGCAAAGACCAGCGCACCAACCACGCTGGCGACGGAAAGGTTGTAGACCACCTGGGCGATCGGCAGGCCCCAGCGGGTCACGGCCCCGGGGTCGGAGAGCTGGCGGGTGGCCGCCGCTCCGGAAAAGGCCAGGGCCGCCACCAGCGCCAGCAGGGCGGCACCCGCCCCCGCCAGCAGCCAGGGGCTGCTGATTCCGTCCGCGAAGGACCGGCGGGCCGACTGGGGCGTCGGCTGGGCGTGGGTGGTGGTTGTCGATGGCACCTATCCATTCTCTTGCACCCACGCCGGATCGGGCGAATCAGGCAACACCCAGCTTCGGGCCCGCCCCACGTTGGATCGGCGGTTAAAGCAACAGGAGGGTGCCCGCTGGATCAGCGGACACCCCCTGCGAAGTCTTCTAGAGACTACTTCTTGGCAACAGCGGCCTTCAGCTTGGAGCCAGCGGTCAGCTTGACGCTGTGGCCAGCGGCAATCTGGATGGTCTCGCCGGTCTGCGGGTTGCGGCCCTGGCGGGCGGCGCGGTCGGTGCGCTCAACTGCGAGCCAGCCCGGGATGGTGATCTTCTCGCCGGCGGCAACGGAGCTCTCGAAGACCGAGAACAGGGCATCCAGCACGGAGTTCACTGCGGTCTGGCTGGTCTCAGCCTTAGCAGCAACCTCAGCAACCAATTCACTACGATTCTTAGCCATGTGTGTCCTCCTGGACGTGGGATGGGTTCAGCGTGCACGCGGTGTCGTGCCAACCACTGCTAGCGAACATATCAGTTCAACCCCGGAATTCCGGCAATTTTGGGCACTTTTGCCAGCAAAATGGCCGGATTTGCGGGTTTTTTCGCTCTCAGCCGAGCCTTGCCCGGTCCTCGGCATCGTTTTGGGCGCCGACGCCGGACGGGGGCGGGTCCGTGATCCGCGTGAATCCGCAAACGGCAAGCCGCCCGCAGGCCGCAGCGGCGCCTGCGGTGAGGGCGGTCCACCAGTATCCAGGCTGGTGCGCCGTGTCGTGGGGCAGCAGCCACAGGATCAGGGCCGCCGTGGCGGCAGCGGTGCCGGCAATCACCGCGATGTGGATCCCCTGGTTCCGGATGCGCCGCAGCAGCAGTCCGCCCACCAGGATGGCCACCGCCAGCGGCGGGCCGAAGAGCACCAGCAGGAACAATGGAATGCCAATGACCGACAGGCCGCCGTCGTACTCGATCCGGTCATCAATAATGAAGATCACCGCCGGCAGCGGGAACACTATCGTCCAGACAACGGTCCCGACGGCAAATTGGCCAATGCCGAAGCTGACCCGGCGCTTTGGATGGCGCGCGGGCCGATCCGCACCTGCCTGGCCGTTGTGGATCCGGGCACGCTGGGCGCGTTCATAGCGCTGCAGTTCCTTCAACGTCGGCTCGGGCCGCATGCTCATGTTTGCCGTCCTGGGCTCACGCTGGCAGCCTACAGCCCGGGCACCGGCCGCCGTCGCCGCCCATTGCGCCATCCGCTCTGCGGGCGCCACCCGGGTCCAGGGCACAAAAAAGGCGGCACCCCCAAGGGATGCCGCCTTTTCAGCAATACCTACCAGCTGGACTTCGTGATGCCCGGCAGCTCACCGCGGTGAGCCATGTCGCGGAAGCGAACACGGGAAATGCCGAACTTCTGGAGCGTTCCACGCGGGCGGCCGTCGATGGCGTCGCGGTTGCGAACGCGCACCGGCGAAGCGTTGCGGGGCAGCTTCTGCAGGCCCAGACGTGCGGCCTCGCGGGCCTCGTCCGTGGCGTTGGCGTCAACGAGGGTCTTCTTCAGCTCGAGGCGCTTCGCGGCGTAACGCTCAACGATGACCTTGCGCTGCTCGTTCTTGGCGATCATGGACTTCTTAGCCATATGCTTAGCGCTCCTCTCGGAATTCGACGTGCTGACGGATCTTGGGATCGTACTTCTTCAGAACCAGACGGTCCGGGTCGTTACGACGGTTCTTGCGCGTTACGTACGTGTAGCCGGTGCCCGCAGTGGACTTCAGCTTGATGATCGGACGTACGTCCTTGTCCTTAGCCACTAGAGCTTCACCCCACGAGCAAGAATCTGGGCTACGACAGCGTCGATGCCACGAACGTCAATGGTCTTGATGCCACGTGCAGAAACCTGCAGCGTGACGTTGCGGCGCAGGGACGGAACCCAGTAGCGCTTCTTCTGGATGTTCGGATCGAACCGACGCTTGTTGCGGCGGTGCGAGTGCGAAATGCTATGTCCGAAGCCCGGCTCGGCTCCGGTCACCTGGCAATGTGCTGCCATGGTCACTCCTCAGTCATGAATGGAACGGTTCACAGGGTGCAAACCGTGCGGATCAGGTGGCGTTCGCAACAAGACACACCCCTGCCAAACCAACCGCGCAATGCGATTGGAGCAACATGGGGTGGATAAGCGAATACTGGAAGGCACGCAACTTGAGCCCCTAACTACCGGCCCGCGGGATCAAAAACCACCGCACACCGGAGCAATTGCGCACGCTCCGCGCCACCTAGCGCCTAACCATTCTATTGGCTGGGGCAGATTAAGACCAATCCGCGCCAATGCAGTGCACCACGCCCACCCCGGCGCGCCGTGCCGCCGTCGTCCTCCCCCAGCTCCTCCCCGCCCAACTAGGTGACAGCTATCTCACAAAATCCGGCCTGGAACGTGCGATAAGTGTCACTCAGTTGGGAGCGGAGGGGGCGTGGAGGGTGGGCCAGCGGGCGGAGAGGGCATCGCCGGAGGAGACGCCGCGCAGGCGGCGGCTGATCCACGGGCCCACGTACTCCTTGGTCCAGGCGGCGTTGGCCCGCAGCTGCTCGGCCGGCGACAGCAGCGGCAGCGGGGCCAGTTCGGGCAGTTCCAGCTCGTCCTCGCGCTCCAGCACGCGCAGCACGCGGTTGGCCATGTTGATGTGCCCGGCGGTGGACATGTGCATGCGGTCCTCGCCCCACATCCGCCAATCGTTGTATTCCTCGAAGCGCCAGTAGTCCACCAATGCGGCACCGTGGTTGTCCGCCACCTCGCGCACCAGCTCGTTGTAGATGGCCGTGCGCCCGCGCATGGCAGAGAAGACGCTGGAGGTCTTGGCGTCGAAGCCGGTGAAGATCAGCACCTCGGCGCCGGTGGCGGAGAGCTTGGCGACGGCGTCGTCGTAGCGGGAGATCATGGCGTCAATGTCCACGCGGGGGCGCAGGATGTCATTCACCCCGGCGTAGATGGTCACCAAGGTTGGTTTCATGGCCACGGCGGCATCGATCTGCTCCGTGAGGATCTGGTCCATCTTCTTGCCGCGGATGGCCAGGTTCGCATAGCCAAAGCTGCCGTCGGCGCCGTCGGCCAGCACCTCGGCGACACGGTCCGCCCAGCCGCGCACGCCGTTGGGCAGGGCGGGATCGGCGTCACCCAGACCCTCGGTGAAAGAGTCGCCCAGAGCGACGTAGCGTGCCGAAAAATCCACGGTGACCTCCACTGCTTTGAACTGGCTACGCTTATCCTATGATCTCCGCCCCCACCCGCCGTCCCGTGGACGCATCCCAGCCGGCGGGAGGGCCCGGCACCCCATGACCCAACAACCAGTTGCTCAACGAGGAGCACCTGCCGAGACCTCCATTTGGAGCCCCCAATACCGCAAGGCCACCATCGGGCTCTTCGGTCTGGGCTTCATGGTGGCGTACTCCGTGGCCGCCATCACCACAGCCATGCCCAAGGCGGCGGCCGAGCTCAATGGCCTGCCGCTGTACGGGCTGGCCTTTGCCGTCACCATGGCCACCTCTGTGGTCTCCATGGCCGTTGCCGCGCTCTGGATCGACCGCGCCGGGCCGCTCAAACCGCTGCTCACCGGCGTGGCGATCTACGCCATCGGCCTGCTGCTGGCCGCCGGCGCCCCCACGATGGAGATCCTGGTGGGCGCGAGGGCCCTGCAGGGCATTGGGACGGGGCTGGACAGTGTGGCCCTGTACGTGGTGATCGCCCGCGTCTTCCCCGCGCAGCTGCGTCCACCCATGTTCGGTGCCCTGGCCGCCGCCTGGCTGCTGCCCTCCATCGTTGGCCCGGCCATCAGCGGACTGGTCACGGACCACTTCGGCTGGCGCTGGGTGTTCGTCTCCGTGCCCGTGCTCGCGGTGGCCGCCGCCGCCCTGGCGTACTCCGGGATCCGCGGGGCAAAGGTCAATGTGCCCCTTCCCGCCGACGACGGCGCCGCGCCGGGGCCCGCCGTCCGGCGCGCCGCCCTGCGCAAGCCCCTCTGGGCCGCCGCAGCGGCAGCCGCGGTGCTAGCCCTGGGCGACGCCAGCGCCCGCGTTCAGCCCTGGTGGGTGCCGGAACTGCTGCTGGCCATTGCCGTGCTGGCCTTCGCGGTGCCCCGGCTGCTGCCGCGCGGCACATGGCTGGCCCTGCGCGGGCTGCCATCGCTGGTGCTGATGCGCGGGCTGGTCGGCACCGCCTTCACCGTGGCGGATGTATACCTCCCGCTGTATATGATCGAGCAACGCGGCATGCCAGCCTGGCTGGCGGGGTTGTCCCTGACCGTCAGCGGCGTGACCTGGTCCATCGGCGCCTGGATGGTTGGCCGCGGGATGATCGGCCAGCGCAGGGCGCTGGTCCTGGGCTCCTTCGGCGTGTTCGCCTCGGTGGGCGTCGTGGCCCTGGTGCTGCTGCCGGGCATGCCCGTGTGGCTCGCCTGGGTGGGCTGGACCATCGGCGGACTGGCCATCGGCTGGTGCTACCCCACGCAATCCGTTCTGGTGCTGGAGAAGTCCGCGCCGAGCGAGCAGGGCAGCAATTCCTCCGCCCTGCAGCTGAGTGAAACCCTCACCACCTCCGCCTCGCTGGGCGTGGTGGGTGCCGTCTTCGCCTCGCTGATCGGGATGGGCAACCTGGGCTACGCCGTGGCGTTTGGCGTTTCCGCCGCGATGGCCGGCGGAGCCTGGGCCGTGGCCCGCCGCGCCTACCACTAGGCCGCCATGTCCAGCGCTTCACCGGCCGCTGCAAGGCGGGCGTAGGCGCCGCCGGCCGCGAGCATCTCGGCCGGGGTGCCGCGCTCAACGATCGCGCCGCCGTCGAGCACCACCAGCTGCTCCGCGGCCTCCACCGTGGAGAGCCGGTGCGCGATGGTCAGCGTGGTCCGGCCGTGCGCCAGGGCGTCGAGCGCCTGCTGCACGGCGGCCTCGGTGGTGTTGTCCAGGGCGGATGTCGCCTCATCGAGCACCAGCACGCGGGGGTCGCGCAGAATGGTCCTGGCAATCGCCAACCGCTGTTGCTCACCCCCCGAGAAGCGGTGGCCGCGGGCACCCACCACCGTGTCGAGCCCCTCGGGCAGGGACGCCACCAGGGCGGCAATCTGTGCCGCCTCCAGGGCGGACCACAGCTCCTCATCCCCTGCCTCCGGGGCGGCCAGCAGCAGGTTTTCGCGGATGCTGGCGTGGATCAGATAGGTCTCCTGGGAGACCACCCCCACCAGCGCCGCCAGATCCTCCGGCGCCAGCTCCCGCACGTCGATGCCATCGATGCTGACCCGGCCGGCGGTGGCATCGTGCAGCCTAGGCAGCAGCGAGCCCAGCGTGGACTTGCCCGAGCCGGTGGCGCCCACCACTGCCGTCGTCGTACCGGCGGGCAGCAGCAGGTCGATGCCGCGCAGCACCTCCGGTCCGCCGTCGTAGGCAAAGGACACGCCCTCGAAGCGGACCTCGCCGCGCATCCTGGCCGGCTCCACGGCGCGCGGTTTGGCGGGGGCCGGGACCTCCGGCACCAGGTCCAGGTATTCAAAGATGCGGCTGAACAGGGCCATCGCACCCACCCACTGCACACCGACGTTCAACAGGCCCATGATGGGCCGGAAGATGGTGCTCTGCAGGGCGGTGAACGCCACGATGGTGCCGATGCTCATCCCGGCGGCACCGGGCAGGCCGGCAGCCAGGTAGACGGCGGCGGGGATCGCGGCGAAGACCACGGACATGGTGGCCATCCGCCATTGCCCGGCCAGCTGGGAGCGCATCTCCAGATCGATCAGGCGCTCGGAGCTGGCGGTGAAACGGCCGGCATCGCGGGCGGTGGTGCCAAGGGTCTTGGCGAGCCGGACGCCAGAGATCGACAGCCCCTCCTCCACCTGCGTGTACATGCCGGCGAGTTCGCGCTGCCGGGCAGTGGTGATGTCGCGGCGCATCAGGGCCACACGGCGCGAAAACCAGATGGCCGGCGGGATGACCACCAGCGAGAGCAGGCTCAGCTGCCAGGACAGAGCCACCATGGCGATGGCCGTGGCGACGGCGGTGGTCAGATTGGCCGCGATGGAGGTGGCCGTGGACGTCACCACCGATTGCATGCCGGAGATGTCGTTGCTCAGCCGCGACTGCACCTCTCCCCCGCGGGTCCTGGTGAAGAAGGCCAGCGATTGACGCTGCAGATGCGTAAAGAGTCGCGTGCGCAGCGTGTGCATGACGCGCTGGCCCATGGCGGTGGCCATCCAGGTCTGCACCACGCCGATGACCGAGGTGGCGGCGGCGACGGCAACGAGCCCGCCGGCGAGGTACGCGAGCAGGCGCAGATCGCGGTTGGGCAGGGCCTCATCGATGATGTGCCGGATGAGGAACGGCTGGGCCAGCGAGATGATGCTGGAAAGGGAAATAAGGAGCACGACGACGGCGATGGCCGCCTTGTGCGGGGAGAACAGGGCCGCGATGCGGCGCAGGCTGACCGGATGGCGCTCCAGCTGGGAGCGGTCGGCGGGGTTGACGCGCGCCGGGCCGCGGCCGCCGGCGTTGCCGCCTCGGGCCATTGCGTCGCGCGGGGTGCCCGATTGGGCGGGGGAATCGGCATGAAGGATCTCTGCCAAATGCACCACCTCCTTGGATAAAGGTGTGCGGGTGCGGGTTCGCGCCCGTTAATACAGAGGTTACCTCACTATGTGGCTGCCTGTCAATAGTTCCAAATCCTCGACTACTGTTGAATCCATGACTGAACAGCCGCACACCGCGGGCGACGCCGATCTTGGCGAGCTCTTCCACGCCGCCTTCCGTGGACTGCGGCGCACTTGGGCCGAACAGCTGGCACCGTGGGGTTTGACACCGCACCAGTGGCGGGCCCTGGCCACGCTGGAACGCGGCGGGCCGCCCGCCGAACGCGGTGGAGGGCCTGGCGGCGACGGCGGCGCTGGAGGTCCCTGCCCCACGGAGGCGCCGCCGTCGGGCCTTAGGGTGAAGGACCTGGCTGAAAGGCTGCGGATCGCCCCGCGCTCGGCCACGGAGGTGGTGGACCAGCTCGAAGCCAAGGGCCTGCTGGCCCGCACGCCCGATCCGGCGGACCGCCGCGCAACCCTGGTGGCGGCCACGGAGGCCGGCCGGGCGCTGTTCGACGACGTCGGCTCCGCCCGCCGCGGCAAGGCCACCGAATACTTTTCCCGGCTTCCGGAGTCCGACAGGGCCGAGCTGGCCCGGATCCTCGCCGCCCTGGCCGCCCCCGAGGGTTCTGCGGCGTAGAAGGTGTAGAAAATGCACAAGGGAGCATGAATGCCGCCGGGGAACATGCGTGGACATGTTCCCCGGCGGCATTCATGCTCCCGGGTGCGGCGCCCGTCGGCGACGGCGGCTGCGGGCCGCGCAGATCCTAGCTGCGCTGGGCCTTGCCGAGCCGCCAGTAGCCCATGAAGGCCACGGAGTTCCTGTCCATGCCGACGTCACGCACCAGGTAGCGCCGCAGTTCGCGCACGGCGGCCGCCTCGCCGGCGATCCAGGCGTAGAGGCCGCTGCCCACGTCGGCAGGTTCGGGGGTTTCCCACAGGATGTCCGTGTCCACATCCACGGCCTCCGGCTCATCGCCCAGATCGCAGGCCGCCGGGGCAAGCACCCGGCGGACGGCCTCCTGCAGCGGTGCCCCGTTGGGGTTCCCGCCCCGGGCCAGCCAGGAAATCTGGATTCCGGAGTCGGTGGCCAGGTCCAGGAAGTCTTCGGCGCAGGGCACCTCGAGGATGGCGTGCCCCGTAGTGGCGGCGGGCAGGGTTTCCAGGATTGCGGCGATCGCGGGCACGGCCGTCTCGTCCCCCACCAGCAGCAGGCGCGAGGCACCCCCGGGGGCGAACTCGATGCCCAGGCAGTCGCCGGCACGGACGTCGGGGCCGATGAGGGTGAGTCTGTCCCCCGGCGCAGCCGAGGCAGCCCACAGCGCCGCCGGGCCGGAGCCGCCGTCCAGGTGCAGCACAAAGTCCACGTCCAGCTCCGCGGCCACGGCCGGGACGCCGTCGATGCCCGGGGAGCCGGAGCGGAACCGGCGCACGGTGTAGGTCCGCATGAACCCGCGGGTGTCCGCGTCCATGGCCAGCCACTGCTGGTACCAGCCCTCATCCATCGAGCCGAAGTCCGGCAGCGGGAAGCCGGACGAGGGAATCATCACCTTGATGCGCAGATCCAGGGTCTGCCCGGCGGCGTTGGAGCCAAAGTAGTCCAGATCGCCCCCGGTGAAGGTGATCCGCAGAAAGTGCGGCGAGAGCTTCTGCACGGCCGCAACGGACACCTCGAAGGCGCGGATGGGGCGGATGGTCTCCGGCTTGACGGCGGTGGCGCTCATGCGGGGATTCCTTCGACAGTGGAGACAGTGGAAACGGGGGAAACGGGTGCGGGAACAAAGGAGGGGGCGGTGGGAGCGGCGATCCGGCGCCCGGCGCGGCCCAGCGGCACCACCAGCGGCGTGCCCGAGACGGGATCGGCCACCACCAGGGATTCCAAGCCAAAGACCTCCTGGACCAGTGCGGCATCCAGCACGTCCGCCGGATCCCCCTGGGCGATGATGCGCCCGCTCTTCATGGCAATCAGGTGGTCGCCGTAGCGGGCCGCAAGGTTCAGATCGTGCAGCACAATGGCCACGGTGGTGCCGCGCGCGGCGTTCAGCTCCGCCACCAGATCCAGCACCTCCACCTGGTGGGCCAGGTCGAGGTAGGTGGTGGGCTCGTCCAGCAGCAGGATGTCCGTCTGCTGGGCCAGGGCCATGGCGATCCAGACGCGCTGGCGCTGCCCGCCGGAGAGTTCATCGATGCTCCGCGTGGCCAGCTCCAGCGTGCCGGTGGCCTCAAGCGCTGCCGCGACGGCGTCGTCGTCCTCGCTGCTCCACTGCCTGAACCAGCCCTGGTGCGGGCTGCGGCCGCGGCCCACCAGCTCGGCCACGGTGATGCCCTCCGGTGCTGTGGGCGTCTGGGGCAGGATGCCCAGCTGCCGGGCCAGGGTCCGGGTGGGCATCCTGTGGATGTCCTTGCCGCCCAGGACGACGACGCCGGAGCTCGGTTTGAGCAGCCGGGCCAGGCCGCGCAGCAGGGTGGATTTTCCGCAGGCATTGGCGCCGACGATCATCGTCACCTTGCCCTCGGGCAGCTCGACCGAGAGGTCGTCCACGATGCGGCGGTCGCCGTAGCCCAGCGAGAGCCCGCGGGCACCCAGGGTGCCTTCGCTTGGTCCTGTCATCTCAGCCTCCTTGGCTGTTGCGGTTGGTGTTGATCAGCAGCCAGAGCAGGAACGGTGCTCCGAGCGCCCCGGTGACCACGCCCACGGGCAGGGCTGTGGGCAAAAGATTGGCCGCGATGAAATCTGCGCCCAGGACGATCGCCGCACCCACCAGCGCGGCCATCGGCAGCGACGGCGCACCGCCGTTGAGCCGCTTGGCGATGGGGCCGGAGAGGAAGGCGACAAAGGAAATGGGACCGGCCGCTGCGGTGGCCAGGGCCGCCAGCAGCACGCCCAGCACGGTGAGCGCGAGCCGCCCCCGGGGAACATTGAAACCCAGGCCCGACGCCGTGTCCTGGCCCAGCTGCATGCCGCCCAGGCTGCGGGCCAGGAGGAATGCCACCGGCAGCAGCACCACCAGCGAAACGGCCAACACCGAGGCGCGCTCCCAATTGCTGGAGTTCAGCGAGCCGGCCAGCCAGATCATGGCGGACTGGGCGTTGTTGATGTCCGCCCTTGCCAGCATGAAGGTGACGGCGGCATTCATGAAGGCCGCGGCACCGATGCCCACCAGGATCAGCCCCGAGCCGCCGCGCCCGCGCGCCAGCAGGCTGATCAGCAGGGCCACCACCAGGGCTCCGGCGATGGCGGCCACCGACACCGTGGCGCCCGCGGCACCGAAGAACACGATCGCGGCAACGGCCGTGGCGGAGGCTCCGTAGCTGATGCCGATGATGTCCGGGCTGGCCAGCGGGTTGCGCAGCATGGTTTGGAAGATGGCGCCGGACAGGCCGAAGGCCACGCCCGCCAGCAGGCCGATGACGGCGCGCGGCAGCTTGTTCTCCATCACGATGAAGCTGGCACCGGGGATGTGCTCCCCCGCCAGCAGCCGCGCAAAGTCAGGGATGGTGATGGTGTAGCTGCCCAGCAGGATGTCCACGACCAGCAGGCCCAGCACCAGCAGGGCCAGGGTGCCGGTGGCCGCCAGGCGGCGGCGGCGCGGGCCGCGGCGGAGGTTGCGGACGGCGCTGCCGCCGGGCGCGCGGGCCACGATGGGGGTCGCTGGCGTGCTCACAGGGCCGCGCTCCGTCCGCGGCGGACGACGGCGATGAACACCGGTGCGCCGATGAAGGCGGCCAGGATGCCGGCGGGGATTTCCGCCGGCATCAGCAGGACGCGGCCCAGCACATCGGCAAAGAGCAGCACGGCCGGGGCTGCCACCAGGGACAGCGGCAGCAGCCAGCGGTAGTCCGGGCCCACCAGGGCGCGGAGCAGATGGGGCACCACCAGCCCGATGAAGGCGATGGGGCCGGCCAGTGCGGTGGCGGAGCCGCAGAGCAGCACGATGCCCACGGCGGAGACGGCACGGCCAAGACCCGGGCGCTGGCCCAGCGACCGGGCCACATCGTCACCGAGCGAGAGGTTGTTGAGCAGCTTTCCGGTGAAAAGCAGAATCACCATGCCCACCGCCATGAACGGCGCCACCGTGCCAATGGATTCCCACGACTTCCCGGCCAGCGCGCCCACCTGCCAGCGGCGGAACAGCTCCAGCGAATCCTGGCTGCTGAGCAGCAAGGCACTCATGATGGACACCAGACCGGCCGACACCGCGGCACCGGCCAGCGCCAGCTTCACGGGGGTTGCCCCCTCGCGGCCCAGGCTGGCGACGGAATAGACCACGACGGCGGCCACGGCGGCGCCGGCAAAGGCGAACCAGATGTAGCTGGAGACACTGGCGGCGCCGAGGAAGAAGATGGCCGCGACGACGGCCAGCGAGGCGCCGGCGTTGACGCCCAGGATCCCCGGATCGGCGAGTGGATTGCGGGCCAGGCCCTGCATGGCCGTGCCGGAGAGGCCCAGCGCGGCACCCACCAGCAGGGCCGCCACAGTCCTCGCGATGCGCGAAATGACCACGGCATGGTCCCCGTTGGCGGCGTCGGGGTTGGCCAGGGCATCGAGCACGACGGGCAGCGGCACATAGCGCGCCCCCACGGCCAGCGAGGCCAGGACAAGCAGGCCAAGGACCACGACGGCGGCCACCGCCCACACCCGCTGGGCAGCCGGCCGGCGGGCGCGCCCCACGGCCGCCGCCGCGGGATTCCCCGCAGCGGCGGCCGTGGACGCCACGGTGCCCGGCGCCGTCGTACTCGTTGCCATGATGGAGGCTAGGCCTTGTTGGCCGCGTCGCCGAGCTGCGGGAGGAACTTCTCCAGCGCCCAGGGCAGGCTCAGCGGCGAGGAGGCCGAGATGGCCAAGGTCAGCGTCTGGTCCGAATCGGCGACGAAGGCACCCTTCTTGACGGCGGGGATCTGGCCCAGCAGCGGGTCGGCCACGATGGCTTCCTTGGTGGAGCTGTCCGGGACCCAGCTGACGAAGACCTGGGAATCGAGCTCGTTGGCCTTTTCCGCGGACCACTCGATGTAGAAGCTGTCGGCCGTCTGGTTCTTCTCGACCACGGGCGCCAGCTTCATGCCGATGCTGGAGAGGAACTTGGGGCGGTTGTCGTCGGCGGTGTAGACGTTGACGCCGTCGGCCTTGGCCGGCTCCAGGTTGCCGTAGATGAAGGTCTTGCCGGCGATCTGCGGGTACTTCGCGGCCTCGGCCTTGATGGTCGCCTCGGTGGCGGTGATCAGGCTCTTGGCCTCGGCGGACTTGCCCAGTGCCGTGCCGATCATGGTGGTGGCATCTTCCCAGGAGGTGCCCCAGGCCAGCTTCGGGTAGGCAACGACGGGAGCGATCTTGCTCAGCTTGTCGTAGTCCTCCTGGCTCAGGCCGGAGTAGGCGGCCAGGATGACATCCGGGCTGGTCTTGGCGATCTCGGTGAAGTTGATGCCGTCGGCCTCGGAGTACTGGGCCGGGGCCTTGGAGGTGCCGATGGCTGCGCCGGCCTTCTCAAGGGCGGCGTCCTTCCACGGGGTGGAGCCCTTGTCGTTGGCACCCCACTCATCGGTGGGCATGCCGACCGGAACCACGCCCAGGGCCAGTGCCACATCGGCGTTGACCCAGGCAACGGTGGCCACGCGGGCGGGGGCGGACTTGATAACCGTCTCACCAAAGGCGTGCTTGATGGTCACCGGGAAGGCGTCGGCAGCACCGGCCGCCGTGGTGGCTCCGCCCGTTCCAACGGCCCCGGTGGAGCATCCGGCCAGCGAAACGCCAGCGGCAGCGATGGATGCCAAAAGTCCGAGCTTGAGGCCCTGTCGGCGCGAAAATTCCACGATTTCTCCTAGGTGCATGGTGCGTGAGGGCGTGCTAAGTTATGCAAGCCTTACCTAGGGTACCCGATGAAATCATTCATTACGAAACATGTTTATGCGCTAATTGATTCCTGTGAGTGCTCCGTTAGTTCCTGTGAGGGCCGCGCCCTTTGGGACAAACCGTCTGCAGCTTGCCAGACTTAATCGAAGCCACGGCAAGGAGAGCTACACAATGACCAGGCAGCGCAGCCCGCGACCCGGCGCAAACAAGATTCCCAGCGCATTCAAGTCCAACAAGCGCGTGCGCCTGGGCCTGGTCGGCATCATGGCGCTGCTGATGGTGATCTCCGGGCGGCTCGTGGTGATCCAGGGCCTCGACCTGGACGGCATGGCCCAGGAGGCCACCGCCCAGCGCACAGTGGTCACCAAGCTCCCGGCCACCCGCGGCAAGATCCTCGATGCCAACGGCAACGTCCTGGCGGAGAGCATCATCCGCTACAACATCACCGCCTCGCCGCGGAACAACACCGAGGCCACCGAGTTCAAGCGCCGCAACGCGGCCGGCACGGTGGAGACCATCAGCCGGGACCAGGGCATCCGCGAACTGGCCGATGTGCTGAACATGTCAGAAGCCGACGTCCGCACGGCCGTCACGGGCGATACGGACTTCATGTACGTCGCCAAGGGCGTCACGCCCGACATCGAATCCAAGGTCGCGGCCCTGCGCGTGCCCGGCATCTACTCCGAGCCCCTCAGCGAACGGACCTACCCCCTCGGCGCCGTCGGCGGCGGCATCGTCGGGTACCTCAACGACTCCGGCGGCGCAGGCATCGAACAAACCATGAATGACGAACTGACGGGCACCGAGGGCAGCCGCACCTACCAGCGCGGCGCCAACGGCATCGTGATTCCGACGGCGCCGGACACCGTGGTCCCGGCGGTGGACGGAAAGTCGGTGAAGCTGACCATCAACTCCGACATCCAGTACTACGCCCAGCAGGCCATCAGCGACCAGGTGGCGAAATTCGGCGCCCAATGGGGCAACATCGTGGTGGTCGAGGTGAAGACCGGCAAGGTGCTGGCCCTGGCCGAGGACCACATGGTGGATCCCAACGAGCCCTGGGCCACCGACGCGAAGGACCGCGGCGTGCGCTCCGTCAGCGCCGCCGTCGAGCCCGGCTCCACCCAGAAGACCATCACGGCCGCGGGCGCCATCCAGGAGGGCCTGATCACCCCGCTGTCGCACGTCCTCGTGCCGCCCAGCTATACGGTCAACGGCCAGACGTTCCAGGACGCCTCCCCGCACGGCACCGAGCAGCGCACCTTTGCCGGCATCATCGGCGACTCGCTGAACACCGGAACGGTGATGGTGGGCCAGAAGCTCACCCCGGACCAGCGCTACGACTACCTGCGCAGGTTCGGCGTCGGGGAGGCCACGGGCATTCCCCTGCCCGGCGAAAGCTCCGGCATCCTGGCCAAACCGGAGGACTGGGACGGCCGCCAGGAATTCACAGTGCTCTTCGGCCAGGGCGTCTCGCAGACCCCGCTGCAGACGGCGATGGCGTACCAGACCATTGCCAACAACGGGGTGCGGCTGGCCCCGCAGCTGATCGATTCCTACATCGATCCGGACGGCACCGAGCACAAGGTGCCGCAGGCACCCGGCACCACGGCCGTGAGCCCCCAGACGGCGGCCCAGGTGAAGGACATCCTGGAAAGCGTTGTCACCGCCGGCGGCGCCAAGGACATCAAGGTTCCCGGCTACCGCATCGGCGGCAAGACGGGCACCGCCGAGGCGCCCGCCGAGAACGGCGTCGGCTTCTCCGGCTACACCGCTTCCTTTGCCGGCATCGCCCCGATGGACGATCCGCAGTACGTGGTGCTGGTGACGGTGCAGCGCCCGCAGGGAAACATCTACGGCATCTCGCAGGCCCCGGTCTTCAACAATGTGATGGGGCACGTGCTGCGCAGCAACAACGTTCCGCCGTCCACCACGCCGTCCGTGGCGCTGCCGCAGTTCTACGAGTAGGGGCTTGGACTGCGCCTACGGTGAAGGAGTGCGCAGGATCCAGTGGTCCTCCTGCAGCCGGCCGACCACCTTGCGCCCGATCCGGGCCAGATCGGCGACGTCGCGCGCGTCAAGGGAGTCGAACACCAGACGGCGGACGTGGGCCACGTGCAGCGGCGCCAGCTCTTCCACCAGGGCCATGCCTTCGTCGGTGATGGACGCCGCCGTCACCCGGGCATCGGAGGGATCGGCACTGCGGGCCACCAGTCCGCGGGCCGCAAGCTTCTTTGCCACATGGGAGAGCCGGGACAGTGAGGCGCTGGTGCGCGCGGCGAGCTCGCTCATCGGCAGCCGCCGCTCGGCCGACTCCGAGAGCATCGCGAGCACGTTGTAGTCGAACAGGGACAGCTTCCCCAGCCGCACCAGCTCCGCATCCAGGGCTGCCGGCAGCAGCGTGGTGGTGGACAGCAGCGCCAGCCAGGCCGCGCGTTCGTCGGCACTCAGCCACTGTGTAGGTTCTTCCGCTTCTCCCATACCAAGCATCTTTTCACGCGCCGGCGCCCGTGTGCCGCCGGGGGTGGATTGCGTCATTCAACGAAACACTTGACGCTTCAAGTATTCAAGCGTATGTTTAGTTGTAGATTCAGTTGAAGCTTCAACTAAACAACCTTCTCCACAAGGACACTCCCGTGAAGAACTTCCTCGCAACCCTCTTCGGAAAGAAGCAGAAAATGGCTAACGTCACCATCATCGGCAACGGCAACATGGCCCGCGGCATCGCAACCCGTGCCATCGCAGCAGGCCGCACTGTCCAGATCCTCGGCCAGGATGCCGCCAAGGCCCAGACCCTCGCCGCAGAGCTGGGCGCCGGCACCACTGCGGGCACCACCGCCGAATCCCCCGCGGGCAGCATCGTGGTTCTGGCCGTTCCGTTCGACGCCGCCAAGTCCGTTGTCACCACCTACGGCGGCGCGCTGGCCGGCAAGACCATCGTGGACATCACCAACCCGGTCAACTTCGCCACCTTCGACTCCCTCGTCGTGGAGCCGGGCAACTCGGCCGCCGAAGAGATCGCAGCGCTGGCTCCGGCCGGCGCCGACGTCGTCAAGGCCTTCAACACCGCCTTTGCCGGCACCCTGGTGGCGGGCGAGGCCGAGGGCCAGACCCTGGACATCTTCATTGCCGGCGACAGCGAGGCGGCCACGGCTGCGGTCAGCTCGCTGGTGGCCGACGGCGGCATGCGCCCCATCGTGGCCGGTGGCCTGAAGCGCTCCCGCGAGCTGGAGGGCTTCCAGTTCCTGGTCATGACCCTGCAGGCCAACCCCGCCTTCGAGACCTTCAACTGGAACACCGGTCTGAAGATCGTCGGCTGACAGCCGCTGCGTTTTCTGCGCCCGTTTGCGGGTTCCGCCACCGTGCACCGGTGTCGAAACCCGTGAGCGGGCGCATTTTTCGTTGGGGACTCAGGCCAGTTTGTCCGAGAGGAACTCCAAGGTGCGCGACCACGCGTCGTCGGCGTCGTCTTCGCGGTAGGCTGCGGCGTTCGTGTCATTGAAGAAGGCGTGGCCGGCATCGGGATAGACGACGGCGGTGAAGTCCACGCCCGCTGCCTTCATGGACTCGCGCAGAGCCGGAAGGGTGGCCATCAGCCGCTCGTCCTTCTCCCCGTAGAAGGCCAGCACCGGGGCGGTGATGCCGCGCAGCTGCTCCGCGGTGAAGTCCGCGTGCCCGTAGAACGGCACCGCCGCCTTCAGCCGCGGCTCGGCAACGGCCAGGGAAAAGCTGTAGCTCCCGCCAAAGCAGAAGCCGACGACGCCGACCAGGGAACCGATGGACTCGAGCCCGTTGAGGTGCTCGAAGCAGGCCTGGACGCCGGCCAGCGCCTTCGCGGCAAAGTCCGGGGCCCGCATCGGGGCCATGAGCTCGCGCAATTGGGGCTGGATCTCGTTGCGTCCCTGCGGATCCTGCATCTTCTCCTGCAGATCCGCCAGCACCGACGGACTAGGCCCGGCACCGTCCAGCAGGTCCGGAGCCAGCACCAGATACCCCTCGGCGGCAAAACGGTCCGCCACGTCCTTGATGTGGTCCACCAGGCCCCACACCTCGTGGAGAACTATCAGGCCGCCCTTCAGCGGTACGGCCTCGGCATGGCGGCCGTGGTGCCAGCCGGGCGGCCCCTTCAGGTACGCCGAAACGCCGCCGGACAGTGTGATCATCTCGCCCATGCAGTGATCATCACATCCCCCTTCGGGGAAAGCTAGAGGAAAAGCTAGGGTTTGGCTCCGCCGTCGAGCCTGCCGTCGTCTTCGATGAACCGGGGCCGGCCGGCCAGCAGGCCGAACACCGCGCAGCCCGTGCCAATGACCAGGAACATCACTCCGGCGGCAGCGAATCCCCCGGTGGCCGCGTGCAGCTGGCCCACCAGCAGCGTCCCCACCGAGCCCACGCCGTAGCCCACGCCCTGCATCATCCCGGACAGGTGCGCGGCGGTGTGGGCGTCGCGGGTGCGCAGCACAATCATGGTCAGGGCCACGGCCGTCAGGCTCCCCTGGCCCAGGCCCAGGAGGGCTGTCCAGAGCCAGATCCCCTGCATCGGGCCGAAGATGCTCAGCGCAAACCCGGCCCCTGTCATCAGCGCCACCGTGGCGTTCAGCCAGCTCTGCCGCCGCAGCTTCACGGCCAGCGCCGGGGCCAGCAGCGAGCCGCCCATCTGCAGCACGATGGACACGGCCACAATCGCACCGGCCGTGCCGCCGTCCACTCCGCGGCTGCGCAGGATCGGCGCCAGCCAGGCGAAGACGCTGAAGGACATCATGGCCTGCATGGTCATGAAGCCGGTGATCTGCCAGGCGGTGCGGGAGCGCCACACACTGGGGCCGGTGGCCGCCAGGGCACGGCGCGCATGCCGCTGCTTCAGCGCGACGGGCGTCCACACCAGGGCGGCGAGCGCGGCCGGGATGGCCCAAAAGCCCAGCGCCCACTGCCATGAGCCCGTGGCCTCGTAGATGGGGTGCGTGAATCCGGCGCCGAGCGCCGCCGCGGCGCAGATGGACATCGTGTACATGCCGGTCATCAGGCCCAGCCGGTGGGCGAAGTCGCGCTTCACCAGCCCGGGCAGGAGGACGTTGACGATGGCGATCGAGGCACCGGCGGCAAAGCTGCCCACCAGCAGCGCCGGCACCTCGCCGATGCCGCGCACCACCAGCCCCAGGGTCAACAGCGCCATGGCGCCCAGCAGCGTCCGTTCGGCGCCAAAGCGGCGCGCCAGCCCCGGGGCCACCGGGGCAAAGACGCCCAGCAGTGTCACGGGGACCGTGGAGAGCAGGGCCACCAGCGCCGGTGCCATGCCGGTGGCTGCGGTGGCCTCCTGCAGGACGGCGGCGAAGCTGGAGAACACGGTGCGCAGGTTCAGCCCGCACAGGATCAGGGCGACGGCGATGTAGAGCAGGCTGAGCCCGCGGCTGGTGGCGGTGGGTTCCGGCGCGGGGACCTCGTCCACCTCCGCGTCGACAAGCATGCCGCCCGCGGTGGCGTCGGTCAGCTTGGGAAGGCCGGGTTTGTCATTGCTCACGGTTCCGGTCCTAGCCAAGGTCCAGCACGGCACGGCGCACGGCGGCGCTGAGCTGCATGGCCCGCCCCGTCGTCCCGCCCAATTCGCACCAGCGCGGGACATAGCCAAAACCGACCTCGTAGTGGGGGTCCGCGTAGCCCAGCGCACCGTTGGCGCCGTCGTGCCCAAAGGCACGGGCAGAGCCAAAGTCCACCCGGTTGTGGGACTTCATGAAGACCACGGCAAAGGCGCTCTCCTGGCTGAAGGTGCGGTCCCAGCCCCAGACCTGCTCCTCGCTCATGGCGGCGATGGTCGCCGGGGCCAGGAACGGCTCCGACCCCTCGACGCCGGTGCTCGCGGCGGCGTAGACCCGGGCCAGTCCGCGGGCGGAACCGACGCCGGCGCCGCTGGTGCTCCCGCCGGCGCGCACCTGGCGGTTGTTGGGCAGGTCAAGAATGTTGCCGGCGGCCACATTGGCCGAAATTCCGGTGATCGAGGCCGGGTCGATGAACGGCGCATTCGGATCCACGCCGAAGAGCACGGGCTTGAAGCGCTGTTCCTCGTCCTCGGGCAGGCCCAGGAACATGTCCACCTCGAACGGCGCGCGGATCCGCTCCTCGTACACCTCCTGCAGCGTGCGCCCGGTGGTGCGGCGGCAGAGCTCCTCCATCAGCACGCCCATGATCAGCGCGTGGTAGCCAAAGGCCTTGCCCGGGCGCCACAGCGGCACCATGCCGGCCAGCCGCGCGGCCAGCGCGGGGACGTCGTTGTAGTCCTCCACCACCACGCCGCCGGGCAGCCCCACGACGCCGGCCTGGTGGCTGAGCAGCTGCCGGACGGACAGCACGTCCTTGCCATGCTGCCCAAACTCGGGCCAGTAGCTGGTGACCTTGGCATCCAGATCCACCACGCCGTCCTGCACCAGCAGGCTGAAGGCCAGGGCGGCCACGCCCTTGGAGCAGGAGAAGACGCCGGTGATGGAATCGGCGTCGAACTCCGGCCCGCCCACCAGATCCAGCACGGGGACGCCCTGGTGGTAGACAGCCAGCTGGGCGCTGTAGGCCGGGTCCGCCGCCAACATGGCGTTGAACAAGGTGCGGACGGACTCGAAGGGCTCGGTGGCCATTCCCTGGGCAGGCTCTGTCATGCCTTCCAGCTTAAGGGAACCCCCGGCATTTGCCCGCGGCGGAACCCGTCGCAGAACCGGTGCCGGAACCCGCCGTCGAACCGTCCGATGGACCCATAGCCGCCCGTGCCGCCCGCGCGTAGCATGGGGACAACCGCCGGGCCACCGGGTCCGGGCCGGGAGCACGCCGGTGCCACGGAAGGGGCCGCAATGAGCACCAAGGTTGATGGAACGGGCGCCACCGTCACGGCCGAACAGGCCCGGAAGGTGGCGGAGGAGGCCCGGGAGAGCAGCTGGAGCCGGCCAAGCTTCGCCAAGGGGCTCTATCTGGGCCACTTCGACCTCTCCCTGATCCACCCCCATCCCGAGCCGGGCCCGTTCGACGTCGAACGCGGCGAGGCATTCCTGGCCGAGCTGCGCTCCTATTGCGAAACCCTGGATTCCGCCCGGATTGAACGCGACGCCAAGATCCCCGATGAATACCTCGCCGGCTTGGCCCGGATTGGCGTGTTCGGCATGAAGATCCCGCGCGAATACGGCGGACTGGGCCTCACGCTGCTCTACTACGGCCGTGCGCTGGCCCTGCTGGGCACCGTCCATCCCTCCTTTGGCGCGCTCGTCTCGGCACACCAGTCCATCGGGGTGCCGGAGCCCGTGAAGGTGTTCGGCACCCCGGAGCAGAAACAGCAGTATCTGCCCCGCTGCGCCGCCGGCGCCGTCACCGCCTTCCTGCTCACCGAGCCGGACGTGGGCTCGGACCCGGCCAGGCTGGCCTGCGCTGCCGTGCCAAGCGAAGACGGCAGCGAGTACGTGCTGGACGGCGTCAAACTCTGGACCACCAACGGCGTGATCGCCGAGCTGGTGGTGGTGATGGCAGTGGTCCCCCCGCATGCCGTGTCCGACGACGGCGTGGCGTCCGGGCAGAGCGCCAAGGGCGGCATCACGGCCTTCGTGGTGGAGGCCAACTCCCCCGGCATCACCGTGGAGCACAGGAACTCCTTTATGGGCCTGCGCGGCATTGAAAACGGCGTCACCCGCTTCCACCAGGTCCGCGTCCCGGCGGCCAACCGGCTGGGCCGGGAAGGGCAGGGGCTGAAGATCGCCCTCACCACCTTGAACACCGGGCGCCTGTCGATCCCGGCCATGTGCGCCGGAGCCGGCAAATGGTCGCTGAAGATCGCCCGGGAATGGTCCAATGCCCGCACCCAGTGGGGCCGGCCGGTGGGCAGCCACGAGGCCGTGGGCAAGAAGATCGCCTTCCTGGCCGCCACGACATTCGCCTTGGAAGCCGTCTTTGAACTCTCCGCCTCCCTGGCGGACGCGGGCATGAAGGACGTGCGCATCGAGGCCGCTCTGGCCAAGCTGTGGTCCTCCGAGATGTCCTACCGCTGCGCGGACGAGCTGGTGCAGATCCGCGGCGGGCGCGGCTATGAAACCGCGGCGTCCCTGGCGGCCCGCGGCGAGCGCGCCGTCCCCGCCGAGCAGCTGCTGCGCGATCTGCGCATCAACCGCATCTTTGAGGGCTCCACGGAGATCATGCACCTGCTCATCGCCCGCGAGGCCGTGGACGCCCACCTCAATGCCGCCGGCGACCTCGCTTCGGCCACGGCCACGCTGGCCGAAAAGGGCCGGGCCGCGGTGTCCGCCAGCGGCTTCTACGCCAAATGGCTCCCGAAACTGGCGGTCGGCAAGGGCCAGGATCCGCGCGCCTACAACGAGTTCGGCCCGCTGGCCAAGCATCTGCGCTTTGTGGAGCGCGAATCCCGCCGGCTGGCCCGCCAGACCTTCTACGGGATGGGGCGCTGGCAGGCCAAGCTGGAGCGCAAACAGGCCTTTCTGGGCAGGATCGTGGACATCGGCGCGGAGCTATTCGCCATGGCCGCCTGCTGCAGCCGGGCCGAGATGATCCGGATCGAGGATCCCATCAAGGGCCGGCACGCCATCGAACTGGCCGAGGCCTTCTGCGAGCAGTCCCGGCTGCGCGTCGCCGAGCTCTTTTCCAGCCTGTGGGAGAACACCGACGACGGCGATGCCACCCTGTCCGCCGCCGTCCTGGCCGGCGACTACCGCTGGCTTGAGGAGGGCATCATCGACGTCTCCGAGGGCACCGGACCGTGGATTGGCGACGCCACCCCCGGCCCGTCCACCCAGGAGAACCAGCACCGCACCTACCGCTGAACAATCGTCCGGAACGCACTTCTTACGCGGCCGTAACACAGGCGCAATCTTGCCCCGGCAGACTGGAGCCATGGCCCGGACGGGCCACAGCACGCAAAGCCAGGGAGGTGCGTCATGTCCATCGACATCCCCATCGGAACATCCCGCGAAGAACAGGTCACCCGCGTCCGCAGCCTCGCCCCCTTGCACCGGGGCGATCTGGTGGAGGCCAGAATCCTCGATATGGTGGTCCACCGCGGCAGGGTCTACGAAACCGCTCCCGGAATCGGCGCCCTGTGGATCACCAAGGAGGGCACCGGCGAGCGCAAGCTCCTGCACCTGGAGGAATTCAGCATCTGGCTGGTCCTGGTCGGATAGCAACCCGGTCCATGAGACCGTTCCGTAACCACCATTACGTCTTCATTGCAGTCCCAAGACACGCGGCGCCGTCCCTGCGCCGCGTGTCTTGCGCGCCGTAGCGTCTGAGATCCACACAGCGCACGCGGCCGGGCTTGAACCGGCGGATGGTGAGGAGAACCGCCATGGACAATCCCATACTGGTCAACGATCTGCTGGTCTATTCCGGAACCCTGCTGATCGGGGTGCTCATCTTCGCCGTCATCGCCGTCTCATTCCTGGGCATGCTGCTGGTGGCGCTGGCCGCCCGCGGCGTGCAGATGGCAGTGGTTCCGCTGGCCTATGCGCTGCGCCGCCCCTGGGTGCTGTCCAGCGCGGCACTGAAGCCGCCGGCATTCGACGACTCGTCATGGACGGCAATGGATCGTAGCGAGGCTTAACGCCGGGCAATGCCCGGAAACACAGCTGGCAGCCCGCACTCCACCCCGCCTATCCTGCAAGGGCGTGGTGTGCCCGAGAGGCCAGGGAGCGGTCTGCAAAACCGCGCACGCGGGTTCGAATCCCGCCACCACGTCCGATCGCAAGGGCTTCCACACCGGCGGCACCAGGTTCATCCGCCATGGTCTCTATGGGTCGGCTTGTTCGGCAGTGCGCTCCAGGAATCGGCCCGACCGCTGAAAGTCACGGACGAGGAGCGCAATGCCGATCACGAGGGCCACCACGCAAATAGCCATCAGCCACGCCATCAAGTCGTCACCTCGGGTGAAGAAACCCACGGCTTGGGGGATGAAGAGGAGTGGAAGCGCCGGTGCCAGGATCAGCTGCGTGGCAATGCTTTTCCGCAGTTGCACCGCAGCACCCCGAGACACCTCACGATGGTCTGAATCAAAGGGTTCCGTTCCGATGATCTGACGGCGGATCCTTTTCTGTTCCTCGTCCTGCAGGGAAAGCACCACTGCGACCCTGCCCACCTGGGCTGCTGGCGCCACCTTCTTCGCGTTGTAGACCAGCCCTCCGACAAAGACACCAAGTCCGGCAAGGGCAACCCCAAACATCAGGTATGAAGCCCAGTCCGCCGAGCCTCCTCCAAAAGCCAGGATTCCGCCCGCAGTTCCGACCGCCAGGAGAATGGCCAACCCGGCAGGAAAATAACGTGTGTAGTAGGTCTTCACGGCCACGCTCAGACCGTTGTCCGCCAACCCCTGTGCTCTTCCGGCCGCTTTAACCCAACGGTCTCGGGGCTCCGCCATGAGACCGTCAATTCCGCTCATCGTCTTCTCCCGTTTTGCAACCGATGCCGAGACGCCGGAAAGTCCTCTGGATTCTTCCCGTCCCGACCCTTAAATCCTGAACCGTCCACCCCCATAAGCCAATCGTCGGGTCTGGGGAAAATCCGCGGCACCTGTTCCCCTCGGTCTTTGCCCACGCTATTCCCGCACGGACGGGCCGTTAAACAGGCAGGACCCGGCGGATTCCGCCGGGTCCTGCCTGGAAAATGCTGCCGCTGCTAGTCGGCGGTGCGCACGATGTGGACGTCGCACGGGGCGTTGTGGGCCACCGTGTTGGCGACGGAGCCGAGCACACGGCCCAGACCCTGCATGCGTACATTGCCCACCACGATCATGGTGGCGCCCACGCGCTCGGCCTCGGCAATGAGTGCCTCGGCCGGCTTGCCCTGGACGGAGGAGTACGTGGTGGTGACGCCGCCGGTGCCCAGCTCTGCTGCAACACTCTTGGCCACCTTGGCGGCCTCGTCAGCGGTGGAGAGGAACCACTCGTCGTTGCCGATTTCCACCTTTTCCGTCCGGTCCTGGCCGTAGGCGGTGACAACGCTCAGCGTGGCATCCAGTGCCTTGGCCAGGTCGGCAGCCGTGCGGGCAGCCTTCATGGACGTTTCGTTGCCATCGACACCAACAATGATGATTCCGCTCATGATTTGTTCCCTTTCGTGGGGCTAGTGGATCTTGGTCACTACCTTAGACGCACAAGGGCCTCCCGGGCGCGGAATCACGCTGTGACGTCGGCCAAGAGCTCCAGCACATGCCGGTAGTCGGATCCGGTGGCCCGGGTCATGCCGAGCTCGCAGGTGCGGTTGCAGGAGGCGTGCGCCGTGGCGTCCATGCCGGCCACCTCCGCCGCCTGGGCCGCCGTGGCGGAGGCCGTCAGCTCGGGGTGCAGCATGCCGCGGTCCCCCGCATAGGCGCAGCAGCCCCAGTTCTCCGGCACCTGGACCGTGTCCGCCACCGCACTTGCCACCGTTTCCAGCGCCGGGTTCAGACCCATCCGGGTGGAGGAGCAGGTGGGGTGCAGCGCCAGCGAGTCGATCCGCTGCCAGCTGGATCCATCGCCCAGCGCGGGCAGGATGCGCTCGGCGGTGAACTGCACGGCGTCCACCACCCGCAGCGGCCGGCGCCCCGCCACCACCTCCTCGCTTTCGATGGTGTGGATCAGCCCCTCGGTGCAGGAGGAGGCGTCGCAGATGATGTCCAGTTCGCCGTCGTTGGTTGCCTCCCTCAGCACGGCCAAGGTGCGCTGGTGCATCTGCGCCAGCCCCTCGGCCATGCCCTTGGAGGACCAGGGCGTTCCGCAGCACAGGGAGTCGATGCCCTCAGGCACCAGCAGCTCGATCCCGGCGCGTACGCTGAGCTGCTCAAAGCTGAGCTGCACGCCCGGGGTCGAGTCGGCGGCCGGGCCGAACATGGCATTCACGCAGGCTGGGAAGTACACGGCCGACGGCGTTCCGGCCGGGGCCGGGCGGCGGCGCTTGGCCCCGCCTCCGGGCAGTTCGGCGGAATAGAGCGGCACGGTGTCCTCGCCCAGCACCGCGCGGGCCAGCTTGTTGGCCGGAAGCACGACGGCGGCCGGCACCTTGGCGACGACGCTGAGGGCCAGCCCCGCGCCGCGCGTCACGCCGCCCCAATTGCGCGCGGCGGTGGACCACACCGCCTTCTCAACCCGGCCGGCGTCGTCCTCGCGCAGATGCTTGACCAGCGATCCGGTGTTGATGTCCACCGGGCAGGCGGTCTGGCACATCCCATCCACGGCGCAGGTCTGCACGCCGTCG
Source organism: Arthrobacter sp. 35W (assembly GCF_000482545.1). Classification (GTDB taxonomy): domain Bacteria; phylum Actinomycetota; class Actinomycetes; order Actinomycetales; family Micrococcaceae; genus Specibacter. The sequence continues at coordinate 801,195 of NZ_KI519455.1, forward strand.
TAGTTGTACTCGCGCTTGAGCCGTTCGGCCAGCTCCGTGTGGCCGTCCAGCCGGGCCTGCGCCATGTCGCGCAGCGTGACAATGCGCTGGCGCGGGGTGAGCGTGATGTCCTTGCTGGGGCACACCGGCTCGCAGTAGCCGCAGGAGACGCAGCGGTCCACCTCGGCGTCGACGGCGGGTGGCGCCGGCTTGATGTGCCGCAGATGCGCGGTCGGGTCGTCGTCCAGCAGCACGCCGGGGTTCAGCATCCCGGCGGGATCCAGCAGCACCTTGATCCGGCGCATCACCTCGTACAGCTCATCGCCGTACTGGCGGCGCACAAACGGGGCCATCACGCGTCCGGTGCCGTGCTCGGCCTTCAGCGAGCCGCCCTCCCCCAGTACCAGGTCAACCATGTCCTCGGTGAAGGCGGCGTAGCGGTCCAGCTCTGAGGCGCTGGCGAAGCGGTCGGTGAGCATGAAGTGGATGTTGCCGTCCTTGGCATGCCCAAAGATGACGGAATTCTCGTAGCCGTAGCGGCCAAAGAGGACGGAAAGCTCCGTGCAGGTGCGCCCCAGCGCGGGCACGGGAACCACCACATCCTCCAGCAGCGCCGTCGTCCCCTGTGGGCGGGCGCCGGCCACGGAGGTGTACAGGCCCTTGCGCAGATGCCACAGCCCGGCCCGCGTGCCGGAGTCGGCGCTGAACGACGCCGGGGCGCCAAGGCGCAGGCCGCCCACCAACGCCGAGGCGCGCTGTTCCAGCTCGGCCAGGGCGTCCACCGAGTCCGCCTGGTACTCCACCAGGAAGGCCGCGTGGTCCACCACGTTCAGGTCGCGGACGACGCGGGGCACCTGGGTCAGCCCCTGGCCCACCTTCAGCGAGAGCGAGTCCATCAGCTCCACGGTGGCGGCACCGCTGTCCACCAGTGCGGGCAGGGCGGCGTTGGCTTCCTGAAGGTTGTTGAAGACCAGCAGCCCGGCGGTGGCCTGGGGCAGTTTCGGCACGGTGCGGAAGACGGCCTCCGCCACAAAGCCGAGCGTCCCCTCGCTGCCGACAATCAGGTGGGCCAGCATCTGCGCCGGGCTGTCGAAGTCCAGCAGCGAATTGATCCCGTAGCCCATGGTGTTCTTCATGGCGAACTGCGCCTCGATGGTCCGCACCGATTCCGAGTTGGACACCACGCGCCGCCGCAGTTGCAGCAGCCCGTCGAAGATCTCCGGCTCCAGCGCGCGAAGGCGCTCATCGGCGTCGTCGGCTCCCGTGTCCACCACCGTGCCGCTGGGCAGGACGACGGTGAGAGATTCCAGCGTCCGGTAGACATTGTCGGTGGTGCCGCAGGCCATGCCGGAGGAGTTGTTGGCCACCACGCCGCCGATGGTGCAGGCGGCCTCGCTGGCCGGATCCGGGCCGAACTTGCGGCCGTAGCGGGCCAGCCGGGCGTTGAGCGTGCGCACCGTGACACCGGGCTGTACGCGCACCCGGGCGCCGTCGTCGAGCACCTCAATGCCGCGGAAGTGGTGGCGGACGTCCACCAGCACACCGTCGGTCACGGCCTGCCCGCTCAGGCTGGTTCCGCCCGAGCGCAGGGTCAGCGGCACCCCCTGCTCGGCGCTGGCCCGCAGCAACCGGCCCACCTCCGCGGCATCGGTGGGCACCACCACGGCCTGGGGCAGCAGCAGGAAATGGGAGGCGTCGTGGGCGTTGGCGTGCAGGTCCAGGGCGCGGGTCTTCACCTGCCCGTCCGTGGCGACGGCGGCGCGCAGCACGGCGGCCAGATCCGTGGGCTGGGAGGTGGCAGTGGAGTCCAAAGTGGTGGCGCGGGTCATGTCCGAGATCATGCCAGAATTAGGATTGTCTGACAAGTACACAATCACTTATGAACAACCAGTACACCTGTCTGACAGAATGGAACCCCCACAGGAAGGCAGCCCCCATGGTGCAGCGCGTTTCAGCAACATCCATCGTCGAGGCGGTCGGCGACGACCTGCGCGCCCGGATCCTGGCCGGCACACTGACCGCCGACGTGGCCGTGACGGAGATGGAGGTCGCTGGCAGCTACGACGTCGCCCGGCCCACCGCCAAAGCGGCCATCGAGAAGCTGGTGGGCGAGGGCCTGCTGGTGCGCAGCAACCACAAGAGCGCCCGCGTGGCAGTGCTTGGACCCGATTCCGTCCGCGACATCTACCTCGCACGGGCGTACTTGGAGAGCGAGGTGCTGCGCCGCCTGGCTTCCACCGGCACCGTGCCCGCGGCGGCGGTGGCAGCCAATGCCGAGCTGGCCGCCCGCGCGGGCGAAGGGGACCTGGCCATGGTGGATCCGGATATGCGCTTCCATACCGCCCTGATCGACGCCGTGGGCAATGAACGCACCTCGAGGATGTACCGATCCTTGGTCAGTGAAGTCCGGCTCTGCATGACCCGGGTGCAATCGCTGCATCTGCTCGATCCGGAGCTGATCCACGGCGAACACCAGCAGATCCTCGACCACCTGGCCGCCGGCCGCGGGGCCGAGGCCGCCAACGTTTTGGATGCGCACCTGGCGACGGCCCGGGAGCGGCTGGCGGGGGCGCTGGAAAGCCGGGTTCTATCGACTGTCCCGGAGGAAAGCGCCGCGGTATAGCCGCCATCTTCGTTCGGCCGTGACGGTGGATTTGGCGCCATTTGGCAGCGTTCTCTGGGACCTCGGGGCGCCTTGGCCGATGCACAGACCATCACGACCTATATCCGCAGCAAGTAAGTCCTCTTCTTGCTGATCTGCCAATCGCGGGCGGGTCGATTTCCGAGCGTAGCCGATCAACTTCGTCACGACACTCCGGTGTCTGGCAGCTAATAAATAGCACTGAGATTCAGCGACAGCGTTTCGACACATGGTTATGAGAATCTCCGCCAGCAGCGTACTGCCGTTCCTTTTGTCATTTTTCGAAGTCGTCTGCACGGAATGGCCGAAGCCGTCTGCACAACTCCGTATGGTCTTTGGATGCTGATCGCCGGCCACGGCACATTCCTGCCCGGCCATGCCAGCCGGCGCGGATCCGTGGCAGCCGTAGTCCTCGCTGATTCACGTTAGGCGACGCCGTAGAAGTGGTGCAGACGACTTCGAAAAATGACACTTGAGTCTCCTCGGTTGCAGAGTCATTTTCCACCTTCACCTACAGTCGACAAGCGGCCGACGAGTACAGGCCACTACGGCCTATTTGCCGACGGCCGTGGCCAGCGAACCACTCCCGTCCACAATGGCCCGGCGAAGCATGGCAGTAAAAGTCACATAGTCGCAATCCATTTGCCGCTGTCATTGCCCGATCCAGAGGTTTCACCCTGGGGCGCCCGGCCGATGGGATGCCGACGCAGTGGATTGTGAGTCGTGGCGGATGTCGCTATCCAGGATGCCGCCCAGCGTTTCGAAGGCCCTGGTTCCGCCTTCCAGAAATGCCCGGGGGATGCTGACCGGCGGAATTTTGGCGAGGATGCTCATGCGATGCGGCGGAGTTTGTCATCGACCAGGCCCTTCCCCCGAAACCGGGGAGCCTGCGCAGGGCGGTTAGGTGCCCACAACGCCCAAGCAATCACGGCTTCACCATTGCCATTACCCTTGCCCTTGCGGTCCACCAACACGTCCTCGTTCGTGATGAAGAAGACCTTGAAGAGTGGCGGATTTATAGAGTAATACCGTCAAGTTAGGCGAGCATCGGTAGTTGATTGCGTATATGTGGCGGATGTGCCACAATGTATTGAACGTGAACTACGCCACACAATCTTCGCCTCAAAGGAACAATGATGTCTCTTCGATCAGCCGGGCATGCCCCCCAAAGTGATCTTGATCTTTCAGAGGGTGCCTTCCTTGATGGGCGAATCACCGCTTTGGAAGGTGCCGAATCGGTCCCCGTAACGAGCCCGCGCGACGGATCCACGCTCGGGTCGATTGACTCGGCCGGGCCCGAACATGTTGACCAGGCGGTGGCGATTGCCCGCCGGGCGTTTGAATCCTCTGGATGGGCGCAGGCCACGGCGGCCAACCGTGGGATCGTCCTCAAGAAGTGGGCCGATCTCGTGGCGCAGAATGCCCGGGATCTGGCGGTGACCATTTCTTTGGAGATGGGAAAGCCGCTCATGGATGCCCAGAATGTTGAAGTTGCTGCGGTGGAGCGATGCCTGCGGTGGTATGGGGAGCTGTGCGACAAGGTCACGCACTCGCTTCTCGCCAACGAAGGCTCGGCCTTTGCCTACTCTTTCGAAGCGCCGGCAGGTGTGGTCGCTGCCGTGGTTCCGTGGAACTTCCCGTTGACCATGCTGACGTGGAAGATTGCCCCAGCCCTGGCAGTGGGGAATTCCGTCGTTGTGAAACCGTCCGAGCAGACGCCCTTCTCCGCATTAAAGCTGGCTGCCCTCGCTGTCGAGGCCGGGCTCCCCAACGGTGTCCTCGGAGTTATCAACGGCCGTGGTCCCGTCACAGGGCAGGCCCTTGGCCGTCATGGCGATGTCGATGTTCTGACGTTCACCGGCTCGCCCGCGACCGGCCGGGCGTTCTTGAAATACAGTGCCGAATCCAACGGGAAGCGGGTATGGCCCGAGCTGGGTGGAAAATCCGCCACCATCATCCTTCCGGGAGCCGATGTCAAAGCAGCAGCGTCCTCTGCCGCCTGGGCAGCGTTCTACAACCAGGGCCAAATGTGCAGCGCATCGGCCCGGCTCATCGTGCTGGAAGAGGATGCCGATGAGGCTGTGGCGGCAGCCTGTGAAGTGGCTGCCACCATGCAGCCGGGCGATCCCCTGGAGGAGGCAACCGTGTTCGGCGCGATTGCCAGTGCGGCATCGGTGGCAGCAATCGAAGCCAAGGTTGCTGACGCCCTCGCCCAAGGCGCAAGCCTCATGGCTGGAAGCCCTGACCGCACTGTCGTCCAAGGGCTGGAGAGCGGTTCCTACTTCGCCCCGGTCGTTCTGGACCATGTAGACCCTGCATCGCGCATTGGGCGTGAAGAGGTGTTTGGTCCGGTGCTCTCCGTTATCCGGGTCAGTAGTGAAGAGGAAGCCATCGAGGTAGCCAACGGAACCCGGTACGGCCTGGCCGCCGCGGTCTGGAGCAATGATATTTCCACCATCCACCGGGTCACCCGATCCCTACGGGCCGGGGTGATCTGGGTCAACTGCTATGAGGAAGGCGACATGCGCTTCCCCTTCGGCGGAGTCAAGGAGAGCGGGTTTGGCCGCGACAAGGGTGCGGACGCGCTGAAGAAGTACACCGACACGACATCCGTTTGGATGAACCTCGATGTCTAGCCGGCCCACCGTTGCCATGACGGTATGGCGCAGGGAACTCCCCACCTACTTGGGTGAACATACGGATCTATACACCCTCGGCACGGAGTATGTGCAGTTCATCTCGGACGCTGGGCTGAAGGTGATCCTGATCCCGGAGTGCGACGCGTTGGAGGCAACGGATCTTTTGGCCTCCGTGAGCGGACTGGTGCTCACGGGCGGGGAGGATCTGGGCTCATGGATTGCGGATGGAACGGCGTCCCTGGCGCCGGCCGAAGCCAACCCCCGGGATGCTACAGAGCAAGCTTTGCTGGTGGCAGCGAAGAATGCAGGGCTGCCGGTGTTCGGGATATGCCGTGGAATGCAGCTCTTGGCCGCCCATCATGGCAGCCGGGTGATCGACCTGCCGCACCACCGTGGCGAGCACCCATATGGGCTGATGCCCGAGAACCAGCTGGACCACCGCCATCGCGTCCTGGTCCACCAGCCGCAAGCAACCAGTCCGAAGGAAATGCTGGTGAATTCCATCCACGAGCAAGCCATCTCGCACTGCCCGGAAGGCTTTGTGGTCATGGCAACCGCTGAGGACGGCGTCATCGAGGGCATCGAGTCGACTACCCCCTGGTACGCGGCAGGGGTTCAATGGCACCCGGAAAAAATGCGGAACCCCGAGGAACAGGCCGGCCAGATCGGCCTCATCGCTCCGTTCGTCACCGCCGTACAGACTTACCAATCACACAAAACCCATCAATCCCGTAAGGAAAACTGACATGACTGAGAACCGCAAACTGTACTTCGAGTACGAAAATGGCCCGCGCGCCATTGCAACCTTCCACACCGACCTTGCCCCCAAGACCTGCGAGACGCTCTGGAATGCCTTGGAAAAGCCGGTGACCATGGACGCCATGCACGCCATGTATGCCGGTCCCGAGGTCATGGTCGGACTGCCCGAAGAAGCGCAGACCTTCGACCCGGAATCGATTCCCTTTGAAAACCAGCAGGTCATCCCTGGTGTCGGCGACGTCATCTGGTACTACCAGCGTCCGTACCAGATGGGTGGGCTGCCATTCGAGTGGTGGGAAATCGGTGTTTGCTACGACCGTGGCGTCCGTACGCTCGGCCCGCTCGGCTGGACCCCCGTCAACATCTTCGCCACCATCACCGAGGGCCTTGCCGAGTTCGCCCAGGAATCGGCAGACATCAGGGTCACCGGCCAGAAAAAACTCACCATCGGCCGTGCCGAATAACTTCCCGAACAAGAAGGATCTTCCGATGAAACGTCGTACAGCACTGATTGCTTTCACCTCCACAGCCGTCCTGGCATCGCTCACGGCCTGCATGCCAGGCACCGGGTCGGGTTCGGCTGCGGGCGCCCCGACCGAGCTGGTCATTACCACCTTCGGTGGGGACTGGCAGAAGAACTTCACCGACGCCGTCGTGAAGCCCTTCGAAAAGGCCAACAACGTGACCATCAAGCAGGTCACCTTGTACAGTGCGGACGCACTGGCGCAACTGCAGGCGCAGAAGTCCAGCCCCCAGATCGACGTCGTCTTTTTCTCCGGCGGCCAGGAAGCCACCGCGGCCAGGGACAAGCTGATCGCACCGATCAGTGCATCCTCGCTCAGCAATGGCGCTGATCTGATCGACTCGGCGAAGTCCGGATTGGAGCAGGGTGAAGGGCCGGTCATCCAGATCAGCCCCGTTGGCCTGACCTACCGGACGGACAAGATCGACAAGCCAACGTCCTGGAACGATGTCTTTGACCCGAAGTACAAGAAGCACGTCGCCTTCACGGACCTTTCCAACAGCTATGGCACGCTCGGCATGCTCTCCATCAACCAGGCCAAAGGGGGTACGGCGGATGATGTAACCCCGGGAATCAGCGCCATGGGCCAGGCAGCCAAGGCCGGCGATGCGGTGGTTATCAAGACATCCTCCGATCTCCAGCAGGCCTTCAGCTCCCGGGACATCTGGCTGGCACCGTACGCCCAGGACTACGCCGAGACCCTCCGCAAGGCCGGGCAACCGGTCGAGTTTGTCCTCCCTGCGGAAGGATCCATGGCATCGTTCATCACCGCAAACGCCGTTGCCGGCAGGGCCAATATTCCCCTGGCAACGAAATTCATCGACTTTGCCCTGAGCTCCGATGTCCAGGCGAAGTTTGTGAGCGGCATGACGTACTCGTCGGTAAACCAGAAGACGGAAATTCCGGAGGATCTGAAGTCGAAGGTCGTCTGGGGAAGCAGCCTCGACAAGCTGCAACGCCTCAGCGGAGCCACCTTTGGCGAAAAGTCGGCAACCTGGCTCAAACAATGGAATGAAGCCATCGCCCAATGAACAAGTCACGCACTGAACCCTGGCTCCTGGTGCTGCCGGTCATGGCACTGCTCGTCATAGCATTCGTCATACCGGTTGCCAGCTCCCTGATAGCCAGCTTCACCAGCACCGGGAGCCCGGGGTTCACCCTTGCCAACTTCTCGGACTTCTTTGAGTCCAGCGTCCACCTCACCGCCTCGGCGCGCACGCTGCGGATGGCGTTCATCCAAACGATCGCGTCCATCCTGATTGCCGTTCCGCTGGCCTACATCATGTCCCGGCTGTCGGCCCGGGCCCGGGTGGTCATGATGATCGCGACGATCCTCCCTCTGATGACCAGTGTGGTCATCAGGACCTTCGGCTGGGTGATCCTGATGGGCCCCAGCGGACCCCTCGCCCGGATTCCAGGCTTTTTGGAGCTCAGCAATTCCCACCAGGGATTGTTGGGAACTGAACTCGGCGTCAACATCGCCATGGTCCAGGTCCTGGTGCCGTTCGCCGTGCTTTCGGTGCTGGGCGTGATCAACGGAATCGACGTCCGGCTCCAGGAAGCATCCCGCACCATGGGGGCGAGCTTTCTTCGCAACTTCTGGCATGTGGTGCTTCCACTCGCTCTTCCCGGCATCGTTTCCGGTGCAACGCTCTGCTTCGCACTCTCGATCAGTTCGTTTATCACCCCGAACCTCATTGGCGGCGCCCAACTGCCGGTCATCGGTGCGTTCATCTACCAGGACGCCACAGTCAACGGCGATCTTCCCTTCGCCGCTGCCCAGGCGATGCTCATGCTGATGGCCGTCCTGATTACCATCGCCGCAACCAACCGTCTTGCAAGTTCAAGGATGAAGTAATGGTCCGCTCAACTCCCCTGCCCCTGAGGATCGCTTCACGCGTTTTCCTCGTCGCCGTTGCCGTCTTCATGCTTGGCCCGCTTGCCGTGGTGGTCGGGGCCGCTTTCACGACCAGCAGGTTCCTTTCCTTCCCCCCGACCGGTTTCAGCCTGCAATGGTTTGCCGAGGCACTCTCCGATGCCACCTACATCGCACCGTTCCTCTTCAGCCTTCAAGTTGCCGTGGCCACTGCGGCAGCAACGGCAGTTCTCGGAACGCTGTTCGCCCTCGGAATCGCCCGCCACAGCATCCCTGGATCCGGCGTCCTCCAAGCAATCGCGATGTCCCCGCTGACCATGCCCAGCATCATTTTCGCCATTGCGATGCTGCAGACGGTCTCGCAAGTGCTGGGCGGCTCCGCGTCCTGGATTCTGGTCCTCGCGCATGTCATTGTCACCGTCCCGTACGTGATCCGGACGGTACTGGGCGTTATCGCCAGATCGGATTCCTTCACCGAGGAAGCGGCCCGCACCATGGGCGCGCGTTGGTGGCAAAGGTACTGGCATGTGCTTCTGCCCATCTGCCGTCCGGGCATCGTGGCCGGCGCCTTCCTGGCATTCATCGTTTCCTTCGACGACGCGGTGCTTGCCCTTTTCCTCCGCACACCCCAGTTCGAGACCTTGCCCCTGGCGATCTACGGGCAGCTCGAATTCAGTGCATCCCCCACCGTCGCGGCGGTCTCGACCATGTCGATGGCCCTCACGGCTATCTCTATCCTGGCGATCGAAAAGATCGTCGGCCTTGGAAAGGTCTTTAGTTAACATGGCTGATCTCGAAATCCTCGATGTCCGCAAAACCTTCGGAGACATCGAAGTGCTCAAAGGCATCGATGTCCACGCCCCGTCCGGCAGTTTTGTTTCCCTTCTCGGGGCCAGCGGATGCGGCAAGTCCACACTCCTGCGCTGCATCGCAGGACTGGAAGCCGTGAATTCAGGAACAATCTCCGTAGGAGGCGAGGACGTCACAGGCCTCGCTCCGGAGAAGCGCCGGCTGAGCATGATGTTCCAAAGCTATGCCCTGCTGCCCCACATGAACGTCCTGGAGAACGTCCGCTTCCCGCTGCGCATGCGCGGAAAGCAGCATGGAACCAAAACCGCCCAAAGGGAGCTGGCGGTTCATGCGCTGGAACAGGTCCAGATGGATCACTTGGCCTCGCGGATGCCCCGGCAACTCTCGGGAGGGCAGCAGCAACGCGTCGCGCTGGCCCGCGCGATCGTCGGGGACCCGCGCCTGCTCCTTTTGGATGAGCCCCTTTCCAACCTCGATGCCCGGTTGAGGGAGGACATGCAGGTTGAACTCGTCTCGCTTCAAAAACGGCTTGGCCTGACCACGATCTTCGTCACCCACGACCAGGACGAAGCACTCAGCATGTCTGACCAAGTCATCCTCATGCGCGGCGGCGTCGTGGAACAAGCCGGTACGCCGGAAGAGCTTTACGCCAGACCAGCCACAAGTTTCGCGGCCGACTTCCTTGGTGCCGCGAACCTCCTGAGCGTGACATCTGACGGTGTCCGCCGGGCCCGCCTGGGATCGGCTGTTGTTCCCACTCCCACGGAATTTAGCGGTGATGTAAACCTCATGATCCGCCAGGAGGATTTGAAAGTGAACAATGCCGAAGGCCTTGACTCGACAGTCCCGGCAGTCGTGACGGCGCGCGTGTTCCGGGGAAGTGAGCTCCTTCTGGTGCTCGATGCCGCCGGCCAGGAAATCCGTGCAGTTGCCCCTGTATCCACGGCCGCCGAACCAGGAACGGAAGTCACTCTTTCCTGGAATAGCCGCCAAAGCAGGGTGCTGGCGAAGTAATGGTAGCGTTTGAACCGTCAAGCGCCGGTCGAATCATATGCTGAGGTCAGCCACCATGGAATCCCGCAACCACGACGGCCCCGACCTCGACCACATCATCGCCAATGCCTTGCAGGTGAACGGGCGGGCCTCTTGGGAAGCGATCAGCCGTGCAATCGACGTCCCGTCCCGGACCGTCATGCGGCGCGGGCAGAGCCTACTTGAGACCGGTCGAGTGCGTGTGTCCACCTATGTCGATGCGAGCAAGCTGCTGCATGCTCGGGGCGTGCTGCTTCGCGTCCGCGCTGAAATCAGCAAAGTTGCTTCGGTCGCACGGAGCATAGCTGCGCTGCCCGACGCCTCCTCCGTTTCAATTCTGGAAGGCGCCGGAGACATCGCGGCACTGGTTCTCGTCAGGAACACCGGAACCCACCGGACGTTGCTTTTGGAAACCCTTCCTGACATCGCCGGAATCGAATCCTTCGAAGTCAGCACCGTGCTGCGTCCCTATCGGATCGGCTTGGACTGGCAGGCAGGCCTCCTTTCAGATGACCAGATCCGGATCCTGAGCAAGGGCCTGCCCGACCAGGGAAACATGTCCGGCCCGGGACCGGTTGTCCTCGACGAACTCGACCAAACCCTCATCCAGCAATTGAGCGAGGATGGCCGGGCCACGATTTCCATGCTCGCCTCACACGCCAATATCAACTCCCAGACCGTCCGCCGGAGGCTGGATGCTCTCTTGGGTGTTGGCGTTCTCCGGGTCAGGACCGAAGTGGATCCTGAATTCTTCGACTACAAGGTCGAAGCACTGATATGGCTGCACATTAACAGCGGAGACGTCGAAACCATCGGCTCCGGCCTTGCCACGCATCCACTCGTCCGATACTGCGCCGCCACCACCGGCCACGCCGGGCTCCTCGTCGATGCCCTGTTCAAGGACGAAGAAGCGCTTTTCCACTTCCAGAATGACACCATCGGTGCACTCAGCACCGTCGAAATAGCCGAATCACGGGTCGTCCTCGAAGCAGTCAAACGGGGTCCACTGCTCATCGGTGAGCATGCAGCCTGAACTGAGGCTGTTGGGGTCTGCCCCGGCTTTTGTTGACTCGGTCAACAAAACCGGTGGCAGACCCTCTCGTCGCGTCGGAGACAGGCGGTTAGCTGGCGGAGGATGGATCGTCCACCTGGTGAAGCTGCCTACCGGCCCTCCTCCGTCGGCCTCGCACGCCAGGCCCCAATCTCAGCACCCGCTTGTTCATTTTTTATGAATATTCAATTAGAGTGAATGTTCAGTCCAAATGAACAGAGGAGGCGACGTGCTGGAAAGCAGCATCGCCATTGTTGTTCAACATCTGACCCGCTACGGCATCGACGCACGCGCGGAAGAGTCCGATTGGTCCCGCCCCGCGTTCGAGCACCCGCTTCTCACACTGCAGCGCGGAGCCGAACGCCAGACCTTCATGATCCTGGATCATGCCCTGACACAACGACCCCTTCCCTCCGGAGAGCAGGCCAAGCCCCTGATCATCCAGGACTACATCGACGAACGGCAGGCCCGAGACTACCGGGAACGGCACCTGAATTTCGTCGATGAGGCCGGCAACGCCTTCATCGCCTTCGGGAACGTCTATGTCGACGTCAGAGGCCGCCGCCTCAGCCGCCGGATACCCGGGCGGAAGGACGCCCGGACCGGCGCTTCCGCCCCGGGTGTGAATCTGTTCAGCGCAGGCAGATCCCGTCTGCTGTTCGTCCTGCTGACCTGGCCCTACGTCCCGCGCCTGACGATCAGGGAGATCAGCACACTCTCCGGGGTATCGGTCGGCCTTGCCCAGGAAACCCTGAAAGTGCTCCAACGGGAGGAATACCTCTCCCTCGGGCCCGGCCCGCAACTGCTGAGGCAACGCGAGCTCTTCGAACAATGGGTCATCACCTATCCCCACCAGCTGGCCCCCAAGCTGGCCCTGGAATCCTTCAGATCATCAACTCCGGGCCTTCACGGGCCCTTGGCGTCGGGGATGGAAGTCAGCGGAGAAAGCGCCCTCCCCGATCTGCTCAAACCATCGACACTGACCATCTACGTCGACGAGTTCACCCCCCGCATGGCAGTGGAGAACAAGTGGCGCAGGGATGAGCACCCCAATGTCTTCCTCAGGCACAAATTCTGGACGGACCCGGGCAGTCTCGACATCGAAGCCCCGACACCGGCCGGGACCCTGCCCGCTGTTCCCAGCACCCTCGTGTACGCCGATCTGCTCGCCAGCGGCGAACCCCGACAGCGCGAAGCCGCCTCGATCCTGAAGGAGCACGATGACCGACTTCTCCGCATCTTCCGCTCATGAGTTCGGCCCCCTGTGCACCGTCCTGCGCAGCATCATGGGCATCGCCGCCGGACCGGATGAGCAGATCATGCTCGTAGGCGCGCCGGCACGCGACCTGATCCACAAGGGCCTGGGGTTTGATTCGGAGCTGGCCAGCACCACCGACATCGACATTGCCGTCGCCGTTGCCGACCGTTCCGCCTACCAATCCCTCACCACCGATCTCGAACCCGAGGGAGACACCCGGATCCGTTTCCGCATCGACAACCGGTCCGTGGACCTCATACCCTTTGGCGGCATCGAGCACCCCACAGGAACAGCCATCCCCCACATGGACGGACACACGGTGGACGTCTTCGCCTTCCAGGAAGTCTTCGACGGAGCCGACCTGTACCGGCTGCCCGAGGGCATCGAGGTTCGGGTGCCCACGGCCGCCGGCTATGCCGCCTTGAAAATCAAGGCATGGGTGGACACGGGAGCCCTGGGCTGGACAAAGCATGCCCGGGACCTCAGCTACGTCTGCATGTGGTACCAAAACAGCCCGTCCCTCCACGACTCCCTCTACGACTATGAGAAGGACGCCGACCTGTTCGAGCGTGCCGACTTCGACCAGGACCTGGCCTCCACCCATCTGTTGGGCAGGCACATCCGCACCGCCATCGGGGACGACCTTGCCGACCAGCTGGGGACTCTATGGAACCTCGAAAGCCGGAAACTCATGGCATCAGCTGAACGAAACGACAGGTTCCTCACCATGGCAAAGGCCCGGGACTACGACACCAGACTTCAGTATTTCCACGCGATCCATACCGCCCTCTCAACTACCCGAAGCCAGGGACACGCGGATTGATTCGACGGCCGCCACTCCCGTTACATTTGTTGGCACCCCGGTAACCGGGGTTTGGTCGCCAGGTCCGGTATGACTGTCCTGCCCCGTTAGTCGATGACCTGGGGGTGTTGTCGCCGGGCCATGACCATCTGGCTGGCCGCTTTGGGAGATGCGCTCTAGTGGTCTTGAGCATCGGGGCCGCGTACTTTTCGTTGGTCCGGGGAAGCAGCTACAGGTCCAAAGCGCGGACACGTGCCCCACGACGTCGGGCCGAGGTGCCGGCAAACAGTACGCACAGCATCGGCCGCGGGCCGGTGAACCCCGGGGTTCACCGGCCCGCGGCCGATGCCGTCGCCAGGCACGACTATGCTCCGCACATCGTGGAGCTGCGTGCAGATCGGAATCAGGGGCCACGACCGGAGGCGCACCGAGGGGCAGCCAGATGTTGGCTGCCCCTCGGTGATGCCTGTCAGCAGTTCCGGCGGGTTCTGCCGGCCTGTCTGCCCACGGAGGGTTGACGTGGGTACGCGGCGTACCTTCGAGTAGTCAATGCGCCGCTGTCAGATCAGCGGGCCGGGCCGAAGTCAGGGAACACGAACGCACTGAACAGCGCGGTTTCGCCCGCGGAGGCACCGCGCAGGCGCAGGGCGTAGCTGAGCAGGGCGTGATCGATCATGGAGACCCGGTCGCCTTCCACCAGGGCGTCGTCGGAGAGGTTGTCGATGGCCCAGGTGATGGCGGAACGGCCTTCGTAACGTTCCCGCGGGGTGAAGAGCAGCTCTGGTTTGCCGATCTCTCCGAGAATATTGAGCACGTAGCTGACCGGGAAAGGACGGTTTTCCCGGTCGAGGGGGCTGTCCAGGTCAGGGAACGAATCGGCCATGCGTTCCAGCGCCTCGTCCGGGATCAGGTCCATCCGGCCGGTCATCATCGCCAGTTCGATGATGTACGGGTAGGCGTTGCCCCGTGGCGAGTAGTTCTCCCCAGGGTCCACGATGTCCAAAACAGCGGCGACGTCCTCCATGAAGGAGTCAAGGTCCGGGATTTCCTCGGCCAGGCGGCCCAGGTTGTGCAGGGCAATGACGTAGTACTGGGCCATGTGGACCCGGATGTTCCAGGGGATCTGGCCCATCAGCTCCTTGGCCACGGCCAAGGCGTCCACCGGCCGGGTCAGGTACTCGGGCCTGCCGCACATGGCGACCGCGTTGAGCATGGTCAGGAGGGGGTAGACCTTTTTCCAGGGGATCGTGAGGTGGTTGTCGAAGGCTGGCCAGTTTTGGATCTCGTCGGCCCTCGTCAGGTATTCGAGGACTTCCTGCATGTAGTCGCGATCGCCGTCAAAGATATGCTCCGTGTAGCCGAGCAGTGCGATCACGGACATCAGCATCCCGCCGGCCCTGCCGCAGAAGTAGGGAATGGGGATCCGGTCCAACAGGTCCAGCGCCTCGATGATGTGGTTCCGTTCGGCGGCAACCAGGCGGTCGCCCAGGCCCAGCTGGCCGAGGGCGAGGAAGACAGCGCTGCTGGCACAGACACGTTCGTATTCTCCGTGGCGGCCCTGGTTGTCGTCCGCGATCTGGTCCGGGGCGATCTCGTCGAGCATGCCAAGCACCTCCGCGGGGAAGTCACGGTCCGCTGTAAGGAGCGGTCCCAGCCCAAGTTTGGCGAAGGCGTCCATGAGGATGCTTCCGGCCATGGCACGGTAGTACGCGTTGGGCACCGAGCGGACGGATTCCAGCAGCGGATCCACCGCGGATTCCACCCAGCTATGGTCGCTGCCCGGTTCGGCAGTCTTGAGCGTGAAGTCCGCCAGCTCGCGGCAGGACCGCGTGTAGGTGTCCAGCGGGGACACTTTCGCGACCAACTGATCGAAGGTGTCCCGGATGTAACCGGCGACGGTCTGGTCATAGTCGATCGGGTACTGACCCAGGCCGATGCCTCGGAGCATCCGGCTCCACGGGGTCGCGATCATCCGGGATTCGATAGGCATGTCGGCCAGCCCGGAGATGGGAAGGGAACGCAGGACAGGGTTCATTTGTCAGTCCTCAGATAGGAATGGTGTTCAAGGAGTTTTGGGTTCGGCGGTGCTACGTAGTGGCCGCGTTTCCGGTCGCCGGGACC
Source organism: Arthrobacter sp. 35W (assembly GCF_000482545.1). Lineage (GTDB taxonomy): Bacteria > Actinomycetota > Actinomycetes > Actinomycetales > Micrococcaceae > Specibacter. The sequence goes on from NZ_KI519455.1 coordinate 816,686, forward strand.
GGAATTCCGAGGAACTCGGTGCGGGTGCCTTCGAGCATTTCAAGAGCCCAGTTCAGCCACTTGATGCCTTCGGCGTAGATCGCGACCGGTCGGCGTTGCGCCAGCGGAGTGTCTGTCAGGGACCCGTCTACTTCGGAGAGGAAGTGGAACGGCGGCATCGCGGTGAAGTGCGTGCCCATGGTGAACACAAAGCGGGTCAGCCAGTGCGGGTCGTCCCGGTGCTGGGCGGAGTCGGGATCGTCGAGCTGGTAAACCGATCGCATTACCCGGGCGAAGTGTGCCTCCATCCCGGACTGGTCGGTGATTGGTTCACCCTGCTCGACGACGTCGCGGACGTTGTACGCGCGTTGGTAGGGATTGCCGGTGCGGAACCGGACGTCGATGGTGGGCACCCCGTCGACGGTGCGGGTGTCGAGCTCGAACTGTTCGTAGTGCATCTCGTCGTAGTGTCCGAGGGAGTTGTGCCACGGCTTGTTGTCGTACATCGGGTCATCGCTGGTGTCCGCGCCGTCGCTGCGGTAGCCGATGGCGCGCGGGTCGAGGAACATCACCCCGATCGAATCGGCGGTGATTGCTTGAAGTGCCGAGTCGACCTCGGCGGGGGCGGCGCCGGATTCGATGACCCGCTGGGCGGTGAGCAAGGGTTCGACGTTGATGATCTTGACGTTTTCCGTGTTCGTGTCACCCATGACCAGGGCGTGGAAACAGGGTTCCAGGGTGTCCTGGAATTCCTTGCTGGCCCGCAATGCCACCAGGAGGGGCCCCACGTTGCGCAGGGTCCGCCCGTTGATCACGATCTGTTCCGGGTCAAGGAGCCATGACCCGAAGGTTTCCGGTGCGGTGCGTCGGCAGAGTTCCAGGCGGTGCTCGATCTTGGTGAGGTACTGCTCTTCGAGCGTTTCCCCGGGAGCCGGCTGGCGCCGTACCGTGTGTACGTCCCGGTGCAGCACGCCGAGGATCACTTCGTACACGCGGGCAACGACCGCAGACGGCGGGCTGGTCCTTTCGACCCATCTGCTGACTTCTTCGCCGGGAACATAGGACATTTCGTAGATGAGTTCCCGGAACTCTTCGGAGCGGTCCGCGGCGAGGTGCAACGGCACGGGGAGGCCACGGGCGGTGATTTTCCCGACCTGGGGGAACACCCGGCCGAGTGAGGGAGGTAATGCCCGGAGGTATTCTGCCTGACGTTGTGCCTTCGCGAACGGCGGCAGCATCACTCCCGTCCCCTCCGGGTCCCAGTTCACGGTGGTAAGGGCATCGCTGAGGACCTTGCGCACCCGGACTCCCGGGACGTCGTCGTGTTCGAAGAACATCGTCATCGATTCGCTGCCCCCGGCGCCGAAACCGATCACGGTCTCGCCCGGCTCAATGTACGCGTTCACGGTGCTGCTGAGGATCTTCCGACCCTGGGCATACCGGAGGACCCGTTCACCTTCGTGGGAGCGGACGAGGGACGAACCTTCGTCCGCCGCATCGAGTGCACGGTTGATCCCTTTCCGCCACAGTTCCGCAGGTACCCGGACGGAGACGACCCGGGCCTGGTGCGGGGTCGACCGGACCCGGTACGATGCCAGCACGGAGCCGAGCGAGACGACCAGGCAGGCACCGTTGAGCTGGACGAGCCGTTCGGGGCGGTCCAGGGCGGCGTTGTGGAACACCCGGGCGGTGGCGTCCTGCAGCTCGCGCCGTGTATGCAGTGGCACCCCGTCGGGCGACAGCACGGGAATCGTGGAATCACCGATCTCGGGCAGGAGCCTTTCCAGCTCCGCGTTCACACGGTCCGGCCAGGGCTCAGGGTCGAACGTCAATGCCACCAGGGGGATGATGCTCGCCGGTGTCACCGAGTGGGCCACGGCGAGGGCTAGCAGCCAGCCGGACCGGTCGCTGCCGGCGAGGTTGTGGTCTGTTTGGGCTATCAGCGACGGGCGGTAGATCCGCAGCAGTTCAAACAGGGCAAGCCGGTGCGCCACGAAGGCGACAGCGGCCTGGATGCTCACCAATCCGTGACCGGCCTGCCGCAGGCGCGGGGTCACGGAGGCGATGTCGGTGTAGATCCGGTCTGCTGGCGGTTGGGCCCGGGCCAGGGCCCGCGCGGCCCGGACAATCTCATCCGCGCTGGTGTCGGGGGACTTTTCGAAGTGGAACACTATTGATTCGGCGTGGCTGGCCCGGTCCAACAAGACCACCTCGACTTTGCCGTCCGGGTGCAGCGCCTCCAACTCGGTCGCGGCGTGGCCGAGCGTCGAGGCCTCCCCGTTCAGCCGCTTCTTCACCCTGGATCGTGCGACAAGCAGGCCTTCGGCAATGTCTTCCCGGTGTGCCAGGGTGTGTCGGAATAGATCGAGGAAGCGGCGCAGCCCGTCAAGATCATCACGGCGGGGCCGGCTGACTACGTCGGTGATCGCTTCCCCGATCACGCGCCGCACCCAGAGCAGCGGCAGCGGCGAGGCGGACGGACCGAAGACGTCACGCAACAGTTCCAGATGTGCCGGACTAATGGAGGCGCCCGGTGACCGCAGTTCACGCAGCGCGGAGCGGAAGCGGTCGGCGACGCTCATCGCGTCCAGGACGCCGGTGTCATCGGCCGTCCATGACGTGGCGGGCACGTCGACCCCGTTCGCCGTCAGCAACTCCACGGAGCGGTTCCCCAAACCGATTTCCAGGATCACATCGGGATCGATGTGCTTGATCTCCTCGGCGGTGCCCTCGGAGTCCATGATCCGGTCGGCCATGGCGAGCACGGCGTCGCGGATCTCCTCGGCGGACGTCAGCACCGCCTTCCGGTGGTTCGCGATGACTGGTGTGTGCGGTGTGCGGAACTCGATCCGCTGCGAGGCCATCCAACTCGATAGAGCATCCCGGACAACGCTCATCCGTGCGGAATGGGCCAGGAATGTCGTGGGCGTTTTGAGCTCGGTCGCTTCGATGAGCGGGTAACGCTCAAGCCTCTTCATGAAGCGAGGCAGATAGCCGCCGCGGACGTACACATTGGCCTGGCGCCACGAGTACCGCTTATGCACCTCCACGTCCGTCGACAGAACAGACGAGGCGAGGTCCTTCAGTAGTTCCTCCAAATGCTCCGGGTCGCCGACAAGCCCCAGGACGTGTGCCGGTTCCTCGACCGGGAATTCCCCGGGCGTGAACGGGGGCAAATGTCCGCGCAGTTCCTGCAAAAACTCGTCCCCGGTGTCGGCTGCCCCGGCGTCGGGGGCGGAAGCGAGGAGCATGAGAGGTGTGAACGCCTCCGCAATGCGGACGCCCTCTCCCACCGTCAGCGCTCCCGAGGCGACTGCAGCGCTCAGAACCCCGAAACTCTCCCCCGTGAATGCGGCGAAGGAGTACCCCACCCCGCGGATTGCGGCCAGATGTTCGAATCGGTCGGCCAGGGCCAGGTTTGCGGCAAGTACGCCTGCGCCGATCCTGCCCTGCCTGCGCAGTCGGTCCGGCGGCAGGCTGCCCTCAAGCAGCAGCTCTGCTTTTGTCGCCGGGTCCCGCAGGGCCGCTGCCGCTTCGTCCAGAAGCGTCAACGTGCGCAGCGGCGCGTCGTTCAGAATCGCGGCCGCCGCCCCACGGTATGCGGCCCGGCTTCCCAGGCCGGGAAAGAATCCGACCAGCCGGGCCTGCGCCGGGGCTGGGTCTTGGATTGGGATGCCGGGTGTTCCCTTTGGAACGGCCGGCAGAACGGAAGTTGCCATGAACATGCCTTACCCCTTTACTTCAACACGAAGACGATTCCTGGTTTACTTCGGCACGGTCCAATTCTGTGCCTTTCTGACCGCCAAGGTTTCCGTGGGGGACGGCCGCATCATTCGCGGCGGGTCCCCGCGTCAATCTGGCGGCGGTGGTGTCCTCAGGCCGTGGTTTTGCTGCTGGCAGGCAGTCGCAGGAAGAGCGCGACCACGACGGCGGAGACCAGGCAGATGGCCGCGTTGATGCCGATTGCGGCCTGGAGTCCGGGGAGGAGCGTTGAGGCAGCGAAGGCAGTGACGATTGCTGACATGACGGGGGTGCCGAGGGTGATGCCGACCTGCTGGCTCATGGTGATCAGGCCGGTGGCGAGGCCCTGCTGTTCGGCCGGCACTCCAGTGGTGGAGGCGACGGTGTAGCCGACGATCGCGACCAGGTTGGCGACGCCGCCGATGAAGGTGACGGCCAGCAGCGGAATGACCCAGGCCTGGTTGTCGGAGACGAAGGCGAGTGGGAGGGTCGCGGCGCCCTGGATGATGAAGCCGATGACGATTGCGTTCTTGGAGTTGATCTTTCCGATGACTTTCGGAGCGATGAGTCCGCCCAGGACGGTCCCGATGCCGAGCCAGGCGAAGATCAGGCCGGCGGTGACGGCGTTGAATCCGAGGGTTTCCTGCAGGTAGAGGGTGAGCGGGAACACCAGCGACGTCTCGGTCGCGAACGCAAGGAGCCCGGCGAAGTTGCCCCAGGCGATGTTGCGGCGCTTCAGCAGCGCCGGGTCGAGAAGGGGTTCGGCGACGCTGGATTCGATCCACAGGAAGACCGCGAACAGGATCGCAGCTGCGAGGATCGGGCCCCAGGCGAGCGGGTCGGCCCATCCGGCCGCGCCGGCGGTGGTAATGCCGTAGACGAGGGAGACCAGGGCAAGAGTGACGGTGATCGCGCCGGGAGTGTCCAGGCGGGGTCGGCGTTCGGTGGGCTTGTCGGTCAGCGCGAACGGGGCCGTGGCCAGGACGAACAGGGCGATGACGACGTTGATGAAGAAGGCCCAACGCCAGCTCACCAAGCCGGCGAGCACACCGCCGAGGGCGGCACCGGTGGTGAACCCTGCGGCCATGAGGGCGCCGCTGAGGCCGAGGATGCGGGCGCGGGCCGGCCCTTCGGTGAACATGGTGGTGAGTAGTGACAGGGCCGCCGGGGTGACCATGGCGGTGGCGAGGCCCTGCCCGACGCGGGCAGTCAGCAGCAGCACGGGTTCGGCGGCGAGGCCGGCGACAAGGGAGGAGGCACCGAGAAGGACGATGCCGAGGATGAATAGGCGTTTGCGGCCGAACAGGTCGGCGACGCGGCCGAAGAACAGGGTGAAGCCGGCCGCGCATAGGGCGAACGCGGTGACGATCCATTGCAGGTTCGCGGTGGTGAAACCGAGGTCGCGGCCGATGTGCGGCAGGGCGACATTGAGGACGGAGAAGTCCACGGCGAGGGTAAAATTCGCCGTGAGCAGCACGGCGACGGCCAGACGCTGGCGGCCGGTAAGCCGTTCCGCCGCCCTGGTCGCGAGCAAAGTATTCGCGGTCATGGTGGTCTATCCCTTTCTGGTGCGGTATCCGGAAGTCCGGATGGGCGCAGTTGAGCTGCGGACGGGCATGATGCACTGTCCGCTGTCGTGATGGTGAGGTAGTTAGGAAGTGGCGGCCAGGGCGCGGTAGCGCGTGGAAGCCGCCAGGGGCCTGTGGTGAAGATTGCTGAAAGCGTCCCGCACCCGGTGGAGCGCTTCTGCCCGCAGGGCATCGTCCAGGTGGGCCGGGCCGTAAGTGATGATTGGTTCGAGGGCGGCGTAGCCGACGAACTCGAACATTCCGCGGTTGATGTGGAAGAGGAAATCATTGATGTCCCCGAACGCCCCGTCGGGGGCGAAGGCAGCGGCCGAACCGCCGGTCGTGGCCAGGACCACGGCTCGCCGCCCGGTCAAAGCGGCCTGCTCGAAGGCGCCGAGGTCGCCGCCGCTGACGCCGCCCATGACGAAGACCCGGTCCAGCCAGCCTTTGAGGATCGCCGGCAGGGAGAACCACCACAGCGGGAACGACAGCACCAGTAGATCGGCGTGGAACACCGCGTCCAGATCGGCGCGGACGTCCGCCGGCAGGGTCCCGTCCTTCACGGCATTCCATTGCTCGCGCTGCGGTTTGAACGGCCCCTCGAACGGCTCGAACTCGTCCCGGCCCAGGACAGGCTCCCATTTTTTTGCGTACAGGTCGATGAACTTGACGGCGTAACCCTGCGCCCGCAGGGACTCGGCGGCGGCGTGCGCCTGAGAGGTGGAAAACGAGTCGGTCTCGGGATGGGCGTGGATGATGAGCGCCGAGGCGCGGGTGTCTGGTTGCGTGCTCACCCGCCCAGCATATCTACAGATCGCGATATGTCGATATGTTGCTAAGTGTTGCCCGCAATCTTGTCCCCCACTTGGCGCAGGAGAGTCTCGTTGCGCCTGTAGTGGGTCCACTTGCCCACACGAGTGGATTGGACCAACCCGGCACGTTCCAGGGTGGTCATGTACGAGGAGACCGTCGATTGGGCGAGGCCGCTTTTGGCTTTGATGTGGCTGCCACAGACCCCGACTTCGATCCGGTCGGCGATGGGATCATACTCGGCGAATTCAGCGACCGGGTCACGGAGCCAATCCATGATCTGCAGGCGCACAGGATTGGCCAGTGCCTTGAGCGCATCAAGCAGCTCATTGGCAGAGAGACCGTCTTTGTCACTCATGGCACACACCTCCTCGGCAAACAGTCTATCCACCCGGTTCGCACCCAAAACAACCGATACACACCGGAGATCCGGAATTCAGGTGAACCGTCTGTAAGTGTTGGTGGTGGCTGGCCTGGGGCTAGCTGGCAGGGTAGTACTGGTTCCTCCGACCAGGTGTGACTCATGAACCGTCTGACCCCGGTGGGGTGTCATTCCCGGGATCTGTCCGCCTGGTCGCAAGGGCCGGCGCCGTCCCGGCCCACCACGATGGCTTGACTAGAAGCCTGCCCAACCCCTTTGGGGTTGTGGCCCCTTACAGACGGTTCACGTTGGCAACGCCGATCGTCCGTTGCAATCTGCGCCTTTCCTTTACGTGGCGACAGCCATCGAGGCGGTCGACCGCCCCAGGGCGTACTGGGCCGTGGGGTCGTTCTTGTCGCCGCTGATCAGGACGCCCACCGCCGGGGCATGCGCGGGGCGCCGAAGCTTGTCATCAACTAGGCCACATCGAAGCCTAGCTTCCCGGCCTGCACGGGCTGGAAATCCCCTGTCTCTATTTCAATCACGAAGCAGCCCGTTGACCGCACTAATCGTAGGCACGCCCATTCACTGTCGATGGTCCTCTTCAGGCTGGCGTATACCCCAAGATGACATCAGGGGCCAGATCCAGGCAGATACCGTGACGGGCAAATGTCCATGGGAACCGGTGCAGAGCTGCCGGTGCCGTGGGTGCGGTGTGGCCTATACGGTGGCGTAGGGCTGTTGTTGGGGTTCGAGCAGTCGTGTCTGGAGTTCTGCGGAGGTTGGGGGGTTGGCTCCGGGGCGGCTTACGGTGATGGCGGCAGCCAGGGAGGCGGTTTGTCCGATGGTTTCGAGCGCGGCGGGTGTGAATCCTTCTTCGTTCCGGGACAGGAGTCCGAAGATGAGCGCGGCCATGTAGGCGTCGCCGGCGCCGATGGTGTCGGCGACAGCTGTTTTCACGGACGGGATGCTGAAGCGGGCCCCGGGTGTAGCCAGCAGCGATCCCTGGCTGCCTTGGGTGATGACGGCCAGGCGCGCGCCCAGGCCCAGCAGGTGCGTGGCGGTGTCCTCCAGATCTTGTCCGGGGTAGAGCCAGCGGGCGTCCTCGTCGCTGAGTTTGAGGACGTCGGTCAGTGGGAGCAGGTCTTCGAAGATGGTCTTTGCCTCGGCGTGGCTGCCGAGCAGGGCGGGGCGGATGTTGGGGTCATAGGTGACCAGGCAGGAGCGGTGGGAATGCTCCAGAAGGGAGCGGACTGCGGCAGCACCGGGGGCCAGGAACGTGGCTATCGAACCGGTGTGAAGGATCTTCGGGATCACTGCCGGTGCGATCTGTCCCAGTTCCCAGGTGATGTCGAAGTCATAGCTGGCGGAGCCATCTGCAGCTAAGGTGGCCGTGGCGGTCGCTGTCCGTTCCAGGGACGTGGATCCAGGCAGCAGCCTGACCTCGGCGCTGTGGAGGTGGTCGGTGATGGCGGCGCCGTGTTCGTCGTTGCCGATCGCCGTGAGCAGCCCGGTGCGGACGCCGAGGCGGCCCAGTCCGTAGGCGACGTTCGCCGGGGACCCGCCGGGGTACCCGATGGATCCGTCGGGGGCATTGACGATGTCGATCAGGGCTTCGCCGATGACGATGACGTCGAGCAGGTCGTGGGCGTAGCCGCCCGTTTGAGGCTTGTGCATCTGGATTCTTTCGTCGGGGTGTACCGGTGGCCGGTCCTGGGATGGATCCGTCCGCGGACCGGTGAGCAGGTCCGCGGACGGAGAAGGACTGCCCTGGTGGGAGCAGGAGATGGCCGGGCCGGTCAGGCCGTGGCGGCGCCGGTCATGATGGCGACGGCGCCGCTCATGGTGTGGGATTGCGGGGTGGGCGCGGCCGGATTCTACTCCTGATCTTCCACAGCGTTCCACAGCAAAGAGACCAGGCAAGCAGCGCGAGTGACCACATCCAGGCGGGCTGTCCACTCATCTGGACCACCACGGTGACAATGACCAGGACGAGGCCGGCGAAGGCGAGGAGCCCGAGCAGAACGTCGAGGTTTTCGCCGATGCGTTGGGCCTTCCTGTCCCGGTAGCCGCCGTTGGCCATTACTTGACGGCTCCGGCGGTCAGGCCGGCGACGATCTTGCGCTGGAACACCAGCACCAGGATCACCAGCGGGATGGTCACCACTGTGCCGGCCGCCATGACGGCGGTGTACGGCTCCTGGTGCGGCTGCGCCCCGGCGAAGTAGGCAATGGCCACTGTGACGGTCTTGGTCGATTCGTTGGAGAGCTGGCTGGCAATCAGGAACTCATTCCAGGCCGCGATGAACGCCAGGATGGCCGTGGTGAACACCGCCGGTGCGGCCAGCGGCATGATCACCTTGCGGAAGGCCTGGCCCTGCGTGCAGCCATCGATGCGTGCCGATTCCTCAAGCTCCCACGGCATCTCGCGGAAGAACGAGGTCAGCGTGTACACGGTCAGCGGGAGCACAAAGGAGATGTTCGGAATGATCAGCGCCTGGTAGGTGCCGTACCAGCCAATGTTGGTGAACAGCTGGAACAGCGGGGTCACCAGTGCCACACCGGGGAACATCGAAGCCCCAAGGACAAACCCCAGCACCAGGAACTTGAAGCGGAACTCCAGCCGGGCCAGGGCGTAGGCGGCAAAGACGCCGAACAGCAGGGCGACGATGGTGGTCACGCCGGCCACGAGGAGCGAGTTGAGCAGGTTCCGGGCAAAGTGGTTGCCCAGATCCTCGGAGAACACCGTGGTGAAGTTGTCCCAGGTGACGTGGGTGAAGAACGGCGTGGGGTCGAAGGTGTAGCCGACATCCCGAAACGCCGTGACGATCATCCAATAGAACGGCAGCAGGCACCAAATGAAGATCAGTGCGGCGCTGATGTAGGTGCGGCCGTTCGCCCAGCGTTCACGACGCTTGGCGGCCAGATGCGGCGCCGCGGCGGCGGCACTGGCGGCTTTGGCTGTTGAGATGCTCATTTGCCCTTCCCCTTTCCGGGGCCGGTGGCGGATTGGACGGCATTGGCCCCCAGGAAGCGGACAAAGATGAACGCCACGAGGAAGATGACAAGGAACGTGATGGTGGACAGGGCCGCGGCGGAGTTGAAGCCCTGCCTGATCTGGTCCACCACGAGGATGGACAGCGTGGTGGTGCCGTTGGCTCCTCCGGTCATGATGGCCGGAAGGTCGTACATGCGCAGGGCGTCAAGCACACGGAACAGGATGGCCACCATCAGCGCCGGCTTCACCAGCGGCAGCGTGATCTGGGTGAAGCGCTGCCAGGCGGAGGCGCCGTCCACCTTGGCGGCTTCGTAGACCTCGGCCGGGATCATCTGCAGACCGGCCAGGATCAGCAGCGCCATGAACGGGGTGGTCTTCCAAACATCGGCAATGATGATCGCCGTCCGGGCGGGTCCCTCGGAGCCGGTCCAGAGGATGGCGGTGCCGAAGAGCTTGTTGGCGATGCCGTCAAAGGCAAAGATGAAGAACCACAGCTTGGCCGTGACGGCCGTGGGGATGGCCCACGGAACCAGCACCGCGGCCCGCAGGGCGCTGCGGCCCTTGAAGGTCCGGGCCATGATGATGGCCATCCAGAAGCCCAGCACCGTTTCCAAGACCACCGTGACAACGGTGAAGAAAAACGTGGTGCCCATGGCGGACCAGAACTGCGCGCCAAGGCTGCCGGGCGAGCAGGCGGTGGTTCCGCCGTCGGGGGCGGGGCACTGTTGGAACAGCCAGTGCACGTAGTTGGCCACCCCGGCGAAGCCGCCGGCCACAAAACTGCCGGTCACCGGGTCCAGGCCCTCATCCTGTTGGAAGGACATGATGATCGCATTGACCACCGGATAGACGATGACGATGCCCAGCACGATCACGGTGGGAAGGATGAGTGTCGCCGCCCACCGCCCCTGGGTTTTGGCCTTGCGGTCCTGGCCTACTTCTTTGTTTTCGTGTCCTGCGTTGGGGCCGGCGGTCCCGCGAACCGTCGTTGGCTGCGCGTGGGTGGACATGGCCTCTCCTTTCACCGTATGGATGGCAGCTGTGCGCCCGCTGCCGGGACATGGCGCCGGATGGCGCCGTTGGTGGTGCCGCAGCACCCACCTCTTGCCTGGCCGCTGGCGGCACGGTGCTCAAGAGCCGTGTGCTGCGGGAGGCGGGGAGGCCACCCGCAGCACACGGACGTCGGCGGCTACTGCGAGCCGGCGGAGGCGATGGCGTTCTGCATGTCCGCCAGGGCCGCGTCAACGCTCTTCTCACCCTTGATGGCGGAATAGGCATTGTCCTGGATGGCCTTGGTGACCGCCGGGTAGAACGGGGTGACCGGACGAGCCACGGCGTTCTCGATGGAGGTCTTCAGCACGGGGAGGTACGGCAGCTGGGCCACCAGGGCCGGGTCGTCGTACAGCGAGGTGAGGACAGGGGCCAGCGAGCCCTGGGTGGCGTAGAACTTCTCTGTTTCCTCGCTCGTCATGAAGGCCAGGAAGTCCTTGGCGGTGGCCTTGTTCTTGGAGTAGACACTCACGGCCAGGTTGTGCCCGCCCAGGGAGGAGGCGCCGGGGCCGTCCTTGCCCGGCAGCGGGGCGATGCCGAAGGTGTCCTTCACCGTGGAGGCGCCGTCGGCCTTGGCCAGGTTGTAGACGTAGGGCCAGTTGCGCAGGAACAGCAGCTTGCCGTCCTCAAAGGCCTGCCGGCCCTGCTCCTCCTGGTAGGTGATGCCTTCGGTGGGGATGTTGCCGTCCTTGTAGGCGGCGGCCAGGTTGTTCAGGCCTGTCTTGGCGTCGGCCGTGTCGAGGGTGGGCTTGCCGTCCTCGCCCACGATGGTGCCGCCGGCGGTGTTGATGGCCTCGGCCACGTTCACCGTCAGGCCCTCATACTTGGCAAACTGTCCGGCATAGCAGCCGATGTTGTTGGCCTTGGCGATGGAGCACATGCCCATCATCTCGTCCCAGGTCTTGGGCGGGGTGGGGACCAGATCCTTGCGGTAGTAGAGGATGCCGCCGTCGGAGGTCTGCGGTGCGGCGTAGAGCGTGCCCTTGTACGTGGCGGTCTTCACCGTGGCCGGCAGCATCTTGGAAGTGTCGACGGCCATGGTGTCCTTCAGCGGCTGGAGCCAGCCCTTGGCGGCGAACTCCGCCGTCCAGACCACGTCGACATCGACGACGTCGTAGTCGGTGGCCTTGGCCTGGAACCGCTGGACCAGGTCATCGTGCTGCTGGTCCGCGTTGTCGGACTGCTCCTTGAACGTGACGATCTGGTCCGGGTGCAGGGCGTTCCACTTGTCCAGCAGCGGGCGGACAACATTGGAGTTGTCCTTGCCCTGCACATAGGTGATGGGGCCGCGGTCGTTGAGGCCGTTCGCGGCATCGCCGCCACCGGCGCTACTGGCGGCAGGGGTGCCTCCGGCGCATCCGGAGAGGGCAATGGCCCCGACGATCAATGCCGCTGCCGCGATGTTCAGACGTGCTTTCATGGGTACTCCTCGTTGAGTTGCAACTGTTGGGGATTGGGTGTGGGGATGGAGGCGCGGATTAGACGATCCAGGCCGTGGTGTTCCTCGGGAGCTTGCCGCCCTCCAGCGGACCGCTGCTGAGGATGACGGTGCCAGCGGGCAGTTCCACGAGCCCACTGCCGAAGTTGGTCACCGACTGCCAGCCGTTGGGGCGGCTGAAGTGCAGGACCGATGCATCCGCACGCACCCATTTGAGCTGCTCGGCGCTCTGCAGGTGGCGGCGGTACAGCAATGCTTCACGGTAGAACTCCAGGGTGGAATCCTCGACGTTTTCCTGCGCGTCCACCGCGTAGCCGGCGAACCATTCCGGCTGCGGCAGGTGTGCCCCGCCGTCGCCGAATCCGAAGGAGGTGCCCTCGGACGTCCACGGCAGCGGCACGCGGCAGCCGTCACGGCCGATGTCCACGCCCGGGTTGCGGAAGAACGCCGGGTCCTGGCGTGCGGAGTCGGCAATGCAGCCCACTTCCTGCAGGCCCAGTTCCTCACCCTGGTACAGGTAGGCGGAACCGGGCAGGGCGAACATCAGCAAGGAGGCGGCGCGCGCACGGGCCAGGCCCAGTTCGGTGTCGACGGCGGATGCCGAACCGCCCTGGCGCAGCCAATCCTGGCCGTGGCGCCCGCTGCCGGCTGGCAGTCCGTAGCGAGTGGCGTGGCGGACGACGTCGTGGTTGGAGAACACCCACGTTGACGACGCGCCCGTCGCCTCGGCCTCGGCCAGGTTCTTGGTGATGATGCTACGGAAGGCGTCGGCGTCGAAATCGGCCTGCAGCAGGTCGAAGTTGAACGCCTGGCCCAAGCCCTCGGGGCTGGCGTAGCGGGCGCGGCGGGAGGCGTGCACCCAGGCCTCGGCGACGGCGGTGCGCGGCGGGGTGTACTGGTTGAACAGCTTGCGCCACTCGGCGTAGATGCCGTGGACGTCGTCGCGGTCCCAGAACGGGTGGGATCCGTCGGCCAGACCATCCGCACCGGTTCCTTCCACGGGCAACTCTGCTTTGGAGGGCAGCGGCTCGGAGAGGTCCTTGACCAGGGCGTGGGCGACGTCGATGCGGAAGCCGTCCACGCCGCGGTCCGACCAGAACTTCAGCGTCGTCAGGAAGTCCTCGCGGACCTCGGGGTTGTCCCAGTTGAAGTCCGGCTGCTCCTTGGCGAAGATGTGCATGTACCACTGGCCCGGGGTGCCGTCGGCCTCGATGATGCGTTCCCAGGCCGGGCCGCCAAATTTGGAATCCCAGTCCGAGGGAGGGACTTCCCCGTCCTTGCCCAGCCCATCCCTGAAGATGTAGCGCGCACGGGCAGCGGAGCCCTTCGGTGCGGCCAGTGCCTCCTTGAACCACTCGTGCCGGTTGGAGGAGTGGTTGGGGACGATGTCGGCGATCAGCTTGATGCCGGCGGCGTGCAGCGCGGCGGTCATCTCGTCGAAGTCGGCCAGCGTGCCCAGCTTCGGATCCACGTTGCGGTAGTCGTCCACGTCGTAGCCGCCATCGGCCAGCGCCGAGGGGTAGAACGGGCTCAGCCACACGGCGTCGATGCCCAGGGCCTGCAGGTAGGGCACCTTGGCGGTGATGCCCTTGAGGTCGCCGATGCCGTCGCCGTTGGAATCGGAGAAGCTGCGCGGATAGATCTGGTAGACCGCCGCCTGGCGCCACCAATCCGGGCCGGTTGTTGCGCCGGCGGCGGATACAAGGTTCAAAGAGCTGGAACTGGGCAAAGAAGCATTTCCTTCACTTGTGCGCACGGATGGAGCTCATTCTCCGGTCCGGGAAGTGGTGTTTGAAATCTATCGACGCGCGTCGATAACGAGCATAAGGGAGTGCCTCAAAGCGTGTCAAGGGTCACGTCGTGTATTTCGCCGGCGCCCGGCCGTGGAGGCAGGGCCGCAAGGCTGCAATGCCAATTGCCCAGCCGGGAAGGCTTGAGCGCGGCCGCAATGTCCCGAAAGGTCAGTGGGAGCGGGCGGGGGCCGTGCTTTCACGCACCGTCAGGAATGGCTGGACCAGGGTTTGGAACGAGGAGCTGTCTTCGCCGCGAAGGGACCGCAGCAAGTAGCTGGTCGCGAGTCGGGCTATTTCCCGGTGGTTGGGAGAGACGCTGGTGAGTGCGGGGCGGCCTAGCCGCGCTGCCGCCTCGCTCGTGTTGAGCGCAACGATGGCAAGGTCCCGGGGCAGGCTGAGGCCATGTTCGATGGCCACCCCCATCAGACCCAGCGTCGCGGGCCTGTTGATTTCGATGAGCGCCGTGACCGGCGGCGCGGCCGCCAAGATCCGGTCAAGGACGTCCCGGCCGGGCGGATGCGTCGGTGGCGCAGCGAGGACGGTGACGTTCATTCCCCGGATTTTTGCCGCAGCCACCACCGCGTCGCGCGATCTGACGAAGGGGCCAACCCCGGCGTCCAGGTACTCCTGGGACTGGGAAAGGAACACTATTTCTGTGTGTCCGAGATCGGCAAGATGTTCCACCGCCAAGGCGCCCGTGGCCTCAAAATCTGTGTCGACATAGGACAGGCCGCCGGGATCGGCCGTCCGGCCGATCATCGTGAAGGGAATGTCCGCCTCACTGAGGACGGCGACACGTTCGTCGACGGTCCGGACCTCCATCAGGAGCACGCCATCGACCAGGCCCTGGCTGACGACCTTGCGGATTTCGTCGAGGTCATCGTAGCCAATGGGCCACAACAGCAAGTGGTAGCCGTCCTCGCGCGCTCGTTCCGCCGCCGCATTGATGTATTCAAACTCGGTGAGGTTCAGTCCACGCTCACCGGCCGGAAACAGCAAGGCGATCAAGCCGGTGCGTCGTCCCGCCAAGCCCTGGGCCAAGGCATTGGGGGTGTAGGCGAGCTCCTTCATGGCACTCAGGATCCGCTCACGGGTCGGGTCGGAGATGGGCCGTGCCCCGCTGAGCACGTACGAGACGGTGCTCCTGGACACGCCCGCCATGCGCGCAACATCGGCCATCGTAGCCACTGGACAATCTCCTCCTTCACCGAATTCATACCGACGCCGGGCATCTTGGCGTCAACAGGACCACCGCGGCCATTGAGGCACTCGATCCCGAAACCAGACGTTCATCCCACCTAGGACCACCGTGATGGGCCCACGAGGATCCTCCCATGGTAATTGGACAGGAGAATGTCCGCGTCCTGGCAGCAACCGGCCGCAAAGTCACCGAAGGCAGTTCTTCCACCTACCAATACGGGCCCGGAGGCTCACCTCTGGGCACAGACCCTAGGCAGGGGGCACGCGATGGCGACGTGCAGCGCTGTTGTCTCGGTGCGGCTGTAGGCTGAAATTGACGTAGAACTTGTTTGCCTTTCATGGCGGGTTTGCCGCTCCGGCCGGCGGCCTGTCGTCATTCACTGGCCCGTCAATGATGGACCGCCGACTCCGAGGGGATCATTTTTTGGTAACTATGGCCGATGTTGCACGGATCGCTGGCGTGTCCAGGAGCACCGTCTCGTACGTGCTCAGCGGGGCACGGCCCATCTCCCCCGAGACGCGTGAGCGCATCCTGCACGCCATGGCAGACCTGGGCTACACCCCGAATCTTCTGGCCCAGGGCCTGGCGGGAAAGCGGACGGGCATCGTCTCGTTGATATTCCCGGTCGGGGAACACGGAATGAACACCACAGAGTTTGAATATGTGCAGGGCGCCGCCGAACAGGCCCGTGCCGACGGCTACCATCTCCTGTTGTGGCCCATCAATGCCGAGGACGTCGGCGAGATCCAACGGGTGGTGGCCCAGGGCCTGGTGGATGGGATCGTCTTGATGGAAGTCCGGTCGGTCGACAAGCGGATTCCCATCTTGGCGGAGACGGGTGTTCCGTTCACGATGATCGGACGGCCGACGGCGGCGGAGGGACTCGCGTTTGTGGACGCGGACTTCGAAGCCATGGGTGAGCTGGCCGTGGCGCACCTGGCAGCCCTGGGCCACACGAAGATCGGCCTCGTGACGCATTCACAGGAATCCCTGGACGCCGGGTACGGCCCCATGGTCCGATCGCGGGACGCGGTTGCGGCCTCGGCGGCCCGGCACGGCATCGGCGTGCGGTTGTTTCCTGCCCTGAGCACGCTCGCCGGTGGGCGCGAGGTCTTCGATCAGATCCTGGCAACGGCTCCGACAACCACGGGCATCGTGGCCGTCAATGAGGCCGCCACGGTCGGTCTTCTGGGTGCGGCGGACAACCACGGCTGGAAGGTCCCCCGGGACCTTTCCATCGTCGCCATCAACACCAGTGCAGGCGCCGCGGAGCGTACCATGCCCGCCCTCACGACGGCCACCGCCGACCCTCGGGCAATGGGCCGCCAGGCAGCACAATTTCTGTCCCGGCGACTCAAGGGCGAGGATGCGGCGGGCCTGCAGGCCCTGGCCGCACCCGTGCTGACCGTGCGCAACAGTACGGCGGCGCCACGCACAAACCTACCCTAGCTCCCTGCTCAGGCCCGGGCGGAGCCGGCAGCCACCACGCATGCCCCTTCCCGGGCACACCCGCCCTGATTGTGACATTTGACACAGTCCCCCGCATGGCTCTAATGTCACGGATATCGAAGCGCGTCGACAAGGCGCGTCGACGATGCAGCGATGAGATTCCTCCCGGTACAACCTCGGTGGACGGTCTTCGTTCGACATTTGTCAGAGGCTTAGGAATCACGACGTGTTCGAAACCATTCGTTTTCCATCCAGGTTGCCTGCGCCGCAGACCGCCGGCCATGACCGGCAGGGCCGGGCGGCCGCTCCCGGGCACCGCATCACTGGCTACCGCATCGGCGCGAACCTGCGGCACGCGCGCCACAGCGCGGAACATCACGGCCCAGGCCGGCCCGGTCCGCGGTGCACTGGCCCGGGCTTTACGACCTGGGCCGCATCACACCCGGATCCGATCATGAGCGGCAAACCCCCGTCGTCGTCGCCCGGCAGCTGAATCCCCGCCGGCAACGCACAACGCACACTGTTGCGGCATAACACCGTCGCCTGTCCCGTCGCCACCCCAAACACCGGTCTCGCACCTGGTCCGGCAGCAAGCCCGCGCACAGCCCCTGCCACCAACCGGACCAACAACAGGCTCTTCCCGTGGCCGTACAGACGGAAACATTCCGTCTCCAGCCAACGGCTGGCATCAACGTCCCACCCATGAATATGACAACTTCCCGGAGGTATACAGCATGGAAATCATGACCGCACCGGCCATGGCCCGCCAGCACAGGACCACGCCCGCCGGCTGTGAAGGCCCGACCTTCAGCAGCCTGGCCAAGACGACCTTCCCACTCGGCACCCCTGACGCAGGAGACACCAAGTGAAGGCCATCCGCAGGTTCACCGTCCGCACCGTTCTGCCCGAGCCCATCGCGCCGTTGTCCCGTCTGGCAACCAACCTGCGCTGGTCCTGGCACCTGCCCACCCGCGAGCTCTTCGCTTCCCTGAACCCGGCCATCTGGGCCGAAAGCGGCGAGGACCCGGTCACCTTCCTGGGCACCGTGAGCCGCGAGCAGCTCCAGCAGCTGGCCGCCGACCCCGCCGTCGTCGAACGAGTCCGGGCCGCCGACGAGAATCTGAACCACTACATCCAGTCCCCGCGCTGGTACCAGACGCTGGGCGAGGAAGCGCCGGAGTGCGTTGCGTACTTCTCCCCCGAGTTCGGCATCACGGAGGTGCTGCCGCAGTACTCCGGCGGTCTGGGCATCCTGGCCGGCGACCACCTCAAGGCCGCCTCCGACCTCGGCGTGCCGCTCATCGGCGTCGGGCTGCTGTACCAGGCCGGGTATTTCAAGCAGTCCCTCTCCCGCGACGCCTGGCAGCAGGAGACCTACCCGCTGCTGGACCCGGACGGACTGCCGCTGACGCTGCTGCGCGAGGCCGACGATTCCCCGGCCCAGGTGTCCCTGCCGCTGCCGGACGGGCGCCGGCTGCTGGCCCACATCTGGCGCGCCGACGTCGGCCGCGTTCCGCTGCTGCTGCTGGATTCCAATGTGCCCGGCAACGACGACGCCGCCCGCGCCATCACCGACAGGCTCTATGGCGGCGGTGGCGAGCACCGCCTGCTCCAGGAACTGCTGCTGGGCATGGGCGGGGTCAAGGCGCTGCGCGTCTACGCCCGCCTCACCGGCGCTCCGGCACCGGAGGTGTTCCACACCAACGAGGGCCATGCCGGCTTCCTGGGCATCGAACGCATCCGCGAGCTCATGGACCCGGCCGTCACGGCCTACCCGCTGGACTGGGACCAGGCGCTGACGGCGGGCCGGGCCTCGACGGTGTTCACCACCCACACCCCCGTGCCCGCGGGCATCGACCGCTTCCCGCGCGCCCTGGTCAAGCACTTCTTCGATGCCGGTCTGGCCCCGGGCGTACCGCTGGAGAAGGTGCTGGCGCTGGGCGGCGAGAACTACGACGGCGGGGATCCGGCCATGTTCAACATGGCCGTGATGGGGCTGCGGCTGGCCCAGCGGGCCAACGGCGTCGCCAAGCTGCACGGCGTGGTGTCCCGCGAGATGTTCTCCGGGCTGTGGCCGGGCTTCGACCACGAAGACGTGCCCATCGGCTCCGTGACCAACGGCGTGCACGTGCCCACCTGGGTGGACCCGCGGATGAGTGCGCTGGCGGCAAAATACTCTGGCGGCTCCGATGTGGACGCCACGGGCTGGGAAAACGTCTACGACGTCAGCGACGCCGAGCTCTGGTCCCTTCGCAAGGAACTCCGTGGGTCCCTCGTGGAAGACGTGCGCCGACGCCTGCGCGCGTCCTGGAAGAAGCGCGGCGCCTCCGACGCGGAGCTGGCCTGGACGGACAATGTGCTGGACCCCGACGTGCTCACCATCGGCTTTGCCCGCCGCGTGCCCACCTACAAGCGGCTGACCCTGATGCTGCGCGATCCCGCCCGGCTCAAGCGCCTGCTGCTGGATGAGGAGCACCCGATCCAGCTGGTCATCGCCGGAAAATCCCACCCCGCCGATGACGCGGGCAAGAAGATGATCCAGGACCTGGTCCGGTTCACCGACGACCCCGAGGTCCGGCACCGGATCGTGTTCCTGCCCAACTACGACATCGCCATGGCCCGCACGCTGTTCCCGGGCTGCGATGTCTGGCTGAACAACCCGCTGCGCCCCCTGGAGGCCTGCGGCACCTCCGGCATGAAGGCTGCCATCAACGGCTCGCTCAACCTGTCCGTGATGGACGGTTGGTGGGACGAGCTCTACGACGGCGAGAATGGCTGGGCGATCCCCACGGCCAACAACGGCGCCGACCCGGAAGAACGTGACGACATCGAGTCGGCGGCGCTCTACGAGCTGCTGGAGACCCAGGTGGCGCCGCGCTTCTACGGCGACACCGTGGCCGACAGCGCCGGTGCTGCCGGACCGTCCCTGCCCGCCCCGGGCGGTGTGCCCACGCACTGGATCTCGATGATCAAGCACACGCTGGCCCATCTGGGCCCGGCGGTCTCCGCCGAACGCATGGTGCAGGACTACGTCAACCGGCTGTACCGCCCGGCAGCGGAGTCCGGCCGCAGTGCCCGTGCGGACGGCTACGCCGAGGCCAAATCGCTGGCGGCCTGGATCGGCAGCGTGCGCACCGGCTGGCCGCGGGTGGCCGTGGACCATGTCGACTCGGTCGGGGTCACGGACGATCCCCAGATTGGCGATGCGATCCAGGTGCAGGCCTATGTGGCCCTGGGCTCCCTGAGCCCAGACGACGTCAGCGTGGAGGTGGCCTACGGCCGCGCGCTGGACAACGACGAGCTCAGCGAGACCACCCTGGCGCCGCTGGCACCGGTGCGCGATCTGGGCAACGGCCGCCACCTGTTCGAAGCCGGCGCCGTCATCGACCGCTCGGGCAGCTTCGGCTACACCGTGCGCGTGCTGCCGGCCCACTCCGCATTGGCCTCCCCGGCCGAGCTGGGATTGATAGCCAACGCCTAAAAAGGCATGCCACCCCCGCAGGCGGTCGAGCCGCAGGGGTGGCATGCCTCCACCCATCCTGGCCACATGCACCGCCTGGGCCAGGTCAACAGCAACATCAAACACCAGGGAGTGAAGATGGCTTCGAAGAAGGTTCTGGCAATTGTTCTCGCCGGCGGTGAAGGCAAACGGCTCATGCCGTTCACGGCGGACCGGGCCAAACCGGCGGTCCCGTTTGCCGGCGGCTACCGGCTGATAGATTTTGCCTTATCCAATCTCATCAACTCGGGCTACCTGCAGGCCGTCGTCCTGACCCAATACAAGTCACACAGCCTGGACCGCCACATCTCCGAAACATGGCGGATGTCCACGCAACTGGGCAACTACATCGCCTCGGTCCCGGCCCAGCAGCGCATGGGCAAAAGCTGGTTTCTGGGCAGCGCCAACGCGATCTACCAGTCCCTGAACCTCATCCATGACGCCCGGCCGGACATTGTGGTGGTGGTCGGCGCAGACCATGTCTACCGCATGGACTTTGAGCAGATGGTACGCAGCCACATCAATTCCGGGGCGAAGGCTACGGTCGCCGCCGTACGCCAGCCGTTGTCGATGGCCAACCAATTCGGTGTAATCGAAGTCGATGAATCCGCCGAATCAGATGCAGGCACGGCCCACAGGATTTCCGCCTTCATCGAAAAGCCGGACTCGACACCGGGACTCACCGATGACCCGTCCCAGTTCCTGGCCTCGATGGGCAACTACGTCTTCGATGCGGACGCACTGGAGGCCGCGCTGGAACACGACTCCCTGCGTGAGGACACCGAACACGACATGGGTGGGGACATTGTCCCGTATTTCGTGGGCCGCGGCGAAGCCTTCGTCTACGACTTCACCACCAACGACGTCCCCGGCGCCACTGACCGCGACCGCAACTACTGGCGTGATGTGGGCACCATCGATTCCTACTTCGATGCCCACCTGGACCTGGTCTCCCCCCTGCCCGTGTTCAACCTGTACAACTCCAGCTGGCCCATCTACACCAGGCAGAGCATCTCGCCACCGGCAAAGATGGTCCGCGGCAACACTGACACCGCCGGAACCGCCCTTGACTCCATCCTTTCCAGCGGTGTCGTCGTCTCCGGCGGGGCCGTGGAGAACTCCGTGCTCTCCCATGACGTATACGTCTCCAGCGGGGCGCGGGTAATGGACTCGGTGCTCATGGACAAAGTCTCCATCGGCGAAGGGGCCGTCGTCAGACGGGCGATCCTGGACAAGAACATCAACGTCCCGGCCGGGGCAACCATCGGCCTGGACCCAGACCATGATCGCCGACGCGGCTACAAGGTCACCGAGTCCGGGATCACCGTTCTTGGCAAAGACCAACATGTCCCCGCCCCCGACGAACGCGACAAGGAACTGGCACGGGCGGCATTGGCAGACCCCCTCCCGGCCGGAACCCGCTGACACAGCGCATCCGTACGTCCGGCCGGGCTGGGATCCTGAACGGCCCCACCGCCACCCTGCGGTGGGGGGATTGTCCAAACCAGCCCTGGGGGATGCGGCATATGTTGGACCTTGCCACGATGAGTATGGTCTTTGCGGTCCTGACGTTTACCATGCTGGTTCTGTTCTTTGTGGAGACCTACCGGCGCACCTCGGCCCCGTATTGTGCGTGGTGGTGTGGAACCGTGACGGCGTTCCTGATCAATGCCGTGCTCCAAATGGTGGGAAGCACTGGAGGCCAGGAGTGGCCTCGGCGATCTGTTCCCTCTATTTCCTGACCCGCGCCGTGGCGCTGGGTGCCCTGGGCCATGATGCCGTGGCCGGCATCATGATCTTCGGTCCGGGAGCGGGGACCTCACTGGCATTGTTGCTGCTCATCGTGGTGACCTTCAGCATGGCGTCGCTGAGCAGTGAGCAGCGCCTGCGGATCCTCAAGACCCAGGCCGCCCACGATGGGCTGACAGGGCTCCTCACCCGCACGGAGTTCCTCAAGCAGGCCCGGATGCGGATGCGGCTGCAGGCCGCCGCCGGGTCCGGGACACCGGCAACACTGGTGATAGCCGATCTGGACCGCTTCAAGTCCATCCACGACACCCTCGGGCACGGGGCCGGGGACAAGGTGATCGAGGCCTTTGCCGCGGCCTGCCGGGAATCCGTGCGCTCCACCGACCTCATCGGACGCCACGGCGGGGAGGAATTCCGGTTGCTGGTGACCGGTGCGGATGCGGACGGTGCGGCGCGCATTGCCTCCGGCATCAACCAGAGGCTGTGTCAAGCTCCGTTTGATGGAGGCTCGGTTACACCCGTCTCACCGATGTGGTGGCGGGCTGGTTTGAATAGAAGTTGGATTCGGCCTCCACCGGCGGAATGTGGCCGATCTCCCCGTGGAGGAGGCGGTGTACCAATCGATGTATTCAGCGATGGCAACTTCGAGGTCGTTGATGCCCATCCACGGCCCCTTGTTGCGGACCAGTTCAGCCTTGAACAGCGAGTTCTGCGCCTCGGCCAGCCGCTCGGTCTGGCGGATGGTCCAGTACACTTCGATCCGGTACACCGACACGCTGGAGGGCCTTAAGCCCTCGATTGGGTCTGTCGGGGACTATGACAACGCCACCGCGGAGACCGTGATGGGCTTGGTCAAGAACGAAGGGGTGGCCATGGGATCCCCGTTCCGGACCGGGCGTTGAAGGCCGAAGCGGACGTGATCGAGGTCGTGTTCGAGTGGGTGCACTGGTACAACAACCACCGCCTGCACTCCGCTCTGGGACACCGGACCCCGAGGAATATGAGCAGGCATACTATGCTCGATAAATCGGCTCGTTTCCCGACGCCGCCAACAAGCAGGCGGCATGATTCCCGGGATGCTTCACGCTGGCAACGCCGATCGTCCGTTGCAATCTGCGCCTTTCCTTTACGTGGCGACAGCCATCGAGGCGGTCGACCGCCCCAGGGCGTACTGGGCCGTGGGGTCGTTCTTGTCGCCGCTGATCAGGACGCCCACCGCCGGGGCATGCGCGGGGCGCCGGGTATCCATTCTTATCGCGAATCGTCCAGACTGTCCGGTGGGCCAGGACTTCGTCGTAAAACGCGCTTGCTTGTGCGGCACTGATTCCCATTCAAACACCATGCCATGCCGGAGATGAATTGCTTCGGCCCGCGTTGGTAATGGTCGGGCAGGTGCACGCATATGATCAATTGTGAATGCTGCACCGCAGCCGAATTGGGGGAGAAATGACAGTGGACGAGGTCCATAGCCGGAACCTGCTCAAGGGACCCTCGGCTTTCCTACTCCTGCGCTGGCGATACGCAGCTACGACCCTGTTCCTCATCATCACCCTCGTGATGTTGGCTTTTATGCACCTACTGCACATACCGCAGTCATGGTTCACCAACACCCTCGTTGCCATCTGGTTTGCTTCTACGATCCCGGTCCAGATCCTGGTTGCACGGTCCAACCGCAAGATCCTCGCTGAACGGAAGGCCGGCTACACCACGCGGCAAGGCAAGAATGGAGATTTGGAACAGCGCGACCCCTACGTCGGACGGGTCATCCGCGAAGTAGGCGGCGAGTACCTGACTGGAACAACATTCCGCGCCCTCATCCAGGCCGCCAAACGAACCCAACGGTCGCATGCCGCGGCGCCCGCACACGACAGGCAAACAACCGCCGGGTAGGCTGGCCGCAGCAACCGCAGCCCCACAAGAGGAGCCCGAATGAGCATCGCCACCGCCGACCTTTACGACGAACGCGGCCATGAATTGGCCTCCGTCTCGCTGCAGCTGCGCAACTACGGCGGCGTCACGGAGTTCAACGGCCCGGTCCGCACGGTGGTCTGCTTCCAGGACAACGCACTGGCCAAATCCATCCTCTCCTCCCCCGGCGGTGGCGCGGTGCTGGTCATCGACGGCGGCGGCTCGCTGGAGACGGCGTTGATGGGCGACATGATCGCCCAACTGGCGCTGGACAATGGGTGGGCCGGCGTCGTCATCAATGGCGCCATCCGCGACTCCGTGGCCATCGCTGCACTCCCCCTCGGCGTGAAGGCGCTGGGCACCAACCCGGCCAAGAGCTCCAAGACCGGCGCCGGCGAGGCCGACGTCGTCGTACTGCTGGGCAGCGTGGCCATCCGCCCGGGCGCCCACCTCTGGGCCGATGCCGACGGCATCCTGGTGGAACCCTAACCGGACCGCCCACGGCGATGGACCTGGACTTCAGCGGCACCATCTTCTACTGGCGCGGCCCCGCGCCGTTCCACTTTGTGTCGGTCCCCGAGGAGGAATGCCGCGAATTGGCGGCGGTCTCCGCCCTGGTCACCTACGGCTGGGGCATGATTCCCGTGACGGCACGCATCGGGGGCACGACGTGGACTACATCCCTGTGGCCCAAGGACGGCGGCTACATCGTGCCCCTGAAAGGGCGGATCCGGGACGCCGAGCGGATCGATGTCGGCGACACCGTCGAGGTCCGGCTGACCGTCGGCGGCTGAGGACCGAATACTGGGCCCTAGATGGTGCGCGGCGCCCGGGCCAGGTTTTCCGCCAGTTCGACGGCGTTCTGCCGCACCACGTAGGCGGGACGGTCCCGCTCCACGCGCCAGCTCTCATCCAACGGCCCGATGTTCACGGTGTCGAAGCCGAAGTCGTCGTACAGCCGCACCACGAAGTCCGCGGCGTCGGCGAAGTCGCTGGCCGTGGCCAGGGCGCGGCGGTTGGCCGTGCCCGCCGGCGTGCCGTCGGTGGTGATCTGCGCGGCGGCGATGTGGTTGAAGCCCTTGGCCACCTTGGACTGCGGCAGGTGCTCCTGGAGCAGCCCGGAGGTGGTGGCCTCGCCCTCGTCCAGTGCGGGGATGCGGCCGTCGCGCTCCCAGTAGTAGTTGTTGGTGTCGATGACCACCTTGCCCGCCAGCGGCTCCACGGGGATGTCCCGGTAGCTCTTCAGCGGGACCGTCACGACGGCGACGTCGCCCGACGCTGCCGCCTCGGCCGGGGTCGCGGCCCGGGCCTTGGGCCCCAGCTCCGCCACCAGATCCGCCAGGGTTTCGGGGCCCCGCGAGTTGGAGATGACGACGTCGTAGCCCGCTTCCACGGCCTTGCGCGCCACCTGGCTGCCAATATGTCCTGCACCGATGATTCCAATGGTTGTCATGCCCTGTGCAACCCGGTGCCTGGGCGCCCTATTTCCCTGTGACGAACTGTTGCGGGCATCGGCGGCGGGTGGAATGCACGGCGGGTGGAATGCGCAAAGGGGCGCCCTCTCCGTGGGAGAGGACGCCCCTTCCAGCGTCAGCGAGTGGCCGCTACGGCTGGCGGCCGGCCGTTGCGCGGCGGCGGACCATCACTGCCCCGCCGGCGGCGAGCAACAGGACACCTGCCAGGGCAAGCCCGAGCGAAGTGAATCCGGTGCTGCCCAGGGCCTCGGCACCACTCCCGGCGGGCGGAACCGGGAGAGCCGGCTTCAGGACGAACCCGAAGTCCAGCGTGGCATCCTGGTCGCCATTGTTGGTCAACCCCTGGGAGGCGGACGTCCACGTCGAGGAATCGTCCCCACGGCTGCCCTCCGTCTCCTTGGTCGGCACATAGGGGGCCAGAGCCTCTGCGGAGGCGGTCCTGTCGATCGAGACCGTGTAGGACTGGCCCTCCTTCAGCACGGGCAGTCGGGCGAAGAGGTACCCGCCGTTGCCGTCCGTGGACACCGGGTGGACGGCGTTGCCGTCAATGTCCGTGACGGGCTTGCCGTCGGGGCCCGCCAGCGTCAGGACGACGCCCGGGATGCCCTTCTCGCCGGCACCCTGGCGGCCGTCATTGTTGGCATCGACCCAGACGTAGTCGCCCACGGAGACCATCGGCACCACAAACCCGAAGTCCAGGGACGGATCATGGTCGCCGTCCTTGGCCAGCCCCGTGGAAACCGCCTGCCAGGTTGACGAGTCGGTGCCGCGGCTGCCGTCCGTTTCCTTGGTCGGAACGTAGGGTGCCAGCACCTCGTGTGAGGCCTTGCGGTCGATCAGCACCGTGTAGGACTCGCCGCCGGCCAGGGCCGGCAGGTTCTCAAAGATGTAGGCACCGTTGGCGTCCGTGGCGGTTGGCAGCACCGGGTCGCCGAAAACATCTGTGACCGCCTTGCCGTCGGGGCCGGCCAGTATCAGCACGACGCCGGGGAGGCCCTTCTCGCCCGCGCCCTGCAGGCCATCGCGGTCGCCGTCGATCCAGACGTAGTCGCCCACGGAGACCTTCGGGAGGACAAACCCGAAGTCCAGTGACGAATCGTGGTCGCCATTGCTGGACAACCCTTCCGAGGAGGACTTCCAGGTGGAGGAGTCGCCGCCGCGGTTGTCGTCGGTTTCGATGGTCGGGATGTACGGGGCCAAGGCATCTGCCGAGGCCTTGCGGTCGATCGAAACCGTGTAGGACTCGCCGTCGGCCAGCGTGGGCAGGTTCTCAAAGACGTACCAGCCATCGCCATCAGTGGTGGTCGGGAGCACCGGGTCGCCGAAGACATCTGTGACGTCCTTGCCATCCGGACCCACCAGTGTCAGGACAACTCCTTCAATGCCGGGTTCGCCCTTGCCCTGGCTGCCATCGCGGTCAATGTCGTTCCAGACGTAGTCGCCCAGCGAGACCATCGGCACCACAAAACCAAAGTCCAGCGTCGGATCACGATCGCCGTCGTTGACCAGGTCCTGCGAGGACGCCGTCCACGTTGAAGAATCATCCCCACGGTGCCCGGCGGTTTCCTTGGTCGGGACATAGGGTGCCAAGGCCTCGGCCGAGGCGGCCTTGACGATCTTGACGGTGTAGGACTGGCCGGCCGTGAGCACCGGAAGATCATTGAACGTGTACTTGCCATGCTCGTCCGTGGCCACGGCGCCAACGGTCCTGCCGTAGATGTTGGTGACAGGGTTGCCCGTCGGGCCAACCAGTTCCAGCACGACGCCCTCGATGCCGGGCTCGCCCTTGGACTGCAGGCCGTCACGGTCCTCATCAACCCAGACGTAGTCGCCCACGGAGACCTTGGGCTTGAGCACGAAGCCGAAGTCCAGGGTCGGGTCGTGGGAGCCATTGCTGAGCAGCGGAACCGTCGACTCCGCCGACCCCGTGGAGGAGTCCTTGCCGCGGTCGCCGCCGGCACCGGCAGTAGTAGGCAGGTACGGGGTGAGCGCCGTCTTGGAGGCCTCGGCGTCAATGGAGACGGTGTAGTGCTGGCCGTCCGTGAGCACCGGCAGGTTGGCGAAGATGTACTTGCCGTCCACGTCGGTGGCCACCGGTCCCACGGGATTGCCGTTGATGTCGGTGACGGGCTTGCCATCCGGGCCCGCCAGCGTCAGAACGACGCCGGGGATGCCCTTCTCGCCCGACCCCTGCAGGCCGTCGCGGTCGGCATCGAACCAGACGTAGTCGCCCACGGAGACCATCGGAACCACAAAGCCGAAGTCCAGCGACGGATCGCGGTCGCCATCGCTGGCCAGCCCCTGCGAGGAGGCCGTCCAGGTGGACGAGTCCGAGCCACGGTTGCCGGTGGTTTCCTTCGTCGGCACATAGGCCGCCAAGACCTCTTCCGAAGTCTTGCGGTCGATCGAGACGGTGTAGCTCTGGCCGTCCTTCAGGACGGGCAGCTTCTCAAAGGTGTACAGGCCGGCCGTGGTGGTGGCCACCGGCCCCACGGGATTGCCGTTGATGTCGGTGACGGGCTTGCCATCCGGGCCCGCCAGCGTCAGAACGACGCCCGGGATGCCCTTCTCGCCCGACCCCTGCAGGCCGTCGCGGTCGGCATCGAACCAGACATAGTCGCCCACGGAGACCATCGGAACCACAAAGCCGAAGTCCAGCGTCGGATCGTGGTCGCCATCCTTGGCCAGCCCCTGCGAGGAGGCCGTCCAGGTGGAAGAGTCGCCCTCGCGTCCACCCTGGTTGGCCAGCGTCGGAATGTACTGTGCCAGCACGACCGCCGAGGCGTCCCTGTCGATCGAGACCTTGTAGGACTTGCCAGCCGCCGGGACCGGCAGGTTCGCAAAGAGGTAGGCGCCGGCGGCATCTGTCATGGTCTCCAGCACAATGTTGCCGTAGACATCCTTGACCTGATTGCCGTCCTGGTCCGTGAGCTTCAGGACAACGTCCTTGATCGCCGGTTCGCCCGCATCCTGGCGGCCGTCACGGTCCACATCCACCCAGACGTAGTCGCCCACGGACACCATTTCCTTGGCCTCGGGCCGGAAGGTGATGCCCGTCTTGATGGGCTCCTGCACGCGGCGGTCGACCTTGCCGTCCACCGTGGCCTCGGCGTAGTAGCCGAAGGAGTTCCAGGCGGGGGCCAGGCCAGCCACCCCCGCCGGCATTTCCGTGGCCGATTGGGTGCGGAAGGTCAGCGATGCGCCGTCGGTCGGGGCCAGGCCCTGGGGAAAGTCCAGGACCAGCTTGAGTCCGAAAATGTTCTTCGGGTTCGCCGGCTTGTCCTTGACCCAGCCCTGGCTGCAGCCCGCCCACGGATCGCCGCTGGTCGCGGTGCCAGTGGTCTTGCAGGTGTCCGCAGCAGACGTCAGATACTCGAGAGTGTAGTCGGCCCCCTTCACATCGAGGCCGGTGACGCCCAGGAACGTCGGGGTCCACTGGGAACCGCGCGGGGAGTTGGCCAGGGCGGCGACGACGCCGTGGTCTCCGGCCCACGGGAAGATGTCGACAAGCTCCACGTGGCTACTGTCAACATTTCCGGCGTTGGTGAGCTCAATCTTCCACTCGGCAACGCCGCCGGGCTTGGTTTCCACGACACAGGGCGCACGGTAGAAACCGCCCTTGAACTCGTGGCACGCTGCGGCAGCGTTGATCGTGTTGTGCACGCCGGTGGCCTTGTCGCCGTCGGCGGGGACTTCACGGACCAGCTTGCGGCTGTCGTAGGCCTGGCCGGACATGACGTCGACCTTGGCCGTGGACTGGCCGACCGTCACTTCGCCGGTGGTGATGGCAAGGGTGTTGACCGGATCAATGGAACCGGGCAGCCCCGCGCGCACGCTCATGGGCACGGTGATGGTGTAGCTCTCACCGGGATAGAGGACTGTGCCGCTGGGGAAGCTGAAAACCAGCTTCGCCGGATCGTCCGCAGTGGCCACCACCTTCGTGGGGTCAACGGTGATCGACGCGGTGTCGGGTGTCTTGGTGAATACCAGCCGCGAGGCGAAGTCCTCGGCCAGGACCAGCTGCGGGCCTTTGGCGTCGGTGGGGATGGAGTCAGTGAACACGGGGTCGACAAGAGGTTCGGAGCCCTTGTTCTCGATCTGCAGCGTGTACGTCAGCTCCTCACCGGCGGAGGCCTGGACGGAGGCCGCGCCGTTCACCTTCTTGGACACCTTGCCATCCATGACTCCTGGCAGGAAGTGGCGCTCGGCGGTGGCATCGGCAGGCTTGTGCTCCTTGCCCAGACGCCAGGCATCACCCGAGACGGTATTCGCTACTGTCGAGTTCTTCGCCTCGGATGGGTTGGCCGACTTCTGGTCGGTGCTGTTCAGTCCACCGCTGCGAAGCGTGTAGCGCGGGGTCGCGGAGAACACGATCTCGTGCTTGGTGCGGTCCAACTCGGTGTAGTCGTCCCCGGCAATGGTGATGCGGAAACCCTGGATGTCACCGCTCGGCAGACCGTTCTTGGTGGTCTTCCCGGTATAGGTCTTCCACTCGCCCCCGGTGGCTGCCAGCGGGCCGCCGGCCGTGGAGAAGGTGGCTCCGGTGAGGTATTCGAGCGTCAACGTGGCCTTGGTGGGACCCGAGTTGATGGCCTTCCACGCCGTGAAATCGAAGGCATTCCAGAAGGTCGGATCGGTGTCCTCAAAGAGGATCTTGTCCGCCTTGTCGGTGACGGTGTCCAGTCCCAGAGTGACGTCGATCGGCTTCCGCGCCCCGCCGGTCGGGAACAGCGTAGTGTCCTGGCCCGGGGAGAAGGACTTGGTCAGATTCTTTCCGATGGTCACGGAGTGCTGCGTGATGACCTGCAGGTTCGCCGTTTTGGGTGTGTCCACGAGTTCGTCGGCACCGCGGGAGATCGACGCGACAGCGGTGTTCGGGATGGTGTACGCCGGGGACAGGGCCCGCAGGGCGGTGTCGATGTCAGTCGCGGAGCCACGCAGCGTGCTGCGCAGTTTGGTCTTGACGGAAAGGTCGAATCCCGAGTCGCGCGGAACGGCAGTATTGCCGGTCTTCTGGAGGGAGAACTCAATCCCCGTGACCTGGGCCCACTGCGCCGCGGTGACCGAGGCGGGAGTGACGGCCGCGGCACCGGAGAGCTCGATGGTTGTCGTGTCGGCCAGGGTGAGCTTCAGGCGTGCCGTTTCAGGGGTGGCTCCGCCGACCAGATAGACCTCCACATTGGTGGCATCCACATAGTCGAAGGGCCGGGCGCCGCCCTGCGGGTCGGTGATCGTCAACGAATCCACCGCGTAGGTGGAGGTGTTGGTGGCCGAGAGGTTCACGCTCGTTTTCGGGTTCAGGTCCGAGGGTTTCTGGGTGATGGCCCGGTCCTGCCAGCTCTTGCCGCTGGAAATGTGGAGCTTCTTGTCTGCTGCGACGGAGGCCGCGGCTGAGGTGCCGTTGGGAACCACCAGCACGTTCTCGAACGCGCGCAGGTCCGCCACGGTGGCCTTGAGTTCCACACCAAGGTTTGCCTTGACGGCGGCACCAACGGGGAAGCTGCCGGCGTTGCGGGTGTAGGTGACCCTGATGCCCGCGGCATCAGCCGGCGGGTACGCCTTCCCGGGCAGGGCGCCGGGGACGGGAAGCCAGGCACCGCTGGAATTCTTGTATTCAGCGATGACGCTGTCAGCGCCCTGGACCTCGTTGGCCTTCACCTCAAGGAAGGTTGTCCTCCAGGCGGCGGAAAAATCGCTCGAAAATTCATCGCTCAGGACAATCTTGCGGACATCGACATTGGTGGTGGAATCCACAGCGCCGGACAGCGTGGCAACCGTGGCGTCGCCGGCAATGCCTTCAACCCTGTTGGGTGAGAAGGACTTTCCACCTGTGGTCTTCTCGATGGGCGCACGGACCTCAAGGGTGGCGCTCTCCTCATCCACCACGGGGGTCCCGCCGGCACTGCCGGCAGCCTGCACCGTGTTGACATAGTTGCCCTTGGCGTCGCCTGTCACAGTGAACTTGATGCCGACACTGCTCTGCGGAGCGAAGGTTCCAGTGAACGCGACTTCGAAGCTGGAAATCGTTTCGGGGAGTCCGGCCGGGAAGACGATGTTGCCCCCGGCCTGCACCAGCGGATACTCCGTCTTGCCGATGGTCAGCACACCCGACTGGGCGCCCGCCGGCCAGGGAGTGGCGACAAACGATTTGAAGCTGATGCCCTTGCCAAAGGGGTCGGTGCCGGCGGCAGGCTCCTTCACGCCAAGCGTGGTCAGCGGCTGCTTGGAGGTGTTCTTGGCACCGAGCGTCACGGTGGAGGTGTTCGGGCTGCGGCCCTGCGTTTCGGCCGTCTCTGCCACCACAGACGGGGGGGTGAATGACTTCGCGGCTTCGACCGAATAGCCCGCGATGGTGAACTTCGCAGTGTCCGTCGCCGGGGCGGAGGTGTCCTTGGGGGTTTCGGCAGTGATCGACACGGTGTTGTCCACCGTGCCGGTCTTGGCACCGGCACGGACATTGGTGTTCAGCACGATGCTGCCGGCGGTGCCATTGGAGACAATGCCGCCCTTGGCGTCGGTTGATGCCGTGGAGGTGAACAGGAACTTGAAGCCCTTCACATCGGCTGCCGCAACGCCGTTGGGGAGCACCGCTGTGGCCGCGGCGGCGCCGCGGACCTCGCCCGCGCTGGTGATGGCGATGACCTGGATGCGGTCGGCACCCTCGGGGAAGACCAGCTGCCCAAAGCCGGTGAACTGCACCGCGGCGAACGGGTCCGTTCCGCCGGACGGCTCGGTGATGGTCAGCGAGCTGGCACCAACGTTTGAGGTGTTGGTGATGCTGTGGAGGGTCAACGCATTGCTGGTTGTCGCCCCCTCCTGGATGTTGGGTTCCGCCCACGATTTCTTGATCGAGGCGCCCAAGGTGGGCTTGGCGTTGACCACCACGGCGGGGGCTTCCGCCGGCACAGAGGTGGCGTTGTCGGCCTTGATGGTGGCCGCGTTGACCAGCTTGGTGCCATCCAGCTGCGGGCTGGTGCCAGCCGGGAGCTGGACCGTCAGCAGCACGGTGCGGTCGGAACCAGCCGACAGCACCGGGATCCCCGGGTAGTCCTCCGCGGATTCCTTCATGGTGATGGTGATATTGCGGTCGCCCTCCCCGGCCCGGACAATCACCGGCAGCTGCGCGGGATCGAATCCGACCGCCGCACGCACATCCGTGACCACCAGGGGCGCTGGAACCACATCTTCGAGGACTGCATTGAAACACGGCACATCATTGGAGGAGCAGCCGAACTGCAGCGAATAGGTGGCCGATTCGCCCGGCGCCAGGGAGGTCTTGTCAACGGTCTTTGACAGAGTCAATGACGCATTGGCCAGTG
Organism: Arthrobacter sp. 35W; assembly: GCF_000482545.1. Lineage (GTDB taxonomy): Bacteria > Actinomycetota > Actinomycetes > Actinomycetales > Micrococcaceae > Specibacter. Next base: position 849,023 of record NZ_KI519455.1, read on the forward strand.
GGGCGGGGTCTGCCAACGCCGGCACCGCACCGCCGATGCCAAGACCCAGTGTCGCCACCAGCAGGGCGGCCAGGGCGCGCCTCCACCGATGCCGTACGTTTGCCGGATTTCTGCTGTCCAAAACGATCTCCCCCAGAATTTTGCTGGCGGAATCGGCGCGCACGAAAGCGGCGCGGATTCCACGAATTCGTGCTCAGAGTTGATCATTGCGTATTGAAATACCGGTTTATGGCCTAAAAGTGGCCAAAATCCCCAACTGGCACAGAATGTCCACTACTGGTGCACAAAAGCGGCGGCCCGGCAAAAATCCGCCGTTTGCTGTCAATTTCTGCCAAGCGACGTCGACTATTGGAACGACGGTGGGGCCGTCGGGGCAGAAGCCCGGCCCAGCCGGTATTGCGACGGAGTAATTCCGGCCAGCTCCTTGAAGGCCCGGGACATGGCGGCCGGCGTGCTGAACCCGGACAGCCGGGCGATCCTGGCCAGCGACAGATCCGCAGAGCCGGTGCGCAGCAGGGCCACGGCTTCATCCATGCGGCGCGTCTTGATCAGGGAGGCGACCGACAATCTGCGGCCCTCGAACAGGCGGTAGACATAGCGGCGGCTGGCCCCCAGCCTCCGGGCCACGGTGTCTACGCTGAAAGCCGGGTCGGCAAAGCCGCCCTCCACCAGGTCCAGGACGCGGTCGCGGCTGGTCTGGGCGGCGTCGTCGTCCAGCGCGAACCCCGACTGGAAGCCGCCCAGCAGACCGGTGGCCAATTCCAGCACGGCGCGTTCGATGAAGGGTGCGTGCCGGGCGCCCTCATGCTCCGGCAGGTCCAGGGTGGATGACACCAGGGCCCGCACGGCGTCGACCATTGGGCCACCGGAGAATGCGGCGCCCTGCAGTTGGTCCGTGTCGATCCCGCGGTACTCCAAATAGCCCACGGGGATGTGGAGCAGCGTGGCGTCGGTGCCGTCCAGATTGTGGACCGCATAGGGAGCCCGGGGCAGCACGGTGGCCACATCGCCGGGCCCGGCGCGGAACTCCGCTCCACCCTGGACGGCAATGATGCCGCCGGCGTGCACCAGCACCAGGTGGACAAAGGCGTCAAAGGGATCGCCCAGATGGTGTTCGCGGCGGAACAGGCTGCTGGCATCGCCCCGGCAGTGCGTAATCATCAGCCAATCGCAGTACCAGGTGGTCGCGGTGGCTTGATAGCCATCGGGCTGGGCGGGGACCATGTCCCAGGCGGCAGGCGCCGTCCACAGTTCCGCGGCGCTGCTGTGCGCCCCCCGCCGGCGGAATTCGTCCCCATAGGCGCGCACGGGCGTCTCCACCACATGATCTGCAACTGCCACGTTCTGCATCCCCCAATGACCCAACCGACACTTGCTACGATGCTAGCCGAGGCAAGGAAAGGGGTGCGCCACGTGGCCGGCACCAATTTAAAAGAAGTGTCCGATCGAACCCGCGCCCTGCCGATGCTGCTGCGCGGCGCCCCCTGGTGGCTGCCCGCCGCCGTCGGTGCCGCCGCCGTCGTGCTGGGGCTCTTCCTGCTCACCCGCCCCCTCAGTGCCCTGTCCACCCTGGCCATCTACATCGGCCTGAGCTTCATCGTCTCCGGGATTGCGGACCTGCTGTCCCCCGGTGCCACCACGCCGGCGTGGATCAAACCAATGCTGGCCGGGCTGTGGATGGCCGGCGGCGTGGCTGTACTGGTGGCCATTGGCACGGCCATTGACCTGTTGGCACCGTTTGTGGCCATCTCGCTGATCGTGTCCGGCGTGCTGCGCGGGTTTGGCGCCGTCCGTGGCGGCTCCGTACGTGCGACGGGTGATTCCCGGATTGCCACGGGCATCGCCGCGGCCGCGGACCTGCTGCTGGGCGTGGTGGCCCTGTCCTGGCCGGATGTGACGCTGCTGCTGGTGGCCGTCCTCTTCGGCGCCCGCACCGTGTTCTTTGGCCTGGCCAGCCTTTGGGATGCCGGGGTAGCCCTGCGGACCGGGCGGCGCCGGGACGATGCCGGCACTCCGGCCGGCCGCATCCAAAGGTTCGTCCGGGTGTCGGGCGCCGTCGTCTCCCTGGTGCTGGCCGTGGCGGCGGTGGGGATCGGCCTGAAGTTCAGTGCCGGCTCCCCTGTCCTGGACGCCTTCTATGCGGACTCCGCGCCACTGCCGGATCAGCCGGGGCGGTTGATCAACGCCGAGCCGTTCAGCAGCGGCATCCCCGAGGGCGCCACCGCCTGGCGCGTGCTCTACAGCACCCGGCTGAACGACGGCGGCATGACCCTGGCCAGCGGTCTGGTGCTGGTGCCCACAGCGCCGTCGTCCCAGCCGCGTCCAATCATCGCCTGGGCGCACGGCACCACCGGCTACGGGCCCAACTGTGCTCCGTCAAACCTGCCCGATCCCTTCACCGCGGGCGCCATGCCCGCCTTGGGCGAGGTCGTGGCCAACGGCTGGGTGACGGTGGCCGCCGACTACCCCGGGCTGGGCACCGCCGGCGACCAGCCGTATCTGGTGGGCACGGGCGAGGGCCAGGCGGTGTTGGACAGCGTGCGGGCCGCCAAGGAGCTGCTGGATCCCACCACACCCACCGGCGCCACCACCATCTGGGGCCATTCCCAGGGCGGCCACGCGGCACTCTGGGCCGGCGGGTTGGCCGCCGGCTACGCCCCCGAACTGGACATCGCCGGCGTTGCCGCGATGGCCCCGGCCAGCGATCCCATTGGGCTGGTGCGGAACCTGCCCAATGTTCCCGGCGGCAGTGTGTTCGCCTCCTATGTGGCGTCCGCCTATGCCGGCGCCTACCCGGACGTGAAGATCAACAACTACGTGGATCCGGCCGCGCGCACGGTGTTCCGGGAGATGTCCACCCGCTGCCTCTCCGAGCCGGGCGTGCTGGTCTCGATCCTGGCAGCCCTGTCCCTGGACAAGGACCGCAGCATCTTCAGGACGGACCCCAGCACCGGGGCGCTGGGTGCCCGGTTGGAGGAGAACACGCCGACGGCGGCCATCGCGGCCCCGCTGCTGCTGGCCCAGGGCGCCACGGATCCCCTTGTCACGCCGAGCGTGCAGGACGGCTATGTGGCCTCGCGCTGCGCGGCCGGGCAGGCCGTGGACTACCGCACCTACGCGGGCAGGGACCACATGGGGCTGGTCACCGGCGACTCCCCGCTGCTGGGCGAACTGGTTGATTGGACCAAGGACCGCTTCGCCGGCCGCTCCGCCACGCCCACCTGCCAAGGCTCCCAGTAGCGGCGCGTAGGGTGGGCTGATGAACCTTCTCCACCGCCCACTGTCCGGCCCCGGCACGTTGAAGGGGCGCATCACGCAGGTTGACCGTGCCGTGGTGGCCAAGGTGGTGGCCCTTCCTCCGGGCCCCTGGGACGGGGGTCTGCGCTGGCTGACCAATGCCGCCACCAAGGGCAAGCTGTGGTTTGCCGCCTCGGCCGCCATGGCCGTGGTGCCCGGAACTCCGCGCCGGGCCGCGGCCCACGGATTAATGGCCCTGGGGGTGGCCTCCGCCGTGACCAATCTGGTGTTCAAGACCGCCCTCCCCCGCCTGCGGCCCCACCCGGGGCTGTGGCCGGCGTTCCGCTTCAACCACCCCCAGCCCACCAGTTCCTCCCTGCCCTCGGGGCATTCGGCCTCGGCTGCCGCCTTCGCGACGGGCGTTGCCTTCTCCAGCCCGGCGCTGGGGCTGGCCGTGGCGCCGGTGGCCGCCGCGGTGGCCTATTCGAGGGTCCACACCGGGGCCCACTGGCCCTCGGATGTGGCACTGGGCTCGGCAGTCGGCGTCGGAGCTGCGTTTCTCACCCGCGGCTGGTTCCCCGCCGCCGGACCCGTGCCGCCGCCGTCGTCCACGGCCGCCGAGGCGCCCGCCTTGGGCAGTGGCGAGGGCCTGGTGGTGGCCATGAACACCATGGGCGGCTCCTTCTCCCCCGAGGCCGTCCAGTCGGTCAAGGAGGCATTCCCTGAGGCCGACGTTGTGGAAATCGGTCCGGGTGAGGATGTGGCCCAGGCGTTGGCGGACGCCGCCGGACGGGGGACGACGACGGCGCTGGGCGTCTGGGGCGGCGATGGCACCGTGGGTGCCGCGGCACAGGCAGCGGTGGATGCCGGGCTCCCCCTGCTGGTGTTCCCCGGCGGAACCCTGAACCACTTTGCCCGCGACATCGGCGTCGACAGCGTGGAATCCGCCGTCAACGCGGCCGCCCGCGGCCAGGCCGTGGTGTCCGATTTGGGCACAGTGGATCTGGAACGCGGCGACGCCGGCAACCCGGAACACCAGAGCCGCCCCATGCTCAACACAGCCAGCGTGGGCGTCTACCCCGACCTGGTGCGGCGCCGCGAGCGCCTGCAGGGTGAACTGGGCAAGCCGCTGGCGGCCCTGATCGCCGGGCTGCGGACGTTCGCCTCGGCGCAGCCCGTGCTGGTGAAGATCGACGGTGTGCCGCACAAGTTGTGGACCCTGTACATCGGGCGGGGGCGGTACTACCCGCACGATCTGGCACCCCTGCTGCGCCCGGTGATGGACGATGGGCTGCTGGACATCCGGATGGTCTCGGCGGACAGGCGCTTGGCCAGGACGCGGCTGCTGTTCTCCGTCTTCACCGGCACCACCGCCACCTCCCCCGTGACCACGCTGCGCACGGCCCGGACCATCAGCGTGGAATCGGACGGCGCACCGTTGTCCCTGGCGATCGACGGCGAAGCGCTGGCCGGCGTCCACGCCGCACATTTCGCGGTGGAAGCGGCGGCGCTGCGCATCTACGCGCCGGCCGCGCCCTGAGCCTCAATCCCTGAAGCGGGGGCCGCCGCGGACAGCGGCAGTCAGCGGAAGTTTGCCGCCCCCAGCAGCGGTTCCAGATGCCGCTTCTTCTGCTCCGAAATGCGCAGCAGGCGCCCGGACCCGGGGTTGAAAAAGGCCAGCACCGTCTCGGCAATGACGCATTTGGCCCCGTCCACGGGATCGAAAATGGCATACGCCACGGTGAACGATGCTCCCTTGACGGCGCTGATCCAGACCTCGATCCGAGCCGGGACGTTGCGGTAGTTCAGCGGCGCGAGGTACTTCACCCGGTGCTCCACCACCAGTGCCTGGGTGCCCTCGGGCAGGTCGTTGAAGACGGGCAGGTCCACCTCGACGCCGGGCAGCCCGGTGCCGGCCGGCGGGCCGAAGGCGTGGACGCGCGCCTCCTCCAGAATGCGCAGAACCTCCACATTGTTGATGTGCCCGTAGGCATCCATGTCTCCCCAGCGCATGGGGACGCTGAGCACCAAGCGGGTTCCGCCGTCGTCGTTCATCGATTCCTCCACCGTCCAGCACCTCGGCTCCCAGACTATCGCTGGCCGGTGCCGCCGGGGCGGAGCAGGCACGCACCACGGCAGCGGACGGCCGCCGTGGTGCGCCGGGATCAGCTGCCGGTGTAGACCGTCTTGCCCCAGGTGTAGAAGTCCACCGCCGTGCGGCCCTGCTCGCGGAAGGTGTTGGTGGAGGAATCCTTGACGCCGCCAAAGGGGACGTTGAGATCCAACCCGGCCGTGGGCCTGTTGACCTTCACCACGCCGGCCTGCACGCGGGCGGCGAAGTCGGTGGAGAGCTTGAGGCTGTCCGTGCAGATGCCGGCGGTGAGCCCGTAGCGGGAATCGTTGACGGCGGCGAGCCCGGCCTCGTAGTCGGGCACCTCCAGCACCGCGACCACCGGGCCGAAGATCTCCTCCGTTACGGCAGGGTCGTCGGCCGCCAGACCGGTGAGCACCGCGGCCGGGAAGAACAACCCGGCCTCCGGATCGGCGTCGACGCTGCCATGCAGCAGCGTGGCGCCACGGTCGACGGCGGTGCGGACGGCGTCCAGATCCTGGTCGAACTGCGCCCGGCTCACCACGGCGCCCAGACGGGTGCCCGGTTCCAGGCCATCGCCCGGCAGGTACCCCGAGGCCTCCGCCACCAGCGCGTCCAGGAACGTCTCCCGGATGCCGGGGGTGACATAGACCCGCGAGGTGGCTGTGCAGGCCTGGCCGGTCAGCCCAAAGGCACCCGCCGCCACCACCTGCGCGGCGGCCACAGGATCGGCGTCGTCCAGCACCAGGACGGCGTTCTTGCCGCCCATTTCCAGCTGGACCCGGGCCCGGCGGGCGTTGAGGACCTCCTGCAGGCCCAGGCCCACGTTGGTGGAGCCGGTGAAGGACAGTCCGGCGACGCGCGGATCACTGGCCAGGGCGGCCCCCACCACCCGCCCCTTGCCGTGGACCACGTTGAAGACGCCGGCGGGCAGGCCCGCATCGTGCAGGGCGCGGGCCAGGTGGGTGGCGGAGAGCGGGGTGAGTTCCGCCGGTTTGAGCACGACGGCGTTGCCGGAGACCAGCGCCGGGGCCGCCTTCCAGGCCGGGATGGCGATCGGGAAATTCCACGGGGTGATGAGCGCAAAGACGCCCATCGGTTCGCGGCGGGTGGTGATGGTGGTGCCCGGGAGTCCGCTGGGCAGCACCTCGCCCGTGGCGGCCCAGCCGAGGGAGCCGAAGAAGCGGAGCACATCCACAGCACGCTTGACCTCGCCGCGGGCCTCGGCGAGCGTTTTGCCCTCCTCCCGGACGAGGTCGGCGGCCACCGTGGATTCACGCTCCTGCAGCAGGCCGGCCGCCGCGATGAGGATGGCGCCGCGGGCCGGGGCCGGCAGTGCCGCCCAGCCGGGCTGGGCCGCGGCGGCAGCGGTGATGGCTGCGTCAACGTCGGCGGCACTGCCGATGGGCGAATATGCCGCCACCTCCTGGGGGCGGGCCGGGTTCATGCGCTCGGTGTCTGCCGCACCGAGCCATTGGCCGTTGATGAGATGCTGCGCGGTGGATGCAGCAGCGGACGAGGTTGAGGTGGAGGAGGCAAAGGCTGTGGAAGTCATGGGGATTCCTTAATGATGGTGGGCCGCCGGATGTCGGAAGCGGATTAGAGGCTGCGGATCAGGCCGCCGTCGCAGCGCAGTGCAACGCCTGTGACGTAGGAGGCCGGCGCGCTGCACAGGAAGGCTGCAGTAGCGCCGAATTCCTCGGGGTTTCCATAGCGGCGCACGGGGATGGTCTTGAGGGATTCGCGTTCGATGTCAGTCACCGTCACACCGCGCCGTTTGGCGGCGGCATGGTCGAGTTCGGCCACCCGGTCGGTGGCGATGCGGCCCGGCAGGAGCAGGTTGACCGTCACGGAATCCAGGGCAACCTCCGCCGCCAGGGTCTTCAGGTAGGCCGCAAGTGCTGCGCGGCCGGTGTTGGAGACTGCGAGGTTGGGCAGCGGTGCCACAACACCGGAGGAGCCGATGGCCAGCACCCTCCCCCAGCGGCGCTCGCGCATGCCCGGCAGAACCTTGGAAATCAGGCCGTGGTGCGGGCGCACCAGCAGGTCCAGGGCGGCGGTGAAGTCGCCGGCATCCATGGAGGCCGCCGCGCCGGGCTTGGGGCCCGGGCCGTTGAGCACCAGGATGTCCACCGGGCCCAGCAGTTCCTCGGTGCGCTCGACGGCGGACGCCGCCCCGTCCGGTGCCGACAGATCGACCTCGACGGCGACGGCGCCGGGCAGTTGCGCGGCGATCTTCTCGGCGAGTTCACGCCGTCGTCCGGTGATGGCCACCCTGGCGCCCTCGGCCGCGAGGGCCCGCGCCACAGCAAGTCCAAGCCCTCCCGTGGAGGCGGCCACCAATGCCGTCTTTCCTGCGATGCCCAGATCCATCAGAAACCACCTACGGCAAGAGTGTCCAGCGCGCGAAGCGCCTCGCCGGCTTCCGCCAGATGGGTGTCCAGCCCCGCCCTGAGCACCTCGGGGAAGGGTGCGGCCGGGGCGCGCACCGAGGCATCCTTGAGCAGGCCCCTGCTCTTAAGCAATTCCTTGCGCACCGCCAGGGCGATCCTGGCCTGTTGTTCAAAGTTGATGAGCGGCAGGAACGGCGCCAGGACATCCCGGGCCGGGGTGTAGCCGCCCTGCTGCCAGGCCCGCACGCAGGCAACGAGCGCCTCGGGGTAGGAGAAGCCCGTCATGGCGCCGGCGGCACCGGCGGCCAGTTCGTCCAGCAGCCCCTGCCCACCCAGGCCGCCAAACACGGGCACGTCCACCGCGGCGGCGAGTCCGGCGATCGCCACGGAGGTGGGCGGCGCCTCGGCCTTGACGGCCACCACAAAGGCGCACCGCTGCACCACCTCGGCCAGGGCGGCGCCGCCAATGGCGACGCCGCTGGCCAGCGGGTAGTCCTGCAGCACGATGGTGGCGCCGGTGGCCCGGTTGATGGCCTGCAGGTGCTCCACCACGACGTCGGCGTTGGCACTGTTGGCCTGGACCATGAACGCCGCGATGCGCTCCCCCGCCACGGCCTGGGCCGCACGGACCTCCTCGATGACCACCCTGGTGCCCAGCGAACTGGCGCCCACCACCAGCGGCAGGGTGGTGGATTCGACGACCGTCTCCAGCACCAGCGCCCGCTCATCGGCCGTCAGGGACGCGGACTCGCCGAAGACACCCAGCACCGTCAGGCCAACGGCCCCGATGGATTCGTAGTGCTCGGCCAGCCCGGCCAGGCTGTCGCTGTCGATGTCCAAGGTGCTGCCCTGGAATGGCGTGGCGAGGACTCCCCACACGCCCGGTTCTAGTGGATTCCGCATTGTTTGTTCCTTCCTCAAAGTCTGTTCAAGGCCCTATTCGCCGGGCCAGACGGGGGCGCGCTTTTCCTGGAACGCGAGCACTCCTTCGGCGGAGTCCTTGCTGTCCAGCGCGTCCATCAGGGCCGGCAGCCGCAGGCCGCGGGCCTCTGCGGCGCTCAAATGCGCAGTACGGGTGACCATCTGCTTGACGGCGCGCACGGAGGTGGGGGCGCAGGCCAGGATCTGCTCCAGCCAGCGGTCGACGGCGGCGTCCAGCTCTGCCGCGTCAACCACCTCGTTGACGAGGCCCATGGCCTGCATTTCCGCCGCATCGGCCTTGCGCCCCGTCACCAGCAGTGACATGGCCTGCGTGTACGGGATCCGGCGCACCAGCTGGTGGATGCCGCCGTCCAGGGCGAGGCGCCCGACCCGCGGCTCCGTCAGGCCGAACTTCGCATGGGAGGCCGCGACGACGATGTCCGCGCCGAGCACCATTTCCATGCCCCCGCCCAGCGCATAACCGTTGACCTTGGCGATCACCGGAACGTCCAGGGTGGTGCGCAGGCTCAGCCCGCCGAAACCGTTGGGGTCCAGGCCGGCCCAGTACTGCAGGCCCGTCTCATCGACGGCGGAGGCGCTCATGTCCGCGCCAACGCAGAAGGCCTTGGTGCCGGCGCCGGTGAGGACCACCGCGCGGATGCTGCGGTCCCCCTCAAGCTGGGCCCAGATGGCGTTCAGCGCGGCGGTGGTGGGACCGTCGACGGCGTTGAGCACCTGCGGGCGGTCGATCACCACCGTGGCCACGCCGTTCTCGATCGTCAGCGACACCTCGCTGCCGGCGCTGCCCTGTGCTGCCTCATTCATCGTGTTCACCGCAGCACCCCCAGCTCCACCAAGCGGGCGATCGCGTCGTCGTCGAACCCGTTCTCCTTCAGGACCTCGGCATTGTGCTCCCCCAGCCGCGGAGCGCTGCGCCGGATGGAGGCCGGCGTGGCCGAGAGCCGGATGGGGGCGTTGAGCATCTTGACGGTGCCCACGGTGGGGTGGTCCACCTCCACCACCATGTTGTTGGCGCGGGTCTGCTCATCGGCCAGGGTCTGCTCGAGCGTGTGCACCGGGGCGTTGAGCAGCCCCTCCTCCTCCAGCCGCTGCGTCCAATAGGCGGTGGTGTTGGTGGCGATGCGTTCGCGGAAGATGGCCTGCAGAGCGGGCTTGTTCTCAAACTGGTGTTCCAGGGTGGAGAACTCCTCCCGCAGAGTGAGGTCCTCGTCCAGACCCAGTGCGCGGGAAATGTGCAGCAGCGGATCCGCGGTGAACCCGCCCACCATGCAGACGGCGCCGTCGGTGGTGGTGAACACGCCGCTGAGCGGCATGGCACCCCAATTGACCTCATAGCCGCGGTTGAGCTGCATGCACGCCTCCTGCATCTGCATGTGAAGCATCGAGTCGTACATGGTCACCTCCACCTTTTGGCCCACACCCGACAAATCGCGGGTGCGCAGGGCCAGCAGGATCCCCTGCAGCAGATGCATGCCGGTGGTGTAGTCGCACAGGGTGGTGGGGTAGATCGTGGGCGCCGTCTCGTCCGAGTCCCGGCGCCACATCACCCCCGAGTAGGCCTGGGCAATGGCATCCTGGCCGCCCTTGTGCGAGTAGGGGCCCTCGGGGCCAAACCCGGTGCCCGAGGCCCAGATGATGCTCGGATTGTGCTCCTTGAGGTCCTCGTAGCCGAAGCCCATCCGCTCCATGACGCCGGAGCGGAAATTGCTCACCACCACATCGGCGTCGCGCATCAACCGGTGCAGCACCGCCCTGCCGTCCTCGGTGCGCGTGTCAACGCTGATGCTGCGCTTGTTGCGGTTGATGGACAGGAAGATCGGGTTGTCCTGGCCGTCCGGGTCGGGAAAGGAGTTGCGCGAAATGTCCCCGGCGCCCGGGCGCTCCACCTTGATGATGTCAGCACCGTAGTCGCCCAGCAGCTGGGTGCAGCTGGGGCCCATGAACACCTGGGTGAAGTCCACAACCTTGATGCCGGCCAGCGGCTGCGGCGGGCTCTGGAGCTCCAGGGCCAGTTCCGCTGCTTCCTCTACAACAGTGCTCATGCCGACACCGCCGCATCGGCGTCGATGGTGGCATTGGCCGAAGGCACATCGCCCGGATCCGCATTGTGGCGGCGCATCCCGGTCTGGATGTCCAGGGCCGAGACGTCCCGGACCAGCACGCCGTCCTGGACGGCCAGCGCAGCGGCAACGCCCACTGCCTGGCCCATGGCCATGCAGGGCGGGATTTCGCGGGACATCTTCTGCGCCTCCGGGGTGGCGGAGTAGTGGCGCCCGGCAACGAGCAGCTGGTCCACCTCCTTGGGCAGCAGCGAACGGTAGGGGTAGTAGTAGTCGCGGCCTCGGGCCACGGAGTCGGCAAAGTGGCGGCGCTGGGTGACGTCGTCCTTGGTCATGACGTACTCGCCCTGGAGCAGGCGGGTCTGGCGCACACCCATCTGCGGAGCGACGTCGAGCATGTAGCAGTTGCTGAAGCCGGGCAGGTTGGCCTTGACGTAGTCCACGGCTTCGCTGATGCGGTCGCGGGCGGCAAACTCCGCCGCCGTCAGGTCGGCCGGATCGGTGCCGTCGAAGCCGCTCATGTGCGGGGCGTTGCACCAGACCACACCCTCGATGGGGGTCTTGAGCCACCAGAGTTCCCAGGCCCCGCCCAGCAGCCGCTTGATCTTGCGGTTGATGGCCCGGGCCTCCTTCGGGTTGGCCTGTTCGAAGCGCTCGGCTTCGGCGGTGTCCACGCCGCCCAGGCGGAAGACCAGGGTGGTGATGTAGCTGTCCTTGATGTGGCTGGCACCGGCGCGGGAGGCAACGTCGATGTCGCCCGTCGTATCGATCACGACGTCGGCCAGGAAGGCCTGCGGACCGGACTTGGTTTCACAGACCACGCCCTTCATGACGCCGTTGTCGACGATGGGGCGGGAGAACCAGGAGTGGAGGCGGAGGGTGACGCCGGCCTCGCGGACGAGGTCGTTGGAGACCCGCTTCCAGCCGTCCGGATCGAACGCGGCGGCGTAGCAGATGGGCTTGGGGGTGGTGTGGGAGTGGAAGTCGAAGGTTCCGTAGCGGCCCCACTTGTTCCAGAGTTCCTCGGAGGTTTTGCGGTCCTCGACCGGGGGGACGACGGCCAGGCCCAGGGCCTGCAGACGCTCAACGTATTCGGACACGATGCCTGTGACGGTGATGTCCTGGCCGTTGATCATGTCATCGAGCACCAGCACCATGCCGCCGGAGGCCAGACCGCCCAGGGAGGAATAGCGTTCCAGCAGGGTGACTGTGGCACCGGACCGTGCGGCCGTGACGGCTGCCGCCACACCGGCGGGTCCACCGCCAACGACAAGCACCTGCGAGCGGTTGATGACGGGGGCTTTGAGGTCGTCGCTGGAAATGCGCAGATCAAGAGTTGTCATGGTGTGTATTCCTTACTTTCCGACGAAAATGCCGTTGGCCCGGCGGGCGAGCAGATAGAAGACGATGCTGAGGATTGACAGCACTGCCACATAGACCGGGAAGACCCAGTCCAGGTGCAGGGACTGGAGCCAGACCAGCAGGTAGGACGCAGTGCCGCCGAAGACGGCGACGCCGATGCCGTAGCCGAGCGACACCCCGGCTCCGCGGAAGGTCTTGGGCATCAGGGAGGTGCTGATGACGTTGTAGAGGGTCATGTTCAGCACCAGGACCACCGAGCCGCCCAGCAGCACCGCGGCAAAGCCGCCGATGCCCGGCTGCGTGTACATCAGCATGAGGAACACCGAGGGGACGGCCAGCCACCGGGTCCACAGGAACCAGCGGGACATGGCCCGACCGTCCGCCAGCTTGCCGATGATCCAGCTGCCCGCCACCAGGACGACGCCGAGCGCCGTCGTGAGTGCGAAGACGGCCGTGGGGTCTTCCTTGAAGTTGCTGCGGGCGGCGCTGGGCAGGCCGACGTTCCACGCGTAGTTGTAGGCCTGTGCCGCTCCCACAATGAAGACGATGGCCAGGACGCTGAGCCAGTGCTTGCGGACGCCCGTCCAGACGGCGCCGGTGGAGTTGTTTGCCAGTTCCTCCGGGTGCATGGTCTCCGGCAGCGAACGGCGCAGGTACAGGACCAGGAAGCCGAAGAGTGCGCCGACGATGAACGGCAGGCGCCAGCCCCATTCGCCCATGGCGGCTCCACCGATGGCGAGGCTGCACAGGAAGCTGACCAGGGATGCCAGCAGGATGCCGATGTTGACGTAAAAGGACATCAGCCCTGCGACCATGCCCTCGCGCCCGTCGGGGACGAGTTCGACGGCGTGGGCTGTGGAGAGCGGTGCCTCCACGCCGGTGGAGACTCCTTGGACGATGCGGCAGGCCACCAGGATGATGCCGGCCCACGCGCCAATCTGTTCATAGCCCGGGGTGACGGCGATGACCAGCGTTGTCGCGGCCATCATGGAAATGGAGACCAGCATGACCCGGCGGCGGCCGATCCGATCCGCCACGGTGCCCAACAGGATGCCGCCCAGGGGCCGGAAGGCGAATCCGACGGCGAAGACGGCCAGCGTGTTCAGCGTTGAGGACAGGGGGTCGGTGGAGGGGAAGAAATTCGGTCCGATGTAGGCCGACAGGAGTCCAAAAATCATCCAGTCGTACCATTCAAGGGCGTTGCCCAGGCCGAGGCCGAGCAGGCCCTTGCGGACAGCGGGGGTGAGCCGTTGTGGCTTGCTTGGTGCTTTGACGACGGTGTCCAGCATTGTCTTGTCCTTACTGCGGCGCCCATGGTGGGGTGCCAGAGGGTATGACGCATCACGGCATGGGGGTGCACAGAGTGGATGCGAAGGTGGCAAGGATTGTCCTGGGCCCGATGTGGGCGGAGGACAGCAAGGGTTAGGGAGCAGACGCCGGCAGGGGTGCCGGCATCACCACGCGTGTGGTGCGTTAACCCAGATCGCTACGCATACCTCTTCGTAGCTGTTTTTGTACCAGTGCGGGGTGTCGGAGGCGAAGGTGATCGAGTCCCCGGCTTCCAGGGAATGGCATTCGCCATCCAGGTAGATGTCCTTGCGCCCGGAGATGATGATGCCGAACTCCTCGCCACTGTGCCGAAACGGTGTGGCGCTGGTGTCGTGTCCGGGCGGGCTGACAATCCACTGGGCCTCCAGGGCCCCATTCAATCCGGGGGTCAGCAGTTCGTAGACGGCTTCGCCCACTGACTTGCTGGTGATGCCCTTGAGATTGCGACGCTCGGATTTCCGGACCACCGGGGACCGGGTTTCCTCCTGGCCGCTGAAGAACCTGCCCACGGGGATGTCGAGTCCATGGGCAAGCTGGGCCAGCGTCGTAAAGGAGGGGTTTGCCAGACCGCGTTCGATCTGGCTGACAATCGCCTGGCTCAGGCCAGTGGTCTCCGAGAGCATTGCCAGCGTCATACCCTTTTCCTTGCGCATGGAACGGACCTTGTTGCCGACAGTCATCAGCAGGGCGCTCGTCGCGGGCGGGGTGTGGGTGGTGCTCTCGGTAGTCATTGGCCTAGCCTCCATTGAGTGATCCAACTCACACAACTATAGTGAAGATCTTCAGCGAGTCAATGATTTTCTTGATTATCGTGAAAAAATTTACGAAAGTACGTGTTTTGGCCGGTTGGTCGACCGCACAGCCGTACTCGAACCGGGCGCTACGCCCGGGCGGCGCGGGGCGCGCGGCGCTCCGGCAGCGGACTGGCGTCAAAGAGTTCGGGGCGCTTGAGGCGCATGGCGTCCACATCATCCAGGACAAAGCGCAGGTGCATGCGCAGGGAATCCTCCGCCGCGGCAAGGTCCCCGCGCTCAATCGCGTCCACAATGGATCTGTGGTCGTGCACGTATTCTTCGATGCCGCGGAAGCCGCTCAGCCCCAGATAGCGGGCGCGGTCCAGATGCCCCTTGGCATTGGCGACGGTGGCCCAGGCCGTCTCGTGCCCGGCGATGGCCAGCAGCATGCGGTGGAACTGCTCGTCCAGCGGATAGAACTCCTCGCGGCTGGTGCACAGCTCCTGCTGCGCCAGTACAGCCCGCAGTGGCTTGGCATGCTCCGGCTGGAACTGCCTGACGCATTCACGCAGCGACGCAATCTCGATGGCCTCGCGGATGAACTGCGCCTGGGCGACGACGGCGGGGTTGATGTAGGTGACATAGGTTCCGCGCTGCGGGCGGACCTCCACCAGGCCCTCCTGGGCGATGAGCAGCAGCGCCTCGCGGACGGGCGTGCGGCTGAGTCCCAGCACCACAGCCAGTTCATTTTCGGACAGCAGCGCCCCCGGCTGCTCCTCGCCGGAAATGATGCGTTCGCGGATCCGGCTGTAGGCCACGTCGCGGGCCGATGTCCTGGCAGGGGTGGCTTCTGGCATGCTCCCAGCCTATCCCCACCCGCTCCCCCACTCATCCGGTCCCTCCGGCCCACGGCGCGGAGGCAGCCCACCTTTGGGGAGGAACGGCGTCGAACATCGGCCAAAGATGGGCTGGTTCAGCGCGGCCCGAACCGGCGTCACAATGGGAACGCCCTTGACGGACTTGTATGGCAGTGCTTGAATGGCAGTGATTTGTTTTGAGACGCAGGCCACACGGCCGCCCAATGATGGGCGGATCGGGAACAGAGGAGTTCATGACGGCAGCAATCCAGGTCGGGCACACCACCCGGTCAGTAAAAGACCTCACCAAGGCAGCGGTGTCCGGCTGGTTGGGCACCGCCATGGAGTACATGGACTTCCAGCTCTTCTCGCTGGCCGCTGCCATCATCTTCAATAAGATCTTCTTCCCCACCTTTGATCCGGCCGTTGGCCTGCTCGCCTCCTTCCTGACCTACGCCGTCGGCTTCCTGGCCCGCCCACTGGGCGCCTGGTTCTTTGGCCGGATGGGCGACCGCCTGGGCCGCAAGAAGGTTCTCGTCATCACCATTTCGCTGATGGGCTGCTCCACCATGCTGATCGGCCTGCTGCCGACCTATGCCCAGATCGGCTTCCTGGCCCCCGCACTTCTGGTGGCCCTGCGCCTGGTCCAGGGCTTCGGCGCCGGTGCCGAGCTCTCCGGCGCATCGGTGATGCTGGCCGAGTACGCCCCGCCCGCCAAGCGCGGCCTGGTGGCGTCCTTCGTCTGCCTGGGCACCAACTCCGGAACCCTGCTGGCCTCCGGCATGTGGGTTCTGCTGACCATGCTCCCCGAGGACGCCCTGTTCAGCTGGGGCTGGCGCATTCCGTTCATCCTGAGCATCCTCATCACCATCTACGCCCTGTGGATGCGCCGGAACCTGAAGGAAAGCCCCGTCTTCGAAGAGGCCAAGCAGCACGCCGCCGTCCACGCCAAGGCGGGCACCGGCGTGAAGGCCCGCAAGGGCAAGGCCTTCCTTCTGGCCGTCTGCCTGCGCATCGGCGAGAGCGGCAACTCCGCACTGATCCAGACCTTCCTGGTGGGCTATGTTGTTTCGGCGCTGAAGATGGACAAGGGCGTGGGCACCATGGCCCTGCTGATTGGATCCATCATCGGCTTTGCCACGGTTCCCCTGGCCGGCTGGCTCTCGGACAAGATCGGCCGCCGCACCATGTACCGGGCCCTCTCCGGCTTCCAGCTCGTCTTCGCCATTCCCGCCTTCCTCATGCTGAACTCCAAGGATCCGCTGCTGGTCAGCCTGGCCCTGATCATCGGCCTCTCGGTGTCCGTACTGGGCATGTTCTCGGTGCAGTCCGCCTATGTCAATGAGCTCTTCGGCTCCCGCAACCGCTACACCCAGGTGGCCCTCGCCAAGGAAATCGGCGGCGTCGTCTCCGGCGGTGTTGCACCGCTGATCGCCGGCGGCCTGCTGGTCGCATTCACCAACTCCTGGTGGCCGATTGCCGCGCTGATGATGTTCTACTCGGCCATTGCCTTTGTGGCCACGTTCTTCGCCCCGGAAACCAAGGGCCGCGACCTGACACTGGTGGAGGATGCAGCATGAAGGCCGTAGTGGTCCACGGGCGCAATGACCTGCGCCTGGATGAGCTCCCCGAGCCCGCCTGCGGACCGGACTCCGTGGTGGTCCAGATCGAATTCGGCGGCATCTGCGGCTCCGATCTGCACTATGTCAGCCACGGCGCGTCCGGGCTCAGCGAACTGCACCACCCCATGGTGCTCGGCCATGAGGTGGCCGGTCGGATCAGCGCCGTCGGCGGCCAGGTCCTGGGGCTGCAGGTGGGCCAGGCCGTAACCATCCACCCCGCGACGCCCTGCGGCAACTGCGAGGCCTGCCGCGCCGGCCGCACCAACCTCTGCCCCGAGGTCACCTACTTCGGCAGCGCCGCCCACGATCCGCACACCGACGGCGCCTTTGCCAGCGCCAAGGAGGTGCCGGCGTCGCAGATCAGGGTGGTGCCCGACGGCGTCAGCACCCGCCGCGCGGCCGTGGCGGAACCGCTGGCAGTCGCCATCCACGCCGTCGCCCGGGCGGGGGACATCCGCGGCAAGTCGGTGCTGGTCAACGGCTGCGGTCCCATCGGCGCGCTGGTGGTGGCCGCCGCCCGGAAGGCCGGGGCCTCCTACATCTATGCCAGCGACGTGGCCGAGAACTCGCTGCTGATCGCCAAGGCGATGGGTGCAGACGAGGCCATCAACGTGGGCCAGGGCGCGCCCCTGCCCGAGGTGGACGTGGCCTTTGAGGCCTCGGGCGTCGCCGCGGCCCTGGGCTCCGTGATCCTCGCCGTGCGCCGGGGCGGCGTGCTGGTCCAGGTGGGCAACCTGCCCGCGGGCCCGGTCAGCGTGCCGCTCGGCGCCCTGGTGTTCCGTGAAATCGACTACCGCGGAACGTTCCGCTTTGTCGATGAGATCGCCACGGCGCTGGAGTACCTGGCGGACGGTCTGGACGTGGAGCCTCTGCTGACCCACACATTCAGCATCGACGACGCCGCCGAGGCCTTCCGGATTGCGGGCGACCGCAGCACCGGATCCTCCAAGGTCCTCCTGGCGTTCTAACCCGGGGTTTCATGATGGTGCCACCCGCCGGGTGTGTTTGGCCGGGAAAGGTACCTCCCCGGCGGGGGCCTGGGCCGTGGCTGCTGGTTGTTTGCCAATCTCCCAGCTTGTGTCGGCATACTTTTGCCCATGACCTCCCCGTACCAGCCCTTTCCAGCGCGCCCAGCTGGCGTGGCCACCCTTGACCCGGTCCGGACCGCAGCACTCAAGGTTCCCCAAGTCACTGCACTCTTTTGGATCATCAAGGTGTTGACCACCGGCATGGGAGAGACCACCAGTGATTTCCTGGTCCGGCAATTCGATCCCGTGGTGGTCATTCCGGCCACGGCCCTGGCACTGGCAGCAGCGCTTCTTCTGCAGCTGAGGCTCACACGCTATGTTGCCTGGGCCTATTGGCTGGCGGTGGCCCTGGTCAGCGTGTTTGGCACCATGGCAGCCGACGTGCTGCACGCCGGTGCGGGCATCCCGTATCTGGTTTCCACGGGATTCTTTGCGGCGGCACTCGCCGCGGTCCTGTACCTGTGGAAGCGGACGGAAAAGACACTCTCGATCCACAGCATCAACACAAGGCGCCGCGAAGTCTTCTACTGGCTGACCGTCCTGGCCACCTTTGCGCTCGGGACGGCGGCCGGGGACCTCGCCGCCAGCACCTTCCAGCTCGGCTACCTGGGCTCGGGCATCCTGTTTGCCCTGCTCATTGCCATTCCGGCGGTGGGGTTCCACCGGTTCAAGATCAATGCCACCCTTGCCTTCTGGTCCGCCTACATCCTGACCCGGCCCCTGGGTGCGTGCTTCGCAGACTGGATGGGCGTCCCCGCCACCCGTGGCGGACTCGACTGGGGTACCGGGCCGGTGAGCCTGGTTCTCGCCGCGGCCATAGCCGTTCTGGTGGCCTTTCTATCCATCACCCGGGCGGACCTGCAGAAGGAACCCTAGAGCGCCGGGCCGCCAAGGCACGAAGCAGGCGTCCGCGCCGCCCTGGCACTATGCGCCCCCGGCCCGCCGGGGTCGGGTTTGTGGCAGCGCTTGATCTGCCGGAGTCCGTCCGCACCGTGGGCCCCGTGCCGTTCAACGGGGACGAGGGCTACCGCACCTGCTGTTCTTCCCTTTCGGCCAGGCCCGCCAGATGACAGCCCGCCTACGGACGCTGAAGGCCGCCAACGCCGCCAAGAAGCTGCCCGGCGTCCAGGTCTGCTGTGATGGGCTGGACGTGCTGCAGGCGCAGTCCCCGGAGGCTCTTTCCGGAGGCGGTTTTTTGGCGGGAACTTCGCTCGCACACCTGTTCTAATCAACAAACATGGAATAGAATAAGATCATGAGCGTTCCGGTCGGCAGTTCCGGTGGCGCCGCCACCACGGCAGGGCCGACGATGGCGGAGCAATTGGCCGCGCTGAGGCTCCCCACCCTGCCACCGGCCGCCCCCGGCACCCGCGGCGAAGCACGTGACGCCCTTGGGGCGGTGCGGGCGGACTACGGCGCCTGCGTTGACGCCCTCGCCGAGGTCGCAGCCCTGGAAGCCCGGGTAGCGGCCTGCAAGGCCGCCCTGATTGACAGGCTCGCCGCCGCCGGCACCGCCGAAGCAGCGGCGTTGGGCTTCGACACCCGGCAGCAGGGCATCGGCGACGCCTCCACCACCGCGGAACTGGCCACCGTGTTGTGCATCCCGGAACGGAGCGCCGCGAACCTGCGGGCCCAGTGCGTGGCGCTCGTACGCGAGCACCCCCACACCCTTCAGGCCCTGGGGGCGGGCAGGTTCTCCTGGCAGCACGCCCTCGCCATCCTGGACCAGGCCCTCTCCATCCAGAACGTGCCCGACATGCCCCGGGACGTGGTCGACGCCTTCGAACGCGACCTGGTCGAGGCCGCCTGCGGGGTGACGGTGACCCGGTTCACCGCCGCGGCCAACCGCCGCCGTGAACGCCTGCACCCCGAGAGCATCCAGACCCGGGCCACGGCCGCCCGGGCGGGCAGGTGCCTGGACCTGCAGCCGGGCCGGGACGGCATGTCCTACCTGGGCCTGTACCTGCCCGCCGAAACGGCCCAGGCCGTGTGGAACCACGCCACCGCCGCCGCCCGCGCCCTGCAGGGCCCCGCCGAGCCGCGCACCCTTACCCAGCTGCGCCTGGACGTCGCCGCGGCCCTGCTGCTGGGCCAGGAGACGGCCGACGCCAAGGCCGGGCACCCGGCACCCCGGGCCCAGATCCTTCTCACCGTGCCCATCCTGTCCCTGCTGGGCGTCTCCGACGGGCCGGCCGAGCTGGAGGGGTGCGGGCCCGTCCCGGCCTCGATCGCCCGCCGGCTGGCCGCGCAGGCCCCCTCGTTCCAACGCCTGCTCACCGACCCGCACACCGGGGAGCCCGTGGCGCTCTCACCGGGCACCTACCGGGTGAGCGAGGCCATGCGGGCCTGGCTGCGGGCCAGGGACAGGACCTGCACGTTCCCCGGCTGCAGCACCGTCACCGCCGACACCCAGCTGGACCACCTGCTGGCCTGGGAACACGGCGGGAAAACCAGCGAGGACAACCTGGCCAGCGAATGCCCCAAACACCACCTCGTCAAACACCATAAGGACGGGAAGACCCGCACCGGCCCCACAAAGACAAACCCCACGAAAACAAAACAGCCGGGAGGTGCGCCCGCCGGGCCCGGGATTAGGGGCTGGACACCGCAGATGACCGAGACCGGGCGCCCCGGCTGGACCTCACCCGCGGGCCGCTACCACCCGCCCGAACCGCTGGATTCCACCCCGCCCGACTACCCGGACTGGCTTCAGGACAACATCAACGGGCGGACGGGCACCGCGGACTACAGCATCCTGGAGCACGCCGTCACCGTGCGCCTCGCCGGATGACGTGCGGCGGGACAGGCAGCCCGATGGGACAGGCCGCGGCCGAAACAGACTTGCCGGCACGGTGGCACCAAGCCGGCACCGAAGTCGGACGACTCCACGAAGGACCAACGCCGAAGCGTCGGGACCAAAGTGCGTCGACTCATCGAGGAACCTTCCACGACGGACCAACAGGGGAACGCCGGCACCGAAGCGGGTCGGCTCCGCGAGGAACACTCCGTGAAGGACTAACGGCGGAAACTCGGGGCCAGCGTCGACAAAACTCGAAAGCGGCCCGCCGCCTGTGAATTGGACAGGCAGCGGAGCGCTTTTCGCGTGCCGTCGGTGCTGCCGCCGTCGCCAGCGCAGGACCGCGGCGCTAGTTCGACCGGCGCTGCGCCGGCCGGCGCCAGCGCAGGGCTGCCACGCCCCAGACCGCTAGGAACACGGCCACGAGGGCCAGGCCGGCGTGGCCCAGGTCCAGCTCGGCCAGCCAGGTAGTGACGGGGTCGTTAAGGTCCAGCACGGTGTGCAGGACGCCGCCAATGGTGATGAGCGAGATGAAAAGGGCCGAGGTCGCGGACATGCCGGTGATGACCATGTTGAAGCCGATCCGGCGGACCGGGTCCACCACGGCCGAGCGGTACATCTTCATCATCGCCATGCCGTTGGCGGTGTCGCAGAGGGTCATTGCAGCGGTGAAGCCCAGCGGCAGTGCCATCAGCGCGATGGGCGAGATGCCGGCGAGCGCTGCGGAGGCCGTCAGCAGCAGGAAGGCGATGGTGGAGGCGGTGTCGAAGCCCAGGCCAAAGAGGAAGCCGAGCACGTAGATGTCACGGGGGCGCTTGACCTTGGAGAGCGGCTTGTTCAGCAGCCGGGCGACGGCGCCCGTGGGGGCGAGCTCGTCCTCGGTGACGGTGCCGCCGCTGCGCACGCGCCGGTAGAGGACGTTGGCGCGGCCGAAGGCAGTGCCGTTGAACAGGCCGATGGCCAGCAGGAACAGGGCGGAGACTGACGCGCCGAAAACGGCCAGCACCGTGTTGGCGGCCGAGCCGTCCTCGAGCACATTGGCCATGACGCCCGCGCCCGCCACCACGAGGATGCCGGCTAGGACCACCACGGAGCTGTGCCCCATGCTGAAGGCGAAGCCCACGCTGACCGGTGCGCGGCCCTGGGCGGCGAACTTGCGGCTGGCGTTGTCGATCGCGGCGATGTGGTCCCAGTCGTAGCTGTGCTTCACCCCGGCCAGGTAGGCGGTGACGAGCAGGCCCAGCGCCAGGGGGTGCGCGTCGGACAGCAGTGAATAGGCGAGCAACCCCAGCACGGCAAGGTGCAGCAGGACGACGGCGCCAAAGGTGGCGCCGATGCGGCGGGCCGCCGGGAGCTTTTCGCGGTCCAGATAGTGGGTGCGTGCCAGTAGTGCCATTAGTACTTCCTTAGGTTCAGCGGCTGCTGGCCGTGCCAGCGGGCGCGGAGCAGATCCCCCGCAGCCCCAATGAGCGCATTCAGCGGTTCCGTGGCCGTGGACAGTGCGCGCACCACCAGCCCCGGGCCCTCCAGCAGCGAAATGCCCAATTGGCCCGCGGGGTCCATCGGGGCCAGCAGGGCGTGCAGCTCCTCCACCAGGGCGGCGTCCACCCGGGCGTCGATCACCAGCAGCGAGCCCAGGTGCGTGTAGTGCTCCATGAAGGCCATGCCGTCCACCGGGGAGCCGGAGCCGGGGGTGATCTGCAGATTGTCCAGCACCACCAGCCGGCCGTCGACCCAGATGTCGGTGCGCAGGCGCACGGTGTCGTAGCGGAACAGCCGTCCGTCCGGGGACCAGCCGGGGGTCACCACCTCGGCCATGACCAGCGAGGCCGTGGAGTCCATCTCCACCACCGTGTGCTGGAGGTAGGAGGCGCCCTCATAGGCGATCAGCTGGTCCGGCATGAACTCCACGGCGCTGCCGGGGGCCAGCTTCAAGCGCATGTCCTGCCGCGCCCGGCTGCCCGGGGTGCGGTAGATCTTGGTGGCGGACTGGGTGGTCAGCAGCAGCCGGGCCTCGGGCTGGACGTCGACGTCGATGCCGTAGCGGTCCCCGCCCAGGTAGGCGCCGCCGGGGTTCACGACGACGTAGCAGACCTGGTCGCCATCGTCGAGGTAGTGCGGACGCAGGATCCGCAGCGCACCGCGGTGGTACTGCTCCGTGGCGATGGCTCGCCCGGCCCTCAGGCCGATGCTCATCCGCAGCTCGCCCACCAGCGATTCATCGCGCGAGCCTGGCATCGGGCCTGGCGCCGGCAACATCCGCGGCACCGGTGGAGCCACCGCGGTGCGCTGGCTGGTCACGGGGCCAGGTCCAGCATCAGCACATCGTGCTTGATCCAATCGAGAACGGCGTCCAGGCCCTCGTCCGTCTTGAGGTTGGTCATGCAGAACGGCTTGTCGCCGCGGAATTCCTTGGAGTCGGACGCCATTACGGACAGGTCCGCACCAACATAGGGGGCGAGGTCCGTCTTGTTGATGATGAACAGATCGCTCTTGATCATGCCCTGGCCGGCCTTGCGCGGGATCTTCTCGCCCTGGGCCACGTCGATGATGTAGATGGAGAAGTCCACCAGCTCCGGGCTGAAGGTGGCGGAGAGGTTGTCGCCGCCGCTTTCGATGAAGATGATCTGCAGGTCCGGGTGGCGGTCCTTGAGCTCCTGCACGGCGGCGGAGTTCATCGAGGTGTCCTCGCGGATGGCTGTGTGCGGGCAGCCGCCGGTCTCGATGCCGATGATGCGGTCCAGCGGCAGGATGCCGTTGGCGGCCAGGATCTTGGCGTCCTCGATGGTGTAGATGTCGTTGGTGATGGCGGCCATCGAAATGGTCTCGCTCATGTGGCGGGTGATGCGCTCCACCAGCTGCGTCTTGCCGGCGCCTACGGGGCCGCCGACGCCGATTTTGATGGGTTCCATGGTGTTCTCCTTGCTCCGGCCCGCGGGGGCCACTTCGTTAGGACATGAAGATGCGGGCGCGTTGGCGCTCATGCCGCATCTGGGCGATTTCCAGCCCGGGGGCCGCCGCACCGAATTCGCTCTCATCCAGCGCCGCGATGGCAGCCACGGCCTCCCCCACCACCGAATGGGCGCCGCGCAGCACGCGCTGCCCGGCGTTCTGCCCGATCGGGATGGCGCGGATGGCGTTCTGCGTCAGCGAGGTGACGGTGGAAAAGAGGTAGGCGGCCACGAGTTCGGGCGCCGGGATGGACAGCGCCCGCCCCACGAGGCCGACGGCGATGGCCGGGTGCCCGGCGCAGCGGCCGTCGGCCACTCGGACGGCGTACTCGTCCAGCTCGGGGCCGGGGGCCACCTGCCGGGCGATGTCCAGCATGCGCAGCCCCATCTTGGTGCCGGCCTCGCGGATCTCCCGCGGCAATGCGGCGGCCGCCAGCATGGCATCGAGCCGGAAGACGTCCTCTACCGGGCCCGCCTCCAGCGCCAGCCGGATGGCCAGGCCGTCGTTGTGGACCAGCTGGATGGCGACAAACTCCCCCAACCAGCGGGCAAAGTCCGCCTCGTTGGTGATCAGCCCGCGCTCCAGGTACATCTCCATGCCAAAGGAATGGCTGAAGGCGCCCGTGGGCAGGGCCGAGTCGCTGAGCTGCAGCAGGGCCAGCAGGTACGACGGCGGGCCCGCGGGAGTCTGTTCCACGGCTCTAGTGCGTGTGGCCGGCGTGCCGGAACGGCACCGGCATCACGCGGTCCTGGCGGGTGTAGGGCACACCCACGTGGATGAGGTGGTCCACCACTGTGTGGTCGTACTGCACCACCATCACCTCGGCGCCGTACTCGCTGACGGCGTCGAAGAACTGGGCTTGCAGGTGCTTGTTGCCCAGGTTGTGGGCCACCGTGCCCATCTCCAGGATGCTGCGCGGGGCGATGACCAGCACATCGGTGGATTCCACCGACACCACGATGGCACCCTTTTCATCGCGGAAGAGAATGTCGCCGTCGCGCAGATCGCCGGCGGTGCCGGCCGTCGCGTTCAACCGCAGACCCAGCTCGCGGCCGTGGTCCGTGGTGACGCGCTGGATCCGCTTCACCAGGGCGGCGCTGGGCAGCACCACCTTTTCCAGGTGCAAGCCCTCCAGCTCGCCGGAGGGCAGCTCGTGCACATTGCCAAGAACGTTTTCAACAATCAAGAGGTACTGCTTTCACAAGAAATCGGCCGGCCCCTGGCGGGGTCCGGTTCTAGAACAGGAAGTAGCGCTGGGCCATCGGCAGCACGGTGGAGGGTTCCGCCGTCGCCGGGACGCCGTCCACGGTGACTGTGTAGGTCTGCGGATCCACCTGGATGTCCGGCGTCTCGCCGTTGAGCTTCATGTCCGCCTTGGTCAGGTTGCGGATGCCGTGGCAGGCACGGATCTCGTGCTGCAGACCCAGCGCCGCCGGGACGCCCGCTTCCACGGCCGCCTTCGACAGGAAGGTGATGGAGCTGGAGTGCACGGCACGGCCCAGGGCCGCGAAGTTGCCGCGCAGCGTGCGCGGCTGCGGGGTGGGGATGGAGGCGTTGGGATCCCCCATCACGCTCATCACCATCTGGCCGCCCTTGATGACCATTTCCGGCTTCACGCCGAAGAACGCCGGGTCCCAGAGCACCAGGTCGGCAAACTTGCCCTCTTCGATGCTGCCCACGTAGTCGTCGATGCCGTGCGCAATGGCCGGGTTGATCGTGTACTTGGCGACGTAGCGCTTGAGCCGGGCGTTGTCGCCCACGGCCGGATCGTCGTCGAACTTTCCACGCTGGCGCTTCATGGCGTCGGCCACCTGCCAGGTGCGCAGCACCACCTCGCCCACGCGTCCCATGGCCTGGGAATCGGAGCTGGTGATGGAGAAGACGCCCAGATCGTGCAGCACGTCCTCGGCTGCGATGGTCTCCTTGCGGATGCGCGAATCGGCAAACGCCACGTCCTCAGGGATGTCCGGGCTCAGGTGGTGGCAGACCATCAGCATGTCCAGGTGCTCATCGACGGTGTTCACCGTGTACGGCAGCGTGGGGTTGGTGGAGGCCGGCAGCACATTGGACATGCCGGCCACCTTGATGATGTCCGGGGCGTGCCCGCCACCGGCACCTTCGGTGTGGAAGGTATGGATCACGCGGCCGGCGATGGCGGCGATGGTGTCCTCCACGAAGCCGCACTCGTTGAGCGTGTCCGAGTGGATGGCCACCTGGACGTCGTATTCGTCCGCCACACGCAGGGACATGTCGATCGAGGAGGTGGTGGAGCCCCAGTCCTCGTGGACCTTCAGGCCGATGGCACCGGCGCGGATCTGCTCGGCCAGCGGCTCGATGGAGCTGGCGTGGCCCTTGCCCAGCAGGCCGATGTTGATGGGCAGGTTGTCCACGGCCTGGAGCATCCGGGAGATGTGCCAGGGGCCGGGGGTGACGGTGGTGGCCTTGGAGGCATCCGAGGGTCCGGTGCCGCCGCCGATCATCGTGGTGACGCCGGAGGCCAGGGCCACCGGCACCTGGTCCGGGCTGACGAAGTGCACGTGGGTGTCGATGCCGCCGGCTGTGAGGATCTTGCCCTCGCCGGCGATGATGTCCGTGGCCACACCGATGGTGATGTTCACGCCCGAGGAGATCTGCGGGTTGCCCGCTTTGCCGATCTTGAAGATGTGCCCGTCGCGCAGCGCCACATCGGCCTTGTAGATGCCGGTGTAGTCCAGCACGATGACGTTGGTGATGACGGTGTCGGGGATGTCTTCCTCGCGGATCAGCTGGCCGTTTTGGCCCATGCCGTCGCGGATCACCTTGCCGCCGCCGAACACCACTTCCTCACCGTAGTTGGTGTGGTCGTACTCGATCTCGGCGATCAGCTCCGTATCGGCCAGCCGGACGGCGTCGCCCGTGGTGGGGCCGTACAGGTCCGAGTACTGCTTGCGGCTCAGTTCAAAGCTCATTTGGTGTCATCCTCCAGGGAAACCAGGCCGCGGGAAGCGTTCAGGGGGCCGTTGACGGCGTCGCGGAAGCCGTAGACCTCGCGGCTGCCGCCGAGCGTGACAAGGTTGACGGTCTTGGCGTCGCCGGGCTCAAAGCGCACGGCGGTGCCGGCGGGGATGTCCAGCCGGAAGCCGTAGGCGGCGCCGCGGTCGAACTCCAGCGCGTCGTTGACTTCGGCAAAGTGGTAGTGCGAGCCCACCTGGATGGGCCTGTCACCGCGGTTGGTGACGGTCAGGGAAAGGGGAATCAGCCCCGCATTGCAGCTGATGTTCTCATCCAGCAACAGGTATTCACCGGGTTTCATGGTCGTCCTCCTGCACTCAGCGGATCGGGTTGTGGACGGTTACAAGCTTGGTGCCGTCGGGGAAGGTCGCTTCCACCTGGACGTCGGCGATCATGTCCGCCACGCCCTCCATGACATCCTCGCGGCGCAGGATGGTGGCTCCGTAGCTCATCAGCTCGGCCACGGTGCGGCCGTCCCGGGCGCCCTCGGCCAGCTCATAGCTGAGAATGGCGATGGCCTCTGGATGGTTGAGTTTCAGGCCGCGGCCCTGGCGCCGGCGGGCAAGATCGGCTGCGACAACGATCATGAGTTTTTCGTTCTCACGGGGCGTCAAATGCACTAGGAACTCCTTAGTCCACAATGAATAAATGAGCGTCCACCCGTTATCTGCGACCGGCCAAGAGAAGGCCGGGAGGTCCGTGGATACGGCTAGGTTATCAGAGATACTACGCCCGGAAACGCCGAATGCCAGCGGACCGAGGGGAACAACCCCCGGCACGCTGGCACCCGGTTGCCGATGGTGGTATCGGCAACGTGTTGTGTTTTTTTGCTACCTCGCGGACGCCAAGGCATCCCAGGCGAAGCTCGCCAGCCAGTGGCTGGACATGAACTCCTCCGTGATCACTGACTTCATGCCGGCGGACAGCAGCGGCTCCAGCGCGGCGTCCAGCACGGCGACAGTGCCGGCCGCGCCACCGGCGGAGGCGGCCAGCGCCTTGCGGATGCGGATGATCTGGCCCGCACGGGTCAGGTTCAGCCCGTTCAGGTGCGCCAGGTAGCCATCGGACTCATCTGTCACGGTGGCCTTGGCCACGATGCGCGACTGTGGGGACAGCTCCGGCAGGAAGGCGGCAAACCAGGCGGCGAAGGCATCGGCGTCGAGCACGCGGGCCATCAGGTCCGCCTCGCTCAGACCAGCGGACAGGAAGTCCTGGCCGCTCATTTCCCACTCGCCCGGCCAGCCGGCGTCGTTCGCGAACCAGCCAAGGGCGGCCTTTTCACAGACGGCGGCAGCCTCGTCCCGGCCCAGCATGCGGAAGGAATCCAGCATCATGCCCAGCCCGAAGGCGGCGTTGGTGTGCAGACCGTGGCGCACCGGGAACTCCGCCTTGGCGGTCCAGCCGGCCACCAGGGAGGCGACGATGTCCACCAGCGGCTCAAGGGCAGCGCCCCAGCGGCTGATCTGCTCGTCCGCCGAGGTGCCTGCAGCGGCGGCCAGGCGCACCAGCCAGGCCCAGCCGTACGGGCGCTCCCAGGAAGGGTTCGCCAGCAGGTAGGCGCCCTCGACGGCCAGGTTCTCGGCCGTCAGGTTCGCCTCCAGGGCGGCGCGCAGGGCGGCGTCGCGGTCGGCGTCGAGCCCGTGCTCCAACAGGCTCACACCCAGCCACGTCATGTGCACGCAGGAGTGCCAGTCAAAGGATGTGTAGAACGCCGGGTGCAGTTCCTGCGGGCTCGGCCGGTCATCCAGGGACGTCTCCACGTGGTGGGAGGCGTACGGGTAGGGCCGGGACAAGTTGTCCAGGACGATGTCCGCGTAGACACCAGCAAGCTGGTCCATCTGGGCGGCGGCGTTCTCGGTCATGAATGCTCCTTTGAACTGGTTTGTACGTTAGTTGAAGGCGAGGAAGTACATCAGGACGATGTTGGCGCCCAGCAGCGGAACGGCCGTGGCCCACTGCGCCTTGATGACACCGAACTTGTTCTTCATCTCCAGCAGGGCCGCCGGCACCAGGTTGAAGTTGGCGGCCATGGGCGTGCACAGCGTGCCGCAGAAGCCGGCGAGCATGCCGATGGCGAAGATGATGGCCGGGGTGCCGTCAAAGGTCTGCACCAGAACCGGCCAGCCAACGGCGGCGGTCATGATCGGGAAGGCGGCGAACGCGTTGCCCATCAGCACGGTGAACAGGAACATGCCCACGGAGTAGACGATGACGGCGGCGATCAGCGAGCCCTCGGGCAGGACGCCCTTGGCGAGCGTGCCGACGGCGGTGCCGACACCGGCCTTGGTGAAGAGGATGCCCAGGGTGGAGAGCATCTGCGGCAGCAGTGCCGCCCAACCGATGGACTCCAGGATGCGGCGGCCCTCGAACACGGGGGCGAGCTTCTGCTTGGGCTTGAGGATCACGACGGCGACGACGGCTGCCGCAACGGCGCCGATGGCCAGGGCCACGAGGGTGGTGTTGGTGGGATCGATGATCGGCTGGCCGCCGACCTTCAGCACCGGGGCCAGCAGCACGATGAGCACCGTGACCACGGGCAGGACGAGTGCCGGGATGAAGAGCTTGTTGCCGAACTTGGCGGCAAGCTCGGTGCGCCGCTCAATGCTGGTGGTCTTGGTCTTGCCGTCACCGAGCACTCCGGTGCTGGCCAGGGCGACGAGGACGAGGACCGCCACACCCAGGATCCAGGCCGGTGCCGTCTTGGCCTGGACCCAGGTTCCGTAGAAGAAGCACAGGCCCAGGATGCCCCAGAAGGCGGCGCTGCCCCAGCGCTTGGGGTGGGTGGTTTCGCGGGCGATCAGCAGCGACCACGCGACGAAGAGAATGCCAATCAGCCAGAAGACTGCCTCAACCTTGATCATGCGTTGCCTCCGGCGGTGACAGTCTCATTGTTCTTCTCTTCTGCTTCGATCGCGCGGACTTCCTTGTCCAGCTGGCGGTCGAGGCGCAGCAGGCGGAAGCCGTGGATCAGGAAGGCGATGATGGCGGTGGGGATGGCCCAGACGGCCAGCTCCAACGGCTCAAGGTGCAGTCCGTAGGTGGTGTCCACGAAGGTGGTGATCAGCAGGATGGAGCCGACGGCGACGAAGACATCTTCACCGAAGAACACGCCCACATTGTCGGCGGCGGCGGAGTGGGCCTTGATCTTCTCCTTGACCTTGTCCGGGACCTTGCCATAGCGGCGCAGCGCGGCACCCTCGGCCATCGGGAACACCAGCGGACGGACGGCCTGGGCGTGCCCGCCAATGCCGGTCAGGCCCACGGCTGCCGTGGCCTGGCGGATCAGCAGGTAGCCGAGCAGGACGCGGCCGGCAGTGAGCTTGGCCAGCTTGGAGATCAGCGTCTTGGCCTGCTCCTGCAGACCAAAGCGCTCGATGATGCCGATCACCGGCAGGACCACCACAAAGATGGTGACCGAGCGGCTGCTGGCGAAGCCGGTGCCAAAGGCCTCAAGGATTTCCATGGGCGACAGGCCACCCAGAAGGGCCGTGACGATGCCGGAAACTGTGACAACGATCAGTGGGTTCAGGCGGATGGCAAAGCCAACAATCACCAGCAATACCCCGATGAGTACGAGCATGATCTTCCATTCCCGCGTGGACCTGGAGCGGTCCGCGGTCGAGTGTAGTTATTGAGGCACGGCGGCCAACGGCCTGGTGTGGATCGAGTGTCCCCCGGATAGTGGTGCCTATCACTGTGAACCACAGCATATGCTTTTGTTGAACAATCTGGCAAGATTCGGCCAACAACAAATTTCGGCCACTGGGGCCGTCGCAGGGGTTGTTTAGACCGGTCTAGCCAGCCATGGCGCGCAACAGCTGGGCCTCCGCGCGGTCCAAATAGGTGCGCATGAACGCCGCCGCAGCGGCATTTTCTCCCGCGGAAACCAGCCGGATCAGCTCCGCATTGTCCTCAACGTAGGGCTCATGGAACTCGGGATTGGCCCCCATGGCATGGAACACGAGGCGCATTTCGGCCAGGACCTGGGCCATCAGGGCATCAAGGCGTTCACTGCGGGCACGGGCCACCAGCGCCCGGTGGAAGCTCTGGTTTGCGCCGGCCATGCCGGGGATGTCCCCCTGCGAGGCGGCCACGCGGGCGGTGGCCACGATGGCTTCAAGATCGTCGACCGCGGCGGGCTCATGCCACATGATGGCCGCCGGCTCCAGGAAGCGGCGTACGCGGTAGATTTCCTGGACGTCTGCGGCGCTGGGCTGGGCCACGAACACTCCGCGGTTGGGGATGCGGGTGATGATGTGCTCGGCGTTCAGCGAGGTGAAGGCCTCCCGCAGCGTATTGCGCGAGACGCCGAGAGCCTCGCCCAAGGCCTCCTCTGAGAGCTTGGTTCCGGGGGGCAGTTGGCCGTCGGCAATCCGCTGGCGCAGCTGCTGGGACACCCACAGCCCGGTGTGCGCGTGCTTGGCACCCTTGGCCAGGGGCCGCAGCTCTTCCAGTACCGCCTCAAACGTCATGGCACCAAGCCTAGTGTTTGTTGCGGCGCGCATGGCCAAGCCGGCCGCCACGTGCGTTGACGGGTGGCGCCTGCGGGGACAGAATCGCAGCATGGCCGAGGAGAAGATCACGCACCCCAGCGTCGAGGAACGCACCGCGGCGGGCAAACGGCTCCGGGATGCGGTGCCCGTCGCCAGCCACGCCGGCTGGGCCCCGGTGCCCGGCCGCCCGGATCCGGTGGCGCTTCTGGAGGAGCAGAACCGCACCCGCGAACAGGACCTCGTGCCGGTGCGCCATGGCCGGATGCTGGCCTCGCCGTTCGCGTTCTACCGGGGCGCCGCCAAGATCATGGCCGCCGATCTGAAGGACACCCCGCGGGCCGGGCTGGCCGTCCAGCTGTGCGGCGACGCCCATCTGGCCAATTTCGGCTTCTTCGCCTCCCCGGAGCGGAATCTGCTCTTTGACCTGAACGACTTCGACGAGACTCTTCCGGGGCCGTTCGAGTACGACGTCAAACGCCTGGCCGCCAGCTTCACCATCGCAGCGCGGAACAACGGCTTTTGGGAAAAGGACGTGCGCAAGGCGACCCTCACCGCTGTGCGGACCTACCGCGAGGCGATGGCCAGATTCGCCCGCATGCGCACGCTGGACATCTGGTACGCCCATTTGTCCGAGGAGCAGCTGTCCGCGGCCCTGGATGCCGCCGTCGCATCCCAAAAGGGCAAGGCCCTGAAGAAGGCCCGGAACGGTGCCATTGCCGCCCGGCAGAGCGTGGCCAAGGCCCGCTCCCGGGACAGCATGCATGCACTGTCCAAGCTCGCTGAGCTGGTGGACGGGACGTACCGGATCGTCAGCCAGCCGCCGATCATCGTCCCCGTCCGTGAGCTGGGTGAACTGTATGGGCTGTCCGGCGATGACATTGGGCGCGCCATTGCCGAGCAGCTCCGTTCCTACCGGGCCACCCTGCCGGACGACCGCCGCCACCTGCTCGAGCAGTTCCAGATCATCGATGTCGCCCGCAAGGTGGTGGGCGTCGGCAGCGTGGGCACGCAGGCGTTCATCGCCCTGCTCCAGGGGCGGGACCAGCAGGATCCGCTGTTCCTCCAGGTCAAGGAGGCAACGACGTCGGTGCTTGAGGACCACCTGCCCAGGAGCCGGTTCAGCCAGTCCGGCGAGCGCGTGGTGCGGGGGCAGCGGATGATGCAGGCCGCGAGCGACATCTTTCTGGGCTGGAGCCAGGGCTCGATCGACAACAGATGCCTGTACTGGCGCCAACTGCGGGACATGAAGGGCTCGGTCGTCGTGGAAGGGATGCGGCCGCCCGGCATGACGTTCTACGCCGGCGTGTGCGGCTGGACGCTGGCACGCGCCCACGCCCGATCGGGCGACCCGATAGCCATCGCCGCCTACCTGGGCAAGAGCGGCAAGTTCGATGAGTCGATCAGCGATTTTGCCGAGCGGTATGCAGACCAGAATGAACGCGACTACGAGGCCTTTGCGGCAGCCGTCCGGTCAGGACGTTTGGAGGCGGCCGACGGCGTTTAGGGCGCGCACACGGTGGCCGAGCCTGTCGAGACCCCGCCAGCGTCTCTTGGCTCCGCACAATCAACTGTTGGAGGGCCCCGCTCGCAGCGCCATCCACTCGCGGCGCAGCATGCCGTAGTAGCAGAGGGTGGACCAATCACCCTTGAACCAGTCCGCGTCCTTGAAGGTGGCCTCGCGCCGCATGCCCAGTCGTTCCATCAGGGCCGCGGAGCGAACGTTGCGCTCATCGCAGATGCCTTCCACGCGGTGCCAGCCAAAGTCCTCGAAGGCAATGCGGAGCGCCTCGGAAACCGCCTCCTGGGCGATGCCCTGGCCGTGGACCTCGGGGTTGAAGACAAAGCCGATCTCGCCCTGGCGCGGGTCGCCGGCGTTCCATTTCAGCAGAACTTCGCCCACCGCCGTCGGGCTTCCCTCCACCTCAACGGCCAGGTCCAGCCACTGCCCCGGCACCTGCAGCCCGGTCTGGGCCGTCATGGAGCGCAGCGTGGCCTCGGTGTCGGCCATGGTGTGCGGCCCGTGCGGCAGGTAGCGGGTGACCTCCGGCAGCGAACGGTAGGCGTTGATGGCCTTCAGATCCCGCATGCGCACGGGGCGCAGGCGCAGGCGCGCGGTGTGGACGGGGTACTTTGGCTGCACAGGAGTGCTGGCCTTGGGCATCTCGGACGGCAGCATGGACCGATCTTAGCGCGCCGGCCGTTTTTTGACTCCCGCTTCCTGTGGGCCACCCCTGCGGCCACCCCGGAAACGGTCGGAATCCTCCCGGCAGACGTCCAGCCTGCGCCGGTAGCATGGCTGGAATGCGGGTCAGAACTGAGAGCCGGCACCGGATTGAGCTCATTGTGGTGCCCGTCGTGGCAGCCATTGCCATGGCGTTGATCATTGGCGCCATCATGCGCGACTCCACCCCCGGCGCCTGCCCCGCCATCGGCTGGGGCAACAGCCTCACGATCACCACCACCGGCAACAGCGCCGCCGTCGCGGCCATTACCGTCTGCGGCATTGGCGACTGCGGCCCCGGTGCGGCCGCGGCCACCACGCCGGCCTCCCCCGTCCTCGGCGAGGACCGGGCCACCCGCGCCGGTGGCACCGACTGGAGCTTCCAGGTGGGCATGAACACCCCCGGCACCCTGACCTTCCAGGCCCTGGACGCCGGTGGCGTCATCCTGACCCAGAAGACGGTTGACCTGAACTGGAAAAGGGTGGGCGGCACCGACCAGTGCGGCGGCCCCGCTGTCACCAACGACGTCGTCCTCGCCATCCCCTAACGGCCGGCCCGCCGGGGATCACCCCGCCAGCCCCGTCAGGTCGGGGATGGCCCACGAATCGCCCGCCGGCTCCAGCGGCAGCACCGAGGCAATGACGGGCTCCTCCATGGGCAGCGCGCCCATGATCCGCGGCCGGGGATTCGCATCCGACGTCGGTTCCCAGCGCAGCTCGATGCCGGCGTCGGCGAGCGCCCCGGCGTCGACCACCACCAGCACCAGCGATTCGCGGATCCCCGCATAGACCCTTTCAAGCACCGCCGGCAGCGGCCCAGGGGTGCAGGCGTGGATGAACCCCGTCTCGTCCAGGGGCACCCCGCGGGTGGAGACCTCATATTCGCCGAAGCGCAGGCATGCCTCCCAGTCGTCGGCGAGGGCAACGTGGAGAATCCGGTTTCCTGTCATGGCCGTCCCTTCTAAAATGAAACGTCAGCGTATCATTAATACTTCGGGCATCAACAAGAGGGTGGGCATGGGCATGGAAACCAGCGCCAGGCGGGGCCGTCCGGCGGCCGCGGAGCAGGCTGCACGGCGCGAGGCAATCCTCAACGCCGCCACGGCGGAGTTCCTCGCGAACGGCTTTGCGGGCACCACCATCGAGGCTGTGGCGACCCGCGCCCAGGCCACCAAGCGGACCATCTATGTCCACTTCACTGACAAGACGGGGCTGTTTGCCGCCGCCATCGGGCGCCAGCATGAGTACATCCGCCAGTACGACGGCGGCGGCGGCCTTGAGGATGCCTCCCTTGCCATCGTGGCAGCCCTTCACAGCGACCAGGCCGTGGCCCTGCACCGCCTGGTGATGGCCGAGGCGCTGCGCTTCCCGGAACTCGCGGCCGCGTTCTACGAGAACGGGCCCGCCCGGTCCATCACCTTCCTGGCGGACCGCCTGGGCCCGGCGGATGCAGCGGCCGCCAAGGCCCAGTTGCTCTATACGCTGCTGCTCGGGGAGAACCACCGGCAGCGGCTCCTGGGATTGGCGGATGCGCCGAGTCCGGCCCAGGCGCGGGCTCAGGCCCGCGAGGCGCTGGCGGCACTGGGCCTGGGCTGACGGACGCGGTCACGCATCGCGGCTGCGCCGCGCGTAGCGGGCCGGGCTGGTGCCCACGGCGGCGGAGAAATCCCTTGTGAAGTGGGCCTGGTCGTACCAGCCCAGGCCAAGGGCCAGCTCGGACAGATCCCGCCCGGGGTCCGCCTGGAGGTCCGCAAGGGCGTCGTGCAGCCGGTAGCGGCCGATCAACCACTTGGCCCCCACCCCCACATAGCGGCGGATAAGCCGCTGCAGGGTGCGGACGCCGATGCCGTGGCGGCGGGCCAGCTCCTCCACGGTGGTGATGGAGCGCTCGGCCAGGGCGTCGGCGATGATGGCCAGCACCTCGGGATAGCGGGGGTCGGGATCCGGCAGCCGCTCCACCAGAAACCCGTCCAGCGCACGGCAGCGGGCGCCGTCGTCGTCGCCCTCCGGCACCAACCCCAGCAGCCCGGCGGCAGCGGGCCAGAACGACTCCGCGGGCCGGACGGCGTCGGTCAGTCCATCCACCGCCAGACCGGAGAACGCGGCGAAACCGCCGGGGCGGAACTTGGCGCCGAGCACCCGGCCCTGACCACTGAGCCCGATCTCGAAGCGGCGGGTGGGCACGCCGTGCAGCAGGGCCGCCGGCATCGCCACGCCAAAACGGTCGGCGCTGCCCTCCTCAATGGTCAGGTGGACGGCCGGATGCGAGAGCACCTCCGAGGGCTGGACTGCGGCCTGCGGGAGGGACCACGCCACGGCCCAATAGTGCTCGATGTAGGGCTCCAGCGCCGGGTGGCAGGCGAAGCGCTCCAGCGCGAAGGCCCGCCCCACCAGCTCCGGCCGCAGGATTCCGACGTCCGTGGTGGTGGGCGGCGCGGTTGTCGCGTCTGTCCAAGACTCCATAGGGGCAGTCTAGGCAGGATGGATTTCATGACAACAGAACCCACCGCCACCGCGCCCATCCCCGCCGGCTACACCTCCATCACGCCGTATCTGGTGGTCGCGGACGGCAATGCCGCCATAGCCTTCTACACCTCCGTCTTTGGCGCCACGCTGGTGGGCCGGACGGACGGGCCGGAAGGCACGGTGGCCCACGCCGAGCTGGATTTCGGCAATGGCCGCCTGCAGCTGAGCGACCCCGTCCCGTCGATGGGGCTGCTCCCGCCGGACGGAACCAACGCCGTCAACCACTCCTATGTGCTCTACTGCACCGACGTCGATGCCATCTGGCGTGCCGCCGTCGACGCCGGGGCCACGGCATTCGAAGAACCCTCCACCTTCGTCACGGGCGACAGGTTTGGCGCCGTGCTGGACCCCTTCGGCCACCGCTGGGCCATCATGACCCGTGTGGAGGACGTGGACCCGGCCGAGGCCCAGCGCCGCATCGACGAGTGGATGGCCACCCAGCTTTAACCACATCTGTCCCGCACTTGGCGGACCAAGTGCGGGACAGTTTGGGGTGTTTAGCCGATGGTGGTCAGCACCGTGTTGAGCACAACGGCGCCGCCGGCTGCGATGGCCGGCTCGCCCAGGATGCCGGCGCGGTGGGCGCTGACGGTGGTTTCCATCTTCATGGCCTCCAGCACCAGCACGGCCTCGCCCTCGGCGACCTCGGTGCCCGGGGCCACCAGCCACTTCACCACGGAGCCGGCCATGGTGGCGCGCAGCTCGGCGGGGTCCTCGGCGTCGTCGTCATCCGTGTCGGCGAAGCGCACGCCGGCAGCCATGCCGCCGTTGCGCAGGCCGTCCAGCAGTTCGGCGGGCAGGCCCAGGGCCACGCGCTTGCCATCGAGCTCGATGCTGATGGTGCGGCGCTCCCCGGCGGGGGCCTCCACGCTGAACTCCGGGTCTGCGGCCAGGCGCTCGGCAAACTCGTTCTCGATCCAAGTGGTGTAGACGCCAAACTCTTCGGTCTTGGTGAAATCGGCGTCGCGGACCACGGCGCGGTGGAAGGGCAGCACGGTGGCGAGGCCGCCGATGGTGAACTCGGCCAGTGCACGGCGGGCGCGGCGCAGGGCCTGGGTGCGGTCGGCACCTGTCACCACCAGCTTGGCCAGCAGGGAGTCGAAGCTGCCCGGCACCACGGAGCCGGCGCGCACGCCCGAGTCGACGCGGATGCCCGGGCCGGTGGGCACGGTGAACTCGCCCACGGTGCCGGGAGAGGGCAGGAAGCCGCGGGCCACGTCCTCGGCGTTGATGCGGAACTCGAAGGAGTGGCCGCGGGGCTGCGGGTCCTCGGTCCAGGGCAGCGGCTCGCCGGCGGCGATGGAGAGCTGCACGGCCACCAGGTCGATGCCGGCGGTCTCCTCGGTGATGGGGTGCTCCACCTGCAGGCGGGTGTTGACCTCCAGGAAGGAGACGGTGCCATCGGCTGCCACCAGGTACTCCACGGTGCCGGCGCCGGTGTAGCCGGCCTCGCGGCAGATGGCCTTGGCGGAGGTGTAGATGCTCTCGCGCTGGGCGTCCGTCAGGAACGGGGCCGGAGCCTCTTCCACCAGCTTCTGGTGGCGGCGCTGCAGCGAGCAGTCGCGCGTGCCGACGACGGAGACGTTGCCGTGGGTGTCGGCCAGGATCTGCGCCTCCACATGGCGGGGGCGGTGCAGGAACTTCTCCACAAAGCACTCGTCGCGGCCGAAGGCGGCCTTGGACTCGCGCACGGCGGAGGCGAAGGCCTCCTCGATGGCGTCCATCTCCCAGACGACCTTCAGGCCTCGGCCACCGCCGCCGAAGGCGGCCTTGATGGCCACCGGCATGCCATGGATTTCGGCGAACGCGCGCACCTCGGCGGCGGAGGCCACCGGGCCGTCGCTGCCGGGGGCCAGCGGGGCGCCGGCACGGACGGCGATCTCGCGGGCGCTGACCTTGTTGCCTAGGGTGCGGATGGCGTCCGGGGACGGGCCGATCCAGATGAGGCCGGCGTCCAGCACGGCCTGGGCGAAGTCAGCGTTCTCGGCCAGGAAGCCATAGCCGGGGTGGACGGCGTCGGCGCCGGAGGTGGCGGCGATGGCCAGCACCTTCTCCACGTTCAGGTAGGTGTCGGCCGGGCTGTTGCCGCCCAGCGCGTAGGCCTCGGTGACGGCGCCCACGTGGACGGCGTCGGCGTCGACGTCGGCGTAGATGCCCACCGACTCCAGCCCGGCATCGTCGCAGGAGCGGGCGATCCGGACGGCGATTTCGCCGCGGTTGGCAATGAGGACCTTGTGCATGGGAGTTTCCTTCGTGAAAAAGCTGTTGCTAGATCGACCTCAGTCAGATCTGGCCGGATGTGCGTGGGTGCCTGGATCAGGCGGTGCCGGAGACCGGGACAAACCGGATCCGGGATCCGGGCGGCAGCTGGGCGGCCTTGTCCAGATCAGCGGTGGCGACGACGCCGATGACGGGGTAGCCGCCCGTGACGGGGTGGTCGGAGAGGAACAACACGGGCTGGCCCGACGGCGGGACCTGGATGGCGCCGCGGACGGTGCCCTCGCTGGCCAGTTCGCCCTCGCGGCTGCGTTCCAGCGCATTGCCGGACAGGCGCAGGCCGATCCGGTTGGACTGCGGTGTGACTGTCCATTCCCGCTCCCCGAAGCCGGCGACGACGGCGTCGTCGAACCAGTCCTGGCGCGGGCCGGGGACCATGTGCAGGACCGTGACCTCGTCCGCGGCGGGGCCGGGCAGTTCCGGGCTGCCCACCACCGATGACGGCGGCGCCGGCACCACGGCCAGCGGCATTCCGGCCGCCAGCGGAGCCGGGCCGATGCCGGACATCGTGTCGGTGGAGCGGCTGCCCAGCACCAGCGGGACGTCGATCCCGCCGCGGACGCCCACATAGCTGCGCAGTCCGGCGGAGGGGGTGCCCAGTTCCAGGACCTCCCCGGCAAGCAGGGCGAACGGCGCCAGCATCGGTACGTCGCGCACCTCGCCGTCGGGGTCGGTGATGGTGAGCCCAACGGCGGCACCGGCAACGGCCAGCACCTGGTCCGCGGCGGCGGCCAGCACCAGGCCGCCGTGCAGCACCTCGATGCCGGCGTGGCCCACGGGGTTGCCCGCCAGCCGGTTGGCCTGGCGCAGTGCGCCGCGGTCCATGGCGCCGGCGGTGGTGACGCCCAGATCGGCACTGCCGGGGCGGCCGAGGTCCTGGATGGTGGACTGCAGCCCGGGGCGGACCACCAGCAGGCCGGCGGCGTGGTTCTTGTCGACAGCCGGGGCTGCGGCAGCGGGGGCGGCGCTGGGGGCTGCGACGGTGGCGCGGACGGCGTTGAAGCGGACCTTGTTGCCCGGGCGGATGAGCGCGGGGCTGCTGCGGTCCAGATCCCACATCACGGCCTCGGTGCGGCCAATCAGCTGCCAGCCGCCGGGCGTCTGGCGCGGGTAGACGGCGGAGTAGGCGCCGGCCAGGGCCACGGCACCGGCGGGGACGGCGGTGCGCGGCGTGGAGCGGCGCGGCACCTCCAGGCGGGCATCGCCGCCGGCGAGGTAGGCGAAGCCGGGGGCGAAGCCGCCGAAGGCAGCGGTCCAGATGGTGCCGGTGTGCGCGGCGATGACGCCGTCGGCGCCCAGGCCGGTGAGCTCGCCGACGGCGGCCAGGTCCGCGCCGTCGTACACGACATCAATGGACACCTCGGTGGCGTCGGTGGCGGCCTCGCCGGACAGGTCCAGGGTGCGCACGTGGGCGGCGATCTGCCGGGCTTCGGCGGCGGTCTTGGCCGTCACCAGAACGGTGGAGGCCGCTGCCACCACGTCGATCTGGCCCGGCTGCGGACGCGACTGCAGGGCAGCCTGCAGGGTCAGCACGGTGGCCAGGGAGTCCAGTTCCACCAGGATGGCGCGGTCGCCCGCGGGGAGGATGGCGAGAATGCCTGCATCGGTCACGGCAGCCACCTACGCAAAACTTTCAATGCTGACACCGGCGGTGCGCAGGGCCGCGTTGACGGCCTCGGCCATGGCGACGGCACCGGGGGTGTCGCCGTGCAGGCAGATGCTCTCGGCAGCCACCTCGATGACGGTGCCGTCGATGGCCGTGACCGTCCCCTGGGTCACCATTTGAAGGACGTGGGCGACGACGGCGTCGGTGCTGTGCAGCACGGCGCCGGGTTCGCGGCGGGAGACAAGGGTGCCATCGGCGTTGTAGGCGCGGTCGGCAAAGGCCTCCGCGACGGTGCGCAGGCCGGCAGCCTGGGCGGCACGCTGGATTTCGGAACCGGGCAGCACCATCAGCGGCAGGGTGGGGTCAACGGCCAGAATGGCTTCGACAACCGCCTGGGCCTGGGCCTTGTGGTGGACGATGGTGTTGTAGAGGGCACCGTGGGGCTTCACGTACTTCACCGAGGTGCCGGCGGCGCGGGCCATGCCCTGCACGGCGCTGATCTGGTAGATCACGTCGTCGGTGAGTTCCTGCGGGTCCATATCGAGGAAGCGGCGGCCGAATCCGGCCAGATCGCGGTAGCCGGGGTGGGCCCCGACGGTGGTGCCGGCTGCGGCGGCGGCGGCGCAGGTGGCGCGGATTCCAATGGGGTCCCCAGCGTGGAATCCACAGGCCACGTTGACGCTGGAGACCTGGCGGATGATGGCGGCGTCGTCGCCGAACGTCCAGTTGCCGAAGGACTCCCCGACGTCGCTGTTTAGATCAATGGTGGGCATTGTGATCCCAGTCTCTAGGGGTGTGGTCACTCCAGAATGCCGCATTAATCCAAATTGTTCAACAATCTTGAGGTATCAGTTTGCCTCTTGTTGGTTTTCCGGACCCCGACACAAGGGTCGGGCGGCCAGAGCCGGTCAGGGTTCTGGCCCCGATCCGGCGGCGGATCCACCCCGGAACCCGCCCAACCCCTCATCTGTGTGACAGTTAACGCTGTTCTGAGGCCTCAGAACAGCGTTAACTGTCACACAGATGGTTAGATCCAGGCGTGCGGGGCGGGGCGGCGGGAGCCGGGCAGGGCGTTGGCCTCGCGCCAGCCGTGGATCCACTCCGGCAGAATGAGGTCCGACGGCGGCTGGCCAATTTCGGCGAAGATCTCCTCGTTGCTGATGGGCCCCTTTTTACCCACCAGGCGTGCGGCGATGTAGGCGCGGGCGTAGATCTCGCCGCCGGCCACCATGCGCTGCTCGAAGTACATGGCCTTCTCATCGAAGCCGAGGACCTTGGATTCGATGGTGTAGCGCTGGCCCAGTTTCAGTGACTTCCTGAAGGCGATGGTCTCCGCGTTCACCACGGGATTCCAGCCCTTGCGCCGGGCCACCTTCCAGGCCCCCGAACGCACCAGCAGGTCGAAGCGACCCAGGTCCATCAGCGAGAAATACATGCCGTTGTTGATATGCATATTGATGTCGACATCCGTGAAAAGTACGCGCATCGGCATGGACGAGGCGTCCCACATGGTCAGCCGGGACTGCCGGCTGGACGTGAAGAGGTGCCAGAGGGTGCGGAGAAGGAGGTGCATGGCCCCATGCTACCCACCAGTAACTTATGTACGGAAGTGCCGCACGGGCCCGCCCGGCAGCCGGTAGGCTCACTCCATGCCCCACGACCACAGCAAAGACGCCCCCGCCGCCGCACACCCCGCCGACACCGCCGCAGATGCGCCGGCAAGCGATGACTTCGCCACCCGCTCCCACGCCCTCCCTTCCGGACTGCGCTACACCAGCACCGCCGGACGTCTGGTGCTGCGCCAGGAGGAGACGAAGGACGGAAAGACCAAGGGTTTCAAGCCCAAGGCGGAGATCTTCGTGGTCAGCTACGTCAAGGAGGACGACGGCGCCCCGGCGGCAGATGCCACCCCCCGCCCCATCGTGTTCGCCTTCAATGGCGGCCCCGGCTCCTCCAGCGTCTGGCTGCACATGGGGCTGCTCGGCCCGCGCCGGGTGGACAGCGGCGACGTCGGCACGCTCACCCCGGCCCCGTTCGCCGTCGTCGACAATCCGCAGACCATCCTGGAGCACGCGGATCTGGTGCTGATCGACCCGGTGAACACTGGATTCTCGCGCGTGGTGGACGGTGGCGCGGCGGATGAGTTCCACGCCTTCATCGAGGACCGGGACCTGGTGGCCGAGGTGATCCGGCTCTGGACCACCCGCAACAACCGCTGGCTCAGCCCCAAATATCTGGTGGGTGAGAGCTACGGGACGCTGCGCGCAGTGGCCGTGGCCGGGCGGCTCTTCGACGCCTACGGCATGGCCGTGAATGGCCTCGGGTTGATCTCCACGGTGCTGAACCTGTCGACGCTGGATTTCCAGCCGGGCAGCGACACCCCCTACGCACTGCACATCCCCACCTACGCCGCGATTGCCCACTTCCACGGCCGCCACCCGGGCCGGGAACTGGAGGATGTGCTGCGCGAGGCCGAGGAGTTTGCCGCCCGCGGCTTCGGCTACGCGCTGACCGCCGGTGCCCGGCTCAGCGCCGAGGAGTTCGACGACGTCGTCCGCCGCCTGGCCGCGATCACCACCCTGGGCGAGGACTTCATCCGGCGCGCCAATCTGCGCTGGGACTACTCGGAGTTCTCTGCGGAGCTGCTGCGCGCCGAGGGGTTGACGGTGGGCCGGATCGATGGCCGGTTCACGCAGCGGCACCTGCGCGGCCACGCCTCCGTCAACTGGGACGATCCCTCGATGGCGGCCATCACCGGCCCCTATTCCGCCGCGATCAACCACTATGTGCGCGCCGAACTCGGCTACGAAAACGACCTCCCCTATGAGATCCTCACGGCCCGTGTGCACCCGTGGAGCTACAAGACCTTTGAGGGTGCGCCGGTGGATGTCACGGGTGATCTGGAGCGGCTGCTCAACTACAACCCGGCCCTGCGCGTGCACGTGGACTACGGCTACCACGACGGCGCCACGCCCCACTTTGCCGCGGAGTACGTCTGGGCGCACCTGAACATTTCAGACGATGCGAGGGCCCGGTTCAGCCACCACTACCACCAGGCCGGACACATGATGTACCTGAAGGACAAGTGCCGGGCGGACCAGCTGGCCGCGCTGGCGGCGTTCGTCACTCACGGTGGTTGAGCCCGTCGAAACCACCGGTCGGGTCAGCGGCCGGCGAAGTGGAACCAGACGCCGGCCGCCCAGGTCCCCGCGGCCAATGAGGCGAAGCCGAACTCCACCAGAATGCCCAACCCCGTTGCCTTCAGGGCGGCGCCGCTGGAGGCCAGGGCCGGTTTGAACTGGCGGTGCCGTTCCAGTTCACTGAGGAAGAGCCCGACGGCGAACCCCAGCAGGAGCCCCACCACCGGGACCACGAAGAAGCCGACGATGCCCAGCACCAGGGCGGCGATGATGGAGCGGCCCGGGATCTGGCGCGCCTTCATGGTCCGCCCGGTCAGGACGGCGCTGGAGAGCATCCCGGCGGCCACAAAGGCCGCGCCGATGCCGAACACCACCCAGCCCACCGGCTGGCCGATCACGATGGCCCAGACCAGCAGGCTGAGTCCGATCAGGATGCTGCCCGGCAGCACCGGCACGATGACGCCGGTGGCGCCGACAGCGATCGCCAGGCCGCAGACAATGGTCCAGATGAGCTGGGCGTCCATCTAGGCCCGCACGGCGGGGGCGCCCAGCAGGGTGCCCAGGTCCACGAACACGGCGCGGTTCAGCTCGAAGGAATCCGCGGCGTAGGCCAGGATGGCGTCCTTCTGGGTGCGGGTGAAATCGGCGCCGTCCAGGCGTTCGCGGTAGGCGTCCTTGTACGGCTTTGTCTTCTCGATCGCCGCGAAGTGGTAGAAGTTCAGGCCCTCGGCGGGGATGCCGTAGTGGCGCTGCACCAGGGAGGCGATGATCTGGCCGCCGGAGAGGTCGCCCATGTAGCGGACGTAGTGGTGGGCGAGGATGAACTCCGCGGATTCGCGGCCCAGCGTGTCCAGCAGTTCGGCGTAGGCCACCGTGGCCGGGGCGATGGCAATCCGGCCGCCGGCCAGCTGGGCCTCCCAATCGGCGCCGTAGTGGAACGCCATGTCGGCCTCGAGGGCTGCGACACGGTCCAGCTTGGCATCGATGAAGCCGCCCAGCTGGGGGTGGTCCACATGTGCCGTCTGGGCCTTTTCCAAGGCCCGGTAGATCACCAGGCTCTGGGCCAGCAGGCTGGCCAAGGCGGCGGCGTCGCGCTTTCCACCCATCAGCTCGGCCACGAAGGTGGCCTCCTCCGCGCGGGAGTGGGCGGCGGCGGTGTGGGACTTCAGTTCTTCAGACAGTGGTGCAGACACGGGCACTCCTAGTTAGGCAAGGTTTCCCTTACCTAATCAGGGTTGGTGACACCGTGTCAACATATTTCCCATCTTAGCGACAATGTGTCAGCGATGTCTCAATCAACGCCCCGGATTTTGACGACAAACACGGCCCCCAGCAGTCCAATGACGGCCGCCACGACGTAGAGCGTCACATAGCCGCCCAGCGAATAGACCAGCGGAAACGCGATGACCGGGGCGATCACCTGGGGCAGCGAGTTGGCCACGTTGATGACGCCCAGGTCCTTGCCCCG
This sequence comes from Arthrobacter sp. 35W, assembly GCF_000482545.1. Taxonomy (GTDB): domain Bacteria; phylum Actinomycetota; class Actinomycetes; order Actinomycetales; family Micrococcaceae; genus Specibacter. The sequence goes on from NZ_KI519455.1 coordinate 893,150, forward strand.
GCTCAGGGCCGAGGGCAGCACCTGGGTCAGCAGGGCAAAGTCCACGGCCAGGTAGGCGCCGTAGCCCACACCCAGCACGGCGGCACCCACCAGCGCACCCGCCCAGGTGGGGAAGAAGGCCAGAATGAGGGCCGCGAGTGCAATGATCACCGAGGATCCGATGACGAAGGGCTTGCGCCGCCCCACCCGGTCCGTCCAGCGCCCGCCGATCACGGAGGTGATGAGGGTCATGATGGCGTAGATGCCCGTCAGAATCAGGACTCCCAGCTCCGGACTGTCGTACCCCACGGCGTCGCGGAGGAAGAACAACAGGTACAGCGTCACCAGGTGGTTGCCCACATTCACCAGGAAGCGGGTGATCCAGGCCCAGCCGAAGTCCGGGTACTTCCGCGGCGAGACCCAGAAGCCGGTGAAGAAGGCATGCCAGCTGAAGGCCGGCCGGAGTGCCGGGTCGAGGCGCTGGTCCTCGCCGACAAAGAGGTAGTAGAGGACGCCCAGCAGCAGAACGGCCGCGCACACGGCGTAGCCAGGGACGAAGTTGGTGCCCACGGCGGCGGCAATGGCCGCTCCCACGAGGATGCCCAGCACCGTGCCCATCGAGGCCATGCCGCCGATGGTGCCGCGCTGGCGGATGGGCACCCGGTCCGGGACGGCGGCGGTGATGGCGGCCAGCGCCCCATTGCAGCCCAGCTGCACAACGCACCACAGGGCCGCCATGGCCGCCACAGTGGGCGCCACGGCCAGGCCCAGCAGGCCGATGACGCCCAGGATGGCGCCCAAGAGGACCCAGGGAATGCGGCGGCCAAAGCGGGAGGTGGTGCGGTCGGAGAAGGTCCCGAACAGCGGGTTGGCCACCAGGGAGACGGCGGCCCCGCAGCCGGTGACCAGGGCCAGGATGCCTTCCTTGTTGGCCTCGTCCATCGCGATGGCCTGCTGGCCCAGCAGCACCTGGATGGGGCCGAAGAAGGCGGCGTTGATGCCGACGTTGACCAGCACGACGGCGGTGGTCCAGCGGGCCCGGACGTTCACCTGGGGCTCGTCCAACGCCGTGGGAACGTTGGCGTACTTTTCTGCGCCGGCTCCTGTCGGTTGCGCTTCCAATGCCACGTCTCCCCCTCGAATCCAGCGCCGCCACCGGGCGCCCAGAACGCCAGAATATCTGTCCGGAGCCCATTCGGCCCTGCCGGATGAAGGAATTGTGGACGGCCGAGGCGTCGCCGTCGGCCATGGAGCGTAGCCTAGGACTGAAATTGCAGGATCCCATTGCGCCCCTTGGAGCCCCCGCCATGTCCAACCGAACCAACGCCGCCAACAAGGCAGGGGCCGTCCGGCGTTCCGGCCGGCCCGCTCCCGGACCCGCCGCCGGTGCGGACGGCGCTCCGTTCACCCACCGCCAGATCATGACGGTCCTGGTGGGTCTGCTGCTGGGCATGTTCCTGGCCTCCCTGGACCAGACCATCGTTTCCAGCTCGATCTATACGATCGCCAACGATCTCAACGGCCTGTCCCTGCAGGCCTGGGCCACCACCGCCTACCTGGTCACCTCCACCGTCAGCACTCCGCTCTACGGCAAGCTCTCGGACATCTTTGGCCGCCGCCCGCTGTATCTGACGGCCATCACCATCTTTCTGGCGGGGTCCATCTACGCCGGCAGCGTGCACAGCATGGGCGAGCTCGCCGTCGCCCGCGGCATCCAGGGCCTGGGCGCCGGCGGCCTGATGGCGCTGGGCCTGGCCATCATCGGGGACATCGTTCCGCTCAAGGACCGCGGCAAGTACCAGGGCTACTTCATGTCCGTCTTTGGCGTCAGCTCGGTGCTGGGGCCGGTGGTGGGTGGGTTCTTTGCCGGCAGCGGCGAAATCCTGGGCATCACCGGCTGGCGCTGGGTGTTCCTGGTCAACATTCCCATCGCCCTGGCCGCGCTGGCCGTGGTGTGGATCTTCCTGCACCTGCCCGCCAAGCACGTGCGGCAGAAGATCGACTACTACGGCGCCGCCGCCATCACCCTTGCCCTGGTGCCGCTGCTGATCGTGGCCGAGCAGGGCCGCATCTGGGGCTGGACGTCCTTCGAATCCTTCCTCTGCTACGGCCTGGGCGTTGCGGGCATCGTGCTGTTCCTCCTTGCGGAAAAGCGCGCGGGCGATTCGGCGCTGATTCCGCTGCGCTTCTTCAGGATCCCCGCGTTCGGCATTTCCGCGCTGCTGAACTTCATCATCGGCATCGGCATGTTCGGCGCCATCGCGATGATTCCCATGTACCTGCAGCTGGTCAAGGGGCTGACCCCCACGGAGGCCGGCCTGCTGATGATCACCTTCACCGTAGGCATCCTGATCGGCTCCATCTCCAGCGGCCAGGCCATCTCCCGCACCGGCATCTACCGGATCTTCCCCATCCTGGGAACCTTCGTCCTCGCGGTTTCCTCGCTGGCGATGGGGCTGAGCCTGGGCGTGGACACCTCGCTGCTGGTGCCCGGCGGCGTCACTGTGGCCTTTGGCCTGGGCCTGGGGTTCTGCATGCAGCCCCTCACCCTGTCCATGCAGATGGCCGTCCCGCCCAAGGACATGGGGGTGGGGACGTCGACGGCGGCCTTCTTCCGCTCGATGGGCGGCACGGTGGGCACGGCGGTGTTCATCTCGATGCTCTTTGCCAATGCCGCGGACAAGATCGGCTCGGCCATGACCGCGGCCGCCAAGGACCCCGCCTACCTTGCCGTGCTGAAAGATCCCGCGGTGGCCAAGGATCCCGCCAATGCCAAGCTCTTTGATTTCTTCAAGAACGGCGCCAACCAGGATTCCCTCAACGACACCAGCTGGCTCCACCACGCCAATGAGACCCTCACCCGGCCGATCCGCGAGGGATTTGCCGAGTCCATCGACATCGTCATGCTGACGGCTGCAGTCCTGGTGGCCGCGGCGTTCGCGATCAGCTTCCTGCTGCCCAAGGGCCGGCTGGTGGACTCCCGGGAGATGCCGGCAGCCCTGCCCGAATAGGAGATACACACATGACAAACATTGCACTGGTCACCGGCACCTCCTCGGGCATGGGTCTGCATGCCGCCGTCGAGCTCGCCCGCAGGGGATTCACGGTGGTTGCGACGATGCGCGACGTCGGGCGCGCCCAGCCGCTGCGCGATGCAGCGGCTGAGGCGGGCGTCACCGTCGAGGTCCGCGCGCTCGACGTCGTCGACCACGCGGCAGCGGCACGGGTGGTCGAGGGGATCATTGCCGATTTCGGCGGCATCGACGTGCTGGTGAACAACGCCGGCCGCGGCTGCGTGGGTACGGCAGAGCAGCTGGACATGCAGCAGGTGCGCGACCAGCTCGACGTCAACTACCTCGCCCCGGTCAACCTTGCCAAGCTGGTTCTGCCCGGCATGCGTGAACGCGGCAGCGGAAGGATCCTGACGGTCACCAGCGTCGGCGGGGTGGTGGGCCAGCCGTTCGCCGATGCCTATTGCGGGGCGAAGTTCGCCGTCGAGGGGTTCATGCAGTCGCTCGCCGTCGTGGCCGAGCGCTTTGGCGTTCTGGTCAGTGTCGTCGAACCCGCGGCGGTGTCCAGCTCGTTTGTCGGCAATGTCGACCGCCCCGACGACGGCGGACCCTACTCCGAGCTGTTCGATGCCTACGTTTCCCGCACCTCGGGGGCGTTCGCGAACGCGCAGACTCCCGAGTCCGCCGGTGCGGCCATCGCCGATGCTGCGACAGCCGAGGAGTACCGGTTCCGCTGGCAGACCTCGGACGGCGCGGCTGCCTTCATCGGCACTTCGCTGGCCGATGTGGACGGCAGCCGGGTGCTCGGGTTCACCCGCCCGTGGATTGCCTCGGACCAGGCACCCGCCTAACCCTGCTGCGCCCGCACCTCTTCGATGATTCGCAGAGCGGCGACGGAATCAGCCGGATCCACCGGCACCGGCCCGCCGTCCAGCAGGGACGCTGCCAGCTGCGTGTAAAAGTCGGCAAAGTTTCCGCGCTCCGTGGGCACCGGCACCAGCGCGCCGTCGCGGCCCAGCAGACCCCAGTTGGCCTCGGGGTCCACGCCGTAGTCCGCGTGTCCGGGCAGGATTCCGGCCAGGATCTGCGCCTCCTGCTGGTCCGGCACCCGCTTGGTGTAGGCCGCCTCGGAGCCCAGGACACGGAGGCGCGGGCCCAGCTGCGGCGTGGAGAGGTTCATCCACAGATGCGAGCGCACGCCGTTCTCGTGCTCGAGGGCGACAAAGACGTCGTCGTCGACCTTCTCTTGTGGGCGGCGGGCGTCCAGCTCGCCATAGACGCGGCGCACCGGCCCGAAGAGCTGCAGCGCCTGGTCGATCAGGTGCGTGCCGAGGTCGTAGAGGATTCCGCCACCCTCCGCGGGACCGGCCGCCGCCTTCCAGGCCTTGGCGATCTGCGGGCTCCAACGCTCCAGGCGCGATTCAAAGCGGCGCACCTCCCCCAGGGAACCTGCGGCCATCAGCTTCTTCAGCGTCAGGTATTCGCCGTCCCAGCGGCGGTTTTGGTAGGTGGTGATGAGCAGTCCGGCCGCCTCGGCCTTGGCAATCAGCGCCTCGCCCTCGGCGGAGGTCACCGTGAAGGGCTTGTCGACGACGACGGCGGCACCGGCGTCGAGCGCGGCCTCCGCAAGGGTCACATGGGTGGCCGGCGGGGTCGCCACCACCACCAGATCCACCCCGCGCTCCCAGAGCTGCGCGGCCGAGTCCAGCACCACGGCGTCCGGATGGGCGGCGCGGGCCTTGGCCTGCCGGCCGGCGTCAGAGGTGACGATGTAGTCCAGCGAGAGCCGGGGATCGGCGGCGATGGCGGGGGCGTGGAAGACGCTGCCGGCCAGGCCAAAGCCCAGGACGGCGGTGCGGATCGGCTCAGTCATGGCCACCACCCTACCGGCGCTCCGGCGCCCGGGCCCGAGTGTGTCGGACGGGGTCCGCCGGGCCGGTACCGTGGAGCGAGCAGAACGAAATGTGCCGCAGCAAACGCGGCCCCCGATGGAAAGAGTGCTGGCATGAGCCTGATCGAACCGCGCGCCACCGACGCCCTGCCCGCGGCAGAGCGCGATGCGCTGGCCAGGGCCTTGGCGGGCAGCGACGACGTCACCTTCTTTGTCGACGGCACGGCCCACCGGCTCGGCGACGGCGCACGCGGCGCCGTCGTCGACCTGCTGGCCCGGCTCGCGCGCGGCGAGGCTGTCACGGTGGCGAGCATCGAGGACATGCTGACCACCTCGCAGGCGGCCACCCTGGCGGGGATCAGCCACACCTTCCTGCGGAACATGACGGACCGCGGCGAGATTCCGGTGCAGTACCGCGGCTCGCACCGGCGCATCCGCCGGGCGGATGTGCTGGCCTGGCTGGCCGAGCAGAAGAACGCACCGGGTGCGGGAACAGACACCGGCGGCGGCACGGCCTAGCTGTCTTGGCCGTCTTGGCCAGCGGCGCGTTCTGCCAGCCAAGTATGGAAATTGGCAGCATAGGAGCGATCATTCTCGGCCCACGGCAGGTCGATGCCGGCCGCTGATGCGACGAGAGAGTCCATATTGTCGGTGGCTTCGTTGAAACGGCCCATCAGTGCCAACAGAACTGGTTTGGAACGGGAGCTCACGCCGGAATTAAGTACCAGATTCTGCGCCATGGCGGACAGCATCGCCTCGTTGGTGGCGTACTTGCGGATGAATGGCAGGCCATAGTCGCGGATGGCATCAACCATGTCCTGGGCATTGAGATCAGCCCCGGGAAACGTTCCCATCTCCCATTGGAGGGGGTTCCCCCGGTGCGGGGTGAGGTACCTCAGCGGGTTGCCGATCTGTGGCACGTGATAGGGGTGGTATTCCCGTCCGGCCAGTTGCGCCGCAATTCTCGATACTTCCTGGTGGCGGACGGCAATGTTGGGCTGGCCTGCCCACCTCGGCTCCGACATGTATTGCGCCCTGGTCGCGATGCTCACCCAACCCAAGAATCCGGGTGCCACCTCCATGGTGAAGATCAGGCCGGCACGCTTCCTGAACCCAAGGGCCAGCATCGGGGCCTTGACCAGGGGCGCGACAATCGAATGGCTGCTCATGTGCCGAATCTACTATCTGGGCCGTCCCATACCGGGCGCTGCGAGCACGCTAAGGCACCCCATGCAGACCCTCCGGCCGCCCGCCGCACGGCCCCAGGGTCATAAGAAACGCTTATCCGTCCACGCAGATTAGGTCTTATCCATTCGTTCACCGAGTCCCTACGCTCGAATGAATGAACCGTTCTTTGGTTGCACCCACTCAAGAACTTGGAAGAGACCATGACTGACTTTGCGCCGGCGGAGCGAGTACTCCGCATCAAATCCTCCCCCAGCGTGGCCGCGGCCGCCCGGGTCCGCGAGCTCAAGGCGGAGGGGCGCCGGATCCTGGACCTGACCGTGGGCGAGCCGGATTTCGACACCCCCGCCCACATCAAGGACGCCGCCAGTGCGGCCATCATGGCCGGGGAGACCAAGTACACCTCCGTCAGCGGCACGCCGGCGCTGCAGCAGGCCATTCTGGGGCGGCTGGAACGGCACACCGGCATCCGGTACTCAGCGGATGAAATCACCATCGGCGGCGGCGCGAAGCAGGTCATCTTTCTTGCGCTGATGGCCACTCTCGACGCCGGGGACGAGGTCATCATTCCCGCCCCCTACTGGGTCTCCTATCCCGACATGGTGCTGGCCAACGAGGGAACGCCAGTGATCGTGCCCTGCCCGGAGGACGCCGGTTTCAAGCTGACGCCGCAGGCCCTGCGCGATGCCATCACGGAACGCACCACCTGGCTGATCCTCAACTCCCCCTCCAACCCGACCGGTGCCGTCTACAGCCCCGCCGAGCTGCGCGCCCTGGCGGAGGTGCTGGCTCAGTTCCCGCAGGTGTACGTGCTGACGGATGAGATCTATGACGAGGTCTACTTCGGCGAGGGCCGGATCTCCAGCCTCGTCGAGGTGGCGCCGGAACTGCGCGAACGCATCTTCCTGGTCAACGGCGTCTCCAAGGCCTACGCCATGACCGGCTGGCGGCTGGGGTACGGCGCGGGCCCCGCGGCCCTCGTTGGAGCGGTGAACAAGCTGCAGTCCCAGATGTCCTCCTGCCCCTCCTCGATCAGCCAGGCCGCGGCGGCCGCGGCGCTCTCCTCGGACCAGCAATTCGTCCGGGACAGCGTTGAGGTGTACCGCCGCCGCCGGGACGCCGCTGTGGCCGGGCTGAACACCATCGACGGACTCTCCTGCACCCCGGCGGAGGGGGCGTTCTACGCCTACGTCAACTGCTCCGGCGCCATTGGCAAGACGACGCCGGACGGCGTGCAGATCGGCACCGACGAGGACTTCACCCTCTACCTGCTGGATGCGGCCCTGGTCGCCACGATCCACGGCTCCGCCTACGGCCTCGGCCCGTACTTCCGCATCTCCTTTGCCACCAGCCTCGACGTTCTCGATGAAGCCATTGCTGCCATCGACAAGGCCGTCCGGGCCCTCAGCTAGCCCCCTCCAACCAGCCTAGCCTCCCCCAACCAGCAAGGACCCCTCATGATCCACGTCAAGACCACCATCGAGCGCCCCACGGCCGACGTCGTCGGCCGCCTCGCCGCCTTCTCCTCGGCCACCATCCACGAGGCCCAGGGCCGCAAGGGTGCGCTGAACTCCAAGATCAAGCCGATCGACCGCACCATGTCCTTCTGCGGACCGGCCGTCACCGTCCGCTGCGCTCCGCAGGACAATCTGATGCTCCAGGTCGCCATCCACTATGCCCAGGCGGGCGACGTCGTGCTGGTCGCCGCTGGCGAGTACGAGGAAGCCGGCACCTTTGGCGACGTCCTAGGCAATGCGATGAAATCCAAGGGCATCGCCGCGATGGTCACCGACTCCGGCGTGCGCGACACCGCGGACCTGATCGAACTGGGCCTGCCGGTCTTCTCCGCCAATGTCTGCATCAAGGGCACCGTGAAGGAGACGCTTGGCCCGATCAACCACCCCGTGGTCTTCGGCGACGAGATCATCTACCCCGGCGACATCCTGCGCGGCGACGCCGACGGCGTGGTGGTCATCCGGCGCGAAGAGGCCGAGGAGGTCATTGCCCTGTCCCAGGCCCGCGACGACGCCGAGCGGGAGCTGATCAAGCTGTACCACGACGGCGGCACCACCATCGAGCTGTGCAAGCTCACCGACGTCTTGAAGGCCAAGGGCCTGTTGGTGGAAGACTAGGCGGGACAACTCCGCACCCGGAAGGCACTTTCATGGCGTCCCCCTCGTTCCTTGTCACCACAGCCCTGCCGGCCCCCGGTATGGACATCCTCGCGGCCGCGGGGTCCGTCACCCTCGTGGGCGGACCACTGCCTGCGGATGAACTGGCGGCGGCCTGTGCCTCCGGGCTGTACGACGTCCTGGTGTCCCAGCTTGGGGACGGACTGGATGCCGGTCTGCTGGAACGCGCGCAGTTGAAGGGTGTCTCCAACTACGCCGTCGGCTACAACAACATCGACGTCGACGCCGCCACCCGCGCCGGGATCATGGTGGCCAACACCCCCGATGTGCTCACCGATGCCACGGCCGACATCGCCCTGCTGCTGATGCTGGGCACGGCACGCCGGGTGGTTGAGGCCGAGCACTACATGCGCTCCGGCCAGTACACAGGGTGGCATCCCGAGCTGCTGCTGGGCGCGGATGTTTCCGGCCGGACGTTGGGACTTGCGGGCTTCGGCCGGATTGCGCGCGCCACGGCCCGCCGGGCGCTGGGGTTTGGCATGGAGGTGCTCTTTTCACCACGGCCGCCCGGGGACCGTGTGGTCTCCGCGGAGGAGCTGGGCGAATTCGCCGGCAAGGTCCGCCAGGTCGAGTGGACCGAGCTGCTCGCCGGCAGCGATTTCCTCTCGCTCCATGTACCGCTGGCCGCTTCCACACACCATCTGATCGATGCGGCGGCCCTGCGGGCCATGAAGCCGAGCGCCATCCTGGTCAACACCGCCCGCGGCCCGATCGTGGACGAGGACGCGCTGGTCCACGCCCTGCAGACCGGCGAGATCGCCGGAGCGGGGCTGGACGTCTACGAGAACGAGCCGGCCATGGCCGCCGGGCTGGCCGGGCTGCCCAACGCGATGCTGCTCCCCCACGTGGGCAGCGCGACGGTGTCGGTGCGTTCGAAAATGGCCAGGCTATGCGCCGAAAATGCCGTGGCGATGGCCCTCGGGCGCCGGCCGGCCCATCTGGTCAATCCCTAAAGGCGTTTATCCACGGCCGTTAGTATTGCTATTCGCTGAGCATTTCCGCGAGCACTTCCTTTAATACCATCAATACGGCCGACGCCGCCTCGGAAAGCGGTTCGTGGTCCGGTGTGCACAGCGCAATTTTGGATTGCAGGGCCGGCCCCGTGATCCTCAGAACCTGGAAGTCTTCCTCATGGAACAGGGCGTCGGCTGCCGACTTGGGCAGGATGGTTGCGCCAAGATTGGCCCGCAGCAGGCGCGCCAACGATGGAACGGATTCCACCTCGCCCATGAGCTGAAGCTCCAGCCCGTTCTCGCCAAAGCCCTTCTCCACGATCTGGCGCAGCGTGTGGATCTTCTCCGGGAGGAACAGGCGGTGGCTGGCAGCCTCCCGCAGGCTGATTTCGCCGTCGTCCGTGGCCACAGCGGCGTCGCGGTTGGCGACGAAGTACAGGTCCTCGACGATCACCGTGGTGAATTGAACGCCGTGGATCTCTCCCGGCTCATAGATCAGGGCCATGTCCAGGCGGCCGTTCTTGATGGCCTCGCTGAGCACCCCGCCAAAGATCTCCGTCAGGTGGACCACGATGTCCGGGTACCTGGCGCTGACCTCGCTGATGATGCGCGGAGCAAGGCTGGAGGCCATGCTGTAGGGCGCAATGGCAATGGATACGCGGCCCGCGGGCGCTGCACCGGAGGTTTCGACATCCTGGCGGGCCTGCTCCACCTGGCGAAGGATCATCTGGGCGTGGCGGTACAGGGTGTGGCCGGCGGCCGTGGGTTCGACGCCCTTCTTGCTGCGGATCAGCAGTCGCTGTTTCAGCTCCGCCTCCAGCCCGGAGACCTGCTGGCTCAGGGCCGGCTGGGCAACGTGGAGGGCCGCGGCGGCCTTGGTGATGCTTCCGGAGTCAACGATCTTGACGAAGTAGGCCAGCTTCCTGGTATCCATGTCCACCACCCTTTCCCGGCACTGCCCTGGGGCAGGCGGCCGTAGCTCGATTCTATGCCGTGCGCCCCAGCGGAGCCGTCCGCCCCGGGTCATAAGGAATGCCTATCGCATGACACAAATCGCGTCTTTGTGTGATGTGGACCGCAATGCCAGAATTTATCAATCGGAGAAAACGGAAATGGCCGGCAATGTCGACAATTTCCACCGGCGGGAAATCCCCCACCGGCATTTCCCGCACCAATGAAGAATGTGCCCAAGGCATGATATTTGCCCGGCAATCGACCACCTCCGGATTAGGGGAAGCAGACATGAATCCAATGGTTGACCTCGTTGCGGATCTGGGCGAAGGATTCGGCACCTACTCCCTGGGCGATGACCATGCCCTCCTAGGCATTGTGTCGAGTGCAAACATTGCCTGCGGATTCCACGCCGGCGATCCGGACATCATGGACGCCACCGTGGCCGAATGCGTCAGCCGCGGTGTCGGCATCGGCGCGCACCCCAGCTTCCCGGACCTGCGCGGCTTTGGCCGCCGCACCATGGACCTCACCGCTGCCGAAGTCCGCACGGACATCCTCTACCAGCTGGGAGCCCTGGCCGCCTTTGCCGCTTTCCACGGCACCCGTGTGGCCCACCTGGCCCCGCACGGCCGGCTCGGCAACCTGGTCGGCACCCGCGCCGACTACGCCGCCGCCGTCGCCGATGCCGTCCTTGGCGTGGACCCCGGAATCATCATCGTGGCCCAGGACGGGGAATTGGCCCAGGCCGCCCGGCTCAGAGGCCTGCAGGTGGGCATCGTCGGCATCGCCGACAGGGCCTACCAGAGCGATGGCACCCTTGTCCCCCGCGGCCAGAGCGGCGCCGTCCTCCACGACCCCGCCGCCATCGCGGCACGGACGGTGCGGATGGTTGTCGAGGGCCTCATCGACACCATCGACGGAACCGACATTTCCATCACCGCCGACACCATCCTCCTCCACGGCGACAACCCCGGGGCCGTTGATCTGGCCCGCCGGATCCGGACGGACCTGGAAGCCGCCGGTGTCACGATTGCCCCACTGGCCCGGGTTTTGGCCGCCAAGGCACAGGTCTAGCGCGATGTCACCGATGACGGCCGCAACAGTTGAGTTGCACGAGTCTGGAGACGCCGCACTGCGTGTCGTCGCCGTCTCGGACGACAGCGAGCGCAACTGGTCCACGGTCCACCGGCTGGCCCAGTGGCTGGAGTTCGCCGGGGCCGAGGGCGTCCACGGGGCCGTCCCCACCTATGATTCGGTGCTGGTGGAATTCGATCCCTGCGCCACCTCGGCCCGGCAGGTGGGCGCCTATGTGCGCATGGGCCTTCGCCAGCTGGATTCCGATGGCATTCCGGCCCGCATTCCCAGGGAATTTGACGTCCCCGTCGTCTACGGCGGGCCGTACGGACCCGACCTGGAGTCCGTCGCGGCACAGCAGCAGCTGAGCCCCGAGGGGATCATCGCCCTGCACAGCGCCAAGACCTACGTCATCCGCTGCCTCGGCGCTCCTGCCGGGTCGCCGATGATGGACGGGCCGGATTTTCCGTTCCCCGTGCCACGGCTGAAGGACCCCCGGCTGAGCGTGCCCGCGGGCGCCGTCGCCGTGGCGGGCCGGCAGGCAGTGATTGCCCCGGCCACCGCCCCCGGCGGCTGGTGCGTCATCGGACAGACCCCGCTGGGCCTGTTGAACATCGCCACCGAGCCGCTGGTTCCCTACCTGCCGGGCGACGTCCTGCGCTTCCGCCCGATCCCCGCCGAGGAGTTTTCCGTCTACGCGGGCCAGGAACTGAGGGCAGTGCAGTGAACTCAACCCTGACCATCCTGCAGCCGGGAAACTCCGTGGTGACGGATCTGGGCCGCGTGCGCGGACCCCAGTATGGGCTCCCCGTGAACGGCGCACTGGACCAGTTCTCCGCCCGCGCCGCCAACATCCTGGCCGGCAATGACGACAATGCCGCCCTGATTGAAATCACCGCCCTCGACTTCCGCCTGCAGACCGACGCGGACCTGCTGGTGTCCGTGACGGGCGCCGCCGTGACGCTGACAGTGGGCGGGCGGGAATGCCAGCAATGGGAACCGGTGTCCGTCCGGGCCGGGGAAATCCTCGCCATCCGGGGCATGACCGGGGGCCTGCGCACCTACCTGGCCATCCGGGGCTCGGTCTCGGCACCCCTGCTGCTGGGCAGCTGCGCGCCGGACACGGTGGTCGGCTTCGGGCTCAGACTCCTCGAAGGCACACGCCTCACCGCCCTGACCAGCACCGGGCCCATCCGCCAGCCCTACTTCGACCTGCCACTGTTCCGACTCGGCCTGGAGCGTCCCCAGTTCGGCACGGAGCTGGTGGTCGAGGTCACCGACGGACCTGACATCGAGGAGTTCGGCGGCTCGGCGGAGCTGCTCTTCAACTCCAGCTACACGATCAGCGCCAGAAGCAACCACATCGGACTGAGGCTCGGCGGCGAACTGCCGGAGCGGATGTCCAGCACTGAACTGCTCTCCCGCGGCGTTCCCGTCGGCGCCATCGAGGTGCCATCACGGGATGAGCTGCTGGTGCTGCACCGGGGGCGCGGCGTCACGGCCGGATACCCCGTGCTCGCCGTCGTCACCAGCCAATCGCTCGACCTGCTGGCACAGGCGCGGCCCGGCCACACCGTCACCTTTCGAAAAACGTCAGTCGCCGCGGCAACCGCCGCCCACCGGGCCTCAATGCACCGGCTCGAATCCCTGCGAAGGGCCGTTGCCACGGTCTTTGGTCTGCTGGGAATCGGGGAACCGGCGCATTGGACCGATCTCGCCCCCGCCATAGGAAGCTAACAGCCCCTCGTCACCACCTGCACTCCTTTGCTACTCTGCCCCTAGTTAGGAAAATCATGTCTACATCAACGCGCTCGGACACTGAGCAGCACTCGCGGCTCGACGGCCGACAGACCCGCAAGGTCGTAGCCGCTGGATGCGTCGGCATTTTCGTGGAACTCTACGACAACGGCATCTTCGCCTTTATGGCCGGCACTCTGGCGCTGGTTTTCCTTGCGCCCGGCAACCCCGACAACGCCCTGCTGTTTGTCTTCGCCGGCTACGCCGTCTCCTTCTTCGTCCGGCCCCTAGGCGCGGTGGTCTGCGGCTATCTGGGCGACAGGATCGGCCGGCAGAAACTGCTGGTCTTTGTGATCATGCTGATCAGCATCGCGACCGCCGGCATCGGTCTGCTGCCCACCTATGCGGCCATCGGCGTTGCGGCTCCGATCCTCATGGTGCTGATGCGCCTGCTGCAGGGCTTTTCCGTGGGCGGCGAGTCCGCTGGTGCGATGACCTTCCTGGCCGAGCACGCCCCCGAGGGCAAGCGCGGCATCATCACCTCCTATGCCCAGATTGCCTCCTTCGCCGCACTGCTGACGGGCACCATGGTTGCCTATGCCATGTCCCCCTGGCTGAACCAGGCAGCGATCGACGGCGGCGGCTTCGGCTCGTTCGCCTGGCGCATCCCGTTCCTGGTCGCCATTCCCATGGGCGTCATCGGCTGGTACATCCGCAAGGCCATCAGCGACACCCCCAACTTTGAGCGGCTCAAGGAGTCCGGCGGACTGTCCAAGAACCCGCTGAAGGAAGCCTTCTCCTCCCGCGAACACCGCCGCGCCATGCTGCTGGCCCTGTTCATCCCACTGATGAACGGCTCCGGCTACTACGTGCTGTTCTCCTACATGCCGACGTTCCTCAAGGGCAAGCAGTTGAACTTCAGCATTGGCGACGCCCTGATCGTCACCGCCTGCTCCCTCGTCGCCATCTGCATCGCGATCCCCTTCATGGGCGCCCTTTCGGACAGGATCGGCCGCAAGAAGGTCATCGCCGGATCCGCCATCGCCATGGCCATCGTCGGCATCCCGGCCTACGCCCTCATCACCACGGGCAACATGGCACTGGCCATCCTGGGTGCCTGCATCATGGCAGTCGTCTTCGCCGGCCACACCGCCGTCATCCACATCCTGATCGTGGAGCTGTTCCCCACCCGTGTGCGGTACTCCGCCTACGGCCTGGGCTACAACATCTCCTCGGCCCTCTTCGGCGGCACCGCGCCGCTGCTGATGACCTGGCTCATTTCCTCCACCGGCAACATCTACATGCCGGCGTTCTACGCCGTCGTCACGGCCCTGGGCACACTGATCGCAGTAAGCACCGTCAAGGACCGCGCCCACGTGCCGCTCCGCGACGCCTAGGCCGCACCTCCCTCCTTCGGCCCCACCGGCCGCCCCCTTTCCACCCTCGTTCTTGGAGACCCACATGCCTTTTTCCGACTACACCACAGCCCTCGTCACCGGCGCCTCGACCGGAATGGGCGCGGCGATTGCCGAGCACCTCACCAAGCGCGGCCTGACCGTCCACGCACTCGCCCGCAATGAGGAGCGCCTGGCCGATCTGGCCGACCGCACCGGAGCCATTGCCCACGTCGTCGACCTCACCGACACGGCCGCCCTGACGGCGTCCCTGGCCGGCCTCAAGGTCGATGTCCTGGTCAATTGCGCCGGCGTCTCGCGCCCCGGCAACATCCTCGATTCCTCCGAGGAGGACATCGACGAGCTTGTGGACGTGAACCTGCGTGGACTGCTGCACCTGACCCGACTGGTCCTCCCCGGCATGGTGGAGCGGGACAGTGGCCACGTGGTGAACATCAGCTCGATCGCCGGCATCTACAACTTCTACGGCCACACGGTCTACCACGCGACCAAGGCCGCTGTGCACCAGATCTCCCGGCAGCTGCGCAACGACACGGTGGGCAAGCGCATCCGCGTCACCGAGATCTGCCCGGGGCGTGTGGAGACGGAGATCTTCGGCCGGAACATGGGCGGCACCCCGGAGGCCCTCGATGAGGCGTGGAAGACCTACTACGAGGGCTACGAGTCGCTGACCACCGACGACATCGTCAACGCCCTGGACTTTGCCATCGCGGCCCCGGCCCACGTGAACATGGGGATGATGGAAATCATGCCCACCTTCCAGGTCCCCGGCGGGCTGGTCTTCGACAGGCGCGAGGGCTGAGACTCCCGCCCCGCCAGAATGCTTCCGGCCCCCCGTTGCCGGCAGGTGCCTTCGGCCGCGGCCTCGTGTCGTGGCCGAAGGCATTTAAGCCCACCGGATCGTCGCTGCCGTCGGCGTTGGTGCCCAGATCCTAGCTGCGGACGCGGCGGCCGGCCCGCGCGGCGAAGTCATCCAGCGCGGCGATGATCTGCGGGGCGACCCAGACGCTGACGCCGCGGATCTTCCCGGCCGGGACCAGGATCCCGTCAGCCTCCAGCCGTTCGATGGCACGGTAGGCGGTCGCAGGGGCCATCCCCACCTGCTCTTGCACCATCTCCGCTGTGACGGCCGGCTCACGCGGCAGCATCTCGGCGACCGATCTGGCAGACCGCGGGGCTGCGCTGAGGACCGCCATGTAGCCCTCCTCGGCCGCCTCGATGTCCTTTGCCAGCAGGCGCCCGTTGTCGACGGCGCTGGCACCTGACTCTGCGAACCGTTCAACGATGGGCTGGACATTGCCGCTGCGGTAGGACCCCAGCGCGTCGAAGTACAGTCCTGTGTTGGTCAGCAGCCCAGAGGAGACCGGGATGGTGACCTTCTCGGTGACGCCTTTGGCGCGCAGCAGGGCGCTGACGATGGCGCGGCCGGTGCGTCCATTGCCATCGGTGAACGGGTGGATGGTTTCGAATTGGGCATGGGCGATCGCGGCCTGGGTCAATGCCGGTATGTCGTCGCGGCGCATGAACGCGACCAGATCATCCATGGCCGCACTGACCCGCGATGGGTGTGGCGGGACGAATTCCGCCGTATGGGGAGCGTTGCCGCGGATCCAGACCTGGGCATCCCGGTATTCACCCGCGATCACCTGGTCGGAGGCGTTCAGCAGCGCGTGGTGCATGACGGCGATGTTCTCCACCGACAGGTCTTCGGACAGATCGATGGCCGCCTGCAGGGCACGGACGTTGGAAGCGATCAGAGCGGCATTGGAGCTGGAGGTGTCCCCCAACTGCGCCAGGGCGATCTTCCGTGCGCCGGCAGTCAGGTCTTCGATCTGGGAACTGGAGGCTGATTCGCTGCGCAGCAGCAGGGCTGCGAAGGGAGCGGAATCCTTGCCCAGCTCCGCATCGAAGCGGACCATGTCCATGGTGGCGGCTTCGACCAGCGCCTGCGTGCGGGAGTCGACCTGCGGATCCAGGTCCGCAATCTCAGGAGCAACCGCCGACTGGTAGGGACCTCGGGCCAGCAGCCGCTGGCGGCGGGAGGCGCCGTGCTCTGGTTCGGCATCCCAAGGGTGCTCCTCGTACGTGATCCCTGGCCACGCGTGGAGGCGACCTGTGGACATGCCGCGCGGCTCTCGTGTCTGGCGCATGGTTCTCCTCCGAGAAAGCTAGGTCACTATTTTCTCATAAACTATCAAAGAAGATAATATTAGCTACTTAAATTCTCTCCATTCAACCTTTCTGATACGGCTAAAGCCGCGGCCGGGTTGCCCAGCGAGCGGCCTTGAGCGCCAGATGCAACTCCAGACGCACGCGGCCGGAGAGTGGATCCGCGCCGGTAAGCGAGCGGATCCTGCCCAGCCTGTTGTAGACGGTGGAGCGGTGCAGGTGGAGCTTCTCCGCCACATCCGCCACGGCGCCGTCGTTGTCGTAAAGCAGTTCCAGCACCGGCAGCAGCAGGCCGGATTTGCCGTGCACCCTGTCGTGCTCGCGGAGAAGACGGAAGTAGACGCTGGCGGGCGGTTCCGTGCCCTGCCCGGAGAGCAGTTGGTAGACGCCGGTGGTGCGCACATCCACCAACTGGCCCAGTCCGGGGTCCACGGCGGAGGCCTGCGCGGCCACCCGGGACTGCCGGTAGGCCTCGGACAGATGCCGGAAGGCGCTGAACGGTTCGCTGATGCCCATGATGACCGACGACGGCGGCAGTCCGGTCCGCTTGGCCAGTTCGTCGTGGAAGCGCTCCAGCACCGCTTCGTGGCTTGAGCGGCCCGTGGAGGAGCGGAACAGCAGCACGGCATGGGTGCTGGCCCCGGCACTGAAGAGGGCGTCATCCACACCGATCGTGGCCTGCAGCCCGGCACTGCGCTGGACCAGCGTGGCCGCCAGCGGATCCCTGTGCGCATCCAGGGGCGCGGCCGCGGCGGCTGCGGCGCCCGGCGCGGCAAGCACCGTCACCACCTGCCACGGCCCGCGCTGGAACACCTCCGGCCACTCGGACACCGCACCCATGGCAGCCTTGTCCGCGGCGCAGGCGGCGAGGAAGAGCTGCTCGCGGGCCCGGCGGTGCTCGGACTCGGCGGTGTTGGAGTCCAGCAGCAGGGCAGCCAGCAGATCCAGCTCATCCCGCACGCCGGGCAGCTGGGCGAGGATCGCCGTCGCACTCGCCTCGTCCTCGTCCTGCTGGACCCACAGGTAGCCCACCCGGAAACCGCGCACCAGCAGCGGCACGCAGACGCGGCCCAGCATGCCCAGCTCCTCATTGGCCGGAATCACCACCGGGCGCACCGCCGCCGCGATCCCGTGCGAGAGCTGCCAGGCGCTCACATCCGCCGGGACACGCTTGCTGAGCAGGAAGTTCACCCGCACGCGGTCGGCGTGGGATTGGTTGGAGCTGTAGGCCAGCAGCACGCCGTCGAGGTCCTCCAAGGACAACCCGCGGCCCAGCCGGAGCGCCACCCGCTCCACAATCTCCTCAACCTCTTCGTTGCGCATGGTTCCAGCCTACGGTCCCGGCGCGGACAGCAGGCGACACTTGACCCGCCGTCATGCGACATTTGTCGAACCGCTCCGCCAAGAATCCCCTAGATTGCGCGGCTTCCGCCGAGCCGCCCCAGCACTTTCCTGTCTGGTGGGTCACAGCCGCCCCTAATCTGGAAAAACCAAAAACGGATAAAGCCGGGAGGCCTCGAGCCCCCGCCACCAGCAGGAAGAATGCCATGATCATCGGTGTCCCCAAGGAAATCAAGAACAACGAATTCCGCGTCGCAATGACAGCTTCCGGCGTCCATGAATTCACCACCCACGGCCACACCGTGCTGGTTGAGCGCGGCGCAGGCCTGGGCTCCTCCATCTCCGACGACGAGTACGCCGCCGCCGGTGCCGAGCTGGTCGACACGGCCGCCGAGGCCTGGAACCGCGCCAATATGGTCGTCAAGGTCAAGGAACCCATCGCCAGCGAATACCAGTACTTCCGCAAGGATCTGGTGCTGTTCACCTACCTGCACCTGGCCGCCGAGCCCGAGCTCACCGCTGCGCTCATCGACTCCGGCATCACGGCCATTGCCTACGAGACCGTCCAGGAGGGGCGCGCGCTGCCGCTGCTGGCCCCGATGTCGGAAGTAGCCGGACGCCTGTCCGTCCAGGTGGGTGCCCAGTGCCTCACCAAGCCGGCCGGTGGCCCGGGAATCCTGTTGGGCGGCGTCCCGGGCGTCCGTCCGGCCAAGGTTGTGGTGCTGGGCGCGGGCGTGGCCGGCACCAATGCCGCAGCGATGGCTCTGGGCGCCGGCGCCGATGTGACCATCATGGACATCAACATCAACCGCCTCCGCGAGCTGGATGCGGTCTACGCGGGCCGGTTGAAGACCGTCGCCTCCAACAAGTTCGAGATCGAGCGCTCCGTCGTTGAGGCCGATCTGGTGATCGGCTCCGTGCTGATCCCCGGCGCCAAGGCCCCCAAGCTGGTCACCAACGCCCTGGTGGCGAAGATGAAGCCCGGCTCGGTGCTGGTGGACATCGCCGTGGACCAGGGCGGCTGCTTCGAGGACACGCACCCCACCACCCACGAGAACCCCACCTTCAAGGTGCACAACTCGCTGTTCTACTGCGTGGCCAACATGCCCGGTGCGGTGCCCAACACCTCGACCTACGCACTGACCAACGTCACCCTGCGCTACGCCGTCGCCCTCGCCAACAAGGGCGTCAAGGCAGCCCTGGCAGCGGATCCGGCACTGGCCGCGGGCCTGAACGTGGCCGCCGGCCAGGTCACCCACCACTCCGTCTCCACCGCGCACAACCTGCCGCTGGCCGAAGACTGGGCCGCCCTGGTCTAACCCACCACACACGCCCCACCCCTCCCGCGAACAAGCAGTTGGGGACAATGTTGAAGCCCGACACTGTCCCCATGTGATTGTTCGCGGAGGGGTTTAAGGGGTGGTTGCGGTGGTTGACGGCATTGGCGGGAGGATGGCGTCCACAAGGAAGTTCCAGTGGGCGGTGATCCGCTCCGGGTCCAGACGCTGGTCGTTGAGGTGGTGGGCAAGGGCCGACGGCGTGAGGGTGCCCAGCAGCGTGTAGGCCAGCAGTTCAATGTCTCCGGTTGCGCCGCCGGCGCGCAGCAGCATGGCCACATGCTGGCGCAGCAGGTGGAAGGCCGGAACGGCGTAGGGGCTGTGGTCGCCGGCGGTGGCGGCCAGTTGGAGGTCCCCCACCATGCGGAAACGGTTGACGGCGGCGCGGCCAAAGGCCTTCAACCGCTCGGCCGGCTCCGCACCCGGCCCCAGCGGCGGCGGTCCGGAGAGGAAGCCGCGCTGGAATTCCGTCTCGGAATGCGTCAGCAGCTCCAGCATCAATCCAGAACGGCTGCCAAAGTGCCTAAAGACCGTCCCCTTGCCCACGCCGGCCGCCTGGGCGAGGCCGTCCATGGTCAGCGCGTCCGCCCCCTCGCGGGAGATGATGTCGACGGCGGCATTGAGCAGCAGCTCGCGATTGCGCAGGGCGTCGCCGCGGAGTCCCGTCGGCGCGGACGGACCCTGCAATGGAATGAGACGCAGATCACTCAAAAGATTTTCCTCCTCCCGGAATAGAAAGCGGACCGCGGTCCGTTTAGACCTATGAGCTGTTCGATGAGCCTATCAACGTCCAGCGGATCCATTTCGGCTACTCATAAGGAATACCTGTGACCACCACGAATGTTTTGACCCTCGTCGGCAGCCTCCGCAGCGGCTCCACCAACGCCCAGCTCGCCCAGACCGCAGCCAGCCTGGCTCCGGCCGGCGTTGAGGTCACCATCTACGAAGGCCTCGCCGACGTTCCCTTCTACAACGAGGACATCGACGTCGAAGGCTCCGTTCCGGCCGCCGCTGCCAAGCTGCGCGAGGCCGCCAACGCCGCCGACTCCTTCCTGCTGGTCTCCCCGGAGCACAACGGCACCATGCCCTCCGTGCTGAAGAACGCCATCGACTGGCTGTCCCGCCCCTACGGTGCAGGCGCCGTTGCCGGCAAGCCCGCCGCCGTGATCGGCACCGCCTTTGGCCAGTTCGGTGGCGTGTGGGCGCACGACGACGCCCGCAAGTCCCTGACCATCGCCGGCGCCAAGGTGGTTGAGGACGCCAAGCTGTCCGTGGCCAACTCCGTGGTCCGCTTCGCCGAGGTCCACCCCTCCGACGACGCCGAGGTTGCCGGCCAGGTTGCCGAGGTCATGACGACCCTGGCTGCCGCCAGCGCCAACTAGCACCCAGCGACACCAACGAATGCGGGGCCCGCCATCCGGCGGGCTCCGCATTTGTCATGTCCGGCGTCTTTTCCCGTGGCCTGCGGCCGTGCCGCAGGCTCCGGGAGAAGGCCGTCGGGTCTAGCTGTGCCGGCTGCTGCGGCGGGAGCGGACCAGCGCCAGGCATGCACCGACCATCAGCACCAGGACGCCCAGCCCTGTCAGCAGGGCCGCCGGTGCGCCGGTGGACGCCAGCCCATCGCCGGGGCCGCCGTCGGCCGAGCCACCCTGGCCGGAGCCAAGACCGTTGCCGTTGCCGTTGCCGTTGCCGCCGTTGGAACCGCCCTGAACCGGGAGGGTTCCCGGATCGTTGCCAGGGTTGGAACCCGGATCGGTGGGCGGCGTCGTCGTTCCCGGGTCCGTGGGCGGGGTCGTACCCGGGTCGGTGGGCGTCGGCGTCACACCCGGATCCGTCGGCTCAACCTCCGGTTCCGCAACCGTCACCGCGGTGACGGCCACTCCCCCGGCACCCACGGCGCGGATGTGGTGGCTGCCGGCAGGCGCCGCGGCCGGGATGGCCACGGTGGTGCTGAAGGCGCCATTTGCGTCAGTACGCACGGTTCCCAGCGCAATGGGGTCCGAGTGCAGGGTCAGCGCCACGTCCTCATTGGGCTTCAGGCCCGAGCCGGACACCGTCCACTTCCCCACACCCGCGGTTGCGGCCAGGGAACCCAGCCGGGAGTCCGCGGCCGGGGACAGCAGCGCCTGGGCACCGCTTGAATCCACACCGGAGACGGTGGCCGAGTTGCCACCGGCGACGGCGGGGGCGGAGAAGCTGAACGGTCCGGAGGCCGTGAGCGGGTGCGCCGTTCCATTGACCGTGGCCACCAGCTGGGCGCCGGAGCCTGCCACGGTGCCCGTCACGGTGAAGACCGGGTTGCCGCCGCCGTCGAACGTGATGCTGGAGGCCAGATCGGACAACGTCACGGACGCTGCGGCCGGCAGCGCCGGAGCACCCACGGCCTTCCACGGCACACCCGCCGCACGGTAGTAGCCAATGCCCTCGGCGTCCCAGCCCTGGGCGTGGTTCACCAGCCGGGCCTGGAAGTCGTCAAACTGGGCCGGATCGTTGGCCCTGTCGGCCTTGGCACTCCAGGCGATCTCCGCCACGGCGGGCAGACGCGGGAACAGCATGTGGTCCATGTACTTGGAGACCGGGTCGAACGGCTTGTCGGCAGCCCACGGCGTCAACGTGCCGTTCTGGTTGGTGGCGTCGGCCCACAGGGCCGCCTCCACACCGAGGATCTGCTCCTCGGCCACGGCCATCTTGCCGCCGCCGCTGACGGCCGGAACTGCCGTCGTCGGCTCCCACTGGTAGGCGCGGGCCAGGTCGATGTAGCGTCCATTGATCCAGGTCAGGCCGTAGGCGGTCGTGGCGTCGTACTTCATGTCGAGGTACGTGCGGTCGGCCGGGGACATGATCAGCTGGTTTCCATTGGCCAGCGCCGATGCAACATTGCCCACCAGCGTCGGATCGCCGGATGCCTGGGCGTAGTTCTGCAGCACGCCGCCGGCCGGCAGGCCCACGCCGTCCGTCCAGGAGTTCCAGGCCATGACCTTCTTGCCCGTGGCCGTGACGGCGTCGTTGACGAACTGGGTGTAGTCCGTGAACTGCGGCGCCGTGATGCCGGCAGACTCGTCACCGCCCACGTGGATGTAGTTGCTCGTGGTGGTCTGGCCCGCCACATCGGCGAACACAGTGGTCAGGAAGGCCTTGACGTTGTTGCGGTGGGTGGGGTCGGACAGGCAGAAGTTCGGTCCCCGGCCAAAGGCCGTCCACGGCACCAAGGCCTGGTCGTTGCAGTTCAGATTGGGCACGGCGGCCATCGCGGCACCGGCATGGCCGGGTCCGTCGATCTCCGGAATGACCTCGATGAAGCGTGCGGCGGCGTAGTCCACCAGCTCCTTGTACTGGGCCTTGGTGTAGAACCACGGTCCGGCCGCGCCGTTGTCCACGGTGCCGGCGGGAATGCCGCTCTGCACCGAGGCACCCACCTGGGTCAGCGCCGGGTA
Source organism: Arthrobacter sp. 35W (assembly GCF_000482545.1). GTDB lineage: Bacteria > Actinomycetota > Actinomycetes > Actinomycetales > Micrococcaceae > Specibacter. The sequence goes on from NZ_KI519455.1 coordinate 915,822, forward strand.
CGCGTCAATCGCCAGACGCCAGCCCTGGTCCTCGGTGAGGTGGAAGTGGAAGGCGTTGAGCTTGTACTCGGCCATGTAGTCCAGGAACTGCTTGACGTCGGCCATCGGATAGTAGCGGCGGCCCACATCGAGCATGGCACCGCGGTAGCTGAAGCGCGGCTTGTCGGCAATCTCCACCGGAGCCACGGTCCAGGCGCCGGCCTGAACGGTGCGAGCGTTGATCTGGGCCGGCAGCAGCTGGCGCAGGGTCTGGATGCCATTGAAGACACCCTCGGCTGTGTGGCCGGTGATGACGACGCCGCTGCCCTTGACGCTGAGCGTGTAGCCCTGCTCGCCGAGGTCCGCCGGGCCGGCTGCGGAGAGCGTGATGGCCGGGTAGGTGGCCGGGGCGCTGCGGACAGGGGTCAGCGTGAAACCGGTGGCGGGCTTGAACAGATCGGCCAGGTAGCGGCCCTGGGCGGCGGCTGCCTCGTCGGTGACCAGTGGAGTGTTTGCACTCAGGCCAAAGCTAGGACCCGTACCAGCCGTGACGGAGTTCGGCTTCGGCAGCAGTGCCGGCAGCCCTGTGGGGGCCACATAGTTGGGGTCGACGGCCTTCAGGGACAGTTCAGCCACGGTGGTGGTCTCCGTCTTGGCAGCGCCAATGTCGCTGTAGGACACCAGCTTGACGTAGCGGCCCGTGGCGGGGGCGGCAAAGTGCACGCTCTGTGCAGCGTTGCCGGTGGTGAAGCGACCGCCGGCGACGGGCGTACCAAAGGAGGACGCATCGTCGGATACGTAGATGCGGTAGTCGCCGATGTTGCCGTTGGAATTGTTCTGCCGCGCCACATAGGTGAGCCCGCAGAGGGTTTTGCTGGTGCCGAGGTCCGCGGTGATCCAGTTCGGGAACTCGCCGGTTCCCACACCCCAGCCGGATGACCAGAAGGTGGCGTTGTTGCCATCGACGGCAAAGCTGGCCGGAGTGTTCTCCTTGCCGTTGGTGGCCGTGGATTCCTCGGTGTTGGCGACGGCGGACACCGGGCGGACCGGCGTCGGGGCGCAGCCGCCGGGGGCGGCGGCCAGGCCTGCCGGAGCGGCCGGAAGCGTGAACGGCTCCGGCAGCACCACCGTGTCGCCATTCGCGGTGGCCGTGAAGGGCGCACCGGCGGCCGTGGCCGTCACCGTGACGGTGGGGGTGTAGCCGCGGGCATCGACGTCGGCCTGGGTGAAGGTGTGCTTCACGGCCCGGCACAGCAGATTGGCGCCCGGAGCCAGCGTTCCCGTGACGCAGCTGCCCAGCTCGATGCTGGACGTGGCGGCCAGGCCGGTGAGCGGCACGTTGCCGGTGTTGGTCAGGCGCACCATGTAGGAGCCCTTGTCATTGATGCCCAGCCCCGGCGGGGAGGTGTAGTTGTAGACGTCCAGGATCGGTTCGATCTTCAACGACGGCGCGGGCGTCAGGACTGCCGGGCCGGTGGCCGGGGCGGTGATGCTGACGTTCTTGATGGTGCCGTTGAACTTCCACTGCTCCGTGGGGCCGGCGTCGGCGCTGGTCTTGAAACGCACGCCACCCATGGTCAGCGTGTCCAGATTGGGCAGCGAGGCGAAGAAGTACTCGCCGTTCTTGGTGTAGATCTGGGTTCCGTCCACGGAGAAGGTGGTCTTCCCGCCCGCGGCGGTCAGCACCATGGTGTGGTCGCTCCCGTCGGCGACATTCAGGGTCGACGCCGGGCTCTGGTTGGCCAGGTAGCCGGTGGCACGCGAGGGCCGGATCTCAAAGTACGGCCTGCCACCGTTGTTGATGGTCATCAGCAGATCGTGGTCATCCACGCTGCCCTGGGCGGCGCCGAAGAGCACCTGCGGCTTGGCATTGGCCACGGCCGTGGTGTTGAAGGTGATGGAGACGCTGCCGCTGGCCAGGGACTTCACGGCCGGCAGCTGCGCGGTGATGTCCGCCAGCGTGGTGCCGGTGAAGGTCTGGGTGGTGCCGTTCGAGTACACGGACACCGGAGCACCCGTGCCGACAGCCGTCGTGGCGTTCTGCACCGTGGCCGAACTCTTGCCGGCGGCCGTATATGTCGCCTTCAGGGGAACGGTCTGGGCTGCCTGGTCCTTCGTCACGGCCACGGGGACTGGCACGACGGCGCTGGCGCCGGGGGCGATGACAGGGGTCGCGGCGGTGCCGGCGATGTAGGAACCGCCATCAATGGCCAGCTGGCCGGCGGGCAGCGCCGTGGTGTTCTGGTTGGTGATGGTCACCGGAACGTTGGTGGTGGCGCCGGTGTTCAGGGTGGTGGAACCCGGAATGGACAGCGGTGCGCACTGGCCGTCCAGCTCGCTGAGCGGGAAGGAGGCGAAGGTGATGTTGGCGTAGCCCTTGCGCTCATAGAGCACTGCCACGGTGTCCGCATTGAGCATGTCCGCCGTGGAATAGGCCGACGCACCCGTTTCAAGCACCTTGGCGATGGGCCAGGTCTGGCCGTCGTCGCAGGAGAGGCGGATGGTGGTGTTCATGCGGATCTGGGAATCGTTGTTGTTGGTGGAGATCATCCACTTCGACTTCGGGTCCGACGCCGGCAGCTTGGGGTAGACGCGGGTGATGGAACCGTTGTCGGCAGGGTCCACGAGGGCCGGGTCCGAGGTGATGGGGCCGTAGCTCTGGCCGCCATCGGTGGAGATGGCGCGCTTGCGCAGTCCACCGGCGCGCAGGTTCAGCAGCAGGTTTCCATCGGAGGTGGCGGCAGTCTTGTTCTCATCGGCAAAGCCAAGGGCCGTGGCATCGCCGTAGTGCCAGGTGGCGCCATTGTCGTCGGTCCAGGCGCTGGCGAGGCCGTTCTGGCCACCCACGCGGAGCACGTACTGGGCCACCATGCGGCCCTTGTAGGGGCCGGTGGAGATGAAGGTTGTCATGCCGGAGGAGACGAAGGTTCCGGCCCAGGCCGGGTTCTTGGTGCCCTCGGTGATGTTGACGTCGGTCCAGGTCTCACCGTTGTCATCGGAGTAGCTCATCAGGTTCTGCACGACGGCGGGGTCGGTGGCGCTGGTCCCCACGGCTCCGGCAAAGAAGCCGGTGGTCACGGAGCCGGAGTAGAAGCGGAACACACGGTTGGTCTCTGGGTTGTAGCCCATCGCCGGGTCGCCGTAGGCGCGGGGGTAGGCGCCCGCCCGGGCCACCACCTGGTCGCGCCAGGTGGCGCCGCCGTCCTTGGAGATGCGCACAATGTTGTCGATGTTCGAGGGCAGGTCCGCCACCGTCTTGCGGCCATCGTAGGTGGTGATGATGGTGCCATCGTTCGTGACGATCATGCCGGGAATGCGGTACTGGCGGTACTGGCGGTACTCGCCGTCCTGGCTGGTGGCAATGTCCACCTTGCGCATGGTGTTGATCTCCCCGGGCCCGGGAGGCGTGGGGTCCGCCACGGCGGGCGCGGCCGGGGCGGCAACGGCCGGCGCGGCAGCAGCGGGCGCTGCTGCAGGCTGGAAGGCGCTGGAGACGGCGGCCTGTGCGGGTATTGCGGAGGTGGCAAGGGCGAGCAGTGCTGCAGCCGTTGCGGTCGTAAGGAACCAACGATTCATGTATCCCCCCAGGGATGGGCGTGGAACTGGTCAGTGGACGGTGGAGCGAAAGTGGGTGGGACGTCGGATATCCCACCCACGACGATATCCAGAGTGTTTCCCATCACAAAGGGATTTGTGAATCTTTCTGCGTATTACTCAGCCATATCGATCACCTTCCTGCGACGGGACGTGCCATCAAACCGTGTCGCGGTTGCAGTTCGGCGGCATTTTCCACCCACCCCTCCCCCGTGTCGGCACACCGGCCTAGGCTCGATGCACCGCAGATACCGCTGCATTCGACGGCGGCCGCGGCTTTGGAGGGATCCCATGGGAAAGACCAGCACCTTGGTCCTGGCGGCCGCCGCAGCAGCGATTGTGGCCCTGGCGGGATGCACCGGCACGCCACCCGGCCCCACGCCAAGTTCCAGCACCTCGGCCGCCACTACTACCTCGTCGAGCCCCGGCACCGAGCCCGGCACTCCCAGCGCCACCACACCGCCGTCGTCGCCACCGGCCTCCACCACGGCGCCGCTGACCATCTACTACATCGCCATGGCGGACAACGGCGCCTCCGGGCCGATGGTGGGCTGCGGAGACAGCGCCGTCGCCACCACCTCGGCCCCGCAGACATTCACCGACCCGGTGGCCGCCGCCATGACGGCGCTGCTGGCCAACCACGCCGCGCAATTGGGGCAGTCGGGGCTGGACAACACGCTGTGGCAGTCGAATCTGGCGGTGGATTCCGTGACCCGCTCCGGCGGCATTGTGCTGGTGGCGCTCAGCGGGGGCTTTGTGCAGGGCGGCGAATGCGACACGCCCCGGATCATCGCGCAATTGACCCTCACGGCCCAGGCCGCCGCGGGCTCCGAAACCGTGGACATCACCGTCAATGGAGTGCCGCTCCAGGAGGCCCTGAGCCTGAAGTAGCCCGTCTGCGCGGACGGTTCCAAAAACTTTTGATGCCTATTTAGCAACAGGAGCGCTATCCTGAACCGGTGACTACCAGTGCATCCCGCGCCAATGACGCCGCCGAACAGCTTTCCGAAGAGACCGTTGACGCGCTGGCCCGCGCCACGGCCCGCACCCACCCGCATGAGGCTTTGTTCTCCCAACGTGCGGCCAACATCAAGCAATCCGCCGTCCGGGATGTCTTTGAGATCTCCATGCAGCCCGGACTGGTCTCGCTGGCCGGCGGCAACCCCTACCTGCAGTCCCTGCCGCTGGAACGCCTGGGGCAGACCGCCGCGGCCATCATTGCCGAGCATGGCCTCGAGGCGCTGCAGTACGGCGGCGGCCAGGGCACACTGGAACTCCGCCGGCAGATCTGCGAGGTGATGGCCGCCGAGGGCATCACCGACGCGGACCCCGAGAACGTCGTCGTCACGGCCGGCTCCCAGTCAGCCCAGGATGTTGCGGCCAAGGTCTTTTGCAACCCCGGCGATGTGGTCCTGATCGAAGACCCCACCTATGTGGGCGCGCTGAACACCTTCGAGGCATACCAGGTGGATGTGCAGCCCGTGGCCGTCGACGGCGACGGCCTGGTCCCGGCCGTGCTGCGCCAGCGGATCGCGGAGCTGACGGCGGCCGGCAAGACCATCAAACTGCTCTACACGATCCCCAACTTCAACAACCCCTCCGGCGTCACTCTGGCGCCGTCGCGCCGCCAGGAGATCGTGGACATATGCCGTGAGGCGAATATCTTGGTCTTGGAGGACAATCCCTACGGTCTGCTGAAGTTCGACGGCGAAATGGCCGCCCCGCTGCGCGCCGGCAATGCCGCGGACGTGCTGTACCTGGGCTCCTTCTCGAAGATCTTCGCCCCGGGCCTGCGGATCGGCTGGGCCCTTGTCCCGGCGCACCTGAAGCAGCGCTTCTACCTGGCCAGCGAGGCCGTGACCCTTTGCCCGCCGTCGTTCAACCAGATGCTGGTCAGCGCCTACCTGCGCGACTACGACTGGCAGGGCCAGATCCAGACCTACCGCGAGCTCTACCAGAGCCGCTGCACGGCCATGCTGGATGCGCTGGCGGAGTTCATGCCCGACGGCGTCAGCTGGACCACCCCCACCGGCGGCTTCTTCGTCTGGCTCACCCTGCCCGAGGGCGTGGACACCTACCCGCTGCTCTACCAGGGCATCGACGCCGGCGTGGTGTTCGTCCCGGGCGCAGCCTTCACCTCGGCCGACGGCCCCAGCAACAAGCTCCGCCTGGCCTTCAGCGCCGCCACCGCCGAGAACATCCGCGAAGGCGTCAAGCGCCTCGCCCCCGTCCTCAAAGCAGCAATCGAGGCTTAACCGCAAAAATCGCGCCTGTTCGTCATTTTCGCGCCCGGTGACCCGGCGCGAAAATGACGAACAGGCGCGATTTTCGTTGGTAGGGCTACTCGAGCAGGAGCGCCGGCTCCTCGAGGATCGCGGCAACGTCCGCCATGAAGCGGGCCGACAGATCCCCATCCACCACGCGGTGGTCGAACGAGCCGCCCAGGGTGGTGATCCAGCGCGGGATGACCTCCCCGTCCAGCACCCAGGGCTTCTGCTTGATGGTGCCGAAGGCGACGATCGCCACCTCGCCCGGGTTGATGATCGGCGTGCCCGTATCGATGCCCAGGGCGCCGATGTTGGTGATGGTCAGCGAGCCGCCCTGCATCTCCGCTGGCTGCGTCTTGCCCGCGCGGGCGCGCACGGCCAGATCGTTCAGCGCGATGGCCAATTCCTTCAGGGACAGATCCTGCGCGTCCTTGATGTTCGGCACCATGAGCCCGCGCGGGGTGGCCGCGGCAATGCCGAGGTTCATGAAGTGCTTGACGATGATCTCATCGCCCGTCCACGTGGCGTTGACGGAGGGGTTGCGCGCCGCGGCCCAGATGACAGCCTTGGCCAGGATCAGCAGCGGCGAAACCTTGATGCCTTCGAAGTCGCGGCTGGTCTTCAGGCGGCGGACAAACTCCATGGTGCGGGACGCGTCGACGTCCACGAAGATCGAGACATGCGGGGCCGAGAAGGCACTGTCCACCATGGCCTTGGCCGTGGCCTTGCGGACACCCTTGACCTTGATCCGCTCGATCCGCTGCTCCTGCGAGGCGGAGCCGGCCGGGGCCGGCTGCCAGAACGTGCCCGCAGCGGCCTGCTCGTTGGCGCGCTGCTCCTGGTAGCTGAGCAGATCCTTCTTGGTCACCTCGCCGCGCTGCCCGGTGGGCGAGACGTCGGAGAGGTTGATGCCCAGATCCTTGGCGGCCTTGCGGACCGGCGGCTTGGCGAGGACGCGGGCGCGGAGCTCGTCTTCTGCCGAGGCCGGTGCCGAAGCGGGCGCCGAGGCCGGAACGGGAACGACGACGGCGGGCGCGGCGGGGGCCGCTGCTGCCACCTGGGCGGCAGCGGGCGCAACGGAACCGCGGCGCGGCCGGCGCTGGACGGCGTCGGCCTTCGGACCGGAGCCCACCAGCGGCTTGGCACCGGTTTCGGTCTCCGTCGGGCGGGTCTGGGTGCCCAGGGGCTTCGCCTCCAGCACGACGCCGTCGGGCAGTCCCTGGTGCGGCACGGCCTTGGCCAGCGCCGGCTCCTCGGACCCGATGCTGATGATGGGCGTGCCCACCGGGACGGTTTCGCCCTCTTCGACCAGCAGCTGGGCCACCATGCCGGCGTACGGCGAGGGCAGCTCCACGATGGACTTGGCGGTTTCGATCTCGACCAGGACGTCATTGATGGCAACGATGTCGCCCAGCTTGACCTTCCAGGAAACGATCTCGGCCTCGGTGAGCCCCTCGCCGACGTCGGGCAGTTTGAAGGTGTTCAGTGCTGTCATGGCGCGCCTCCTAGTAGCCCAGGGCGCGGTCCAGCGCCTCGAGAATGCGGTCGATGTCCGGCAGGTAGTGCTCCTCGACGCGGGCCACCGGGTACGGCATGTGGAACCCGCCCACGCGGATCACCGGGGCCTCCAGGGCGTAGAAGCTGCGTTCGCTGATGCGTGCCGCGATCTCGCCGCCGATGCCGCCGAAGGTCGGGGCCTCATGGGCCACCACCAGGCGGCCTGTCTTCTCCACCGACGCCGTGATGGTGTCGAAGTCGATCGGCGAGATGGAGCGCAGGTCGATGACCTCCACGCTGTGGCCGTCCTCGGCCGCGGCGTTGGCGGCGGCCAGCGCCACCGGCACCAGCGGGCCGTAGGCCACCACCGTGGCGTCGGTGCCCTCGCGGACCACCTGCGCCTTGAACGGGTCAAGCTCCGTGGACTCGGTGTCCACCTCGCCCTTGAGCCAGTAGCGGCGCTTGGGCTCGAAGACGATCACCGGGTCCGGGCATTCCACGGCCTGCTGGATCATCCAGTAGGCATCGTGGGCGTTCGACGGCGTGATGATGCGCAGCCCGGGGGTGTGGGCGAAGAGCGCCTCCGGGGATTCGGAGTGGTGCTCGATGGAGCCGATGCCGCCGCCGTACGGAATGCGGATCACCACGGGGGCGCTGAGCATGCCGTTGCTGCGGGTGCGGATCTTGGCCAGCTGCGTGGTGATCTGGTTGAAGCCGGGGAACACGAAGCCGTCGAACTGGATCTCGCAGATGGGCTGGTGGCCGCGCAGGGCCATGCCGATGGCCGTGCCGATGATGCCGGACTCCGCCAGCGGCGTGTCCATCACGCGGTCCGCGCCGAACTCGGCCTTCAGACCCTCGGTGACGCGGTACACGCCGCCCAGGGATCCGATGTCCTCGCCCATCAGGAAGGACTTGGGGTGCTTGGCCAAGGCGGCGCGCAGGCCCTCGTTGATGGCCTTTGCAATGGTCATGGTCTTCATGCGGCACCGCCCTCGTTCTCGGCGTCAACGAAGGACGCCTGGTACTGCTCAAACCACGCCAACTCCTCCGCCACCAGCGGGTGGGGGGCGCCGTAGACGTCGGCAAACTTGTCCCGGATGTCCGGGTTTTCCATGGACAGAACGGCCTTGCGCACGTAGGTGGCCAGCTCATTCGCCTCGTCGGCCACCTGGGCGAAGAACGCGTCATCGGCCATGCCGGACTCGCGCAGGTAGCGCTCGTAGCGGGCCACCGGGTCCTTGGCGCGCCAGTGCTCCTCCTCGGCCGCCATGCGGTACTTGGTGGGATCGTCGGCGGTGGTGTGGGCACCCAGGCGGTAGGTGGAGGCCTCGATCAGCACCGGGCCGTTGCCGGAGCGTGCGTGCTCCAGCGCCCAGGCGGTGACGGCGTGCACGGCCAGGACGTCGTTGCCGTCCACCCGGATGCCGGGGAAGCCGTAGCCGCTGGCGCGGTTCACCAGGGGCACGCGGGACTGCACCTCGAAGGGGACGGAGATGGCCCAGTAGTTGTTCTGGCAGAAGAAGACGACGGGCGCCTGGTAGGAGGCGGCGAAGACCATCGACTCGTGGACATCGCCCTCGGAGGAGGCGCCGTCGCCGAAGTAGACCATCGCGGCCGCAGGCTCGGTGGTGGGATCGGCCTTGATGTCGCGCTGGATGCCCATGGCATAGCCCACGGCGTGCAGCGTCTGGGCCGCGAGGACCAGGGTGTACAGGTGGAAGTTCTTATCGCGCGGGTCCCAGCCACCGTTGGAGGTTCCGCGGAAGAGGCGGAGCAGATCCGCAAGGTCCAGGCCGCGGGTGAGGGCGACGGCGTGCTCACGGTAGGTGGGGAAGATGTAGTCGTGCTCGCGGCTGGCCCGCCCGGAACCCACCTGTGCGGCCTCCTGGCCGGTCAGCGGAACCCACAGGGCCAGCTCGCCCTGGCGCTGCAGGGCGGTTCCCTCGGAATCAAAGCGGCGGGCCACGGCCATGTCGCGGTAGAAGCCCCGCAGGGTGTCGGCATCCAGGGCCTCGATGTACGGACTGAAGGCCGGATCGTGCTGCAGCACGCCCTGCTCATCAAGGAGCTGGACCATGTCGCCCTCATCAACGCCGCTGGACGCCAGCGCCGCGAACCCATTCGTGGGAAACGGTTCCGCCAGGGGTGCCGGGAGCACCGCCTCCTCGGGTTCGTCGAACTCGGTGGTGGGTAGTTCAGCAGCGCTCATACCGTCTCCTTGTCTGCCGCATCTGCACAACAGCACTTCGGTGGGATATATGCCGTCAAAGGAATACATTCCATTCGATGCATATATTTCTGATTTCGATTTCCAACTCTATCCGCCCCGGACGGCATTGGCCGCCTGTGAACCGCTAGGAACGCCGCGGCACTTTTGTAGAGGACGCACAGAGGGCCAGAAAGCGTGCATTGGCCTCCGGCTCGCCAATCGTGACCCGGACACCCTCGCCAGCGAAGGCCCGCACGGAGAGTCCATGCTCCCCCGCCAGTGCCGCAAACCCGGCGCTGTCCACCCCCAGCGGCAGCCAGACAAAGTTGCCCTGGGCGTCGGGGATGTCCCAGCCCAGCCCGGCCAGACCGGCAACCACCTTCGTCCGTTCGGCCACCAGGCTTTGTACTCTTTCTACAACCTCGGCCACGTGGGCCAGCGAGGCGGCTGCCGCGTGGGCCGCCACCGTGGACACGGCGAACGGGACGGCGGCCGCGCGCAGATGTTCGCTCACCCCCGGCCGCGACAGCGAATAGCCCACCCGCAGCCCCGCCAGCCCATGGGCCTTGGAAAAGGTTCGCAGCAGCACCACGTTCGGGTGCCGGCGGTACAGCTCCAGCCCGTCGACGGCGCTGTCGGAGCGGACGAATTCCCGGTAGGCCTCGTCGACCACCACGAGCACGCCGGAAGGCAGGGCGGCAATGAAATCCTCGGTCTGAGCGGCGTCCAAGGCCGGCCCCGTGGGGTTGTTGGGCGTGCAGAGCAGCACCACCTTGGTGCGCGGGGTCACCGCCGCCGCCATGGCTGCGAGGTCGTGGGTTCCGTCCGGCCGCAGGGGAACCTGCACGCTGCGGGCGCCGCTGAGGCCAACGCTGATCGGGTACGCCTCGAACGAGCGCCAGGCATACAGCACCTCGTCCTGGCTGCCGTCCTCGTTCTGCCCGGCGAAGGCCGCCAGGATTTGGTTCAGCGCACCCAGGCTGCCGGCACCGGCCACCACATCGGCAAAGGGCACACCCAGATGGTCCGCCACGGCCTGGCACAGCACCGCCGACTGCGGGTCCGGGTATCTGTTGACCGCTGTCTGCGCCGCGATGGCTTCAAGCACGGCCGGCAGCGGCGGCAGCGGATTCTCATTGGAGGAGAGCTTGTAGCTTTGGAGCCCCGGCACGGGCAGCGGCGCCTTGCCGGCGGCATAGTGGGGAAGACCGGCGACCACGGGGCGGGGGCCGATGGGGGCAGTGTTCGATGAGTTCCCGGTGCTCATGCCCCCAGCGTAGACCCGCCTGCCCCGGCGTGTCCGGGCGGCCACTGTGGAAGTATGGCGGCATGGGTTACTTCATTGCGCGCGTTCTGATCAATGCCGTGGCACTGTGGCTGGTCACGGTGATTCTGCCGGGTGTCGACATGATCGATTCCGGCACCAGCGGACTGGAAATGGGAACCAGCACCCTCGGCACGGCCCTCGGCTTCGTGTTTGTTGGGCTGGTGTTCGGCATCATCAATGCACTGGTCAAGCCGATCGTGAGCCTGCTGTCGCTGCCCGTCACCATCCTCACCCTTGGCCTGTTCACGGTGGTGATCAATGCCGGCATGCTGTGGATGACGTCCTGGCTGACCAGCTACACACCCGTCCACTTCAGCATCGACGAGTTCTGGTGGACAGCCGTGTGGGCAGCGCTGCTGATGAGCCTGTTCTCCATGATCGCCAACGCCCTGACGGGCATCAACCGCCGCTGACCCGGAATGCCTCCCTTTCCGGCATCAACAGCGACGGCGGCGAAGCTTGAGACGGACCGGTCAGCGGCCGGATCCCCAGTCGCGGCGGCTCGGCGGTGTCAAGGGTTTGGGCGGCGGTTTGGGCGCCGGCGGCTTGGGCACATCCGTTCCTTGGTAGATGGACTGCTTGAAGGCCACGCTGCCAGCGGCCGCTGCCCCGGCGGCGGCGGCGCCGGCTCCCAGCAGTGCGGCCAAGCGTTCCTTGGCGGCGGCATAGGCCGGGTCGGCACTGTTGTCGAAGGCCTCGGCATCCCCCAGATAGCCATCCAGCTGGTGCGCCTGCAGGGCCAGCGCGCCCAGATTCGCGGGATCGGCCCCCGGCCGCGGTTCCGAGACGACTGTCATCCAGCTGTCCGTCTGCGCCGGCTCCGCGCCGGACAGGCCCGTCACGATGTCATGCACATTCACCAGATCCACCGCCGTGATGCCCGGCTGCAGCTGCCGTTGGGCGCCGGGCGAGCCGGCAATCACGATCATCTTGACGTTGACCTCCGCCACGAAGGCCGGGTCCGCCGCCATCATGGCCGCGTGGATGCCGCCGCCGCTGTGGCCGGTCAGGAGCACCTCGTCCCCCGCTGCCGCCCCGGCGTCGGCGAGGGCCGCCTTGACCAGTTCCTGCACCAGCACTGACTTCTGGGCGAACTCCCCGCGCTGGGCCGCCGTCATGGCTTCCAGATCACCCTCGACGTCCCACAGGTTTCCGGTGTCGAGCCCCCAGTCTTCGGTTCCGGGCAGGTTGACGATCCACACGGTGGCTCCATCGCCCCGGTCCACCTGCTTGACGATGATCGACGACGGCGGCGCCACGGTGTACGCGTCAGCGGAACTGGCGAGCACAGCGTGGACCGTCGGTGCCATGGAGCCCTCGGCCCAGCTGCCCTCGGCATCCATCCGCAGCCCGGCAGTCGAGGGTCCCGCCGGCCCGGAGGGTCCGTCCGGGTGCGCTGGCCGCCACTCGGCAGGGGGCACCCTTCGGACCCGGAGATCGCCGGGCGTCAGGAGGCCCATTCCCTCCATCAGCCTGCGCAGACCCACGGTCATGGCCCCGGTCGTATGGGCGGGCCTGGCCGCCCCCGTCCACCCGGCCACCAGGGCAGCCAGCCCCATATCCGGCCCCAGCCAGGCCGACAGGTATCCGGGCGCATGACCCAAAGCCCCCATGCCAGCCTTCCGGAGCCCTTCCCGGCGAACGCTTTTCATAAAGGCCTCCGCCTGTCCCCAGGCGACCAGCGGAGCAAGACATCCCGCCAATCGAAGCTGCATACCCAGGCTCCACGCGCTGTGGGCCTGCTGCAGCTCCATGAGCCTGGCGTTGCCGCGTTCCGTCTGCGCGTAGTTTTCCGCGGCCGCCCTCGCGTCCTCCCCCAGGGTGCGTACCTGGCGGCTGGCAATCCTGCAGCCATCCCTGGCCTGGGCCACGGCCTCCATCTCCTGGAAGGGGTGCGGGCGGATCCCCAGCACCGCCTGCTCCATGGAGAACCTGATGCCTTCCACCTGCGCTTCAACCTCCTCCAGCTCGCCGGCGATGACGCCGATGGACACCCCGGCGACGGCCACCACCTCCAGCTCGGCGGAGATCGAGGCGGCGCTGGACAGCTGGTCCGGGGTGGTCACGGCACGGCACCCATCGACGCGGCACATTCGGCGATTTCCAGACGCTTGGCATAGGCCTGCAGCAGGTGGGCGGCATGCCCCAGGGCACCGGACGCTGTCCGCAGTTCCGCCTCCCGCTGGTCCAGCGCCGCCCGGAATGCCGCCGATGCCCGCCCGGACCACTGCAGCTGCCCGGCGTTGTGCAGGCGGCGCAGCAGCGAATCCACCGAGTCGGCGGCCCGGACAAGCCCGGCGGCGAGCGCCGCCATGTCGGCGGAGTGGGGCGCGGGATCTGGTGCAGCATCGTTCATGGCCGCCCTCCTTCACTGGTCCGCACAGGCGCCCGGTGCGCCGGCGTCGTACGGGTCCCTCCACGCTAGAAGCCGCCGGCCGGCGGTGGCAGCGGGCGCGGAGTTCATGTCCATGACGTGAACCCCGTAACGCGTTGTGGAGGGCTGGAGCGGGGTTCATGGAAGAATTGGGGCATGTCTGATTCCGCATCTGCCACCACCCGCATCCCGTCCGGACGGCTTTCGCTGGCCGCCTCCGACGAGCGCATTGCCCTGGGCCCGCTTGACGGCCGCTACTTTGGTGCCGTGGCACCGCTGGTCGACTACCTCTCAGAGGCCGCCCTCAACCGCGACCGCGTGGCCGTTGAGGTCGAGTGGTTCATCCACTTGACCAGCAACAACGTGCTGCCGGGCACCTCCCCGCTGACCGCCGAGCAGCAGGCCTCCCTGCGCTCCATCGTCACCGAGTTCGACGCCGCTGCCGTGGCCGAACTGGCCGAGATCGAGCGCGTCACAGTGCACGACGTCAAGGCCGTGGAGTACTACATCGGCCGCCGCCTGCCCGGCATCGGCCTGGACGAGCTGACCGCGTTGGTGCACTTCGGCTGCACCAGCGAGGACATCAACAACCTCTCCTACGCCGTGGGCATCAAGGGCGCCGTCGAAGACGTCTGGCTGCCCGCCGCCAAGACCCTGGTGGCCAAGATCGCCGCCATGGCCGAGGAAAACCGCAACATCCCGATGCTGTCCCGCACCCACGGCCAGCCGGCCACGCCCACCACCCTGGGCAAGGAACTGGCCGTCACCGCGCACCGTCTGGGCCGCCAGCTGGCACGCATCGAAAAGACCGAGTTCCTCGGCAAGATCAACGGCGCCACCGGCACGTACGCCGCGCACTACGCGTCTGTGCCGTCCGCCGATTGGCAGCAGGTGGCCAAGAGCTTCGTGGAGGGCCTGGGCCTGTCCTGGAACCCGCTGACCACGCAGATCGAATCCCACGACTGGCAGGCCGAGCTCTACGCCGACATGGCCCGCTTCAACCGGATCCTGCACAACCTCTGCACCGATGTGTGGAGCTACATCTCCATCGGCTACTTCGCGCAGATCCCGGTGGCCGGCGCCACGGGCTCCTCCACCATGCCGCACAAGGTGAACCCGATCCGCTTCGAGAACGCCGAGGCCAACCTGGAGATCTCCTCCGCCCTGCTGGACACCCTGGGCGCCACTCTGGTCACCAGCCGCTGGCAGCGCGACCTCACGGACTCCTCCAGCCAGCGCAACATCGGCGTGGCCTTCGGCCACTCCCTGCTGGCCATCAACAACGTCCTGGGCGGTCTGGGCCGCCTGGACACCGCGGAGCCCGTGTTGGCCGAGGATCTGGACCACAACTGGGAGGTGCTCGGCGAGGCCATCCAGATGGTGATGCGCGCCGAGGCCATTGCCGGCGTCCCCGGCATGGAGAACCCCTACGAGCGCCTGAAGGACCTCACCCGCGGCCAGCGCGTGGACGCCGCCCGCATGCAGGAGTTCGTCTCCGGCCTGGGCCTGTCGGCCGAGGCCCAGGAGCGCCTGCTGGCCCTGACCCCGGGCAGCTACATCGGCATCGCCCCGGCCCTGGTGGACCACCTGGCCGGCTAGCTCCACCCCGTATGTAGAAACGCTATGCACGACGGCGGCTCCCACCAATCGGTGGGGGCCGCCGTTCGTTGTAGGGCGCTTGCCCGTCTACTACCACCACCGCGGGTACCCATAGGGTCTGGGCAGGCCAAGCCACAGCGAACACGGTTGGGTGGAACCGACGCGGACGCCGAAGCAGGCCAGCATGGGCTGGTCAATGACCTCCCCATGGTCGTCCGTGGCAAAGAAGCGGGGGTTCGGATCGAACACATTCATCATGAGTTCGCAGTCGCAATACCCGCCGAGCAGGGCCATCCGCCGTTCCAGCGCCGTTGCCCGCGGTGCCCGTAATTCCTGGTAGCGCAGCATCCACTGCGTCCCATGGCAGCCGAACTCCAGCATCCGATGGACGTAGCACGCCAGGCATTCGTGGCTCCGCGGGATCGTCAGCGCCACGGAAACCTCCCGCAGCTCCGCTTCCATGCCGTCAAAAGAATTCGATTCCATCTCAGTTCCTTCCTCCACCGCCAAGCCTTGTGCCGGCCTGCGGAGGCAGCCAGCCCCGTACCGGCGCTCGGGGACGGCGGCGGCCCAGGGTGCGGCTGTGCAGGCTTCCCAGGACTTCCAAGCACCGCTCAGAACATCGGATGTTGCGGCCACCAACTAAATTATCAACCCCACGAAATATCCCTAGTTATCGGTAACATTCTTTGCTAGCGTGGCCTTATACATCAGATGTCTATGGAACAGCGTTGTTCACTTTGAGCTAGTCTGGACTACGTGATTCCAGGTATGGAGCCACATGAATTCGCGCACTGCACGCCACCGTGTACACCAGGACCCGCCCATCCGCCGCAGGCGCCGAGCCGGCGGCCGGACTTTGAGAGGACTCGCACTGCTTTCCGCAGCCAGCCTTTTCACCAGCCTTCTGGCGCCGGCCCTCTCGGCCCAGGCAGCCCCGGCCGACTCCTTGAACGTGGGGTTCAACGGTTCCCTTGTTGGCACCACGGCCTACACCACCACCGAGGGCGAATCCATGCACGGCGTCCTCCGCCGCGTCAATGGCAACGAAACCCAGGTGCCCGGCAAGGGTGTCCAACTGGCCGGCGGCACAGCGGGCATCCGCTACGTTCCCACCGATCTGAGCACGGGCACCGACACAGCGGACCGCGGCTTCCTGGGTGAAGTGAAGTTCACGCCCCTGGGTTCGGACAGCATGTCCACGCTGTTCTCCGCCGGCGGCAACTTCTACATCCGCGCCCAGGGCGGCAAGCTGCGCTACGGCTTCGATTCACTGGCCGGCTCCACCTGGTCCTCCCACAAGGAGGAGGTGGACTATCCCACCCTGGGCAAGGAGCACGCGCTCTCCTTCCACTACCTGCCCTCCGCCTCCGGTGTGGCACTGAACGTCTGGCTCGACGGCGTCGCGCTCCCGGTGGTGGCCAGCCCGGCACCGGCGAAGAACGCCACCAATTTGGGCAGCACCTTCGGCTTTGGCCAGGAGGTCAACAGCCAGGCGGCGGACCGCGGCTTCACCGGTCTCCTGCACCAGGTGCGCCTCGCGGCAGCCACGGCGGCCTTCGCGCCGTCGGACTTTGAATTCCAGCCGCGCCCGGCCTCCACCACGCTGATGGACGTCTCCTACGATGGAACCTTCACCGCGGGCGCCTACGCGGCCACCGGCACCGACGTCCTGCTCGGCTCCCTGCGCACCCGCGCCGGCACCGAAGCGATCGTGGGCGGCAAGGCCACCCTGGCCGGCGGCACCCAGGGCCTGGGCTTCACCTCCACCGATGTTTCGCTCGGCACGACGGTGCTGGACAAGGGTTTCGTGGCCGAGGCGGTGTTCACGCCCACCACCGGCCAGGCTGCCCAGGGCACGCTGATCGCCGTCGGCGGCAACTTCTTCGTCCGGTACACGGTGGATGGATCCTCGCTGGAGTACGGCTACAGCACCAATGCCAGCGGCAGCTGGGTGGACTACAAGGCCTCCGTCCCGGCCCCCGCCACCGGCGCGGCCCACACCGTCTCCATCGCCTATGTTCCGGGCACCACCGGCAAGGCCACCCTGGCCGCTGCCCTGGACGGCAGGGAACTGGCGCCCGTGGAAGGCACCGGCCTGTCCACGCGCAATGGATCGGTCACCCAGACCGCCAGCTTTGGCAACGACCTGGTGGGTGCAGCGGCCTCCCGCGGCTTCAAGGGCTCGCTCGACAAGACCCGCTTCGCGATGCTGGTGGACGGGTACAAGCCCGCCGCCTTCGCCTACCAGGAGATCGTCCCCACCGAACCGGAAACCTGTGAGCCGCTGCTGGTGGATCCGGCCAACTACATTTCAGTCAGCACCGGCGACTGCACGGAGAACATCATCGCCAAGGCCTCCATGGTGCGGCCCACGCCAGCCCAGCTTCAATGGCAGGAGGCCCGCCAGACGGCATTCCTGCACTTCGGCATCAACACCTTCTACGACCAGGAATGGGGCCACGGCACCGAGGATCCGGCACGCTTCAACCCGACCGATTTCGACGCCGACAGCTGGGTCAAAACCCTGCGCGACAACGGCTTCCGCTACGCGGTCCTGACGGTCAAACACCACGACGGCTTCATGTCCTACCCCTCCCGCTACACCGACTACACCGTGCAGTCCTCCCCGTGGCGGAACGGCAAGGGCGATGTGGTGAAGGAGTTCACCGACGCCGCGCACAAATACGGCATGAAGGTGGGCCTGTACATGTCCCCCGCCGACTCCAACCAGGAGGTCGACGGCGTGTTCGGCAACGGCAGCGCCAAGAGCCTGCGCACCATCCCCACGCTGGTTCCCAATGATGACCGCGCCGGCAAGGACCTGCCCCAGTTCCACTACCAGGCCACCGACTACGGTTCCTTCTTCCTGAACACCCTGTACGAGATCCTGACCCAGTACGGCCAGGTTGACGAGGTCTGGTTCGACGGCGCCCAGGGCAACACGGCCAAGCAGGAAATCTACGACTATCCGGCCTTCTACGACATGATCGCCAAGCTGCAGCCCAACGCCCTGGTGGCCGTGGGCGGCAACGATGTGCGCTGGATCGGCAACGAGGAGGGCGTGGCCCGGCCCAACGAATGGGGCGTGCTGCCCATCAGGCAGCCCACCGACGGCGGCAAGATCAACGGCCTGAACCCGGATTCGAACGACAACCTCGGATCCCGGAACTCGCTGGTCAATGCCGTCAAGAGCGGCGCGGCCAACAGCCTGCACTGGTGGCCGGGCGAGGCCGACATGAAGCTGACCCAGGGTTGGTTTGCCCACCCGAACGACTCGCCGAAGTCCCCCACGGCCATGCTCACGAAGTACCACGAGTCCGCCGGGCGCAATGCGATCCTGCTGCTGAACGTGCCGCCGACGACGACGGGCAGGTTTGCGCCGTCGTCCGTCGCGGCCCTGCAGGGGTTCACGGCGGAACGGCAGAAGGCCTTCACCGAGGACTACGCCCTGGGCCTGCCGGCCACCGTGGACGGCGAATCCACTCCGCTGCTCACGGACGGCAACTTCCGCACCGGCGCCGCGCAGGGGCTGGCCAATGGCGGCGTCGTCCAGTTCGATCTGGGCAGCGCCAAGACCGTCAGCCGGATCGCCCTCTCCGAGGATGTTCTGAACCACGGCCAGAACGTGGAGAAGTTCACGGTGGAGGCCAAGGTCAACGGCACCTGGAGCAAGGTCGCGGAGGCCGGCACCATCGGCGTGCTGCGCATCCAGCCCTTCACGGCACCGGTGACGGCACAGGAGTTCCGGGTCACCGTCGTCGCGACGCGCACCCCGGCCTTCCTGGCCAATGCCTCCCTCTACGGCACGCTGTCCGCGGCCCCGGCACCGGTGATGGACCTGTACGTCGATTGCACGGCCCCCGTGGCCGGCACCGGCACGCAGGAGCGTCCGTTCAACTCGCTGGAGCAGTTCCGCCAGACGGAGATCGCCTCGGGTGCCACCATCCACTTCAAGGCGGGCACCAACTGCGCGGCCTCGGACACGCCCTTCTGGGGCTACGGCACCAAGGATGCACCCACCACCGTCACCACCTATGGCGGCGGCGAGGCGGCACACATCGGCGGCCGGGCGTTGGATGAGGAGCTTTCCGCCCTCGCCGCCCAGGGCTGGGTCTTTGACCTGCCCGAGGTCGTCGATCCGCTGGAGCCGCAGCTGGCGCTGTCCTTGGGCGCCGTTGAGGCCGGCAAGCCGGTGGAGGTCTCGCTGACCGGGTTTGCCCCCGATGAGGAGATCCGCATCGAGCTGCACTCGGACCCGGTCCTGCTGGGCACCGTGGCGGCCGACGGCGATGGCAGTGCCACCTTCACCGGCACCATCCCGGCCGGCACGCCCGCCGGCGGGCACACGGTGGTGGCCATCCAGGGCAGCACCAGCGTTTCCACACCGGTCACCGTCACGGCCGCCGCCGTCGAGCCTCCCGTCACGGAGCCGTCCCCGTCCACACCGCCGCCCACCACGGGTGGAACAGACCCCGGAACCGATCCGGGAACCATCGCACCGGGCGGCACCACACCCGGCGGTTCCGCCGGGGGCGCCGGCGCCGGTCTCAATGCCAATGGCGGGGCCGACGGCGGTTTGGCCGCCACCGGCGCCAACGTTCTGGCCGGGAGCATCGCGGCATCGCTGCTGATGATCCTGGGCCTGGGTGTGCTGGTGGCGGCGCGCAGGAGGCGACGGCACGGCTGATCCACACTCCGGCCGGATGTGTTCCGGCCGGAACCACGCTCTGGCATGAGCGGCGGCGTCCCCCCCCCTCGGGTGGGCGCCGCCGCCGTGTTGGCCCGGCCACGGGCCCCTGTGTTGTTGCGGACATTGCGGACTTTCGTCGCGCATTTGGCGGTAGCTTCGAAGCATGACCAAAGGCGACATCACCTTCCACACCCGCAAATGGGTCCGCCCCGAAGACCTCAATGCCAACGGCACCCTGTTCGGCGGCAGCCTGCTGCGCTGGATCGACGAGGAGGCGGCCATCTACGCCATTGTGCAGCTCGGCAACGGGCGGGCCGTCACCAAGTACATGTCGGAGATCAACTTCGTCTCCTCCGCCCGCCAGGGCGATCTGATCGAGATGGGGCTGACGGCGACGGCGTTCGGCCGCACCTCGTTGACCATGCGTGCCGAGGTGCGCAATATGTTCACCCGGGAGTCCATCCTGACGATCGAGAAGATCGTATTCGTGAATCTGGGCGATGACGGCAAGCCCGCCGCCCATGGCTTCACCGAGATCACCTACGACCGCGACAGGGTCCCCCACCAGCATCTGGGCCACTTCACGCCGTCGGAGTGATCCCCACCCGCTCCCGAAGCTCGCTGCGCTCGCTTCGGGTCCCTCGCGGGCGTGGGCCCTTGCTCAGGACCGCAGGGCGCGCAGGATGTCCTCCACGCGTTGTTTGGCGTCGCCGAAGAGCATCTGGGAATTGTCCCGGAAGAACAAGGGGTTCGGCACTCCGGCATAGCCGGCGGCCATGGACCGCTTGAACACGACGACGTTCTCGGCCTCCCAGACCCGGAGCACGGGCATGCCGGCAATCGGGCTGGAGGGGTCTTCAGCAGCGGAGGGGTTGACGGTGTCATTGGCGCCGATGACAAGAACCACCGAGGTCCCGGCCAGGTCCTCGTTGATCTCGTCCATCTCCAGCACAATGTCGTAGGGGACTTTGGCTTCGGCGAGGAGCACGTTCATGTGGCCCGGCAGCCGTCCGGCCACCGGGTGGATGCCGAACCGGACGTCCACCCCGCGCTCCCGCAGCTGGTGGGCAAGTTCGGCCACGGGATACTGCGCCTGCGCCACCGCCATGCCGTAGCCCGGGGTGATGACGACGCTCGCGGCGTTGGACAGCAGCTCGGCGGTGGCCTGGGCCGAAATCTCCCGGTGCTCCCCCTGCTCCGCCGCGGCGCCCGTGGCGGGGGCTGCGATGCCGAAGCCTCCGGCAATGACGGAAATGAAGGACCGGTTCATGGCCTTGCACATGATGTAGGACAGATAGGCGCCGGAGGATCCCACCAGGGCACCGGTGACGATGAGCAGGTCATTGTTGAGCAGGAACCCCGCGGCGGCCGCGGCCCAGCCCGAGTAGCTGTTCAACATGGACACGACCACGGGCATGTCACCGCCGCCGATCGACGCCACGAGGTGCCAGCCCAGTCCCAGGGCCAGCAGGGTGACGGCAACCAGCAGCCGCACCTGGGAGTCGTTGACATACCAAATGGTCAAGGCCACGAAGGCGGCCAGTGCGCCGAGGTTGATCGCGTTCTTTCCGGGCAGCATGAGCGGAGCGGACTTCATCCGGGCCGACAATTTCAGGAACGCCACGATCGATCCGGTGAAGGTCACAGCCCCGATGAAAACGCCGATGAACACCTCCGCGTGGTGGATGGCCGCCAGGTCCGCGGGCAGCTCCGGGGCTGCCAGATGGCCGTTCCAGCCGACAAGCACCGCGGCGAGGCCCACGAAACTGTGCAGCAGGGCAATGAGTTCCGGGATGCCCGTCATCTTCACCACCCGGGCCCGCCACAATCCAATGGCACCGCCCACCAGCATGGCCACCGCCAGCAGCACCAGTCCCAATTGGACCTGGTCCGAACCCCAGGCACCCTGGATGGTGAGCCAGATGGTGGCCGCCAGGGCCATGGCCATCCCGGCGATGCCGTAGATGATGCCGCCGCGGGCGCTCTCGTGTTTGCTGAGGCCGGCCAGGCTGAGGATGAACATCAGGGCGGCCACAATGTAGGAAGCCCCCGCGATGGACTCCGCGGTCAGAGGACTGGAAACGGCATCAGGCACTGGTGTCCTCCTCGGTGGTGGTCCGGCAGCTTCCCGTGCGGCGCTCAGTCATGGCCCTTGTCCCCCTTGGAGAACATGGCCAGCATGCGCCGGGTGACGGAAAAGCCGCCGAAGATGTTGATGCTGGCCAACAGGACCGCGACGGCGGCAATGATCTGCGTGGCGAGGTTGCCCGAGGTGACCTGCAGCAGGGCGCCGACGACGATGATCCCGGAAATGGCGTTGGTGACGGACATCAGCGGGGTGTGCAGGGAATGGTGGACCTTTCCGATGACGTAGAACCCCACCACGATGGAGAGCAGCAGGACAGTGAAATGCTGCGGCAGCGGAGCCGGGGCGACGGCGTTGATGCCGAAGAGGACGGCGATGCCGCCAACAATCACTGCGGCCTTGCCGCCGCGGCTGGGACCCTTCTTTGCCGCCGCACCGCCGCTTGGCCGCTGGCCCTCGCCGGCGGCGGCGCTCTTCACAGCGGACGCCGCCGAGACCTGGACCGGCGGCGGGGGCCAGGTCTTCTCGCCGTCGCGCACCACCGTCACCGACCGCTGCACCACGTCGTCGAAGTCGATCCGCAGCTGGCCGTCCTTCGCCTTCGTGAGGAGCTTGAGCAGGTTCAGCATATTGGTTCCGTACAGCTGTGATGCCTGGGCGGGCAGCCGCGCCGGCAGGTCCGTGTAGCCCAGGATCACGACGCCGTTGTCCGTGACCACGCGCTCCCCGGCCACCGAGCCCTCCACATTGCCGCCCTGCCCGGCGGCCATGTCAACGATCACGCTGCCGGGTTTCATGGCCGCCACGTCCTCGGCCGTCAACAGCTTCGGCGCCGGCCTGCCCGGGATGAGGGCCGTGGTGATGATGATGTCCACATCGCGGGCCTGCTCCGAGTAGATCTCCGCCGCGCGCCGGTTGTAGGCCTCGGAGGTGGCCTTGGCGTACCCGTCCGCGGAGGCCATCTCCTCGGCGGCCTCCACCTTGAGGTAGGTCCCGCCGATGGACTTGACCTGGTCGGCCACCTCGGGCCGCGGGTCCGTCGCGCGCACGATCGCGCCGAGGCTGCTGGCCGCTCCGATCGCGGCCAGACCGGCAACCCCCGCGCCCGCGACCAGCACCTTGGCGGGCGGCACCTTGCCGGCAGCCGTCACCTGCCCCGTGAAAAACCGGCCAAATTCATGCGCCGCCTCAATGACGGCCCGGTACCCGGCAATGTTGGCCATGGAGCTCAGCACATCCATCGACTGCGCCCGGGAGATGCGCGGCACGGCATCCAAGGCCAGCGCGGTGATGGGGCGCGCCGCCAGGGCCTCCACCAGGTCCGGCCGCAGCCCCGGGCTCAGCATCCCAATCAGCGTGGCGCCGTCGGCCAGTCTGCCAATCTCATCCTCCGAGGGCGGATTGATCCGCAGCACCACGTCGCTGGCCCATGCCTCGTCGGGGCCGACAACCAGGGCCCCCGCCGCGGTGTAAGCGTCATCCGGGAAGGACGCGGACTCCCCCGCGCCCTTTTCCACCACGACCTCGTAGCCCAGGGCCAATAGCTGCCGTACGGTGGCCGGTGTCGCCGCCACCCGTGTCTCGCTGCCCATTTCCGCGACGATTCCCAGACGTGCCACTTCCGCTCCCTCCCATCAATCCAGGATGCCGGGTCCACGGAACGGAAGCTGGCATCAGCATCAGCGTAAGGCTCCGGCTGCCAACCCGTAAGGGGCCGGATCTACGACACGTGCCGCGGCCGGGGCCCCTTGTGTGCAGCGGGGACGCAGCACCCCGCGTGGGATGCGGAAATGGACGCATCCTGGGCGGGAAACTGCGTCCCGGATGAAGGCACTGTTCCCTCAGCCTGGGGTGGAACCTGCAGTGATGGCGCATGCGGTGCTTTCCGCGACCGGCAGGCCGGGCAGCAGGACCGCCTGCAGCGCGTGGTAGACATCCGGCTTTCCGGACCACATGGAGTAGCTCGGGCGGTTGTCCGGGTCCAGGAGATGGTGCCAGCTGCCGTGCTCCGCATCGACAAGGTGGCGTTGGGCGTACGCGCTCCAAGTTTGAAGGTGCCCGACGTACCGCGGGTTGCCCGTGAGGGTGGACCACACCGCGGCAGCGGAGATCGCCTCGGCCGCCACCCAGTGCGGGCGGTCCCGTACGACGGGCACTCCATCCCAGTCGACGGTGTACACAAAGCCGTCCCGTCCGTCCACGGCCCAGCCGTGCTGCACGGCCGTTTCGTACAGGCCGGAGGCTGCCTCCCGCAGCCAGGATGGGGCCACGTCAAACGTCGATTCGAGCTGGAGCAGCAGGCGGCTCCATTCGAACAGGTGGCCTATCGTCATGCCGTAGGGGTGGAATTCGTCGCCGGGATTGCTCCGGTTGAAGTCCGGCAGCGGCGTCCAGTCCGGCCCATAGTGTTCGTTGAGCCACCAATCCGCCGCACGGGCCCGCAGATTGATAAAGGTGTCGGCGACCCGCAGCGCACGATCCCGCCACACCATGTCCCGGGTCTGGCCGTAGAGTGCGAGCATCGCCTCAAGCCCATGCATATTGGCGGTGGCTCCCCAATACGGTTCGGGTTCGCCAAACCCCCGGTCCCAGGATTCAACCAGGGCCCCGGCGTCCTCGGACCAGAATCGGTTCGCCAGTGTCTCGGCCGCCTTTGCCATCAACTCGTTGGCGCCGGGGATGCTGGCCGCAGCGGCGGCGGAGGCTCCCAGCACAACGAAGCAGATGTCGTAGGCGCGCTTGCGCTGCGACGACGGCGTTCCCGCCAGGGACCCCAACCAGCCGCCGCATTCCTCATCCCAGAAGGCACCGGACAGGCAGGCAACCCCGTGGGCCGCATGGCTGCGGACGTCCGGGAGGCCGAGCAAGGCAGCGATGCTGAAGCAATAGGTCATCCGGGCGGTGACAAAACACGCGGTGGGACGGTCCGTGTCGACGTTCCCATACCGGTCCAGGAAACCGAAGCCTGAGGGGACGCGGGCAGCCTTGGCGAACCCGACCAGCCCGCCGGGTCCGCCGTCGTCGAGGGGATCAGGGTGCAGCAACTGGCACAGCCACGGCAGGGGCCGGCTGGCAGGACTGGCGTTCGATCAGCTTGACCGAGAGGACGTTCTTCCGCCGGAACCTCTTGGCCGGCGTCGCAATCCGGGCGAGGATGCGTTCGGCGGCCACACGCCCCACGTGCCGCGGATCCTGGTCGATGACCGACACCGAGGGTTGGAGGACATCGGCCATCGGGAAGTCGCCGAAGCTGATGAGTGCGATGTCGGTTCTGCCCATTCGCTGAAGGGCAGGGAAGACGCCCGTTGAGAACCGTGCGTTGGAGGAGAAGATGGCGGTGGGCGGATCGGGCAGGGCCAGCAGCCGC
Organism: Arthrobacter sp. 35W; assembly: GCF_000482545.1. GTDB lineage: Bacteria > Actinomycetota > Actinomycetes > Actinomycetales > Micrococcaceae > Specibacter. The sequence continues at coordinate 940,817 of NZ_KI519455.1, forward strand.
TGGCAGACCTGGGCGGCGGCGTCGGCGTCGCGCGACCCGAGCGCAATCAGTTCCTCGGAGTGTTCCATGCCGGCGGCGTCCAAGGCGGCCAGGTACCCCTGGAAGCGCAGCCGCGTGGTGGGCACCTCCGTTGAGTCGCCGACAATTGCGACCCGGCGGTGGCCATGCGCGATGAGGTGCTGCGTTGCGTCAAAGGCTCCGCCGAAATCGTCTTCGACAAAGTAGTCCGCGTTGAGTTTGCTCGGTGCCCGGTCAATGAAGACGATGGGGAAACTGTCCTGCCAGCGGGCCAGGTAGGACTGGTCATCGGCTATCGGCGCCATGATGAGCCCGCCGATCTGGTGGCGGACCGTCGTCTCAATGATGCTCTGCTCCAGGGACGGGTTGTCCCCCAGACTGGTGACGACTATGGCCATGTCGTTTTCGCGCGCCGCCAGTTCAATGCCCTTCGTCACGGCAGCGAAGAAGGGATCCGCGACGTCGGGCACGGCTATGCCGATGACGGCCGATTTTCCCTCGCGGAAGGTGCGCGCCATCATGTTCGGCACGTACTTGAGTTCACGCATGGCCGACTGCACCCGCTGCCGGGTGTCCTCCGTGACGTGCGGATCGTCATTGAACACTCTGGACACCGTCTTGGCACTCACCTTGGCGCGCGTGGCCACGTCCTGCATGGTCGTCACTATTCGGCTCCTTCATCGTCCACTGGGATCAGCCTGCTGGCTCGACCGGCCGGATTGGCATCCCCCGAGGGATGTCACCGGTGACAATCAACCGCCCACCCCATCCTGCCCGATGTTTACCGTAACTTCAAGCAAGTCATGTCATCGATGTCATGGAATTCTGAAATCTCCTTGACATCGATGACATGGTGCCTTTAGATTGCTGTAATGCGGGTCACACCGAAGCCCGCCGGGGCAGGTTCAGACCCCCATTCCTGGCTTTCCACACGTGATCCAGACAGAGCTTCAATGGTGCAGCAGCAGAGCTTCTCCACCGCAGCACGACGAACGGAGGAGGCACCATGAACAGCACCGAACACGGGAACTCCGGTCCCGCCCAGGACGTCCAACACCGCAGGTCCACACTGGTTGAGCTCGTTGGCCGGGCCCGCACTCTGGCCTCCGGCGGAACACGGCGCATCCTGGGGATCACGGGGGCACCCGGGGCCGGCAAGTCCACGGTGGCCCAGGCCATTGCGGACGCACTGGGCAGCCAGGTGGCCCTCGTCGGCATGGATGCATTCCACCTTGCCGGCCAGGTCCTGGCCGCCCACGGCTCGCTGGAGCGCAAGGGCGCTCCGGACACCTTCGATCCGTGGGGCTACGCGCACCTGCTGCGCCGGCTCAAGGCCAATGCGGAACCGGTGGTCTACGCTCCGGTCTTTGAGCGCAGCCTGGAGGAATCCATCGGCTGTGCGGTTCCGGTCCCCCGCCAGGTTCCGCTGGTCATCACCGAAGGCAACTATCTGCTGCTGGACGCCGAGGGCTGGCGGGAGGCCAGAAGCCAGCTTGATGAGGTCTGGTACCTGGATGTCGGGAACGACGAACGGCAGCTCCGGCTGCTGCGGCGCCACAAATCCTTCGGGAAACCGCATGCCCAGGCCCAGGCCTGGGCGCTGGGCAGCGACCAGCGCAATGCCGACGTCGTTCATGCCACCCGCGGGCGGGCGGATCTGATCATCGAGCTGGACCACTCCCACAGTCTGAAAACTTTCGTACAAGCCTGAACGAAGAGGAACCCCACGTGAGACCACAACGAAGTGTCCCCGCCCGGTTGGCGGGGGCCGAGGAAACCGTCCCGTACCAGCTGACAGGTGTTGCACCATGACAACCATCCCCGTTCTTGAAGCCCGCGGCTTGACCCGCAGTTTCGGCAATGTACGCGCTCTGGATGGCGCCGACTTCGATGTCCACGCCGGCGAGGTCGTTGCCCTGATCGGCGACAACGGCGCCGGAAAATCCACCCTCGTGAAGGCCCTGTCGGGAAACCTCGCGTTGGACTCGGGCTCGATCCTCTTCGCCGGCGGCGAGGTTGACCTCAACTCGCCCACCCAGGCCAGCAGCCTCGGCATCGAAACCGTATACCAGGATCTTGCCCTGGCCCCGCACCTGAACGCCGCCCAGAACATGTTCCTGGGCCGGGAGATCCCCAAACCCGGGTTCCAGGGGCGGCTGGGCTTTCTGGATAACAAGTCGATGCGTGCCAAATCCCGGGCGGCCTTTGATGAGCTGGGTGCCACAGTGCGCAGCCTGTCGGATCCCGTCGGCGCCATGTCGGGCGGCCAGAAGCAGGCGATTGCGATTGCACGGGCCGTGGCCTGGGCCAAGGGCGTGATCTTCCTGGACGAGCCGACGGCGGCCCTGGGCGTTGTGCAGACCAAGAACGTGCTCGAAACAATCCGCCGCGTCCGGGACAAGGGCGTGGGCGTCGTGTTCATCAGCCACTCGATGCCGCACGTGCTTGATGTCGCCGACCGCGTCCAGGTCCTCCGCCTTGGACGCCGCGTGGCCACCTACGAGGCCAAGAAAACAACCGTGGAAGAACTAGTCGGCGCGATGACCGGCGCACTTGATGGAGCACACTCATGACGACGACCCAAGTCAAACCCCTCACGGCAGGCACCGCCGGAACCCCGGACCGCACGAGTTCCCTCCGCCAGCTGATGCAGGTCCAGTCGTTCCAGATTCTGCTCGTTCTGCTGGCCATCTTCCTGGTCTTCGCGGCGCTGGCTCCCGAGGTGTTCCCCACCTGGGGCAACGTCCGCCAGATCATCCAGAATGTCTCGATCCTTGGTGTTCTGGGCATCGGCATGACGTTTGTCATCGTCACCTCCGGCATCGACCTGTCGGTGGGGTCCAATCTGGTCTTCTCCGGCGTTGTTGCGGCCAAGGTTATGCAGGCCATGGGCGATGCGGGGTGGGGGACGGCCGCCGTCGGCATCCTCGTTGCCGTGGGCTGCGGACTTGGCTGGGGACTCCTCAATGGCATCCTCATTGCCAAGGCAAAGGTGCCGCCACTGATCGTCACCCTGGGAACGCTCGGCGCGGCCCTGGGCCTGGCCCAGGTCATCACCGGCGGCGTGGACATCCGCGAGGTCCCCGCCGTCCTCCAGGACACCATCGGCTACGGCAACGTTCCAGGCACCACCTTGCCGACGATCTCCCTGGTCGCGCTGGCGCTGATCCTGGTCTTCGCGGTGGTGCTGCACAAGACCCGGTTCGGCCTGTACACCTTCGCCGTGGGATCCAGCGAGGAGTCCGCCCGCCGGGTTGGCGTGAAGGTGGACCGCCAGCTGATCTCCATCTACGCCCTCTCCGGCGCCCTTGCCGGCGTGGGAGGCATCCTCTCCCTCTCCCAGTACGGGACCACCGCCATTGCCGGGCAGTCCGCGACGAACCTCAATGTGATCGCCGCCGTCGTGATCGGCGGAACCTCGCTCTTCGGCGGCGTTGGCACCATTTTCGGGACCGTCGTCGGCCTGTTCATCCCGGCGGTGCTGCAGAACGGCTTCGTCATCGTCGGCGTCCAGCCCTTCTGGCAGCAGGTCGCCGTGGGCGCCGTCCTCGTTGCCGCCGTGTATGTCGACCAACGACGGCGTGCGGCGGCGGCCCGCGGCCATTCCTCCAAGACCGAAGGCAGGAAGAGACTGTTCGGCCTTCGATCCAGCTGATTTCCCCCACCCCCATCACAGCAAGCAAGAAACAGGAGCTACACAATGAAGTTGACCCCTAGGTTCACCCTGCTCGCAGCCGGCATCCTTGCCGCCACCTCCCTCACTGCCTGTTCCGGCGGCACCGCCTCCGCTGGAGGCGCCGCGGGAGCCGCCCCCAAGCTCGTCTTCATCCAGGGCGTTGCCGGCGATGAGTTCTACGTCAGCATGGGATGCGGCATCGACGCCGCGGCCAAGAGCGCCGGTGCCACCGTCAACACCCAGGGACCCGCGAAGTTCGACCCAACCCTGCAAAAGCCCATCGTCGACTCCGTCACGGCAGCCAAGCCGGACGCCATCCTCATTGCACCGACCGACGTCGCCGCCATGCAGGCTCCGTTGAAGGCCGCTGCCGCCGCCGGCATCAAGGTCGTCCTGGTGGACACGACGGTGCAGGATCCCGCATTCGCCGCATCGGCGATCTCCTCCGACAACAAGGGCGGCGGCCTTGAGGCCTTCAAGGCCATCAAAGGCCTCAATCCCAATGGCGGCAAGGTCCTGGTGATCTCCACCGACCCCGGCATCTCCACGGCCGATGCCCGCGTCGCCGGCTTCGAGGAGGGCGCCAAAGCGGACTCCGCCTTCACCTACCTGGGCGTGCAGTACAGCCACAATGATCCGGCGGAAGCGGCCAGGCTGGTATCCGCAGCCCTGGCCAAGGACCCCGACATTGTTGGCGTCTTCGCCGCCAACACCTTCGCAGCGGAGGGAACGGCCACGGGCATCCGCCAGGCCGGCAAGCAGGACCAGGTCAAGATCGTCGGCTTCGATGCAGGGCCGGCCCAGGTCAAGCAGCTCAAGGACGGCGTTGTCCAGGCCCTGATTGCCCAGGAGCCGGCGTCCATCGGCACCCAGGGTGTCGAGCAGGCCCTCAAGGCCATCAAGGGCGAATCCACCGAGAAGGACATCCAAACCGGGTTCAAGCAGATCACGGCGGCGAACCTCACCGCTGAAGGTGCCCAGTACGTCTACAAGTCCACCTGCTAGAACCCGGGTTTGGGGTGCTGCTGCCCGCCCCTTCGGGCAGCAGCACCGGCCCGGCGACCCCGCTCCCAGAAAACCGACCAGAGAGCTGACATGACTTTCCTGAATGAAGCGGCCCTTCCAGACGTGGCGGGCCGGCTGCCCACCCCCTCGTATGACCGCCGCTCGATCCGGACAGGCATTGTCCACTTCGGCGTCGGCGGATTCCACCGCTCGCACCAGGCCATGTTCATCGACCGGCTCCTGAACCTCGGCGGCTCCTCCGACTGGGGGATCTGCGGGGTGGGTGTTCTGCCCTCCGACGCCCAGATGCGCGATGTCCTCGACGCCCAGGACGGCCTCTACACCCTGGTCCTGAGGGACGCCGGCGGCGGCGAGGATGCCCGGATCATCGGTTCCATCACCGAGTACCTGTTCGCCCCCGACGACCCCCGCGCCGTCATCGGCAAATTGGTGGATCCCGCCACAAGGATCGTCTCCCTGTCCGTCACCGAGGGCGGCTACAGCATCAACGACGCCACCGGGGAGTTCGATCCCCGGGCATTGGATGTGCGCCACGATCTGGAACCCGACTCCATTCCGCAGTCCGTGTTCGGATTTCTCACAACCGCCCTGGCCCGCAGGCGTGCGCAGGGCGTTGAGCCGTTCACCGTTCTGTCGTGCGACAACATCGCCGGAAACGGCAACGTGGCCCGCAAGGCCCTGGTCTCGTTCGCAGCGCTGAAGGATCCGGCCCTCGCCGAATGGATCAACGACACGGTGGCGTTCCCCAATTCCATGGTGGATCGGATCACCCCGGCCACCACCGATGCCGACCGGGCCGCCGTCGCGCAAACCTACGGATTTGTCGATGCATGGCCCGTGGTCGCCGAGCCCTTCGAGCAATGGGTCCTGGAAGACCGGTTCGCGGCCGGGCGCCCACCGCTGGAGGCTGTCGGCGTGCAGCTGGTGGACGACGTCGAGCCCTACGAGCTTCTGAAGCTTCGCCTGCTCAACGCCAGCCACCAGGTGATGAGCCACCTCGGCGCCCTCGCCGGCCACCGCCACGTGCACGAGGTCTGCGCCGATCCCGCATTCGCAGGCTTCATCCTCGGGTACATGGAGGCGGAGGCAGCACCCACACTCCAGCCGGTGCCCGGCATTGACATCAAGGCCTACTGCCGCGGACTTCTCCACCGTTTCGCCAACCCCGCCATTCGGGACACGCTTGCCCGCCAACGGGTCGATGCCTCCGAGCGCATCCCCAAGTTCCTCCTGCCCGTGGTGCGCGAGCAGCTCGAGCTGGGAGGTCCGGTGGACCGCGCGGCCCTCGTCGTCGCGGCCTGGGCGCGGACGCTGGCGGGTGCCGACGACGACGGCGGAACGATCGAGACGACCGACCGGCGCCTGGAGCAGCTCCGGGCGGCCGCCCGCCAGGACGGCGAAAACCCCGGTGCGTTCCTGAACTTTGCCGAGGTCTTCGGAGACCTCGGCAGCAACGCCCGTTTTGCCGCTGCCTACCGGCAGGCCCACGCGGCCCTGCGGCGCTCCGGGGCGGCTGGCGCCGTTGCGGGCCTCTCCACATCGTCGATTTCCACATTCCAGAACCAAGGGGGAATTTCCTTGAACGATTCACAAGCAACAGGCACGGCCACCGTTGGCCGGACGCCAACAACCGGCTTCAAGGGCCGCACCATCCTCGTCACTGGGGCCAGCGGCGGGATCGGCGCGGCCACCGTCCGCCAGCTCACCGCCGCCGGCGCCAAGGTCATCGCCAGCGCCCGCACCCTCGACTCGCTGGCCGGGCTCTGCGATGAAACGGGCGCACAGCCGCTGGCCTTCGATCTGGCGTCCGAGGACAGCATCAGGGACGCCGTGGAGGGGCTCGAGCTGTGGGGCATCGTGAACTGCGGCGGATTTGGCGGCGAAATCGCCTCCCCGCAGGACACCGACATCGACATCTTCGACAAGGTCGTCAGCATCAACGCCCGCGGCGCCCTGCTGGTCATCAAGCACGCCGTTCCATCGATGATCCGCCAGGGTGGCGGCGGTGCCGTCGTCAACGTCTCCAGCCAGGCCAGCCTGGTCGCCCTCCCCGGCCACATCTCCTACGGCTCCTCCAAGGCCGCCCTGGACAACATCACCCGGGTCTCGGCCCTGGAGCTTGGCCGGCACAACATCCGGGTCAACAGCGTCAACCCCACCGTCGTCATGACCGATATGTCCAACTTCCACTGGGGACGCCCCGACATCGGTGGACCGTTCCTGGAACAAATGCCTCTGGGACGCTGGGCCACCGTCGACGACGTCGCCGCACCCATCGTGTTCCTGCTCAGCGACGCTGCAGCCATGATCACCGGCGTCGCACTCCCCATCGACGGCGGATACTCCAGCCGCTGACAGCAGTCCCGTCGGCAGGACTGCCGCACCCCCCACCCCCAACCGAAAGGGACGGAAACCCTCATGACCGAAGAACCCACCTCCCAGGCCATCATCGTCTGCGGCGTGCCCGCAAGCGGCAAAACAACGTTTGCCCACGACCTGTCGCGTGAACTCCGCTGGGCCATCCTGGACCTCGACACCCTCACCAACCCCCTGTTTGAACACATGGGCGGCGAGTTCCTGGTCGATGTCCCCACGGCACAGCCGGCGGTGCGCGCCAGCGTCAACGACATCCGCTACACCTGCCTCTTCGACACGGCCCGGGAGAATCTCGCGCTGGGCAACAGCGTCGTCGTCGTCGCTCCCTTCACCTCGGAGCGCACCTTCCCGGCCGCGTGGGCACGGCTCGTCGACCGCCTGGGCATCCCCGCCGCCCGCGTGCATCTGGCCTGGATGGACACTCCCCCGGAGGAGGTTGTGAACCGCATGCGTCTCCGCGGCGCCGACCGCGACCTCGAAAAGGTGAAGGAGCCGGAGCGCTTCCTGACCCCCGATGTGACACGTGCACCCGGCGTTGAGCACATCCGCATCGACGGGCTGCTGACTCCGGGCGGGCAGCTCGAGCGCTTCCTCACGGACCTTGGTGTGCGCGAGTCCGTGCACTAGGCCCACCCAAGACCACCCATACACCACAACCATCCACAGTAGGAGAACACCGTGAACACGCTTACCACCCTCGAACGCCGCGGCATGGCAGCCATCTCAACCCCCGGCGGCATGATGCTCATCGTCGCAGCCGACCAGCGCAATGGCATGAAGGCCGTCATGAACGACGCTCCGGATGGACCGGGGTCGATCACCACCGAACAGCTCTCCGACGCCAAGGCGGACCTCGTCCGCTACCTGGGCAACGCCGCACCGGCCATCCTGCTCGACCCCGAGGTTGCGCTCCCCCGGGTCTCGGATGAAGGTGTCCTGGCCCGCGACACCGCGCTCGTCGTCGGCCTCGATGCCTCAGGTTTCGACACCGTTGACGGCCTGCGCTACACCAACTTCGTCCCCGGCATGTCGCCGCGGAAGGTGCGCGATCTGGGCGGCGACGTCGCGAAGATGCTCTGGTACATGCGCCCCGACCTCCAGGATGCCGGCTCGCGGGTGGCGGATGAGATCCGCGAACTGGTCGCCGCCTGCACGGCGGAGGGGCTGCTCCTCATCGTCGAGATCCTCGTCTACCGCCTCGACGGTGAGAGCGAAGAAGACTACGCCGCAGCATTCCCCGGCCTCGTCAGGGATTCCGCCCGCCTCTCCGTGGAGTGCGGCGCGAAGGTGCTCAAGCTCCAGTACCCGGGATCCGCCGAGGCCAGCGCAGCCGTGACCGAGGCCGCCGATGGCGTGCCGTGGGCCGTGCTGTCCGCCGGTGTGGACCACGAAACCTTCATCAAGCAGGTGGAGATCGCTGTCGCAAACGGTGCCGGCGGTGCCATGGCCGGCCGTTCGCTCTGGAAGGACAGCCTGGCCGTGTCGGCGGAGGTCCGCGAGCAGCTGCTCACCACCCGGGCACTCCCGCGGCTGCAGGAACTCGAAGCCATCGTGGACGGCAGGCTCGTCGCCTCCTAGCGGACGACTCCGGCCCTAACACCACCGTGGCCGGGGCACCTGTGCAGCCGGGACGCAGTTTCCCGCCCAGGATGCGGAAATAAACGCATCCTGGGCGGGAAACTGCGTCCTCGATGAAAAAGCGCAGTGGGTCAGGCGGTCGGGCGCTGCGCCGCCTGGAACCTGTCGATCCGCTCGACGGCCTCCAACACGGCATCCCGGCCGGCGGCGAAGCTCAGCCGCACTGCTTTGGTGCCGCGTTCGCCGTCGAAATCCCCGCCCGGCACCAGTGCCACACCCTCGGCCTCCAGCAGGGCGGCGCAGTAGGCGGAGGAATCCGCAAAGCCGGCCAGGGCCGGACCCAGCTCGGCATAGAGGTAGAACGCCCCGTCGGCCGGTGCCGCCGCACCCCAGCCCAGCCGGGGCAGGCTGGCCAGCAACGCGGCGCGGGTGGCGGCAAACTCCGCCACGGCCGATTCCGCCTCGGCATAGGAGGCCTCGGTGAACGCCTCCACCGCGGCAATCTGCGCGGGGGCAGGCGGGCACAGGGCCACATTGCCGGCGAGCGCATCCACCGCTGGCAGCAGATCATCGGGAACCAGCGCCCAGCCCAGCCGCCAGCCGGTCATGCCCCAGTACTTGGAGAAACTGGAAATCACGACGGCGTTGGGGTCCAGTTCCCAGGCGCAGACGCCGCGCGGATCCGGTGCTCCGGGGACCGGATAGGTGATGCCGTGGTAGATCTCGTCGCTGATCAGACGCACGTTCTTGGCCTCGCACCAACGGGCCAGGGTGGTGAGTTCGGCCCGGGAAACCATGGTGCCCGTGGGGTTCGCCGGGGAGGCGAGCATCAGCCCGGACAGCGGACCGTGCACGCGCTCGGCGGCGTCGAGCAGCTCCGGCGTCGGCTGGTACCGGCTTTCCGGGCCGCAGTCCAGCTCCACCACGTCCACGCCCAGGGCGCGCAGGATGTTGCGGTAGGCGGGGTAGCCCGGGCGGGCCAGGGCCACGCGGTCACCGGCGTTGAAGGAGGCCAGGAACAGCAGCATGAAGGCGCCGGAGGAGCCGGTGGTGACGGCGACGTTGCGGGCGGGCACGTCCAGTCCGTACCAGCGCTTGTAGTGCACCGCGATGGCCTCGCGCAGCGGGGCGATGCCCAGCGCCGGCGTGTAGGTCAGCGCCGTGCCGGAGGCATGCAACGCGGCGGCCGCCGCGGACACCGCGGCAGGTGCCCCGCCGCCCGGCTCACCGGCGCAGAGGGAGACGACGTCCCGGCCGGCGGCGCGCAGTTCCGCCACCCGGGCCAGGATGTCCATCACCTGGAACGGCGGCACCAGGGCGCGCGATGCCGCCGCAAGAACCACTGTGGCTACTCCGCCGCGGCGAGCTGGCCGCAGGCGCCGTCGATCTCCTTGCCGCGGGTGTCGCGCAGCGTGGTCGGGATGCCCGCGTCGATCAGGCGGTTCACGAATTCGCGCGTAACGTCGGCCTCGGAAGCGGTCCAGATGGATCCGGGCGTCGGGTTCAGCGGGATCGGGTTGACGTGCACCCAGCCGCGGCCGCGGGAATTCAGCTTGCGGGCCAACAGGTCCGCACGCCAGCCGTGGTCGTTCATGTCCTTGATCAGCGCGTACTCGATGGAGACGCGGCGGCCGGTCTTCTCGTAGTAGCCGTACGCGGCATCCAGTGCCTCGTCCACCTTCCAGCGGCTGTTGACCGGGATCAGCTCATCGCGGAGTTCATCATCCGGGGCGTGCAGGCTCAGGGCAAAGGTGAAGGGCAGGTTCTCATCGGCCAGCTTGTTGATGGCCGGCACCAGGCCCACGGTGGAAACGGTGATGTTGCGGGCGCTCATGCCCAGACCCTCGGGGGCCTCGTCCACCATGCGGTGCACGGCTGTCATCACGCGTTTGTAGTTGGCCAGCGGCTCCCCCATGCCCATGAAGACGATGTTGGTGACGCGCTCGGCGTCGTGCCCGCCGTCCTTCCGCTTCCCACCCAGGCCGCCTTCGGCGATCACCCGGTTGGCCTGGACAATCTGGTCCAGGATCTCCGCGGCGGACATATTGCGGGTCAGGCCGGCCTGGCCGGTGGCGCAGAAGGGGCAGTTCATGCCGCAGCCGCACTGGCTGGAGACGCAGAGCGTGATCCGGCCGGGGTAGCGCATCAGCACGGACTCCACCAGGGAGCCGTCAAAGAGGCGCCACAGGAACTTCACGGTGTCGCCCTTGTCGGTGGACAGGCGCTTCACCTCGGTCAGCAGCGTCGGGAACATGGCCTTGACCAGCTCCTCGCGGCCGTCCTTGGGCAGATCGCTCATCGCCGCGGGATCGGTGGTGTAGTGCTGGAAGTAGTGCACGGAGAGCTGCTTGGCGCGGAAGGCCGGCAGGCCCAGCTCCTTGAGCTTGTCGGCCCGCTCGGCCAGCGTCAGATCGGCCAGGTGCAGCGGCGGCTGGGAGACGCGCGGACGCGAGGCAAACTCCAGCTTGGGGCGCCCCTCGGCGTCCATGGCCTGCTTCCAGCCCTCGGCCGTGGGGCGCACCTGGGTGCGGCCCTCCAGCTTGGCGCGGCCCTCGGAGATGCGCTTGGCCTCGGCCTCCTCCGCGTGGCGGGTCTCGGAGGCCTGGTGTTTGGCGGCGCGGTCGGCCCGTGCGGCAATGGCGTCGGAGGTCCGGGTGCGGTGGTGTGCGGGGGCGTCAGGGGTGTTTTCGGGGGAAGTCATCTTCTCCATTGTCCCATCCTGTGTCCAATGGCTGATTGTGTCCACTGGCCAGCTGTGCCCACTGGTTGCCGCCGGCATCCCCGGTTGGCTCTTAAGGCAGCTAGTCGATGAACTGGGACTGGGTCTCGATGAAATCCCACTCCTTGGCGGTCAGCGTGCCGTTGGCCAGCTCGCCGCCGGCGGCCACCACCTCCATGGCAACATCCGGCGGAAGGGAGGCGGACTCGGGGTTCTCCCTCAGCCACTCCTTGGCGCGGACATCCAATGCCAGCCACCACATGTGAATTTCCATTCCGGTCATCCCCTCCAGCTTGTTGCGGGTCAATGTCTGGATTCAACGCTATGCCTGCAACGCCGCCTCGACAAGGGTCAGAGGGCCAGTCCCAGGATGGTAAGCACGACGGCGATGGCCGGGAATGCCAGCTGCACCAATGCGGCGCGCGCCTTCGACGGTGAACTGATCAGCAACACCAGACCGGCCAGCACCATGGAGCCTGCACCGGCCAGGATCAGGGCCGCCCCCACGGACTTGGCCCCGGCGGCGAGCGCGATGATGCCGGCCACGGCGACGACGCCAAGGAAGAGGTTGTAGAAGCCCTGGTTGAAGGCCAGATCCTTGGTGGCCAGGGCATCGGCCTCGCTGGTGCCGAAGGTCTTCCGGGTCGACGGCGCCGTCCAACGCAGCGACTCCAGAACAAAGATGTAGACGTGGACCAGAGCGGCCAGGGCGGCGAAGACGGAAGCGGCGATGAGCATGGTGGACCCTTCCAAAGGGGGCCCAGACCATTCTGGACCGAATGGTTCAAATGTACGATAATGGACAGACCGTTGCAAAACCGATCGGTTCAGAAACAACGCCGGGAGGGTCCATGGGGCGAAGCCAAGCCTTCGACAGCGCCGCAGCAGTATCGGCCGCGCGGGACTGCTTTTGGCGCCAGGGGTACGAAGAAACCTCGCTGGCCGACCTTGAGCGGGCCACCGGACTGAACCGCTCCAGCCTGTACAACACCTTCTCTTCCAAGCGTGGACTCTACGATCTGGCAGTCCAGGACTACCTGGACGCGGTGGTGCGGCCCCGGCTGGAGCCGCTGCTCACCGCCCAGCCCGGCAGCCACGCCGCCGCCGGCTGCTTCCGCACCATGTCCGCATGGGTTGCCGCCTCGGCAGCCGAAACCGGGTCCGCCCCCGGCTGCCTGCTGCTGAACAGTGCCGCCGGGCTGGCCGCGCACGACGAGCGCCAACGCGCCGTCGTCGACGCCTACTACGCCCAGCTCACCGAGGCCATGGCCGCGGGGCTGGCTGCCGACTCCCCCGCCGGCGCATCTGGACAGCTGGCCGCCCGGGCCAGGCTGCTGGTCTCGCTGCTGATCAGCGCCCTGCTCCTGAGCCGGGTCAATCCGGCGGCTGCCCAGGAGGTCCTGGCCGAGGCTGCCGCACTGGCCACCACCACCTGATCCAGTGCCGCCGTGGGGGCCGTGCGTTAAGTCCCGCGGGCCGGGTGCGGCCCAGTCCTATGGGCAGGAGATTCCCGGGTAGTCCGCTGTCGTGGAGGCGCCGGCCGGCACACCCGCCTGCATGGGCGTGGCAGTGATGTGGCCCGCAGGGACCACCGAAGCCCGGCTGTTCAGCGCGAGCGAAGCGCTCTTCCCCGGCTTGACCGCCAGGAACAGCTTCGACCCATAGGGCGTGGCCACTGTGACATCGACGGGGGCGGCGCCGGTGTTCAGCACAGTCGCCGCCAGATTGGCCTTGTTCCCGATGCACCGCAGCGAGACGGTCGGCGCCAGCGAGACGGTGGGTGCCACGGGACCCGCCGGGTCCGCGGCACTGACGACAAGCCAGCTCAGCTGCACATCGGATCCGCGCGTCCGGGCCAGGGAAAAGGCCAGCTCGCCGTTGGCGCCGACGACGACGTTTCCGTAGGCAACGGCCTGGTTCTGCGATGAATAGTCCTGATCGGCGGCGCGCACTTCGCCATTGATCGTCACCCGTGCTCCCCTGTCGTCCCAGGACCAAGGGTCGGAGTATCCGGCGAAAACCGTGTACGTGCCCGGTGCCAGGCCGGAGAAGCGGTAGGCGAGGTCGCGGCCCGACACCGCATAGCGCAGGGTGGAGAACATGTCTCCGCCTGCGGATCCGTCAGTCCCGCTGCCGTCGCTGATGTAGCCCCAGGAGGCGCCGGTGCCGGCGTCGGACCCGAAGGGCTGCTCCGGAACACTGTTCAGGAGCCCGCCGCCCGAGGCGGCTCCGGCGGCCAGCGCAAGCCAATCCGCACTCTGCTGCCCGCCGGCGTTCACCGCGTAGCGGACCTTGGCGGACTCGATCGGGTCCTGGATGCCGACGGCGTCGACGGTCCAGAACGAGCTGTTCTGGCCCGTGTACCGGAAGCGGAACTGGGCCGTGTGGGCGCCGGCCGGAACGGCGAACGAGAGGTGTTCGACGGCGTTGGCCGCGGTGGAATAGTCCTTGAGGATCTGCGTTTCACCGGTGTCGAAGCTGACAGTGACGGTGGCCGACTGCGGGCCGTCGATGGCGTAGTCGGTGGCGTAGACCAGGTTCGCACGGTTCAGCCCGGCCACTGGATACGCCGGGCTGACGAGCGTTGAGTCGAACTGGCCCGATGCGTGCGTTTTGTCATCCCATTCGTCGGAGTCGGCGACGGCGAAGACGCCCCGCGCACGGACGTTCGTTTCCCGGCCCTGGTCCCGTTCCGCCGATGTCCAGAAGTCATCGGTGGCGAGGGTCCAGCCACGCCATTCCGCCACTCCACCGGCGGGCATTGCAGAGTTGTCGATCGACCAGCCAGCCGGCGTCGTCTTCGTCCAGCCGAGGAGCGACGGGGAGATTCCACTCTCGTCCACTGCCGGCGCAAGCGCGGATTCCATCGAGTCGAAGGCCTCGGTCTTCAGGCTGCCCAAGGGAGTGCCGTCCAAGCCCCACGACGGCTGGACCGCCACGCCCGCGGCGGCAATCATCGTGGGGGCCAGATCCACTTGCTTGGCGTCGTGGCGGGTGGCATTGGCGGGGATCCCCGAGCCGGCGACAACCATGAACACCCGGCGCTCGGCCAGCGAACTGCCCCCATGCCCACCGGCAGCAGTGTGCCCGTGGTCGGTCGTGACGGCAATCGTCCAGTCTTCATTCGATGGGCGCGCGGCGACCGCGTCGAGGATCCGGCCCAGCCGAACATCCGTGGCAGCGAGGGCCGCTCCGTAGGCTGCGCCGCTGGTGCCCACGAGGTGCCCGGCGTGGTCGACGTCGTCCAAATGGACGAAGAGATCGTCCGCTGTGCCGTCCGAGACCGCGTGCACGGCGGAATCCGTCGTCGCGGCATCGTCGGCGAATGCGGTGCGCACGTCCACACCCGGCCCAAAGATGTCGGTGGTGATGGAGCTCCAGGTGCCCACCGCAACGGTTGCCCGGGAGGGCGCCGCCGCGTTGATGCGGGTCAGGTAGTCCGGGTAGTCGGCGAAGTGCGCCGAGCCAAAGGCATTGCCCGTCACGTTGTGTTTGTCCGGCCAGACGCCTGTCGCGATGGTTGACCAGCCCGGGCCCGACCAGGTCTCCGACATGGGCGCGGCGTACAGATTGCTGACGGCGGTGGTGCCCGCAGCACGCAGGCCATCCAGCCGCGGCATGTCGGCTGGACCCAGCGAGTCGAACGTGGCGCCGTCGATCCCGACGATGAGCGTCTTGGCGATGGGGGCCCCGGCAGCCTCCGCCGAGGACACCAAGGGTCCGGTGGCCGTGAACGCAACGGCCAGGGCTGTGGCGAGGGCAAAATTGCGCAGACTGTTTGCCATGGATTGTTGATCTCACTGTCTGTCTCGAGTGGATGGCGACGCGCTTGAAAAGCGCCACCGCCCGCAGAAATGCGGTGATGGCAACGTAAACATTGTTTGCGTTGCCATGTCCGATGTCAACACTTCGGACAGGGAAATTCCAAAGGAGCCAGCGGCCACCGCGCGGCCCGGACGGCGGAGCCTAGCCGGTGCCAAATCCGGCGAAGCCGCCCTGGGCCGGGCCATACTCCGCCTCGATCGCGTCGATGAATCCGGGCGAATCCGGCGATCGCAGCCAGGCAAGCAGTGCCGCAGCCTGGGGCCGGGCCCCTTCGGCAATGATGCCCACCGAGCCATCCGCCCGGTTCACCGCTTCGCCCACCAGCCCCAGCGCCCGCGCCTTCCGGGCCGTGAGGTAGCGGAAGCCCACACCCTGCACCACCCCGGAAACCCGCACCGTCAATCGGACGCCGTTGTGCGCTGCCGCCTCAGCCATGGCCCCAGCCTACGTCCAGCGGCGCCCTTGGACCCGCGTACTCCTAGACAGGATTTGAGGCGGCGGACATGCTTGAGGTGGGATGATTCCGCGTCGGCACCATGCTGGGGATGGTTGGCCTTCCAGTGCCGCGGGGCGTCCCGGAACGAAAGGAACGGGCCATGCTTACGCTGGACAACGTTGATCTGGAAGATCTGTCCATGGCCCTCGAATCCCAGACGGACCATGAAAGCTTCTGGTGGCTGGACCCGGAAACGGGGTCGGTGGGCTACTGGTCCGAGGTGGTTGAGGACGAGCTCGGCGAGTCGGCGGAGGACCTCGACGAGCGGGGGATCCTCAGGATTGATCCGATGCCTCCGAGTGAGGGCTATCTGGATATGGAATCGTTTGTCGCCAATCTGGCGGAAGGTCCGGCACGGCAGCAATTGCAGCAAGCCCTCGGCACCAAACACCCCTTCCGGCGGTTCGGCGCCGCACTGGGCCCCTTCCCCGAGGTGTTGGGCCAGTGGCGCGATTTCCACAACGTGGCCATGCGCCGGCGCTGCGTCTCATGGCTCGTCGACGCCGGTGTCCTGGATCCATCGGCCGGCCTGCCCCAGGTCGAGGCCCGCTAGCCTCCGGCCGCCGGCTGGAGGTCCGCCGCCGCGCCGGGCGATTGGGTTTCAGTCGGACTGCGACGCTGGCGCCGCCCACCCGACAAGGCCATGGCCACCGCAGCGAACCCGATCCCGAGCAGATTCATGGCCAGCCCACAGACGAAGACCGAGAGGATGCTTCCGGGCACCGGGCCGAAATGGCCCAGGTGCGTGGCCAGCACCGTGGAGAATCCGATGAACATCCCCGGGATCAGGGACAGCGGCGCCCACCGCCCCAGCAGCAGCATTCCCGGGTTCATCACCAGAATGGACACCAGGGCCGCTGCCCAGACCGGGAGCCCCAGCCCCGATCCCAGCATCCCCTCCAGCCAAAGCGTGGCCAGGGCAAACAACCCTCCGACCACCAGCGTCCGCCCCAGCGCTGCGATGGTGGAGCGCGAGGGGCCGCCGGCCAGCATGGTGGCGGCCCAGCCCAGGAAGATCCCCCACGTTGGCAGATTCAGCGAGGCGCCGCCGATGAAGATGGTGGAGGCCGCCAGCAGCGTGGCCGAGGCTTCGATGGGCATCCGCACTTGCATGGGAAAAAGTCCTTAGAAATGTAGAACGGCGCCCTCCGGAGGAATTCCGGGGGCGCCGATCCACTGTGGTTAGTGCTCTACTTCGGCATTGGTGGGCTTGGGAATGAGCAGGGACATCAGGAAGGCGGCTCCCGTGATGGCCGCGCCCACCAGCATGGCGGATGAGTATCCGCCCAGCGTCGCTCCGCCGGAGGCCATCTGCACGGCCGGCAGGATCGCGAAGCTCAGCCCCGCGCCCAGGCCGAATCCGGAGGCATTCAGGCCAGGCAGGAAGCCAGGGTTGTCCTTGGGTGAGAGGACGACGCCGAGGCCGTTGAGCATGATGTTGGCCATGCCGGCATAGGTGGCGCCCAGCAGAACCGTGCCGCCAATCAGCAGGGGCATCGAGTGGACGCCCCACACGGCCAAGACCACAATACCGACGATGCTGCCCAGCAGGCCGATGCGCAGGATGGTGCGGTAGCCCAGGATCGGGGCCAGCTTTCCGGCGAAGGGCCCCACCAGCCAGCCCACCAGCGCATACGGCGTCAGCAGGAGCAGGGATGCGGCGTCGGCCTGGAGGTTGAAGCCAACCTCGGCGTTCTGGGCCAGCGACATGACCACGCCGTTGGCGGTGGCGAAAACGCCCGTCATGGTCAGGATGGTGGTCAGCACCATGGCCCAGGTGGAGCGCTGCTTGAGCAGGGCCGGGGAGGCCAGCGGCTCGGGGGTCCGCGTCTCGAGCCACCAGAACACGACGCCGGAGGCCAGTCCCAGCAGCACGAAGATTCCCACGTGGACGAAGTTGGCGGAGGTGAGCTTGCCGGTTTCATTCACCGCCATCTGCAGGAACAGGATGGCGAGCACCAGCGGGACAACGCCGCGCCAGTCCATCTTGACCCCTGCGGACGGGCGGGAATCCGGAGCGATGCGCACCACCAGGTACACGGCCACGAGGCCGACGCCGGTGATCACCCAAAAGATGGAACGGAACCCGAAGGCGGTGGCCAGGAAGCCGCCGGCCAACGCGTCCACGCCGGCGATGCCACCGTTGACGGCCGCGACGATGCCCATCATGGTGCCGTACTGCTTGCGGTCGGTGATTTCGGTGCGCAGCATCAGCAGGCAGACGGGGATGATCGAGCCGGAAACGCCCTGGACGGCGCGGGCCGCAAACATCATTTCCATGCTGGTCGACATGGCCGCCATCACGGCGCCCACTGTCATTCCGGCAATCATCAGAATGAGGATCTTGCGCCGGCCGGCAATGTCGCTGAGCCGCGGCAGGAACAGGCCAAAGAGCGCCGTGCTGGTGAAGAATGCCGTCTGCGAGAGCCCGATGCTGACTTCATCGGTGTGCAATTCCCTGGCCATGACGACAAGGGCCGGGCTGAGCATGCTGGCATTGAGCTGGAAGGCGGTGCAGGCGGCCAGCAGGGCCACCATCAACGCGCCAGTGCGGATCTTCTTGGGTGCAGCCAAAAGCGGTGCAGCAGTCGACGTCATTGTGACTACCTTTCATCGGGCATGGGGGTGGCAGGGAGGCAGCTGGAAGGGCTGAAGAAAGGAAGGCTCAGCAGGCCTCGGCCATGGAGGCCCCGGGCGAGGCAAGGACCTTTGCCGCTGTGGCATGGCCCAGTTCGCAGGCGTCCCACAGCTGGCCGGTCTTGAGGTAGCCGGCCAGGAATCCTGCCGCGAAGGCATCGCCGGCGCCGGTGAGGTCGCGGATGCATTCGACAGGCGGCACCGGGACTGTCATCCGCTCGCCGCCGGGGATGTGCACCACCGTGGGTTCGGGGCCGTATTTGGCGACGACGATGGTCTTGGGCAGTCTGGCCAGGTTGGCCCCGCCGTCGCCGGCGTCGGAGAGCTGCAGCAGTGCGGCTTCGCTTTCGTTGCCGATCAGGAAATCGGGTGCCAGCTCCGCCATCAGATCCAGGAACGCGTCCACACCAAAGTGGGTCAACATTCCCGTGGAGGAGGCATCCACCGACACCTTGCCGCCGCGCTTTTTCATCCGCCGGATCAAATCGCAGGCGGTGTCCTGCAGCGGTCCGCCGTCGAAGGAATAGGCCGGAACATGGAGGATTTCCAGACCGTCCAGCCACTCATCGGGCACGTCCTGCAGCAGGGTGGAGGCGCCGCGCTGGGGCAGCATGGTCCGCTCGCCGTTCTGGTCGATCAGAATCACGATGGTGCCGGACTTGCCGCGGCGCTGGACCTTCACGTCAACGCCGCGGCCCCCCAACTCATCCACCAGGAAGCGGCCCACGTGGTCATCCCCCACGCAGCCCAAAAAGCGCGTCGGATGCAGCGCGGCGGCAAACCCGGCCACGTTGGCCCCGCTGCCGCCGCGGGTGTGGAAGATTTCCACCTTGCTGTCCGTGCCGTGCTTCACCGGTTCCCCGAGCCACACGATCACGTCCTCGACCAGATCTCCCACCACACCAAGCATCGTCATACCTCCAGTACTAACGCGGAACTAACGGGCCAACGCCGCGGCAACGTCGCCGCCGAGGGCAACATTTCCGCGGTAGACGTCGACATTGACGGTGAGGCTGCGGCCATGGGTGTCGCGCTGGATGAAGTCCAGCAGGAACGGCGTGGTCTCGTTGCCGGTGATGCCGTTCTTCTCCGCCTCGCCCCAGGCGCGGGCCAGGATGTCATCGAGCTCCTCGGGCGGGAGCTGCTTGTCCTCGGCCACCGGGTTGGCCAGCAGGATGGCGGAATCGAGCTTGAGGTCGTCGCGGGCGTTGGCGATGGCCGCAACCTCCTCGGCGGTGTCGACGGCGTAGCCGATCTCGAAACCGGAATCCGAGACGTAGAAGCCCGGGTACTTCTTGGTCTTGTAGCCGATCACCGGGATGTTCAGCGTTTCGAAGCGCTCCAGCGTGGCGGCAACATCGAGGATGGACTTCACCCCGGCACTGACCACGATGATGGGCGTGTGGGCCAGCGTGGTGGTGTCGGCGGACTCGTCAAAGCTGGTGGCTGCGCCGTGGTGGACGCCGCCCAGGCCGCCCGTGGAGAAGACCTTGATGCCGGCGCCGTGCGCGAGGAAGGCCGTGGCTGCGACGGTGGTGCCGCCGTTCAGACGCAGGGCTGCGGCCACGGGAAGATCGCGCAGGCTGACCTTGGTGACGGCGTCGTCGTTGGAGAGTTCCTCGATCTGCTCGATGCTCAGACCAACGGTGGGGACGCCCTTGTAGACGCCGATGGTGGCGGGGGTGATGCCGCGGGCCCGCAGGCCGGCTTCGGCCTCCAGCGCAACCTCAATGTTGCGGGGGCGGGGCAGGCCGTGCGTGAAGATGGTGGATTCCAGTGCGACGACGGGGCGGCCCTCGGCGACGGCCGCGGCAACCTCTTCGGAGACGTGGACTGTGGTGGCAAGCGTGGAGGACATGGCTGGGTCTTTCTGTTGTGACGTTGATTACTGCGATGTACCCAAGCTATGGCCCCCAATATGCGTAAACAAGAATGAATCTGATCATAATTGATAGTCTTTGCCTATGAAGATCACGTTACGGCAGATCGAAATCTTCCTCGCCGTCGTCGCCGAAATGCACTTTGCGCGGGCCGCCGAGTCGATCCACATCTCCCAGCCCACGGTAAGCCAGGAGATCAGACGGTTGGAGCGTGGGCTGGCGGTCAAGCTCTTCGACAGGACCACCCGGGCCGCCCACCTCACCCCGGCCGGCGAATCGCTGCTGGCCGATGCCAGGAATCTGGTCGCGGCCGCAAACGCCCTGACGGAGAAGGCCCTCCTGTTTGCCCCGCAGCATGTGAAGAAGCTGCGCGTGGTGGCCTCGCCGAGCGTCGTCAACCGGCTGCTGCCGGACGTCATGAGCCAGTGCGAAAGGCAATTGCCCGAGCTGAGCATTGAAGACATTCCCGTGGACACCGGAAACGTTTCGGCTCGGCTGGCGGCCGAGGGCGGGGACATCGGCCTGGGCCGGTTCCTGTCCGCCCCGCCCGGGTTCGAGCAGGAGGTCCTGGCCCGGGAACCGGTGGTGGTGACGCTGAGTTCCTCGCATCCGCTGGCCGGCCGCGAATCCATTGATCTGCAGGATCTGGGCGATCTGCCCCTGCTGCTGTGGCCCCGCGAGCAGAATCCCGAGTACTACGATGCCCTGCTGCAGATCTGCACCGACCGCGGCCTGTCTCCGCTGATTCTGGTCAGCCCGCCATTGATCGTGGGGGCGCGCTCCTATTTGATCGCCGAGGGCCGCGCCTTTTCGCTGGTGCCCAACTCGGCAGCCAGCCACCTCTCCACCAATCTGCGCGCCGTGCCGCTGGCGTCCCCTGCGACACTGCCGCTGGAAATGCTCTGGCGCAGGCACGACCCCCGGGTCATCGTGCCGGAGTTCCTGGACATTGTCCGGGCCAAGGCCCGCGCCCTCGACGCCCGGAGCCTCGGCTGAGAGGAAGCCCGCCGGGGCGCTTTTCGTCGTGGCGTCGTCACAATTGGCACCGCCGGCCACAGCCATTCTGCGCATCCGCGGCCCCGTGCAATACTTCTTGCCGATATCACTGGCATGAGAATTGGGGAGCCCACATTGTCCGAGAATACTGAACCTGGCTACGGCCAGACCGCGCCCGTCCCGTACATGGAAACCACTCCGCGGCCCCGGCCCACGGAGGACGTCCTCCGCGGCGCCATTTTTGCCTCCATCGTCATTCCCCTGGGTGTGCTTGCGTGGATGATCATCTGGAATTTCGGCTTCGTAGCTTCGCTCGTGGCCTGGGTGGTGGCCTTTGGTGCCGCCAGAATGTATGGACACGGTGCGGGCCATCCCACCAGGCGCGGCGTGTGGGTGGTCTTGGGCATCGTGCTGGTGACGATGACCCTCGCCTTCGTCGGCGGCATGTGGCTGGACATGATCAACCAGTTCGGCATGAGCCCCGTCCAGGCCCTGACGGACGGGGAAATGTGGGACGTTTTTGGCACCAACCTCATCGACAATCCAGAACTGTGGGAAAGCTACAGCAAGGACATCCTGATGGCCGCGCTGTTCTCAGCGCTCGGCTGCTTCTTCACGCTGCGGAAGCTGTTTGCCTCAACGTCGGCTGCCACCGCCTGAGCCCAGTGGCTTGCCGCCGGCCGGGTGTCAGCCGCCGGCCACGGACTGGATGACCATCACTTCCTGGCCGGGCAGCACCACTGTGGCCAGCCCATCGCGGCGCCGCACATCCTCGCCCGCCACGTAGATGTTGACATAGCGCCTCAGGGCGCCGGTTTCATCGCGCACCCGGCGGTTGAAGATGGGATGCGCGGCGCCCACCGTGTCCAGCAATTCGGCCACCGTCGCCGGACCCTCAACGGCGAGCGCAAGTTCGGCCGCTCCGCCAGTGAATTGGCGCAGCAGGCTGGGGACAAGCAGGGCAACATCGCCGGCGTCGGCCATGGCTCAGCCGACGACGGCGGCGCGCACGCAGAGCACGTCTGGCAGGTGGGAGATGGCCTCCGCAAAGCTGGCCCCCTCATCGGCGCTGGCATAGACCGAGCCGCCGCGGGTGCCGAAGTACACGCCCACGGGCTCGGCGGTGTCCAAGGCTGCGGCGTCGCGCAGCACCACGTTGTAGTCCGGATCGGGCAGGCCGCCGTCGAGCCGCGTCCAGCTTTCGCCGGCGTCGTCGGTGCGGTGCACCGCCAGGTGGCCGTCCGGCGGGATGCGCTCGGAATCGGCCTTGATGGGCACCACCCAGGCCGTGCCCGAACGCCGCGGGTGCGCGAGCATGACAAAGCCAAAATCAGCGGGCAGGCCCTCGGCAATGGAGGTCCAGGTGTCGGCGTTGTCCTCGCTGCGGTAGACGCCGTGGTGGTTCTGCGCAAAGAGCCGCTCGGGCAGGACGGCGTCGCGCGCCACCTTGTGCACGCACTGGCCGAACTCCGGCAGCGGGTCCGGCAGAAACGTGGCCCCGATGCCGTGGTTGCGGGGCTGCCAACTGGTGCCGCCGTCGGTGCTGCGGTAGACCCCGCCCGTGCTCATCGCGATGTGGATGGTGTCCTCGTCCACCGGGCTGGGCAGCACCGTATGGGCGGCCGCGCCGCCTGCTCCGGCACCCCATTCGGCGCGGTGCGGATGGTCCCAGAGCCCGCGGTTCAGCTCAAAGTGTTCGCCGCCGTCGGTTGATTTCCACACCGAGATGGGCTCGCAGCCGGCCCAGACCACCCCCGGGCGCTGCGCTGTGTCGGGGTGGATCTGCCAGATCCGCTCCAGCGCCGCCCCGGTGTCCGGCGGAAAGGTGATGGCGCCGTCCTCCGGTTCGGTCCAGGTGGCGCCAAGGTCGTCCGAGTGGGCCACCGTGGGGCCCCAATGCTCCGAGCGGACGCCCACCATAATGCGGGTGCGCCCATCCCTGGTGTCGATGCCGATGCTGGGGATCTCATTCATGAGGAAATGCGGTCCGGTGAAGGTGAACTCGGCCCTGTCTGTGCTGGTGCCCAGCCAGAGCCCCTTCTTGGTGCCGACCGCCAAAAGGATGTGTGCCGCGCCGTTGCTAGCCATGCCCCCATTCGACCACCGGCCCGCTGCCTGCGGCAAGGGTCTGCCGTCGATCCACCATGGGTTTCGGACGGCTTCCGTGACCTCCGCCACATACCCCCTAGGGGTATTGACCGATACCCCCTAGGGGTATAAATTCAAAGCATGGAAGACCACCAGGAACCCCAGGAACCGCACGGCTACACCGAGGAGAAACAGGCCTATCTGCGCCGGCTGAAGCGGGCCGAGGGCCAGGTGCGCGGCATCGCCCGCATGGTGGAGGAGGACAAGTACTGCATCGACATCCTCACCCAGATCGCGGCGGTCAACAAGGCCCTGCACGCCGTCAGCATTGGGCTGCTGGAGGACCACATCGCCCACTGCGTGGTGGGGGCCGCCCACGAATCCCTGGCGGAGGAAAACCCGCAGATTGTCCAGGACAAGGTCTCCGAGGCCACCGCCGCCATTTCACGACTCTTGAGGAGCTAGCCATGAGCACCACCCACCAGCCCGTCACCACCACCGTCAACATCTCCGGCATGACCTGCGGCCACTGCGTCAGCTCCGTCACCGAGGAGCTCAGCGCCCTGGCCGGCGTCACCGGCGTGGCCATCGAACTGAACAAGGGCGGCATCTCCCGCGCCACCGTCACCTCATCGCTGACGCTCTCCCCCGAAGAAATCGGCGAAGCCGTGGCCGAGGCCGGCTACCTGGTCGTCGCAAATCTGGCCTAAGCGCCCATCACCAGCATCCTAAGGAGCGCCATGAGCGCAGAGATCGATCTGGCCCACATCACCCGGCCGGACGCACCCCGCATTCTTGAACTCGACATCGACGGCATGACCTGCGCGTCCTGTGTCTCGCGGGTGGAACGCAAACTTGCCAAGCTCGACGGCGTCAGCGCCTCGGTCAATCTGCCGCTGGAATCCGCCCAGGTGACGGTTCCGGCCGGCATCACCGACCAGCAGGTCCTCGACACCGTGAACGCCACCGGCTACAAGGCGCGGTTGAAGAACCCGCCGGCAGCGCACGGCGGACACGGCGCGGGCCACGCGCACATGGGCCATTCAGGCATGGGGCACGGCTCCTCCGGCATGGAGGATGGCCCAGCCGACGGCACTGTCGACGGTGCCAGCCAACATTCCGGCAGCCACGAGGACCACATGTCCCACGGCGGCGCGGCCGCCGCGCTCAGGCCCCGCCTCATCACCGCGGCCGTCCTGACCCTGCCGGTGTTCCTGGTTTCCATGATCCCGGCACTGCAGTTCCCGCAGTGGGGCTGGGTGGTTGGTGCGTTGTCGCTGCCCGTGGTGAGCTGGGCCGCGTGGCCCTTCCACCGTGCGGCGGCCATCAACGCCCGGCACTTTGCCTCCACCATGGACACGCTGGTCTCCCTCGGCGTGCTGGCCGCCTACATCTTCTCCGCCGCCGCCCTCATCGCAGATCCGATGCTGACGGCCCACGGCGGAGCCATGGGCGGAGCCCACGCGGCACTGTACTTTGAGGTGGCCGCCGTCGTTGTCACCTTCCTGCTGCTGGGGCGCTACCTGGAGGCAAACGCCAAGGCCAAGGCCGGCGATGCCCTCAAGGCGCTGCTGAGCCTGGGCGCCAAGGATGCCACGGTGCTCCGCGGCGGCGTGGAGGCCAAGGTTCCCGCCGACACCCTCTCGGTGGGCGACATTCTGGTGGTCCGTCCGGGTGAAAAGATCGCGACCGATGGCGTGGTGGTGGAGGGCTCCTCCGCCGTCGACGCCTCGCTGATCACCGGCGAATCGCTGCCGGTTGATGTGGGGGTGGACGATGCCGTCACCGGCGCCACCGTGAACACTTCCGGCCGTCTGCTGGTGCGCGCCACCCGCGTGGGCAGCGAAACCACGCTGGCCCAGATGGGCCGGCTGGTCAGTGCCGCGCAGTCCGGCAAGGCACCGATTGCCCGCCTGGCGGACCGGATCAGCTCCGTCTTTGTGCCGATCGTCCTCGGCCTGGCCGCGCTCACCTTCATCCTGTGGCTGCTCGTCAGCGCCCCGGTGATTGAGCCTGTCGAAATCCAGGCGGCGTTCACGGCCGCCGTCGCCGTCCTGGTGATTGCCTGCCCCTGCGCCCTGGGGCTGGCCACGCCCGTCGGCCTGCTGACCGGCACGGGCCGCGCCGCCCAGCTGGGCATCCTGATCAAGGGTCCGCAGATCCTGGAGGACACCCGCACGGTGGACACCATCCTGCTGGACAAGACCGGCACCGTGACCAGCGGCAAGCTGTCAGTAACCAACGTTGCGAGCTTGGATGACCTGGAGGCCGCCGAGGTGCTCCGCCTTGCGGGAGCCGTTGAGGCTGCGAGCGAGCACCCGATTGCCCACGCGATCGCTGCCCACGCCCGCCACGAATCGGCCACGGGCACGCTGCCCGCGGTCACGGACTTCCGCTCCTCCCCCGGCGGCGGAGTCCTCGGCCAGGTTGAGGGCCGCACCGTGCTGGCCGGCCGCGCCGGCTGGCTGGCCGAGAACGGCGTCGAGCCCACCAAGGCCCAGCTGCAGGCTCTGGCCCAGGCGCAGTCCGCCGGTGCCACGGCCATCTGGGTGGCCGTGGACGGCCGCCCGGTGGGGCTGCTCAGCCTGCGGGACACCATCAAGGACGGCTCCGCCGCCGCGATTGCCCGGCTGAAGGCACTGGGGCTGCGCCCGATGCTGCTGACCGGTGACAATGCCGCCGTCGCCGCCCAGGTGGCGGCCGCCGTCGGCATCGCGCCGGAGGATGTGCTGGCCGATGTGCTGCCGCAGGGCAAGGTGGACGCCGTCCGCCGGCTCCAGGCGGCCGGGGCCACGGTGGCGATGGCCGGCGACGGTGTGAACGACGCCGCCGCCCTGGCCCAGGCCGATCTGGGCATCGCAATGGGCTCCGGCACCGATGTGGCCATCGAGGCCGCCGATCTGACGGTGATGGGGAACGATCTGGGACAGGTGGCCACGGCCATCGAGCTCTCCCGGCGCACGCTGTCCACCATCAAGACCAACCTGTTCTGGGCGTTCTTCTACAACGCCATCGGCATTCCGGTGGCAGCCCTGGGCCTGTTGAATCCCATGATCGCCGGCGCCGCCATGGCCGCCAGCTCCGTGCTGGTGGTGGCAAACTCGCTCCGGCTTCGCCGCTTCGGCCGCTAAGCCGACCCCAACTGAGTGACAGTTATCCCACATTCCGAGGCCCGGAACGTGCGATAGCTGTCACTCAGTTGGGTGCGTTTAGAGGGCGTCGTCGCGGTGGCGGAGGTCCACCGGCACCACCAGCACGGGGCGGTCCTGGCGGTGGGTCAGGTGCGCCGCCACCGAGCCGATCAGCAGTTCCTCCAGCCGGGCGGCCAGGCTGCGCTCCCGGGTGCCGACGACAATCATGCCGGCATCCAGCGTCTCGGCCAGCCGGCCCAGGGCCCGCGCCGGATCACCCTCCAGAACCTGGAACGACCAGCGCAGGCCCCCACCGTCAAGTTCCGCGGCCACCACCGCCTTCAACTGTTCCGCCACACTTTCGGCGTCGTCCAGCGGAGGCCCCGGAACCAGCGGCAGCGGCGGGGGCCCCTCCCGGGGTTCGGGGATCAGGAATGTGGTGACGTCCACGTAGGCGAACACCAGCTCGGCATCCAGCGCCGCGGCCAGCTCGGCGGCACGCCGGCGCACCATGGCGGGCTGCCCGGGCACAACGCCCACCACGATGGGGTTCTTCATCTTCTGTGCATCCACGGCTGCCCCCTGCGGGTTCGATGTTGCCCTAAGGCTAGCGCCCCCGGGCCCCCGAGGTGGAGGGCTGGACGGAGGGAATTGCGTCAGGCTCGACGGCGGCGGCGGCGGACGGCTCCACCGCCCCAGTGCCGCGGAGCTCGTCCAGGCGCACCAACACCACACCGCCCATGATGAGCACGCCGCCCAGCAGCTGGATGGGCCGGGGCAGTTCGCCCAGCAGCAGCCACGCCCAGATCACGGCGAAGAAGACCTCAAAGAGCGCCACGAAGGAGGCGATCTTGGAGCCCAGCCCGCGGGTGGCGATGATCCCGGCCACGTACGCGAACACGGTGGTGACAAGCACCAGCCCCAGAATGGGCACCAGCACGCTGACCTCGTGGCCGGCAAAGACGGTGTCGGCACTGGAGAACGCCAGCGGCATGACGCCGGCCAGGCCGAGGCCCAGAATCAGCGCGGCGCCCACCAGCATTCCGCCGCCGGCCATCAACACCGGCGGGACATTGTCGTTCTGCCGGGCGGACATGATGAAGAACGCCGCCGAGCACACCGCCGCCGCCAGACCCCAGAGGATGCCTTCGGTGTTGATCTTTTGGGCCCCGGCAAGGTCCAGCACCAGCACCAGTCCACCCATCGCCAGGACCGCACCCAGAATGGTCAGCAGCCGCGGGCTGGTGCGGGTGGTGGCCCAGGCCAGCAGCACCAGCAGCACCGGGGAAAGGTATTCCAGCAGCAGTGCCACGCCCACGGACAGGTGTTGGACGGCATTGAAGTAGAACAGCTGGCACAGGGCGATCGGCACCATGCCGTAGAGCGCCACCCGCGGCAGCGACCGTTTCACGTCATGCCAGTGGCGCACCAGGACCAGAACCACCGGAACCAGCAGGACGACGGCGCCGCCGCCAATGCGGACGGCCACCGCGGCGCCGGGCGACCAGCCGCTTTCAAAAAGCGATTTGGCAAAGGATCCGGAGAGCGCAAAGGCCGCCGCGGAAACCAGGGCGATGAGGAGGGCCGGCGAGGCCCAGCGGGTGGGGTTCAGGGTGGAAGTCATGGTCTATCCGTCACAGGTATGTCATGAGTAAAAGTAGTTATACTGGTGACAGTACGCCCGCCCATTGTCAGGAGTCAATATGATCTTTGCCTATGACACAGAAGTTGCCCTGGTGTCTGCCGCGGCGCTGATCAACACCGCCGAGGCAACACCAGATTCGCTGTCCACGCTGGCCGAACTGGATGTGTTCGTGCAGGAGCAGCAGTTCAGCGGATCCCGCACCCACGATGAGGCGGAACTGCGCGCAGTGCGGCGCATGCGCGGCCAGCTGCGCGCCATCTGGACGGCCGGCGAGGACGAGGCCGCGGAGCTGGTGAACCAGCTTCTGGCCCAGGCCAAGGCGCTCCCCCAGCTGGTCAAACACGACCAGTGGGACTGGCATCTGCACGCCACCACCCCGGCGGCGCCGCTGGCCCTGCGCATGGGCACGGAGGCCGCCATGGGCCTGGTGGATGTCATCCGCTCCAAGGAGCTGGAGCGCCTGCGCATCTGCGCCGCTGACGATTGCGAGGCGGTGCTGATAGACCTCTCCAAGAACCGGTCCCGGCGCTACTGCGACACCGGAAACTGCGGCAACCGCGCCAATGTGGCGGCCTACCGCCGGCGCAAGGCCGGCTCCGCCGCTTAAACGCAACGGCGGGCCTCCCCGTCCCGGGAGGCCCGCCGTCGTCGTAGTGGAACGGGTGGTGCGCTACTTCATGGTGCCGGCCGAAACCGACCCCTGCAGCTGGCGCTGGAAGATGATGTAGATGATCAGCACGGGGACGACCGTGATCACGGAGGCTGCGAACAGCGCTCCGAAGTCGACGGCGTAGCCCATCTGGCCGGCAAAGGCACCGATGCCCTGGGACAGGACCTTTTGGTCCTCCTTGGTATTCAATGCCACCGGGATCAGGTACTGGTTCCACAGGCCCAGGAAGTTGAAGATGGCGACCGAGGCGAGGCCCGGCTTGGCCATCGGCAGCATCACCTGGAAGAACGTCCGCCATTCGCCTGCACCGTCAATGGACGCCGCCTCACTGATTTCGTGGGGCAGCGACTTGAAGAAGGAGAACAGGAAGAATACGGTGAACGGCAGGGCGAACGCCACGTAGACGATGATCAGACCGGGCCGGGTGTTCAGCAGACCGGTGTTCTTCAGGATGAAGAACAGCGGCACGATGGCCAGGAAGATCGGGAACGTCAGGCCGGCAAGCATCAGTGTGTAGATGGCCTTGCTGCCCGGGAAGACGAACCGCGCCAGCACGTAGGCGGTCATCGACCCCAGGGCCATGACGATGAACAGCGCCAGGCCCACGATGATCACCGTGTTGATGAAGTACGAGCCGATGCCCGCCGAGGTCCAGGCCGTGACGTAGTTCTTGAAGCTCCACTCCGCGGGAAGCCCGAAGGGAGAGGCAAAGATCTCGCTGGTGGTCTTGAACGAGGACAGGACCGTCCACAGCAGCGGCAGGATCACGATCAGCGCCCAGATGGACAGCAGAGCGTGCGAGACGCCGGCTACTGCCTTGTCGCCTGGGGTGTCCTTGGCCTTGCGCGGGATGATCAGCGAGGCATCGGAAACGGACTTCGAGGTGGAGGCAATTTTCGTGGACATTAGAGGGACACATCCTTAGCGCCGCCGGAGAGCTTGTTGACCAGGAAGACGATGCCGGCAAAGATCAGCGTGATCACGGCCAGCACCACACCCATGGCACAAGCAAGGCCGAACTGGCCCTTGGTGAAGGCGGTGGAGAACAGCTGCTGGCTCATCACCAGCGTGGAGTTGTTGGGGCCGCCGCCGGAGTTCAGCGCGGACATGTAGACGAAGGCATCCAGGGCAAGGATGCCCATGTAGATGTAGGCCGTCTGGATGTTGTCGCGGATCAGCGGGATGGTGATGCTGACGGCGGTGCGCAGGCGTCCGGCACCATCGATGCGGGCGGCCTCGAAGATCTCGGCCGGAATGCCCTTGATGCCTGCGATGAACAGCACCATGTAGAAGCCCACGAATCCCCAGACGATGACGAACATCGAGGCGATCATGGCGGTGCTTTCATTGCCCAGCCAGGCAAAGTCCTTGAACTGCTCCAGGCCGACGCCGGTCAGCAGACCGTTGAGCAGGCCGGAGCTGGGGTCGTAGACCGCTGCCCAGATGATGCCCACGACGATCGCGGGGATGACGTACGGGAAGAACGAGATGACACGGTAGAAGCTTGATCCGCGCAGGCCCTTGATCTGGCCGCGGCTGCTGCCGCCCACCGTCACCAGCGATGCCAGCACGAGGCTGAGCACAATGGTGATGATGGGCAGGAAGATGCCCAGGACGATGCTGTTGCCCATGGATTTCATGAAGATGTCGTCCTGGAAAAGCTTCACGTAGTTGTTCAGGCCGATGAAATCCATCTTGGCGCTGAACCCGGTCCAGTTCGTGAGGGAGTAATAGACCGCTTGGATGAACGGAGAGATCACAAAGACCAGGTAGATGACCACGGGGATGCCGAGGAACACCACCATGAAACTGACTTTGTCGAACGAGAGGTTTATCCGGCGCCGCCGGGCAGCGGCGGTATCGCCGCTGCCCGGCTTCACTTCAGTGCTGAGGTGGGTCACTTCACTTCAATCTTCTTAACGGAATCGTCGTTGCGGACCTTGTCAGTGATCTTCTGCAGGTCTGCGGTGAGGGTGGCAACGTCGCTCTTGCCATCCAGGAAGGTGTTCCACACAACCAGCTGGTCCTTGTTCGTGCCGTAAAGGTCGATGAAGTTCCAGGTGAAGATGTTCTTGCCGGCGCCGTCGAGCAGCGTCGTCTGGGACACCAGGGCGGTGGAGCCGAAGCCATCGGCCGGGACGGTGCCCTTGACGATGGTCGGAGCCAGCTTGGTCTTGGCGAAGTTGGTTGCCGCTTCCTTGGAAAGCATGGTGCGGAGCAGTTCCTTGCCACCGGCAACGTTTGCACCCTTGGAGGGGATGATGAACGGCTCGCCGGAGGCGCTGTGCAGGCCCGCGAACGGGATCTTGGGGCTGGCGGTCACGGTCGGGACCGGAGCACCCGTCATCTTGAAGCCGGCCTTGGTCTGGTCCTTCATCTCGTTTTCGATCCACGAGCCGGAGGGGTAGAGCAGGGCGTCCTGGTTGTTGCTCCACTGTGCCTGGGCGGCAGTGAACTTGGTGCCGGCGCCACCGGGCTTGAACAGGCCGGCGTCGACGATCTTCTTGATGGAGGTGAAGACGCTCTGGATGGCCGGGTTGGACCAGCAATCTGCCTTCAGGTTCTCCAGTGCCAGACGAACCTCGTCGCCGCCTTCCTTGATGGCGGAGGCAATGGCCATTTCCTGGTAGTACGTGGCGGCTTCCATGCCCCAGACGAAGAGGAACTTGCCCTTCTCCTTGGCCTTCATGCCCAGATCATAGGCCTCGTCCCAGGTCTTGGGAACGGTCCAGCCATTCTCCTCGAACAGGGAGGCGGAGTACCACATGGCGTAGACGGTCAGCACGTAGTTCAGTGCTGCCAGCTTGCCATCGAAGGTGCCCGGAGCCAGAACGCCCGCGTAGAGGGTGTCCTTGATGACAGTGCCTTCGAGGTTCTTGGCCTCGGTGACGCTGGTCAGGTCCTCCAGCTGGTCCAAAATGGTGGAGAAGCCGATGGACTTGGCGCCGGAGTTGTCGATCAGGTCCGGCGGGTTGCCACCGACGAAGCGGGGCTGCAGCTCCTGGGAGATGTCCGTGGAGGGGGAGATCTTGGCGGTGGATCCGGCGTGGTTCTTTTCCAGGATCTTGCCGGCGAACTCGACGTAGTCGATGCCGTAGCCGCCCTTGAAGATTACTGCGTCAACGTTGGCCTTGTCGGCCATGCCGAACGGGTTGTCGGCCGAAACCGCACCACCGGGAGCGGAGGACTCAGTAGCGCCGCCGCCACCAGCACATGAAGCCAGGGCGCCGCCCACGGGAACAAGTACAGCGGTGGCCAGGACGCCGCGCAGGAAGCCGCGCCGTTCCAGAGGTTTGTTCTGAATGCTCATTCTTTTACTGCCTTCCATAGATGGTGCGAATTTTGTTCGGTGATGCCGTTCGTACTGCAGGTGGATCATCAGGCGCCGCAGGCTGGGAATGCTGCAACGGGCCCAAGGTCATGCGTCGCGCCTGATTCGGTCCTTGTAAAGGTCTTCAAGTGCTTTGTTGTGCTCGTCGCCGCCCGGAATATTTGCGGAAATATAGATGGGCGGCGTTTTCCCGGAGGTGGCAAGGCGGTTGACCGTTCCAATCGTCAGCAGCTGCGCAATGAATGCGGCTGTGATGGATGAGACGGCCCCGACACCTCCCCCACCGGAAACCTGGAGGGTGGTGTCGCCATACGGTGCCTTGTTATCGATAACAATATCCGCAACTTCACTGAGACGCACACCACTTGGGTGTTTTGTGTCGACTGCATTGGTGTGTTCCAGGGAAGTTACGGCAATCACCGTGTGGCCCGCTTCCTTGGCCCGCAGCGCCAGGCCCACAATGGACCCATTCACGCCGGAGTTGGAAGCGATGATGAAGACATCCCCCGGGCGCACCGGGGAGAGGTCGAAAAGTTCGTCGACGACGGAGGGGTCGCGTTCCAGCGAAGCGCCGGAAAGGATGCTCGCATCGCGGCTGCCGCGCAGGACCACATCGCGCAGGGCGATCTTGTTGGTCGGGATGAGCCCGCCGGCCCGGCCGGCGATCTCCATCGCAAAGGCCTCGGAGTGGCCGGTGCCGAAGGCCTGCACCACGCCGCCGGCCAGGATGGACTCCACCATGGCGTCCACGGCGGCATCCAGGGATCCATTGCGCGCCTCGGCGGACAGTGCGTCCAGGCGGGCGGAAACCTCGGAGTGGAACGCGGTGATCGACTCAGACATGATTCTTCCTTCTGCTCACGCCGGTGTGGACGGAATGGTGGCCGGCGTCGGCCTTGGCCTCGGCACGTGTCGGGCGGCGGTGCGGGGAGACGGCCATGGCCGAGGAGGCCAGCTTCGAGGTGGTCTGGGAGAAGTTGACCTGGGCCACCAGCAGGTAGATCAGGTCGAGGACCAGCAGCTGGACGTGCTTGGCCGAGAGGTCGTCCGGCTGCAGAAACTGCTCGTGGACGGAGGTGATGATCTGCAGATCCGCGGCCTCCGCCAGGGGCGAACTGGGATTGTTGCTCAGTGCCACGGTCAGCGCACCGGCGGCCCCGGCCTGGCGCAGCATCTGGATGGTCTCCTCGGTGCGGCCGGTGTTGGAGATGCCGATGGCCACGCAATTGCCGTCCTGGATCGCGGCGCTGGTCAGGCCAGCGTGGACCTCGGACCAGTGGTGGGCATTGACGCCGATGCGGTACAGCCGGGACTGGAGCTCCTTGGCCATGACGGCGCTGCCGCCGATGCCGTAGATGTCCACATGGGCGCACAGGGCGATCCGGCGCGCAATCTTGTTCATCAAGGCCAGATCCATCACGGCCGCGGTTTCCTCGAGGGAGCGCGTGTGGGCGTTGACCAGGGTGCTCAGCACATCGCGGGGTGAATCATCGGGGCCAAAGGCGCGGCCGATGTCGGCCTTCCAGGACTCGCGGGCGTCATTGCGTCCCATGTCCGAGGCAATGCTCACACGGAACGGCACATAGCCGGCGTAGCCCAACAGCCGGCAGAAGCGCGTCACCGTAGCCGGGGACGTGCCAGTCTTCTCCGCCAGCTCCATGATCGAGAGCTGCAACGGTGCCTGCGGGTGCTGCAGCAGGAACGATCCGATCTTGGCCATGGCAGCAGGCATCTCGGGTAGTTTTGCCTGAATGCGGTTCACCAGACCGACAGCATTGCCTGCTGACGAGGGGGCGGTGAAGGCTGACATGTGAAAATCCGTTTCTTGATCGGGGCTGGTGCTTGAAAACTATTCTCACTGCCAGTGTTAGTCAAGTCACACTTAGGACACGGAATGATAACGATGGAAAAATTTCTTGCAATCGACGCCGGCGGAACCTCCACCCGGGCGGTGGTTGTCGACGCCTCCGGGACCTGCCTGGGCTACGGCCGATCAGGCGTAGGAAACCCTATTTCCAGCGGAATTGAGGCCGCTTTGGCCTCTCTGGAAGACGCCGCCACGCAGGCCGTTGAGGCGTCCAGAAAGGGGGCCGTTTCGCTGTCCGGAGCGGCCGTCGCCATGGCGGGTGCATCCGTGCAAATTCATGGTCATCTTTTTCATGAACGCTTTATTACCCTCGGCCTCGACGGAAACACCGTGATTGAATCTGATCTTTTGGCTGGTTATTACTCCGGTACATTCCACACAAATGGCTACGCGCT
Organism: Arthrobacter sp. 35W; assembly: GCF_000482545.1. GTDB lineage: Bacteria > Actinomycetota > Actinomycetes > Actinomycetales > Micrococcaceae > Specibacter. The sequence goes on from NZ_KI519455.1 coordinate 975,171, forward strand.
GATGGCCGGCACCGGTGCCGTGGGGGCCCGCATCAAGGACGGGGCGCTCGATGCCGTGAGCGACGGCGCGGGGTGGCTTCTGGGCGATGACGGCTCGGGATTCTGGCTGGGCCGGGAGGTGGTTCATGCCGCAGTGGCAGCCCTTGATGGACGCGGTGCGCCGACGGCGTTGACGGCGCTCCTGCTGGATTCGCTGGACATTGCCTGGGATCCGAAAAACCGCATCGACGGCCGGGTGGCGGCCCAGCAGGCGCTGATGAAGGCGGCCTATGCGCTGCGCCCGGTGGAGTTGAGCCGCTTCGCACCCCTGGCCTTTGCCCCGGCTGCAGATGCGGTGGCGCAGGACATCCTGGCCCGGGCGGCGGGCCATCTGGCGCGCACACTGGCGGCCGTGGCGGATCCCGGCGTCCAGGGCCCACTGGTGTTCGGTGGCAGCGTGTTGACGAAGGGCGGCGCCGTGGGGGCGGCCGTGCTCGACGCCGTGTCAGGAGCGTTTGGCGCGGGCGGGGGGCCGGCGCAGGCGGTCCTCGTGGAGGACGGCATGGTGGGCGCGGCCGTGATGGCGCTGCGGGCCGCCGGCATCACCGTGGATGCGGCGGTGCACGAACGGATCACCGGGACCCTGTCCACCCTGAGGTGAACACTCCCGGGGTGAACGCTCCCGGGGTGGACGCTCCCGGGGTGGACAGGCGGGTGGGAGGTGCGTCTAAGCGGAGGAGGCCGGACCGGCGTCGTCGTTGCCGGCCTTCCTGTCGCGTTCCTGCTGCTGCGCCAGACGCTCCGCCGAGGTCAGGTTGATGCCCGAGCCCTGGCCCAGGTGCGGGGCGTTCTCCTTGTGGCTCATGGAGAGCATGGCGGCCACCACCAGGGTCACGATGAATGCCACGCCGAAGGCAATGGCTGCAAGGTCCCAGCGCAGTTCGTGCCGGGTGCCGCCGGTGGAGACCACCAGGGTGACGATGCCGGCGACGGCGGCCAGGGCGGCCGAAAACATCAGCGGTGCTTTGACCGACGTCTTGGGTCCGCCGGACTGCTGCGGTGCGGGGTTGGCCACGTCGTTCCTCCTGGTTGGCCGCGGGGGCGGCGTTCATTCTGCGGGCCGGGGCCCGTGCCGCACGCCAAGCGCCGGCATTGGTTCTACGCAACGTAGAACCATATGTCTCTAGTTTACGGCCTTTGCCGATGCGCGGCCGTCGTGCCGGATGGTCAGCGCGCACAGCAGCCACAGCGCCCCGGTGATGAGGGCCCCTCCCCCGGTCACACCCAGGACGGCCTTGGCACCCGCGGCGGCCACGAACGGCAGCACGGCGGCGGTCCCCAGCATCACGACGCCGGAGACCAGCCAGTCGCGGGACAGGACGGTGCGCCCCTTCAAGGCCACCGCGGCATACAGTTCGCCCAGGCCGAGAAGGGCCAGGGCAAAGGCCCCGTACCAGCCCAGAAGCTCCGGCGAGCCCGCCACGGCCGCCACGACGCCGGCCACGGCCAGATGGGCGGCGGGGACCGCCAGGGCAAGCACAGGCGCGCTGGAGGCGGACAGGGACAGGCTTGCGGCCAGGCGCCGCACCACCAGCAGCAGGGCAGCGCCAACCAGCACGAAGTAGGCGCCCGCGAGCACGCCCATGCCGGCCGTCGTGGGCACCGTCAAGAAGACGGTGGCGGCGCCGAAGGCCAGGGCGGCCACGGCGCGCAGCAGCACCGGCTGCCAAAGGACGGCGTCGCCCTCGGTCACGGTGGACGGGGCGGGGCGGGGTGCGGGGTGTTCACTCACCCCTCCAGTTTAGGGGGCGCTCAGTGCGCCCCCGGGCGGATCCACGCCTCGGTGCGGGCGCGCAGGCCCAGGGTGGCGGCACGGGCGGCCATGTAGCCGACGCTGAAGGCCAGCCACAACCACATCAGGCCCGACGGCGTTCCGCCCTCTGCTGCGGCCGCCACCCACCACAGCAGAGGCAGGTACAGCGCCAGGTTCACCAGCCCGGCCAAGGCCAGGTACCGCGCGTCGCCCGCCCCGATCAGCACGCCGTCGAGCACAAAGACGAAGCCGGCCACCGGTTGGGCCAGTGCCATCACCACCAGGGCGGCGGCCAGCGCCCGGTGCACGGCCGGATCGGTGCTGAAAACCCAGCCGGCCCAGGGCGAGGCCGCCAGCAGCAGCACGCCCGTTCCGGCGCCAAAGCCCAGCCCCCACAGCACCATGGTGCGGGTCAGCAGTTTCACGGCGGGCACATTTCCGGCCCCCAGCTCCTTGCCGATGAGCGCCTGGGCTGCGATCGCCAGCGCATCCAGGGCGAAGGCAAGGAAGGTGAAGATGGTCATGGCCAGCTGGTGGGCGGCCAGATTGACGGGCCCCTGGGCCGTGGCCACCAGAACCGTGGCCAGGATGGCCAGGCGCAGACTCAGCGTGCGCAGCATCAGCCAGCTGCCCACCCGCGATACGGCGCCCACCCCCGCCCAGTGCGGACGCAGCCCCACGCCATGGGCCCGCACGGCGCGCCCGACCATCACCAGGTACACGGCGGCCATGCCCCACTGGGCCAGCGCCGTCCCCAGCGCGGAGCCGGCAACGGAGAGGTCCAGGCCGTAGACCAGGAACAGGTTCAGGAGGATGTTGACGAGGAATCCAGCTCCGGCCACCAGCAGCGGCGTCTTTGTGTCCTGCAGGCCGCGGAGCACACCGGTTGCCGCCAGCACCACCAGCATCGCCGGCACGCCGGCCATGGAGATGCGCAGATACTCGCCGGCGTAGTCCAGCACGGCGCCGCTGGCGCCCATGCCCGCCAGCAGCGGAGCGGCGGCCAGATACCCCGCCACCGCCAGCACGGCACCCAGCAGTGTTGCCAGCCAGATTCCATCGCGGCCCACGGCCAGCGCCTCCGGGCGCCGGCCGGCGCCCACCAGCCGGGCGACGGCCGGGGTGGTGGAGTAGGCCAGGAAGACCATCAGGCCCACCACGCTCTGCAGAACCGTTGCGGCCAGGCCGACACCGGCGAGCTGGTCCACGCCGAGGTGGCCCACGATGGCCGAATCCGCCAGCAGGAACAGCGGCTCGGCAATCAGCGCGCCAAAGGCGGGCACCGCCAGGTGGAGGATCTTGCGGGCAACCGGTTCTTTTCTCACCGGTCAACCCTAGCCGTCCCAACTGGGTGACAGTTATCTCACGTTCCGGGGCCCGGAACGTGAGATATCTGTCACCCAGTTGGGTCCACGGTGGATGTGGAATCGGCGTGGGTTTCTTCGATGACGGCGGCCATGATGGTCTGCAGGGCTTGAACCACCTGTGCCGCGCCGCCGCGCTCCAGCGCCTCGGGCCGGGCCAGGATGTCGATGTGCCGGCCGAGCACCGGGGCCGCCAGTGGACGCAGAACCAGTGCCGGGAACAGCCGGCGGGCCACCGTGTAGCGCGGAATCAATGCGGCCAAGCCGCCACCCTCCACCAGGGATGCCGCGACAAAGAACTCGTTGATCCGATGCCGCACCACCGCCTCCTCCCCCGCCAGCGTCTGGATGAGCTCGATGGCACCCTGCAGCGGGAACCCCTCGTGGACGGCCACCCATTCCGCCCCGCGCAGATCCGCCGGCAGCAGGGTCGGTTTGGCCGCCAGCGGGTGGCTGCGCGCCAGGGCGATGTCCAGCGGCTCAAACGCCAACGGCACCACGGCCACCGACTCCGGCCAGGGAGGGCTGTTGGGCAGCCTGTGGGCCAGCACCAGGTCATAGTCGGCCGCAAGCGCCGGGAAGTCCTGTTGCGCCACGTCGGCATCGCCGAGCACCAGCTGCGGACCATCCTCGTGGACAAACTCCGCCGCCAGCCGGCGGAAAAGCGCCAGCCCGGCGCTGTGGAAGGCGGCCACGCGCACCTGGGCGCGGGCATCCTGCCGGAAGCTCCCCACTGCCGACTCGGCCCGTTCCATCGCCACTTCGACTCCGACGGCGGCCCGCGCCAGGGCCAGCCCGGCCGGGGTGAGTGAAGTGCGGCGCCCGTCCCTGAAGGTCAGCGGGGTGCCGGCCCGGCGGGCCAGGGCGCTGAGCTGCTGGGAGATGGACGACGGCGTGACGTGCAGTGCCCGGGCGGCCGCGGCGATGCTGCCCCGCTCGCTGAGCTCTCGCAGGGCACGCAGCTGCCCCAGCTCCATCATGGGCGGTCCCCGCCACGGATCTTCTGCCAAGACATAATTCCAAGCTAATGGATCGGACATCGAATAGGTATCTTGTCCTATTGTTATTGCCGCCAAAGACTGGAGCGGTGAAGACTTTCTGGACCCGCTTCGGCGTAGACATGGCATTGATGGGCGTGGCCATCGTGTGGGGAACAAGCTATGTGGCTGCGAAGGAGCTGACCGAGGCGGCATCCGTACCGGCGGTTTTGGCTGTCCGCTTTGGCATCGCCAGCGCCGCGCTCGGCGGAGTGTGGTTCCTCTGGGTTCGACGGCTGCCGGGACCGGCCGAACTCGCCACCGGGGTGCTGCTGGGCCTGACCCAGGCAGCCGTACTGCTGTTGGAGACGGCGGGCGTGGCACAGACACAGGCGACCAACGCCGGGCTGATCATCTCACTGGCGGTCATTTTCACCCCGCTGGTGGACTCGGCCGCCCAACGCCGCTGGCTCCCGCCCGGCTTCTTCGCGGCAGCCGTTGTCTCCGTGGTGGGCGTGGCGCTGCTGGTCTCACCCCAGGGCTTCCGCGTGCCGAACGCCGGGGACCTGCTGATGCTGGCTGCGGCGGGCGTGCGGGCCGTGCATGTCACGCTGCTCAGCGCGCTGACACGCGGCAAACCCTACAGTTCGGTGACTGTGACGCTCATCCAGAGCACAGTGTGCGCGGTGCTTGCTTTGTCCCTGGACCCGCGTGGCACGCTGTCCGCCGTCGCCGGTTTTGGCCCGGCGCAATGGGGCTGGGCGCTCTATCTGGGTCTGGCGTGCAGCGTGTTCGCCTTTCTGGCGCAGCTGTGGGCCGTGCGGCGCACCTCGGCCTCCCGGGCCAGCCTGTTGATGGGCACGGAACCCGTCTGGGCCGTGGCCACTGGGCTGCTGGTGGCAGGCGATCGGCTGGGCTGGATGTCCGCGTGCGGGGCTCTGCTCATTGTCGCCGCGGGCTGCGCAGGCCAGCGCATCGAGGCGAAGTTCCGGCTGCGCACCCCAACTGGGTGACAGCTATGACACGTTCCGTGGCCCGGAACGTGTCATAAGTGTCACTCAGTTGGGTCAGTAGCCGCCACCGCCGGCGCCGGCGTCCGCGGCCATGTTGGAGAAGCGCGAGTAGTGGCCCTGGAAGCCCACCACCAGGGTCTTCGTGGGGCCGTTACGGTGCTTGGCCACAATCACATCGGCCTCACCTGCGCGCGGTGATTCCTTGTCGTAGATGTCCTCGCGGTGCAGCAGGATGACCATGTCGGCATCCTGCTCGATGGAGCCGGATTCACGAAGGTCGGACACCATGGGCTTCTTGTCCGTACGCTGCTCGGAACCACGGTTCAGCTGCGAGAGCGCCACCACAGGAACCTGCAGCTCCTTGGCCAGAAGCTTCAGGGCACGGGAGAACTCGGAGACCTCCTGCTGGCGCGATTCGACCTTCTTGCCGGAGGACATCAGCTGGAGGTAGTCCAGCACCACGAGTTTGAGGTCGTGCTGCTGCTTCAGGCGGCGGCACTTGGCGCGGATTTCCATCAGGGACATATTGGGGCTGTCGTCAATGAACAGCGGGGCATCGTTCATCCGGCCCATGGTGGTGGCGATCTTGGACCACTGGTCGTCCTTGACCGTTCCCTTGCGCAGATCCTGCAGGCTGATGGTGGCCTCGGCGGAGAGCAGACGCATGGCCAGCTCGTTGCGGCCCATTTCCAGGGAGAAGATCACCGTTGCCATGTTGTGCTTGATGGCCGCCGAGCGGGCCCAGTCCAGGGCAAAGGTGGACTTTCCGACGGCGGGGCGCGCGGCGATGACGATCATCTGGCCCGGGTGCAGACCGTTGGTGAGCTCATCGAATTCGTAGAATCCGGTGGGCACACCCGTCATGCCCTGGCCGCGGTGCCCGGAGGCCTCGATTTCGTCCACGGTGGACTCCATGACGTCCTTCAACGCCACATAGTCCTCGGAGGTGCGGCGCTCGGCCACCTTGAATATCTCCGCCTGGGCGGCGTTGACAATGTCCTCAACCTCGCCGTCGTTGGCGTAGCCCATCTGGACGATCTTGGTGCCGGCGGTGACCAGGCGGCGCAGCACGGCGCGCTCGGAGACGATTTCGGCGTAGAAGCCGGCGTTGGCCGCGGTGGGTACGGACTGGATGAGCTGGTGCAGATAGGCCGGGCCGCCCACCTTGGCGATTTCCTGGCGCTTGGTGAGCTCATCGGCCACGGTGACGGCATCGGCGGGCTCGCCGCGGCCGTAGAGGTCAAGGATGGCCTCGTAGATGGATTCATGGGAGGGCCGGTAGAAGTCATTGCCCCGCAGCACCTCGACCACATCGGCGATGGCGTCCTTGGAGAGCATCATGCCGCCGAGCACGCTCTGCTCCGCAACGAGATCCTGCGGCGGGGTCCGGGCAAAATCCGGCTCGCGGGTGAGTCCCGGTTGGTCTGTCGCTGGCGCTGACATGGTTTCCTGCCCACTTTCCCGGCCGCTGGGCCGGACTGCGGCGAACCGCTGGCGGGTCCACCTGAATTGCTGCTCTAGTCCTACCACCAGGCACCGACACCGAGGTTCTGAAACCGGGGTTCGCTAGTGGGGGATGCTGCAACGTTATGCCCTGCAGGGGCCTCCGCCAACCCCGTTATCCACCGCTCCTGTGGATAACGTGTGCATAATGTGCCATGCCTTGTGCACAGGCTGGGGAGAAGGTTGTGGATATCTGTGGGCAAATGTCAACAACCGGCCCCTGACCTGCGGAAACGTTCCACACAGGCTGTGGATGAAAAGTATTTTTGACCTATTTTTCATCCACACCCGGCGGTTTCTGCCATGTTGACAGGACTGAAAAACAGCTATACCTCAGGGGATATCCACAGCACATATGCCTGTGTTGTGAATTACCCCTGCGGCATCTCTGACCAGTCGTTATGCCCGTTTGGGCATGTGCCCCCGGCGGGAACGGTGGCGGATGAGCGCACCGGCGGCAAGCACCAGAAGCGCGAATCCGAGGAGCAGCGGCAGCTGCCCCGCACCCGTGTTGGCCAGATCCGGATCCTGCGGAGCCTGGGCCGGGGCGTCAGCGGATGCGAGCACCACCACCGGCACCTCGACCACCAGCCGGGAGGCCAGGCCCGTCAGCACCACGGTGTGGCTGCCTGTGGCGAAGTCGGCGGGGACCTGCCACGTGGCACTCACGGCACCTTCCGCCGTGGCGGAGAAGGTACCCATGTCGGTCGGATCCGAGTGGATCACGGCCTTGACGGACTCCCCCGCGCCGAATCCGCCGGCGTTGACCACCAGGCCGGAGCCGCGCGTCACCGTGACGGGCGGGGCCGGCGTGGTGCCGGGGCCATCCGTCGGGGCGTTGGTTGCGGTGTCCGACGCCGACGCCGTCGCGGTGGCAGTTGACGGGGCGGTGGACGTTGCCGTCGCCGTAGTGGTGGCAGTCGCCGTCGGAGCGGCCGTTGTGGTGGCCGGCGCGCTCGTCGTGGCCGGAGCCGACGTCGTCGCAGCAGCAGTGCGCTCCTTGGCGGTGAACTCCCCGCAGGCGACCCACTGGCCGTCGTACGAGGTGACGCCGGTCATCCGCAGGAAGCGGGCCGGGGACCCATCCAGCGAAACCGTCTGCTCTCCCGTCGTATTGGTCCAGACGGCAGTGCCGCCAACCTTCCACGCGACGCCGTCGACGCTGGTTTCCATCTTGACGTCCTTGATGCGGCCGTTGGCCGAGGCCCGGGCGATGCAGCCGGCTGACACCACATTGCGCGCCTTGCCCAGGTCCACAATCACCCAGTGCGGCGGCGGAGTGCTGCCGGTGCTCCACGCGGAGTGCCACGGCGAGTTGGAATCGCAGTCCGTCAGGTTGGTGACGGGATCCTTTTCGCTGGCGCTGTTCTCCGCACTGGAGGCCGCGATCGCCGTCATGGCGGTGCACTGCACCACCGTTGGGTCGGTGATGGTGAGGGACCGCTGCGCCAGCAGGGTGGTGCCGCCGCTGGACAGCGTCGCCTTGAGCGTGGCGTCGCCCAGCGGGCTGGTCGGTGCCTTGACGGTAAAGGTCTTGGTGGCGCTGGTGCCGGCCGGCACGACGGCGGTGGCGGCCGTTGCCGGCTCCACCGTCCAGCCTGCCGGAGCCAGGACGGCGAGCTGGACGGCGGCCAGGTCGGCGCCGGAGGCGTTGAGCGTGACATCCACAGTGAAGGACTTGGCACCGGGCACGGAGGCCGGGGCCGAGAGCGCGATCCATGCCGTCGCCGTGATGACGAAGTCGTGGCCCGCGACGCCGGCAAAGCTGACGGTGCCGTCGGCATTGCGCGTTCCGGGAACGGTGGCGGAGGTGGTCTTGTCCGAGATGGTGAACTTGCCGTCGAACAGGGTCGAGCGGGCGGTGACCGTGCCGTCGACGGCGGGCTTGATGACCGCCGTCGACGCCGCGCCGTTGGCCCAGCTGACGCCAACCTCGGATCCGCCGCGGGCCTTCAGACCGGAGACGGCGCCCTCGGTCCACTTGGCCGGCAGGGCCGGGAGGATGTCGATGGCGTTGGAGTGGGACTGCAGCAGCATCTCGGCGACGCCGGAGGTGGCGCCAAAATTGCCATCGATCTGGAACGGCGGGTGCGCGTCCCAGAGGTTGTCGTAGGTGTTGTTCTTCAGCAGCGTGGAGAGCATGCGCTCGGCGTTGTTGCCGTCCAGCAGGCGGGCCAGGAAGTTGATCTTCCAGGCCTTGGACCAGCCGGTGGCGCCGTCGCCGCGGGCATCCAGGGACGTGCGCGCCGCGGCGGCCAGGACCGGATCGTTGCGCACGTCGATCGCATCGCCCGGGTAGAGGGCGAAGAGGTTGGAGGCGTGGCGGTGCTGGTTGGTGGGGTTGTCCAGCGTGGTGGCCGGGTCCTCGTACTTCCATTCCTGGATCTGGCCCCAGGAGCCCACCTTCAGGCCCGGATCGAGCCGGTTGATGGAATCCTGCAGCTGCGCACGGAAGGGGGCGTCGGCGTTCAGCTTGGTGGCCGCCTCCAGGGTGTCCTTGAAGAGGTTGGCGACAATCTGCTGGGAAATGGCGGCACCGGCGGTGAAGTCGCCCTGCTCCGGGGAATAGCTGGGGGTGACCACCAGGCGGTTGTTGTCGTGCGGGTCCGGCTTGAGGTTGTGGATCCAGAACTCCGTGGCCCCCTTCATCATCGGGTAGGCCGTGTCGCGCAGGTAGTCCAGGTCGGCGCTGAAGGCGTAGTGCTCGTACACCGGCTGCATCATCCAGGCCGCGGCCTCGGGCATCCAGAAGGAGGTGGACCAGTCATGCACGCCAGTGAAACCGAAGATGTTGGTGTTCTGGTTGACGATCCAGCCGGGCGAATCCGCACCAAAGATGGACTGGGCCGTCTTCTTGCCCGGCTCCACCAGGGCTGCCATGAAATCGTTCAGCGGCTCTTCGGTCTCGGACAGGTTGGTGACCTCGGCCAGCCAGTAGTTCATCTGCAGGTTGATGTTGGTGTGGTAGTCGGCCTGCCACGGCGGTGCGTTGGTGTTGCTCCAGATGCCCTGCAGGTTGGCCGGCAGGGAGCCCGGGCGGGAGCTGGAAATCAGCATGTAGCGCCCGTAGTTGAAGAACAGGGCCTGCAGCGCACGGTCCGAGGACGAGCTGCCGCCGGTGTAGGTGGACCGCAGGGTGTTGGTGGGGACGTCGGCCGGCAGGTGCCCACCCAGGTTCACGCTCATGCGGTTGTACAACGCGTGGTAGTCGTCCAGGTGTGCGGCACGGACGGCGGCAAAGCCCTTGGCCGTGGCGGCATCGACGGCGGCAGTCACCCCGGCGTGCGGGTCAACACCGCGGTACGTCGGGTAGTTGTCCTTGTAGTTGGTGCCCATGGTCAGGAGGACCGTGGCGCTGTTGGCACCCGCCACGATGACGCCCGTGGCAGTGGTGGCCAGCGTCCCGCCGTCGACCACCACCTGGGCCTGCATTTCATACTTCAGGCCGTTGTCAGCGACGACGCCTGTCACGGTGATGCGGCCGTTGGCGGCGGTGACGGTGGCATTGTTGGGCGAGGTGAAGCTCGTGGAGAAGCTGATCTGTCCAGGGCGGTCCGCCTCGAAGTGGCTGACCACGCTGTTGTCCGGGTTGGACGCCAGGTACTGGCGGCTGACCTTGGCGCCCGCGGCGTTGGTGTAGCTGACGCCGGCCACAGAGTCCGCCAGATTCAGGTCGCGGCGGTAGTTGGCCACCGTGGCGGCATCCGGGACATCGTAGTAGAGCTGCCCAAAGTCCAGGTACGAGCCGAAGCCGGGAATGACGCCGGTGCCGGGCTGGCTGTAGGACGGGTTTCCGAGCAGGCGGGCCACGCCATCCGGGTTCATCGAGCCGTTGGCGGTGATGGTGTCCTGCACACTCTTCAGAGCGCCCTGGTGCGTCCCGGCAGGCCAGCCGCCGCCGGTCCAGCCCGCGGACCCCGGACCGCCGGACCAGAGGCTGTCGATGTTCAGGCTGAGCTGGTCGCTGGTCTTGCCGCCGAACACGCTGGCACCCTGGCTGCCGTTGCCGATGGGCAGCGACTGCGTCTCCCAATTGGTGGCGGGGGCGTTGTACCAAAGCGTCTGGTCTGCGGCACTGAGCTGCGACGCGGCCTTGATCCCTGCGCTGGTGGCCGGCGCCACCGCCGGAACCGCAGCAGTTGCGCCCGCCATGGTCCCCACGCCAATGCCAGCAACCAGGGCGACGGCGGAGGCCGTCGCTATTGGTCTGATCAAAGACTTTCTGAACTTCTGGAAAACCATGCTACCTCTGATGATCGGGGCCACACTGACGGCAGGGGCGGAGAGGGCAGGGGGTGTTATCCATAACACGCGTGATGCTGCCCACACTATAGGTCGGATGTTTGAGCGTCCAGAGTTCCGTCGAACACCCATCGAATTTGACCATTCGTGAACCGGCGGCACCGCATTCACCCGGTGGCAATCGTGGCCTAAGCTCAGGGTATGGATTGGATCATTGTGGCCGTCGTTGCCGCCGTAGGCATTGCCCTCCTCATCTGGGCGGCGAAGGCCGGCGGGCCCAGTTCCACCGGCCTGTCCGATGCGGACAAATACCAGCAGGAGCTGGCCCGCCGCTCGGCGGCCGCCACCGCCGCGGCTGCGCAGGCCGCGGCAGCCCACCGTGGGACCCACCCGGCCGGCCGCACTGGCTACTCGGGCAGCGGCGCCTTCCGCACCACACCGGTCCAAGGGCAGAACGACACCCACGGCCAGAACCTGCCGGCGCAGGGCCAGAACGCGGCGCCGCAGCCCCCCGGGGTCAACCCGGCCCTTGTGATGCAGATCCAGGGCATGGTCCGCGGTGGTCAGAAGCTGCAGGCCATCGCCCTGCTGCGGCACTACACGGGCATGAGCCTGGCGGACGCCAAGACCTTCGTCGAAAGGATGTAGCCATGGCGGACAACAAGACGGTTGCCACCACAGTCCCGCCACGGGAGTTCATTGCCGGTGTCGTGCCGGAGGTGCGGCGCAAGGATGCGCTGGTGCTGCTGGAAATCATGGAAGAGATCACGGGGCAGCCCGCCACCATGTGGGGTCCATCCATGATCGGCTTCGGAAACCACCACTACGCCTATGAATCCGGCCGCGAGGGTGACACCTTCGCCGTCGGATTTTCACCCCGCAAGACCAGCCTTGTCCTCTATGGCCTGCTCTTCGACGGCGCAGACATGTCCCGCCTGGGCAAGTTCAAAAGCAGCGTGGCCTGCGTCTACATCACCCGGCTGTCCGACGTCGACATAGATGAACTGGAGCGCCTCATCCGCGAGGGCTTCGAGCTCTTCCACAACTCCTAGCCGCCCCCACAACCCCCGCGAACAAACACTTGGGGACAGTCCCGGCGCTCCACACTGTCCCCAAATGCCAGTTCGCGGAGGGTGGCAGGGCGGATCAGAGGAACGGGACCCGGGCACAACGAAGGGCCCCCACCGAAACGGTGGAGGCCCTTCGACGTTTGCTAAGGACTACTTAGCTGCAACAACGTCCAGAACGATGGTTGCCGACACGTCGTCGTGCAGACGCACGATTGCGGTGTAGGAGCCGGTGCTCTTGATGTGTGCAGGCAGTTCAACCTTGCGCTTGTCAATGGTGCCCAGACCTGCAGCCTCAACGGCAGCAGCAATGTCGGCAACCTTGACGGTGCCGAACAGGCGGCCGGACTCGCCGGCCTTGACAGCCAGCTTGACCGGCTTTGCGGTCAGAGCGGCAGCCTGGGTCTGAGCAGCTTCAACGGAAGCGTGCTCGCGGGCAGCGCGGGCAGCCTTGATGGACTCAACCTGCTTCTCGCCACCCTTCGTCCAGGTCAGGGCGAAGCCGCGGGGCAGAAGGTAGTTACGTGCGTAACCGTTCTTCACCTCAACAACGTCACCTGCAGTACCGAGACCGGTAACTTCGTGGGTCAAAATGAGCTTTGCCATGTGTTTTCTCTCCCTTAACCGCGGCCAGCGCCGGAGTAGGGCAGCAGTGCAACTTCGCGGGCGTTCTTGATTGCCTGGGCGATCTTGCGCTGCTCCTGAACGGTGACACCCGTGACACGACGTGCACGGATCTTTCCGCGGTCAGAGATGAACTTGCGCAGCAATGCTACGTCCTTGTAGTCGATGACGGTGATGTCAGCGGCCTTCAAGGGGTTGGACTTTGGTTTGGGCTTACGGAGTTCAGCCTTAGCCATCGTGGAGCTCCTTAATATTCGTGGAGCCCGTGGACGTTAATCCGCGGGATGGTGTGTGCACGGCGGTTGCCGCACAAAGTTTGTTTTTTAGAAGGGAGGCTCGGACGAATCCGGGCCCGCGCCCCAACCCTGCGATCCACCAGAGGGCTGTGCCCACGGGTCTTCTGCAGGAGAGGACTGGGTCTGGCCGCCGCCCCAACCGGAGTTTCCTCCGCCGGAGTTGCCACCGAAACCACCAGCGTTGCCGCCCTGGTTGCCGCCGCCGAAGTTGCCGCCACCGCCGCCGGAGCGGGGGGTGCGGTTGACCTTGGCGTTGGCGTAGCGCAGCGAGGGGCCGATCTCGTCGACCTCAAGCTCCATGACGGTGCGCTTTTCGCCTTCTTTGGTGTCATAGGTACGCGACTTGAGTCGGCCGGAGACGATGACGCGGGTTCCCTTCGTCAGGGACTCCGCAACGTTCTCGGCCGCTTCGCGCCAAATGGATGCGCGGAGGAACAGCGTTTCGCCGTCCTTCCACTCATTCGACTGGCGGTCAAAGGTGCGCGGGGTGGATGCGATGGTGAAATTCGCTACTGCTGAACCGCTCGGTGTGAACCGGAGTTCGGGGTCATTGGTGAGGTTACCAATGACTGTGATAGTGGTTTCGCCTGCCATCTGCTCCTGCTTCCTTGTGTTCCTACGGGTGAAAGCTTCAAAAAGTTGAGGCCGAGATTACTCGGCAACGACCTTCTGGTCTTCCGGACGGATGATCTTGGTGCGCAGGATGGTCTCGTTCAGACCAAGCTGGCGGTCAAGTTCCTGAGCGGTAGCAGGCTCAGCGGTGAAGTTCACCACGGCGTAGATACCTTCGGACTTCTTCTTGATGTCGTAAGCCAGTCGACGACGGCCCCAGATGTCAACCTTTTCGATGGTTCCACCATCGGTCGTGATGACGTTCAGGAACTTCTGAAGCGACGGCTCAACGGTACGCTCTTCGACATCGGGGTCGATGATTACCATCAATTCATAAGGACGCATATGTGAACCCACCTCCTTTGGGCTAAGCGGCTACGGTCTTTCCGTAACAGGAGGTTCATTTGCGGTGTCTGCGGACGGTGGACCGCAAGGAATCGCGGGCCGGTGCCAGCACAGACTTATCTATCTTACCGTACTGACGACGGCGGTCCGGCGCGGGTGGTGCCGCCCACCCCGTATCCGTACATATGGCAGCGGCGTAGTGTTTTCAGTATCGGCGCGGACCAGCGGTGTCCGGCGCCCCTGCGGGCCAGCAATGGCCGGAAAACAACCGCGCGTTTGTCGTCGGGAAGACAAACGATCAGCGGGCAGCATCAGCAATCGAGCAGGATCATCAACAGTGAGGTTGAGATGTCAGGCATCATCCGCAAGAGCCTCGATTCACCCGAGGAAACCCGCCCCTTCGAGGGGAACACCGGCCAGCTCCAGCTGGTGAACATTGCCGACGGCGGCGTGGGACGCGCAACGTTCCTTCCGGGATGGCGGTGGTCGGAACACGTCAAGCCGATCGCCAAGACGGACAGCTGCCAGGCCGCCCACATGGGCTACTGGATTTCCGGCCGGATGAACGTGGTCATGGACGACGGCGAAGAGGTCGAGTTCGGGCCCGGCGACTTCGGCATCATCGCCCCCGGGCATGACGCCTGGATCGTGGGCGACGAACCGTGCGTCGTGATCGACTGGCAGGGGTTTGCCGACTACGCCAAGCGGTGATCCGCACGGCGCGGCACTGGACAGTGGAGGCACGGGCCTGGAGCAATTGGCTCCGGGCCCGTGGCATGATCGGGCCATGAACGATTCAGCTCCTTCGGCGGCTTCCCGGCGGGCCGTCCACGCCCGGCTGCGGCTGGCTGCGATGGCAACTGCCGGAGTACTGGCGGCGGTTTCGACCGGCCTGGCCGGCCAGTGGATCTACGCGCCCGCGGTGGGCTGGGCCATGGCCGCCCTGATCTACAACGTGTGGGTGTGGCTGGCCATTGCCCGGATGGACAACGTGCAGACCGCCGCGCACGCCCAGGCGGAGGACCCCCGGCGGAGCACCTCGGATCTGTTGATCCTGCTCGCCGCGCTGGGCAGCCTGGCCGCCGTCGGACTGGTGATGGTCGGAGCCAGCGGCGCCCATGGAACCGACAAGCTGCTGCTGGCGCTGCTGGCCCTCGGCAGCACGGCCATGTCCTGGCTGCTGGTGCACACCCTTTTCACCCTGCGCTACGCGGAGATCTACTACACGGGCGGCGAACCGGGCGGCATCAGCTTCAACCAGGAGGAGCTCCCCCAGTACACGGACTTCGCCTACATGGCCTTCAGCCTGGGCATGACCTACCAGGTCTCGGACACCAACATCACCACGCGCAGCATGCGCTCGGCGGCGCTGCGGCACAGCCTGCTGGCGTTCGTTTTCGGCACCGGCATCCTGGCCACCACCATCAACCTGGTGGTCAGCCTGGCCCAGTAGGCGCCAAAACCATCCAGCCCTAGATGGTGACGTTCAACGCCGCCGAGTAGCCGGCCGCGGCGGAACCGCTGGTGGTGGCGAGCTGGTAGTTGCCGCCGTCGTCGCCGAACACGTTGTCCTGGGCCAGCGGGGTGTTGGGGAAGTTCCGGGCGCTGCTTTCGTAGCCCGCGGTGGCGTAGACCTCGTTGCAGCTGGCCTCCGTCATGGCGATCTGGGACGTCTTGAGGATCTGCCCGGCGCTGGTGGCGTTGGACATGCTCTCGAACACCTCGAAGTGGATGTGCGGCCAGCGGCCGTTGTAGGCGCCGGGGAAGATCGAGGTGAACGTCACCTGGCCGTTTTCATCCGCCTCCTGGACCCCGCGCAGGAAGTTCTCATCCGGCAGGTCGTAGAGCGAGTATTCGCCGTCCTTGGTGGCGTGCCAGAGGTACACGGCCGCCCCGGCCAGCGCCTTGCAGCCGTTGGAGTTGTCCAGCAGGGTCAGCGTCACGGTCAGCGGCACACCCTCCGCCGTCGTGGTGGAGGTGCCGAAGCTGCTGGTGATGTCCTTGCGGACGACGCCGGAGGCCGTCAGCGCGTCCGGGCCGTTGGAGCCGTCTCCCGGGTACGGGCCGGCCGTTTCATCGGGGGTCTCCACAACGCCGCATTCGGCGATGGCCCGGGTGACGGTGGCCGTGGCCGACGACGACGCCGTGGCGCCGGCCGTGGCGGTGGCGGAGCTGGTGCCGGCGGCCGACGTCGTGGCGCTGGCTGTGGTGCCGCCGGTGGCGGTGCTGCCGGCCGGGGCGCACGCGGCCAGGCTGGCGGCCGCACCGGCGCCCAGGAACAGGCCCAGGGTCCGGCGGCGGGTCAGCAGCGTCTTCAGGTCGAATTCAAGGCCGCGGTCGTGGTTGGGGTGTGGTGAAGTGTTCATGATTCAAGCAAAGCCGCCCTCTCTGTGCGGGGCCCAAACCCAAAGCTATGTGTTTGCTGTGCAGCCGCTGAACGTGCCGGTTCAGCCGGCCAGTTGGGCGAGCCAGGCCGTGACGGCGTCTTCGTCAAGGTCAGCCGTGGAGGACAGCTTGACGGTGGCCATCTGGGCCGAGCCCGACGGCGTGAGGGCGCCGCTGGGATCCTGGAGCGTCTGGCCCTGCCAGACCATGAGCGTCACATAGCGCGGAAATGCCTTGAAGCCGGCGATGGGCTCCTTGTCCTCCATCCACACCGGGTGCCCGTGCCACAGCTTCCCCTCGGCGGCGGGCAGGCCGGCGTCCAGCAGGGCTTCCAGCCGCTCCGCCACCGCCTTCAACGGCCCATCGAGGGAGGCGGCGTAGGTCTGGACGTCATTCATGGTGGCTCCTGGTTCCGGTGGTCGGTGATTGAGCCCGTCGAAATCCGGCGGGGTTAGACGGCGGTGCGGAAGAACTCCTCGGTGGCGCGGGCCAGGTAGAGCGGATCCTTGGTGCCGCAGAGTTCGCGGGCCGAGTGCATCGACAGCAGCGGCACGCCGACGTCGACGGTCCTGATGCCCAGCCGGGTGGCCGTCAGCGGGCCGATGGTGGAGCCGCAGGGGACGGTGTTGTTGGAGACGAACTCCTGGTACGGCACGGCCGCGGCGGCGCACAGCCGGGCCCAGACCGCAGCGCCCGTGGCATCGGTGGCGTAGCGCTGGTTGGCGTTGATCTTCAGCAGCGGGCCGCCATTGAGCACGGGGTGGTTGGCCGGGTCGTGGCGCTCCGGGTAGTTGGGGTGGACGGCGTGCCCGGCGTCGGCGGAGACGCAGAAGGAGTTCGCAAAGGCCCTGCGGCGCTCGCTCACCGAGGCGCCCAAGCCGTCGGAAATGCGGACGAGGATGTCCTCCAGCAGCGGCCCGCAGGCGCCGGAGCGGGAGGCGCTGCCGACTTCCTCGTGGTCGAAGGCCGCCAGCACCGGCACCACGGGCAGACCGCCTGCAGGCACAGCGCCGTCGGCCACGGCCAGCAGCGCCGCCAGGCCCGCGTGCACCGAGGAGAGGTTGTCCAGCCGTCCGGAGGCAAAGAACTCGCCGTTGGCGCCGAACACGGCACCGGGCTGGGTGTCGGCCACCACGATGTCGAAGCCGCCCACCGCCGCCGGGTCGACGCCGGCACGATCGGCCAGCAGACCCAGCAGGTCCGCCGTGGCGGGCGTCCCCTGGCCCCAGATGGGGTTCATGTGCCGCTGCTTGTCCAGAGCGAGCCCCTCATTGGCGGCCCGGTCCAGATGGATGGCCAGCTGCGGGAAGCGCAGCAGCGGCCCGGTTGCCACCAACGACTCCACGCCGTCGGTGGCCACGAGGCGCCCGGCCAATTGCAGTTCGCGGTCCAGCCAGGAGTTCAACAGCGGCCCGCCGTAGACCTCGACGCCGGCCTGCAGCCAGCCAAAGGCGCTGGTGGTGGGCTTGGGCTTGAGTTTGAAGGAGGGCGAATCGGTGTGGGCGCCGAGGATGTTGAAGGCCGTGGTGGGCCCGGCGGACTCCGGCAGCACCCAGGCGACGATGGCGCCGTCGCGGATCACAAAGTACTTCCCGGCGGTGGCGGGCCACTGCGCGGCCTCGTCCAACTGGGCGAAGCCGGCGGCTGCCAGGCGGCGGCCGGCCTCCGCGGCTGCGTGGAAGCTCGACGGCGATGCGCCCACAAAGGCGGCCAGGTCCTGGATGTGATCGACAGTCATACACCGATTCAACCAGATGCCCCCGACGGGGTCTCGACGGGCTCGACCAGCGGGACCGCTAGAAGTCGGGGTTGCTGGGGGTGACGAGGCCGGTTTCGTAGGCGTAGACCACCACCTGCACGCGGTCGCGCAGGTGCAGCTTGGTCAGGATCCGGCGCACGTGGGTCTTCACCGTGGCCTCGGACAGGAACAGCGTGTGCGCAATTTCGGCATTGGAGAGCCCCTGCGCAATCGATTCCAGCACCTCCAGCTCCCGCGGCGTGAGGTCCTCCAGCAGCGGGTCCCGGGGCGCCGCTGGCCGCTCCGGCGAGGAGCGCACAAAGTTTTCCAGCAGGCGCTGGGTGATCCGCGGCGCCACCACGGCATCGCCGGAGTTCACCAGGCGGATGGCGCGGACCAGCTCCTCGGGGGCAACGTCCTTGAGCAGGAAGGCACTGGCCCCGGCCTGCAGCCCCGCAAAGGCATACTCGTCCAGATCAAAGGTGGTCAGGATGATGATGCGCGCTGCACCTCCGGCGGAGGTGATGGTGCGGGTGGCCTCGATGCCGTCCAGCACCGGCATGCGGACATCCATCAGAATGACGTCGGGCTCCAGCTCGGCGGCCAGGGCGATGGCCTCGGCGCCGTCGGACGCCTCCCCCACCACCTCGACGTCGTCCTCCCCGTCCAGGATCAGGGCGAACCCCATCCGCAGCAGGGATTGGTCGTCCACCAGCAGCACGCGGATGCGGGTGCCGGCCTCGGGCAGTGTCGTCATGGGGCGTCCTTCAGTGGTTGGGTGCCGGCGTCCGGGCGGGCCAGCGGGGTGGGAGCGGCGCCGGCCTCATGGACCTGCACCGACGTTGCCTTTGGGCAGACGATGGTGGGGTTCAGCACGGCCTCCACGATCCAGCCGCCGCGCGGCCCGGGGCCCGCGGTGACCGTGCCGGCGTAGATTCCGGCGCGTTCCTTCATTCCGGTGATGCCCTGGCCCGTGCCCATGGAGCCCTCCTCGGTGCCGCGGCCGTCGTCCGTGATCCGCAGCAGCACCTGGCTGGCGCCGTCGGGCTGCACCGTATGCGCGATCTCCACGCTGACCCGGTAGACGGAGCGGCCGTAGCGGAGCGTATTGGTGAGGGATTCCTGCAAAATCCGGTAGACAGTGAGGGCAAAGGCGGGATCCACCGGCAGCTGTGGGCCGCTCTGGGATACATGCAGCGGCAGGCCGACGCGGCGGAACCCTGCCAGCAGCGGCTCGATCCCACCGCCGTCGGGCATGGGCTCCAGCGCCGCCTTTTCCAGGGAGCCGTCCTGGCGCAGCACGCCCAGCACGCGGCGCATGTCCGCCAGCGCCGTCCGCCCGGTGCGGGAGAGCTCCTCCAGCACCGGGCCGGCGCGGCCGGGATCGCGTTTGACGACGACGGCGGCGCCGTCGGACAGCGCCACCATCACCGTCAGGGAGTGGGCGACGACATCGTGCATCTCCCGGGCGATGCGGTTCCGTTCGGTCACCGAGGCCAGCTTCGCATGCCTGTCGGCCCAAACGCGCAGCTCGGCCTCGTGCTCCCGGTTGCGGCGCACGCTCAGGCCAATGCCGGTGGCCACCACGTTGGAGAGCACAATGACGATGCTGGAAATCAGCCCCGTGGTCTGCTGGCTGAGTCCGCCCTCATGGATCAGCTCGGCGGGCATGCGGAAGAAGAAGAGGAACACCACCACCAGCGGCAGGCTGGCCGCGGCGGCCGCGGCAAAACTGAACAGCGGCCGGCGTGCCAGGGCCACGGCGTAGAGGGCAAACCACAGGCTGGCCCCGGCATTGGAGGAATACGGTTCCACCGCCAGCAGCACCGTTTCGAAGACGAGCAACACCGCGAGCACGGGCACGGGGTGGGTGCGCCGGAACATCAGCAGGCCCGCCGACGCCAGGATCAACACCGGGTGGAGCAACTGGCCCGTCATCAAGGAAGGCACCACAGCAAACAGCGACAGCAGCAGATAGACAGCCGCCACCACTGCATCCATCACGCGCGGGTGGTCGTAGAAATAGCGCCGAAGCGGGCCGCGGCGCTTGGCGGAAAATTCCGCCGGGGACAGTGCGGCAGGGGCGGTGGCCGTTCGTTCCACCGCCCCTGCCGGGTCTTGGGTGCGCGTGCGCACTATCTGGGCTGCCTCCTTAGGCCAGCTGGCCGCCGTCGCAAAGGACCAGGGTCCTAGACGTCACGCTTCTTGAAGATGGCCACAGCGGGAACCAGGAACACCAGGATCCAGCCCAGGAAGATCAGTCCGCCCACTGCAGGATCGATGAACCCATCCTTGTGGCCAATCTCGAGCATCCGGCCACCGGCCACGCTGGGCACGTATTCGTTGACGTGCATCCAGAAATCACCGGGGATCAGGCTGGCCAGCTGGGTGCCAAAGGGCAGGACAAAGAAGAGCGCCACCAGCACCATGATGCCGCCGGCGGAGTTGCGCAGCAGCGTTCCCAGCGACAGGCCGATCAGGGCCACGCCGGCCACGTACAGGCCGCCCAGGAAAATCCCGGAGACGACGCCGTCACGATCGAAGCCCATGCTGATGACGTAGGCGTCCAGAATCGGAACGGAGATCAGGAACGTGGCCAGCGAGGCCACCAGGGTCAGCACATAGGACACCACCACCAGCACAATGGCCTTGGCCCAGAAGGCCGGCAGGCGCTTGGGCACGGCGGTCAGGGTGGAACGGATCATGCCGGTGCCGAACTCGGACGCGATCAACAGCACGGCCAGCGAACCCAGCACCAGGATGCCGATCTGCAGGCCCGCGTTGGGAATACCGTAGATGTTCAGCCCCTGGGCAGCCATAACGCTTTCGGCCTGGTCCATGGTCATCGCCGGCGCGCCGGACCCGGTGGCGGCCTCGGGCCGGCCCGCCCCGAATTTCATGACCTGCTCAATGGCAGTGGCTCGCAGCCAGGCCGACAGGACGCCGACGCCGATGACGGCGAGAAAGGTGAAGAGCACCAGAAGCTTGGTGGAGGTCAGGGTGTGGAACTTGATCCATTCGCTGCGCAGCACGCCGCCAAAGGTCAGCCCGGTGCTGCCCGCGCTCGAGCGGGCCGGCGTCTTCGCCATCGATGTGGTGCTCATGGTCAGCGTCCTTCCGGGGAGGCCTGCGCGGACACGGATTCCAGGCCGGCCGTCGTGTGGGAGTGGTATTCGACTTCATCCTTGGTCAGGTTGAAGTACGCCTCCTCCAGGGAGGCGCTCAGCGGCGTCAGCTCGTAGACAAGGATGTGGTTGTCCATGGCAACCTGGGCGATCTGGCGCGGATCGAGCCCCGTCACTTCCAGGGTCTCGTTTTCGCTGCTGTCCAGCGTGACGCCGGAACCGGCCAGCAGGGAAGCCAGCTGAGGGAGCGACGGCGTGCGCACCAGTGTGCGCGCGCCCGTCTTGCCGGCGATGATTGTCTCGATCGGGGCATCCGCGATGATCCGGCCGCGGCCGATCACGATCAGGTGGTCGGCCGTCTGGGCCATTTCGCTCATCAAGTGTGAGGAAAGGAAGATCGTCTTGCCCTCGGAGGCAAGGTACTTGGCCAGGTTGCGGACCCACAGGACACCCTCGGGGTCCAGGCCATTGACCGGCTCGTCCAGGATCAACGTCTGGGGATCCCCCAACAGCGCCGCGGCAATGCCCAGCCGCTGGCCCATGCCGAGCGAGAAGCCGCCGGCCTTCTTCTTGGCCACAGCGCCCAAGCCGGTCATCTCGATGACCTCATTGACCCGCTTGGTGGGGATGTTGTGCGTGGCGGCCATGGCCAGCAGGTGGTTGTAGGCGCTGCGGCTGGTGTGGACAGCCTTGGCATCCAGCAGGGCACCGACCTGGTGCAGGGGGTCGCGGTGCTCGGCAAAATGCTTGCCGTTCACCGTCACGGTGCCCGTCGTCGGCCGGTCCAGCCCGACGATCATACGCATGGTGGTGGACTTGCCGGCGCCGTTCGGCCCAAGGAAACCGGTCACCATGCCCGGCTTGACGGTGAAGCTGATGCCGTCAACGGCCCGCTTCTCCCCGTAGGTTTTTGCGAGGTTTACTGCCTCGATCATCGCTGCATCCCCTTATGTGCGTGGACCGCCCGGAATGAAAGCTGCGTGGAAAATTCCCGGTGCGGCGGCCGAAAACCGGCCATCACGTTCCACGCTACGCAATCGGGGCGGCAAAAACGCCTCTCTTAGGGATGATTCAGGGGTCTTTCAGGGTCCCCCCTAGGGATGAGACGGCGCGCCGCGCCGCTCACAGGGGTAATGTGCCACCTATGGCCGTGAGAGAACGCTGTCGATTTTGGTGGGATCGCGTTCGATGACGGGGCCGAGGATCGCGTCGATTCGTTTCATCGTTGAGTCCTCCAGCTTCATCCCGGAGGCCTTTGCGTTCTGCCGTATCTGTTCGGGGCGGGATGCTCCGGCGATCGCGGCGGAAACATTCGGGTTTTGCAGCACCCATGCCAGCGCCAGTGTTCCCATAGGGACGCCCGCGTCGTCGGCCAGCGGCTGGAGCAATTGGACTCTGGTGAGAACGTCAGTGGTCAGCCAGCGGGCCATGGTGTCCTTTCCACCTTTTTCGTCGGTGGCGCGCGATCCCCGTGGCAGGGACAGGCCCGGAAGGTATTTGCCGGTGAGTATTCCTTGCGCGAGGGGAGACCAAACTATCTGGCTGATGCCTAGTTCTTCGCTGGCGGGGATGATGTCGTGTTCAATCACCCTCCACAGCATGTTGTATTGGGGTTGATTGGAGATGAGCTCAATGTTGAGTTCTTTGGCCAAGGCAGCACCTGCGCGGATTTCGTCCACTGTCCATTCGGAGACACCGATATAGAGAGCCTTGCCGGCACGGACGACGTCGGCGAAGGCCTGCATCGTCTCTTCGAGGGGCGTTTCGTTGTCGTAGCGGTGTGCCTGGTACACATCAACGTATTCAGTTTTGAGCCTACGCAGGCTGCCGTTGATGGCCTCCACGATGTGCTTGCGTGACAGTCCGCGGTCGTTGCGTCCTGGGCCTGTGGGGAAGTAGACCTTGGTGAAGATTTCAATGCTTTCGCGTCTGATGCCATGGAGGGCTTCGCCCAGGGCGGTTTCTGCGCGGGTCTCAGCGTAGGCGTCGGCGGTGTCAAAGGTGCTGATGCCGACATCGAGTGCGGCATGAACGCATTGAATTGCTGTTTCCGTCTCGATTTGAGATCCGTGCGTCAGCCAATTCCCGTAGGCAATTTCGCTGATGTACATGCCGCTTCGGCCAAGCTTTCTGTATTCCATGGGGATCTTTCGGCGTCGCTCGCTGTGTGGACAGATTCATGCGAAGTGTGGACTTGTCGTGGTTGGGGCGGCAGAACGGCAGGATGGGACCTGCCGTTCTGCCGCCCCAGGGTGATCTAGAGGTCGGGCGAGAAGACGCCCTTCATGGTTTCCCATGCTGCTGCTCGGACGAAGACGGGAACGCGGTTAAGGGGAGCCGGGGTGTCCACCGCCTGGTTGCCGCTGTAGTTGTCGCCGGACCAGGCGTCGACCCAGTCGCCGCTGGGAAGGTAGACCGTCCAGGTCATCGCCCCTTCTTCAGTGACTGGGGCTACGAGGAGGTCATCACCGAGCATCCACTCAAGTGGGTGCTTCCACACCTCTTGGTCTTGAGCATGGTCGAAATACAGGGGCCGCATGAGCGGCGCTCCTGTAGCGATTGTCCTGCGGGCCTGTTCCGACAGATAGGGGATGAGTCGTTCGCGCAACTCGACCAGTTCCCGGAAAACAGGGATGACAGTATCGTCCCCTGTCCGTTCCTGGATGTTCCAGGGTGTGCGGTCACGTGAGGGTTTCCGATGATGATTGAACTCCGAATGGTACTGCATGACGGGGACGAAGGCGGCCGCAGCGGCTGACCGCAGGTACAGTTCCGAGCTCGGAATTTCACCTGAGAAGCCTGCGAAGTCCCAGCCCCAGTAGAGGACGCCGCATGCAGATGCGGACAGCCCGGCAAACAACGACCAACGGAAAGCGTCCCACGTTGAGTTTTCATCGCCGGCCCAGAATGCCCCATGTGCTTGGGAACCAGTGAAGCCTGCGCGGCTGAAGGTAACGGGGGCCTTGCCCGCGGATTTGAGGAGGTCTCCGTAGGCTTTGGCGTACGCAACGGGGAACAGGTTGTTGCCCTCGTCTCCGCGCATGCCGCTGAGATATTGGAGTTCCTCTCCCCAAGCGTGCTCTCCGCCGTCGGTCTTGAACCCATCGATGCCGATCTCTTCGACAAGGTAGCGGCGTTTCTCTGTCCACCAACGTGCTGCTTCCGGGTCGGTGAGGTCTGGCATCAGGCTGAGCGGGAACCACCAGCCACGATTGCGGTATGGGCGGAGGCTGCCGTCTGGAGCCTCCTCCCGGATGAGCCGTCCTTCGCGCACTGCTGCGTCGGCGTCGAAACGGGCCTGGCCCTGTGGGTGCGGGCGCATCTTGATGAGCGGGATTTGCCATAGGACTACTCGGATGTCCCGGGAACGCAGGTCATCGACCATGGCCTTCGGATCAGGCCAGGCGCCATGCTCTGGGAAGGTGAAGTCACTGAGGCGGTGCGGGGAACCGTCGGAGTTTGGCTCGTACTGAGCGTCGCGGAACGCAGTGAAGGTCGACTCATCGCTCCAGGCTTCGATGACCACCGAACCGACGGGAATGCCTGTGTCCCGGTGGAGATCCATCTGGCGCAAGACTTCGGCCTGGGTGTTCCACTCATTGCCGCTGGCCCAGAGCTTGAAGACCCAGTCGGGAAGCTCCGTGGGGCTGCCGGCATGGGACAGGAAAGACTGCAGGACGGCGGTCGGCGTGCCTTCGAAAAACTTCAGGTTCAAGAGGGTGTTCTCGTGTAGCGGTTCGGGCCCAACTTCAGCCTCAACGACCAGACGGTGTTCGTCCGTGGCGCCGATGTCGTACCAGGTGCGCCGGGACGTTTCGAGATGGAATCCCCAGCCGTCCCCGCCCACGACGTGGGCGAAGGGCATGGGCATGTAGGTCTTACGGTTCGCACCCTGGCTCTTGTACTGCTCGAAAACGACGGAGTCCAGCTGGGTTCCGCGGTGGTCCAATGCATCGAACCGTTCTCCGAATCCGGTGACGCGTTCGTTCGGAGCCAGAGGCAGGGCGAAGCGGACGCGCAACGGCCGAACGCCGTCGTGCAGGACTTCCACGGAGTCGGCGATGACGCGGTCCGTTCCAACGACGCCGAGGGCATGGCTGGTGCGTGTCCAGGAAGCTGGGCTGTAGCTGGCCCATCGCGTCTTTTCTGTCCCGCCGTTCTCGTTCTGTCCAATGAAGCGGTACTTGTAGGTTGTCCCTGGCTCCGCGGGGGCCAAGGTGATCTGCCAGCCGCTGGCTGCGCGGGCGAGTTTGGCCTGGGCTGACGCGAGGTGCCCTCCGTCGATGACCTGTCCCCGGGAGGCGGCTGGTACCCGGGTGAGGGTTTCGGTTGCTTTCGTCACGGAGCCGTCGCTGCCTGTGATTTCAAGTTCGCAGATGACATTGGTGAGCTCCGGTGAGGTGCGCACGCCCAGAGCGACCGGCTCCCCGGCGATGGGGTGCCTGGGGCTGCGCTGGTCGGTGTCATCAACGTAGGGGTGGCCGGAGCCAAGGGGCTTGTGGCGGATCATTTAGCGTTCTCTTTCGGTGCTGAAGCCGGAGTCAAACCAGCAGTGTCATGGGGAATGCCAAGGGCTGTGGTGAGGCGGATGAACATGGCGTGGCTCCACAGCAGCGGCTTGGCCGAGCTTCCCCAACGCTCGTTCCATGGCTGAAGATGGTTGGGATCAAGGAGGTGGCGTTCCACCTGTTCCGGCAGTTCGTCATTCTCTCCCGCAGTAGATGCGGCCCACTCCAGGAGCTCAAGTGCCCTGGTCCGGTTGCCGGCCGCAGCGTGGGCCAAACCGAGAAAGCAACTCAGCAGGGGCCATTGGCCGCCGCCGTAGTAGGTGTCAGCGAGATACCGGTGCACTCCGTTCTCGACGGTGAGTTGCTCTTCAATGGCTGCGATCGTCCCAGCGGCAACAGGGCTGTGTGGCGGGAGGAAGGGCATCGGAGCTATCAGCGCCAGCAGACTTGCGTCCACAGTATCGGTGCCCAACCATTTGGTGAGGTGGTTGTCCCGCACGCCTTCGCTTTGGACGTGGCGGCGGATCTGCTCTGCCGTGGAAGCGGCCCGCTCCGCAAGGAGTTCATGGATCAGCCCAGTGTGGGCGATTCTTTCCAGACCAGCGGCGATGCAACCGAGCGTGCTGACGTGGACGTGCTCGGAAAACTCCTCCCACCAGTCGTAGCAAGGGCGTTCCCAGGAACATGCGAGGTAGTCGATTGTCAGGTTGATCGCCTCTGCCCAGGCTGTCAGCGGCCGGTCGTGGCGGGCGCTGTGCTCAGCGAGGGCCCAAAGCCACGTGCCGTAGCCGTCTAGTTGGAAATCCCACCAATCGTCGGTGCCTTCAGCGCCGTCGAAGGTGAAGCGGGTTGGCATCATGTCCGTGTCCACTGGTGCCCGGCCGGCCAGCGATTCATCGATGATGCGCCTGATTCGCTCGTTGCGTGATGTCAGGACGTTCGAACACCAATCAAAGAACCGTTCGGCAGATTCAATTTCCCCGGCGGCGGACATCGCATCCGCGATGTAGGCACCGTCGCGGAACCAGCAGTATCCGGCGTAGGCGGAAAAGTCTGGCGATGCTGGGTAGGCTCCTGAGGGTGTTTGCTGCTGGCGGATCAGGGCGATGCTGTTCCGGATGAGGCCGCCGAACGTGTTGTCGGCGGTTGTTGAAGAAATTGGTTTAGCTGCATCGATCATGTTTCTTGTCTTTCAAGTCGTGGGCGGGCCGTGGCGCTGTCCGGAGTATCGCGGCACGGCCCGCTGTCGGGAGCTCTTGGGCTGGCGGCCTATTTCAGCAGCGCGTTGACCTTGTCGGCGGCTGCCTTCAGAGCATCTGAGGCGCTGGAGCGCTTGGCTTCAACTTCGCCCAGCGCGGTGGTGACGATGTCAACCATTTCCTGCTGGTTCTCGCCAATAACCGGAGTCAGCGCGACGTCTTCCAGGGCGTCGAAAACGGCCTTCCGGTTGGCTGGCTTGTCCTTGGCGAGATAGTCCTTGAGGACGGACTCGTCAGACGTCGGGGGAAGCTCCCAGGAGGACTCGATCCTTGTCGTGGCCGCCAGATCGGAGTTTGTCATGTATTCGGCCCAACGCTGTGCGGCGGCCTTGTTCTTGGAGTTGGACGATACGCCGACGGCGTTGGAGAACGTCGCGCTTGCCTTCTGAGTGTCCCCCGGCTCAACTACGATGTCCCAGTTCTTGGGGGCATCGCTGAAGCTGCTGGCGACCCAGATGCCGCTGTGGAGCATGCCGAGTTTGCCGTCCTTGAACAGTTTGGTGTCGAAGTCCGGCGTCCCTGCACCCTGGGCAAGAGTGGGCATGGTCGTGCCACTCTTTTGCGCCAACCACTCGGCGGCTTTGATGCCCTCCGGTGAGTTGAAGGCCACAGACTTGCCATCATCGCTGAGGAACTTGCCGCCGGTCTGGGCCAGGGCCTTGTAGAACTCGTAGAACGTCACGTTCTGGAAGTCGCCGAAGACGCCCGCGCTGCTGTCCGTGATCTTCTTCGCGGCAGCCGTCTCATCAATCCAAGTCCAATCGGCTGTCGGGTACGATACACCGGCGGCGTCGAAGAGGTCCTTGTTGTAGTAAAGGACGACGTTGGAGAAGGAACTGGGCAGCGCGTACTGAGTGCCGTCGACGCGGTACGACTCAAGAAGTGACTGACGGTACTTGGTGTCATCCACACCATCAAGGGGGGCAAGGACGCCGCTGTTCACGTAGGTCGCAAGGTTCGCGTATTCAATGTCAAAGGCATCGGCCTGAGTCCCTGCTGCCAGGTCTGTCTGCAGTGCGGTTGCGTAGTCTTTGTAAGGCAGCGTCGTTACCTGAACGGTGATGTTCGGGTTTTCCTTCTGGAACGCCTGAACGATTGCGTCCAGATCCTTTTCGTGGCCTCCGTTGGAGACGAAATTCGAGTACTTGATGGTGACTTTTCCATTGCCCGATGCGTCAGTTTGTCCTGCAGGTGTGCAGGCGGACGACATCAGGGCCACGGCCAGGGCTGCGCCCAAAACTGCCAAGGGTTTCTTGTTCATTGGGTATCTCCATTGATGGGTGCGGGAGCGAGGCAATGTCCGGACTATTTAAGGCCGGTGCCGGCAACCCCTTGGATGATGTATTTCTGGGTGAAGATGTAGAGCGCGAGCATGGGCAGGATGCTGACGACGGAACCGGCCATGACGATGTCCCACTGGGTGGTGTACTGGCCTTGCAATCCGGCCAAAGCCACGGGCAGGGTTTTGAGGGCCGGGGTCCGCAAGATGATCAGAGGCCACAGGAAGCTGTTCCAGCTGTTCAGGAACGCGAAAACCGTCAGTGTGGCCAGTGCCGGACGGACGAGGGGCAAAACAATGAGACCAAAGATCCTGAAGTGGCCTGCCCCGTCCAGGGTTGCTGCCTGGTCCAGGTCCTGTGGGATCGAATTCATGGCCTGCCGCAGGAGGAACACCCCGAAGGCGCTGGCAATACCTGGCAATAGGACGCCGAGGTACGTGTCGATGAGGCCGAGGCTTTTCATCTCCACGAACAGCGGGACGACCAGGACCTGCAGTGGGACCATCATGGTGGCCAGGTACACGGCGAATACCGCATTCCGGCCTTTGAACGGCATCCGGGAGAAGACATAGGCGGCCAGTGAGCTGGTGACCAGCTGGAAGATCGTTGTAAGGACAGCCAGCAAGAGGCTGTTAAGAACAATCTGTGCGAACGGCAGCCGGTCGAACAATTGCGCGTAGGCCGACAGGCTGGCATCCTCCGGGATGAGCTGTGGTGTTGCGGACAGTCCCGCGCCCGGGCTGATGGAGGTCACGAACGCCCAGAGGAACGGGAAGACCATCATCAGGGCGCCGAGGAGGACGAGGATGTTCAAAGTGATCGAGGGACGCTGCTTACGCATAGTGCACCCATTTCTTTTGGCCGCGCACCTGGATCAGGGTGATGACCAGGATGAAGAGGAAAAGTAGCCATGACAGGGCAGATGCCTCGCCAGCCTTGCCGTACCGGAAGGTGAGGTCATAAATCTGTTGGACCACAACCTGTGAGGAGTTGTTCGGGCCGCCTCCGGTCATGGCATAGACCTGGTCGAAGACTTGGAATCCATTGATCAGCGACAGGACAACGACGAAGAACGTGGATGGGGACAGCATGGGCAGTGTGATGCTGAACAGCCTTCTCCACCGGCCCGCGCCATCGACAGTGGCAGCCTCATACAAGTCCTCGGGAATGGCTTGGAGGCCGGCGAGAAGTATCACCATGACGAAGCCAAGGTCCTTCCATGCCGAAGCCAGGATGATCGAAGGCATCGACCAAGCCGGATCTGTCCACCACCCGGGTCCCGCCACACCGATCAAGCCGAGGAGCCAATTGACGATTCCCGTGCTGGGGTTCAGCAGCCACCGCCAGACAAGTGCAACGACAATCCAGCTGGTCACAACCGGGAGGAAGTAGAGGCCCCGCATCAAGCTGCGGCCCTTGATCCGGGAGTTCAGGGCCAGAGCTATGGCAAGCCCACCTACGTACACCAGCGGAAGGTAGCCAACGATGTAGTAGATGGTGTGGAGGAATGCGCCTTGCGTGTCAGGGTCGCTGACGAGCTTGCTGTAATTGTCCAGTCCTACCCATTTCATTGGGCCAACCAGATTCCATTGATTCAGGCTGATCCAGAATGCGGCAAACATGGGAATGATCGTGAAGAACAACAGCGGCACTGCGCTCGGGATGAGGAAGGCTGCGATCGTCAAAGCGTATTTCAGCCGTGTTCCTGTGGCTTTCCGCCGCAGGCCGGGTCCTTGGTTGCGCTTCGTAGTTGCCGTGGGTCCGGGGCTTTCGGCCCTCGAGTTTTGCAAAGCCGTCACTGTCCCACTACCTCCGCAGGGACGTTGGTGAGCCGGGCCCGGACTCGTCGGCCCTGTTCACCTGAGCTTTCTTCGCTATAGAACGGGGCAGACGCCACGAGGGCAGCGGCTCCCCGCGCCCACGCCTCGTCGTCCCAGGACTCGACGATCACGGGAATGCTCCGGCGGTCGGCTGTAAGAGCAGCCCGGAACGAGCGTTCGAATCCTGGCGCCCAGTGGCGCCATGCCCGGGTTCCTTCCCCGCTGACAATCACGATCTCCGGATCCAGGATCTGGACGAGACCGGCTACGGTGCGCCCGAGAGGCTGGCCTGCGCCGCGGAAGATGTCCTGGGCCAGCGGGTCCCCGGCGTCTGCGTGTTCCTGCAAAGCTGTGATGGTGGCGTCTGGTGCAATGAGCCCGGACTCCCGGGCGTGTTCGACAAGGGCCCTTTCGCCAATCAGAGCCTCGATGCAGCCGTGGTTGCCGCAGGTGCAAAGGGGGCCGTCAATGACGGCAGGGATGTGGCCGATTTCTCCGGCACCGCCCCTGCTGCCGCGCACGACTGCGCCGCCGGTGACAAATCCTGCGCCAACGCCTTCGCCGATGGTGACTACAAGAAATTCGGAATGCTTGCGTCCGGATCCATACAGTCGTTCCGCGACCGCGAGGGCGTTGACGTTGTTCTCAACCAGCACGGGCACATGGAGTTCGCGGCTTAGGACAGCTCCAAGCGGGACTTGGCGCCAGCCCAGCAGGCTGGAATCAACGACACCGCTTCCCTGTGCGTCCACGGACCCAGGGACACCGACACCGACACCCAAGAGGGGGGTGTTGCGGTCTTGGTCGACGAAGGACTTCACAAGAGCGACGAGGTCGGAAAGCGACGTTACCGAGGAAGCATCGAACGCCCGGCTGTCGGCACGGACAACCTGACCACTGAGCTCCGTTTCCACGAAGGCGACATGATCCTTCGAAACCTTCATGCCCACCACACGCCCCGCTGCGGTGGCCAGCCCAAGCATTCGGGCAGGCCGACCGCCACTGGACGGGGACATGGCCAACTCTCTTACGAGCCCGTCGGCAAGAAGGTCCTTGACCAGTTGGGTCATGAGTGCCGGGGAGACTTCCAGAGCCCGTGCCAAGTCAGCACGGGATGCGCTGCCGGAAGTGCCCAGAAATGCCAGGATTGCAGACCGCGTAACGTCAGCGTTGCCGCTTGGTCGTGCCATTGTTGTTCTCCTTTGTTTAGAACTTAATAAAGTCTAGAACTATGATCGAGCTCACGTCAACACATGTCTGGACTGGATTACCCTGAGCGCCGACAGGTCGTTAGGACTTGGGAGTGTGCAGGGTCGCGACGATGGACGGCGGGAACTTCCGCACGTCGATACGCTCGCGGAGCCCGCCAGCGCCACACCAGCCGATCCACCGTGAGCCGAAACCGCATAGGTCAGCAGTCTCCCGCCGCCCTGCCGCCTAGCGGGAACTGATCGAGGCGAACTTGCGGATGCACAGCGGCACAAAGACCACCAGCATCAGCGCCGCGCCGATCAGCACCGTCTCCACCGCATGCTGGAGGGGCCAGACATCGGGCACGGGGGCGGAACCGAGGTTCCCAAACAATTCACGCGCGGCGTGCACCAGAGCCGAAACGGGGTTCCATTCGGCGAAGATCCGCAGCGGGGTGGGCAGATTGGAGGACTGGACGAAGGCGTTGGAAATGAAGGTCAGGGGGAACAGGATCATGAACGAGGCATTGTTGATCACCTCGGGGGTCTTCACGCTCATGCCCAGCAGCGCCATCACCCAGCTGAACGCATAGCTGAACAGCAGCAGCAGCCCGACGCCGGCCAGGGAGGAGGACAGCGAGGTGTTCACCCGCCACCCCACAAGCAGGCCCGTGCCCATCATGATCAGCACAGAGATGGCGTTCAAGACAAGATCCGCATTGGTGCGGCCGATCAGCACCGCCGAGCCGGACATGGGCAGCGTCCGGAACCTGTCGATGATGCCGTCCTTGAGGTCCTGGGCCATGGCGGCACCGGAAAAGGTGGAGCCGAACACCACAGTTTGGGCGAAGATGCCGGCCATCAGGAATTGCGTGTAGTCGGTCCCCTCGACGGCGATGGAGCCGCCGTAGACCTGCGAAAAGAGCAGCACAAACATGATGGGCTGCAGCACGGCGAAGAGCAGCATGTCCGGGGAACGCTTCATCTTCAGCAAGTTCCGCTTGGTGATCATCCAGCCGTCCGAGAACCACATCACCAGTGCGCCCGGCTCGGTGTAGTCCAGCGTCCGGGTGCTCACCGCGCCTCCTGGAGCTCGTCGTCGTCCGCGCCGGCCTCGGCCTTGTGCCCGGTGAGCTTGAGGAAGACATCATCGAGCGTGGGCCGCCTGATCCCGGCGTCGTGCAGCGCGATGCCGGAGCTGTTGAGCTCCCCCAGCACCGACTGCAGGGCGGCCGGACCGTTGTCCACCCGGACCCCCAGGGACCGGCCCTCGGAGGAGCTGGTCACCTGGCCGGCACCGTGCCGCGCCAGAATCCCCTGCACCCGCCCGGCGTCGGCGGCATGGACCAGCGTGACCTCAACGCGGTGGCCGCCAATCTGGGCCTTGAGGGCATCGGCAGTGCCGTCGGCGATGACCCTGCCACCGTCGATCACGGAGATGTGGTCGGCCAGCTGGTCCGCTTCCTCCAGATACTGCGTGGTCAACAGCAGCGTGGTGCCATCGGCCACCAGGTTGTGGATGACCTCCCACATGGCCATCCTGCTGCGCGGATCCAGGCCCGTGGTGGGCTCGTCCAGAAACAGCACCCGCGGACGGATCACCAACGCGCCGGCCAGATCGATGCGGCGCCGCATGCCGCCGGAAAAGCCCTTGACGGGACGGTTCTGCGCCTCCGTCAGCTCAAACAGGTCGATGAGCTCGGCGGCCCGTTCCCGGGCGCGGCGGACGCCGAGGTGGTAGAGCCGGCCCACCATCTCCAGGTTTTCAAAGCCGGTGAGGTTTTCATCCACCGCTGCGTACTGGCCGGAGACTCCGATGATCCGCCGCACGGCCTTGGGGTCACGGAGCGCATCGATGCCGTCGACGACGGCGGTGCCGGCGTCGGGTCTGGCCAGGGTCGCCAGAATCTTGACCACCGTGGTCTTTCCCGCGCCGTTGGGGCCCAGCAGCGCCTCGACGCTGCCCTCCGCAACCGCGAGGTCGAATCCATCCAAGGCGTGAATGCGCCCACCCTTGGCCTTGTATGTCTTCACCAGGGCGGAGGTTTCAATGATGTTCATGGCTGGCATCCAAGCTGACATCCAATGTGGGCCTCGCGCGATTCGGGTAGGCCACACCCTACGCCGGCCCGGCCGCCAGCGGAAGATTTTCCCCGGACCTATGATGGGCTGATGCCTACATTCCCGGCTCCACGCCAGCTGCCGCCGCGCCGCCTCCATTGGCTGGCCGGCGCCCTGCTGGCTGTGGTGTTGGCCGGTGCTGTGGTGCTGGCGGCCACCGGAAACCATCCGCCGTTCCAACCGATCGATGACTGGTGGTACGCCACTATCCATGCCAGCCGGACGGCGGCGCTGACGGCCGTGAACCTGGCGCTGAACTTTGTGGGCAATTGGGGCATGGTGCTCTACTGCACCGCGCTGTTTGCCGTGCTTCTGCGCCGCCACCGGTTCCCGGCCCTCTATGTGGCGGCGGTCAACCTTGGCACCCTGGGATTGACGCACCTCATCAAGTTCCTGCTGGCCCGCCCCCGCCCGGGCGACAGGCTTGTCTCTGTGGATTCGGGCGCATTCCCCTCGGGGCATGTGAGCGCCACGGCGGCCGCGGTGGTCTGTACTGCCCTGCTGGCCGACAGGCTGTGGATCTGGGTGTCGGGATCACTGCTGGTCGTGGCCATGATGCTCAGCCGCGCCTATCTGGGCGCCCACTGGCTCTCCGACACCGTGGCCGGCGCAGCGCTGGGCGCGGGCGTGGCACTGCTGCTCTGGGGGCTGCTGCAGGATAAATGCCTCCAACGGCATGAAAGCAGCCCCCAGCTGGCGGACCGGCCCTAGCGCAGATCCTTCGCGCCGTCGGGCACCCCATCCGAGGACACGGCCACCGGAAGCGGTTTGGCGGCCGGCGCGGTGAGGAGCGATGCCACAATGGCCACTCCAATCGCCAGCAGTGCCCAGCGCACCGTCACGAGATCGCCCAGGAAGCCCAGCAGCGGCGGCCCGGCGAGGAACGCGACATAGCCGATGGTGGACACCACCGAGACGCGGGCTGCCGCGCGGGCCGGATCGTCGGCGGCGGCGGACATGCCCACCGGGAAGCCCATGGCGGCGCCGGCGCCCCAAAGCACGGCACCCACCCCGGCCAGCCAGACATTTGGTGCCAGCACAAAGAGCACCAGGCCGGCCAACGCCGCAGCCAGGCTGCCCAGCAGCACCGGGACCCGGCCATAGCTGTCGATGAAACGCCCGCCGACAAGGCGGAAGGCCGTCATCGCGGCAACAAACACGGCGAACATGATGGCTCCGGCGGATTCGCTGGTGCCCAGGCCGTCCACCGTGGCCTTGGCGATCCAGTCGTTGGCAGCACCCTCAGTGAGGGCCGCCCCCAGCACCACCAGCCCGACCAGCAGCGTCCGGCGTTCGGTCCAGGCACTGGCACCCTTCGGTTCCCCGGCTCCGGACGCTGGGGCACCCACCTCCGGCAGGAAGAACCGGGGCAGCACCACCATCACTACGACCACCACCGCGGTGATGCCCAACAGGTGCACGGGCAGCCCCACCTCCAGGGTGGACAGGCCCGCCCCCAGCAGCGCACCAATAAACGCTCCACCACTGAATCCGCCGTGGTACTGCGGCATGATGGTGCGGCCGAGGTGCCGCTCGACGTCGGCTCCCTCAATGTTCTGGGCCACGTCCCACAGGCCAAAGCCCACGCCATAGAAGAACAGTCCGACAGCCGTCAGCGGGACGGACACCGTCGCCAGGCCCAGCGAGACCAGCACACCGCCCATCGCGGAGGTGAAACCGCCCAGACGGACGGTCCATGCCGTCCCGACCCGGGCCACCACCGTCCCCGCCAGTGGCAGGGCAATCACCGAGCCGGCGGCGATGGTCAGCAGCAGCAGACCCATCTCCGCCGCGCCGAGGCCAAGCGTCCGGGTGACCGAGGGGATGCGTGCGGCCCAGCTGGCAAAGACCAGCCCATTGAGGGCAAAGATGGCAAACGTCGCCGCCGAAGCCCGGCGGACGGCTATTGGATTCACTACTGGTTCCCCTCACGGTGCTGCCTGGACGGCGCCCGGTTTCAGGCGCGCTGTGTTTCTGCCAATCCGGGAACCTCGGCCACAGAACCAAGGATGTAGTGGTGCGGGTGCCCGGCAAGATCCTCGCGGCCCAGCTTGCCGGTCAGCACTCCCACGGAAATGGCGCCGGCGTTGGTTGCAGCTTGGATATCCACCACGGTATCCCCTGCCGCCAGTACACGGCGGACATCGAGCACCCCGGTGCGTTCCATGGCGCGGTGGATCATGTACGGTGCCGGACGGCCGGCGGCCACATCGGAGGTGGTGACGACGGCGTCAACGGTGTCGTGGGCGCCCGGGCCGACGGTCCAGCCGAGGGACTCCAGCAGCGGCAGGGCGACGTCGGTGGAGAAGCCGGTGGTCAGGGCCACCTTGATGCCGCGGCTGCGCAGCCGTGACATGGCATCCTGGACGCCGGGCAGGGCCACGGGCGGCTGGGCGGCGTAGCGCTCGGCGAGGATGGCCCGGAAGCGGTCGAAGGCAACCGCCACTTGCGCGGGCGTTGCCTGGACACCGCCCAGACGGGACAGCGCGGTGATGGCGGAGACCTTGTCGGCGCCCATCCACTCCTGCAGATCGGCGGGGGCCACTGTGGCGCCCAGTTCCTCGACGGCGTCCTGAAGGGCCATATAGACCTGGCCGTGGTCGTCGATGGTGGTTCCGGCCATGTCAAAGGCGGCGAGTTCAATCATGGGGTTCTTCCTTAACGTTCGGGGGTGCTTGGCACCCGGGCCATGTTGGCCCGCTGGTGCACGGTGTTGTGGATCATGAAGTTGGCCATATCGGGCCGGTACCTGTCTTCGGCATATTCCAGCGGACGTCCCTCGGCCGTGTACGTGACGCGGCGTTCACGCAGCAGCGGCGCCCCCTGCGCAATTTCCAACAGGCTGGCATCCGTGGCGTCGGCTGCCACGGCGTCGATGGTGTGTCTGGCGCTGTGGAGGTCCACGCCGCAGTCGAGCAGATAGCGGAAGGTGGAGCCGGAGTCGGTGTCGAAATCAAAGAGCAGCCGGCCCACATCAGCGACAAAATGGGAGCGCTCCACCATGGCCGGCTCGCCGTCCAGCAGCCTCAGGCGCAGGAGGGAAACCACCGGATCGCCCTCCGCGCAGCGGAGCTGGACGGCAATTTCCGGCGCCGCTGCCCGCCGGGCGATTTCCAGCGTCCGCTGGCCCGGCTCCTTGCCCAGTGTTTGGGCCCAGTCCGTGAAGGACATGAAGGTTTCCACGGATTGGGAGACCACGGCGGAGCGCACACGCGGCGGCTTGCCGCGGCCGCCCACCACGAGTTGTTCGGCCCGAAGGGCTGCGAGTGCCTGCCGCACAGGTCCACGGGAGGCGCCGAATTCCCGGCACAGCTCCGCTTCGGAGGGGACCTGGGTGCCCTCCGCCCATGTGCCGTTGGCTATCCGGGCGCGGAATTCCTCGCCGAGGCGCTGGTGCAATGGGACATTCATGAGTTGATCATACAAGTCACCGGTGGCTGGAAACCGTTAAAATATGGGGGCGTTATTGAACAAGAAATGAACAGTCGGCGCCCAAAGCGAACCGTTCCTTAACTTGTATATACATCTGGCATTTTGACTTGAATTTCCCCGGGGCAACAGGGCACAGTCATTGCCATGACCTCAACACTTCCCGCCGCCGACGCGTGCGACATCCTGATTGTGGGTGCCGGCATCACCGGCCTGGCCCATGCCGCGGAGGCCGTGTCCCGCGGCCTAAGCGTGCACATCATCGACCGTGATTTCCACGCGGCCGGCGCCTCGGTGCGCAACTTCGGACATGCCTGTGTCACGGCACAGTCGGGCGAACTGCTGGAACTGGCCCGGACGGCCCGCGAAGGTTGGCTGCGGCACAGCGAATTGGCCGGTTTCTTTTCCGTTGAGTCCGGGGGGCTGGCCGTTGCCCGCAGCGGCGCCGAGCTGGGTGTCATCGAGGAACTGGCGGCGGCCCGGCCGGGCGAAGTGGAACTGGTCCCCGCCCATGATGTCCACCACCGCCTCGGCGGCTCCGGCGATCCGGCCATCGTGGGCGGCGCGCTGCTGCACAGCGACGTCAGGGTGGACCCCCGCGAAGCCGTGGGCAGGCTTGCCCTCTGGCTGGCGGCCCAGCCCAATGTCACCTTCTCCTGGCGCACCAGCTACCGGGGCAGCAGCGACGGCGTGGCCCAGACCTCCCGCGGCACGATCAAAGCCGCGCACACCCTGGTGTGTGTGGGGCACGACCTGGACCAGGTGTACCCGGAGCTGGCCGAGGAGTTCGAAGTCAAGCGCTGCGGGCTGCAGATGGCGCTGGTCGAGGCACCGGGCGGACGCCGGATCAGCCAGGCCGTGCTCTCGGGCACCTCGATGCTCCGCTACCCGGCCTTCGCGGAGACCGCCGCGGCCGCCGCACTGCGGACGGAGATGGAAGAGCGTTCCCCCGAGCTGCTGTCCATCGATGCCAACCTGATGTTCACCCAGCGCCCGGATGGATCCCTGATTGTGGGCGACAGCCACATCACCGCCGCCACGATGGACCCGTTCCTGGACGAGGCCACCTCGGACACCCTGCTGAGGGCAACCGCGACGCTGCTGGGCACCGGCCCACTGGCCGTGCGCCAGCGCTGGCAGGGCATCTACGCCACCTCCGCCCGGCAGAGCTTTCTCATCGAGAGCCCGTCGGCAACTGTCACGACCGTCACCGTCACCTCCGGCATCGGCATGACCATTTCCTTCGGCCTGGCCCGCAGGACGTTCGAGACCCTGGGCAGCACCAGGCGCCTGGCGGCGTCGTCGGCTGGTGGCGCCTAGCGGGCGCGCTGCACCCGCTTCTCGTCCCAAACCGGCTCGGAGTTCTCGTAGACCTTGCCGTCGGAGCCGAAGACAAAGAACCTGTCGAAGCTGCGCGCAAACCAGCGGTCGTGGGTGACGGCCAGCACCGTGCCCTCAAAGGCATCGATGGCCTTCTCCAGCGCCTCGGCGGAGTGCAGGTCCAGGTTGTCGGTGGGCTCGTCGAGCAGCAGCAGCGTGGCGCCGGAGAGCTCCAACAGCAGGATCTGGAACCGCGCCTGCTGGCCGCCGGAGAGCGAGTCGTACTTCTGCTCGGAGCTGGAGGCCAGTCCGTAGCGGTCCAGCGCACCGGCTGCGGCCTCGCGGCCCAGCCCGGAGCGGTGCTCGTCGCCACGGTGGAGGATGTCCAGCAGCACCCGGCCCAACAGATCGGGGCGGGCGTGCGTCTGGGCAAAGAACCCCGGGCGGATGCGCGCCCCCAGCTTCACGGAACCGGTGTGCGGCACATGCTTGATCTCCACCTCGGAGACCGGCTCGTGCTCCTTGTCCGGATCCGAGCCGCCGGCGGCCAGCAGCCGCAGGAAGTGCGATTTTCCGGAGCCGTTGGAGCCCAGGACTGCCACGCGGTCGCCAAACCAGATCTCGGCGTCGAACGGCTTCATCAGCCCCGTCAGTTCCAGCTTCTGCGCGACGATGGCCCGTTTGGCGGTGCGCCCGCCCTTGAGCCGCATCTTCACGTTCTGCTCGATCGGCAGCGCCTCGGGCGGACCGGCCTCAAGGAACTTGGCCAGACGGGTCTGGGCAGCCTGGTACCGGTTGGCCATGTCGGAGCGGAACGCGGCCTTGTTCTTGTACATGTTCACGAGCTCTTTGAGCTTGATGTGCTCCTCGTCCCAGCGCTTGCGCAGCTCCTCGAAGCGCGCATTGCGGTCCGCGCGGGCCTGAACATAGGACTCGAAGCCGCCGCCGTGGGTCCAGCTGGAGGCGCCGTTGATGCCCGGCTCCAGGGTGACGATGCGGTCCGCGGCATTGGCCAGCAGCTCGCGGTCGTGGCTGACAAACAGCACGGACTTCTCGCTGGCGGCCAGCTTGGCCTCCAGCCAGCGCTTTCCGGGCACGTCGAGGTAGTTGTCCGGCTCATCGAGCAGCAGGATCTCGTCCGGGCCGCTGAACAGGGCCTCCAGAACCAGGCGCTTCTGCTCGCCGCCGCTGAGCGTGGAGGCCAGGCGGTACTGGGCCTTGTAGAAGTCCACGCCCATCGCGGCCATGGTGACCTCGTCCCAGGTAGTCTCCATCTCGTAGCCGCCGGCGTCGCCCCAATCGGCAATCGCCTGGGCGTACGCCATCTGGGTGGGCTCGTCGTCGTGCTCCAGCATGGCGGCCTCGGCGGCGTCGACGGCGGCACCGGCGGCGGCCACTGCGGGCGCGGCCACCGAGAGCAGCAGCTCGCGGACCGTCGTGTCATCGCGCACCTGGCCGACGAACTGGCGCATCACGCCCATGTTCCCCGAGCGCGACACCACGCCCTCATCGGCGGAAATGTCCCCGCAGATGATGCGCAGCAGGGTGGTCTTGCCCGTGCCGTTGGGCCCGATCAGCGCTGTCTTGGCGCCGTCGGCCACACGGAAGGCCACTCCGTTCAGCAGCTGCCGGCCGTCGGAGAGAAAATAGTCAATGTTTGCCACGTCAATATGTCCCACACTTCAATGGTCCCATCCGGCGTCCAATCGCCCGCACGGTGCCGGGGTGGGGTTAACCCGAGGGCATTCTGGGATGCTGGCCGGATGGCTGCCGGCCTGCGCACAGGCAAGGATGGAAGCATGACCTATTCCGCAGCAGCACCTGCACCCCGTGGCTGGTTCATCGGCCGCCCCTCCACCTGGCGCATGATCGGCGCAGACCTGGCGTATCTGCTGCCTGGATTCTTTGTCTCCCTGGTCTCCTTCATCGTGCTGGTGACCCTGCTGGCCACCGGGGCGGGCACCTTCATCATCTGGATCGGGCTGCCCATTCTGGTGCTGTCCCTCTCCGCGGCCTCCTTCTTTGCCGGCATCAACCGGGCCGCGCTGCGGCGTTGGGCCGGCGCAATTCCGCCCGTCCACTACCGGCCCCTGAAGCTGCGCACCATCAAGGGCATGCTGGCGGGCCTGGCCGACGCCCAGCGGTGGAAGGACGTGCTGCACGGAACACTGGTGTCCTTCCCGCTGCGGACCGTCGCCTTCTCCTTTGTGGTGTCCTGGCTTGCGACAGCTGCCGCAGGGCTGACCAAGTGGTTCTGGAGCCCGTTCCTGCCCCAGGACAGCGTTGAACTCGCACAGTTGATGGGCCTGGATGTGCGGTGGGGCATGAACGCCGCGGATGTGCAGCTGTGGCTGGATCTGGCGGTTGGCGTGCTGTTCCTGCTCACGCTGCCCTTTGTGGTCCACTTCTTTGCCGTGGCGGACGCAGGCGCCGCCAGGTTCCTGCTGACCAATGAGAACGCGGCCCTGCGTGCCCGCAGCGCCGAACTTTCGCAGCGCCGCGCCCAGGTGGTCTCCGAGGAGGCCCAGACCCTGCGCAAGGTGGAGCGCGACCTCCACGATGGACCCCAGCAGCGGCTGATCCGCCTGCAGATGGACGTTGAGGCGGCCAAGCGGCAGGTGGCCAGCAACCCTGAGCAGGCTGTCACGCTGATGGATGGGGCCATCGAGCAGAGCAGGGCCGCGCTGGCCGAACTGCGTGCCCTTTCCCGGGGCATCGCCCCGCCCATCCTGGCCGACCGCGGTTTGGCCGCCGCCACCGCATCCCTGGCGGGCCGGTGCCCGGTGCCAGCCACGGTTGCGGACAATCTGGGCGCCGATGCCCGGCTTGCGGAGGGTGTGGAGAATGCCGCCTACTTTGTGGTCTCGGAGGCACTGGCCAACGCCGCCAAACACTCCCGGGCCGGTGCGGTGTCGGTGGCGCTGCGCCGCCTGCCCACCGAGTTGGCCGTCGTCGTCCGCGACGACGGCGTGGGCGGGGCCCATGTGGGCAAGGGCCACGGCCTGGCCGGGCTGGTCGACAGGCTGGCGGGTGTGGACGGCACACTGGGCGTGGACAGCCCCGACGGCGGCCCCACGACCATCACGGCCCGCATCCCACTGGAAGCACCACTGGCAGCACCACCGGAAGGTGGCGGCCGCTAGGCTGTGGGCATGCGTGTTGTCCTCGCCGAAGATTCAGTCCTGCTGCGCGAGGGCCTCGTCCGGCTGCTCACCGAGATTGGCGCGGAGGTCTGCGCTGCCGTGGGCGACGGCGACGAACTCCTGCTGGCCGTGGCCCAACACCGGCCGGACCTGCTCATCACCGATGTCCGCATGCCACCGTCGCACCGGGATGAGGGGCTGCGCGCCGCCGTCCAGGTCCGCCGGATGAACCCCGGCACGGCCGTCCTGGTGCTGTCGCAGTATGTGGAACCCAGCTATGCCACAGAACTCTTTGGCACCGGATCCGGCGGTGTTGGCTATCTGCTCAAGGACCGCGTTGCCCGACTGGAGGACTTCGCCGACGCCATCTCCCGCATCTGCCGCGGCGACACAGTGCTGGACCCGGAGGTCATTGCCGCACTGCTGCGCCAGCGCAACGCCGCGGACCCGCTGGCCGCTCTCACTCCGCGCGAGCATGAGGTTCTGGCGTTGATGGCGGAGGGCCGGACCAATGCGGCCATCGCCGCGGCCCTGGTGGTTGGCGCCGGCGCAGTGGAAAAGCACGTCACCTCCATATTCACCAAGCTGGCGCTGCCGCCATCGGAGCAGGACCACCGCCGGGTGCTCGCGGTTCTGGAGTACCTCCAGCAGCGCTGACATCTGTCGCGCGGAAGCCGAACGCAGAAGGCCGCCACCCGCCGCACTTGGACTGTTTCCCCCGTGCGGCGGCCGGCGGCCGGATCTATGCGGTCATGCTTAGGCGCGGCGCCTGCGCACCACCACCGTGGCCACCGCACCGGCGGCAACCAGCAGCAGTGCAAGGCCGGCGGGCAGCAGCACGTTGGCCCCCGTGGAGGCGAGCCCGCCTTCGGTGGTGGCCTGTCCGCCTGCGGTGGTGCCGCCACTCGTGGTCCCACCGCCTATGGTTCCGCCGCCCGGCGTCGTCTCGCCGGGGTCGACGGCGGCAGCAACAGTGAGTGCGCTGCTGGCCAGCGTGGCGCCGCCGGAGACGACTGTCAGCGTGTGCGTCCCGGCCTCCAGACCCGCCGGCAGGGCGGCGGTGATGGTTGCTGTGCCATCGGCGCCGACCACGACCGCGCCCAGCAGCACGGGCTCGGAGTGCAGCCACAGCTCCACCGTGGAGCCGGGCACCAGTCCACCCAGGGCCACCGTGATGGTGGAACCCGGCGTGGCAGCGGTCGGAGCGTCGATGCTGGGCGTGCCCGGCTGCGGCGTTTCCTTGGCCGCCACGACGGCGTCCGCGGTGGATCCGCCCACGAGGCCGGCCTCATCCGTGGCGCGGTAGGCGACGGAGGCTCCGCCGTCGCCGGCCTTGATGGGAGCGGTGTACGTGTTCCACGTGGAACCAGCATCGGTGGAGTACTCCACCGAATCGATCCCGGAACCCTCATCCGTGGCATCGATGGCGACGGTGCGGGCCGCGGTGTCCACGGTGGCGGAAACCTCCGGAACCACTGTGTCCACGTTGATCTCACCGAGCGTCTTGGTGGACTCCAGATTGGCTGCCGCATCCGAGGAGCGGTAGTTGAAGACGGTGCTGCCCTCGGGCAGTTCCACCGGCTCCGTGTACTCGGTCCACTCGCCGTCGTCGAACTGGTACTCGGTGGCGGCGACGCCCTTGTTGTCCGTCGCGGACAGCGTCACGGAGGGGGCGGTGGTGAACCAGCCGTTCT
Organism: Arthrobacter sp. 35W; assembly: GCF_000482545.1. Taxonomy (GTDB): domain Bacteria; phylum Actinomycetota; class Actinomycetes; order Actinomycetales; family Micrococcaceae; genus Specibacter. Next base: position 1,018,018 of record NZ_KI519455.1, read on the forward strand.
CCGGTTCCTCCTCGGAAAGGACCGCAGTTGTTACCGGGGCCGTGGTGTCGGCAGGCTCGCAGGTGAACTTTGCATCGCCCCAGACGCCGTGGGCGCCGTTGATGGAGCCGGCATTGGCCGGGTCCACCGTCAGGTCGATGTAGGCGACGCCGCTGACGTCCAGATCAATGTGCTCCGGCGCGAACTGCGGGGTGAAGGTGCGGCTCTGGTACTTCTGCGCGCCATCGCTGGCCACGCGGAAGATGATGTTGCCACCGAAGCCCTTTTCCAGGCCGACGTCGGCCGTGAAGCGGCTGCACTGCCCACCCAGGTAGTAGGTGATCTTGGAGGCTGCGTGCACACCCAGGCCCTTGGCGTAAGTGGGGTACTTGTTCGTTGCCGGGTCGAGGAAGTTCACGCTCAGCGGGACGTCCGGGGAATTGGCGGCGTCCTTGTTCGCCACATCCTTGCCGATGACGCCCCAGCCGGTGGTGGCGGACATCGCCGTCAGATCCGAGGCAAAGGCATCGGTGGCCGGCGCGGTGGGCAGCGGCCAGTCGACCACCTTCCAGTCGAAGAACTTCACGTTGCCGGCCGTCGGAAGGGTCACCGACGCGATGGTCTTGGTCGGGTTCAGACGGATCGAGTTGGAGAAGGCCTGGTAGCTGTACTGCGTGTACTCCGGGGAGGCGCCGGTGGCGTTGTTGCGCCCGGCCTCGGAGACGGCCAGCGTGGCGCCGCCCTTGTTGGCCGGCTGCAGCCAGTTCGGGAAGAACACCGTGGATTTCTGCACGGACCCATCGGTGTACTTGATGGTCAGCTCCGGGCTGACGCCGCTGCCGGACGCCGCGGCGCCCAGAATCGCCAGCTGGGTTCCCTTGCCGCTGAGGGCAATGGTCTGTCCGTCAAGGGCGACGGCGTTCTTCACATCCGGCCCTGCCGAGGGCCAGGTGTAGTCCACCTTGGTGGGCAGGCCGGCGTCGACGGTCACCGTGGATCCGGGGCGCACGCCGCCTGCCGGCGTGGCGGCCGTGGCGAGCTGCTCGGCGGCAAAGCTGGCGCCGCCGCCGTCGAAGTTGCCGGTGGCCTTGCCCGCAACGGTGGTCACGGAGATGTGGTTGTAGGCACCTGCCAGGGAGCCGAAGGCCACGTAGAGCTGGTTGGCACCGGACACGCTCTGGGCGCCGCCGGTGGAATCCTTGTACGTGGCGGCGGCCCCAACCGTCTGCTGGCCCGCAGCGGAGCTGGCTCCCGGGGACACCACGAACGTTGCCGCGAGGCTTGCGCCGGGGGCCACCGAAGCGGCCGCCGCACCGGTGCTGGACTTGACGGTCCAGCCCTCGGGCAGCGTGGCGGCGACGGCGACGTCGGTCTTGGCCTTGGCACCGGTGTTGGTGAAGACGGCCGTGGCGGTGGTCTCGGCACCTTGGAAGACCTGGGCGCCGAGCTTGACGGACACCTCTGCCGCTGCGGCGTCGGAATCCTTGCCGCCGGTGGCGCTGGCGTTCTTCAGCACCACGCTGGAGGCGGCGGTGGCCCCAACTTGGCCGGACTTGACCAGTACGGTGCCACCGGCGTCGGCAGCGTCATAGAACCAGCCGGTCGCGGCGGCGTCGAAGGCCGCCCTGGTGGCAGTCCTGGCCAGCGTGGTGGAACCCACTGTGACGGCGTCCGGCGCGGAGCCGGTGTGCACCTCAAGGTTGTAGGGGCGGCTGGCGGCCATGCCGGTGTAGCTGCCCTGGCGGGCGCCGATGGTGACTGTCACATCGCCGGCATTCTTCTCCGGTGCGGCAACGGTGAACGTCTGCGTGCTGCTGCGGCCGTTCTTGTACTCGCGGGTGGTCTTGTCATCCTCGTTCAGCACCACCGTGGAGGTGCCGGACGGGGTGACGTCCAGCGTCAGCGCGGCGTCCTCGGGGACCAGGCTGGCGTTGCGGGCCACGATGCCCTTGGGCACGACGGAACCGACCTTGACGAACATCGGCAGCGTTTCCAGCGGCGCTTTGTAGCCGTTGAGGACCTGGCCGCCGTTGTAGACCTTGCCGCTCCAGTAGTCCATCCACTGGCTGCCGGCCGGCAGCACAATGCCATTGCGGACGTCGGTGGACTGGTAGACCGGGGCCACCAGGTAGTCCGAGCCGAGCATGTACTGGGTGTTGGCCTCGGCGCTGTAGGACAGCGGATCGTTGGGGAATTCCAGGGCCATGGTGCGCATCATCGGCAGGCCGGTCTTGTTGGATTCCACGGCCATGGAGTAGATGTACGGCATCAGTTCCTGGCGCAGCTGCAGGTACTTGCGGTTGATGGCCGTGGCGGCATCGCCGTAGAGCCACGGGCGCTTGTCCACGGCGGCCCAGCCGCTCATCGAGTAGAGGGCCGGGGACAGCGCCTTCCACTGCAGGTCGCGGACATAGCTCTCCGGCGAACCGCCAAAGATGCCGTCGACGTCGGAGGTGGTGAAGGCCAGCCCCGAGTTGCCGGAGCCGGCCATGGCCGAGACGGCCCAGCGGACGGCGTCCAGATTGCCGGAGTGGTCGCCCGTCCACTGCATGCCGCAGCGCTGGGAACCGGCCCAGCCCTCGACCATCAGCGCGGTGCCGCGGGCCGGGGAATACTGCTCAATGCCGTCATGCGCAGACATGCACGAGGTCAGGGCCATGCGGTAGCCCGCGCCCACCCACGCCACATCCAGCTTGCGCATAGCAATGCCGTCCTGGCCCACCTCGGTGGGGGTGTTCACCAGCGACCGCTGGGTCCACAGGCCGGTCTTCAGGTCTGCAGCGTCCTTGATCGCCTTGACGGTGCCGCCCAGGCCCTGGCCCGGATTGGCCGGGTCATAGGGAACGGGGTCCGGCGTGTACTCGCAGCCGTAGCCGTCATTGACCAGCATCCAGCCGGCCGGCATGTCATTCGCCTTGAACTCCGCGGCCGTCTGGACGGCGTCGAAGGTGTGCTGCTTGGGCGAAACGGTGCTGCCGCCGGAGGAGCTGTAGGACGGGTTGGAGCGGTTGTAGCAATCCGCATCGCCGTATTCCAGGGCGTACACCGGCGGCAGGTGCGGGCGGCCGGTCAGCTTGGTGTAGCTGTCCAGGGACTGCTTGTAGTCGCCCACGAAGTAGTAGGCATCAAAGCGCGCCTCCTGGTGCGTGGTGCTCTCGTTCGCGGTGAAGTTGTACGAGCCGGGCGCGAAGGTGTTGCGCAGGACGCCGTAGCCGGCATTGGTCATGTAGTACGGCACCGCGTTCGGGTTGCCGCCGTCGTCCCAGTCGTAGTCGCGGGCCACGTTGATGGTGGAGCCGGTGTGGACGCTGCGGCCGTTCTGCATGCCGCCGCCCAGGAACTGCTCGCCCTCCTTGGGCTTGAGGTGCTGGGTGGTGGAGGTGGCGCCGAAGGTCAGAGCGGAGGATTCCTGCCACACGATGGACCCATCGGTGCGCTTGAGGGTGAACTTTCCGGTGGACTTTTCAACCTCCAGGACCAGCGCGCTGGTCTTGAGCTTGAGCGTCCCGCCGTCCTCCACCGCCACGGCGGCGGCGGTGAACTGGTCGGCGCCGACGATGATGTTCGCGTTGGCCGTGGTGTCGGCGGTGGGGCTGTTGGCCGGGTCGGTGAAGGCGCCCGCGGGTACGGCCTCGACCCGGAAGTTCTTGGCGTCAAGGAAGGTGACGCGGATGGCGCCGCGCGCTGGGGTCAGGTTGACGACATTGCCCACCTGGCTGAATCCGGAGATGGCACCCAGGCTGGTGCCGGCCGGGTCAACGGGGTACTGCGCCGTGATGCCGGAGGGGCCGGCTGGGTCTCCCTGTGCGGCCGCCGCCGGGGCCGCCGGGAGGGCGAGGGAGAGGGCCGGAACGGCCCCCAGGCTGAGGAGGGCGGCCATGGCAAGGGAGGTTCCCCGCTTGGCAAACCCCCTCTTGGCTCCTGGCTGTGGCGATGGGGAGGGACGTCTGTCTTTTAGAAACGGGGACATGCACACACTTTCCATTGAAATGATGATTCGTGACGTGTAATTCCGTATAACGTGCACTAATAATCAATCAAGAATGTGATCTGCGTCAACCCCTATCAACAGAATGTGACAAGGGTGGGGATCTGCCCCCTGCCCGCCGGGCACAACAAAGGGGCCGCGGCCTCCGGTTCACCCGGGGGCTGCGGCCTCTTGTTCGTCACTGGCATTTGACCGGCCGCTGCCTCTGGCCGCCATTTTGGCGGCAGACCGGCGGTACCGGGGCCGGCGGCTACGGCTCCTGGCTGGCCGGCACCGCCGTCGGCGAGGCGGATCCGGTGGCGGTGGCGCCGCTCGGATCGGCGCCTGATGCCTCGGTGGACAGCGCCGTGGGCGAGGCGGATGCCGGCGCCGTCGGCGATCCACTGGCCTGCGCCGTGGCCGTTTCCAAGGCCGTGGCCTCGGGGCTGGGTGCGGCCGTCTCCACCGGCTCCGGCGACGGCGTTCCGGTGCCCGTGGCAGGTGGTTCCGTCGGAGTGGGGTCCGGGGTGGGGGTGGCCGTGCCCGGGTCCGACGGGACGGGAGGCTCGGTGCCGGGGTCCGTCGGCGTGGGCGACGGCGACGGGCTGCCCGGCGCCGAGGGCGACGGCGAGGGGCTGCCCGGCGCCGAGGTGGCCGGCGGCGTCGTCGGCGTTCCGGTGCCCGGACCGGTGGTCCCGGGCGCCGACGACGACGCGCTCGGGGACTCCGTCGCCTTGTCCGTTTCCTTTGGGTCGGTATTCGGGTCCACCATGGTGAAATACATTGATTTTCCGGCGATTTCGGTGGCCGCAACGGGCAGCAGCACGGTCCCCACGGCGGGGTTCAGCGCACTGATCATCCTGCCCTCGCCGATGTAGATCCCAATGTGCGCCCAGTGGTTGGGGCCGTCGGGGTTCTGCACCACCAGGTCGCCCGGCTGCGGGGTGGAGGTGGCCGTCAGACCCTCCCACTGTTCGGTGCGGGGCAGTTGGAGTCCGGCCTGGCGGTAGGCCCACTGCACGAATCCCGAGCAGTCCCAGCCGAGCTGGTAGCTGGTGCCACCCCAGACGTAGGGGTGGCCCAGACCCTGGTAGGCGGACTTGATGATGGCTGCCTGCACCGAGGCGGACATGGTCCCCACCACGCCGGGAATGCTGCCCGGCTCCGGGAAGTTCATGGTCGGCGGAACGGCATTGGCCTGGGCCAGCACGAGGACACTAGCGAACCCAAGGTTGGCTCCGGCCAGCGAGCCGGCCTTCGCCTCGGCCCAGGGGTTGCCCGCCGCACCCGCCTCGGCGACGGGCTGCTGCAGCGAAACTGGTTCGGGAGCCTGGGCAAAGGCAGTGGCGGTGAAGAATCCTGCTCCGGACAGTGCGGCACAGACTAGTGCCATGGTTGTTCGATATGCCCTGCCGGGGGCTGCCGGATCCTTCACAAGGAGACCTCCTGTTGGGGCATGAACGGTAGTTCAGAGGGTACGCCCCAGACAGGGGCGCCCAACAGGGCCGACGGATTATTACGTGGGATTGAATTAATCCCGTGCCACGGCGGCAGCACGGTGGATCCGGGGGGCTGCGGTGGAGTCCCGAACCACCAGCTCCGTGGCCAGCTCGACGTGGTCCGCATCAAGGACTTCACCGTTGGCCAGGCGAAGCACCGAGCGGAGGGCGGCACGGCCCATCTCAAACAAGGGCTGTGCCACGGCCGTCAGCCGGGGCAACGTCTGCTCAGTCAGGGCGGTGCCGTCGAATCCCACCAGGCTCAGGTCGTCCGGAACGCGCACGCCTTGGCGCCGCGCCTCGTCCAGCACGCCAAGAGCCGTCGCATCGCTGGCGGCAAAAATGGCCGTGGGTGGCTCATCCAGCGCCAGCAGGCGCCGCGTCCCCTCGACCCCAAAGCCGGCGGAAAACTGCCCCATCAGCACATAGTCCGGGATCGATTCGATGCCGTGGCTCATGAGCGCCGCCAGATAGCCATGCAGTCGGGCAACGTTGCATTCGGCCGCATTTGGTCCGCCCAGGAAGGCGATGCGCCGGTGCCCCAGCCCAATGAGGTGCTCCGCCGCAGCCTTGCCGCCGGCCCAGTTGGTGGCGCCCACGCTGACGATGCCGCTGCGGGGCGGATTAAGGGGATCAATGACCACCACCGGGATGTTGCGGCGGGAAAACGACGACAACGCTTTGGCCGTGATTTCGCTCGTGACCAGAATCAGGCCCTTGCGGCCGGCGTCGGCCATCCGCTGGGCCCACTCTTCATGGTTGGCGCTGTGCAGCTTGGCCGGCGTGACATTGCTGACCACCACTTCCACGTCTTCACTGGCGGCAAAGTCAAGCAGCCCGGTAAGCACCTCAAGGGCGTATTGGTTGTTCAGGCCGTCGATGACCAGATCCACCATTGCCGGGCCGTGGGACTTGGCCCGGCGCTGAACGGGCGATTCATAGCCCAGCTCCTCCAGTGCCGCCTGCACCCTGGCCCGGGTGCCCGCCGCTACATCGTCGCGGCCATTGATCACCTTGGACACGGTTGGTGCCGACACGCCGGCCAAAGCGGCAACTGTTGCCAGAACCGGCTTGGCTGCCGGCTTCTTTTCGCGCATTTCCACTCCAGCCATCGAAAACTTTCACTCCCTGAAGTGTGCCCGAAGGGTGTGAAATTGGCAACATTATCCGCAAACAGTCCTTGACATGTGACGCAGCCCACGGCTAGGTTCTATCCAATCGCGAAATTAGTTGCGAAATGTTTCGAACGATTCTTTTGGAGCAGGTGCTCCAATGCACCGCACATCGGCCCAGGTCCCCTGGCTCTTTTCAATGGAGATAAGAATGAAACACACACCCACGTCGCGCCGTACATTCCTGTCCCTCGCGGCACTGGCGCCCTTCGCTGCCTGGGGTCTGACCGCCTGCGGCACGTCCGGACCCGCAGGCAGCAGCGGCGGGTCCGGCGGAGCCACAATGTGGTCGCTGACAGGCAAGCCCAACGAGACGATCAGGCAGAACACAGTTGACGTGTTCAACAAGGAGAATTCGGCCAGCCAGATCAAGGTCACGGTGTTCCAAAACGATGCCTACAAGACCAAGATCAAGACGGCCATCGGCGCCGGGCAGGCTCCCACCATCATCTATGGCTGGGGCGGCGGAACGCTGAAGTCCTACGCAGAGGCCGGCCAGGTGGAGGATCTGACCAGTTGGTTCACCGCCAACCCCGAGGTGAAGAACAAGCTCTTCCCGTCCTCGTTCGGCGCCGCCACCGTTGATGGCAAGATCTACGCCATGCCCTCCCAGACGGTCCAGCCGATTGTCTTCTACTACAACAAGGAACTCTTCGCCAAGGCCAACGCGCAGCCACCCAAGACCTGGGACGATCTGATGGCGCTGGCAAAGACGTTCAACGACATGGGCATCGCGCCCCTGTCACTGGGCGGCCAGTCACGCTGGACGTCGATGATGTGGCTTGAGTACATGTTCGACAGGGTGGGCGGCCCGGAGGTGTTCACCGATATCTACAACGGCAAGGCCAATGCCTGGTCCCACCCGGCGGCGCTGGAGGCACTGGCCAAGATCCAGGACCTGGTGTCGGCGGATGGATTCATCAAGGGCTTCTCCTCCATCACTGCCGACAGCAATGCGGACCAGGCGCTGCTGTTCACCGGCAAGGCGGCCATGATGCTCCACGGCGGCTGGACCTACGGCAGCATGAAGAACGACGGCGCCGGGTTTGTCCAGGACGGAAAGCTGGGCTGGGTGGACTTCCCCACCGTCACCGGCGGCAAGGGCGACCCCAAAAACGCCGTGGGCAACCCCGCCAACTACCTGTCGATCTCGGCCAAGGCCACCGATGCGGAAAAGGAAACTGCCAAGAAGTACTTCAAGGATGGGCTGTTCACCAAGGAGGAGGTCGCCGGCTACATCGCCAGCGGTGCGGTGCCGATTGCCACGGGCATCGAGGACCAGCTGGCCGCCACCGACGACAAGGACTTCCTGACGTACGTCTACACCCTGGCCAAGGACGCGCCGTCGTTCCAGCAGTCCTGGGACCAGGCCTTGAGCCCCACCGCGGCCGAGGCCCTGCTGAACAACATCGACCAGCTGTTCATCAAGGCCGTCACTCCCGAGCAATTTGCCGCCAACATGAATGCGACACTGGGCAAATGAGCACTGTCTCTGCCCCGCTCGGCACGCGGCGCAAGGCGGCCTCCGCCCGGCCGGAGAGGGGAACCGGCGGCGCGCTGGCGTGGCTGGTGCTGCCGGCCCTGGTGCTGTTCCTCGTCTTTGCCATCGTTCCGCTGGTGGGCGTCCTGCTGCTCAGCTTCACCAACTGGGACGGCATTGGCGCCATCACCCTGAACGGCATCGGCAACTGGCTGGCCGTCTTCTCCGACCCTGTCATGTACAATGCCCTGTGGCTGACGTTCGTGGTCATGGTGGTCTCGTGGCTGGTCCAAACGCCCATCAGCCTGCTGCTGGGCGTTTTCACAGCCGGCGCGCAGAAGTACCGGGCGGTGCTGGCCGTGATCTACTTCCTGCCGCTGCTGCTGTCCTCGGCGGCCATCGCCATCGCCTACAAGGCCCTGCTGGACCCCAACTTCGGCCTGGCCGAGGGGCTGAAACTGCCCGCCCTCGCACAGGACTGGCTGGGAAACCCGCAGTTGGCCCTCGGCGTCGTGATCTTTGTGATTGCCTGGCAGTTTGTCCCCTTCCACACGCTCATCTACCAGGGCGGTGTCCGGCAGATTCCGCGGTCCCTGTACGAGGCGGCGGAGATCGACGGCGCCGGCCGGGTGAAGCAGTTCTTCTACATCACCGTTCCGCAGTTGAAGTACACCATCATCACCTCCTCCACCCTCATGACGGTTGGTGCGCTGACGTACTTCGATCTGATCTTCGTCCTCACCGGCGGCGGACCCGGTAATGCCACTCGGATCCTGCCGCTGGACATGTACCTGACCGGATTCAAGGCCAACCTGATGGGTCCTGCGAGCGTGATTGCCGTCATCCTGGTGGGCATCGGCCTGGCCTTGGCGCTGTTCCTGCAGCGGCTCGGCGGCAAAGACAACAACGGCAGCCAACTGGAAGGCATGTAGCATGACCACCACCTTGCCCAAGTCGGCAGTGTCCGCACCGGCAGCCGCCCCAGCACGGAACGCCGGGTTGAAGCGGAAGCTCCGGAAATTGAACCTGCCCGCTGGTGCCGCCGGGTGGATCTGGCTGGCCGTGATCATCCTCCCGATCTACTACATCGTCATCACCAGCCTCAAGACCCAGGCCGGATACTTTGGCCAAAACCCGCTGGCGCTGCCCACCGCTCCCACGCTGGAGAACTACGGGATGGTGCTGGAGGCCGATTTTGCCCGGTATTTCCTCAACAGCGCGATCATCACTGTCGGGGCGGTTGTCCCCACGGTGCTGTTTGCCTTCATGGCCTCGTTCGCCATCGTGCGCGGCAAGGGCCGCTTCCTCAAGGGTGTCAACGCCCTGTTCCTGATGGGCCTGGCCATTCCGCTGCAGGCCACCATCATCCCCGTGTACCTGATGATCATCCGGCTGAACCTGTACGACAGCCTGCTGGCCATCATCCTGCCCTCCATCGCCTTCGCCATCCCGTTGAGCGTGTTGATTATGGCGAACTTCATCCGCGACGTGCCCAACGAGCTCTTCGAGTCGATGCGCCTGGACGGGTGCAGCGAATGGCAGACCATGTGGCGGCTGGCCCTCCCTCTGACCAAGCCGGCCATCGTCACGGTGGCCATCTACAACGGTTTGGGCGTCTGGAACGGCTTCCTGCTGCCGCTGATCCTGACCCAAAGCCCCGAACTGCGGGTTTTGCCGCTGGCCCTGTGGACGTTCCAGGGCGAGTTCAGCGTCAACATCCCGGCGGTGCTGGCCTCCGTGGTGCTGACCACCCTGCCCATCCTGGTCCTCTACATTGTGGGCCGCCGCCAATTGCTCAGCGGCCTCACCGCAGGCTTCAGCAAGTAGCCATGGCCACCGAAAGGACCACCGACATGCCACAGAACCAAACACCTTCCCTGCGTGTGGGAATGGTGGGGTACGCCTTCATGGGCGCTGCCCATTCCCACGCCTGGCACACCGCGCACCGCTTCTTCGACCTGCCGCTGGCCCCCGAGTTGACGGCCCTGGCCGGCCGGAACAAGGCGGCCGTCCAGGAGGCCGCCGGCCGCATGGGCTGGGCGTCCACGGAAACGGACTGGCGCGCCCTCATCGAACGCGACGACATCGATCTGGTGGATATCTGCACACCGGGAAACACCCACGCCGAGATCGCCATTGCCGCCCTGAAGGCAGGCAAGCACGTGCTCTGCGAAAAGCCGCTGGCCAATACCGTGGCGGAGGCGGAGGAGATGGCCGCCGTCGCCGCCGAGGCAGCGGCCAAGGGCGTCTACGCGATGTGCGGATACTCCTACCGCCGCACCCCTGCCCTGGCCCTGGCCAAGAGGATGGTCGACGACGGGCGGCTGGGCACCATCCGCCACGTGCGGGCCCAGTACCTCCAGGATTGGCTCTCGGACGAGAACGCACCCCTGACCTGGCGGATGGACAAGGAAAAGTCCGGCTCCGGCGCCTTGGGCGACATCGGCGCCCACAGCATCGACGCCGCACAGTTCGTCACGGGCCAGCGCATCACCGGCGTCTCGGCGCTGATGGAAACCTTCACCACCGAGCGGCCTGTGGGCGGGCAGTTTGTCGGCCTGGGCGGCCACGGCGAAACGGACGAAAACACGGCCAAGGGCCCCGTCACGGTTGATGACGCCGTCATCTTCAGCGCCCGGTTCGACGGCGGACCCATCGGCGTGTTTGAGGCCACCCGCGCCGCCCTGGGCCGCAAGAACGCCATGCGGTTGGAGGTCAACGGCTCCCTGGGCTCGCTGGCCTTCGACTTCGAGGAGATGAACTTCCTCCAGTTCTACGACAACGCCGATGCCGCCGGGGACCGCGGATTCCACCGGATCATGGTCACCGAGCCCGAGCACCCCTATGTGGGCAATTGGTGGCCCACCGGCCACGGCCTGGGCTACGAGCATGGCTTCACCCACCAGGTGGTGGACCTCGTGCGGGCCCTGGGCAGCGGCACCGCGCCGACGCCGTCGTTCGCCGACGCCCTCCAGGTCCAGCGGGTGCTGGCCGCCGTCGAGCACAGCGCGGGCAACAGCAGCACCTGGACACCCACCTACCAGACCACCAACAGCTAAGGACCCTTCGTGACAACAACGGCGACAACAACAAAGAATGCCCTGGTGGTGCGCGGCGGCTGGGACGGCCACCAGCCCATCGAGGCCACCGATCTGTTCATCCCGCATCTGGAAGCCAACGGATTCACCGTCCGGATCGAGGAAGGCACCGCCGTGTACGCGGACGCGGACTATCTGGCCACTGTGGACCTGATTGTCCAATGCAACACCATGACCACCATTGAGCCGGGCGAATTCGCCGGCCTGCGGGCAGCCATCGAAGCCGGCACAGGGATGGCCGGGTGGCACGGCGGCATTGCCGACTCGTACCGCAACAACTCCGACTACCTGCACCTCATCGGCGGCCAGTTCGCCTGCCATCCGGGAAAGCACGCCAGCGAACATGTCGGGGACGCCTCGGACAACTTCCTCCCGTACCGGGTGGAGATGCTGCCGGCCGCCGAAGAACACCCGATCACGGTCGGGATCGGTGATTTCGACCTCACCACCGAGCAGTATTGGGTGCTCGCCGACGACTACATAGACGTCCTTGCCACCACCACCTTGCCGGCCCGGGAGTGGGATGCCTGGACCCGCCCGGTGACTGCCCCGGCAATCTGGACGCGCCAGTGGGGTGCAGGGCGGATCTTTGTCGCCACCCCCGGGCATTGTGTTGAAGTCCTCCAGGATCCGAACGTCAAAACCATCATTGAAAGAGGCATGCTGTGGGCCAGCCGCTAAACACTCCCCTGAACATTGGCATCATCGGCTGCGGAAACATCATCAGCCAGTATCTGGAGACCTTCCCGGTGCTGGATGCCGTCCGGCTGGTCGCCGTCGCCGACCTGGACCACGCGCGGGCCCAGGCCATCGCGGCCGGACACCCCGGGGTCCGGGCACTGGGGGTCAGTGAACTGATCGCCGACGACGAGGTTCAGCTGGTCCTGAACCTCACCATCCCGGCCGCCCACGCCCAGGTGGCGTTGGAGGTGATTGCCGCGGGCAAGCACGTCTACGGCGAAAAGCCGCTCGCCGCGACCTCCACAGAGGCGGCTGGGGTCCTTGCCGCCGCCGCGGCCGCCGGGGTGGTGGTGGGCTGCGCTCCGGACACGGTTCTGGGCACCGGGACGCAGACGGCACGCCGCGCCATCGATGACAACCTGATCGGCAGGCCCATCTCGGCCACGGCCACCATGGTCACGCCGGGGCACGAACGCTGGCACCCGAACCCGGACTTCTACTACGCGCCCGGCGGCGGCCCGCTGCTGGACATGGGCCCCTACTACGTCTCGGCGCTGGTAACCCTGCTGGGACCGGTGGCATCGGTGGTCGGGGCCGCGAGCCACACCCGCACCACCCGCACCATCGGCACCGGTCCACGGGCCGGGGAATCCGTGCCCGTCACCACAGACACCCATGTCAGCGGCGTGCTGGTCCATGAATCCGGTGCACTGTCCACGCTGGTGATGAGCTTCGACGCCGTGGCCACGCAGGCGGCCAATCTGGAAATCCACGGCGAAACGGGCTCGCTGATCGTGCCGGACCCCAACCACTTCGACGGGGACGTCAAGCTGCGCACCCTGGGCGACACCGAATGGCGCACGCTTCCGGTCTCGGCCGGATACGCCGGGTCCAGCCGGGGCATTGGGCTGCAGGACCTGGCCCTGACGCCGCCAGGAACCGAGCCCCGGGCCGGCGGCAGGCTCGCCTTCCACGCCCTGGACGTCATGGAATCCCTGCTCCGGTCCGCCGAAACGGGCACCTCCATCACCGTTTCGAGCAGCTGCGAGCGGCCCGCTGCCGTTCCTCTCACGGAGCCGGCGGCCCTGGCAGCGCCATAGCCGGCACACCCGGAGCCGCTGCCGCATTCTCGATGCGGCAGCGGTCCAGGACAGCGGCCCCGGGCACGGCAATCCGTCCGGGGCCGTTTCCTGTCGGCAGGACTGTCTAGTTGCCTTCGGCATGCCCCAGGGGATCGGCCAAAAGGCCGGAGAACGCAAGCTCGGCGGCACCCACCATCATCAGGTCCGAGCCCAGCACCGCCGGGGAGAGGCGCACCTCGGCGCCGGGTCCGCGCATGGATTCAGCCCGGAGGTTGTCCTGCAGCTCCCCCGGGGCTGCCGCAAGGAGGGCCGCCAGGAACCCGTTCAGCACAATGGCCTCGGGGTTGAAGATGTTCACGATGTTGCGCAACGCCGTGCCCAGATGCCCCAGCTGGCGCCGGACTTCGGCCATGGCCTCCATGCCCGGGGCGGTGCGGAGCGCGCCGGCCAGCTCGCCAGGCTCGCCGCCGTCGAGCCCCGCCATTTCAAGCAGAGGCGCCTGGCTCACCTCGGTTTCCAGGCAGCCCAGGGCGCCGCAGTGGCAGCGCCGGCCGTTGGCGGCAACAAATGTGTGGCCAAACTCGCCGGCATAGCCGGACACCCCCGTCAGCAGCCTGCCCTCGGTGATGATGCCGCCGCCGATGCCGCTGGCCCCGCCGTTGAGGTAGATGAGGTTGCGGAGGCCGGTGGCCGCGCCAAAGACCATCTCCGCCTCGGCCGCGAGGGAGGCGTCGTTGGCCACGGTGGCAGGGTAGCCGGTGGCCTGGGTGAACATCCGGGCCAGCGGCTCGTCCTCCCACCCAAGGTGGGGTGCCAGCCGGACCATGCCGTCGACGGTGGTGACCAGCCCGGGCACGGCGACGCCGAGGCCCACTATCTTGTAACGGGCCTCAAGCTCGGAGCGCATTCCCGCAATCACCGCAGCCGCAATGTTGACCGCCTCCGACGCCGTGGGGATGCGTTCGGTGGCGTAGCGGATCTTCTTCAGCACCTGCCCGCCCAGGCCCACCAGGCCGATGGTGACGGCGTCGATCTCCGTGTTCACTGCCAGCGCCGCGACGGCAGGATTGGCATGGACGTCGGGGCTGGGCCGGCCCACCTGGGACTCCCCCGATGCGGCAGCCTCGTACACCAGCCCCGCCGCCGCCAATTGGCCCACGAGCACGCTGACCGTTGACCGGTTCAGGCCGGTGAGCCTGGTCAGCTGGGCCCGGCTGAGTTTCCCGTGGTGGTGGACCAACGTCAGGATCCGGGACGGGTTGGCCGACCGCGAGGCGTCGCCGGGCGGCGCAGGGTGCGGCAGGTCGATGGCGGTCATGGCCCTATTTTCCCTCATTCAGCGAAGACGGTGCGGTCCAGGAAGTCGTTGCGGAACTTTCCGGCCGGATCCAACCGTGCCGCCAATGCCTTGAAGTCGGCAAACTTCGGGTAGAGCGGAGCCAGCTCGGCGGCCCCGGCGGCAAACACCTTGCCCCAATGCGGGCGGGCGGCAAACGGCGCCAGGGCCGCCTCGATGGCCGGAAGCACCGCCTCGACCGCGCCCTGGTCCCGCTTCCAGGTCAGGTGCAGGCCGATGCCGTCGCGGCCGTAGTTGCCGCTCAGCCAGAGGTCGTCCGCGGCAATGGTGCGGATCTCGGACACGAGCAGCAGCGGGGAGATGGTGTCCGAGAGGGCGCGCATCGCCGTGATCGCCGCCACGGCATGCCCGCGGCCCACCAGGTACTCGGACTGGATTTCATCGCCATTGCTGGGCAGGTAGTCCATCCGGAAGTGCGCCAGCCTGTCGGCCCACGGGCCCTGGACGCCGCGCTGCTCGGTGCAGTTCTCCGCCGACACCCCCGGCAGCGGGTGCATCGGCTGCCCTGCCGCCGTGCCGCCAAAGAGCGACGCCGGCCACGCGGCGGGGCCGGCGCCGCCCACGCGCTCCTTGAACCACGCCTGGCCCACCGTCTCGCCGCGCCAGTCCGTGAACAGGCTGACGGAATAGGCGGCGGAGGTCACGCTGTCCAGGTCCGCCAGCACCTGGTCCCAGGGCAGGTCCAGGTAGACGTGCTGGGCCACCGTGAACAGCGGCTCGATGCGCAGGGTCACCTCCGTGACGATGCCCAGGGCGCCCACGCCCACCACATAGGCCGGGAAGTCCGCCGTCGTACTGCGGCCGACGGTGCGGACGCGGCCGGCGGCGTCGACGAAGCGCAGGCCCACGACGGCGGTGGCCAGGTTCCCATTTCCGTCCCCGGAGCCGTGCGTCGCCGTGGCAATGGCGCCGCCCACGGAGATGTGCGGCAGGGAGGCCAGGTTGTGCAGGGCAAAACCGCGCCCGGCCAGCTCCGTGGCCACCGTCCCGTACGTGGCGCCGGCACCGACGGTGGCCGTCAGGGCCTCCTCGTCGATGGTGATGGCGGCCGGCAGCCGGTCCAGGCACACCAGCGTGCCGGCGGTGTCGGCGATGGCGTTGAACGAGTGGCGCGACCCCAGCGCCCGGACCCTCGCCGAACCGGCCACCAGCGCCGCCAGCTCGTCCTCGGATTCCGGGTGGTGGATCCCCGCGGCCCCGTAGTGGTGGTTGCCGGCCCAGTTGGATTCAACGGTCCTCTGCTGCACGGGCATGACTGCTCCTTTGGTGGTGTGAACGATCGATTTTTGGTGTTTGACACAACATATCAGCTTTCGGTCTCGATTTCCCTAGGCCTTTCCAACAATTCATGGACCCGAGCGGGAAGTAATCCCCTGGGAAAAATCTCTTGACTTCCCGAAAAAACCTAATATGTTTGACACCAGAACTTATTAATTTAGAAACCAACAACCACCTCACCTTGGAGCATTCAATGGCGATCCAGCCCACCCGTGACGACAAGTTTTCCTTCGGCCTCTGGACGGTGGGTTGGGAAGCCCAGGACCAGTTCGGCTCCGCCACCCGGCCGCCGCTGGACACCGTTGAAGCCGTCAAGCGGCTCAATGACCTGGGCGCCTACGGCGTCACCTTCCATGACAACGACCTCTTCCCCTTCGACGCCACGCCCGCCCAGCGGCGGGCCGAGATCGACCGCCTGAAAGTCTCCCTGGAGGCCACTGGCCTCGTCGTGCCCATGGTCACCACCAACCTCTTCAGCCACCCGGTGTTCAAGGATGGCGGATTCACCAGCAATGACCGCGGCGTGCGCCGTTTCGCCCTGCGAAAGGTACTGGAGAACATCGACCTCGCCGCCGAGCTGGGCGCCCAGACCTTTGTGATGTGGGGCGGGCGCGAGGGCAGCGAATACGACGCTGCGAAGGACATCCGCGGGGCGCTGGAGCGCTACCGCGAGGCCGTGAACCTGCTGGGCGACTACGTCACAGACAAGGGCTACGACATCCGCTTCGCCATCGAACCCAAGCCGAACGAACCCCGCGGCGACATCCTGCTGCCCACTCTGGGCCATGCACTGGCGTTCATCGAAACCCTGGAACGACCCGAACTGGTGGGCATCAACCCGGAGACCGGCCACGAGCAGATGGCCGGGCTGAACTTCACCCACGGCATCGCCCAGGCCCTCTACCAGGGCAAGCTGTTCCACATCGACCTCAACGGCCAGCGCAGCATCAAGTTCGACCAGGACCTGGTGTTCGGCCACGGCGACCTGCAGAACGCGTTTTCGCTGGTTGACCTGCTGGAAAACGGCGGCCCCAATGGCGGTCCCGCCTACGACGGCCCGCGCCACTTCGACTACAAGCCCTCGCGCACCGAGGACATCAATGGTGTCTGGGACTCCGCCGCGGCCAATATGCAGACCTACCTGCTGCTCAAGGAGCGCGCCAAGGCTTTCCGCGCCGACCCCGAAGTCCAGGCAGCCTTGGCCAGCTCGCGCGTCGAGGAGATAAACCAGCCCACATTGAACCCGGGCGAGGGCTACGAGCAGCTCCTGGCGGACAAGAGTGCCTATGAAGAGTTCGATGCCGATGCCTACTTTGGCGGCAAGGGCTTCGGTTTCGTGAAGCTCCAGCAGCTCTTCATCGAGCACCTGCTCGGCGCCCGCTAAACGCCATGGTGCTCGTTGCCGGGATCGATTCATCCACCCAAAGCTGCAAGGTGCTCATCCTGGAGGCCGCCACCGGGAAGCTGGTGCGCTCCGGCCGCGCCGGCCACCCGGACGGCACGGAGGTGGACCCCAATCTGTGGTGGCGGGCACTGGAAGACGCCATTGCCGACGCCGGCGGGCTGGCAGATGTTGCAGCGGTGTCGGTGGCGGGCCAACAGCACGGGATGGTGCTGCTCGACGCCGCCGGGGAGGTCATCCGCCCCGCCCTGCTGTGGAATGACACCCGCTCGGCGGGCGCGGCCTCCGCGCTGGTGGCGGAAATCGGCGCAGACGCACTTGCGCGCCGATGCGGATCGGTCCCGGTGGCCTCGATCACCGCCACCAAGCTGCGCTGGGTGCGTGACAACGAGCCCGGCAACGCCGCCCGCGTGGCCGCCGTCACGCTCCCCCACGACTGGCTCTCCTGGCGCCTGCGCGGCTACGGGCCCGGCGGCAGCCCGCTCGGACCGGATCTGGAGGCGCTGGTGACGGACCGCTCCGACGCCAGCGGCACCGGGTACTTTTCGCCGCGGGAAAACGCCTACGATCTTGACCTCTTTGAAACGGCCCTGGGCCGTCCGGCTCGTGAGGCGTCCACAACGGCTGCCGAGCCGGAGCGGCGGATCGTGCTGCCGCGCGTCGCCGCACCGTGGGAGGACATCGGCGCGGTCCACCCCGCATTGTTCGAGGGCGTCGGTGATGGCGCCGTACGCGTGGGTCCCGGGGCCGGCGACAACGCCGCCGGAGCGTTGGGGCTGGGGGCCGCCGCCGGTGACGTGGTGGTGTCCGTCGGGACCAGTGGCACGGTGTTTGCCGTGTCCGCGGCCTCCGCAGCGGATCCCACCGGCACGGTGGCCGGGTTCTCCGATGCATCGGGCGCCTTCCTGCCCATCGCCGTGACGCTGAATGCGGCCCGCGTGCTCAGCACCATGGCCGAGGTTCTGGGCGTCGACTTCGATGGCCTCGCCACGTTGGCTCTGGCTGCGGCCCCAGGCAGCTCCGGCGTCGTGCTGCTGCCCTGGTTCGAAGGCGAGCGGACGCCCAACCTGCCCGAGGCAACGGCCAGCTTCCATGGCCTGTCCATTGCCTCTTCGACGCGGGAGAACTTTGCCCGGGCCGCCATCGAGGGCATGCTGTGCGGCCTCGCCGGCGGGTTGGACGCCATCACAGCCATGGATGTCCCCGTGGAGCGGATCCTGCTCATTGGCGGCGCCGTGCAGAACACCGCCGTTCAGGTGGTCGCGGGCCAGGTGTTTGATGCACCCCTGGTGGTGCCGCAGCCGGGTGAATACGTTGCCCGCGGAGCCGCGGTCCAGGCGGCGTGGGTGGTGGACGGCCGTCGGCCCGCGTGGAAAGTGGCCACCGTCGAGTCACCGCCGGCGGACTTCCGCCCGGAAATCAGGGCACAATACCGCCAGGCCGCCTTCGCCCGGTGACCCGGGCTTGTCAAAAACCCGTCGTGGCAACAGGTACTTTGGCCTGGATTTCCTCGCCGTCCGCGTGGCTGTAGGCCGTCACAATCCGGCCGCGGCCCAGACCGCTGATCGAGGAGGCGGGGAAGCTGGCCCGCACCTTGGTGCCGTCGCTGTGGACGCCCGAATGGTCGTGGTGCTCCTGGTCGACCTGGTCATGGTTGAAGGTCGAGAAATCGACCACATTGCCATCCATGAACTCGATGGACAGCCGCCGCTGGTGGGAGTAGTCCGAGCTGGCGGCCATCAGCCCCAGCAGGTAGCTCCCATGGGTCGGCAATGACTTGTCGAGGACAAATTCAACCCGGATGACGTCGCCAAGTTCCTCGGCGGTTACCTCGGTCAATTGCGCAACGCCCATGGCCGCAGTCCCTTCGTTGGAGTCGCTAATGGGAGCGTAGCACCGGGTCCGCCGCGGCGCAGCGGGTTGGCCAGGAATTCATCTGATTGGAATGATCGGCGCTATTGGCCGCTGGGCCGGATGATCCGCCGGGCCGTGGCGGCGGCGATGGCGGCCGTCCTGTTGTCCACGCCCAGCTTGGCGTAGATGTGCACCAGATGGGTCTTCACCGTCGCCTCGGAAATGAACAGCGCCCGTGCCATCGCCCGGTTGCCCATCCCCGTGGCCAGCAGCTCCAGCAGCTCCACCTCCCGCGGAGACAGGGCCGGTTCCGGGTTGCGGATCCGGCCCATCAGCCGGGCGGCCACCTCCGGCGACAGCGCCGTCTGGCCCGCGGCTGCCGACTGCACGGCGGCGCGGATCTGCTCGGGAGGTGCGTCCTTGAGCATGTAGCCGCTGGCCCCTGCCTCCACGGCGGCAAGGATGTCGGCATCGGTGTCGAAGGTGGTCAGAATCAGCACCGGCGGCGGAGATTCCAGCGCGCGGATCTTCGCCGTCGCACTCACGCCATCCAGGCCCGGCCCCATCTGCAGGTCCATCAGCACCACATCCACCGGCTCGCCCAGAAGCCGGAGCCGTTCGATCTCGGCCACGGCGGCAGCTCCTTCGGGGGCCTCGGCCACCACCGTCATCCCCTCGAAGCCGGACAGCATGGCCCGCAGTCCGGCCCGCACCACGGGGTGGTCGTCCACCAGCAGAATCCTGATTTCAGCCACGTGATGCCTCCATGGTGGGGTCCTCCTCGGTGGGGGCGGTGCCGCTGATGGGCAGCCGGATGGCCACCACTGCGCCCTCCCCCGGGGCAGATTCAAGGTCAAGGGTGCCGTGCTGGGCCGCCACCCGCTCGCGCAGGGACCGCAGCCCAAATCCGCTGCCGTCGCTGCGCGGGGCCACGGCTTCGCCGGCGGCGGGCACCTGGAAGCCGACGCCGTCGTCGTAGATGTCCAGCGTCACCTCGGTGCCCAGGTAGGCCAGAGTGACGACGGCGGTGGTGGCGTGCGCATGCACCCACACATTCGCCAGGCTCGCCTGGGCGGCCCGCAGCAGCGTGACCTTCAGCGGCTGCTCGAGGTCCACCGGGGCACCCTCCACCCGGAAGCAGCAGCGCAGCCCCACCCCGCGGGCGGCAGCCTCGAGCTCCGTCTTGGTGCACAGCCGGCGCAGGCTGGCCACGAGCGTGTCCTCTTCAGGTTCCGCCGCCGCAGCGGTGCCGGCCGGACCGGGCGCGGCCGGCACCGACGGCGCGCCCTCGACCGCCGTCCGGCCCTCCGGCGCCGGATCCTTGGGCGCCGGATCCGCTGCTGGACCAGGGGCGGGCCGTGCGGGCGTGAGCAGCGGCGAGGACAGTCCGCGCACAAAATTGCGGGCCTCGGCCAGATTCTCGCTGGCGGTCTGGCGGACCATCGCGAGGCTCTCCGCGGTGGAGGCGATGTCTCCGCCGGCCAGGGACTTCTCCGCGGCGCGGGACACCAGCACAATCGAGGAGAAACCCTGGGCCAGGGTGTCGTGGATTTCGCGGGCCAGCCTGCCGCGTTCGGCCAGCACGCCCGCCTCATGCTGCGTCGCGGCCAGTTCGGCGCGCGTCCGGCGCAGTTCCTCGGCCGCGAGGCGCTGGTTTTCGCTCTCGCGGTAGAGCAGTTTGTAGGCGTAGCTGGTGGCCACCGCAAAGGCGGCGCCGATCACCGGGCCCACGACGGCCGCCGTCGCCGGGGAGCCGCCGCCGGCCCCGGCCTGCGCCCACACCACCGCGGCAGTCATCAGCGCCACCGTCGCCAGCCCCACGGCCCGTGGCAGTAGATGCAGATGCAGGAAGAACAGCGGGAACGCCAGCCAGGAAAACTCCGCATGGCCGGCCAGCAGCAGCCCCCACAGGGCCGTCACCACGGCCAGCCAGAGAACGGCGTAGCGGGAAGGATCCAACCGCCCGCGGCCGGCGGAAAAGCGCTTCTCCGCGACGGTGCCCGCCAAATAGACGGCCGCCAGGACCAGCGCGCCGATGAGCAGCAGATAGCGTTCGGGGCGTTCCATGCCGCCCGCCAGCAGCCGCAGCACGGCCACCCCCAGCAGCACGGCGAAGGCAACATGCAGGGCGACCCGCAGGAATCGAAGGATCGAAGCACTGGACGTTGGGGCAGGGTCCTGGGCAGACATGCCACCAGCTTAGGCGCTGGCGCCCCCGCCAGGGTCAACCAATTGGTTGACCCGCTGATCAACCACCCGTCCCGTGGCAACCATCCACTCCCACGATCCGCCGGCGCCCGATCAACGGGAGGCTGGATACAGGCCCGGGAAATGCTTCGGGCACCGTCTCCGGCCCCACCCACGGGCCGCCAGAGAAAGAGGAATCCGCCGTGTTTCTGGCCCTCCGCGACATCCGTTTTGCCAAGGGGCGCTTCGCCCTCATGGGCGGTGTGGTTGCCCTGATCAGCCTCCTGCTGGTGCTCCTGTCCGGCCTGACGGCGGGGCTCGGCAACCAGTCCACCTCCGCCTTGGCGAACCTCGGAGCGCCCTCCGGCAAGCTGGTGGACCGCATCGCCTTCGGGGCGCCGGGTGCCAACGATCCCGAGGTCTCCTTCACCGAAAGCCAGGTGACGGGCGCCCAGATGGACGCCTGGTCCGCCACCGACGGCGTGGCCTCGGCCTCGGCACTGGGGATCAGCCAAACCCGTTTCCAGGGCAGCGGCGACGCGAAGGGGACGGCCAACGTCGCCGTCTTCGGTGTGGCCCCGGACAGCTCTCTCGCGCCCGCCCCCGTGGCCGACGGCGCCGTCGTCATCAGCAGCTCCGTGGCGAAGGACCTTGGCCTGGCACCGGGCGACATGGCGACGGTGGGTGGACGCGAACTGCGCATCAGCGCCGTCACCGCCGACGACTGGTACTCCCACACCCCCGTGGTGTGGACGTCCCTGCAGGACTGGTCGGCACTGGCCCACCTGAGCGACCCGGAGCAGGTGGGCACCGCCGTCGCCGTCGTCTACAACGACGGCGTGGACGGAACCGCCGTTGCGGCAGCTGCCGACGATGCAGCGCACACCACCAGCACCACCCGCACCGGCGCCTTCCAGGGGCTCGGCGGCTACAAGAGCGAAAACGGGTCGCTGCTGATGATGCAGGGCTTCCTCTACGGCATCTCAGCCCTGGTGATCGTCGCCTTCCTGACCGTGTGGACCGTCCAGCGCACCCGCGACATCGCGGTGCTCAAGGCCATGGGCGCCTCCTCCGGCTACCTGCTGCGCGACGCCCTCACACAGGCCGCCCTGGTGCTGCTCGCCGGCGCCGCCGCAGGAGGTCTGGTGGGTCTGGCCGGTGGCATGGCCGCCGCCAAGGCCGCGCCGTTCCTGATCAGCCCGGCAACGGTGCTGCTTCCCGTGGCAGGGATCGTCCTGCTGGGCCTGGCCGGAGCCGCCCTGGCCGTCCGCCGCGTCACCAAGGTCGATCCGCTCCTGGCCCTCGGCGGCAGCTAAGCCGCCCCGCCGGTCGAGCCGCCCCGCTGGTCGAGCCTGTCGAGACCCCCCATTCCACCCGCCAAAGGAACCCCATGAACACCACAGCAGCCCTGACCCTCGTCAACACCACCCTGCAGTACCCCGACGGCGCCGATGTGCTCACCGCCCTGGACAGCGTCAACCTCCGTGTGGAGGCTGGCCAGTTCCTCTCGTTGGTCGGCCCCTCGGGCTCGGGCAAGTCCAGCCTGCTGGCCACCGCCGCCACCCTGGTCCGCCCCACCAGCGGTCTGGTGCTCATCGACGGCGTGGACACCAGTGCCCTGTCCGAAAAGGACCGCACGGCACTGCGCCGGGACAAGATCGGCATCATCTTCCAGCAGCCCAATCTGCTGCCCTCGCTCACGGCGGCCGAGCAGCTTGTCATTGCCGACCACCTGCGCGGCAAGGCACTGCGCGATGCCCGGGCCAAGGCTGCCGAGCTGCTCGACGTCGTCGGGCTCTCCACCGAGGCGCACAAGCGCCCCCACCAGCTTTCCGGCGGCCAGCGCCAGCGCGTCAACATCGCCCGGGCCTTGATGGGGAAGCCCTCGGTGCTGCTGGTGGATGAGCCGACGGCGGCTCTGGACCACGAGCGCAGCGAGGCCATTGTGCGCCTGCTGCGCCGCATCACGGACGAGTTCGCCGTGGCCACCGTGATGGTCACCCACGACACCGAGTTTGTGCCGCTGACCGACGCCGTGGCCACCATGCGCGACGGCGTCCTCAGCACCGCCATCCCCGCCGTCCCCTGACCCAACTGAGTGACAGTTATGACACGTTCGCGGGAGCGGAACGTGTCATAACTGTCACCTACTTGGGCTGGCTGGTGAGGAGTGCCTCGTCCTGGGCGTCGTCGTACTCGTCCCGGGCTATGAGCATGGCCGGCACATTCGACTCGGCCCAGGCTCGCAGGGCCGCCAGCGGCTCGAGGAGCGTGGCGCCCAGGGGCGTCAGTTCATAGTCGACGCGCGGGGGCACCTGGGCGAAGACCGTCCGCTTCAGCAGACCATCCCGTTCCAGGGCCCGCAGCGTTTGGGTCAGCACCTTGGGCGTGACCACGCTGACCATGGACTTCAGCTGGGAAAAGCGCAGCGGACCGTCGGCCAGAACCTGGATGACCAGAGACGCCCATTTGTCACCGATGCGGGCGAAGACCACCCGCGACGGGCAGGCGGGGTCGAAAATGTTGGCTGGCGCACTCATGGTATCCACGCGGTAAGTATATTTCCTTGAAACCCCTAGTATCAAATGGATACTGTTGTGTCATCAGAACGGCTGAGACATCAGCACGGCACGCCAGTACAACCTAGGGAGTCCATCATGAAGATTGCAGTTTTCGGAGCCACCGGAATGGTCGGATCGCAGATCACCGCAGAGGCCCTGCGCCGCGGCCACCAGGTCACCGCCGCATCCCGCCGCGGTGCCATCGTTGAGGGTGCCGAGGCAGCCACGCCCGTGGCAGCGGAGGTGGGCGACGCCGCCGCCGTCGCCGCGCTGGCCGCCACCCACGACGCCGTCGTCCTGGCCACCGGCCCCAGCCGCACCGGTGGCAGCCACCAGGAATGGCTCGATGCCATCAACACCGCCCTGGGCGCCGTGGGCAGCACCCGCGTCTTCGTCATCGGCGGTGCAGGCGCGTTGACCATCGATGGCACCCGTCTGGTGGACCTGCCCGACTTCCCCGAGGCCTACAAGCCCGAGGCGCTGACCATGGCCGCCCTGTACGAAGCCGTCAAGGCCACGCCCGACTCGGTGGATTGGACCATGCAGGCTCCGGCGCCGGCCATCTTCCCCGGTGAGCGCACCGGCAGCTACAAACTGGGCACCGACTCCCCCGTGGGCGAGAGCATCACCACTGCCGACTTTGCCGTGGCGGCGCTGGATGAGCTGGAAACCCCTGCCCACCGCCGCAGCCGCTACACCGTCGCCAACTGAGTGACACTTATCGCACGTTCTGCGCCCCGGAACGTGCGATAAGTGTCACCTAGTTGGGCCGCGGGGCGGGTGGGGCAGGGTCAGGACAGGCCGAGGGCGGGGGCGGCGAGCCCGAAGACGTCGTGCAGGGCGCCGCGGGCCGCGAACCAGCCGCACAGTCCATGCACCGCAGGTCCCGGCGGGGTGGAGGATGAGCACAGGTAGACCCCGTCCGCCGGCGTCTTCCAGGGGTTGGTGGACACCACCGGCCGCTTGATGAGCTGGGGCAGGGTCAGGGCGCCTGCACTGAAATCGCCGCCAATGTAGTTCGGGTTGTACCGGGAATACTGCTCCGCCGTGATGGTGTTCGTGGCCAGGATGACGTCGCGGAAACCCGGGGCAAACCGCTCGATCTGGCGCACCACGGCCTCCGCCATGTCCACCGTAGACCCGGCCGGAACATGGCAGTACGTCCACAGCACGCCCTGGCCCGACGGCGCCCGGCTGGGGTCCAGCGTCGAGGGCTGGCTGAGCAGCACATAGGGGTTGCTGGGGTGCTTCCCGGCGGCCACCTCCGCCTCGGACCGGGCCAGGGCGCCCCGGCTTCCGCCCAGATGCACAGTAGGTGCCTGCGCCAACTCCGGATTGGTCCACGGCACCGGGCCCGAGAGGGCAAAGTCCACCTTGCAGGCGCCGTTCCCGTACCTGAAGGACGCCAGAGAGCGTAGATATGCAGCCGGCAGCTCGGCCCCGGCAATGTCCGCCAGGGCCTGGGCCGACACGTCCAGCAGCAGCGCCTTGGCCCGCGTCGCCGCGCGGAGCTGTGCAGTGCTGGCAACCATCGTGTCCAGCACGATGTCGCCGCCATGGGCGCGCAGATCATCGGCCATCGCGTCCACAATGGCCTGCGAGCCACCCACCGGAACCGGCCAGCCGCGCCCATGGGCATGGGCGCCCAGCAGCATGCCGGCGCCCGCACTGGCCAGCCGCGGCATCCGGCCCAGGGCATGGGCGTTGACACCGGAAATCATCGCCGGAGCCACATCCTCGCGGAAGCGCGCATTCCACAGCGGGCTGCCCTGTTCCAGCGTCCGCAGGCCGTAGACCGCTGCAGCCAGCGGGTGCCGCGGCATCCGCAGCAGCTGGTTCTGGGTGAAGTCCGTGACGCCGTCCAGCATGCGCACCAGCGGCGCGTACAGCGCACGGTAGGCCCCGCCGTCGCGCCCCAAACCGGCGGCAGTGCGCTCCAGATCCCGGTACGCAATGCCGGCCCGCCCGCCGTCGAGCGGATGGCCGAAGGAGACCTCCGGAACCAGCAGGTGGATCCGCTTCTGAAGCTCAAAGGCCTGGAAGAACGGCGAGGCGAGCGCCATCGGGTGCACCGCCGAGCAGACGTCGTGGACAAAACCCTCCAGCGTAAGCTCGGCGCTGCGGGCGCCGCCGCCGATGGTGGCGGCCTGTTCATAGACCCGCACCTTCAGGCCGGCGCGGGCCAGCGTGACGGCAGCGGCCAGGCCATTGGGCCCGGCCCCCACCACCACCGCATCGAAGGTGTCAGCCATGGACGGCGGAGGACTCGGCGTCGTCATCGGGGGCTGGCGGTACGGCACGGCGCGCGGCCGGCGGCAGCAGCACCACGTCGTCGGCGAATTCCAGCACACCGCCCTGCGGATCGTCCGCACCGGCCCGGCGCACCACGTCAAAGCCCGGGTCCAGCACATCCCTCACCACCAGGCCGACGACGGCGATCGTGGCCAGGCCGTAGAGCAGTGCGGCCAGGACAAAGTAGGGCATATCGATGGCATGCTGCGCGTTCACACCGCCCAGTTCCCGGCCGAGGAACAGCATCAAGGCGAGGAAGTGCAGCACGGCGGCCACCTGCCACAGCAGCACGGCCCGCCATTTGGGGTGGGCCAGCGCCAGCAGTGGCAGCAGCCACACGGCCTGCTCCGGGGCGGCGTGCTTGTCGGTCAACGTGTACGCGGCCACCAGCAGGAAGGCCAGCTGCCCCACGCGCGGCCGGCGTGCGGCACCGAGCGCCAGCCACGCCACCAGCAGCACGCAGATGGCCAGCAGCACGGCCTGCAGGGTATTGGCCGCGGGCACCTCCAGCCGGGGCAGGCCAAGCTGGGAAGCCACCAGATTCCAGGCGCCGTAGAGCGAGGAGCTGCTGGGCTGGGCATTGACGCCACCGCTGACATACGCGGTCCAGGCCGGCGCGTTGGATACCAGGATTGTCAGCACCGGCAGCAGCCAGGCGGCGGCGGCCGCCGCCACGGTTTCCAGGCCGCGGACCAGCCGCCCGGCCCGCAGTGAGAGCAGCACCATCGCCACCACCACCAGCAATGCGTAGGGCGCAAAGCCCGCGGCCAGGCCCAGTACGGCTCCGGCGGCGAAGGTCCGTTTCCGGGCGAAGAGCAGCAGGCCCACGGCAACCAGCGCACCGGCCCAAAGGTCCCAGCCGGTGAAGGCGGCAAAGAGCAGCAGGGGGCTCGCGGCCACAATGGCTGCATCCCAGGGGCGGCGGCGCATGCTGCGGGCCAGGGCCACCACGGTGGCCAGCCAGGCCACCGTCAGCAGGGCCGCATTCAGATCAAAGAAGGCCAGCTGGCGCAGCGCCCCGGTGCCGGCCGGTGCCGTCAGCCACGCAGTGATCCCGGCGATGATGCCTGCCAGCGGTGGGCTGTCGAAGCCGGCACCGGGGCTGAAGAAGGGGAAGAACACCGACAGATTGTGCTCAACAAAGGAGTTGGGGATGCCCGACCAGCAGGTGGTGGAGTATTGGTCCGGCGTGGTCCAGCCCGCCTCGCGGCAGTGGAATTTGAAGAGCAGCGCCACAAAGGCGGAGGCCACCACCATAGCCACCAGAACACGTTCCACGGTGAAGAACCCCGGGTCCACGATGCCCGGCGCCGTCCGCCGGCCCAGCGGACCGCCGACCGCCTCCGTCACTTTCGACAACAGCGAATCGCTGCGGGAGGGGACAACGATGCGGGCTCGTTTTACGGGTGCCTGGCGGTGGGAATCCTGCATGGCTTTGAGCATACCCGCAGGCCGACGGCGGCCAGGTGGGCCGCATGCAACGCGGCAGCCGGTCAGGCCCGGGAGCCGGATTTCTCCCCAGCATGGCAGGAATTCCCCCCATCCGATGTCACACTTTGATGATTCCACCGTCTTTCCCTGCAGGGCCCCAACGTGGGGTCTCCGGAAAGAAGGAACCACCCATGCTTAACCTCGTTATCTTTGACTTCCCTTTTGGGGGCCCCTTCGGCGCTGAAATGGCAGCTGCCTTCGCGCCGCTGGCCGCCGAAATCGACAAGCAGCCCGGCCTCATCTGGAAGGTTTGGACGGAGAAGCGGGGCGAGAACGCCGCCGGTGGCGTCTACCTCTTCGCCGACGCTGCTGCCGCCGACGATTTCATCAAACTGCACTCGGCCCGGCTGGAATCCTTGGGCGTCAAGGATGTGGCCATCAACCGCCATGACGTCAACGAACAGCTCTCTGCGATCACGAACGCTTCGCTGAGCCGGGACTAGCATCCTCTCTGCCTTCGAGGAGGCGTTTGCGGGCCCGGGATATCCGCTGCCGTGCAGCGGCAGCGGATATCTGCAGGCGGTCGGCGATCTCGGGGGCGGTCAGCCGTTCCGCCACACTGAGGACCAGCGGTTCCCGCAGCGTGGCCGGGAGATCTTGGATGGCGCGCAATGCGCCGTCGAGGGTCTCCCGGATCTCAACTTCGCGGCGGACGCTGCGGGGATCTTCGAAGCTTTCATCGAGCGGCACCAGCGAGGACCGGGCCTGCTGGCGGGCGAGGTCGATCGCCGCGTTTCGGGCAATCCTGTCCAGCCAGGCGCACATCTGGCCGGGTTCGGAAGACTGCAAGGTGTCGATGGAACGCCAGGCCCGCAGCAAGGCCGTTTGGGCCACATCCTGGGCGTCGTCCGGTGCCACGCCAAGGGAAATGCTTCGACGGCGAAGCCTGTCGGGTTGGCCGGAAATCATGGCGACAAGCGACGATCGAGAATCCCGGCCGCCATTGGCGGTTTCATCGAAACCCATGGGACACCAACCGTCTGGAAATGGGGAAGGGCCAGTCAACAGGCCCCAAGGCAATGGTAGAACAGCCGCGAACTGCCAGTGCCAGGGTTAAAACAAAGCAGCCCACGCGTGTCAGCGTGGGCTGCTTCACAAGTTGGCCCAGGGCCGCTGTCGCGGCCGGTGGTGGCCGGGGGTGTGGAATGGGTAATGGACATTCCGGCACCTCCCTTCAGGGAGAAGGCGTTCTGGCACCTAGCGGATGTTCATGATGGTGAGCGTCAGAATCTCCTTCTGGTGCTGTTCGCGGGATCGTTCGATCCGGTCCTGGTCGACGGGAGCGAAGAAGACCCGCTTGATGCTGGAGAGCGAGGACAGAGGCTGCATGGTTGCCACCTCCTTTCCTTGTGTCGATATGCGGGACAAATGAACAATTGGCGCGTGTTCGTGAATTAGGCGCGGCAAATAAAGCCCATTTCTTTTGGTGAAAAGGCGGAATTTGGGCATAAAAAAGCGCGAGTGGTTTTATGCCGGGGTTCGAACACCGTACGGAAGGCCTCAAGGAGTGCAGGTGCCGCCAGAGCAGCACAATGGTGCTGATTCTTGGAGGGCAGGCCAGCAGCCTACAAGGCCGGGCCGAGGGCTACGCTGCGGAGGATTCCGTTACGAGGCGCGTCGGGCGCGGCCAGAAAAGGCCAGTACAATGCCGAACTCTGCGGTCTGGGTTGTAATCATCATGGCCTCCTTTTCTTCTGGTGCGCGGACGTCCAGGGCGACTGCCGTGGACCACTAGTAAACCTACCCCATAACTGAAGCAGATGGGAAGGAAGTTGCAAAGATTTGTTTATATTTCTTTATGCGATGGTCCCGGGCCGCTTATGCGGTGCTGCGGCCCGGGCATTCCACGTGGTTAGCGGACGCTCGTTAGAGGCCCCAAGCCTCGATGGCGGGCGTCTTCTTGTCCCAGCCCAGCATGCACACCTTGGCCGTGCCGAGCAGGAAATGCCGGCCCTCGCGGGCATCCAATTCCAGCCAGCGTGCGGCCATCACCCGCAGGAAGTGGCCGTGGGCCACCAGCAGTGCGTTGCGCACAGTGGTTCCGTCGGGCTGCGGCCCCTGGACGCGGGCGATGATGGAATCCGCGCGGGCCGCCACCTCCTGAAGCGTTTCGCCGTTGGGCACGCCGTCGTTCCAGATCAGATAGCCCGGATTGTCCCGGCGCACATCGGCGGAGTTGATGCCCTCGTAGTCGCCATAGTTCCATTCGACGGCGGCGGGCTCCACCAGCGCGTCGGGGAAGCCGGCCAGGGCCGCTGTGGTCCGTGCGCGCTGCAGCGGCGAGGTGAGCACCAGGTCGAAGTCGACGCCGGCCAGGGCCGGGACCGCCGAGCGTGCCTGCTCCTCGCCCGCGGCCGTCAACGGCAGGTCCGTCAGCCCTGTGTACTGTCCGCTGCGCGACCACTCGGTTTCCCCGTGGCGCAGCAGCCACAGCTTGGGCATGATCGGCTCCGGCGTTGTACCCGGCTCTGCGGTGCTGCTCACGATGGGCTCCTTGGTGATCGGGGTGGCGGCCGGGCGGCTGCCCGGGACCAGCCGTTGGGTGGTCGTTGCTGCCGAAGGGGAAAGCTAGTCTGCCGCCGCTGGCTCGACGGCGGGTGCCGACTCCGGCTGCTCGGCCCACCACGCTCGAAGCCTACGCTCGGCTTCCTCGGGGCTCAACGGGCCGTGCTCCATCCGCTCCTCGAGCAGGAATTTGTAGGCCTTGCCCACCACCGGGGACGGGCGCAGGCCCAGCATCGCCATGATCTGCGCGCCGTCCAGGTCCGGGCGGATGGAGGCCAGCTCCTCCTGCTCGGCGAGCACTGACACGCGCTGCTCCAGATCGTCATAGGCAAAGGAGAGCCTGTCGGCCTTGCGCTGGTTGCGGGTGGTGACGTCGGAGCGGATCAGTCGGTGCAGGCGCTCCAGCAGCGGACCGGCGTCGTTCACATAGCGGCGCACCGCCGAGTCGGTCCAGCCGGCGTCTCCATAGCCGTAGAAGCGCATGTGCAGCTCCACCAGCCGGGCCACGGCCTTGATGGAATCGTTGTCGAAGCGCAGCGCCTTCATGCGCTTGGCCGTCAGCTTGGCACCCACCACATCGTGGTGGCGGAAGCTCACGGCGCCGCCCGCCTCAAAGCGGCGCGTGGCCGGCTTGCCGATGTCGTGCATCAGCGCGGCGAAGCGCAGCACAAAGTCAGGACCCGGCACGGGGCCGTCCGGGCCGGTCTCCAGGGAGGCTGCCTGTTCCAGCACCTGCAGCGAGTGCTGGTAGACATCCTTGTGCCGGTGGTGCTCATCCGTTTCCAGCTTTAGGGCCGTCACCTCGGGCAGCACGATCTCGGCCAGCCCGGTCTCCACCAGAATGTCGATGCCGGCCCGCGGGTGCGCCCCGCAGATGAGCTTGACCAGTTCATCGCGCACTCGTTCGGCGGAGATGATGCTGATGCGCTCGGCCATGGCCGTCATGGCCGCGTGGACGTCGGGGTGCACGTCGATGCCCAGCTGGGAGGCAAAGCGGGCGGCACGCATCATGCGCAGCGGATCGTCAGAGAAGGAGGATTCGGGCGAGGCCGGCGTGCGCAGCAGCCCCGCGGCCAGGTCCTTGGCGCCACCGTAGGGGTCCACCAGCTCGAGCTGGGGCAGGCGCAGCGCCATGGAGTTGATGGTGAAGTCGCGGCGCTGCAGATCGTCTTCCAACGAGCTGCCGAACGCCACCATGGGCTTGCGGGAGTCGGCGTCGTAGGCCTCAGCGCGGTAGGTGGTGACCTCGATCATCAGCGGCACCTTGTTGGCGCCGCGCTTGCGGAAGCCGATGGTGCCGAACGCGCGCCCCACTTCCCAGTGCGAATCCGCCCACTTCTTGGCCACGGCGAGGATCTCATCCGGGGTGGCATTGGTGGTGAAATCCAGGTCCGGCGAGGTGCGGCCCAGGAACAGGTCGCGGACCGGCCCACCCACCAGGGAAAGTTCGTAGCCGGCGTCGGCAAAGAGCTGGCCCAGTTCAAGAACTGCGGGGTCTAACGATGAACTATCCAGAACGTCTTCCATAGTCCTTTAAGGATGCCAGACTTTTGCGCGCACTCCCCGTGCGGGGGCATGGCCGGGACCCCCTTGGCACCGCGCCACGGGGCGCGCGGAGGCGGCGTGGATCTGTCATCATCGGTTGCCAAAGGTAGCTAGAGTGGTCTCCATGGTCCACCCAGTACCCAGCGCCCCGAAGAGGACACCGTTGCCATCGGCAATCGGTGCCCACGTGGCGCCCACGGGTGGTCAGCCTGCCTCCCAGCTGCCCACGGTGGAGGAAATCTCTGCCGGCGGTGTCGTGGTGGACAAGCACGACGGCGGTCTGCGGGTTGCGATCATCGCCCGCCTGAACCGCGGCGGACGTCTGGAGTGGTGCCTGCCCAAGGGCCACCCCGAGGGCGTGGAGAACCACCAGCAGGCAGCGGTGCGGGAGATTGAAGAGGAGACGGGCATCCGCGGCGATGTGCTGGCTCCGCTGGGCAGCATCGACTATTGGTTCACCGTCAGCGGCCACCGCGTGCACAAGACGGTGCACCACTTCCTGCTGCGCGCCACCGGCGGCTACCTGACCATCGAGAACGATCCGGACCACGAGGCCGTGGATGTGGCCTGGGTTCCGCTGGCCGATCTTGGCCGCCGGCTCTCCTTCCCCAATGAGCGCCGCATCGCGGACCTGGCCCGGGAACTCCTCCCCGCCGACTTCTGATCCCGGCCCGCGCCCCAAGTGAGAAGATGGGGACGATGGCTAATCAGACTGATACACGCACGCCCGAAGAGGCTCCACAGGACCATTCGCCCCAGCGGGCGGCCCGGTCCAGCGCCGTCATGGCCGTGGGCACGCTCGCCTCGCGCATCCTGGGGTTCCTCAAGGGCATCATCCTGGGTGTGGCAGTCGGCGGCACCGTCGTGGCCAACATCTTCGAGTCCGCCAACCAGGTGCCCAACATCATCTACCTGATGCTGGCCGGCGGCGTCTTCAATGTGGTCCTCATTCCGCAGATCGTGAAGGCGTCCAAACTGCCGGACCGCGGCGCCGACTACATCTCGCGGCTGCTGACGTTGGCGCTGATAGCCCTGCTGGTGATCACCGCCCTGGTCACGGCCCTCGCCGGGCCTTTGACCCAGCTGCTGACCCAGGGCTACTCGCCGGGCCAGATGCGGATCGCCATCGCCTTCTCCCTCTTGCTGCTGCCGCAGATCTTCTTCTACGGCCTCTACGCGCTGCTGGGCCAGATCCTGAACGCGCACAATTCCTTTGCCGCCTATGCCTGGGCGCCGGTGGTCAACAACATCGTCGCCATCGGCGGCCTGCTGGCGTTCATCGCCGTGAGCGGCACTGCCAAGAACGCCGACATCACCGTCGACAGCTGGACCACCGGACAAACACTGCTGCTGGCCGGCACCGCCACGCTGGGCATCGTCATCCAGTCATTGGTGCTCATCTGGCCGGTCAAGAAGCTCGGCCTGAAGCTCAAGCCCACCTTCGGCTTCCGCGGCACCGGGTTGGGTGCCACCGGCAGGATCGCCACCTGGTCCATGGCGACCATGATCGTGGGAAACCTCAGCTTCCTGCTGATTGGCAAGATCGCCACCATCGCCACGGGCGCCCAGCCGGACGGGGAAATCACGGCCGCCAACAGCATCCCCGGCTCCTACGCGCTGTCCCGTGCCAGCGAGGTGTACATCATGCCGCACTCGGTCATCGCGCTCTCGATTGCCACGGTGATGTTCACCCAAATGGCCCACGCCGCCGCCAGCCACGACACGGCAGGCGTGCGCACCGCTGTCTCCCGCGCCCTGCGGTCCACCGGTGCCGCCACGGTGTTTGCCGCCGTCGCGCTGCTGGTCCTCGCCGGCCCGTTTGGCATGCTCTTCAGCGGCGGGCAGGAATTTGCCGGGCGCCAGGTGGCCATCACGCTGGCCATCCTGGCCGTGGGCTCCCCGTTCCTGAGCATCAACTTCATCCTCAACCGGGTGTTCTATGCCGCCGAGAATGCCAAGACGCCCTTTGTCATCCAGACCATCATGGTGGTCTTCGGCGTCGTCACGGCCCTGCTTGCCGCGCTTCTTCCGCCGTCGTGGATCATCTACGCGCTGGCCCTTTGCTACACCGTGGCCGACATCGTGGCAGTGGTCATCAGCCACTACTTCCTCAAGGCAAAGATCGGCGACTACGGCGGCGGCCAGATCCTCAAGGCCCACATGCGGTTCCTGCTCGCGGCCTTGGTGGCCGGTGTGGCCGGCGACGGGCTCCTGTGGCTGATGGGTGGATTCACCAACGGCGGCTTCCCCTGGCAGTCCATTGAGAACGCTGCCGTGACCCTTGCCGTGGTGGGCGCCTTCATGGCCGTCGTCTACTTCGTGATGCTGAAGCTGCTGCGCGTGCAGGAGCTCAATGAACTGCTCAACCCAATTTTGGGCAGGCTCCGCGGCCGGGCACCGGGCCGCTAAACTCCTGTTCGCGTAAGATCAGAAACGAATACGGCTTGTGCGGGCTTCACCTCACAAGCTTTGGGGCAGTATGAGGAGGAACCGGTGCCACAACCCGTTGACGTGGGCTCCGTGCTGGGCGGCCGCTACAAGGTAACAGCCCATGTGGTGGTTTCCGCAGAGCACGACGTCGTACTGGATGGCATCGACCAGGTGCTCAACCGTCCGGTCAGCATTCTGCTTGCCGCCCCGGAAAACTCCGACCACCTTGCCCAAAGCGCCCGGGAGGTGGCCACCGGCGAACGCCAGGCCAATGTCTCCATTCTGGACCTGGGCAAGAGCGACGGCGCCACCTACCTGATTGCCAACCAGACTCCTGCGGCCGAGCTGCTGGACCTCGTGGTGCCCACCGCTCCGTATGTGGAGCCCTTCTTCACCGACACCCTGGGCACCGAAATCTTCGGCGCCCCCCGTGCCGCCGCCCCCGGTCCGCAGGGCGCCTACGACTACGTCTATGAAGACGACTCTCCGGTGGCGGCACCGGCCGCAGGCCTCGGACGGCCGTCCATGCCCCCGCTGCCCGCCGCTCCGCCGGCTCCGCCGCGTTCGCGCCCCGCCACGGCCCCCACCAGCATCCCCGGCGCTGCAGCTGCCGCCGCCCGCCCCGAGGCAACCGCCCCCGTGCCGCACACACCGCTCCCGGCTGAGAAGCCCAAGGTGTCCCTGTGGACGGAAGAGGACTACGAACAGGACGACTACGCAGCCGAGCCTGCCATCGTTCCGGCGAAGGCTGCCCCTGCCCCGGCACCCCGTGCCGCAGCACCGGTCCAAACGGCCCGCGCCGCCGCCACCCTCCCCGCCCCCGTGCGCGAGGCCAGCGACTTCTATGACGATGACGACGACGTCGAGAACGCGCCGCGCACCAGCGGACGCTGGCTGACCGGCGGCATCGTGGCCATCCTGATCGTCGCCGCACTGATCTTCGCCCTCACCAACATCAGCTCGCTCTTTGGCAGCAGCCCCACCGCAGCCCCCCAGCCGAGCCAGACCCAGGGCACCACCACCAGTGGCGGCAGCGAATCCTCCGCCGCACCCAGCGCCACTGCGCCCGTACCGCCCGTCATCAACCAGGTGACGCGGTACATGCCCGAGGCGCCGTCCGTCGGCGACCAGTTCGACTACCGCCTCCCGCAGATGTTCGACCAGAACCCGGGCACCTTCTGGACCACGCTGGAATTCTCCAACGACAGCTTTGCCGGCCTCGCGGACAGCATCAACCTGATCGTTGAGCTCAAGGCCCCGTCGGACATCTCCTCCATCACGCTGAGCCAGATCGGTGGCTCCGGTGGTGCGTTCAACGTCCTCACCAACACCGCCCCCACCATGGACGGCGCCACCACCATTGGCTCCGGCAGCTTCAGCGCCCCGGACTTCACCTTGAAGGCTCCGGCCGGCACCAAGGCGCAGTATGTGATCATCAACTTCACCCAGCTGCCGCGGATCTCACCGTTCGTCACCTACCCGTACAGCATCAAGATCGCCGAAATCGGCATCAAGTAGTTCCTTCTTTCCCGGTAGTCTGATGGGGAGACTCCCATCCGTGCGGAATATTGGGCCCCCCTGCGCCGTTGTGCAGGGGGCAAGCCTGTTTTTGGACGGCCCATCAATGAAAGAAGAGGTTCTCTGACCCGTGAGCGAGACAACTACACCGGCCAGTGACGTTCGCAATGTCATCATCGTTGGCTCCGGCCCCGCCGGCTACACTGCAGCGATCTACACCGCCCGCGCCAATCTGAACCCGCTGATGATCGCCGGCTCGGTGACCGCCGGTGGCGAGCTGATGAACACCACTGATGTGGAAAACTACCCGGGCTTCCCCGAGGGCATCATGGGCCCGGACCTCATGGAGAACTTCGGCAAGCAGGCCGAGCGCTTCGGCACCGAGGTCATGTACGACGACGTCGCTTCCGTTGAGCTGTCCGGCGAGATCAAGACGGTCACCCTGGCCGACGGCCAGGTGTTCAAGGCACGCACCGTCATCATCTCCACCGGCTCCGCCTACCGCGAGCTCGGTCTGGCCGATGAGAAGCGCCTCTCCGGCCACGGCGTCAGCTGGTGTGCCACCTGCGACGGTTTCTTCTTCAAGGACCAGGACATCGCCGTCATCGGCGGCGGCGACTCCGCCATGGAAGAGGCCATCTTCCTGACGAAGTTTGCCCGCAGCGTCACGGTGGTCCACCGCCGCGACACCCTGCGTGCCTCCAAGATCATGCAGGACCGCGCCCTGAACCACCCGAAGATCTCCTTCGTGTGGAACACCGAAGTCATCGGCATCGACGGCGAGGCCAAGGCGACCGGTCTGCGACTGAACAACCTGGTCACCGGCGTCAAGAGCGAACTGCCCGTCACCGGCGTCTTCGTCGCCATCGGCAACGATCCCCGCATTGAACTGGTCAAGGACCAGCTCGAACTGACCGCCGAGGGCACCATCGCCGTCGACGGCCGCACCTCCAAGACCACCATCCCCGGTGTCTTCGCCGCCGGCGATGTCATCGACCCCACCTACCGCCAGGCCATCACCGCCTCCGGCTCGGGCTGTGTAGCCGCGCTGGACGTGGAGCACTACCTGGCCGGCCAGTAGTAGAAAGAGAAGAACATATGAGCAACGCCAAGAGCGCAACCGACGCCTCCTTCGCCACCGATGTCCTGGCCGCCGACAAGCCGGTCATTGTGGACTTCTGGGCGGAGTGGTGCGGCCCGTGCCGCAAGCTCGGCCCCATCCTGGACGAGATCTCCGTCGACTACGCCGACAAGGTGGATGTCATCAAGGTGGACGTTGACGCCAACCCCGCCATCGCTGCACAGTTCGGCATCACGTCCATCCCGGCCGTGTACCTGTTCCAGGGCGGCGAGGTGAAGAGCACCGTCATCGGCGCCAAGCCCAAGCAGTTCTTCGAGAAGGAATTCGCAGACTTCCTGCAGTAATCCGTCTTCAGCAAGAGGCCGGTGCAGCCCAGTGGGCTGCACCGGCTTTTTGCTGCCCGGTTGCCGTGTTGATGGGCAGTGCTCCATGGGGAGCGCTGCCCATCGACGCATCCGCCGGGATTCCGATAGGTTCTAGTTAGTCGATCAACCGGAGAAACCGGTTGGACAGCAACCGCACCGGACCTCCCGGCCGCACACACTTTGAAGGGTGAACATCATGGCAAATGGCATCATCGGCAACGATCCCGCAGACATGGCCGACCTCATGGGCAAGCTGGACCACGCCGTGAACGAGATCCACAACCTCACCAACACCCTGGACTCCAAGGCCCAGAGCGTGCGCTGGGAGGGCCAGGACGCCAACAACTTCAAGCACTCCCAGTGGCCGGACCACAAGCGCGGCCTGAAGCAGATCGCCGCGCAGCTCGAAGAGGTCAAGAACACCGTCAAGCGCCAGAAGGAAGAGCAGGAGCGCACCTCCTCGCACTAGCCCCAACCGGCGCCCCCACGGGGCGGCACGCACGGCACGCACAAGGCCCGCGGAACCATCCGGTTCCGCGGGCCTTGGTGCGTTAGGGTCAGCCGTTCTTGCGGCCCTTGCCCTGGTCCTCGCGGAAGACCTGGACGATGGTGGGGCGCGGCGCCCTGACGTCGCCCGGGGCCGGCTGGGCGCCCGCTGCCACATAGTCCGGGAAGAGCGAGTTCAGCTGGTTGTAGCTGCCTTCCTCACCCGGGTGCTGCACCGCCACATAGACCATGGAATCGTCATCGTGCACAATCGGCCCGCAGGTTTCAGCGTTGCGGGGCACGGAGAGGAACTGCTCAACGTTGCCGCGGTTGCTTCCCTCCAGCCCCACCTTGAAGAGGCCATCGTTGTAGCCGATGCCGGAGGGGGCGCCGTCGGTGGAGATCCACAGATTGCCCTCGGTGTCGAAGGCGAGATTGTCCGGGCAGGAAATCGGGCTGACGTCCTCCACCGGGAAGCCGCTGAAGTAGGTGGCATCGCCCTGGGCGGGATCGCCGCACAACATCAACAGGTTCCACGCAAAGGTGGTGGCCGTCTGGTCTCCGCGGCTCTCGGTGATCTCGACAATGTGGCCGTCGCGGTTTTGCGAGCGGGGGTTCGTCTCGTCGGCGGGAGCGTTGCTGCCAACGCCGCGGTTGGAGTTGTTCGTGCAGGCGACGTACACCTTGCCCGTCTGCAGGCTCGGCTGGACGTCCTCGCAGCGGTCCATCTTGGTGGCTCCGGCCTTGTCTGCGGCCAGGCGCGTGTGGACCAGAACCTCCTCGATACCCATGCCGGCAATGGCGCTCTTGCCGTTGACCACCAGCGGCAGCCACTGTCCGGCGCCGTCGAATTTTCCATCGGCGGGGACGGCGCCGCTGCCGTCGATCTCGCCGGCGGAGGTGCCGGTGAACTTGGCCACGAACAGATCACCCTCGGACAACAGGGTCATGTTGTGCGCCTTGTCGTTCTTCTTGTATTTCGCCTTGGAGACGAACTTGTACAGGTAGTCGAAACGCTCGTCGTCGCCGGAGTAGGCCACCACCTTGCCATTGTCGGCGATGATGACGTTGGCGCCCTCGTGCTTGAAGCGGCCGAGGCTGGTGTGCTTCTTCGGCACCGAAGTGGGGTCCTCCGGGTCGATCTCGACAATGTAGCCAAAGCGGTTGGGCTCATTGCGGTAATCCTCACCGCGGGCATCAAAGCGCGGATCCTCCTTCTCCCAGGCCATGGCCGTGGCCTTGTTTTCCAAGCCGTAGCGGCGGTCCTCGGTGGAGGTGCCGTTGGTGCGGAAGAAGCCATTGAAGTTCTCTTCGCCGGAGAGGATGGTCCCCCACGGTGTTGAGCCGCCCGAGCAGTTGCCCAGGGTTCCCAGAACAAAGCGTCCTGTGGGGTCGCCCTTGGTCTTGAGCAGGTCCGAGCCGGCCAGCGGACCCGTGAACTCGAACTTGGTGTCCATCGTGATGCGGCGGTTCAGCTTGCCTCCGCGGACGTAGTCCCACGGCTGGCCCTTGGCATCACGGGTGAGCTCGACGACGCTCATGCCCACGGCGTTGCGGAAGATGTTGCGGCGGGCCGCCTCCTCAGCCGCCGTCGCCGGCGCGGCGGGGAACATGATCTGCGGGTTCACGTATTCGTGGTTGCAGATCAGCAGACCCTTCTTGCCATTGGGCTGGCGGAGGATTTCCGTGTAGTCGTTGTTGTAGCCGAACTGCATGGCCTGGGCGGCGGCGCTCTGCTGGGCAAAATCGAAGTCCGGGGAATTAGTGAACAGCGGGTCGCCCCAGCGGATGATCGGCGACCAGTCGTAACCGTCCGCGACGTCAAAGGTGTCGACAGCTGCATCGACGGGCTTGATGGGACTGAAGGGCAGAAGGCTCTTGCCGTTTCCCTTTCCGTTGTTGGGGTTGGTGTTCTGGCCGGCCAGGGCGTTGGCCGGGGTGGGGCCGCTAAAGGCGACGGCGGCGGCACCGAGGATGCCTGCCGCGCCGGCACCGAGCGCCGTGCGACGGGAGAACTCAGCGGACACAATGTCCCGGAAGTAGCTGTTGCTGGATGTGTTGCAGACGGCCTTGGCACAGGCGTTGTCGCATTTCAGACTGCAGGTGACAGCGCTGCGCTTGCCCTTGGTGTGCCCCAACATGGGCAGCAGCTTCTTCAAGTCGTTCATGGTGGAACCCTTCATCGGTGACGCAGTGGGGGATGTGTTTCAACTTTGCCAAGGCAAGGAGGCGGCAGAGCATGGCCCAGTTGAACGCACGGTGAACATGGTTTCCCGCAGCGGGGTGGTGCGTCGTGGCTGTCTGCGCACCGTCGTCCCGGGCGCCATAGTGCCCCCATCACGGAGATCCGGGTCCACCACACCCCTATCCCTCGTCGACGGCAATGCCCGGGCGACGTGTTTCACGTGAAACACAAACCGCGAACAGGACGCCCGATGACGTTGCCGCATGGTCCATCAATCGCGGCCAAGGCAATCGCACAGTCGCCAAGCCGCCAGACCATATGCAGTCCCGCAGCAGCATCGATCGAGTGGAGGCCCTCCTCCCCTTCGGTGTCCATGTCGTTGTGGTCGACGACGGCGCCCACCGTATCGGGTGCCGCGGGCCCCACACAGGTGGTCGTCTGGCGGGCCTCCGGTTCGGGGAGTTCGATGCTCCACAATGGAAGGCTGCGGGCGCACACTCAAGTTCCATGCGCAAGCGGCGGACGGGACCATCGAGGGCTTCGCCCGCGACATGGGGGTCAACCTCGCCGAGCCGATCGGTGCTTTGATGCAGCGGAACTTCGTCTGGGCCGTCGG
Source organism: Arthrobacter sp. 35W (assembly GCF_000482545.1). Lineage (GTDB taxonomy): Bacteria > Actinomycetota > Actinomycetes > Actinomycetales > Micrococcaceae > Specibacter. The sequence goes on from NZ_KI519455.1 coordinate 1,058,129, forward strand.
CTGCATGTTCGTCGTCCTGACGGTCCTTACCTTTGCCACGTCGTGGGCGGGCCAGTGTTGCCGCCCGATGTCGGCAGCTTCGCCGCCATCGCTCCGATGATCTCGGTGCGAGCGGCGGGAATGATGGCGGGACCCCATCCATGTGTGGATGGCAAGACCGGCAAGGAAGCATCTCCGGGCCGCCTCAGTTGCGGGGGCACCGGCACGTCTGGCTTGAACGTCGCGGTGGCTCTTGGCACAGGCACTGGTCGCGAAAAGAGAAGTACCCAGTTGCCTTTTTCATAGCCCCTCGATCGAGTAATGATTGGGGGTGCCGGCCTGTCGTTCCTTGCATGATTAGTGCCCCCCAGTCATTGATGATCCGAATCTTCTATATCTGGCAAGCCCCCTTTGGGATCGTGCTGTCGTTGGCGTGGAGTGCGGTAGAGGTGGCGGGCGAGGTATCGCTTGAGGCAGCGGCGGATCTCGCGCGGGGTCTTGCCTTCGGCCTTCCGACGCTCGGCGTAGGCACAGGTTGCGGGGTCGTGGACCATTCTGACGACGGTGGCCATGTGCAGGGCGCTGTTCAGGTGCCTGTCGCCGCCCCGGTTGAGCCGGTGCCGCACGGTGTTCCCAGACGATGCGGGGATGGGGCTCACCCCGGCGAGAGCGGCGAACGCGGCCTCGGAACGAACCCTGCCCAGATGCGACCAAGCCGTGTAGACCACGGCGGCGGTGACCGGGCCGATCCCGGTTTCCTCCAGCAGGGCCGCGGCGGGGCTGTGGCCTCGAGGAGCTCCGATGTGCGGCTCTGGTTTTCCTTGAGCTCGGCATCGAGAATGGTGATGCGCTTGGCGAGCCGGACCGCCTCCGCCCGGGCTGTCGCGGCGGCGAGGGCCTCGTCCCGGGCGCGCCAGAGGGAGGACTCGGTGATCTGGGCGTCTGTGAGGGGCCTGCGGGCGTCAACGCCGAGGTCCACGCTGCGGAGCAGGGCGGTGAGTGCGTTGACCTTCGCGGTGCGTTCGACCGTCATCTGCCCCCCCTCGCGGCCACAAGGACGCGCAGGGCGGCCAGTGCGACGGTGCCAGCGAGCAGGGCCCCGTAGCTGCCGGCTCCCTCGATGATCCAGATAGATCCAAGGTCGCCGCCCGTGCGGCGGGCTGCCCAGCCGATCGCGCGGGCCCTGCCCGCGTGGGAGTTGGGGAAGGCTTCGGTTCCCAGGTGCTCGCCGTTGGCGGCGAGCACGGCATAGGTGTGTGTGCGGGCGTGGGTGTCCACGCCGATGACGAACGGGTATGAGTGTGCAACAGTGGTCATCGCCTGGGGTCCTTCCTTATAAATGGGCAGATGCTCTCCCGGCCGCGGTGCGGCCGTCGTCTGCCCGGCTGAAAGCCACGCCGAGGCATTCCTGTGATGGGCCACAGCCCCCACGGGGCTGGGCAGTCTTCTGATCAAGCCATCGGTGTGGGCCGGGAAGGCGCCGACCGACATCCCCATGGCCGGACAATTCAGATCCAAGGCCCACACAGGGAGCCGAGGGATCGCTAATGGGGACCGGACCAGCGTCATGAACCACAGCGCAGGGCAGCCGTAATGTGGATGCCGGGCCTTGCCGCCGCAGGACATGCCAACAGAATTGAAGGACACAAATTCCGGGAGGTTTGCGGTGATCACGGACCATGAACACGTCGGCATCTTCATCGGTGTTGACGTCGGCAAAAGCAACCACCATGCGGTCGCCATCGACCGGGCAGGGAAGAAGCTCCTCGACGGGGCACTGCCCAGGACGAGGCAAAACCCCGGGCCATCATCGCCTCCGTCGCCAAATAACCGACACCAAAGGCGCTGCGCAAGGCTGGCCAAACCAGGGTCACAGCCCTCTTGCCACGGTATGCGCCCAGGGCCGGGAAAGGCTGGGCCGCAGACATCTTCACGGCCTTGGGTGAGCAGACCATCGTGGTCGCCGGCACCGGCGAAGCGGTCATTGTCCTGCCGCAGCTGGCGGGCATGCTCAAGCAGCTCCGCGCATCCCGGACCGAGATTCTCACCCAGGTTGAGGCGGTTGTCGAGGCCCACCCTCTTCCCACCGTCCTGACCTCCATTCCGGCGGTCAGGGTCAGGACGGAAGCGCGCATCATCACCGAAGTTGCGGGCAAGGAATTCAAGACTGCCGGACATCTGGCTTCCTATGCCGGGCTGGCGCCGGTAACCTGGCCGTCCGGGACCTCGATCCGTGGCGATCACCCGGCCAAGAAGGGCAACAAGAACCCCAAACGGGCCTTCTTCCTCTCCGCGTTCGCCGCGCTGAAGGACCCGCTCTCGCGGGCGTATTACGACCGGAAACGGGCCGAAGGCAAACGGCACAACCAAGCCCTGATCGCCCTGGCCCGCCGCCGCTGCTTTCGTCCTGTTCGCGATGCTCCGCGACGGCACCTTTTACGAAGCCCCGACTCCGAAAACCGTCTAGCCACCCAAGGCACCAGCTGGCCGGCATGCGCCACCAGCTACTGGCCCCTGCCCAAAACGACCCACCACCACCTGGCAAGAAGACCCGCCCAGCCCCTTGACGAAAAACATAAGGACACCCGCCCACATCGACACCGGCCTGTCCATCCTGTGCATCGATTCCCAGCCACGTCAGCGGTCAGCAACGACGGCCGCCAAGGATATGCCCGCCCATCAACAGCGCTCCGGCGCCGGATCCGCGGAGCAGGTCCCCAGTTGAACCAACCACCCCAACAGATCCGGGGGCACATCTGCAATGGATTCGCTGGACCAACCAGCGCAGTCTTCAAGGTGAAATGGCTCCACCGTTCGCCAGGACGCTTTGGGTGGCACTGCTGCATTCTTGCACTTGGACGTTGCCCATCGACTTGCTCCTACCCCATGTGCCCAAGGCTGCCGTCCCGGAACCAAGCAGTCTTAGGAACAATTGCCGGGTCGGCAGCCGCCTGGTGCCTGCTCTCTCGTAACGACATCATCTCCGCAGGCAAGGCCAGTCAGCTGCACCCGAACAAGCGGCCGGCTGTTCCATAACAGACCCCCCCCAACCCGGGTCACGAGTCCAAGAAACCTTGATACCTGCGCACATCAGTTCGGAGTCCGAGCCCCGTTCAGTTTCACGTGAAACATTTGGGCGGTCGGGTAGTCATCACGCTGAGGCGGCATGCCGTGGTGTGGGATCCACCCGCTCCGCATTGCCACCCTCAGATTCGTCGCTGGACTCAACGGATCATCCGGGTCAGTCCCAGACTGGATCCGGCCTCGTGGCCGCCACAGCTGCGTCGACCAAGGGGCACCAGATTCCCGCAAACGAACCAGTCGCGCATTTAGGAGGAAACGGCACTTCACAGTCGACGGCGCTGGGCTAGTCACCGCGTCAATGCCCGGCAACGCGACGGCCTGCTTCCAATCCGTTCGTCTTGCACTGGCAGACACAACTCGGACAGGCTCTCGTATGAGGTGCGCATTACCGACAGCGCCGAACCCATCTCGGGATTGCCGAGCCAGCTGCTGACATGCAGTGGGGCACAGACAGGGTCCAATCGACGAACGGTTCAGAGACGTCCCACCATTCTCGCCACCCGCCCAACGCCCCGCCACACCCCTTCATTTTGGGCGCACGGCCCTTATCCGCCTCTGACCGACGTTGCCCCGGTCAGCTGGCCGGGTCGCAGTGGAATTGCCGGACCTCTTGCGAGCAGTGGCAGGCGATGGCGATTTTCGCGGCCCACTCGACTGCCGCCTCACGCGATGGAAGTTCGAGAACGGTGTAGCCGCCGTTGGGTACCTTGTGACCAGGGTACGTACCCTGGGTGATGGTGCCGTCACCGGCCACGAGCAACGGCATCACTCTGGTGCCCAGCACTACTATGGCGACGCTTCACGACAAGTGCTCCCCGTGAAGCGTTGCGTCCGACCCGCAGGGTTTGCCCTACGGTGCGACAGGGAGACCTTGGCGCGCTGGACGCCACCCCTCCAGGCACCCCAGACTCATATGTTTTCTCCCACCCAGCTGGGATGGGAGCGGCTAGATGAGTAGTTCCAAGGGGTCAGTGGTCGTAGGCGGTCAGTGGGCGGCGGACGGCCTGCCCGGTCTGATCGTTGTGCCAGACCGCCGCCGGGGTCCGTCGGCCAGCGCCCGAGGCATGGCCGGGGTGCCGGCGAGGATGTCCAGGAACGTCTGGCGTTCATCGGCGGTGGCCCCGGTCAGGGCGTATCCGACCGGCAGCCCGTGCACGGTGGGACCAGATACAAGCGCAGTACTCGTGCTCGGCCCACCCCTCCAGCTACGAGCGGCGGACCGTATCCTTGGGGCGGGCGCAGGCGCTTGTTGTAGCCGGATTGGCCCGGCAGGTACGCCGAACATCGGGCGCCGGGACGCGTGCGCGTACCGCAGCCACCCCGCCTCGGAGGTGCAGCCGAGAGGGGCCTGCATCAGCACCAGCGTCATGGGTTCGATATCGGTGATCGTCGGGCTGATGCCGATCCTGGGCCGGTAGGGAATCCGTTCCGGATGGGCCATCAACAGGTCGTCGGCGTCGGGACAGAATGCCGTTGCCAGGGTGTCCAGGTCGGTGTCCACAGGAGCCTCCAAGTTCGACGGTGGATGTATACCGCCGATGTTGGGCACCCTTGCATCATGCGTAAAGGCACGACAGACAGTCGGGATCCCTTGGAATCAATCATCTAGAGGGTAATCAATGTCCGGGCAGTACCGAGTGGCTTTCATTGAAGATGTTCCCCAGGACACCCGCGGGTACTCATCGATCGTGCCAAGTTCTGAAGCCGGGAGGACATCTGCTGGTCGGCACAGGTTCCAGCTCCGGATCGTGGTTGCGGCAGCGACTTCGACGGTGGCCACCATTGAGGCGGCAAAGCCGACCCCATCGAATATACCTTCGGCTAGGGGTTCCCGTTCGTGAAGAATGATGATTCATCGAACCCACCGACTGTGTATCCAAGTAGACCACTGCCCGCCTCTCGCGAGTAGTGATGAGTGATCCTTGATCTGTGCGCCGCATTTCTAATGGTCACTGAGTCGCTTCAATGGAAACTCGAACGCACTGCCAGTACCGCCATGCTGGATGGATGCTCCCCCGGAACCGGCTGGGAGCAGATCCATAACGCGCTTTCGTGAGGCGGGACGCGCCCGCCAGTGGCACTTCCGGCCTGCAACCCATATGCCTGGTTAGTGCGTGCATGGCGCGCCCATGTCTACATCGACGTGCGGACGAGAGTGGCAGGCAGGCGTCGAGCTGAGCAGTTGGCATGGTCCTGTTTCACGTGAAACATCGCAGGGTTCCGGTGCCACCGCCAGCCCATCCAAACAACCGCCCGGACTCCATATCCATCAGGGTGATGGAGTCGGGGTGGGACTCATCAGTCGTCCTGCCTCTACCGCGTGCGAATGGCTATCCGGCACATTGCCACGCGCCACCGGCTCACTTTCCCCGCCGTCGATCACCCCGGTGTGGTGGGTGATCCTGTCGATCATCGCTCAGGCGATGGTGACGTTGCCGAGCATGTTGGACCAGCTCGGCGGCCAACAGTCCGCGGGTTTGGGCCGCGGCCAGGTGCGCGATCAGGGAGCGGTCCGCGGTAACCTACGCGATCCGCCCGATCATTCACGGGTCCACGGAGTATCCGTTGGAATGCACGCGCACGTAGTTGGCCCGCGACAGCCGGGTGTCGAGTTGGTCGTTGACGTCGGGCCGGTCGGCGAAGTTGCACCCGGACATGAATCCGCGGCGGAAGGACCGGTTAATCCGCTCCACCATACTCTTGGACTCCGGATCCCTGGGCGGCAGCAGCTTGATCTCGGCGGCCAGGGCCCGGTCCACAGTCCCCCTCCATACGCCCAGCTGCTTAGCCAGCTCCCGCTTGGGGATCTTCTCCTTCGCAAACCGGTTGCGGTCAACCACCCAAACATCCAGGGCAATCACCTTCAACGGTGTCGGGTGGCTCTGTTTTCAGATGGCAGTTCTGGCTCCATTTTCTCTAATGGTTAATGGCTGGCCCGGGGCCGGCTGGTGCTACTCCGGCCGGGTGTGACTCGCCTATTTTCTGACCTGCCGATGGCAGTGTCCTACAACCAACCCGTCCGCCCGGCCGGAGGCGCACCGGTCTGGCCCACTCCGATGGCTTGATAGAAGGTCGTCCAGCCCGCCGAAGCCGACAGGCCGTGACTCGTTAGAGAACTGTCTCGGCGTGACTCACTCCCGGATTGGCGCTTCCACCAGCCCATGGGAAAGGAGAACCCGAAATGACCATCGTGGCCGAAAAGTACGTGCACATCATCGGCGTGGACACCCATGCCAGGACCCACACCTACGCCATCCTGTCCTCGGCGACCGGCCAGATCACCGAGACGGCAACTTTTCCGACCAGCCCGCCGGACATCGCCCGCGCCATGGCGTGGATGGACCGCCGGACAGTCAACGGGAAGGCCCTGGTTTCCATTGAAGGCGCCAGCTCCTACGGGGCCGGCCTGACCCGGACCCTGCTGGGCGCCGGAACCGATGTCTGTGACGTGCGGCCCCCGCGAAGGAAATCCCCACGGGGCAAGGGGAAATCCGATGCCATCGATGCGGCTGCCGCCGCACAAACCGTCCTGGGAATCGATGTCCTCTCACTGCTCCGGCCCCGTGCCGACGGTGACCACAACGCCCTGCGGATCCTACTGAACGCCAGGCGCAGCACGGACAGCCAGCGCACAGCCGACCGCCTGGCACTCACCGCCCTGGCCCGGACCACCGCCGTGGGCATCGATGCCCGCAAGGCACTCACCGACACCCAAATCCGCACCATCAGCGCCTGGCGCCAGCGGGCCCACGGCGACCGGGCCGACGCGGTGGCCCGGGCCGAGGCACGGCGCCTGGCCCTGGCCGTCGTTCACTTCACCGCCGAACTGGAGGACAACAAGACCGCCCTGGCGGAGATCGTGGCGGACATGGCACCGGGCCTCCTGGACGTGCCAGGGGTTGGGCCGGTGACGTCCGCGGTGATCCTCACCGCCTACTCACATCATGGAAGGATCCGTTCCGAGGCAGCATTCGCCGCCCTCGCGGGCGTCAATCCGATCCCGGCGTCCTTGAGGCACAACCGTCCGGCACCGGCTCAACCGGCATGGGGACCGGCAACTGAACCAGGCCCTGGACACCATCACCCGAAGCCGCATGAGTTTCGACCCCAACACGCGGGACTATGTCGCACGACGGACCCAGGAAGGGAAGACCCGCCGCGAGATCCGCCGCTGCCTCAAACGCACCATCGCCCGGCAGCTCTACCGCAAAATCAACGCCATCATGCCTTGACTCAACCCATAGAAGGGTCGGTCGGCATCGACACCAGCACCAGCACCAAGCCTGACAGCTCCGGCCGGGCATCCGGCCACGCGGTTTCACGTGAAACATTCAGTGGAACTCCTACTTGCACAGGTCAACGCAGGCTTGAGCGAGGCGCGTTGGCTCGTCATGCACACCCGTTTCATCGCCTAAGTCCCTACACGACGGCCTGGCGGCGACCCGGGACTCGCAGCAGTGGCCACCACTCCTCCACCGGCCCCGCAGGCGTCCTCAGTGGCCCCCTGCGGGGCTAGTGGCGTTTGGCGGGGCGTGGGATCCTTGAGATCACACGGGGCCCGGTGGGGGCTGGGCGCGGCGGAGGCGCCAGGATTCAACAGCTCAAGACAGGCTCACCAGATCCCCCGCCGTGACCCGTCCGCTCAAATCGGATGTGGCGACAACCAGCTGGTTGATTCCAGACGCCGCCCGGGCCAATCAGAACTGCCGCTCAGCGCCGACCGGTAGTCAGGTTGCTGCAGTCCCGAAGAGCATCCACACGGACTCGCCACTACACATCCCTGACCAGCAGCCTGCCCACCGGCAGCCACTATCGCCAGTACTTCTTTGCCGCTCTAGATACTGGCCGCCGCGGATCTTCATGCCACGAAAGAGACCGCGCTTGCCAAATGTTTCACGTGAAACAACATCATGCCGGGGCACCTGTTCATGCGCGCCGCACCAAGCTCCCGCCCGCGACGATCAGCGAAGTGGCCGGCTGGTGGGAGTTCAAATCCGAAATCGAAATCCATCGGGAGCCCTTGCGGGCCCGCACTGCCACCACTCAAGAACCAGAACGGGCCCGTCGGCCGCGGAAGGACAATCCGCGGCACCCAATCCGTTGCGCACTCTATTCACGCGACGGCACTTCGGGCAATCACCGGAATAGCCCCATGGTGCCCGATGCAGCACCACGCGGCCCCGGATTGCCCATTTCGCAGCGGATCTCGTGAATACTTTCTGTTCTTAGGATCAATCCTGGTGAACTGGAAATTGTTGAAAGCACAACAAAAAAGAGGGGGTTGATGGTTCCACGTGAAACCATCAACCCCTCCCCTGAGGAATGGGACTAGTCCGAACCGGGGGCCAGAACATCCATGATGCGGTTCAGGTCCTCAACGGACGCAAACTCGATGCTGACCTTGCCCTTGCGGGCACCAAGCGAAATCTTCACATTCGTGTCGAGGCGGTCGGCCAGCGACGTCGCAAGGAAATCGAGGCGCTCATGGCGCGGGCTGGGCTTTGCTGCAGGCACGCGGGCGGTGTCATCCGGTGCCTGGTAAAGGGTGACAGCCTCTTCCGTTCCGCGCACGGACATGCCCTCGGCGACGATCCGCTGGGCAAGCCGCTCAATGGCGGCGTCGTCCGGAAGAGCCAGCAGCGCACGGGCGTGTCCTGCGGACAGCACGCCGGCCGCGACGCGGCGCTGGACGGCTGCAGGCAGCTTCAGCAAACGAAGCGTGTTGGAGACCTGCGGGCGCGAGCGGCCAATGCGGTCCGCCAGCTGCTCGTGGGTTGTGCCGAAGTCCTCCAGCAGCTGCTGGTAGGCAGCCGCTTCTTCCAGGGGATTCAGCTGGCTGCGGTGCAGGTTCTCCAGCAGTGCATCACGGAGGAGGTTGTCGTCGTTCGTTTCGCGGACGATGACGGGAATCGTCGTCAGGCCGGCAGCCTGGGTCGCACGCCAACGGCGCTCACCCATGACCAGTTCGTAGGGCTCAGCACCGTTTTCAGCTGATTTACGGACTACGATCGGCTGGAGGACGCCGATTTCGCGTACGGAGTGCACCAGTTCAGCCATGTCGTCTTCATCAAAGACGGTTCGGGGCTGCTTCCGGTTGGGGTGGATGTCCCCCACCGGGAGCTCCATGAAGCGCGCGCCCGGGACCTCAAGCAGAGGCAGCATGGGATCTGCCTTCCTTCGGGGCGTCCGCGGCGTTGTTTCACGTGAAATAACTGGAGCCACGGCTGTCTTGCGGTCCTTCGGTTCCGGGAAGAACAGATCCACAGGGCGTGCAGCAGTGGCCGTGGTGGTGCCACCTTCGGCTTCTTCGCCGGCTGCGTTTGGAATTAGAGCACCCAAGCCGCGGCCCAGGCCCCTGCGCTTTTCAGTCATGGACAATTCCCTCCAGTGGAAGATCCCAACGATTATTGGGTGAAGACGTAGCGGTGTAGATGAAAGTCTAGCGTTCGGCGAGTTCTGCGGCGGCTTCCAGGTACGACAGCGCGCCGGTCGATGACGGATCGTACGTCATGACGGTCTGCTGGTAGCTGGGTGCTTCCGAGATGCGCACATTGCGGGGAACCACTGCCCCAAGCACCTGGTTCGGGAAGTGCTCGCGCACATCCGCGGCCACCTGGGCGGCCAGATTGGTGCGTCCATCGTACATCGTCAGCAAAATCGTGGAGACCACCAGATCCGAGTTCAGGTGCTTCTGGATCATCTCAATGTTCTTGAGCAGCTGACTCAGACCTTCCAGTGCGTAGTACTCGCACTGGATCGGGATCATGACCTCGTTGGCTGCCACAAAGGCATTGACCGTCAGCAGGCCGAGGCTGGGCGGGCAGTCAATGAACACGTAGTCCAGGCGGGGCTGCCCCGTCTTTTCACGTTCCGCAGCATAGGTGTCCAGCGCCCGCCGCAGCCGCTGTTCGCGGGCAACAAGCGAAACCAGTTCAATCTCCGCTCCGGCCAAGTGGATGGTCGCCGGCGCAACGATGAGGTTGTCAATGTCCGGGCAGGGGGCAACGACGTCGGCCAGGGCAAAATCGTTGATCAGGACGTCGTAGATGCTGTCCACATCTGCGTGGTGCTCGACGCCGAGGGCGGTGGACGCGTTGCCCTGCGGGTCGATGTCAACCACCATGACATTAAGGCCCGCGGATGCCAGGGCTGCCGCGATGTTCACAGTGGTGGTCGTCTTACCGACGCCACCCTTCTGGTTTGCGACTGTCAGGATGCGGGTCCTTGACGGGCGGGGAAGCTTGCGTCCGAGCAGTCGTTCACGGCGCTTGTTCTCGCTGATCAGCTGTCGGGCAATGGGGCTGTCATCCAGGTCGTCCATGAAGCTCCTCTGGGCAGTAGCGGGTCGTGTTTCACGTGAAACATTGACGCGGCGCTGGCTATCAACCGAATTCGGTTGATTAAGGATGGAACTGGCCGCCTTGGCCTGCATGGTCACAGCCTGGGAGCCGGAACGCGCAGAACCCAGCGACATGAAGGGCGGGATCCGTTGCATAGATCCGTCAGTGCTGGTCACTGTGCCACGCTCACTTTCTTAGGGCTTTGCTTGCCGCTCTCTAGCCTATCGGTTGCGGCTGGGGAGCTGGGGACTTCATGGAACGGAGGCCACCGCTCAGCGGCGGGCCACCTTGACCCGCACCACAGTAGTGGGTTCGTCAAGGATGTCCGCGCCGGCGGTGAGCACCTCGGTGGCCACACCGCCGAGCTTGCGGATGATCTTGGCGGCCTTCTCGATTTCCTCCGCTGCACTGCGGCCCTTGATCGCCAGGAGTTCACCCTGTCCGCCGAGCAGCGGGATGGTCAACGGTGCCAGGGTGTTCAACGCGGATACGGCACGGGCCGTCACCACGGAGCACTCGACCTTGCCCAGGGCGGCTTCGGCCCGGGCGCGGATGATCTCGACATTGGCCAGACCGAGGTCCATGACCACTTCCTCGAGCCACACAACGCGCCGTTCCAACGGCTCGATCAGGGTCAGTTCCAGATCCGGCCGGGCGATGGCCAGGCACAGACCCGGCAGACCGGCCCCGCTGCCGACGTCGGCCACGCGGGCGTTGGGGGCGATCAGCTCAGCCACCACAGCACAGTTGAGGACATGCCGGCTCCACAGGCGCGGAACCTCGCGCGGGCCAATCAGGCCACGCTCGATGCCGGACGTTGCCAGGTGCTCGACATAGCGCTTGGCCAGGTCCAGACGGTCGCCAAAAATACGCTCGGCCGCGGCCGCTTCAACTTCGGTCAGCTCAACCACAAAAAAATCTCCTCAGCACGGGCATGCGCCGGCCACCCTGATGGGTGGCCGGCGCATGGCTCATGGCATCATTACTGCGCGGTGACCACGATGTGGCGGTCGGTGCCTTCGCCCTCGGATTCGCTGACGAACCCCAGATCTGCGATGGCGTCATGGACAATCTTGCGCTCGTAGGCACCCATCGGGGCCAGGGCAACGGAACCGCCGTCGGCCTTGACGCGGTCCACTGCGTCCTGGGCGATCTTGGCCAGTTCACCGTTGCGCTCGTCGCGGTAGCCGGTGATGTCCAGCACCAGGCGTGAGCGGTTGCCGGTGGCCGACAGTACGGACAGGCGCGTCAGTTCCTGCAGGGCCTCGAGGACTTCGCCGTCGTGGCCCACCAGGTTCTTCAGACCGGCGGTCTCCTCTTCGGAAACCACGGAAATGTAGGTCCGGCCATTGCGCACCTCAATGTCGATGTCGCCATCGATGTCGGCAATGTCCAGCAGTTCTTCAAGGTAATCCGCCGCTACGTCGCCCTCTTCCTCGAGGCGGCTCGCACCGGTGGAAGCCTCCTCAACGGCAGTCGCGTCGTCGTCGGCAAGCTCTACGTGGCTTTCAGCAGTCATTACTTCTTCTTCCTGTTCTTGCGCTGCGGCTGGACGCGCTGGCCCTTGATCTCTTCAATTTCTTCAACAACCGCTTCGGTCTTCTTCGATGCACTCAGCAGGGGCAGGCCCTTGGCCGCGCGGCGCTGCTGGTACTCGCGGTAGGCGGGCGAACCGGGGGTGGGCATGCGGCGGATCACGAAGAACTGCTGCCCCATGGTCCAGAGGTTGGTGGTGGTCCAGTAGATCAGAACACCGATGGGGAAGTTGATGCCACCCACACCGAAGACCAGCGGCAGTACGTACAGCATCATCTTCTGCTGCTTCATGAACGGGCTGGCCATGGCGTCATCGCTCATGTTCTTGCTCATGATCTGCTTCTGCGTGATGAACTGCGAGGCCGTCATGGCCACGATCATGATCAGTGAAAGCACGACGACGGCGGCGTTCAGGTTGCCACCCTGCAGCTGCGGCAGGAAGGCTGCCGACAGCGGGGCGCCGAAGATCTCGGCCTGGTCGAACTGCTGCACCTGCTCGTGGCTCATGGCCCCGATGCCGATGTTGTCACTGTTGGCCTTCGCCACACCCGAGAGCACCTGGAACAGCGAGAAGAAGAACGGCATCTGGATCAACATGGGCAGGCAGGCGGAGAACGGGTTGGTGCCGTGCTCCTTGTACAGCGCCATCTGCTCCTGGGCCATGGCCTGGCGGGAGAGCTGGTCCGTCTTGCCCTTGTACTTGGTCTGCAGCTTCTTCATATCCGGCTGCAGTGCCTGCATGCCGCGCTGGGCCTTGATCTGCTTCACGAAGACAGGGATCAGGGCGGCACGGATCACCAGCACCAGGCCGATGATGGACAGAGTCCAGGCCACGCCGGAGGCGGGATCCAACCCGAGGAAGGTGAAGAAGTCATGGAAGAGCACCATGATCCACGACACCAGCCATTTGAAGGGAAACAGGATCGTCCCGAAGAAATCAAACATTCTTTACTATTCTCCTCAAGCCGCCGTGCGGCCTTCTGCATCCGATTGAACTGCCAGATACCGATCCGGATGGTTCAGCTGAACAATGAAAGGGACCAACGCAGGGTCATCCCCGTGGTCATGAGCCGGGACGGGATCGATCCCGCCGGAGTTCCAGGGGTGGCAGCGGATCAACCGGCGCGCGGCGAGCCAGCTGCCCTTGACGGCACCGTAGACGGTGACAGCTTCGAGGGCATAGGCCGAGCAGGTGGGAAAGAATCGGCACACCGGCCCGTAGAGAGGTGAAATGAGGCGGCGGTACAGCTTCAGCGCAACAATCAAGATATTGCGCGGAAGGTTCCACAGAAACCGCCCGGCGGAGACCAGGGCACGCGTTGGAAAAGGAAGGGAGTGTGGGAAGACCGCAGCAGTAGTTGCCATGGTGTCCTAGTCCCTTTCCTTTTCCGTCGCAGCAGCATCCGCGGCCGCAAGCCGGCTCAAAGCCTTGTCACTTGCGCCGTTGAAATCCTTCACGAGCTCCTGCCAGGTTGCACCGGCAGCAGCGGGCAGGGCCCGCACCACGATGGTCAGCCCATTGGGGTGTTCGTGAAGCGTTGTGAGCGCTGCTTCTCTCAGTCTCCTCTTAACGAGGTTCCGGGCAACAGCGTTCCCAACAGTTTTCGCAACAATGAACCCGATCCGCGTTGGCTCGCCGGGAACAGCAGGGGCCACATATAACACTAAGTTCCGGCGCCCATTTCGGACGCCGGAACGTACAGTATGTGAGAAATCGGCCGAAAAACGCATTCGGTTTCTGGTGGCTAGCACCCTGCGCTCAACGCCAACTTCTTAAGGCTCGACAAAATAGTCAAGCGGTGGGTGGTTACGCCGACAGCTCTACGCGGCCCTTGCCACGACGGGCTGCCAGAATGGCACGGCCGGCGCGGGTGCGCATGCGAAGGCGGAAGCCGTGCTTCTTGGCACGACGGCGATTATTCGGCTGAAAAGTCCGCTTGCTCACGGTAGTTACTCCAAGACTAGATGCGCCTTGCCCAGAACTACAGGGGAAGTGCAGGACGACGCTGAATATGGGGATGTCTACTAGATCGCGACCATTTTGGAGCGAACGCACAGAGGCAGAAAGTAGACACTAAGGACTACACAACGTTAGGTCATGGCCCGGCCCACAGTCAAACCGGCGCCCGGAGGCCTCCCCTTAAGCGTGTGGACCAGAGGGGCTGTGGACAGGGGGTCGAGGGTGCCCAAAGAGGCTCCCAGAGGGCCATCCGGGCCCGTTTTCCACCACGGCCTGTGACATTTATCCACAAGGGGAATCCCTGCTATCTTCTGGGCAAACCATCCTCTAGGCTAGGCCAGTGGCTAGTTATCCACTGCCTGTGAATAACTCTGTGGACGACCGATTCCGTGGATGCCAAATCCATGGCTGGCCACAGGGGGCCGACTGAACAAACCGAGCAAGGGGTACGAATGAGCACTGACGAGATCAACGATGTCGGCAGCTCTTGGCGCAGAGTGGTGCGCATCCTTGAACAAGATGACAGCGTCACCCCCCGCCAACGCGGATTCGTTGTCCTGACCCAGCCCCAGGGGCTCATTGGCAGCACCCTTCTGGTGGCCGTTCCCAATGACCTCACGCGCGAAGTGCTGCAGACGCAGCTCAAGGGTGCCCTCGACGACGCGCTCCGCCAGGTCTTTTCCGAAGACATCCACTGCGCATTCAGCGTGAACTCGGATCTGGTGCCCGCCCAGGAAGAGGAGCAGGCACCCGAGCCGGTTCCGGTGAAGCCGCGCCCCGAGCCGGAGGCCAAGCCGTCCCCGACGCTGCCCAGCACCTCCCAGGAATTTGGCCGGCTCAATCCGAAGTACGTTTTCGACTCCTTTGTCATCGGTTCCTCCAACCGCTTCGCCCACGCGGCCGCCGTCGCCGTCGCCGAAGCACCGGCCAAGGCCTACAACCCGCTGTTCATCTACGGTGATTCCGGACTCGGCAAGACGCACCTGCTCCACGCCATCGGCCACTATGCGCGCCGCCTCTACAACGGCATCCGGGTCCGCTATGTGAATTCCGAGGAGTTCACCAACGACTTCATCAACTCCATCCGCGACGACGAGGGCGCCAGCTTCAAGCAGCTCTACCGGAACGTGGACATTCTGCTGATCGACGACATCCAGTTCCTGGCGAACAAGGACGCGACTCAGGAGGAGTTCTTCCACACCTTCAACGCTCTGCACAACCACAACAAGCAGGTGGTCATCACCTCCGACCTCCCGCCCAAGCGTCTGCAGGGCTTCGAGGAACGCATGCGTTCACGTTTTGAGTGGGGCCTGCTGACCGATGTCCAGCCGCCGGAGCTGGAAACCCGCATCGCCATTCTGCGCAAGAAGGCCATCGGCGAGGGTCTGTCAGCCCCGGACGATGCCCTCGAGTACATCGCATCGAAGATCTCGACCAACATCCGCGAGCTCGAGGGTGCGCTGATCCGCGTCACCGCCTTTGCCAGCCTGAACCGGCAGCCGGTGGATGTGGCTCTGGCGGAGATCGTCCTCAAGGACCTGATCACCGACGACGGCGCCCAGGAGATCACGGCCGCGGCCATCATTGGGCAGACCGCCGCCTACTTCAACATCTCCCTTGAGGAACTGTGCAGCAAGTCCCGCACCCGCACTTTGGTGACGGCCCGCCAGATCGCCATGTACCTCTGCCGCGAGCTGACGGACATGTCCCTGCCGAAGATCGGCCAGGAGCTCGGCGGCCGCGACCACACCACCGTGATCCATGCCGACCGCAAGATCCGCGAGCTCATGGCCGAGCGCCGCGCCATCTACAACCAGGTGACCGAGCTGACCAACCGCATCAAGCAGCAGCAGCGCGAAGGCTGAGTCCTCCGCCACAACGGCAGTAATTAACACCTGTGGATAGACCTGTGGATTGTTAAGTGCACAACCCCGGTTTAAGGGGGCATAACTCACCCCCTGCCTGTGGATCCCTGAAATGGCGCGGAAAGTTGTCCACCGCCATCCACCGACAAGGCCGTAGTGGCCCCACAGTTTGTGCACACCCCAGATCGCCGCGAGGACGCGGACCAGGCGAGTTATCCACAGTATCCACAGGAGTTATTAACACTACGAATCCCAAAAGATTTGGTTTTCAAACAACATTTTCATGTTGCCGACTCGCCCACCTTGCCAGCCAAACCACAATGACCAGCCCAGCTGGTCAAAGGGCTAAGCTGTCTGCAAGCATGTAGTTCCACGTCAAGGTTTTTGTGATTACCTCCGGTCCCCTGGACCCGGTTCGTCATGGCACCGGCGTGCCCACGATTTTTTTGAGGATGAAAGGCGGAACCATTCCGTGAAGTTCCGAGTCGAACGGGATGTCCTGGCCGAGGCCGTCAGTTGGACAGCCCGGTCCTTGTCTCCGCGGCCCCCGGTTCCCGTGTTGTCCGGTCTGCTGCTCAAGGCAGAGGCCGGCACTGTGTCGCTGGCCAGTTTTGACTACGAAATCTCCGCCAGGCTGCAGATTCCCGCCGACATCACCACCGAGGGAACCATCCTGGTTTCCGGCCGCTTGCTTGCAGACATCTGCCGCAGCCTGCCTTCGGCTCCGGTCGACGTTGAAACCGACGGTTCCAAGGTCACGCTGACCTGCCGCAGCAGCCGGTTCAACCTGGCCACCATGCCCGTCAACGACTACCCCGAACTCCCGGCACTGCCGGAACTGAGCGGAACAGTCAACGGCGAGGCCTTCGCGCAGGCCATTTCCCAGGTGATCATTGCCTCAAGCAAGGACGACACCCTCCCCATCCTGACCGGCGTCAAGATGGAGATTGAGGATGATCTGATCACCCTTTTGGCCACCGACCGCTACCGTCTGGCCCTCCGCGAGGTCCACTGGAAGCCCTCCACACCGGGCATTTCCACGTCCGCGCTGGTCAAGGCCAAGACCCTCAACGAGGTGGCCAAGACCCTTGGTGGTTCCGGAGAGCTGAACATCGCGCTCTCGGACAATAGCGAACTCATTGGCTTCGAAAGCGGGGGACGCCGCACCACCTCGCTGCTGGTCGACGGCGACTACCCCAAGATCCGCTCGCTTTTCCCCGAAAACACGCCGATCCATGCCACTGTGGAAACGTCAGCACTGGCTGAAGCGGTGCGCCGTGTCTCCCTGGTGGCAGAACGCAACACTCCTGTCCGCATGGCTTTCACCGACGGCCAGCTCACCCTCGACGCCGGCACCGGCGAAGATGCCCAGGCGTCCGAGGTGCTCGAAGCGGCATTGGTGGGCGATGAAATCACCGTTGCCTTCAACCCGCACTACCTGAGCGAAGGTTTGAGCGCGTTCGACAGCAAGTACGTCCGATTCTCCTTCACCAGCGCGCCGAAGCCGGCGATGATCACGGCCCAGGCCGAGCTCGATGGCGAAGACCAGGACGACTACCGCTACCTCGTGATGCCGGTGCGTCTGCCAAACCAGTAGCCCACCAGCAGGCCCCGGCCGCCAAGGCCCGGGGACAATCCGCCATGTAAAACCCTTTCAGTAAAGGAAAATGCCGTGCACATTGGTCTCGTCGGTCTCGGAAAAATGGGTTTCAACATGCGCGCCCGCCTGCGCAATGCCTCCATCGAGGTTTCGGGTTTCGACAGGAACCCCGAGGTCTCTGACGTGGCAAGCCTGGCGGAGCTGGTCGCTGCTGTTCCGGCCCCCCGGCTCATTTGGGTGATGGTCCCCTCAGGTGACATCACCGATTCCGTTGTCAACGAGCTTGCCGGTCTGCTGGAACCGGGCGATCTGCTCATTGACGGCGGCAATTCCCGCTTCACCGAAGACCAAAAGCACGGCGCCATGCTGGCCGAAAAGCAGATCGGTTTCATGGACATTGGCGTGTCCGGCGGCGTCTGGGGCCTGGAAAACGGCTACGGACTGATGGCCGGCGGCTCCGATGAGGATGTTGCCCGCGCCCTGCCGTTGATTGACGCCCTCCGCCCTGAGGGTGAGCGCGCCGACAGCTTCGTCCACGTCGGCGGAATCGGCGCCGGCCACTACGCCAAAATGGTGCACAATGGCATCGAATACGGCCTGATGCAGTCCTATGCCGAGGGCTACGAGCTGCTCGCCGCCAAGGACATCATCAAAGATCTGCCCGGCACGTTCCGTGCGTGGCAGAAGGGAACCGTTGTCCGGTCCTGGCTGCTGGACCTGATGGTCAAGGCCCTGGACGAGGATCCGGGACTGGAGTCGATCGACGATTATGTTGAAGATTCCGGCGAGGGCCGCTGGACCGTCGAGGAAGCCATCGCCAATGCGGTGCCCGCACCCGCGATCACTGCCGCCCTCTTTGCCAGGTTCTCCTCCCGTGAGGACAACTCCCCTGCCATGAAGATGGTCTCTGCCCTGCGCCACCAGTTCGGTGGGCACGCCACCAAGCCCTCCGGGTCCTGACCGCAAAAGGTTTTCGTGTATCTGGAGCACCTTTCCCTCACCGATTTCCGCAGCTACGCCCAGGTTGATCTGGCCTTGGGGCCGGGCACCACTGTCCTGGTGGGCTCCAATGGACTCGGGAAAACCAACCTGGTGGAAGCCGTCGGCTACCTGTCCACGCTGAGTTCGCACAGGGTCAGTTCGGATGCGCCGCTGCTGCGCTTTGGCACCGAGCGGGCCATGATCCGGGCGAAACTGGTCCGTGGTGAGCAGTCGGTGATGCTGGAAGTGGAGCTCAACGCAGGGCGGGCCAACCGGGCGCGGATCAACCGCGCCAATCCGGTGCGCTCCCGCGACATCCTGGGCATCTGCCGCACGGTGCTCTTCGCACCGGAGGACTTGGCCCTGGTGAAGGGTGATCCGAGCAATCGGCGTCGTTTTCTCGATGAGCTTCTGGTCACGCTGATGCCGCGGCATGCCGCCACCCGCAGCGACTATGAACGCGTCCTCAAACAGCGCAATGCCCTGCTCAAGAGTGCGAAGTCGCAGCATTATTCGCGCTCGGGCGTCAATGAGGGGCACCTTGCCACGCTGGATGTGTGGGACGCCCACATGGCGGCCGCCGGTGCGCAGTTGTTGGCGGCCCGTCTTGAACTGTTGGAAAAGCTGATGCCGAAGCTGGCCACCGCCTATGGCCAACTCACCGATGGATCCAAGGAATTGCAGGCCATCTACCGCTCGACACTTGAGGAACCGCTGCCCGACGACGACGAGTCGGCACCGCACGCGGGCGGCCCGGCCGCCGGGTTGGGCGCGCTGTACGGACTGGGCATTCCCGAGCTGACGGAACGCTATATCGAGGCGTTTGCCGCCTCCCGCCGACGCGAGGTGGAACGGGGATTGTCCCTGGTGGGACCACACCGGGACGAGCTTGAACTCATTTTGGGCCAGGCCCCCGCGCGCGGCTACGCCTCCCACGGCGAGACCTGGTCTGTGGCGCTGTCCCTGCGGCTGGCCTCCTACTATGTGCTTCTTGAGGATGCGGCCATCGAGGGCAACGCCCCCATCCTGATCCTCGACGACGTTTTTGCCGAGCTGGATGTCCAGCGTCGGAGCAAATTGGCCGCCATTGTCTCCAGTGCAGAGCAGGTGCTGGTCACCGCAGCCGTGGAGGCGGACATTCCCGCCGAGCTCCGCGGCGCCCAGATCCGCGTGATTCCGGGCGGAGTGGTTCCCGTAGCGGAGCCGGGCACAGTGGTGGCGGGTGATTCGACGCCGGTGGATGGGATGCCGGCTGGCGCCGTCGTAGAGGAACCATTGGACGAACCAGGCCATGGCCACTGACACACCGTCGGGCAAGGCCGGCGGCCGGGGCGATGACAATCCCGGCGAGCACACCACCGAGGTGGATGCGGCGCAGGCTGCCCTGAACCGGATGCGCGAGATCGCCAAGAACCGCGGTGAACTGCGGATTCCGCGCAGCAGACTGGGCATGGACGCCAAGCCCAAGAAGGTGCGCGACCGGCCGTTTTTGGACAGCAAGGATGCCGGACGGGATCCGCTGGGTCTGGGAAAGGTGGTCAGCCGGCTGGTGAGCGAACGCGGCTGGAGCTCGCCCGTTGCCATCGGATCCGTCATGGCGCAGTGGAAAACCCTGGTGGGCGAAGACATTGCTGCGCATTGCCAGCCCGAGAGTTTTGAGGAAACCACGCTGCACGTGCGCTGTGATTCCACCAGCTGGGCCACCCAGCTGCGGCTGCTCAGCTCCTCGCTGCTGGCGCGCTTTGATGCCGAACTTGGCGCCGGCGTCGTCACCAGAATCCAGGTCCTCGGCCCGGCGGCGCCAAGTTGGAAGAAGGGATTCCGGACCGTCAAGGGCAGGGGCCCCCGGGACACCTACGGGTAGATGGGCCCGCGCCGCGGGAAGGCACTGCTGGCCGCCTAAAAGGGGCTGGGCCACAATGCCCCCTATTAGAGGGCGGTTGGCGCGGTTCTACAGTGCATATTTGGCCATCCAGGGCCATATTGCGCGTGTTTTCGAGGGCCCGCAAGGTAGAATGGGCGTGAATACTGGACGCCGGAGCGCTGCACCTTGCGGAGCATGCACACGGCGGCTTTAGTTACGTGCCTGCACCACTGCCGGCCCGCTGCCCTCGGGCGTGGGCCGTTCTGGGCGGGCAACCACCGAAGAATAGAGGGGTCGAACGCGCCTGTGACTACCAGCAATCCTCAGAATCCTGAGAACGCGACGAATCCGGACCAGCAGAGCGAGGACGCGCCCGCGGTGCAGCCGGCTGCGGCAGAAACCGCTGTTGGTCCTTCGGCCGCGCACGACGTCCGTGAATACGGCGCCAGCGACATCACCGTTCTTGAGGGACTCGAAGCCGTGCGCAAGCGCCCGGGCATGTACATCGGATCCACCGGCCCCCGCGGTCTGCACCACCTGGTCTACGAAGTTGTGGACAACTCTGTGGATGAGGCCCTGGCCGGCTTCTGCGACCACATCGAGGTCACGCTCCAGGCCGACGGTGGCGTCAAGGTTGTGGACAACGGCCGCGGCATCCCCGTGGACATCCACCCCACCGAGGGCAAGCCCACGGTTGAGGTTGTCATGACCATCCTGCACGCCGGTGGAAAGTTCGGCGGCGGCGGCTACGCCGTCTCCGGCGGTCTGCACGGTGTGGGCATCTCCGTGGTGAACGCACTGTCTGCCCGAGTGGACACGGTGGTGCGCCGGCAGGGGCACGCCTGGCGCATGAGCTTCGCCGACGGCGGCAAGCCCCAGGGCGGCCTGGTCCAGGGCGAGGCCACCGAAGAGACCGGAACCACCCAGACGTTCTATGCCGATCCGAGCATATTTGAAACGACCGAGTTCGATTTCGAGACCCTGCGGGCCCGCTTCCAGCAGATGGCGTTCCTGAACAAGGGCCTGAAGATCACCCTGACGGACGAGCGCAGCGCCGTCGTCGTGGATCCCGACGCCGATCTGGACCTGGATTCCATCCCGGAGGAGGCCGACGCGGCCGGCCACCGCGAAGTGGTATACCAATACAACGACGGCCTGCTGGACTACGTAAAGTACCTGAATTCCTCCAAGAAGGTTGACGTCATCCACGAGGATGTCATCGCCTTTGAAACCGAGGATGCCGGGCGCAGCATGGCTGTGGAAATGGCCCTGCAGTGGACCACCGCGTACTCCGAAAGCGTTCACACCTACGCCAACACGATCAACACCCACGAGGGTGGCACGCACGAGGAGGGCTTCCGTGCGGCCATGACCTCGCTGATCAACCGCTATGCGCGCGAGAAGAACATCATCAAGGAAAAGGATGACAACCTCACCGGCGACGACATCCGCGAGGGTCTGACCGCCGTCATCTCCGTGAAGCTGTCCGAGCCGCAGTTCGAGGGCCAGACGAAGACGAAGCTGGGCAACTCCGAGGTCAAGGGCTTTGTCCAGCGTGTGGTCACCGACGGACTCGGCGACTGGCTGGAGCGCAACCCCGGCCCCGCCCGCGATGTGATCCGCAAGTCCATCCAGGCCTCCCAGGCCCGCCTGGCGGCCCGCAAGGCGCGCGAAAGCACCCGCCGCAAGGGCCTGCTGGAATCCGGCGGCATGCCGGGCAAGCTGAAGGACTGCCAGTCCAAGGACCCCTCGATCTCCGAGATCTACATCGTGGAGGGTGACTCCGCAGGCGGTTCGGCCGTGCGCGGCCGCAACCCAACCACCCAGGCAATCCTTCCGCTGCGCGGCAAGATCCTGAACGTGGAGCGTGCCCGTCTGGACCGCGCCCTGGGCAATGCCGAGGTCCAGGCCATGATCACGGCCTTCGGCGCCGGCATTGGCGAGGACTTCGACGTCACCAAGGCCCGCTACCACAAGATCGTGCTGATGGCCGATGCCGATGTGGACGGCCAGCACATCACCACGCTGCTGCTGACGCTGCTGTTCCGCTACATGCGCCCGCTTATTGAAAACGGCTACGTGTACCTGGCGCAGCCGCCGCTGTACCGCATCAAGTGGTCCAACGCGGCCCACGACTACGTCTACTCGGACCGGGAGCGCGACGCCGTGCTGGCCGCCGGGCAGGCCGCAGGGCGCCGCATCCCCAAGGACAACGGCATCCAGCGCTACAAGGGTCTGGGCGAGATGGACTACACGGAGCTGTGGGACACCACCATGGACCCGGACCACCGCACGCTGCTCCAGGTCACCATGGATGATGCCGCCGCCGCGGACCAGATCTTCTCCGTCTTGATGGGCGAGGACGTCGAATCCCGCAGAAACTTCATCCAGCAGAACGCCAAGGACGTCCGATTCCTTGATATCTAGGGCCACCCGCCCCGCGCAAGCGCAGTGATATGAATGAATCGACATATATTGGGAACGGAATAGAAATTAATGAGTGACGAAACTCCAGGTACTCCCGGCGACGACGAGGCCATCGAAGGGACCATCACCACGGATCGCGTGGAGCAGGTGGACCTGCAGACGGAAATGCAGCGCTCCTACCTCGACTACGCCATGGCCGTCATTGTGGGCCGTGCCCTGCCGGATGTGCGCGATGGTTTGAAGCCCGTGCACCGCCGCGTGCTGTACGCGATGTTCGACGGCGGCTACCGCCCGGAGCGTTCCTTCAACAAGTGCGCCCGTGTGGTGGGCGAGGTCATGGGCCAGTACCACCCGCACGGTGACACGGCGATCTACGATGCCCTGGTGCGCCTGATCCAGGACTGGACCATGCGCTACCCGCTGGCCCTGGGCCAGGGAAACTTCGGCTCCCCCGGCAACGACGGCGCCGCTGCCCCGCGTTACACGGAAACCAAGATGGCCCCGCTGGCCATGGAGATGGTCCGCGACATCGACGAGGAAACCGTCGACTTCCAGGACAACTATGACGGCAAGAACCAGGAACCGACCATCCTGCCGGCGCGTTTCCCGAACCTGCTGGTCAACGGCTCCTCCGGCATCGCCGTCGGCATGGCCACCAACATCCCGCCGCACAACCTGCGCGAAGTGGCCGAGGGTGTGCAGTGGTACCTGCAGAACCCGACCGCCACCCGTGAGGAGCTGCTCGAGGCCCTGATCCAGCGGATCAAGGGCCCGGACTTCCCCACCGGTGCACAGATCCTCGGCCACAACGGCATCGAGGATGCCTACCGCACCGGCCGCGGCTCCATCACCATGCGCGCCGTGGTGGCCGTGGAGGAGATCCAGGGACGCACCTGCCTGGTGGTCACGGAGCTGCCCTACCAGGCAAACCCGGACAACCTGGCCATCAAGATTGCCGAGCTGGTCAAGGACGGCAAGATTGCCGGCATCGCCGATCTGCGCGATGAGACCTCCGGCCGCACCGGCCAGCGCCTCGTCGTCGTGCTCAAGCGCGACGCCGTGGCCAAGGTGGTGCTGAACAACCTCTACAAGCACACGCAGCTGCAGGACAACTTCAGCGCCAACATGCTGGCCATCGTGGACGGCGTGCCCCGCACGCTGAGCCTGGATGCCTTCATCCGGCACTGGGTCACCCACCAGCTGGACGTCATCTCCCGCCGCACCCGCTACCGCCTGCGCAAGGCCGAGGAGGAGGCGCACATCCTGCGCGGCCTGCTCAAGGCGCTGGACGCGCTGGACGAGGTCATTGCCCTCATCCGCGCATCCTCCACCACCGAGGAGGCCCGCGAGGGCCTGATCCGGCTGCTGGAGATCGACGAGCTCCAGGCCCGCGCCATCCTCGACATGCAGCTGCGCCGCCTGGCCGCTCTGGAACGCCAGAAGATCCAGGACCGCAATGCCGAGCTCGAGGTCATGATCACCGAGTTCAACCGCATCCTGGGCAGCCAGGACGTGCAGCGCGGCATTGTCAGCGACGAGCTGGCCGAAATTGCCGCGAAGTTCGGTGATGACCGCCGCACGGAAATCATGATGGGCTTTGATTCCAACATGAGCATGGAAGACCTCATCCCCGAAGAGGAGATGGTGGTCACCATTACCCGCGGCGGATACGTCAAGCGCACTCGCAGCGACAACTACCGCTCCCAGCACCGCGGCGGCAAGGGCATCAAGGGCGCCCAGCTGCGCGGCGACGACGTGGTGGAGCACTTCTTCGTGACCACCACGCACCACTGGCTGCTGTTCTTCACCAACCTGGGCCGCGTGTACCGGGCCAAGGCCTACGAGCTAGTGGAAGCCGGTCGCGACGCCAAGGGCCAGCACGTAGCCAACCTGTTGGCGTTCCAGCCGGATGAAAAGATCGCCCAGGTGCTGGATCTGCGCGACTACCAGCAGTCCCCGTACCTGGTGCTGGCCACCAAGAGCGGCCTGGTGAAGAAAACCCGTCTGGAGGACTACGACACCAACCGTTCGGCCGGCGTCATCGCCCTGAACCTGCGCGACGGCGACGAGCTGGTGTCCGCGCAGCTGGTCTCGGAAACCGACGATCTGCTGCTGGTCTCCCGCAAGGGGCAGTCCATCCGCTTCACCGCCACGGACGAGGCGCTGCGCCCGATGGGCCGCGCCACCTCGGGTGTGACGGGCATGAAGTTCCGCGGCACGGACGAGCTCCTGGCCCTGGATGTGGTCCGCGAGGATTCCTTCGTCTTCGTGGTCACCGAGGGCGGCTATGCCAAGCGCACCGCCGTCGACGAGTACCGTCTGCAGGGCCGAGGCGGTCTTGGCATCAAGGTGGCCAAGCTGGTCGAGGACCGCGGAGACCTGGTGGGCGCCCTGATCGTCCAGGAGGACGACGAGGTGCTGGTGGTCATGGGTGGCGGCAAGGTGGTCCGCTCCAACGTCAGCGAGGTGCCCGCCAAGGGCCGCGACACCATGGGCGTGGTGTTCGCCAAGCCGGACAAGAATGACAAGATCATCGAAGTTGCCCGCAACAGCGAACGCGGTTTGGATGATGCCGAGGCGGCAGAAACGGCCGACGCCCCCGCCGCTGGGGAGGGCTCACAGGGTGATGAAGTACGGTTGGAAAACGATGAAGCAACAAGTGGAGGTACCGAGTGAGCACGAGTAACTCAAACCCAAGGCCCACTTCCGGCCCACGGGTGAGTGCCCCCGCGCGCCCGCCCCAGCGGCCCGCAGCCGGCGCCCAGCGCCCCGCTGCCGCCCGCCCGGCGCTGGTCAAGCCTGCCCCGAAGGCCAAGGCCCGCCGGGCCCGCCTGCTGGTCAGCAAGGTCGAGCCGTGGTCCGTGTTGAAGATGGCGTTCCTGCTCTCCGTGGCACTGGGCATCATCACCGTCGTGGCGGCCATTGTGCTCTGGACGGTGCTGGACCTGACGGGCCTGTTCGACAAGGTCAACAGCTTGATGACGGACATCCAGGGCACCGAGAGCGGTGGCTTCGATTTGAAGAAGTATGCCTCGCTCGGCCAGGTCGCCTCCTTCGCGACCATCATCGCCGTCGTCAATGTGGTGCTGCTGACGGCACTGTCCATGCTCTCCGCGGTGCTCTACAACATCTCCGCGACGCTGGTCGGTGGCATCGGCGTGACCCTCACGGACGACTAACCGGAGTCAAAATCCTTGAATTGGCGGGCCCAAAAGACCCTTGGGCCCGCCGATTTTGGGAGTTGGGCTTTCATACGGTACAGTTTTATCTCGGCCCGGCAAGGGCCGGAGGGCGCATAGCTCAGGCGGTTAGAGCGCTTCGCTGATAACGAAGAGGTCCCAGGTTCAAGTCCTGGTGCGCCCACGGAAACCAAAGGTTTCTTTGGAGAGAAGGTGCTGTGAAGAAGTTGCTTTTCATCGCAACGGCATTTGCAGGATTCCTTGTGCTCCGAAGGAAAATGCGGGATTCCAAAATCCAGAAATCAACCTGGAGCCAGGCGACTGACACAGTCAACTGACATTGGGTATACTGGATACCTCCCATGGGGGCATGGCGCAATTGGTAGCGCACCTGCTTTGCAAGCAGGGGGTTCGGGGTTCGAGTCCCCGTGCCTCCACCATAGGAGGAAGCACTTCGATCGAAAGATCGGAGTGCTTCTTTGTTTAACAGCGTTCCTCAGCCGCTGGTCCGATGGGCTGTGGCCTTGGGCACAACGACCGTCTGGGCCGGAGCCCACCGGCCGGGGGTGCCCTACTGTTGAACGGTGATTGTCTTCCTTGCCATTCTGGGCATCCTGGGTGTTTCCGCCTCCGGGCCCATCATGGCCGCCACCGCAGCACCGGCTCTGGCCATCGCCTTCTGGCGCACAGCGTTGGGCGCGGCCACCATGGCGGTGCCTGTCGCCTTGGGCCAGCGGTCCCAGCTCGCGAAGCTGCGCTGGGTTGACTACAAGTGGGGTGTGGCAGCCGCCGTCGCGCTGGCCCTCCACTTTGCCTGCTTCATCACCGCCATCAAGTTGACCAGCGTTGCCGCAGCAACGGCCCTGGTGTGCCTGCAGGCGGCCTGGATTGCCATCTTCCAGCTCCTGGGCGGCACCAGGCAGCCGCGGCCCGTCGTCGCCGGCCTGGGGCTGGCCATGGCCGGCGTCGTGGTGGTCACCGGCTTCGATCTGGGGCTCTCGGCAGAGGCCCTCGCCGGGGATGCCCTGGCCCTGGCCGGCGGGGCCCTGGCGGGGCTGTACACGATGGCAGGGGCCCGCGCCCGCAAGACCATGTCCACGGGCATCTATGCGATGCTCTGCTACGGCATCTGCGCGGTGGTGCTGCTAGTGATGTGCCGGCTGTTCAATCAATCGCTGGTGGACTTCCCGCCGCAGGCGTGGATCGGCATCGCCGCCGTCACGCTCGTCGCCCAGATCATGGGGCACACCATCTTCAACCACCTGCTGGCCACGATCAGCCCGCTGGTGGTCTCGATGATGATTCTGCTGGAGATCCCCGGGGCGGCCATCCTGGCCGCCGTGTTCCTGGGTGAGACGCTGCCCGGCGGCACCTACGCGGGGCTGGCGCTGATCATGGCCGGTCTGGGCGTCGTGGTGCTGCGCCAGGGCCGCAGCCAGCTGGCCCGGCGAAAGCCCGACGCCGGCTGACAAGCGGGCCGCCGAGGCCGGCAGCGGCGCTGGGTCCTAGCGCGGGCGGCGTGCGAGCTGGTTGATGCTGGCGGTGTGGACGGCCCGGAGCATCTTCGCGGGGAAGTAGACGGAGAAGAACACCACCATCGGCGCCTTCAAAGCGATCTTGTTGATGTTGTGGGCCTTGTACGTGCGCTCGAAGCGCGTGACGTAGTACCGGTAGTCCCGCGGTGAATCCTCCAGCCGCCGTGCGGACATGCCACTGACCATGCTCGGCACATACTGGACGCGCAGCTCGTGGTCCGCCAGATGCAGGGACAGATCGATGTCCTCATGCATTTCATCGCGCTCATCGAGGCAGGTTTCGTTGCGGATGGCCTCCCAGGCCGTACGGCGCATGGCCATGTTCGAGCCGAAGAGGAAGTGGTACTGGTGTTTGGCAAGGCGCAGCATGAGCTGGCGCATCTTGTCATCGGCCTTGAGGCCAAAGCGGCGCAGCGGCATGTCGTAGTACACCACGGGGCCGGTGAAGGCATCGGCACCGGTGGTCATGAAGGCCTTCTGCACCTCCTCCACCCAATCCGGTTCCAGCACGGAATCGGCGTCGATGCGGCCCAGCACATCCCCACTGGCGTGGTTGAGGCCGAAGTTGCGGGTGGGGATCAGCCCCTGCGCCTCGGTCTGCGCGATCAGGGTGATGGGGCTTTCCGGGTATTCGTGCTGGATCATCTTCACGATGTTGGCCGTGTTGTCGGTGGACTTGTTGTCCACCACGATGATTTCATCCGCGGGGATGGTCTGGTAGATGGCGGCGATCAGGCACTGCCTGATGACACTTTCCTCGTTGTAGGCCGGAATGACAATCGACACCGAAGGCCGCGCGGGATCCACCCGGGGGCTTGTTCCGGGCAGCGGCTGCGGGTCTGGCTCATGGGCGGGACTGGCTGGTTCCGGGGGCATCTTTTCGGGTGACATCAGCACCAATCTAACACTGAAAAAAATTGCGGGACCCCGCAACGGGGCCCCGCAATCCAGTGTTGGTCCATTGTTGTCCTGCCGCGTCCAGAGGCGGCACTACAACACCTTGGAGCTAGGATTCGTCCTTGTGCTTGGCCGCGGCAATGTCGGCCATGGCCTCCTTGGCGTCCTTGGCCGCGGTCTTGGCTGCGTCCTTGAGGCCGCTGTCCTCGACGGCGTCCGTTGCGGCGTCCTTCACATCTGCTGCAGCATCCTTGACCGTGTCCTTGGCGTCGTCCGCGGCGTCCTTGACCGTCTCCTTGACGGTCTCGGCGGCGTGCTTGGCCGTGTCGGCCACCGGGCTGGCGGCCGGGGAGGCCACGGGTGCGGGGATCTTCCACGGGTCGGCCACCGGCTTGGACGCCTTCCATGCTGCCACCGCCGCCGCGCCGGCCGCGGCGATGATGCCCACGATCAGCCAGCCCTTGCGGCCACCCTTCTGCTGGGACTTCAGCGCCGCTGCGGCATCCTTGGCGGCCTTTTCGGCGGCCTTCTCGGCCTTGGCCAAGGCACCCTGGTCGCCGCTGAGGCGGGCAACGACGACGTCGATCTGCTCCGGCGTCGTTGCACCTTCCAGCGCGCGGCCAAGGGCTGCGGCAGCCTCGCCCACCTTGTCCGAGAGCTTGGGCAGGTAGTCGGTGACCACCTTGTCGCGGGCCGAGGACAGCGCGGGGGCGGCCTTGTCCAGCGTTTCCTGGATTCTCGGGCCGGCCTCGTCCACGGCGTCGGAAATCCGCGGCGCCAGCTTCTCCAGCCCCTCCTGGATCTTGGGGGTCACGGCTGCAACACCCTCGGCCGTCAGGTGGGCTGCCTTTCGCAGGCCGTCCTGGACCATGGGGGATGCGCTTTCAATGCCCTTTTCCAGTTTCGGAACGGCCCAGTGCAGCGCCGCGTCGATGTGCGGGCCTGCCCAGTCCTTGGCGTGTTCAACATGGGGCGTGGCCCACTCGCGTGCGGCTTCCACACCCGTGGTCAGAGTCTCCTCCAGGCCGTGGTTCAAGCGGTCTGCGTTCTTCACAACTACCTCCCGAAAATAATGGCATTTCTGGTTTCAGCCTACGGCCAAGTGGTCATGTCGGCCATTCCCTTGGGGGCGTTGCGGCCCGGTTTCCCTGTGGACACGGGCCGCGGAGGGTTCACTGTACGCGGAACGAGGCGGCCGGACAGGCTTGCAAACAGGTGGGCGTGGCAGAATATCGCCATGACTGCTATCCCAACCGCAAAAGCAACCATCAGCACCAGCCTCGGCGACATCGTGGTGAACCTCTTCGGCAACCACGCGCCCAAGACCGTGAAGAACTTCGTTGGCCTGGCCACGGGTGAAATCACCTGGAAGCACCCCGCCACCGGCGAGGAGAGCAACGCTCCCCTCTACAACGGCACCATCTTCCACCGCATCATCAAGGACTTCATGATCCAGGGTGGCGACCCCCTGGGCCGCGGCGTCGGTGGCCCCGGCTACCAGTTCGACGACGAGATCCACCCGGAACTGAACTTCAACGAGCCCTACAAACTGGCCATGGCCAATGCGGGCATCCAGGGCGGCCGCGGCACCAACGGCTCCCAGTTCTTCATCACCACCATCCCCACGGGCTGGCTGCAGGGCAAGCACACCATCTTCGGTGAGGTTGTTGACGCTGAGTCCAAGGCCGTCGTCGACGCCATCGAAGGCGTAGCCACCGGTGCCGGCGACAAGCCCCGCGAGGATGTCGTCATCAACACGGTGACCGTCGAGCAGCTCTAACTCCGCAGCCGCACGACAGTTTCATCTTCAACACCACAGAAGGCCTAGAGACACTGTGAGTTACTCGATTCCGACGGACGGCGCTGCCACCGACGTCCCCGTCTGCCCCCGCCACCCTGACCGCGTTGCCTATGTGCGCTGCCAGCGGTGCGGGCGGCCGGCCTGTCCGGACTGCCAGCGCAGTGCCGCCGTCGGAATCCAGTGTGTTGACTGCGTCAACGAGGCCGCCCGATCCGTCCCGGTGGCCCGCACCATCTTCGGCGGCACGGTCCGTGCCGGCCGCCCCATCGTCACCTTGACCCTCATCGCCATCTGCGTGGGAGTCTTCATCCTCGAATGGCTTGTCCCCAACGACGCCATGGTGCAGAGCCTGGCCTACGTACCCCGCTACACCGAGGACGAGCCGTGGCGCATGATCACCAGCGCCTTCCTGCACTCCCAGGGGTTCCTGCTCCACATCGCCTTCAACATGTATGCCCTGTGGATTCTGGGCAATGCCCTCGAACCCGCCCTGGGCCGGAGCCGCTATCTGGCCCTGTATCTGCTCAGCGCCTTCGCCGGATCGGTGGGCGTGCTGCTGCTCAGCCCCGTCAACACCTACGTGGTGGGGGCCTCCGGCGCCATCTTCGGCCTCTTCGGCGCGCTCTTCGTCGTCCAGCGCAAAATGGGCGGTGACGTCCGCCAACTGCTGGTGCTGATCGCCATCAACGCCGTGCTGGGCTTCGTGGTGTCCGGCATCGCCTGGCAGGCCCACCTGGGCGGCCTCCTGGCCGGCGCGCTCGGCGCCGTCGCCCTCGTCTATGCTCCCCGTGGCCCGCGCCGCAACCTCATCCAGTGGGGCGGCCTGGCGCTCGTCGCCCTGATGCTCATTGGATTGACCGTCTACCGCGTCGCCGCCATCAACGCCTACTACGCCCTGGGCATCCAGCTCTGATCCCCCGGCGTCCAGCCGATTACGGTCCTCAGGGCCGCAGCCGGGCATAGCTGCCGGCCCAATGGAGCAGCGGATCCACCGCTTCCTTCGCGGCAGCGTCCGCCGAGGACCCCATGCCCAGCACCATCCCGACCACAAGCAGATGCGTGGCGGCGGTGTGGATGGCCGACGTCTCGAGTTCAAAGTGGGCCAGTGAGCCGTCGATGACCGCGGCTCCGGTCTCCACACCGCGCTGGAACGGCACCCTGGCCAGCAATCCCTCCAACGGCGTGCCCGGACTCGCCAGCCAATTGGCTGTGCCCTTCTGACCGTAGGCGAGGACGCTCAGCGCCCAGCGCCCGGAACCGGCGACGGCCGCCGCCAGCCGTGATTCGGCGTAGAGGCTGGCCAGCAGGGTGGGCGGATCCCAGGACACCGTCAGAAAAGAGCCCACGGTGCCCGCGTAGTCCCGCCCCTGCCACACCGTGCTGACGACGGCGACAGCCGTCGCCGCTTCGCTTGAGAGGCGCCTGAACTCGTCGATGTCGCGCTGCTCGGGTTCCGGCCGCGCCAGTCGGTGGTTGGGTGCTGAAGCTGTGCCATCCATGGCTCCATCGTGGCACGGCGAACGCTTATCCACAGCTCTGTCCACAGTTGGGCATAACTTACAGAGCTGTATTTCTAATACAAACTGACCTATTAGAACACTTGTTTCTCCACAGGGTTATGCACAGTGGGTATAACTTACGCACATGTAATTCCACAGCTGTGGATGAGATTCCCGCGGGTCTGGGCGTTTCATGGGGAAAGTTTCTGGACAACTTTTCCACGTCTGTGGATAACTTTGGCAACAGGGGTGGATAACCCTATGTTCGAATACCCACTGTGGATAACGTTGCGGGGTTATCCCCGGCAGTGGATAACTCTGGGGACTACTCCCGGGTATCAACAGGGAGCCGCAGGCGGCAGAGTGGAGGCTTAACGACGAAGGCCGGGACCAAGGATGATCCTTGGTCCCGGCCTTCGTCCGGTTCTGGCAGCCGCCCCAACTGGGTGACAGTTATCCCACGTTCCGGGCCCCGGAGTGTGTCATAAGTGTCACCTAGTTGGGCTACTCGGCCATGGGGATGCGCACGCCGCGCTCCTTGGCGACCTCGATGGCGCGGTCGTAGCCGGCGTCGACGTGGCGGATGACGCCCATGCCGGGGTCGTTGGTCAGCAGCGCCTCGAGCTTGGCCGCGGCCAGCTCGGTGCCGTCTGCCACCGACACCTGGCCGGCGTGGATGGAGCGGCCGATGCCCACGCCGCCGCCGTGGTGGATGGAGACCCAGGTGGCGCCGGAGCTGGCGGCCGTGAGGGCGTTCAGCAGGGGCCAGTCGGCGATCGCATCGGAGCCATCGGCCATGGCCTCGGTCTCGCGGTACGGGGAGGCCACGGAACCGGAATCCAGGTGGTCGCGGCCGATGACGATCGGTGCCGACACCTTGCCCTCGGCCACCAGGCGGTTGAACAGCAGGCCGGCCTTGGCACGCTCGCCGTAGCCAAGCCAGCAGATGCGTGCCGGCAGGCCCTCGAACTCGACGTGCTTCTGCGCGGCGTCGATCCAGCGGTGCAGGTGCTCGTTCTCCGGGAAGAGCTCCTTCAATGCCTCGTCGGTGACGCGGATGTCCTCGGGGTCGCCGGAGAGGGCAACCCAGCGGAAGGGCCCAAGGCCCTCGCAGAACAACGGGCGGATGTAGGCCGGTACGAAGCCGGGGAATTCGAAGGCGCGGCTGTAGCCGCCCTGGCGGGCCTCGTCGCGGATGGAGTTGCCGTAGTCGAAGACCTCGGAGCCGGCGTCCTGGAACTCCACCATGGCCTGCACATGGCGGGCCATGGAATTCTGGGCCTTCTTCGTGAAGCCCACCGGATCGGCCTCCGCCTCGGCAGTCCACTGGTCCAGGCTGTACTCGGTGGGCAGGTAGCTGAGCGGGTCATGGGCGCTGGTCTGGTCCGTGACGATGTCGATCGTGAACTCGCCGGCGAGCTGGCGGCGCAGCAGTTCCGGGAACACCTCGGCGGCATTGCCGACGATGCCCACGGAGAGCGCACGCTTTTCGGCCTTGGCGGCCAGCACCTTGGCGACGGCGGCATCAAGGTCCGTCTCGACGTCGTCCAGGTAGCGCTTGCCCATCCGGCGGCGCAGACGCTCTTCGGAGACGTCCACAATCAGGCATGCGCCGCCGTTGAGGGTGACGGCAAGCGGCTGGGCGCCGCCCATGCCGCCGCAGCCGCCCGTGAGGGTCAGGGTGCCTGCCAGCGTGCCGTCGAAGCGCTTGTCCGCAATGGCGGCGAAGGTTTCGTAGGTGCCCTGCAGGATGCCCTGGGTGCCGATGTAGATCCAGGAACCGGCCGTCATCTGGCCGTACATCATCAGGCCCTCGGCCTCGAGCTTGCGGAACTCGGGCCAGTTGGCCCAGTCGCCCACGAGGTTGGAGTTGGCGATCAGCACACGCGGGGCCCACTTGTTGGTGCGGAACACGCCCACCGGCTTGCCGGACTGGACCAGCAGGGTTTCGTCATCCTCCAGATCGGCCAGCGTGCGCACGATCGCGTCGTACGCTTCCCACGAGCGCGCGGCGCGGCCGGTGCCGCCGTAGACCACCAGATCTTCGGGGCGCTCGGCCACCTCGGGGTCCAGATTGTTCATCAGCATGCGCAGCGGTGCTTCGGTCTGCCACGACTTGGCCGTGAGCTCCGTGCCGCGGGCGGCACGGATGGTGCGGGAGGGGTCATGCATCGTTGCCATGGGAAGTCCTTTGTTTGCGGGTGAAGCGCCATGGCACCGTCCGTGGTGCCCGCTTCGCTAAGCCATAGCTTCATCTAAGCCCAGAAAGACGCTGCCCAGACAGGGGTCTGCCCGCCAATCTGTCCGGTATCACAGACGATCTGCGTCCCGGGGCGGTGCGGCGCCGCTGCCGAGGTTCAGCGGTCCACCGGCCCGCACCGGCCGCGGTGGACCCTACGCGCCGGCCGGGCGCAGCCGCCGGGAGATCTCCCGGGCGCAGCGGGCCACTTCCGGTGCCCAGTTCAACGCCAGCTCCTCGATCCCCACCGTGCGTTCCGGCGTCGTCCCGGCCGCGGCATGGCGTGCGGCCGACGCCGGAGTGAGGGCGGGGCGGTTGGCGACGGTCAGCGTCACGCTGGCCACCGGGTAGCCGCTGCGGTCAAGGACCGGGGCGGCGACGGAGGAAAATCCATCCGTCACCTCATCCTGCTCCCAGGCATAGCCGGCGGCCCGCACCTGCTCCAACAGGGCCGCCAGCTCGGGCAGCGAGCCTATTCCGCCGTCGTTCCTGGAAATGAAGGAATCGGCGTCGGGATAGAGGGCAGCCACCTGGCTCGCATCCATGGAGGCCAGCATGGCCCGGCCGCTGGCCGTCAGGTGGGCCGGCAGGCGGACCCCGGCGTCCGTGACCAGCGGGCGCTGGCGGGGTGCGCGCTCCTCAATGACATAGACGACCTCTCGACCGTGCATCACGGCCAGGTGGGCGGTGCGTTTGGTGCGGGCGACGAGTTTGGCCAGCGGAAAACGGGCGATGCGCTGCAGCGGCGCCTGGCGCGAGTATCCGGTGCCGAGCTCATGGGCCGTGGCGCCGAGGGCGTATTTGCGCTCCTCGGGAAGGTGGACCACAAAGCCGTCATCGATCAGCGCGGTGAGCAGGTGGTAGGTGGTTGAGCGGGGAAGGCCGATGTCACGGGAGATGGTTGATGCTCCCACCGGGCCGGCCTGGGAGGCAACGTAGCGCAGCACGGCAAGCACATTGGTGGCCGCGGGAACCTGCGGACGGATCTCGGCGGGACTCATGCTGCAAGGATACCGCCGGGTCGTCTGTCATTGCAGACATCAAGGGGGCCTGCCGGCGGCGCCGCCGCTTCGGCAGCGCCGGCCAATGGCCGCGATGAAACCCCTCGACGGCGCGCCACCACTGACCTAGACTGACCCCAGCGGTGCACCTTTCCCATCTGGGAGCCATGGGTGCATCGCTGGACTTTTCTGGGGTGGCCCCATGGCCAGCGGTGCGGCTCGGGAACAAAGGGGGCAGGGTGTCGCGACGGTCGATGGTTGCTGACATTGTTCAGGAACTTCGTGGGGGAACCGGCCACGGGGTTTTTCTCGTGGGACCGCATGGTGTGGGCAAAACGTGGCTGGTTGGCCAGGTCTTGGCGGCCTTGGGCACAGATGTGGCAGTGATCCGCTTGTCGCCCAGTGCTGCGCTGTCCCGCATCCCCTTTGGCGCGGTGAATGCCCGCATCTCCACGACGACGGGCCCGCACGATGATTTCTACAGCGTGCTGGCCGCCTTGGCGGAACAGGTTGTCATGGCGGGCCGGCCCGCAAGCGGCGGCACTGGCGGGGTGGTGCTGGTGGTGGACAACGCCGGCCAGCTGGACGCCGACAGTGCAGCAGTCATTGCCCAGGTGGTGTTGGACGGCCCGGCCAAGCTGATTCTGGTGGATCATTTGGGTGCCGGCGGACATGCTCTGCACCAACTGTGGCGCGACGGCGTACTGGTCCGGCACGAGCTCGGGCCACTGGTTGCCGGTGAAATCCAGGGGCTGATGGAGCAGATCCTCGGCGGCAAGGTTGCCGGTGCGGCAGCGTCCTATATGGCCCAACGTTCCGGGGGAAATGTCGGAGTCTTGAAGGGGCTGCTGGCCGGGGCATTGGAGCAGGGAACCCTGCGCGACATCGACGATGTGTGGACCCTGGACCACCCCGGCGACCATCTGGGAGCCGAATCCAAAGACTTTCTCCGCATGGATCTGGGGGCTGTGGGCGCGGCATCGCGGCGCATCGTCGATATTCTGGCGCTGGCGGGTCCGCTGCCTTTGGACACCGTGCTCCGCCTGTGCAGCGCCGATGAACTCGACGAGGTGCAGCAGAGCGAGATCGCGACCATTACGCTGGGCCGGCAGGTGATGGTGCAATTGGCCCGCCCGGCCTACGGCGCAGCCATCCGCGAACTAGTCCCCGTGGGCCGCAGCCGCGCCCTGCGGGCCGAGGTGGCTGCGGTGTTCGACCCGGTGGCCCTGGACCTGCACGATGCCATCATCTCGGATGTGGCATGGCGCCTGGACTGCGGCCACACCGTTGATGACGAGTTGCTGCTGCGGGCTGCGACCCTGGCCAATTGGCATATGCGCACCAGTGACGCGCTGCGGATCAGCGGCCTCGTGGACAGCGGGCCACTGCAGGCCGCGGCACTGGCCCAGCAGTCATTGGCTGCCTTCTATTCCCTTGACCTCCCGCTGTCGCGCACCCTGGCGGCCCGGTCCATGGCACTGGCCGACAACGCCGCGGCTGCTGTCGACGCGTTGGAGGCATTCTTCCGCTCCAATGGATCGGAGCCGGCGTTTGGCCTGCTCTTTGACGAGGCGCTGGCCGATTTCCACCGCCGGTTTGGTCCCACCAGCCCCGATGGCGACGCCGCCTCCCCCGGCTACCGCGTTGAAATCGTCCAGGCATTGGTGGATCTTTCGCTGGGCCGGCTGGCCGCCGTCGTCGGACGGACGGAAGCCCTTCTCGCCAACCCGGCCCTCGCTGACAAGGGACTCATGGCCCAACTTATGGGGATGCGCTGCGAGGCGCTGTCCGCTTTGGGGCGGTCGGATGAGGCAGTGGCCATGGCAGGGATGGTGCTTGCGCTGCTGGATGAAGCAAACTTTCCCCGGCCGGACATTTCAGTGCTTGCCTACGCCCGCGCGTGCGCCGCCATAATCCACCACGATGATTGGGCGCTTGCCGCACGGCTGCTGGAAGACGCCGGCACGGTGCACCACAGCCTGATCCTTCCCAGCGGCGGGCTGCGGCATATGGGACTGGCCATGATGTTCACCCGGATGGGCCGCATCGACGAGGCGCTGGTCCAGCTGCGCCCCTGCCTGTCGGCACTTGCGGAATTCGATCCGTGGCTGGTGCGGTCCGCAGCATTTGGCATCAGCGCCTATTGCCTGGCGCTGCGGGGCGACGACGCGGCGGCCAGGCAGCGGCTGGACGAGCTTGCCGGGATGTCAACGCGCGGCAACGCGGTGTACGCGCTGGAGGGGGCCGCCTACGCCTCAGCGGCCGAGGCCATCATGGGCGACAGCACAACGGGAGTGGATGAACTCAGGCGCATCCTTGCCTACTGCCACGACCAAGGTTTTGTCCGCACCGAATTCACCGTCGCAATGCTGATGGTTCGTGTGGGGGACCCCTCTGCAGTGGACCGCATGCTGGAATTGGCCGAAGCCATCCCGACCCTGCACCGCGGCTTCTACGTGGCCTACAGCCAGGCGATGGCCGCCCAAAAAGGCGAGCTGCTCGAGGAGGCCAGCGTTGCAGCCGCGGCATACGGGTTCGATCTGCTGGCCGCGGAATTGGCCGCATGCGCGCAGGACCGTTTCCTCCACCGCGGACAGCAGCAGCGCAGCCGCAAGGCCGCAGCCGCTCTGGCTGCCATCCGGGACAGGATGCCGGGCATCGTGTCACCCATGTTTACAGCTGTCGACCGGCCCGAGCTGACACGCCGCGAGGCCGAAATAGCCCGTTTTGTGGCCGCCGGCCACAGCAACCATGACATTGCCGACCGTCTGCAGGTTTCACTGCGGACGGTCGAGGGCCACCTCTACCGCATGTTCATCAAGCTCGACATCAAGTCCCGTGATGAGCTGGCCCTCATCACCCGGTCCCTGCTGGGAGCCGGTACGTCCACGTAGTCCCAGCTGGTCCAGCCAACAGGGTCCTTTCGCCGTGCCTGGCCTCTTTACAAGGTGCGGTGCCCGGTGCCTACAGTGAAATCATGGCGGCAACGACGCCGGCACAATCCAAAGGATGGCAGAGAATGGCTGACACTGAAGACAACTCGCGTCCACAGAAACCGGGCGACCACGGCCGCTACGTTTCAGGCTCCTACGGCCAGGCCGGTTCGGTGCCGGGCCATCTCGCCGAAGAGCCGGAGGGCCGCTATGTGGAGGGCGACTATGGCGAAGCAGGCGAGGAGGATGCCCTCACCGGCGCCGAGGCGGGCCGCTACGAAGAGGGCGACTACGGCGATGCCGGGTCGGAGGGCGGCCAGTCCCCCACCCATGCCCCCGGCCGGTACACCGAGGAGGACCGCGGCGGCAAGGAATAGACGACGGCGGTGCCTCCACCGGTTGAACCGACGACGGCGGCGCCCCCACCTAGGGGGCACCGCCGTCGTCGTTGGCCTGCCGAAGGCCGCAAGAGCAAGGCTATGAACGCCAGCGTGTTGTCATCATGAAGCCGGCGATGGCAATGCCAAATCCAACCAAAATGTTCCAGTTGGAAATGCCGGGAATGGGCCAGGCGCCGTTGGTGATGTAGAAGACGATGATCCACAGCAGCCCAATGAGCATCAGGGAGATCATCACCGGCTTGAACCACGGCGCGTTGGGCTTGTGCGCGGTGGCGGTCTGAGGCTGCGGGCGGGCGCGGTTGGGCCGACGGCGCGGTTTTGACTCAGGCACTTCGATCTCCTTGACGGTGGCGGCGTAATGCTGGGCCGCGGCGGGAAGTAAGGGGCAGCGGCACCTTGGTATCCTCATAGAGGAATACGCCAAACCTACGGCACCGCACGGGTTCTGGCTGTAATTCTAGCGGCAAGTGCCGCACGGGAAGATTACGTGACCCCAGCGCCAAAAACAGGAGACAACCACGTGGAACGTACAGACACTGCGGCCCACGCCGACGTCCACATGGACGAGCTCCTGAGCTCCTCGGGCAGGCGTTCCAGAAGTGCCAGGCGCCCCTCCCGCCCGGGCCGGGCCCAGCGCCCCAAACAGGGGTTCTTCCGCACTCTGGTCCAGGTCATCGGCGAACTTTTGATCACCTGCGGCATCATCCTGCTGCTTTTTGTCGTCTGGGAACTGTGGTGGACCAACATTTCCGCCAACGATGCCCAGCAGCACGCGGTCCAGGAGTTCTCCCACAATTTCCAGGGCCCGCTCACCCCGCCGGCCCCCGCCGGTCCAGCGCCCGTCGACTACGGGCCGCCCGTGGTCTCGGCCGCCCCGTCCTCCACCGGTGAAGTCTTTGGCGTGATCTACATTCCGCGCTTCGGCGACACCTACTCGCGCCCGCTGGTGCAGGGCACCACCACTGCCGTCCTGGACACCCTGGGGCTGGGCCACTACGAGTCCACCACCATGCCCGGCGCCGTCGGCAACTTCGCCGTTGCCGGCCACCGGCAGACGCACGGCGCCGTGCTGGACTCGATCCACACCCTGGCCCCCGGCGACAAG
The DNA here is from genome assembly GCF_000482545.1 of Arthrobacter sp. 35W. Lineage (GTDB taxonomy): Bacteria > Actinomycetota > Actinomycetes > Actinomycetales > Micrococcaceae > Specibacter. The sequence continues at coordinate 1,097,355 of NZ_KI519455.1, forward strand.
ATCTACATCCAAACGGTGGACGGCTACTACACCTACGTGTTCCGGAACAACCAGATCGTCCTGCCCAGCCGGACCGACGTGCTGCTGCCGGTGCCCACCGCCAAGGACGCCGTACCCACCCAGAGCATTTTGACCATGACCAGCTGCAACCCGCGCTTCGGCGCCGAGGAGCGCATCATCGCCTACTCGGTGCTTGAATCCTGGCAACCCGCAAGTGCAGGCCCGCCGGCGGCCATTGCCGCGCAGGTGGCAGCCAACGCAGGGAAGGGCTAGACATGTACGGCTGGATTTTCCGCAACCTTCCGGGGCCGCTGTGGTTCCGCATCATCACGGCGGCGCTCTTTATTGCTGCAGCCGTGCTGGTGCTGATGAACTTCGTGTTCCCCTGGCTCTCCCAATTCAATCCACTCACCGACTCAACGATTGGTTCAGCGACCCAGCCATGACTACCCGAATTTTGGTTGTCGACAACTACGACAGCTTCGTCTACACCCTGGTGGGCTACCTCCAGCAGCTGGGCGCCGAGACCACTGTGGTGCGCAACGACGACGTGACGCTGGCGGAAGCCATCGAGCTCGCCTCTGCGCGCGACGGCGTGCTCATCTCCCCCGGCCCGGGCAACCCCGCCGAGGCCGGCGTCTGCATCGAACTCATCAAATGGTGCGGGGACAACGCCAAGCCCATGCTGGGCGTCTGCCTGGGCCACCAGGCCCTGGCCGAGGCCTACGGCGGCGTCGTGACCCATGCCGAGCAGCTGATGCACGGCAAGACCTCCGAGGTGACGCACCGCGGCCAGAACGTCTTTGCGGGCCTGCCCAGCCCCGTCACCGCCACGCGCTACCACTCGCTGGCCGCCGTGAGGGAAAGCATTCCGGCCGAGCTGGAGATCACCGCGGAGACGGCCGACGGCGTCATCATGGGCCTGGCCCACCGCACCGCGCCGCTGTGGGGCGTCCAGTTCCACCCGGAGTCTGTGCTGACCCAGGGCGGCTACCAGATGCTGGGCAACTGGCTGGAGTCCATGGGGATGGCCGGTGCCGCCGCGAAGGCCGCGACGCTGAGCCCGCTGATTAGCAAATAGCACGGGGGTTTCCCGCAAAGAGTAATGGCCGCACCCGGCATGCCGGGTGCGGCCATTGTTGTCTGCGTGTCAGCCGTTGCCACCGCGGCGGGTGGGCGTCGCTGTCGCCGTCGCCGTCGGTGTGGCAGTGGGTGTGGCCGTCGGGGTGGGCGCCGCCGGCTCCTTGGCAATCTGCACCGTGATGGTGCTGCCCTGGTCCACACTGGTGCCGGGCTCTGCGGACTGCTTGGTCACCATGCCCCAGGTGGAGGAGACGGTGTTCTCCACTTCCTCAAACACCACCTTCAGGTTGGGTGCTGAGTTGGTGAGCTCCGCCTGCGCCTGCTCCTGCGTCAGGTTGTACAGCGTGGGCATGGTGACCTTGCCGCTGGAGATCTTCAGGTTCACCTTGCTGCCCACACCCACCACCTGGCCCGGGGCGGGATCGGTGGTGACCACGCGGCCCTTCTCGATGGTGGGGTGGTTGACGTCGCTGGTGTCGCCCGGCAGCAGCCCGAGTCCGGCGAGAACGCCCCTGGCATCGGATTCCGTCCGGTTCTCCAAGGCCGAGGGGATCTGCACCGTGGAGGGCCCCTTGGAAATGACCAGCGTCACCGCTGAACCGATGTCGGCCAGAGAACCGGCCGCGGGCTTGGTGCCGATGGCCAGGCCCTTGGGCACCTTGTCGTCATAGTTGCGTTCAATGTCCGGCTTGAACTCCGAGTTGTTCAGCTTGAGGATGGCATCGGATTCGAGCAGATTGGCCACCCACGGGATGGCTATCTGCTTCGGGGCCGGCGGGCCGGCCGTCAGCAGATTGAAGCCCAGCAGGCCGGCACCGGCAAGCGCCAGGGCGAGCAGCACCAGCAGCGTGGCGATCCATGCCCTTCGGCGTACCTTTCCTGCCCGTTCGGGGCTTTCGTCGATGACGCGGGGGCCGCCGTCGTCGTCGCTGGCCAGCGTACCGCCGGCAAGAACCTTGGCCATGGCCCTGGTTGCCGGTTCCTCGATGGCCGGAACCGCCGGAACGGCCATGGTGGACTCCGTGGGTGCCTCGGCAACGCGGGCGGGTGCAGCAGAAACCAGGGCCGTGGCGCCATAGCCGTTGCCCGGCGTACGCGGTGCGGCCGGGACGGCCATGGTGGGTCCGGTGGGGGACGCCAGTTCGACGCCGCTGCGGGCCGCACGCAGGGCCCTGCGGAACGCTGCAGCGTTCTGGAACCTGTCCGTGCGGTTCTTCTGCAGGGCACGCAAAAGGACGCTGTCCAGGGCCGGAGGGACTTCGGCGTTGAAGACACTCGGGGGCAGCGGTGGTTCGCGGACGTGCTGGTACGCCACCGACACCGGGCTGTCGCCGATGAATGGGGGCCGGCCGGCCAGCATTTCATAGAGCAGGCAGGCGGCCGAGTAGAGGTCGCTGCGCTCGTCAACCGTTTCGCCGCGGGCCTGCTCGGGCGAGAGGTATTGGGCCGTGCCAATGACGGCCTGCGTCTGCGTCATCGTTGATGCGGAGTCGGAAATGGTGCGGGCAATGCCGAAATCCATCACCTTTACGGTGCCCAGACGGTTGTGCTCGTCCTGGGTGACCATCACATTGGCCGGCTTGATGTCCCGGTGCACAATTCCGGCGCGGTGGCTGTACTCCAGCGCCGACAGCACACCCAGGGTGTAGTCGATGGCGTGGTCAATGGTGATTTCCTTGGCCCGGATCAGATCCCGGAGCGTTCGGCCGCTGACGTATTCCATGACGATGAAGGGCTGGCGCGTGCCGTCCCGCAGAGGTTCCTCATTTGCGTGCTCGCCGGTGTCGTAGACGGCCACAATCGAGGGGTGGTTCAATCCGGCCACGGCCTGGGCCTCGCGGCGGAAGCGGACCTGCAGCTGCGGATCGCGGGCCAGATCGCCACGCAGCAGTTTGATGGCCACGGTGCGCCCGAGGCGGATGTCGCGGCCCATGTGGACGTCGGCCATGCCGCCGCGGCCCAGTACCTCGCCCAATTCATAACGCCCGTTGAGGACGCGTGGGTTGTTCATGATGCGCATGTCCTCTCTGTCGCGTCGTGGTGGGTGCCGCCTCCAGGAGGCGGGTGGTGCGGCCGTGGTCCCCCACGGCCGCAGCGCGTGGTTATTGCTTCGGTGTGGCGGGAGCCGTCGTGGCAGGGGCTGTCGCCTTGCCCGTGGACACCACATAGGTGACGGTGGAACCGGACGGGACGCTGTTGCCCGGAGCCGGCGTGGTGCGGATGACGTTGCCGGCCGGAACGGTGGCCGAGGACTCGCTCTCCATGGCGGGCACCAGATGGGCCGCCAGCAGTGCCGAGTTGTAGGCGTCGGCCGTGAGACCGGTGAATCCGGGGACCTGGACCATTTCTGCGCCCTTGGAGACCGTGACGGTGATGATGTCGCCCTTGGTGACGGCACCGGAGGGATTGATACCAATCACCATGCCGGCACCGACCTCGGCGCTGAACTCCTCCGCCTTGTCCACCTGCATGCCCTTGTTGATCAAATCCGTCTGGACTTCGGCAAAGGGGCGGCCCGCGTACTGGGCCGGGAACAGCGTCACCTGGCTCGATGCCGTGGTGGTCGGTGCGGACGAGGTGGTGGGCGGGGCCGACGTCGTCGTTGCCGCCGTGGTGGCAGTGCTCGACTTTGTGGTGGTTGCCGGGGTGGTGGCCGGCGGCGTGCCGGGGTTGAACACACCCATGCCCTGCAGCACGAACGCGCCAATGGCAAACAGCACCAGCACGATCAGCGCCACGGCCGGCCACGTCCAGGGGCTGCGCCCACGCTTGACGGGTGCGGCCTCAGCGGATTCCTCCGGCTCCTCTTCCCAGGGCATCTCTGCGGCCAGGGAATCGGCGCGGGAAAGAATGGAGTCCGGCTGGCTGGCCACAATGCTTTCAGCCACGGTGGGCAGTGCCGAGGTGGCAGGGGCCGGGGCCTGGGCGACGACGGTGGTGGCCGTCGTGGCATCCAGATCAACAGGTGCCGTGATGGGGCCAGTGGTTGCCTCAAAGAGCAGCATGCCGGGGGCGGCAGCGTGCGCGCGGTTGATGTCGCCGTCGCGGATGGCCTCGGCGGCCTCGGCCAGCTTCAGTGCATTGGCCGGACGGTTCGCCGGATCCTTGGCCAGCATGGACATCAACAGTGCGCGCACCGGGGTGGGCAGCGTGTCCGGCAGCGGCGGCGGAGCGTCGTTGACCTGGGCCAAGGCAATGGCGATCTGCGATTCACCCGAGAACGGACGGTGTCCCGTGATGCACTCATAGCCGATGACGCCCAGGGCATAGATGTCGCTGGACCCGGTGGCAACCTGTCCGGTGGCCTGCTCCGGGGCCAAGTACTGGGCCGTGCCCATGACCTGGCCGGTCTGGGTCAGCGGCACCTGGTCGGCCAGGCGGGCAATGCCGAAGTCGGTGACCTTGACGCGTCCATCGGGGGTGATCAGCAGGTTGCCCGGCTTCACGTCGCGGTGGACCAGACCCTGTGCGTGGGCCACGGCCAGGGCCCGGGCCGTCTGGGCGATGATGGAGAGCGTGCGGTCGGAGGAGAGCACGTGGTCCCGCTCCAGGATGGCAGACAGCGGCTCACCGGGAACCAGCTCCATCACCAGATAGGCCGAGCCCTCTTCTTCGCCGTAGTCAAAGACGTTGGCAATGCCGACATGGTTGAGCAGCGCAGTGTGGCGTGCCTCGGCGCGGAAGCGCTCACGGAAGCCAGGGTCACCCGTGTACTCTTCCTTGAGGATTTTGATGGCCACAATCCGGCCCAGGACAAGGTCCTGTGCCTTCCAGACCTCGCCCATGCCACCGATGGCAATGCGTGAAGTGAGCTGGAACCTGCCGCCTAAGGTGATTCCCGAAGTAGGCCTCACTTATTCAACACCGCCTCGAAGAGTTTGCTTGCGTTTGGACTAGTCAGTTTTGCGCCGGTGGAGATGTCGACGCCGGGAATGACGATGGACACAACCACCTGTGGATCGTTGGCCGGGGCAAAGCCCGTGAACCAGGAGTTGTTCAGATTCTCAGGGCCACCCAGTTCGGCCGTGCCGGTCTTGCCGGCAACTTTGATGCCGGGGACGGCCGCGGCCGAGGCAATGCCCTTGTCCACCACGCTGGTCATCCAGGTGGTGATCTGGTCGGCAACGGCCTTGGTGGTGGACTGGCGGAGTTCTTCCGGCTGGAAGTCCTGGACCACCTTCAGGTCTGGGGTGCGGATGGTTTTGACGATGTTCGGTTTCATTTGGATTCCGCCGTTGGCAATGGCTGCCGTCATCATGGCAATCTGCAGCGGCGTGGCCTGGACATCCTGCTGGCCGATGGCGCTGCGGGCTAGTTCCGGCTGACCCAGTTTACCCGTGCTGCCGGGGAAGCGGCTGCCCTCCACTCGCGACGGGAACTTGAGGGAGTTGTCATTGAAGCCAAACTTCTCGGCCTGCTTGGTGATGGCGTCCTGTCCCAGGTTCAGGGCAATCTCCGCGAACGGCGTATTGCAGCTCTGTTCCAAGGCAAAGGAGAAATCTGCCTGGGTGCGCGCTGCACAACCGCCGTTGACGTAGTTGTTCAGCGTGTAGCTGGTTCCGTCGAAGCCCAATTGGGCCGGGTTCGGCAGTACGGAATCCTTGGTGTACTTTCCGGACTCCAGCGCTGCGGCGGTGTCGACGAGCTTGAACACCGACCCCGGTGAATAGAGGTGCGTGTACGCGGGCGAACCATAGAGGTTGATGCCGGGAACGTTGTTCAGCTCGTCGACGGCGGCCCGCACGGCGGTGCCGTCGTGGCTCGCCATCAGGTTCGTATCGTAGGAAGGCTTGGAGACCATGGCGATGATGGCACCGGTCTTGGGGTTCATCACCACGATGGCACCCTCCTGGCCGTCGGGGATCAGGTCGTAGGCAAGCTTCTGGATCGCTGGATCAATGGTCAATTCCACCGAGCGGCCCTTGGGCTGGGCACCCGTGAGGACCTGGACCAGCCGGTCGTAGAAGGCATCCGAGGTGGTGCCCGTGAGCTGGTCGTTCGTCGAGCTTTCCAGTCCATAAGAGCCGAAGTCCCGGGAGAAGAAGCCGGTCAGACCGGCATAGAGCTCCGGCTGCACGTACTGGCGCTGGAACTTGCACTGCTCATTGGTCGCCACGGATTCCGCGATGGGCTGCCCGGCCACGAGGATCGCGCCGCGGTCCTCGCAGAACTGCCGCAGCAGCTCCCGGTTGTTGTTGCCGTTGGCCTTCAGATCGCCCACGGCGAAGAACTGCACATACGTGATGGAGCCGAACACCAGCGCGAAGAGCGCGATGGCCACCACCCACGCGTTGCGGATTGCCTGGTTCATGGTGCATCCACCGCCTTCTGGGTTGGTTGGTTCGCGGTTGTTTCGTTCGCGGGTGATTGGTTCTTGGGGTGGGCCGGCACGGGGCGTGGCGCAGTGGTGTCAATGGGCCGCCGCGCGGCATCGGAGATCAACAGCAACAGGGCGACGATTATCCAGTTCGCCAGCAGCGATGAACCACCTGCGGCCAGGAACGGCGTGGTGAGGCCCGTCAGCGGGATCAGACGCGTCACCCCGCCGATGACCACAAAGCACTGCAAGGCAATGGCGAAGGACAGGCCCACAGCCAACAGCTTGCCGAAGGAATCCCGGGTGCCCAGGGCGGCGCGGAAGCCGCGGGTGATCAGCAGGACGTACATCAGCACAACGGCGAACAGGCCGGCCATGCCGAGCTCCTCGCCAATGGCCGCGATGATCATGTCGCTGTTGGCCAGCGGCACAATCTCCGGCTGGCCGTTGCCCAGGCCAGTTCCCAGAAGTCCGCCGTCGGCCATGCCGAAGAGCCCTTGGACCACCTGGTAGCCACCGGAACCGATGACCTCCGGAGAAAAGGCATTGGCCCAGACATCGATGCGCCGTGCAACGTGCGGGAAGAGGCGGACGGCCACGAACCCGCCGATGCCGATCAGCAGCAGGCCGATGAACACCCAGCTGATGCGGCTGGTGGCCACGTAGATCATCACCATGAACAGGCCGAAGAACAGGACGGAGGAGCCCAGGTCGTGCTGGAAGACCAATACGCCAACGCTGGCCAGCCAGGCCACGATCATGGGGCCCAGGTCGCGGGCGCGGGGCAGCTGGAGGGGTCCAACCTTCTTTCCGGCCAACAGAATCAGATCGCGGTTGGAGGAAAGATACCCGGCAAAGAATATGGCCAGGGTGATCTTGGCGATTTCGCCGGGTTGGAACGTGAAGGGGCCAATGCTGATCCAGACGCTGGCGCCGTTGACCTCACCGGCGCTGATCCCGGGGACCAGCGGCAGGATCAGCAGCACCACGCTGGCCACCAGGGAAAGGTAGGTGTAGCGGCGGAGCCGGCGGTGGTCCCTGAGAAGCCAAATGACTGCCACGGCCGCGGCCACAGCCACGGTGGTCCACAACCACTGGCGGGGCCCTGCCGATTCATCGTTGGCGATGTCCAGGCGGTGGATGACGGCCAAGCCTATGCCGTTCAGGGCAACAACGAGTGGAAGTATTACCGGGTCGGCATATTTTGCGCGGAAGCGCAGGGAAACATGCACCGCCAGGGCCAGCCCCGTGAGGACGGCGCCCTGGGAATAGAAGTCAGAGTCGAAGGTGCGGCCCAGATTGATGTTGACCATAGCATTGGCAAACAGACCCACCAGGAGGGCCAGGATCAGCAGGACCAGTTCTGTGTTGCGGCGCGGTTTGGCGACTGTTGCGAGCTGGCTCATTGCGGCCCTCCGGTGCATGTCGGTGTGCTGACGGCCAATGGTGCCGCGCTGGAGGCGGCCGGTGCCGGTGTTGTTTCCGCGGCCGGTGATGCGCCGGGCGTTGCTGTCGGGGCGGCCGTGGGCGAGGGGCAGGGCGGCGTGCTGGAGCCGGCGCCCAACTGCAGATCACTGATGATCTGTGCCGCGTCATCCAGATTCCTGGCCGGGAGGGTCTGCGCGAGGCGCTGCCGCGAATAGTCGGGCAGCGAGACAACGTCGATGCCGGTTTCCCGGTACACATGCGAGAGCTGGATGGGGCCGAGGGACTGGGAGACACCGTTGAAGATGACGACCTTGCCGTTGGATGCGCCCACATAGTAAAGCGTCTGGGTCCACGCGTAGCCGGCCCAGAGGCCGAGTGCGAGCAGGACGGCCACGATGGCGCCGATGACTGCGGCCAGTTTCTTGAGGTTGCGCGGCGGGATAGACTCCTCGGTCTCTTCCTCCACGTCCGTTGATTGGATGCCCGGGGCCACCTTGTGGGTCAACACGGTGGCGGCCCGCCGGGCGGCGGAGTGCCCCTCGATCACCGGGATCTTGCCCTCGGCAAAGGCTGTGACGGCCGCTCCCACCAGTTCATGGGGGCGTTCCGATAGCTCCTGGCGGATCACGGCCGCGGTGATGTGGGCGCCAAGATCGCCGGACCTCGAGGGTCCGTCGTTGTCGGACTCGGGGGCCTCCCCGTCGAGGGCATCGGCCGTGGCGCCGTCGGCCGCTGCGTCCACGTCGTCGTCGTTCGACCCGGCAGCGGGAAGCTCCTGCGCGGCCGGGACCGTGGCCAGCGAGGCCGTGTGGATGCTCTCGGAGCCCTCGCGGACCACATCGAAAACCACCACAGTGACATTGTCCGGTGCCCCGGCGGCCAGCGTGAGTTCAACCAGGGTGTCTGCGCAGGAGGCCAGCGAGGTGGTGGTGCGGACTACTTCCTCCACCAGATTGTGGCGCACAAAATTCAGCCCGTCGGAGCAGAGCAGCCAGCGCTCCCCCTCCTGGGCTTCAAAGGACATCAGGTCCAGTTCGGGGGAGGCGTCGACGTCGCCCAGAACGCGCATCAGCACATTCTTGTGGGGGTGGGTTTCGGCTTCCTCGGGGCGCAGGCGGCCCTCGTCGATCATCCGCTGGACAAAGGTGTGGTCCACGCTGATCTGCTCGAAGACGCCGTCCTTGAGCCGGTAGGCGCGCGAATCCCCGATGTGCGCCATTTCCAGGATGTCGCCGGACAGGAGCATGGCCGTCACGGTGGTGCCCATGCCGGCCAGCTTCGGATTGATATGGACCAACTGGGACAGCAGGGAGTTTGCCGTCTGGATCTCATCGGCAAGATGCTCGCTGGCATCGCCCTGGTAGCCGTCCCTGTCCAGATGGATCAGGTCCAGCACGGTGGAGGCGCTGGCCACATCGCCGCCGGCGTGGCCACCCATGCCGTCGGCAACGACAGCCAGGTGCTTGCCGACATAGGCAGAGTCGTCATTCTTGGCTCTGACCATGCCCACATCACTCCTGGCGGCATAGCTCAGGACCAGCGGGCGTTCCGACATGCTTACGGCCTCAATTCAATGACCGTCTTACCGATCCGAATCGGTGCACCAAGTTCAACCGGCAGGGCCCGCGTCAGCTGTGTACCGCCCAGATAGGTGCCATTGGTGGAGCCAAGGTCCTCGATGAACCAGCGGGTGCCCTGTGGAAACAGGCGGGCGTGGCGGCCGGAGGCGTAGTCGTCCTCAAGGACCAGCGTGGCCTCCTGGGCGCGGCCGAGGAGGACGGGGCTGGCGGCCAGCTCAATGGTGGTTCCGGCCAGCGGCCCTTCGGTGACCACCAGATGGCGGGCTTGGGTCTTGGCCGGCGGCTCCGCCTCCAGCAATTCGGGGTGCTTGCGCGCCTGGCGGGCGGTGGGCGTGCCCACCTTGGCCTTGCGTCCAATGGCCAGATCGCGGCGCATGGCCGTGACAACACTGAAGATCATGACCCACAGCAGGACCAGGAAGCCGAACTGGAGGACTGTGACGGTGAGTGAACCAAGATCATTCATCGCTGGCCTCCCTGGCGGGCGGGCAGCAAACGGAAGGTGATCTTGCTGCGGCCGATGGACAAGGTGGCGCCGTCGTCCAGGCGTGCCGAGCCGTTGATGCGCTGGCCGTTGAGGAAGCTGCCATTGGTGGAGCCCAGGTCGACGGCGGTGCAGACGCCGCCCTGGGTGCGGATTTCAAGGTGGCGCCGCGAGACGCCGGTGTCGTCAATAAGGATGTCTGCCTCAGAGGAGCGGCCCAGCACGATCGAATCGGCATTCAGGGCGTACCGTTGGCCGGCGATGTCCAGCACGGGCTGGACGTTGCCTTGTGAGGGTGCGACGGCGGCCGGCGGCGCTGCTGCGCGGGCCGGGGCGGGCATGGCTGCCGGTGCCTGGCGCGGAGCCGCCATCGCCGGTGCCGCCGACGGGAAGGAAGGCTGCGGTGCTGCTGATCCGTCCTTGACCGTGCTGGAGGCGATCTCGAAGGCCCCGGCCTTCAGCTCGGCGTCATGGTTGAACGAGACGCGCACGGGGCCCTGGAGGATGTAGCCCTGGCCGCGTGCATGGTTGATGACCACATCGCACAGCTCCTCGGCCAGGGCGGTGCCCCAGCTGCGGGCACGCTCAAAGTCCGGCGAACTGAGCTGGATGTCAAAGACATTGGGGGCAAGCGTGCGTCCGGCGTCCAAGGTCATGGCCTTGTCGTCGAGCTCGCGTCGCAGCTGGCTCGCGATCTCCACCGGCTGCAAGGTCTTCGAGCCGCGGGCGAAGGCGCCACGCACGGCTTTCTCAATGCCTTTTTCGACATTGTCCAACAGACCCATGGGATCCTCCTCCACTTCAACTCGACGGTGCGCGGCTCCGTCCAGATGAACGGGCCGCGTGCTTGCAGCAGGACGGTCGGACGCCACGTTGTGCGAGGTCCGGCGAAGCATGCCCTGTGAACTGATACTACTGGGCGAGTCTGCGAAAACCTTCAATGCGTGGTGCACCCAGCCCGGATTTCATACCAGGGGATGGTACCGCCAAAAAATTCTTTGGGGGCCAAAAATCCCTGTGATTCCGCGGAATTTTGGACCATGGAAGGGCCTCTGGGGCCCGATGGCGCCCGCCGATTAGGCATTTCGCGCTTTCGTCCCATATAGTTGTTATCGCTGTTCCACTGGTTCTGGAAATCAGAACCGAGTGGGTCAAAAGCGCGCGAGTGGCGGAACGGCAGACGCGCTGGCTTCAGGTGCCAGTGTCCGAAAGGGCGTGGGGGTTCAAATCCCCCCTCGCGCACGCTTCGAAAACACCCCGATCTTCGGATCGGGGTGTTTTTGTTTTAACCGGTCTTATTGCCCCGGCACCTTCTGCCAATATCGAGACGCCACCGCCCTGGTGGACATTGGCTGGTGGACGGTTTCCTCCACAGCCACTCTCGGCATACCTATATAGGGGTGCGGCGCGCTCCTATATATAGGCATCCATGCAGACGTGCACTGAGAGGTGTCTGGGTGCGTCCCTTGCATACCTATATACAGAGGGCGTAGAGATGGTGCGACCCCACTCCAAGCCACCCAGCAACTCCCCCGCAAGGGCACTGGAAACCATTCCCCTATATATAGGAGACATTATGGTGTGGGGGGTCCGCGGGCGATGGGTGGCGGGCCGGCCTCCAGGCCCTGCACCCGCCCGCCTGCCCGTGGCGTCTGCCCGGCTGGTATTGGACGTCTGGGACGCCGAAGACTATGCACGGCACCCCTGCTGTTCATGCAGCCGACTGCGGTAGGCCTGGGCAATGGGACTGTCGCCGAGCTTCAGTGGAAAGGCGGCATGGCCAGCTGACGGCGAGCCAACCACAAAGAAGTTGTAGCCCGACATGGCAATGAAGGTTTGGAAGCCGGCGGCGTCCATATATCCGTATAGAGGATGCATGCCCCTGCTTGACCAGTGACACGGGGCTGCGCATCTTGATTGCCGTGCCTTCCTGCATCTGGGGTTCAGTATGGGATCCAGAGGCAGGGTGGAGCCGTGCAGGGCCCTTGTCTGTTTCTCGATTTGCGTGTTCCCGCAAAGGTGTGTAAAGTATTTCGAGTTGCCCCGGACGCCGGGGAAACGAAAAACCCCCCTTGTGAACAGCCGGTGGAACATCCGGTGGTTCACCGCGCCCGGACTTTTCAATCAAAAAGAATTTGGTTGATTTGCTTTCGGACGGCAGGGCGGGTAAGCTTGAAAAGTTGCTCCGGCACTGATCGCCGCGGAAACCGTGATGGTTTCCAGGATGTGCGTGTTGGCCGGAAGCTCCTGTTGTTTGAGAACTCAATAGTGTGCCAAGTTTTATTGATACCAATCATTTATTAATTGGTTATCTGGACCGTTGGCCCCACCCCCGTGGTGGCGGCGGTCCGTTTAGCTGGTTTCAAATTTAGTGCACCACCACCTGCTCCTTTTCCGGGCGGTGGGGGTGTGTCTGTAATAAACATTTATGGAGAGTTTGATCCTGGCTCAGGATGAACGCTGGCGGCGTGCTTAACACATGCAAGTCGAACGATGACCCCCAGCTTGCTGGGGTGATTAGTGGCGAACGGGTGAGTAACACGTGAGTAACCTGCCCTTAACTCTGGGATAAGCCTGGGAAACCGGGTCTAATACCGGATATTTACCCTCCACCGCATGGTGTGGGGGTGGAAAGCCTTGTGCGGTTTTGGATGGACTCGCGGCCTATCAGCTTGTTGGTGAGGTAATGGCTCACCAAGGCGACG
>NZ_KI519455.1:1115246-1942264 GCF_000482545.1 Arthrobacter sp. 35W
CGGCACCCGGGCGGGCCGGCCACGGCCACCAGCTCCACGCAGCCGCACCGGACCTGGACACGCCCCTGCCGCCAACGGACGCCGGGTCCGCCACCGCACACCGGGACCACGGCTGCAAAAATCGCGCCTGTTGATCATTCTCGCGTCCGTCTCCGGCGGCGAAATGATCAACAGGCGCGATTCTGGGTTAAGGGTCCTCCTTGCAAGGCAGATGCAGCCGACCGGGAGTTGCAGCTACCCGAGCTGAAGCGTGGCGATGCCGGCAACTGCAATGGCGGTGAGCACGGCCCGCCTCTTGCTGAAGCGTTCCTTGAAGAACAGGAAACCGATGACGCCGGCCAAGAGAACGCTGGATTCGCGCAGGGCCGAGACCAAGGCCAAGGGCGCCAGGGTCTGTGCCCACACCACAATGGCGTAGGAAATGAGGGACAGCACACCGCCGAACATGCCGATGCGCCACCAGGTGCGAACTGATCCCAGCAAAGCAGATCGGTCCGGGGCCCGGAGCCAGCATATGCCCAGCACCACTACGCCCTGAAGGGCGAAGAGCCACATGGCATAACCCAATGGACTGCCGGATTCGCGGGCACCGGTGCCGTCCACAAGGGAATAGCCGGCTATGGCGGCACCGGTCAGCAGTGCAAAAGCCGCACCACGGCGGCTTCCTGAGACTTTGCCCGATGGCGAACCAACAAATGCCAGCGCAATCAGCGCGCCGGCTACCGCCAGGGTCGCCAACGACTGCAAGGGCGTGAGCGTTTCACCCAGGAAGACTCCCGCTCCGCCGGCAATGAGGACTACGGCCGATCCACGGGCCAAGGGATAGACCTGGGAGAAGTCGCCATGTTTGTAGGAGGCCGTCAGGATCAACAGGTAGGCACTTTGGATGGCCGTGGAGGCTGCAAGGTAGGGCCAGGATTCCACGGCAGGCATCGGAAAGATGAGAATGCCCACACTTCCAGCGGCCAAATGTGCCAGGGAGATCAGACTTGACGCAGCAAGTCGATCAGGAATGGCCTTGGCCACGGCATTCCAGATGCTGTGCAGGAGCGCCGCCACAAGGACCATCACCGCCACTGAGGCAGCCACGGGTTTAGCGGTGCCCGAAGGGGACGCCGTCGAGCCCCTCAAAGTCCAGGCCAAACACCTTCCCGGCCTGGACTGCGATGTCCGCATGGCACAGCCGGCCGATGTGCGGCCCGATCCCTGGACCTGCGGCTGCCATCCAGGCCGTGCGCTCGTGCGTGCTGTCGCCGCCGTGTCCGCCGTTGTCCACATGGCCGTGGTCGGTGACAACGACGACGGTCCAGGCTTCGCCGCCGCTGTTCGCGCGGGCGCTGATCGCCTCGAGGAGGCGCCCAACCCGGGCATCGCACCGTTCAATGGATGCCGTGTAGCCCGCCCCCGTCCCCTTGTGGTGCGCGAACTCGTCGGGCTCACCGAAGTAGACGAACGACGCCACCACGTCCTCCTGGCCAAGCCGCGCGCAGGCGTAGGCCGCCACGTCGTCATCGGCGGCATCCGATGCTGCAGCGACATCGGGCTGGGTTTCAGGGTCGACGTCGGGCAGCCACCCGCGCGAGGAGAACAGGGGCCCGCAGTGGTGGTCTCCGGCAATGGGGAACCAGCTCGCGGCTACCATTGTCGTTGCATCATCGAGCTCCGCACGCAGGCGCTCGAGAAAGTCCGGGTATTCCCGCAGCTCGGCCGGGTGGACGTCGTTGCCCAGCACCCCGTGGCGGTCGGAGTAGACACCCGTGGCGACCGTGGCCCAGACGGGGCCGGACATAGTGGAATTCCTTGCATGCACCTCGACGGGAAGGAGCACGCCGTCGGCAGCCAGCAGATCCAGATGGGGTGTCTGCGCTGCCAGCAGCGTGTCGTACCTAACGCCATCAATGCCAACCACCAATAGATGGGGCGCGGGTGCCCCTGCACGCATAGTCATGCAGCAGACCATACGCGAAGTGGTACCTCGAGGATCCGCCGTATTGACGGCCTCTGCCCGTCCTATAGATTCTGTCTATGAACCTCCACCAGCTGAAGGCTTTCCGTGCTGTTGCCACCGAGCGCAGCTTCACTGGCGCAGCCGCTTTCCTCGGTCTCAGCCAACCCACGGTGTCCGCCCATGTTGGCGCATTGGAGCAGGAGTTCGGCGTGCAGCTCTTGCAGAGAACGGCGCGGGGTACGAGCACAACGGAGCTGGGCGACGCACTGCTGCCGCTGGTGGACACGCTGCTGGAGTCCTGGAACGCAGCCGCCCTGCTCTTGAAGAACCACAGCACGTCCGCGCACACCGTGCTGCGGCTCGGCGCCGATGCACCCATCAATGCCATGGGCATCCTTGAACGATTCACCGAGCGGTTTCCGGCGGTGGACATCAGGCTGACCACTGGCAATTCACGGTCGGTCAGGGCCGACGTTCTCGCAGGGCTCGTCGATGTGGGAGTCGTCTCCGACGGCACCGTGGACCCTGCGCTGAAGTCCTACTGGCTTGCCGCCCAGGATCTGGTGGTCTTTGTCCGCGACGACAGCTATCTGGCGGGGTCCAAATCGGTCCCCTTGGCGAGGCTGGCCCGTGAGGTGTTGGTGATCCGTGAGGTGGGGTCTGTGACCCGCCGAGCGTTGACGGATGCCCTGTCCCGGGAGGATGTGGAGCCAGCGGGCTTCGTCGACGTCGACAGCCGCGAGTCCCTGCAGGCGGCAGTCTTGGCCGGGCTGGGCGTTGGAGTGATTGCCGAGGATGAGTTCACGGACCACCCGCGACTGGTGGTTCTGGATGTGGAGGGTGCGCCAATGCGCGTGGACGAGTTCCTGATCCACCGCACCGACAGGGCCGGAGCACCCGTGGTTGCTGGAGTTGTGGAGTGCCTGCGGCCCGCCTAGTGGAGGAATAGGGCCCTTGTCTGTTTCTCGATTTGCGTGTTCCCGCAAAGGTGTGTAAAGTATTTCGAGTTGCCCCGGACGCCGGGGAAACGAAAACCCCCCCTTGTGAACAGCCGGTGGAACATCCGGTGGTTCACCGCGCCCGGACTTTTCAATCAAAAAGAATTTGGTTGATTTGCTTTCGGACGGCAGGGCGGGTAAGCTTGAAAAGTTGCTCCGGCACTGATCGCCGCGGAAACCGTGATGGTTTCCAGGATGTGCGTGTTGGCCGGAAGCTCCTGTTGTTTGAGAACTCAATAGTGTGCCAAGTTTTATTGATACCAATCATTTATTAATTGGTTATCTGGACCGTTGGCCCCACCCCCGTGGTGGCGGCGGTCCGTTTAGCTGGTTTCAAATTTAGTGCACCACCACCTGCTCCTTTTCCGGGCGGTGGGGGTGTGTCTGTAATAAACATTTATGGAGAGTTTGATCCTGGCTCAGGATGAACGCTGGCGGCGTGCTTAACACATGCAAGTCGAACGATGACCCCCAGCTTGCTGGGGTGATTAGTGGCGAACGGGTGAGTAACACGTGAGTAACCTGCCCTTAACTCTGGGATAAGCCTGGGAAACCGGGTCTAATACCGGATATTTACCCTCCACCGCATGGTGTGGGGGTGGAAAGCCTTGTGCGGTTTTGGATGGACTCGCGGCCTATCAGCTTGTTGGTGAGGTAATGGCTCACCAAGGCGACGACGGGTAGCCGGCCTGAGAGGGTGACCGGCCACACTGGGACTGAGACACGGCCCAGACTCCTACGGGAGGCAGCAGTGGGGAATATTGCACAATGGGCGAAAGCCTGATGCAGCGACGCCGCGTGAGGGATGACGGCCTTCGGGTTGTAAACCTCTTTCAGTAGGGAAGAAGCGAAAGTGACGGTACCTGCAGAAGAAGCGCCGGCTAACTACGTGCCAGCAGCCGCGGTAATACGTAGGGCGCAAGCGTTATCCGGAATTATTGGGCGTAAAGAGCTCGTAGGCGGTTTGTCGCGTCTGCCGTGAAAGTCCGGGGCTCAACCCCGGATCTGCGGTGGGTACGGGCAGACTAGAGTGATGTAGGGGAGACTGGAATTCCTGGTGTAGCGGTGAAATGCGCAGATATCAGGAGGAACACCGATGGCGAAGGCAGGTCTCTGGGCATTAACTGACGCTGAGGAGCGAAAGCATGGGGAGCGAACAGGATTAGATACCCTGGTAGTCCATGCCGTAAACGTTGGGCACTAGGTGTGGGGGACATTCCACGTTTTCCGCGCCGTAGCTAACGCATTAAGTGCCCCGCCTGGGGAGTACGGCCGCAAGGCTAAAACTCAAAGGAATTGACGGGGGCCCGCACAAGCGGCGGAGCATGCGGATTAATTCGATGCAACGCGAAGAACCTTACCAAGGCTTGACATGAACCGGAAACGCCTGGAAACAGGCGCCCCACTTGTGGTCGGTTTACAGGTGGTGCATGGTTGTCGTCAGCTCGTGTCGTGAGATGTTGGGTTAAGTCCCGCAACGAGCGCAACCCTCGTTCCATGTTGCCAGCGGGTTATGCCGGGGACTCATGGGAGACTGCCGGGGTCAACTCGGAGGAAGGTGGGGACGACGTCAAATCATCATGCCCCTTATGTCTTGGGCTTCACGCATGCTACAATGGCCGGTACAAAGGGTTGCGATACTGTGAGGTGGAGCTAATCCCAAAAAGCCGGTCTCAGTTCGGATTGGGGTCTGCAACTCGACCCCATGAAGTCGGAGTCGCTAGTAATCGCAGATCAGCAACGCTGCGGTGAATACGTTCCCGGGCCTTGTACACACCGCCCGTCAAGTCACGAAAGTTGGTAACACCCGAAGCCGGTGGCCTAACCCCTTGTGGGAGGGAGCTGTCGAAGGTGGGACTGGCGATTGGGACTAAGTCGTAACAAGGTAGCCGTACCGGAAGGTGCGGCTGGATCACCTCCTTTCTAAGGAGCACCAAGCACCCACGCCCCGACGCATGTTGGTGGTGGTGGTGTGAGGAAGCAAAGCCCATTGCGAGAACGCAAGTTTCTCGGTGGGTGCTCAAGGGTGGAATATCAATGAAGCAGACCCCTGGTGGGTGGCACCGGTCGTCCCAGTACGAATGCTGCGCTTGCGCAGGGTTCTGGAAGAGACATCGACCGGTGGCTCCCTGATGGGAATCGTTTGGCACACTGTTGGGTCCTGAGGCAACAGGAACCCGCCGCGCTGAAAGGCACGGCTGGTTGGTTGTTGGCTTGGTTTCCTGCGCACGACCCCTTCCCGGGTCGCACCGCACACCTTCAGGGGTGTGCCGGTTCCGGGTGGTGGTGTGTGACGGGGTTGTTGGTTGAGAACTACATAGTGGACGCGAGCATCTTATAAAGGAAGCAATTTCTTATGAGTTGATGAACCTGGATCTGGCACACACGTGTGTGTGCTTGTTTTCATGGTTCTCTCGAATAATTATTTTGAATTCTGTGATCTTTAGTGGTCAAGTTTTTAAGAGCACACGGTGGATGCCTTGGCATTAGGAGCCGAAGAAGGACGTAGGAATCTGCGATAAGCCTCGGGGAGTTGATAACCGAACGGTGATCCGAGGATGTCCGAATGGGGAAACCCCGCCACGCGCTGCAAGGTGACGTGGTGACCCATGCCTGAACACATAGGGCATGTGGAGGGAACGTGGGGAAGTGAAACATCTCAGTACCCACAGGAAGAGAAAACAATAGTGATTCCGTCAGTAGTGGCGAGCGAACGCGGACGAGGCTAAACCGGTCCATGTGTGATAGCCGGCGGGCGTTGCATGGTCGGGGTTGTGGGACTTTCCATTCCAGTTCTGCCGGACTGGTGAGGTGAGAGTGTAGGCATAGGTGAACGGTCTTGAAAGGCCGACCGGAGAGGGTGCAAGTCCCGTAACCGAAATGCTTGTTACACCGCCTGGAGAGTATCCCAAGTAGCACGGGGCCCGAGAAATCCCGTGCGAATCTGTCAGGACCACCTGATAAGCCTAAATACTACCTAATGACCGATAGCGGACAAGTACCGTGAGGGAAAGGTGAAAAGTACCCCGGGAGGGGAGTGAAATAGTACCTGAAACCGTGTGCTTACAAACCGTCAGAGCAGGCTTGGTTCCTGTGATGGCGTGCCTTTTGAAGAATGAGCCTGCGAGTTAGTGTTACGTCGCGAGGTTAACCCGTGTGGGGAAGCCGTAGCGAAAGCGAGTCTGAATAGGGCGAGTGAGTGGCGTGATCTAGACCCGAAGCGAAGTGATCTACCCATGGCCAGGTTGAAGCGACGGTAAGACGTCGTGGAGGACCGAACCCACTTCAGTTGAAAATGGAGGGGATGAGCTGTGGGTAGGGGTGAAAGGCCAATCAAACTTCGTGATAGCTGGTTCTCCCCGAAATGCATTTAGGTGCAGCGTTGCGTGTTTCTTGCCGGAGGTAGAGCTACTGGATGGCCGATGGGCCCTACAAGGTTACTGACGTCAGCCAAACTCCGAATGCCGGCAAGTGAGAGCGCAGCAGTGAGACTGTGGGGGATAAGCTTCATAGTCGAGAGGGAAACAGCCCAGACCACCAACTAAGGCCCCTAAGCGTGTGCTAAGTGGGAAAGGATGTGGGATTGCGAAGACAACCAGGAGGTTGGCTTAGAAGCAGCCACCCTTAAAAGAGTGCGTAATAGCTCACTGGTCAAGTGATTCCGCGCCGACAATGTAGCGGGGCTCAAGTACACCGCCGAAGTTGTGGATTTCGTATAGTAGACAAGCCTTCGTGGTTCAGTCGTACGGAGTGGTAGGGGAGCGTCGTGTGGGCAGTGAAGTCGCGGTGTAAACCAGCGGTGGAGCCCACACGAGTGAGAATGCAGGCATGAGTAGCGAAAGACGGGTGAGAAACCCGTCCGCCGAATGATCAAGGGTTCCAGGGTCAAGCTAATCTGCCCTGGGTAAGTCGGGACCTAAGGCGAGGCCGACAGGCGTAGTCGATGGACAACGGGTTGATATTCCCGTACCGGCGAAAAACCGCCAATACCAAGCAGGGGACACTAACCGCCCGAGACCTGCCCGACCGCCCTTGTGGTGGAAGGGTTTTGGTGGAGCGCGGGACCTGATCCTGGGAGGTAAGCGTATTAACAGGTGTGACGCAGGAAGGTAGCCGAGCCGGGCGATGGTTGTCCCGGTCTAAGGATGTAGGGCGGGCCGTAGGCAAATCCGCGGCCCTTAAATGCCTGAGATCTGATGGGACTCCCGTAAAGGGGGGATTCGGTGATCCTATGCTGCCTAGAAAAGCATCGGCGCGAGGTTTTAGCCGCCCGTACCCCAAACCGACACAGGTGATCAGGTAGAGAATACTAAGGCGATCGAGAGAATTATGGTTAAGGAACTCGGCAAAATGCCCCCGTAACTTCGGGAGAAGGGGGGCCCCACCCGTGATGGAACTTTTCGTTCCGGAGCGGTTCAGGGCCGCAGAGACCAGGGGGAAGCGACTGTTTACTAAAAACACAGGTCCGTGCGAAGTCGCAAGACGATGTATACGGACTGACTCCTGCCCGGTGCTGGAAGGTTAAGAGGACCGGTTAGCCGCAAGGCGAAGCTGAGAATTTAAGCCCCAGTAAACGGCGGTGGTAACTATAACCATCCTAAGGTAGCGAAATTCCTTGTCGGGTAAGTTCCGACCTGCACGAATGGAGTAACGACTTCCCCGCTGTCTCAACCATAAACTCGGCGAAATTGCAGTACGAGTAAAGATGCTCGTTACGCGCAGCAGGACGGAAAGACCCCGAGACCTTTACTATAGTTTGGTATTGGTGTTCGGAGTGGCTTGTGTAGGATAGGTGGGAGACTGTGAAGCTGCAACGCTAGTTGTGGTGGAGTCATCGTTGAAATACCACTCTGGTCACTTTGGACATCTAACTTCGGCCCGTAATCCGGGTCAGGGACAGTGCCTGATGGGTAGTTTAACTGGGGCGGTTGCCTCCTAAAGAGTAACGGAGGCGCCCAAAGGTTCCCTCAGCCTGGTTGGCAATCAGGTGTCGAGTGTAAGTGCACAAGGGAGCTTGACTGTGAGAGAGACATCTCGAGCAGGGACGAAAGTCGGGACTAGTGATCCGGCGGCACATTGTGGAATGGCCGTCGCTCAACGGATAAAAGGTACCTCGGGGATAACAGGCTGATCTTGCCCAAGAGTCCATATCGACGGCATGGTTTGGCACCTCGATGTCGGCTCGTCGCATCCTGGGGCTGGAGTAGGTCCCAAGGGTTGGGCTGTTCGCCCATTAAAGCGGTACGCGAGCTGGGTTTAGAACGTCGTGAGACAGTTCGGTCCCTATCCGCTGCGCGCGCAGGAAATTTGAGAAGGGCTGTCCTTAGTACGAGAGGACCGGGACGGACGAACCTCTGGTGTGTCAGTTGTACTGCCAAGTGCACCGCTGATTAGCTACGTTCGGATGGGATAACCGCTGAAAGCATCTAAGCGGGAAGCTCGCTTCGAGATGAGATTTCCATGGACCTTGTGTCCGAGAGGCTCCCAGCCAGACCACTGGGTTGATAGGCCGGATGTGGAAGCGAGGACTAACGACTCGTGAAGCTGACCGGTACTAATAAGCCGATAACTTACACCACACCCTCCCTGGGTGGACCCGTTCTTCAAAAGGGGTCCACCATATTTGAAGGGGTGGGAAGGTCACTGCATGCTTGCGTCCACTATGTGGTTCCCGACCAACAACTTGTCGTTGTTGGCAGGGGACGAACGCCACACGTTGATCGTGGGATCCTGTTCGGGTCCCGGGTCGGGGTGTGGGATAATTGAATGAAACGTCATCGTTTCCCTAGTTTTCCCCGCCGGGTCCGTCCTGGTGTGTGGAGGTAGAGTTACGGCGGTCATAGCGTGGGGGAAACGCCCGGTCCCATTCCGAACCCGGAAGCTAAGGCCCACAGCGCCGATGGTACTGCACTCGTGAGGGTGTGGGAGAGTAGGACACCGCCGGACAACCATTAAAGGGGGGCCCCGCACCACTGGTGCGGGGCCCTTCCGCTGTTGACACGGCACCTGCGAAGGGCCGCACCCCCACCGGGGGTGCGGCCCTTCGTCATTTAACAACGTTCAACCAGGGCCCGGGGTGGGCAACCAGGGCGGCTGTGGGAAACCACACCTGGTGGATCCCTCCCCAGCCGGCCGATAGGGCGTGTGCGGTCCTTCTAGCCGGCCTGCTGCCTGCGCACCATCTCGGCGATCCAGGCCGGCGCGAACGGCGACGTGCAGTTCGGGGGAGTCGGATAGTCCTTGAGCACTTCAAGGCGCTCACCGATGTCCACGGCCCGTGCCCGCTGCCCAGGGTTTTCAATGCCGATCTGGGCCAGGGTGTGGTTCATGGCCCACTGCAGGCGCTCCGGCGCCTTGCGCATCTGGTCCTCGATGATGTCGAGCAGCCCCTCAAGATCGACGCCTTCGGGGTTCTTCACCACTCGCTCGGACGTCAGCGCCCAACCGGCGCTTGCGACCACCGGATCCTGATCGCTGAACCACGCTGCACGCAGGTCCTCAACGTGCGGATTCTTCTTGACGACGTAGTTGACGAGCCAGTCTTGAACCTTGGGCACACGCGCTTCGCGCAGCATGCCGTCCAGCTCATCATTCCCGAACGCCTTCGGACGGCATATCAGCAGGGACAGCAGCCGTGCTGCGGTGTCGCCGGTCTCCCAGAGTTTTCGTGAGAGGTCCTGCTGCGTCTTCAACCGCTTGGCGACGGCGCGCAATTTGCCGAGGTTCACACCGTGGTCGTCACCGTGCTTTTCATTCACGGCTCGTACCTTCGGGTCCTCAAGCCCGGCCAGTTCGGCCATTACCTCTGCCACCGTTGTCTCGGCCATCTGGGCCTCCTGTCCTTCGCCTTGGGATTCAGCGTACTAGGAAGGAACACCCGGCCCGCCGAAGCCCTCGACGCACCGGAACGGACGACGTCGTGGGTTGGGCATGCCTGGCACAGCGGCCGGAAGCGCTGGCAGGCATGGGAGAGCTGCTTCTCGGGACGTTGGGCAGAGTCCGGAAGCGATGTGGGTGCGCGGCGCTGGGCCGCGCACCCACATCAGCGCAGGATGATGTCGGTTGCCGTGACGGGGGAGCGTCCGGTGGAGACGAAGCCGGACACGGCGGCCTGCGGATGCTTGATGATGTCCGTGACGGATCCCAGGTGCCGCGCCAGGTCCACCTTGTCTTCCGGTGCGGCCAGCAGCAGCTGGAAGCCGAATTCCTGGAGCGCATTGATGCCCGCGCCGGCGTACTCGGAGTTCGCCTGGATGAAGGCCTCATCGATCATGACGGTGCCATAGGTGCTGTAGCCCTGGCTGTCGATGCCGAGCTGGTAGGCCAGCGCGGCGCCCATGATGAAGGACGTGAAGCGCTGCCCCTCGCCACCGGAGAGCGTGCCCGGCTCCAGCCCCAGCTCGGTCTCGCCGTTGGGCCTGTGCTCATTGCAGCTGATGGTCACGTGCTGGCGCACGTCCAGCACGGTGTCGGCCCAATGCTGCTGGGCCGGGTCGTTGAGGGCGTCGACGAGGCGTTCCAGCGCGATGTAGCTGGCGGCCATCTTCTCCTCGGTTGCCTTCACATAGGCATTGCCCAGTGCGTCCTTCAGCTCCGTGCGGAAGGTCCGGGCCTCCTCGGGGATGGTGGTGCGCACCTCGAGCTTGAGCCGGCTGCCCTTTTCAAACGGGACATCGTCCAGGATCTGGTTCAGCGGCAGGATGCGCTCCTCAATGGCGCGGCGCTCCTCTTCAAGCAGCTGCAGCAGGTCCGAGAAACGCTCATAGGAGCGGTTGTTGAAATACTCGCGGAACTCGTCCTGGCGCTGCGGCAGCCCCTCGGAGATGATCTGCTGGTACAGCTCCTCGTAGTGCGCCGCGGCGTCGACGCCGGTGCCGAAGGACGCGCTGTGCTGCGGGCCGAACTCGCGGGCGAAGGCCTTGAAGGTGTCGGTCAGGGCCACCTCGGTGCGCAGCAGCCGTTCCTTCAGTGCCGCCATCCGCTCGCCCAGGGCGAGGGTGCACTGGGCAAAGGCGGGGTCCAGCTGCTCCAAGGTGGCGGGTCCGCCGTCGGGCAGCTGGGGAGCCAACTCCTGGAAAGCCCATTCGGCGGCCGGGTGCGACTGGACGCGGGCGGCGGTGCTGGCCGCCGAGGACTGCGCCGTGGCCAGCTCGCCGTCGATCCCGGAGAGATCGTGGTTCAGCACGGCCAGACGGCCGACGCCGGTTTCCAGCTCCGCCTTCGCCGCGGCGAGGGATTCCCGGATGGCACCCAGCGTGGCGCTGGAATCCACAGTGGCCTGCAGCGCCGTCTGGAGCTTCTCCAAGCCCGCGGCCAGGGCATCGCCGTCGAGCTCGGCAAAGGTGCGCCCGTCGCGGGCCACGCGCTGGAGGGCATCGAGCCGCCCGGCGAGCTGCTCCTTGGCCTTGGAGCGCGCATCGGCCAGGGCCGTGGCCTGGGCGTGGGCGGCGGCCATGCCGTCCGCCTCCGCCTCCAGCAGGGCGATCTTGTCCACGTTGTTGAAACCCAGCAGGTAGTCGCCGGGGTTCACGGTGCGGGTGTCGCGCTCGAAGGTGTTGCTGTTGACCTTCAAGGTGCCGGCGAGGGAGATCGCGCGGTCGTGGCCGTGCAGCTCGGCGTCGCTGTCCACACAGTGGAAACCGAAGTCGCGGGTGATCTTGGCGCGCAGCCAGTCGCCGGCGTCGGAGTTCTTGAACTCGAGCTTGGTCACGAGATCGGCGTCGCCGGCGTCCGCCGGGCGCGGGGCCACGCCGATGTTGATCCAGCGCAGCTTGCCGTGGCCGTCCATGGCGTTGATCGCCTTGGTGACGGCCTTGATGTCCGAACCGCGGATCAGCAGCGTGGTGGCCAGGGACCGCAGCGCCTTCTCCGCGGCCGGGCGCCACGGCAGATGGTCCGCATCGATGTCGACCAGCTCACCGGCGAAGGGCATGTGCTCGACGTCGATCCCGGTGCTGGCCGCGAGCTGGCGGCGGGCTGCCGCGCTGGCGCCGTCGATGTTGTTGCCGCGCCGCGCATAGGAGGCAATGTCCGCGCGCAGCTTCTTCTCGGTGTTCTTGGTGTTGATGGAGGCGGCCACGGCCTCGTATTCCAGGGTGCGGGCGGCCTCGGCCTCGCCGCGTTGGTGCTCGACGGCGGCTGCCGCGCCCAGGCGGGCACTGGCCAGCCCCTGCTCGCTCCACTCGTACTCCAGTCCTGCGGCATCAAGGTCGTCACGGACCGTCGACTGCACGCGAAGACGCTCCTCGAGCTCGCGGCGGGCGGCGCGGATGTCCTTTTCCAGGATCTCGATCGCCCGGCCGCCGTGGTTGGCGTGCTGCTCGGCCAGCTGGGCGACCGCGGCCTCGGCAGCGTCCTTGGCCTCGGCCGCCGTGCGGATCTGCGCGGACTTCTCCTCACGCGCTCCGGCCAGGGTGGTGGAGCGGGCAGCCAGCAGTTCCGCCTGGAATTGCTGGCGGACGAGGGGCAGCTGGACATTTTTTAGCTCAACTGTGCGGTCAAGCTGGGCGCGCAGTTCCTTGTACTGCTGGTGCTGGGCGGGCACATGGGCCAGGGCATCGCGCTGGGCGCGGGCCTCCTCCAGCTGGCGGTAGATGCCGCGCAGGTGGCTGAAGTCCTCCACGGCGCCGCGGGCGGCAGCCAGGGTGGAGGGAATGTCCAGCACCTCGTAGCGGAAGAACTTGTTGACGCCCTTGTCCAGGCCCTTGCCGTTCTGCAGGGTGCGCAGCAGCGAGAAGGCCTTGTCATTGTCGATGCCCAGCCGGCGGCGGAAGCGCTCGGCGAAGGTCTTGTGCACGTCAAAGGCTTCGGAACCGGGCAGCGCCGCGTGCAGGGACGACGGCGAGAAGCGCCGGCTGCCGTGCTTCTCCAGCGCCGCGGTGTCCAGGGGTTTGTCGTGGATCAGATAGTGCTTGCCCACGGAGCCTTCCAGCCCGTTGGCCGGCAGGTCGAACAGGGACGCGATGGTCACGTGCCGGCCCAGACCGTCCTCAAAGACGAGGGCGATGGCGGACCAGGTGGCGCTGGGCCGCTGGAACGTGGTGCCGGCCGCCGTCTTGATCTTGCGTCCGCGCATGTAGCTGAACGTGGTGCGGCGGTCCTTGCGGTCCGCGGCCTCGTGGGCGGACTCGTTCAGCCGGGGTGCGGCGTAGAAGATGTGCTGGATGCCGTCGAAGAGCGTGGACTTTCCCACGCCCGGGTGGCCGGTGAGCAGGGTGCCGGCGCGGTCCACGTACATGGAGTGGCGGCCGTGGAAGGTGCCCCAGTTGACGACCTGGATGGCGCTGAGCCGGAACTGGCCGGGGTTGACGGCCTCGCCGAACGGCAGGGTCTGGGCGATGCTCATCTAGCGGCCTTCCTTCTCTGATGCAGCTGATTCGTCCAACAGGGTGGGCCCGCCTGTTTCGTCCGGCCCGTCGGGCCCGCCGTCGGCGTCGTCGTCCTCGTCGGCGCCCGGCTCCAGATCGAAGGCGTCCTCGGCGTTCTCCCCGAGTGCGTCGTCATTGGCAGCGCTCTCATCCAGTGCCTTGATGTAGGCCGGGATCTGCTCCACGGAATCGAACGGCAGGGCCATGGCCAGGGCATTGCTGACCCGGTAGACATGCGCCAGTTCGGTGGGCAGCAGCAGGCGCAGGGCCAGCAGGCGGGCGATGGAGGAATCGGTGAGCTCCTCCAGCCGCTTGTCATCCACGGCGCCGGGCAGGCGGTGCTCGCCCAGAATCTCCCGGGCGGCAGCGCGGGAGATGGTGGCATCGGTGCCGGAACCGGCGTGGCGGTCCAGCAGCAGCCGCAGCCGCAGGGCCAGCAGCGTCTCCTCGCGGCGCAGGGCCTTGCGGGGCGTGATGGGGGCGCTGTGCGGAGCATCGACATCGGCCGGCGTCAGCATCGCGATCTTGCGCTCGGCATCGATGGACAGCAGCAGGAAGATCTCGCTCAGGTAGCGCTGGATCGCCAGGCGGTGGTCCACGATGGCCGTCCACACCTTGGGATCGGCGGCGCCGTCCACATAGGGGCCGCGCAGCAGCCGCACCAGGGCCTGGCGGATCTGCAGCGAGAACTGGCCGGTGTCGCCGTCGAACAGGGCACGCTCGCCGCGGTAGGCATCGGCTGTGCCCGAAGCGGCGGTGGGACCCGCCGGGGTGAGGCCGTCGTCGGAGAGGTCAACGCTAGTGCTCATGGCGGGAATCCTTCGTGAAGGTGATCAGCGGCAGGTAGGCGGTGCGGGTGGAGCCGTCGATCTGGGTGTACTGCACCTGCTGGAACTGCTGGTCGTCAACGTCAGCATCGGTGCCGCGGGCGGCCAGGACCAGCCCGCGGATGGAATTGATGTGCCGCAGCTCCGCCGGGAGCGTGGCAAACGCGTCGCCCACGGTGGCGCGGCCCTTGGCCGAGGCGGCGCGGACACGGGCGACGGCGTCGTGCAGGGCGGGCATGTTGGGGGCCGGCGTGTTGGGCGTGCGGTGGATGTCGGCACCGCTCAGCGCCGGTGGCGCGGCCAGCCTGGGCGGGGGAATGTGGTCCGCCGGGTTGAAGATGCCCAGGCCCGCCAGCGTCTCAAACTCCGGCCCGTACAGCAGCGGCGCCACCACGGGGGTGCGCGGGCGCAGGTGCTCGGAGGTGGCCACGGCAACCTCGGCGGCGCGGATGGCCTTGCGCAGCAGCATGGAATCGCGGAACTCGTCGCTTTGGACGTAGGTGTGCAGGCTTTCGGAGAGGCGGCCATAGATGGCATGGACCTCCGAGGCCTGGCGGCGCAGCTCCCGCACCAGTGTGGCCAGGGTGGTGCGCTCCTCGGTGGAGAGCTCATCAATGAACTCCCGCTCCAACACCTCATTGACGCTCTGGCGGAACCGCGCCTGCTGGGCCGGATCGTTGAGGAACTCGGTGAAGCCGCGGAAGGTCTCGCCCTCGGCGGTGTTGCGCAGCACCTTGTCGCCCTCGAGGACCTGTCCCACGGCCACGCCCTTGGCCATGGAGGACTCCATGATTTCCTGCCGGATGGTGTGCAGCATGCGCTCCACGCCGTCGCGCATGCGCTTGAAATCCGAGGGCAGGGAGGACGCAAGGTCCAGAACGCTGCGGGCCGCCGCGACGGCGGTGTCCGTGGACAACACGGCGGGGCTTTGGCCGTTCTTCAGCGCCTCCACCTCCGATTGGCGGTCCGCGATCTCCGCCTCCAGCTGGGCGATCCGGGTCTCGGGGTTCGGGTCCGTTTGGTAGGAGAGCGTTTCCAGGCTGCTCAGCAGTGTGGTCAGCCGCGAGCTGTTGAGGTTGGTGCGCTCCGCGGTGAAGGTGTCCACGAAGTTCAGCACGCGCGCGCTGGCGGCGGTGGGTTCATAGACAAACTGGCCGTCCACCATGGGGCGGGCCAGGAACTGGTTCCGGACCCAGGAATCGGCGTAGTTGGAGGCCTGCCAGGCATCGTTGAGGCTCAGCTGCTCGTAGCGGAGTTCCTTGAGGAAGGCGGCCAGCGCTCCGTGGAATTCCTCCAGCGGAATGCGAGGCCTCGCCGGGGTGAACTCGGCCCGCAGGAAGGCCACGGTCCACGGTGCTGCGGAGAGCAGCTTCCAGGCCGGGCCCAGACGGAGCTCCTTCTGGGCATGCCAATTGGCCACGGCGTTGTCAGTGGAGCGCATCACGTACTTTCTGCCGGGCCAGGCTGCGGGGAGGGTAGTGTCCCATTTTATGCCATCCGGCGCCTCCGCCGGTCGCCCGCCAACCCCGGCCAAAGCGCACTTGGGGACAGTGTTGGGCCCCCGCACTGTCCCCAAGTGCGCTTTCGCGGAGGAGGAGTTAGGGTTCCATGTCTTCGTGGGCGACGACGCGGCTGAGTTCGATGGTGCCGTCGGCGCATTTCCAATAGTGCAGGCGGCGGGCGGCGCTGACGCGTTCTTCGACGTGCAGGCGCCAGCAGTGGTCGATGCCTGAGGTGCCGGGGCGGGTGACGCCGGGGGCGCTGCCGGTCTTCCCGGTCCGCAGCTCGTGGGCCTGGCGCTTCTTCAGGGCCTCCGACCGGCCGGCCAGGAGGTCGACGACGGCGCGCAGGGCCTTGACGCGCTTGTCCTTGGGCTCGGCCAGCAGGGAATCGCAGAAGGCCGGCCCCACGCTGAAGGCACGCAGCGGAAACTCCGCCTTTTCCGCGGCGGGGATGATCTTGGCCCACGTCCGCAGCACCTCGAAGCGGACGTAGTCCTCGCTGGTGGCGAACCAGCCGCGGTCGGAGCCCTTGGACTCGCTGCTGGCGGCCTTGCCGGCGTTGCGGTAGTTGGTTTTGAGCTCGCGCAGCTTGACGTCGGCCGCACGCAGCCGCTCCGCCAGGTCCTTGGCCCGGGCGTTGGCTTCATTCACCTCCACGGCCAGGTGGTGCGCCTCCTCACGCTCGCGCTGCAGCTTGGTGCCCAGCTTTTCCAGCTGGATCTGCCCGGCGTTGCCGTTGGCCAGCTGGTGGCGCAGATGGTGGACCTCGTCCTTGAGCGCATTGTTCTCGGCCTTCAACGCGTCCTGCCGCAGCAGCGACTGCTTCAGCGCTCCGGGCGCCGCTGCCGGCGCAGCAGTTGCCGGGGCGGCCGGGGCGGCGCCGGGCAGTGCAGAATCCCCGGGCTCCGGGGCGCCAGTGGTCCCGTCGCCGGCGAAGCCGGCCTCCGCCGGGGCGGCGGGGACCTCCAGCGGACCGCCAACGGCCGCTTCATCGTCGTACTTGTTCCGGCCGAGTTCCAGCCACGGAATGCCGCCCCGCAACAGGGCCGGCGCGGGCACAATGTCCTCGTCGTCGTCCACGTCCAGCATGGACAGCAGCAGTTTTCCGCCCTCAAAGCGGACCCGGACGGCCACCACCTCGCCCACACTGAGGAGATCGTCCGCGGTGTCGAAAACGTTGGACGAGATGCGGGCCAGAGGGATGCCGATGCGCTGGCCGGGGTAGAGCAGCACCTCGGCCTTGTCCGCGTGGACCGATTCCACCAGGGCCAGGGCCACGCTGCCATCACTGTAGATGCCTCTGACACTGGTGGGCGCAGCCGCCGCCGGGACCTTGAAGCTGTGCTGGGCGGCGTCGTAGCTGCCGCGGATGTCCTGGCCGGGGGCCAGCAGCCAGTCGAGGGCGATGCCGGGGAACTGGAACTCCTGGCGGATGGTGGCCTTCGCGCCGCTGGGCAGGGCCACAACGGCCCGGGCGCCGTTGGTCGCCAGGCTGACAACCGTCCCCGTGGTGTCTATGGGTGCCGGTGGGGCCGGGGCCGCCGTCCGCGGCTGGGGCACGATCGCCGCCGCCATCTTCTCGGCATCGCGGACCACCCAGGTGGCCGCATCCTCGCACTCGGCGGCGCTGCGGACCAGGTGCAGGGGGCTCTCGCGCGTATGTTCCAGCCATCGAGTGCCCGGCGGATAGGCCCGCACCGCGTTGCCAAAGATGCCCGCCTCCTTGGAGAGCAGGTCCTCCAGGTCGTACGTGGTGCGCCCGGTCTGGACCAGGGCCAGCACGGCGATGCCATCGAGCTTGCGGCTGAGCTGGACGGCATCCAGCCGGCATTCGGGGAACTTGGCATCGTGGGAAACCACGACGACGACGTCCGTGCGTTGGGGGTCCAGCAGGAGCTCGGCCAGGGCGGAACCGGAGGGCTGCAGCAGCTCGGCGGGCGCGGTGGCGGGCTCCGCCGCCACCGCGGGGGCAGGCTTGGTGCTGCGGTTCCTGCGCGAACCCATCAGATGCTCCCCTCCCGCCAGCCAGATGCGTCGTTGCAACCGGACCGTTGACTGAAAAGACTACGGCCTCTTGCTGGCAGCGCGCCGTGGATTACGAACACAGACCGACAAATGCCCCCAGATCCGTCAAGGCGTCCGGGCGGGTGGGCATGTAGCTGGTCAGCTGGCGGGAGCGGATGATGACGGCCCGCCACTGGCCGCGGGAGATGGCCACGTTGATCCGGTTGCGGTTGAGCAGGAATTCGGCGCCGCGGGGCGTCTCGGCAATGTCTGAACACGCCATGGTCACCAGCACCACCGGCGCCTCCTGGCCTTGGAACTTGTCCACCGTGCCGACCCGGACGCCGGGCAGGCCGGCGGCATCCAACGCATCGCGCACGCGGTGGATCTGCGCGTTGTAGGCAGCCACCACCAGAATGTCCTCCTGCCCAAGCGGGCGGGGGTCCGCTGACGCTCCACCGGTCCAGGCCAGCCCCACGTGCCGCCTCACCTGTGCCACCACCTCGCGGGCCTCCTCCGGAGATGAAATGGTGTTTCCGGAATGCTCCACGAACACCGTTTCCACGCCCGCGGGGACCCCGGCCAGCTGGCGCAGCGACGCCGCCGGGGCGGATTTCAGCCGCCCCTCGTAGCTCAGGTCCGAGACGGCGGAGCAGAGCCGGGGATGCATGCGCCATGAATCGGCCAGGAAGTAGCCCAGCTCCGCGGGCAGCGTGTGGTGGCCCGGCGAGAGCCAGCCCAGTGCCGACTCGTCCACGGGCTCCGGGTGCGAGCCCTGCGTGACCTGGGGCAGCTGCTGGGGATCGCCCAGCAGGAGCAGCCGCTTGGCGGCCCGCGACACCGCCAGCGTGTTGGCCAGCGAGAACTGCCCCGCCTCGTCAATCACCAGCAGGTCCAGCGAGCCTTCGGGGACCTTGGTGCCCGTCATAGTCCAGGCGGTGCCGCCGATCAGGGCGCCGTCGGGCCCGTCCAGCAGGGCCGCGAACCTGCTGTCTTCGGTGACGGTCCAGGCGACCTCGCCTGTCCCCTTGGGCTTCTTGCCCACTCGGTCGGGATCGATGCCGGCCTTTTCCACGGCGGCCGTGAGCATGTTTTCGACGACGGCGTGGGCCTGGCCCACCACGCCCACCTTCCAGCCTGCGGCCACCAGATTGGCTATGACGTGCGAGCCCACATGGGTCTTGCCCGTCCCCGGCGGGCCCTGCACGGCGAGGTAGGAGTGGTCCAGATCCCGCACGGCCGCGGTGA
This sequence comes from Arthrobacter sp. 35W, assembly GCF_000482545.1. Taxonomy (GTDB): domain Bacteria; phylum Actinomycetota; class Actinomycetes; order Actinomycetales; family Micrococcaceae; genus Specibacter. The sequence continues at coordinate 1,134,141 of NZ_KI519455.1, forward strand.
TGGCGGCAATGTTGTCAGCGCCGTGGTCGCCGACGACGACGGCGGGCAGCGCGTCGAGCGTGGCCAGCCGGGGCGGGCGGCGGCGCAGGATGTCCACGCCGGGGTGCTTCGGCAGCGAGGGGACCATCGAACCGACGGTGCGTGCCAGCTCGCTGAGCGATTCCTGGATGCTGACGGTCCTGATGGGCTGGTCGGGGGTGAGCGCCATGGGCGCCTGGTCGTACGGCTGGACCTTGAGCGAGGACTTCTCCTGGACCACCAGCACCACGGACTCGGGGTTGGCCGGATCCGGAGCCGAATCTAGAACGGTTGTGCTAAAAAGGCCGCCGCGGGGCGGTATGGATCCCGGCTGTCCGCCGTCGGCCGGTTCCAAGCCCTCCGGCAGGGGGTGGTTGAACATGCGGAACCAGCTGGTGCCGGGCCTGAAATCGGAGCCGTCGGACATCCTGCCCTTCAAGCGCAGGGTGCGCACCTCGGTCCGGGCCCGGGGACCGGACTTGGCCCAGCCCTCAAGCTCCTGGGCCTGGTCCACCACAAAGACGTTGCGGCCCTCGGTCCACTCGTCCACGGACGTGCCCAGCCTGTCGAAGTGCCCCCACCAGAACTGCTTGTTCTCCCGGCGGTGGTATCCGGTGGCCGCCGCGATCATGGCGATGGCGCGCTCGTCGTCGCTGAAGGTGTGGTGCTTGTCCGCGGCCAGCGCGGCCAGGTATTCGTGCAGGCGCACCTCCTCCGGGCTCGGCTCATAGGCGGGCACCCCGGCGTCGTCAGCGGTTCCGGCCAACGTGTCCTGCCGGGCGGCACGGGCCGCCTGCTCCGCCGCCGTCAATCCGGGGACGGGCAGCGCCAGCAGCCAGTCGCGCAGGCGGAGGGTGGAGAGGCAGTCGTAGTGGTTGTAGTCGGCGATGGAGGCGAGGATCCGGGCCGCCTCCGCGCCATGTCCGGCCTCCTGTGCCTGGCAGTACTGCGCGTAGGCCACCACCGAGGCTCCGGCATCCGTGACATCGCCCGAGCGCAGATTGTCCTTCATGTAGAGGGGCTCGAGCTTCTTGATGGAGTAGCTGGATTCGGAAATGCGCAGCGAGTGGCGCACGGTGTCGTAGAGGTCCACCAGCAGGCCGTCCTTGAGCCAGCCATCCACAATGTCCTCCCCGCCCACATGGCGCTGGGACAGGCTGCGCAGGGCCGACTTCTCGTAGGCGGCGTAGTGGTAGACGTGCATGTCCGGATGCTCCGCGCGCCGCTCCTGGACATAGGCGAGGAAGTCCAGGAAGGCCTGGCGCTCGCCGTCGCGCGAGTGCGCCCAGAAGGGCCGGAACGCCGGATCTGCGCTGGCGTTCCCGCCGTCGTCCTCCCGGTGGTTCTCCCCGGCGGGCGCTTCGAGGACGCCGAAGAGGTACTCCAATCCCCAGCCGCCGTCGGAGTCCTGCCACAGCGGATCGCCCTCGAAGTCGAAGAAGATGTCACCCTCGCTGGGCGTGGGCAGGGTGGCGGTGGTGGCGCCGGGGAGCACCTTGTACGTGACGGTGTGCTGCTGGCCGTTCTTGGCGTAGGTGCGCCCGCCGTCGGCCTCTTCCACGCCCGTCTGCATGCGGGCCTGGCTGCGCAGCCGCGCCACGGGGCCGGCGGCCTCCGCCTCCGGCAACGCTGCGAGATCCTCAATGGTGTGGATGTTCCTGGCCCGCAGCTTGCGGCGCGTTCCGCTCGTCATGCCCGCCACCAGCAGCAGATCGCGGGTACGGGCAATCTGGCCGGCGCAGTAGTCGCACCGCCCGCAGGCGGTGAAGCCCTCGGTGCCCCATTCGACGGGGGATGCGGCGGCGCGGTGGCCGCCGGCCAGGGCGATGAAACGCGCCCGGCGCTCGCGGTACACGGGCAGCAGATCCCGCAGCGTGTAGGACTGCCGGCCCATGTCGCCGAGCACCAGGGTGGCCATCGGCGCTGGTTCGATGCCGGCTGCCAGCAATTGGTCCGCATAGGCCGCCAGCTGCAGCAGCGCACCCACCTTGGCATGCCGGGCCAGCTTGGTGTCCCACACGGCGTAGGCGGCAGCGTTCTCCGGCCGGGCTCCGGCGGTTCCCTCTGGGGCCACCGCCACCTCGACGTCGGCGCGGACCAGGAAGTCGGCAAAGCCAACAAAGGCGAATCCGGGCTCCGAGGGGGCGAAGAAGGTGGCCTGGAAGACGACGCCGGCACCGTCCCGCAGGGCCGTGATGGTGTCGGTGTGCTTGGCCTCGAAGTCCGCGCGGGTGGGCGACGCACGGGGCACCTCCAGCACACCGGTGGCGTTGGCAGGGTCCCATGGGCCCAGTTCCACCAGCAGGGAGTCCAGCAGTTTGCGCTCGTGTACATCGCCCAGCTCGGCCGCCCGCCGGTTCATCTCATCGGCGGGGAAGGCGGCCCTGGCTGCGAGGCCCAGCTTCTCGTCCAGGACGCGCAGAGTGCGGTACTCGCATTCGCTGGCGGCCACCAGATCGCTCGCGGAAAAGACCAGATCCGCCGGCTGTCCGGGGGTGGACGGTTCAAGCAGGAACATGGACTCTCCTCAGCCGCGCCACCGGGCGGCTCCCGGCACTGCTTCGAATCTAGCAAGTGCCGCTGACAACGCGGACCCGCCGGATCCACAGTGCCCAACTGGGGCGCAGAAACTGCACGGAATCTGCCGGTTTTGTGCAGTTTCCGCGCCCTAGTTGGGGTGAGGGCTACGCGGGCAGCGCCAACGTCGTCGTCAGCGTCCGGCCGCCGGGGAGGGTGACGGTGCAGGTGGCCGTCCCGCCGTCGTCGTCCACCACAACATCCTGTGGACCGGCCGACGGCGCGGTGCCGGCGAGGCGGACCAGCGAGGCGAAGACTGTGCGTCCGCCGGCGTGTCCACCCTCCAGATACGGAATGGTGCTGTGCAGCCCCAGCGGGGACTGGCCTTCAGCGGACCGGATGCCCGCCCCGGTCCAGCCGGCCAGCGGCCAGATGTTGCTGTGCAGCCCTGGCCTGGAGGCCTCGGCGCGCACAAACGACGCCGGCTCGAAACCGGCGCCGGGGCCCCCAACGGACCCGGCGATGGGCGAACCTCCGGCCAGCGCGTAGCCGCCCTCCCTGACGACGCCGGCGGCGCCGGACCCGCCGTCGTGCGCGGACGGCACGCCGGGGCCCTGGACCACGTGCAGGCGCAGCTCCCAGCCGCCGGCACTGGTGGTGGCCGTGGCAATGGTCCACGGCGACTCCGCCTCGTCCCCGCGGCCCCAGACGGGGCGGTAGAAGCTGGCCACGGAACCCTCGGGGGCCGGCAGGCGGTGGATGCGCATGCGCACCGATGGCACGCCCTCCCCGTCGAGCAGTGCAATGTGGTTGTCCAACGGGCCCGCGGGATCGTAGACCGGTGCGGTGTGGCTGGAGTAGGCCAGGCGGCTGTACTCCACGTTTTCCACCCCGGGGCCGTAGTACTTGTCGCTGCCGTGGTTCAGCAGCCGGGCGACGCCGTCGGCCGCCGTGGAGGCGAGCAGGAAGTTGGGGCCCGGGGCAATCCGGGTGCGGTCGGCCAGCTCCACCGGGGCGGGCTCCTCGACGGCGGTCCAGACGGGGTGGTCGGCGGGCAGCAGCAGGCCGATGAACGCCTTGGAGGTCCAGAACGGCGACGCCGGGCCGGAGTAGCTCTGGACCAGCGGCAGGAATTCGCCCTGCCAACCCAGCGTGGGCAGGCCGGACGGGGCGGGGTAGGAGCCGCCGTCGGCGAAGAACTGTGCGGCACCGCTGGCGATGCGCCGCAGTGCCCCGGGGGCCAGACCCGAATCGGCGCCGGCCAGCTCAGCCATGAACAGCGGAGCGACGGCGGCGTAGCGGTAGATCAGCGAGCGGCCCTGGTAGATCGGGGAGCCGGTGCCGCCAAAGAAGCCCAGGTGGTCGGGCAGGAAGGCCTCGATCCGCCCCACATAGCGGGAGCGCAGCGCCTCGGCGCGTTCCGGATCGCGCCCGGCCACCATCTGCAGCCACAGCAGCGGGTAGAGGTGCATGGCCCAGCCGCAGTAGTAGTCAAAGTAGTCGCCGTCGCCGTCGCGGTACCAGCCGCCGCCGACGTACCAGTCCTCCATCCGGGCCAGCCCGAAGTCGATCTGCTCTGCATTGTGCTCCCGGCCCACGCCGGCCAGGAACTCGGCAATCACCACCTGGAACAGCACCCAGTTGTTCCCGTTGGCCTCGCTGGTGGAGGAGCCGGACAGCCATGCGGCCACCTGGTCCTGCTCGGTGGGGGCCAGGGTGTCCCACAGCCATTCGCGGGTCAGGTGCAGGCCGATGGCGACGGAGGCGGCCTCCACCATGGGCTGCGTGCGGGTGCGGATGGGCGGCCAGGTGCCGGCGGCACCCCCGGTTCCAGCTGTCGCCATGGTGTACGCGGCGGTTCCGGCCAGCAGTCCGGCGCGGTAGCGGTCCAGATGCCCGTGCGGATCAGCGCCGGCCTCGCCCGCCACGCGGAAGGCGGCCAGCAGGAAGGTGCGGGCGAAACCCTCCAGACCGTCGGACAGTCCACCCGAGCTTGAGGCACGGCCCGGCAGCGGGATCAGCGACAGGTCCGCCGTGGCGAACGGCCGCACCGACAGCAACTGGGCGTCGGCAAAATGCAGCCAATGGTCTCGGGTCCACCCGGTGGTGGGGCTCAACTGCATGTCCGGGGCGGGGAAATCCATTGTGACCTCTGTTGTCGGGAGATTGCTGGCATCGACGGTGAAACCTGGGCCGGGTGCGGGCAGCGGTTGCCCTTGGCCATGCATCAAGACTATGTTCGGAGCAATCAAAATTTGAGTAAACGAACAATATCGAACGGGCCGACATGATTGCTGACTGCTGTGATTGCTGACAAACGCCACGACCGGCTGCTGCGCGAAATCCGCCTGCACGGCGCCGTCACGGTGACCGAATTCGCCGCCCGGGCCGGGGTGGCGCCGATGACTGTCCGGCGCGACCTTGCCGCCCTGGAGGCCGCCGGCCTGCTCAAACGAACGCATGGCGGGGCCATCGCCCTGGTGTCCGACGCCGAGCCGGACCTCCGGGGTGCACGGCCCGGGGCGGGGCTCGCGGGAGCCGGCCAGGCGCAGCGGCCAAGGGGCGCGCTGCTCACCATCGGCATGGTGGCGCCGTCGGCGTCGTACTACTTCCCCGAGATCATCCGCGGCGCCCAGGACGCGGCCCGCCGCTTCGACGCGCGCCTGGTGCTGGGCATCTCCAACTACTCCGGCGTCGAGGAGGGGCGGCAGATCCAGCGGCTCATCGCCAGCGGCGTGGATGGTCTGCTGGTCACGCCCAGCGAGGCGCAGTTGGAGGGCACGCCCACCCTGGACCTGCTGGCCGAGGCCCGCATTCCCGTCGTCGTGGTGGAGCGCTCGCTGCGTGAAGTGGCGCCGTCGCTTCCGCTGGACGAGGTCCGCAGCGACCATGTGGCGGGCACGGAGATGGCCATCGAGCACCTGGCAGCCCTGGGCCACCGCCGGGTGGGGCTGGCCGCCCGGGTTGGCAGCCCGACGACGCCGTGGCTGCAGCAGGCGTTTGAGCGCGCCGCTGCGCGCACGCAGCTGGATCCGGGGTTCCTGCATGCCCAGCTGCCCCGCCCGACGGCGGGCGAAGGCATGGACACCACCCACTACGAGCGGCTGCTGGACGAGTGCGTTGCGACGGGCACCACGGCCCTGGTGGTGCACACCGATGAGGATGCCACGGCACTGGCGGCCCTGGCCGCCGAGCGGGGGATTGCCGCCCCCGGCGGGCTGTCGATCGTGGCCTACGACGACGAGGTGGCGGCGCTCGCCGCCGTGCCGTTGACGGCCGTATCGCCACCGAAATACGAGGTGGGCTACACGGCCATGGGCCAATGCTGCGAGCGGATCCTGGACGAGGCGAAGGGCCATGTGCGCGCGCTGCGCCGCGTGCGTCTTTTGCCCACGCTGCGGATCCGGGAATCGACAGGAAGGCTTGCGGAGGACGCCATCGCCTGATGTTCGCAAATGTGCGTTCGGACATGATTGGCTTGACCCGGCCATGACCTGAACATTGTGATGGACCTCATCATCGTTTTCTTATGAGGAGAGTCACATGTTCAGGATGCGGGCAATGAAGCTCGGTGCAGCCGTCGTCGCAGGAGCGTTCCTGCTGACCGGCTGCGGCGCGGCAGGTGCAGACACCCCCAAGCCCTCGGCGGCGCCGTCGCTGCCGTCGTTGGAGAATGCCAGTGGCGAGGTGGCCTTCTGGTCCTCCGTCACCAACATGCAGCCGGTGGTGGATGAGTTCAATAAAACACACCCGAACATCAAGGTCACCTACTCGGTGGTGCCGTCCGGCACGGCCGGCGGCTACGCGAAGCTGAGCACCGCGCTGCAGGCGGGCAACGCCCCCGACGTCGCCACCATCGAGTACCCGTACCTCTCCGGCTATGCCTCTGCAGGCAACCTGAAGCCGATCTCTGACTACGTGGGCGAGGACGTCCTGGGCAAGTTCCCCGGCCAGATCACGGACCTGGTCAAGCTCGGCGGCAAGTCCTGGGCCATGCCATACGACGCCCCGCCGATGGCCTTCTACTACCGCACCGATGTGCTGGCCGAGGCCGGCGTCGCCAAGGCCCCCGCCACCTGGGACGAGTTTGAGGCCGCCGGCAAGGCGCTGAAGGCCAAGAACCCCAACGCCTACCTGGCCTCCTTCTACCCGAATGACGCCAATGTGCTGGCCGGCCTGGCCTGGCAGGGTGGCGGCAAGTGGTTCGGCGTCGAGGGTGACAGCTGGAAGGTCACCATGGACGACCCGGCCACGGCGAAGGTTGCGCAGTTCTGGCAGCGCATGGTGGATCAGAAGATCGTCAAGGTGGAGCAGGCCTTCAGCGACGAGTGGTCCCAGGATCTGCAGCAGTCCAACGTTGTCGGCGTTGTCGGTGCCTCCTGGAGCGCCACCGGCATCATCTCCCGCACCAAGGGCCAGGAAGGCAAGTGGGCCGTGGCTGAGCTCCCCAACTGGGGCAAGCCGGCCAACGCCATGCTGGGCGGATCCACGTTCGCCATCACCAAGGACAGCAAGAACCCCGAAGCCGCAGCAGTGTTCACCCAGTGGATGAGCACCAGCCAGGATGCCGTCAAGGCCCGCGGCAACAGCGGCTCCGCCTGGTTGGCCTACCCGGGCCTGTCGGACATCGCCAAGAACGCCTTTGACGCCTCGCACTTCGGTGGCCAGGACATCTACTCGGTCTACCAGAAGGCCTCCGACGCCGTTCTGCCCGGCTGGAACTGGGGCCCGGACATTGCCTCGACCCTGACGCCGCTGCACGACGGTCTGGGCAAGATCACCACTGGCCAGACCATCGAGGACACCATCAAGCAGGCCGACAAGTCGACCACCGATGCCCTCAAGTCCCGCGGCCTGTCGGTAACGGACTAACCCTCCTGCCATGACCCGCATCGATTCCTCTCCTCGCCCCGTCCGCCGCCGCCAACCCGGCGCCGGCGGACGGGCGGCCGCCATCTTCCTGGCGCCCTTCTTCACGCTGTTCGTGGCGACCATGCTGGCGCCCATTGCCTACGCGGTGTACTTGAGCTTCTTCGCCGAAAAGTCCTCCGGACTGGGCTTCGGCGGAACCCAGACCATCTTCGTGGGGCTGGGCAACTATGCCTCCGTGCTGGCCTCGGAAACCTTCACCGGCGGCCTGGTCCGCCTGGGCATGTACTGCCTGATGTACATTCCCGTCATGGTGGGCATGGCGCTGGCGCTGGCACTGCTGCTCGACGTCGCCGCCAATGGAGCGCGGAAGCTGTTCCAGCTGCTGCTCTTCCTGCCGCACGCCGTCCCGGGTGTCATCGCGGCGCTGATCTGGATCTACCTGTACACCCCCAGCATCAGCCCCATCGTGCAGGCGGCGGCCTCGGGTGGAATCGAAATCAACTTCTTCGACGCGCATCTGGTGCTGCCGGCCATCGTGAACGTATCCGTGTGGGAGTGGACCGGCTACAACGTCATTATCCTCTTCACGGCCCTGCAGGCGGTGCCGCGCGAGGTCATCGAGGCCGCCGTCATGGATGGTGCCTCCGGGCTGCGGACGGCGTTCAGCGTCAAGCTGCCGCTGATCTACCCGGCCCTGGGCGTGATCATGCTGTTCACCATCATCGGAACCCTGCAGCTGTTCACCGAACCCACCATGATGCACAACGCCACGGCGTCGGTGACGAGCACCTTTGTGCCCAATATGTGGGCCTACGATGCGGCGTTCAACCGGCACAACCTCAATGAGGCGGCGGCGTCGTCCATCATCATCGCCCTGCTCGCGGCCACGCTGTCGTTCGTCGTGACCAAAATGACTTCAAGGAGCAACAAGGGATGAGCACCGTTCTCGATCCGACGACGACGGCGGCCGCCCCCAGCGGCCGTGCCCTGCCGCCGTCGCCCCGTCCCCGGCGCCTGCCGCGGGCATCGACCATCTCGGTCAATGGGCTGCTGGTGGTGGGCTGCGCCTACATGGTGCTCCCGCTGCTGTGGCTGGTGTTTGCCTCCACCAAGAACCTGGAGGACCTGTACTCCACCTCCGCGATGGCGTTTGGCGAGATATCCCTGTTTGAGAACATCGGCGCGGTGTTCGCCGAGGGGAACGGTGTCTTTGGCCTGTGGATGCTCAACAGCATCCTCTATGCCGGCGTGGGCGCCGTCCTCGGTGCGCTGATCTCCGTGGCGGCCGGCTACGCCTTCGACAAGTTCTCCTTCCCCGGCAAGGAGAAGTGGTACTCGTTCGTCCTGCTGGGTGTGCTGGTGCCCAACACCGCCACCGTGCTGCCGCTGTACCTGCTGGCCTCCAACATTGGCATGACGAACAACATCTGGTCGGTGCTGATCCCGGCGCTGACCAACCCGTTCGGCGTCTACCTGGCCCGCGTCTACAGCCAGGCCTATGTGCCCGGCGAGGTGCTGGAGGCCGCCCGCGTGGATGGCGCCGGCCCCATCCGCAGCTTCTTCTCGTTGGGCCTGCCGATGATCATGCCGGGCTTTGTCACCATCGCGCTGTTCCAGTTTGTCGGCATTTGGAACAACTTCATGCTGCCGCTGGTGATGCTCTCCAATGAGAAGCTGTTCCCGGTCTCACTGGGCATCTTCTCCTGGAGCAGCCAGGCCTACGCCTTCCCACACTTCTACCCGATGGTGATCACCGGCTCCATGCTCTCGATCCTTCCGCTGCTGGTGGCCTTCATTATGCTGCAGCGCTTCTGGAAGTCCGGCCTGACCGCGGGAAGCGTGAAATGAGCCCGGTGCAGGAGCCGGCCCTGAAGGTGGCACTGGCCATGGGGTCCGACGTCGCGGCCCGCATCTTTCCGCCGTCGCGCCTGGCCGACCTGGGGCCGGGGCTGGAACTGTTGTCCACCGAGGTGCTGACCAGCTTTGACACGCCCCTGGCGGCGGAGTTGCTGCCCCAGGTCGACATCCTCCTGACCGGCTGGGGTGCGCCGCTGCTGACGGCGGAGGTCCTGGACCAGGCGCCGAAGCTGCGCTACGCTCTGCACGCCGCGGGGTCGGTCAAGGAACACATCACCGACGCCGTGTGGGAGCGCGGCATCCAGGTCACCACCGCCGCCGAGGCCAATTCCATTCCCGTGGCGGAATATACGCTGGCCATGATCCTGCTCGCCAACAAGCGCGTGCTGCAATTGGCGGACCATCTGCAGGCCACACGGGCCTGGGTGGAGCCGGAAAACCTGTTCCCGGCCATGGGCAACTTCGGCCAGACTGTGGGGCTCGTGGGGGCGTCCCGGATTGGCCGCCGCGTGATTGAGCTGCTGGCACCCTTCGATTTCTCCGTGGTGGTGTCCGATCCCTTCCTCTCCAACGAGGAGGCAGCCGGGCTGGGTGTGCGGCTGGTGGATCTGGAGGAGCTGGTGGCCATCTCCGACGTCGTCTCACTCCATGCGCCGGACCTGCCGGAGACCTTCCACCTGCTCAACGAGGAGCTGATCAACGCTCTGCGCCCCGGGGCAACGTTCATCAACACCTCCCGCGGCGCCTTGGTGGACCAGGAGGCACTGGCCCGCCGCGTTGGCCGGGGAGACCTGTTTGCGGTGCTGGACGTGACAACGCCGTGGCTGCTGGACCCCGGGCATCCGCTCTATGGGCACCCGAATGTGCTGCTGACGCCGCACATCGCGGGGTCGCTGGGCGTGGAGCTGGACCGCCTGGCCTCCTATGCCCTGGCCGAGGCACGGCGCGCAGCCGCCGGACAGCCGCTGCGCTACCCGGTGACGGCCGGCCAGCTGGCCCGCAGCGCCTAGCCGGCACGGTCTGTTCCGGGCCGACGACGGCGGTGCCACCCATGTACGCACACGGGTGGCACCGCCGTCGTCGTCGTTTGCCCTTTCACCCAACGCCGAACGAGCAGTTGGGGACAGTCTGCGCGGCGAACACTGTCCCCAACTGTTTGTTCGAGGACGGAAATTGGTGGGGAATCAGCGCTGCGCGGAACGGTCCGGCGCGGGGACCGGCGTCGCGGTCCGGAACCGCGCGGACCCGGCCCGGACGCCCAGCAGCACCACCGGGAAGAGCACAGCCAGGGCCATCATGTTCACCCAGAAGAAGCCGCCGGCGGCCAGAATCGGCCCGGCCAGGGCTGCCATCGCCGCGGCGCCGAAGTTCATCATCATGTCGTTGGCGCCCTGCAGCGGCACCCGGATCGCGGCCGGAGCGGACTGGCTCAGCAGCGACGATCCGCCGATCAGGCAGGCGGACCAGCCCAGCCCCAGGATGCCCAAAGCTGCCGAGAGCTGGACCGGGCCCGCCGTGTCCGAGCCCAGGGCGCCCAGCAGGATCGCCACCAGGAAGATGCCGCAGCCCAGAAGCACCACGGGCGCGGCGCCGATCTTGTCCACCAGGAAGCCGAATATGGGGCTTGCGGCATACATCCCCAGGATGTGCAGGCTGATGACGATGCCAATGATCTGCAGCGAATGCCCCTGGTGGTTCATGTGGACGGGCGTCATCACCATGACCCCCACCATGATCATGTGCCCGCCGGTGACGCCGGCCAGGGCGAAGAGCGAGTGCGGATTGCGTGCGGCGATCCGCAGCGCGGCCCAGGTGCCGTGCCTCCGCGAGGGCCGGGCAGCGTCGTCGTCCTTGCCCCTCTTGGCATCGTCCGCGGGGCCCTCGGAGCCGATCCGCGGGGCACCCAGGAAGAAGACGGTGATCACCAACGACGCCGTGGCGAAGGCCGCCAGCGAAAAGAGGAACGGCCCGGCGAGGGGCACCATACCGAGGATTTCGCCCAGCCGGCGTCCCGGTTCGGAGAGGTTGGGGCCGGCCACCGATCCGACGGTGGTGGCCCAGATGACGATGGACATGGCCCGTCCCGCCTTGTCGGCGGCCACGCCGTCCACCGCCGCATAGCGCGCCTGCAGTCCGGCCGCCGTCGCCGATCCAAAGAACAGCATGCCGGCGGCCATCATCCAGAACTGGCCCAACGTTGCGGCCAGCAGCACCAAGACGGCGCCCACTGCGCCGAGCGCAAAGCCCGTCCCCAGCGCTGCGCGGCGGCCCGAGCGCATCGCCAGCCGTGCCAAGGGAACTGCCACCAGTCCGGCGCCGAGCGTTGATGCGGTCTGGACAAAGCCGGACGCCGCGGCCGTGCCGGTCAGTTCCTCCGCAAGCATGCCGCCCACGGCAACACCGGAGGCAACCCCCACGCCGGAGAGCAATTGGCCGGCCACCAGCACCAGCTGGTTCCGTTTGGCGTTCGTCATGGGGTGAGGGTCCTTTCGCTGCCGCGCCCTGCTCGGGGGTGCTTGGCCCAAGGGTGCCGGCACGGACAATGTATTGCTTCGTATTGCTTCGTATTGCTTCCAACCTAGTCTGCCTCTGTCCGGGACAGCGGCAAACGCTGGTGGGAGGATGGGCCATGGGCACTTTTCGGTACACCACCAGGCTCCCGCACCCGCGCAGCGAGGTCTTCGAGTGGTTCCAGCGTCCGGGCGCGCTGATGCGGTTGAACCCGCCGTTTGGCGGCACTGTGCGGCAGGAACCGAGCCGTGGCATCGAGCCGGGCTCGACGGCGGTGCTGGGCATGGGGGCGCCGGGATCGGCGGGCATGTGGCTGGGCTCCAGTGCGGCGCTGGCCGCGCGCACCCTGGGCCTGCCGCCGCGGCTGCGCCCCGAGGTGCTGTGGCATGCGCGCCACACGGCGCTGGTTCCCGGCGAGAGCTTCACCGATGTCATGGCCTCCGGCCCGCTGGGAAGCTGGGAACACACCCATTCCTTCAGGGACGCGGGCCCGGACGGCACCGTCATGGAGGACAACGTCGAGTACCGGCTGCTGCCGGACGCACTGGCTGGATCCGCCGCCGCCTCCGTACGCCCGGCGCGGGCCGCCGTCGCCCTGGCCGAGGAACGCTTCGAGCGGGAGCTGCGGCGCTTCTTTGGCTACCGCAGCCGGACCCTGCGGGCGGATCTGGCATTCCACCACCGGCACGCCGGCCCGCCCCGGACGATTGCGGTGGCCGGGGCCTCGGGGTTGATCGGCCGGCAGCTGTGCGCCCTCTTGGGCGGCGGCGGGCACCGCGTCATCCGCCTGGTCCGCGGCCAGGTGCGCCACGCAGACGAGGTCTTCTGGGACCCGGAGACCGGCGCGCTGGACCCCGAGGACCTGCGCGGGTGCGACGTCGTCGTGAATCTGGCCGGGGCGACCATTGGCGGGCGGTTCACCGAGGCGAACAAGGAGCGGATCCGCCGCAGCCGGATCGACGGCACCACCCTGCTGGCCGAGGCGTTGGCGGGCTTGGCCGCCGACGGCGTGGCGCGGGCGCTGGTCTGCGGATCGGCCGTGGGCTACTACGGGGCCACGCCGCACGGGAAGCTGCGGAATCCGGCACTGCTCACGGAGGATGCACCCGCCGGCGACGACTTCCTGGCGGCCGTCTGCCGCGACTGGGAGGCGGCCTGCGAACCGGCAGCGCGGGCGGGGGTCCGCGTGGTGAATGTGCGCACCGGCCTGGTGCTCACGCCCGCCGGCGGGCTCCTGCAGCAGCTGCTGCCGCTGTACTTGGCCGGTGTAGGCGGACGGCTGGGCAGCGGGGAATGGCAGAGCTGGGTGAGCATCGACGACATCGCGGGGATCTTCGCCCACGCGGCCCTGGACGATTCGATGGCTGGCCCCTTCAACGGCGTCGGGCCCGAACCGGTGCGCGCGGCGGAATTCGCCAGCACGCTGGGGTCCGTGCTGCACCGCCCCGCGTCGGTGCCGGTCCCCGCCTTTGGGCCGCGGCTGCTGCTGGGCGCCGAGGGGGCGCACATCCTCGCCGGGGCCAGCCAGCGCGCGTCGTCGGCGGCCATTGAGGCCGCCGGCTACGATTTCCGGCACCGGACGCTGCCACAGGCTCTCCGCCACGTGCTCGGGCACTAGGGTGCGGGCGCGTCCCCGGCTGGCGACGCACCTCCCCGCTGGGGACGCAGTTCTGGACGCGTCCCCAGCGGGGAGATGCGTCCTGGGGTCCGCCGTCGACCACCCGGGACCTTAGACCAGCTGTTCCTTCTGGGTTTCGGGGGCCCAGAACACGGTGGCGAGCAGGCCGATCAGCAGCACGCCGGCCAGCCAGTACATGGAGCCGGAGACGCCCCACGCACTCAGGCTCAGCGGCAGAATGAACGTGCCCGCCGCGGCGGCGATGCGGCTCACGGCGTTCAACAGGCCCACGCCGGAGGCCCGCAGTGCCGTCGGGAACAGCTCCGGCGGGTAGACCTGGGTGATGTTGGAGCCGGCCGACATCACGAAGGTGTAGATGACAAAGGGGATCATCACGATCGCCGCGGGCAGCTCGTTCACCAGGCCCAGCACCAGCAGCGATGCGGCCAGGATGGCAAAGGTGGCGATGGTAAAGGTGCGGCGAGGCAGCTTCTGCACAAACCACAGGCCCACAATGCCGCCGGCCAGCAGGAACAGGTTGATGATCAGGTTCTGCAGATCGTAGTCGGTGACATGCAGCCCCTCCAGAATGGTCGGAACGAAGGTGTAGATGGCGAAGTACGGCAGCACCAGGGCGCTGTAGAAGATGGCGCCAAAGGCCGTCCGCTTGCGCATGCCCTTGCTGAACAGGGCGCGGTAGCGTGCGGAGTGGGACTCCACCTCGAACTCGCTGGGATCCAGCTCCACCTTGAGGAACTTCCGCACAATGGCGCGCGCCTCCTCGGTGCGGCCCTGGCTGATGAGCCAGCCGGGGGATTCGGGCGTGCCGATGCGCACGATCAGCACCAGCAGGGCCGGAATGGCGCCACTGGCCAGCAGCCAGCGCCAGGTGTCCGGGCCCAGATCAACCCAGGTGCCGATGACATTGGCCACCACATAGCCCACCGTCCACAGCACGGTGAGCGAGGCGAGCATGAAGCCGCGCTGTTTGCGCGGGGCGAATTCGGAGAGCAGGGTGGGGCCGACGGCGTAGTCGGCGCCGAGGCCGAAGCCGATCAGCAGGCGCAGCACAAACAGGGTTTCCACATTGGGTGCCCAGAACTGCGCCACCGAGGCGAGAACAATCAGGATGAAGTTCAGCGCGTAGACGCGCTGGCGCCCGATAATGTCGCTGACCCGGCCCAGCACCAGGCTGCCCAGGAAGAGCCCAATGAGTGCCGAGCTGGCCAGCATGCCCTCCCAGAATCCGCTGAGCCCCATCTGCGTGGTCAGCAGGGGCAGGACGGCGCCAATGATGCCCAGCGAGTAGCCGTCGGAGAAATTCGCCCCAAAGGTCATGGCCGTGATCTTCGCGTGGAAGCGGCCAAACGGGAGGGTGTCCAGCGTGGTGCCGGCGGGCTTTTCTGCCTGGGAGAGGGTCATGGGTGCCTTTGGGTCATGGTGCAGGTGGAGAAGACGTGCGCAGGGCGCAGGAGGTTCAGGTCTAGGACTCGATCGGTTGCTGCAGGAAGCCGACGGCGGCGGCCAGGTCGCCGCCGAGGGGCCTGTCGGCCAACGAGGCGTCGAAGAGGCCGCGCGCCTTCGCCAGGTACCGGCCCAGCTCCGTCCCGGATGGCGGTTCGGCGCCGGTGATGGACAGGGCCCGCACAGCGGCGTAGAGCTCGCAGCCCAGGGCCGTGGCGGCTGCCTCGAGGCAGCTGTGCAGCTGCTCCGCCGCCTGGGAGGCAAAGCTGGAGTGGTCCTCGAAGCCGCGGGAAATCACGGCGGCGCCGAGCGTGGCCGGCGCCGCGGCGTTGCGCAGCCGGGCCAGTGCCGCGGCGCAGTTGTACTCCAGCAGCATGATGCCGCTGCTGCCCGGCTCACCCACCGCCAGGAACGGAGCCTGGCCGGTCATGCCTGGATCGGAGAGGTTGTTCAGCCGCGCTCCGGAGAGCTGGGCGGTGCTGTAGATGGCCAGCTTGGTGTGGTCCAGGGCCAGCGCCAGCTCCACCAGATGGAAGTTCCCGTTGTGGAAGACGTCGCGTGCGGCGGGGCTGACCAGCGGATTCTCCGTGGAGGCGTTCAGCTCGATCTCCAGGACCTGGGTGAGCGCATCCAGGCTGCTGCGCAGGGCGCCGGCCACCTGGGCCAGGGTGCGGAAACCGAAGGAATCCTGCACGCGCCACTGGTGCTGGGCATAGCCGGTGAGCAGGTGCCGGATCTGCGCGGCGGCCCAGGCCTGGCCAGGCAGCGGACGGGCCAGATGCACCTCGTCGGCAAAGGGCTCAAGGGAGCCGTTGACGGCCATCAGGGAGCAGGCGCTGGCGTGCAGATAGTGCTCCAGCCACAGCTCGGCCTCGGCCAAAGCCAGTGCCGTGCTGGCGGCGGTGAGGGCGTTGGTGGAGATGAAGGGCAGGGCATCGCCGATGGCGGGCGTCCAGTACGAGCGCAGGGCACCGCTGGCCAGCGGCACCTCGCCCATCAGGCCCAGGGCGATCTCGGCGAAGGCGGACAGATCCGCCGTGCCGATGGCGCCGTGGCTGTGGACGCGCGGCAGATCGCCGTCGGCCAGACAACGCAGGAGGGCGTCGATGATGTCCGGATGGATGCCCGAGCCGCCCTTGAGCAGCTGGTTCATCCGCACGAGCATGGCAGCGCGGACCGCGGTGGACGGCAGCAGTGCTCCCGATCCGGTGGCATGGCTGCGCAGCAGGCGCAGATCCTGCGCGTTGCCGGCTTCGGCTCCGTCGACGGCGACACCGCGGTTGGCGCCCACGCCGGTGGTGCGGCCATAGACGGGGCGGTGGGCGGCGGTTTCGACGGCGGTTTGCCAGGCGCGGCGGACCTGCTCACGGGCGGCGGGATCCGCGTCGACGGCAGCCGGCTTGGCGGCAAGGGAGGCCAGCTGCGCTGCGCTGAGCCCTGTTCCCTTCAAGACTGTGTTGCTCAAGGTGCTGCCCATTCTGTGTCCGACCGTACGTTGTTGGCTTCCCAGTCCATCCCGGATTGGCCCGCGGGACAAGGTGACGCAGCCCACGGACGTCTGTGATGGCAGACATAGCGGCCAATCTGCAGCTTTCCGCCCTGATGCCGCCGGCTCCGCGTCAAGGGTCCAGGGGCATCGGGTGTCCGGGATTGGAGGCAGTGCCGCAGTTGATTCACAATCGATGGGATTGTGGCAGTCCACGGGCATAGCTGGTAGACAGTGCATGGGGACACGCCCGGGGATATGCTTTCCCTGGCCCCCTTTTTCACTCTGGGGCGGCGGCAGAATAGGTGGGGGAAATCGGTGCACAGCGACAATCGGGGACTCCCTGCGCCCAGCATCCGCATCTCGCTGCTTCCTGACATCGCCGAATCCGTCGAGCTGCTGTGCCGGCGCACCTCCCTTGACGCGACGGATCTGTTCACCACCGTGCTGCGGCTCTACGCTGCGGACAGCCGCGTGGGCGACGACATGGAACCGGGCTCGGGTGAATTTGCCGACGAGGTTGACGAGACCATCTTGACCCGGCCCGCCCGCAGCGGCGCGGACTGCGTGGCCAGCGGGCTCCCGCCGTCGTCGGCCGCTGCCTGCCACGACGCCGTCTGGGCCTACGACGTCAGCCGCTACAACCGCGGCATGGGGCCCTACCCCTTCCCGGGTCCGCTGGATGAAGCAGCCGTCTCGCTGCTCCTGGGTGCCGGATTGTCCGTGCTGCGCACCAGCGACGGCTACACCCGCGAGGTGCTGGATTCGCTGCGCAACGGCACCTCGCTGGTCGAGGCCAAGGAGGATGCCTGGCGGGAAATGGCCCCGCACCTGGCCGCCTACGCGCCGTCGGCCCTGAAGAAGAGTGCGCACTCGCAATATGTGGAGAAGCTGGCCCAGGATCCGCCGCTGATGGACGGCTGGCTGGCGCGCCTGACGCACGTGAACCATGAATTGTCCGCCGGCATTGCCCAGTGCGATGCGCTGATGACCCAGCTGGAGCGCGACAGCGAGTATCTGCACCTGCAGCTGGTGGCCGGCACCGTGGGGGCGTCGCAGCTGGACGCCACGGAATTGGCCGCCTTCGAGGCCGACGTCGCCCGCCGCACCGCCATCATGAACGGACTCCGCGGGGACATTGACGCCCTGATCCGTGAGCGCGCATTCAAGGGCGAGATCATCGACGGCGCCTATGGCCTCGCCGACAACGAGGACAACGATGCCGAGCAGCGCCGGCACTAGCGTCCCAGCCGGTTTCGAACACATGTGCCGCCGGGGAGTACGCGTGCGCATGTTCCCCGGCGGCAATCATGTTCATTTCTGGGGTTCGACGACGGCGCCGCTGTGTTTGCTGTCTAGCAGCGCGTTGATCCCGGCCAGGATTTCCTCGCCGGCCAGGGCGCCCGCGTGCTTGGTGATGCGCAGGTGCGGGGCCCGGTAGTCCGTGACGTTGAGCTCTCCATGGCGGGGGCGGAAGGCGGCCGTGGCACCGTGGAGCATGTCCTGGTCCAGCAGCGAGTCCCCGGCGGCGATGACATAGTCCGCGTTGGTGCGCCGGCGCACCTCCGCCAGGGCCGTGGCCTTGTTGATCGGCACCGGGATGCAGTAGAGCTTCCGGCCCTGGATGGACACCGTCCACCCGGCGGCGGTGCAGAAGGCCTCCAGTTCCGCAACGAATTCCTCCGGCATGGCCAGCCTGTCGATGATCGCGTAGACGAAGAGGTCCTCGGCCCGGCGAAGGCGCAGCACCCAGGGGGCAAAGTCCGCCCGGCCCAGAAAGGCCTCGACCTCGGCAAGCGGCTTGGATTCACGCTTCACGCGGGCCGCCATGTGGCCGTGCCAATGCGCATCCGTCTTGCCGCGGTGCAGGATGACTCCGCCATTGGTGGTGATCGCGAACTCCGACGGCGGCCCGGGCAGTTGCACGCGGGAGTACTGGGCCACGGTGCGCGTGGTCGCCGGAACAAATGTGGACGATGCCTTGATGGCGGTGATCAGCCGTTCCGATGCCACGGTCATGTAGGACTGCGGCGCGCCCTCGTACATTTCCACCACATTCAGGGACTTCGCCTGGTGCTCGGGGGCGGCCAGGGCCAGCGCCTTGCCGGAGAAGATGAGCGTCCTGTCAAGATCGCAGGCCACCAGCGGCAGCGGCGCAGCCGTCACTGGGCGTCCCCCGCGGTGACGGGAGCCGCGGTGACGGGAGCCGCGGTGACGGCGGCGGAGGCGGGTACGACGACGGCGGGTCCCGCCGGCGCGGGCGGCTCGGCGTCGTCGTCGGCACCGGCCAGGGGGCGGATCAGCCCCACGCAGCTGTACGGCAGCCCGGGAACCTCTTCCACCGGCACGCCGCGCTGTTGGGCCAGCAGCAGCACATGGCCCAGCTCGTCCAGGGCGTCCGGATTGGCCAATACCTTCCACGGGACCCGGCGCAGCAGCACCCGGGTGGTTTCACCCACGCCGGGCTTGACCAGGTTGATGTTGTCGATGCCGTAGCGGCGGCTGAGCGTTTCCACCGCCTCCCAGCCGGACCAGGTGGGCGCGCCGTCCATGGTCCGCGGTAGTGCCAGGGCCTCCGCCACATCGCCGCGGACGGCGCCAAAGTGGCTTTGGACGGCGGCCAGGAAGTCCATCGAGACATCGCTGCCGGCCAGTTCGGCGTAGAACTTGGCGCCGTGGAAATCGTTGGGCCCGATGTGGCGGGTGTTGAAGACCGTGCGCGACACCAGCCCCGAGACGGTGGAGTTGAGGCAGGCGGAGGGGATGAGGAAGTCGTCGCGCGTGCCGTAGATGTCCGCACAGTGCCCCGGGTCCGCCAGCACCGCCAGCTCGGAGCTGAAGCGGATCCCATCGCTCTGGGCAAAGCGGTCCAGGGCCGACGCCAGCTCGCGGGAGATGGCGCCCTTGCCGGTCCAGCCGTCCACAAAGATGATCTGCTCCGGGCGGTGGTGCGCGGCCAGATAGCGCAGCGCCGTCTCGTCCAGCCCCACCCCGCGGACGATGCTCATCGTGTAGTGCGGAATGTCCAGGCCGTGGATCTGCTGGGCCCAGCGGCGCATCAGAATGCCAACGGGCGTGCCGGCGCGGGCCAGCGAGACGAGCACCGGCTGGTTGATGCGGGCGGCCAGGCCCTGGCCGGTGACCACGCCGACGGCGGTGGCGATCCGCCTGGCCGACCGCTCCAGGGCGCTGGCGTAGAGCTGCTGGTACTCGGCGGTGGGGGTGTACTCCACGGGCAGGGACTCGGCGTAGTTGGCTGCCCCGGATTGGATGGCCGCTTCGCGCTCGGCGGTGGGGGCCTCCAGGGCGAGGCCGCCCAGGTCCTTGAGCAGCCAGCGGACATCCTGGGCCGGGTAGGAGCCAAAGTCCGGCCCCGTCAACGGGGTGGGAAGTCCGCTCGGAGCGGTGCTGGTGGTCATGGGGTGGGGGAATTCCGTTCAGCAGTGGCTGGGATGGACGCGGGCAGATGCACGACGACGACGTGGCGGCAGTGCGCGGCGAGGGCCTCGGTGAGGCTTCCGGCACCGTCTACGGTGGTTGGATCGGTGCCCGGCTCGGGCAGGACGAAAATGGTGTCGAAGCGACGCCCGGAGCCGGAGACGTTGTAGGCGAAGCGGATGCCCGGGCCGTCCTCCGTCACGTCATGGCTGGCAAATGTGGCGGCCGAGGCAATGGCGTAGTCCGCCCTGTCCAGCGGCACGATGGGGGAGCGCGTGGTGGTGGAGAAGTGCACGGGTTCCGCACCCGCGAAGCCGTCCAGGGCGTGGGCCACGGCCAGGGGCAGGTGGATGAACTCCTCGGTGCCCAGCACCAGCGTCCCGCCGGAGGCCGGGAGCTGCGGCGCCAGCTCGGCGGCAATCTGCGCGGCCACCGTATCGGCGGTCTGGCCGGCGGCCCGATCCCCACCGGGCTCCTTGCCGAACCTGCCGCTGCGCTGCGCGGGCACGGTGCCCTCATCCAGGGTGATGGTGGTGATGCGTGCAGGTTCCCGGACGGACGCAGTGGCCGGAGCAATAGACATCCCCGCGATCAGCACCTGCGCCCGCTCCAGAATGTCCGGGGCAAGGTCGATGGTGCCGCAGCCCAGCGCCACCACGGCGATGTCCGTCCCCAGCTCGGCGGCCAGCTGCTCAAAGCGGACGCGGTCCGCGTCGGTGCGCAGGTCGATGAGCGAGGCCACGATGTAGCGCCCATGCGGCACCAGGGAGTGCAGGGCACGGATGGTGTTGATGATGGTGGAACCGGTGCTCAGCTCGTCATCGACCAGCACCACCGGGCCGGCCTTTTCCAACCACTGCGGATCGGTGGGGAGCAGCCGGTGCGAGGTGGCGTGCGAGTGGCCCTCCTCGAACCCCGCGGAGGCGGTGGCCCCGGCCGGTGCGTGCCGCGTGGAGTGGAGATAGTACGAGCCGATGGACTCCGCCACCAGCGCCCCCAGCCCCGTGGCGGTCTCCGCATAGCCAATGGTGATGGCGCCGGGATGGTCCGTGGCGAGGCCGTCCAGGGCCGCCAGCAGCGCCCGGCCGCGGGAGCCGTCGTCGGCCTCCAGCAGGTGGCCAAGGTCGACGGCGGCGGCACGGGTTCCGGGGCGCTCGCGGCCGGCGATGGCATCGGCCACCAGCACGCCCAGCAGGCGGCCGGCCGCCATGGCCAGCGCGGGGCGGGTGGGCACATGCTTGGCCAGCACCCGGGAGACCAGCAGGTGGGCGCGCTTGGGGTTGCGGCGCAGGGCCAGCCCCACCAGATCCTCCACCGGCAGCAGGCTGCGGTCCGGATCGGTGTGGATGGCAACGCCCAGGGCACCCCGGACAAAGCCACCCGTCCAGACGGGTGCGTCGGCCGGCACGGCAGCATTCCTCACGCCATGCTCGCTTCCAGCAGATCCACGAATCCCACACCCTCCGCCGCCACGCCAAACGCCTTGGCACGCAGCAGCGTCTGCGCCGCCCAGGACTGGTGCGGCTTCATCTCATTCATTTTGTTGCCATAGGGCGAGGCCGCAGCACCGCCGCCGGTCTTGCCATGGATTTCCATGGCATCCAGGTACTCCTCATGGGTCACCACGGACATCGCATGCACCAGCGGAATGTGCGTGGGATGGATGATCGTCTTGCCCAGCAGGCCGTTGGCATGGTCCAGGCCGATCTCGCGCATCAAGCCGTCCAGATTGGCCAGCAGGATCCGCCCGCGCAGCTCCTCCTCGTCCGCCTCGGCGAAGGGGGTGGCGCGCAGCTGCGGGCGAAGCAGTCGCTCGCCGTTGGAGAAATGCTCCCAGACCGGGCCGGAAATGACGTAGCCATCCTCGGGGCGGCCCAGCACGTTGACGATGTCCGCGATGACGGCGGCCACCACCTTGACGTCGTAGATGGTCAGATCGCGCGAGCGGCGCAGGCCAAAGGCGCTGGACATGTCCGTGGCGCCGATCCGCACGGCCAGGATGTCCTCGCGGTTCTCGCGCAGAACCCGCCGGATGTTGGTCAGCGCCCGGGCCCGGGACTCCGTGTGGATGACGGCGGCGGACTCCAGAATGGGCATGATCCGCAGCCGGCGCCGGCCGTCCTCCCCGCCCTGGCCGCAGTCGCGGTGGATGCGGTGCAGGGCGTCCAGGAAGCGCTGGGCCGCGCCGGCCTCGTCGTCGAACTTGGGGATGACAAAACCGGCCAGCACATCCAGCGAGGATCCGGCGCGCCGGGCCAGGTCCTCCATCTGCTCGGGGGTGCGGACGCGGACGAACAGCAAAGGCCTGTCGTTGACGGTCGTGGAGGCATCCGGACCGGTGTCCCCGCGGTGCAGCTCGGCCAAGGTGGCCACCACGTTCTCCTCGGCGGCGGCCACCTCGTCGTCGGCAATGGAATCCTCCAGGCACAGCACCATAGAGGTGCAGCCGGCGGCGCCCTGCTTGTCGATGTCGCGCACCAGCGTGGGCCGGTTCCCCGGCGTGTACAGAGTGGCGCCCAGGGCCACGGCCAGCAGCGCCGGATCCGAGTCGAGGTGCAGTTCCTCGGGCTGGCGGTAGAAGAGCTGGCTGGACCGCTCCGGGCTGAGGTAGTTGAAGTGGCGCATGATGGCGCTCAGCCTCGTTCCCGCTGTGCTGCGACGTGGTGGGTCATGGTGAAGCCGAATTCGGCCCAGATTTCCTGGTCCGTCATGCGTTCGGGCAGGGGCTCGGCGCGCAGTTCCAGCAGCCCGCCGATCTGCAGCAGGGACAGGACAAACATCTGCCCGTTGGACGGCGCGGGCACGGTGAGGGTGGCGCCGTCGAAGATCCGCACACCCAGTGGGGCCGGGCCGCGGCCCATGAACAGGGCGCGGCGGAGCGTGCGGACGTGGCGCAGCGAGACCAAGGCATCCTGCTCCTGGAAGCCCACCAGCGGCCGGTTGCCCGCGGTCCGGGAGGGGGTTCCGGCAGCGTCGCCGCGCACCGTGGCCCCGCCGGTGGTCTTGTCCATGGTCTCCCAGGCGATCGCCCCGGCGCCCGTGACCAGCAGGGTGCCGATGGCGGACTGGCGCGCGTTGAGGCGGACCATGGGGGTGTGCTCGTCCAGCTGGCGGACGTCGTCGATGCCGGGGGCGGCAAAGAGCAGCCGGGTGGGCGAGGGTTTTGCGTGCGACGGCGGTGCGGTGCGGGTGGCCTGGTGCGACGACGGCGCGGGTGCCGCTTGGGAGCCGCCGCGCCCGCCGAGGACCAGGGAGCTGGAACCCGACCCCGAGCTCTGGGCGGTGGCCGTGGGGGCCGGGCGGGAGAGCGAGAGCCCGGCGCTGCCGGACGGAGCGGAGGATGCCGCCGGAGCGGACGGGGGGCGCGACAAGGACAGCCCGCCGCCCGACGGCGCTGCCGCCGTCGCCGTCCGTCCCAGGCTCAGCGATGCCGAGGCAGGCGCGGATACGGGCGCGGCAGCAGGCGCAGCAACAACAGGAGCCGCGGCGGCCGCGCCGGGCTTGATCCGCCGGCGCAGGTACGGCAGATCCGTCCGCGGCCGGGAAGAATTCGGGCCCACGGCTAGGTGTCGATCCGGAAGTCTTTGGCGACGCCGGCCAGGCCAGTGGAGTATCCCTGGCCCAGGGCGCGGAACTTCCAATCGTCCCGGTGGCGGTAGAGCTCGCCGAACATCATCGCCGTGATGTTGTCCGCGGCGCTGATGGGCACGTTGAAGCGCACCAGCTCGCGGTTCTCCGCCGTGGCCACCCGGATGTACGCCGAGCGCACGGAGGAAAACGTCCCGTTGCCGCGGGTGTCCGGGTCCACGTAGACGATGAAGGCGATCTTGGCGACGTCGGCGGGAACCAGTGACAGGTCCACGTCGATCTGCTCGGTGTCGTCGTCGCCGGCAAAGACCACCGAGCCGTCGGCGCTGGCAATCTGGTTGAAGAAGACCATGTGGTCGTTGGAGAGCGCGGCCCCGGAGGAATCGCAGAGCACGGCGAAGGGCACCAGCTCGGCCTGCGGGCCCAGGCTCGGGATGGTTTCCCAGCCCATGCCCACCAGCACCTTGGCCAGGCCCGGGTTTTCGGCGGTGAGCGCGGCGTTGGCGCCGGGTACAAGGTTTCCCATTATGGAGAGTCCAATCGAGGGGGCGTGCCAAGTTCCAGACCGGCGCCGGGGCCGGAGAACTTGTCCGCTAGGAAGCGGCCGTGGGTGGAGAGCTCGGCGATGGCGCCGATGCGGATCTGGTTCAGCAGGTCCGCGATGGTGGCCTCCAGTGTGGCCAGCTGTTCCACGAGCAGGGCCGTGGCGCGGGAGTCCGGGGTGCGGTCCGCCGGCGGAATGGCCAGGAAGGAGCGCAGCGGCGAGGGGATGTAGTCCGAGATGATGGCGCCCAGCAGCACGCGCTGCTCGGTGGAGGCGTTCTGCGCGGCGACGGCGGCAACCACCGTGCGGAGCAGGTCATCGATCTGGCGCAGCTGTGAGGACACCAGCGGCGGCAATTCGGCGCCCGCGCGCCGAATTGCCGTCCGCAGATTGTCCAGGGACGCAGCGGTCTGCGCGTCCTCGGATTCAACACCCTCCTGGTAGCTGGGCTCGACAATGCCCGCCGCCGGGGCACCCTTGAACAGGGAGCCAACAAACTTGCGGATCACTATGCTGCCGCCACTACTTTCGCGTCGTTGATTCTGTTGTTAAAGCTGGAACTGCCAGCAGGAACTGCTAGTCCTGCGAGCCCTGGCGGGACCGCTCCAGGTACGGCTTGGCCTTCTCCAGCCCGGCCTCTAGAGCGTGCACTGTGCCTTCCATGTTCTTCGCCGCTGTGGCGCGGAAGGTGTCGATGGCATCCATGGTCGCAAAGACGTTGTCGAAGGCCTTCTGCAGGGTCTCGACGCTGACGCCGGAGTTGGACGCCTGCTCGTGGATGCGGACGGTCTGGTCCTTGAGCATCTCCGAGGTCTTCAGAATCATGTTGTTCGTGGTGGTGTTGATGGCATCGATCTGGTCCAGCACCATCTTCTGGTTCGCCAGCGCCTGGGCCACGATGACGGCGGTCCGCAGCGCGGCAATCGTCGTCGTCCGGGCCCTGTCGACACCCTTGATCAGTTCCAGGTTGTTCTTGCGGATCAGGTCCATGGCCAGGTAGCCCTGCACCGAGACGGCCAGCTGGGTCAGGATGTCCTGGTGGCGCTGGCGGATGGGGAAGAGCACGTCCGCCTCAAGCTTCTGCGCCTCCTCGATCTGGCCGGAGGCGCGCTTGGCATCGATCTTCTCGACGCAGGCGGCATCCAGGGCCTTGGCGAAGACGGCGTACTCGCTCAGCGTCTGCATGGTCTCCCAGAGCTGCACCTTCTCGCCCGCCAGGGTGGCGTTGTCCTTGAGCAGCTCGTCCTGGCCGGCCATCAGGGACTTGATGATCTTGTCCAGCTGGGTCTGCGCCGACTCGTACTTCTGGAAGTACTTGGCCAGCTTGTTCCCGCCCGGAATGAAGCCCAGGATCTTCCGCCCCACGCCCAGATCGGCGTTGTTCGGCGTCAGGTCCTCCACAGTGGAGCGCAGATCGCCCAGCGTAGTGGCCACGGACACCTGCGCACTGTTGCCAGTCTTCTTGGCACCGGCCACCGACGTCGACGAGCGCTCCAGCATGCGGCTGGAGAACCCGCTGGAGGAGGTGATCTCCGCCCCGGCCAGCTTGGAGATCCCCTCCACCTTGGTGGTGAACTCCGGGCTGCGCGGATCGATGTTGGCAATCTCCGAGACAAACTCCCGTGCCTGCTGGCTGATCTCCACCTGGCGGTCGGCCGGAACCGGCACCATGCCCGGGGCGTTGTCCGGCTCCACAATGGCCGGCGCATCGGGGGCGCGCAGCACCAGGGCCGCTTCGTTGGTGTCGGGCGGGGTAAGGGGCATGCTCATCGTGGTGCCAGTCTCTCCGTGGTGGGTCAGCTGTGGGAAAAGGGTGGTGGCTTAGCCGAAGACGACGCCGAAGTCGCCGGCAATGCCGGCCAGCCCCGTTGCGTAGCCCTGGCCAACGGCCTTGAACTTCCAGTCGGCACCGTTGCGGTAGACCTCGGCGAAGACCATGGAGGTCTCCGGCGCGGCGTCTTCGCTGAGGTCGAAGCGCACAATCTCCGTGTCGGTGGCCTGGTTGACCACGCGGCAGTAGGCCGAGCGGACCTGGCCGAAGTTCTGGCGGCGCTCGTCGGCCTTGTCGATCGAGACGGCAATGACCACGCGCTCGACGTCGGCGGCAACCTTGGTCAGATCGATCAGGATCTGCTCGTCGTCGCCGGCACCTTCGCCGGAGCGGTTGTCACCCAGGTGGGAGACGGAGCCGTCGGCAGCGGTGGGCTGGTTGTAGAAGATGAAGTCGGCGGAGGAGCGGACCTTGCCGGTGGCGCTGATCAGCAGCGCCGAGGCATCCAGGTCAAAGGGCTCGCCGCTGGTGGTGCGCGGGTCCCAGCCCAGGCCAACCAGTGCCTTCTGCAGGCCCGGATCGGTCTTCGTCAGGGAGAGGTTGTTGCCTTTTGCAAGTGTCAGTCCAGCCATGGAAGCGGTCCTTTGTCGGTGCGGGGCTGCTGTGCAGCCTCAGTGGAGTGGGTGGTGGTGGCTGCCGCCGCGCTGTGCGGCGGCAGCCACCGGTGGTGCGTGGGGTTCTGCCTAGTCCAGGGTGATGCCGTAGTCGGTGACCAGCCCGTACAGGCCGGCGGCGTAGCCCTGGCCCACGGCCCGGAACTTCCACTCACCGTTGTGGCGGTAGATCTCGCAGAAGATCATTGTGGTCTCGGCCGCAGCGTCCTCGCTGAGGTCGTAGCGGACCACCTCGGTGTCGGTTTCCTGGTTGACCACGCGGCAGTAGGCGTCGCGGACCTGGCCGAAGTTCTGCCGGCGGGTGTCGCCCTGGTCGATGGAGACCACGATGACCACGCGCTCAACGTCGGCGGCCACGAGGTCCAGATCAACCAGGATCTGCTCGTCGTCGCCCTCGCCCAGACCGGTGCGGTTGTCGCCCTGGTGGACCACGGAACCGTCCTTGGCCGCGAGCTGGTTGTAGAAAATGAAATCGTCCTGCGAACGGACTTTGCCATTGGCGCCAATCAGCAGGGCGGAGGCATCCAGATCGAAGGCGTCCCCGCTGGTGGAACGGGGATCCCACCCGAGGCCCACCAGAGCGCGGCGCAGACCGGGGTCTGCCTTGGTCAACGAGAGGTTGCTGCCCTTGCTGAGGGTCAAAGAAGCCATTCGACTACCTTTCCTTTGCTACTACTGTCGAAACGTTGGAGCTGAGCTTAAAGTGCCGCCGCTGCGTGGGGCACCAGGTCCCCGGCGGTGCGGCCGGTGGCGCGGTCGCCGATGGCCTTGAAGGACCAGCCGGTGCCGGTGCGGGACACCTTGGCCATGATCATGGCGGTGTGGGTGCCGGCGTCGGTGAGCTGGTAGCGGGCCACCTCGGGGGTGCCGGCGGTGGACTCATCGACCAGGCGGCAGAAGGCGTTCTGCACCAGATCGAAAGTCTGGCCGCTGTAGCTGGAGATGATGAAGACGATCTGCGACACGGCGGGGGACACCCGGCTGAGGTCCACCAGGATGGACTCGTCATCGCCGTCGCCGGCGCCGGTGAGATTGTCACCGGTGTGCTGCGTGGAGCCGTCCTTGCTGGCCAGCTGGTTGAAGTAGACCACGTCCACTGCCTTGCCGGAGGCGTCAAAGAAGATGGCAGAGGCATCCAGATCGATCTCGGCCGGCTTCTTCAGGCCGCCAAAGAGGCCGCGCTTGACGGGCGCTGCGGAGTCCCAGCCCAGGCCCAAACGCACCCGGGTGAAGGGGGCGCCGTCGTTCTTGGCGAGCGAGAGCGTCTGGCCCTTTTGCAGTGACAATCCCATGGAATTACCGTCCTTGATTGATGTAGAGGGGTTTCAGGTGGAACGAGTGGTGCTTGCTTCAAGTTCCTTGCCGGCCGCGATCCGCTTGTTGCGGGCGACGGAGGAGATGAACGCGGCGCCGATGAAGAGGACGCCGATGAGGCCCGTGATGACCTCGTTGATCTCGATGCTGATGGTCAGCAGCAGGATGGTGGCCAGGGCGCCAATGGCCCAGTGCGCGCCGTGGTCCAGGTACTCGAACTCATCCAGGGTGCCCTGGCGGACCAGGTAGACGGTGAGCGAGCGGACGAAGATGGCGCCGATCAGGCCCAGTCCCAGGGCGATGATGATCGGGTCCGAGGTGATCGCGAAGGCGCCGATGACGCCGTCGAACGAGAACGACGCGTCGATGACCTCGAGGTAGAGGAACAGCATGAAGGCCGCTTTGCCCACGGCCTTCCCGACCCCGGTGGTCCCGGTGGTCGAGCTTGTCGAGACCCGCGAGACCCGCTTGGCGATCGCACCGGCGTCGTCCGCGTCGGTGTCGCCGTCGTGGTCCACATCGAACAGATCGCCCAGGCCCTTGACCAGGAAGTAGGTGACCAGGCCGAGGATGCCGGCAAAGAGGATCTGCGTTTCCTTGCCATCGGCGGCCAGCTGCGCGGAGGCCACCAGCACCAGCAGACCGATCACCATGGAGGCCCCGTTGAGCCGGCCCATGAAGGCCAGCGGCCGCTCCAGCACCGAGATCCAGCGCAGCTCGCGGTCCTCGAACATGAAGTCCAGGAAGATCATCAACAGGAAGATGCCACCAAACGCGGCGATCTGCGGGTGGGCCTCGTGCAGCAGGTAGGCGTAGCTGCCCTCCGTGTGGATGTCGCCCTTTTGCAGGGCAAGGTCAATGGCCTGGATGGGGTTCAGGTTGGCCGTGACGCCCACGATCAGCAGCGGGAACAGGACGCGCATGCCGACGACGGCGATCAGGATGCCGACGGTGAGGAAGATTTTCTGCCAGAAGGCGCTCATCTTTTCCAGAATGCGGGCGTTGACCACGGCATTGTCGAAGCTCAGGCTGACTTCCAGAATGCCCAGAATCGCGCAGAGGATGAGGGCGTTCAGGCCGCCGTAGAGGAACGCCACAACCAGGGCCACGGCGGAGATGCCGAATGACCAGCCAAATGTTTTGATGAACACGCTGAGACAACCCCTTCCCAAGTCCGGGCCGCGGCATCGTGGGACACGGCAGAACTTGTACCTGTCCCAGGAAGAATCCCCCAAGATCTCACTACATTATCTATGCAGCCGGTATTGCCATCCTAATCATCACGGGGGACATACGGGGCGCGTGGGGGCGGTGGCTATGTACTCTGTCGACAAGTAGTTCACGTGCAACTGCAATGAGGTGGGGGATCGCCATGATTGAAAATGCTTTGTTGGACGCCAAGGCCCAGCAGCGGGCTCAGGCACTGACTGCATGGGCCGCCGATGCCGCCGGCCGCGGGCACGCCGTGCCGGTGGAGTCGGACCTGATCGCCATTGCCGTGGGGCGCACAGTGGATATCGCCACCCCGGACCGGTCGCTGGTGGATGCCTGGTCGGCCACGTTGAAGTGGATTCTCTCGCAGGCGGCCTTTGGCGTGGTGGATCCGCATGTGCACCTGCCCGAGGAGCTCTCGGCACCGGTGGGGCGGGTTTCCATGGCGGTGGTGGCTGAGGTCGTTCCTGATCCGGCCGCCGAACCGGAGGCCGTCGTCGTCGTTCCTCCGACCGCGAAGAAGGCCCCCGCCGAGCCGGCCGCGGACAAGTCCTCGGCCAGGGCAAAGGGGACCAAGTGGGAGGCCGACGCGCGTGAGCAGGTTGAGTCCGCCGTCCGCCGCTTTGCCAAGCCGCTGGCAGATCTGCTGGCCCGTGACGCCAATGAGGGCGACACCCGCCTGCTCATCACCGACATGCTGTGCGAGGGGTTGGGCTACGACAAGTTCCGCGACCTCACCACCGAATACATGGTCCGGCAGGACTTTGCCGACTACGGCGTGCGGATCGACAAGCAGCTGGTGGCGTTCATTGAGGTCAAGCGCGTCAGCCAGAAACTCAACGAACGCCACCTGCGCCAGGTGCAGATGTACGCCGTCAACGAGGGTGTCGAGTGGATGATCCTGACCAACGGCGTGGTCTGGCAGGCGTACCACCTCACCGGCGGGCTGCCGGTGTTGGTGAACCTCGCCTTTGAAATCAATCTGCTGGGCGCGGAATCCGTCCAGGAGAAGGCCAATGCCCTGTTCAACCTGCACCGGGAGGCACTGAAGCGCCGCCGCATCGACGAGCTGTGGAAGCACCGCGCGGCTACCGAGCCCGCTGCGCTGCTGGACGTGATCCTCTCCGAGCAGATGATGGATGAGATGCGTCGGGAGATCAAGCGCCGGACCGGGATTACCACCACCATTGAGGCCATCGAGGAAGTCATTCGAACCGAGATTGTGGACCCCAAACTCATGGCGAAACTGTACAAGTCCTAGCTGCTTCTTGAGTTCACAGACAAGCCGTCCCAGCATTCACCATTCGTGCCCCTTGGCAAATGTTGACCGTAACAGTGCGGGCGCCGCGGCGTTGCTAGCCTTGCGTGGTCGCACGAGCGGCAGACAAACTTTCCAGGGGGAAATCCAGTGAAGAACATCCAATCGACTGCACAGGGTCCGCATCGGAAACTTGCCGCAGCAGCCGTAGTTGTTGGGCTTGCGCTTCTTGTTGGCGGATGTGGCGCCAAAGGTGCAACCGACCCTTCTGCCGCTGGTGCCACGTCGGATCGCACGGCGCAGACATCGTCGGCGACCCCCTCGGCCGCGAGTTCTCCTTCGGCAACCAGCCTGGCCCTGACCAAATGTGCCACACCGGAGGCCTCCAAGACCCAACAGGGAACCGAGTTCATCTGCACCGTGGGGGTCGACGGCACCGTCCTGTGGATGGACAGGGCATCTTCGGTCAAGGTGGTGGCCGCAAAGAAGGCCGCTGACGACAAGGCCGCGGCGGAGCAGGCCGCCGCCGCTCAAGCCGCAGCTGACAAGGCTGCCGCCGACCAAGCTGCGGCTCAGGCGGCCGCCGCACAGGCGGCCGCCGCACAGGCGGCCGCTGCAGCCCAAGCCGCCGCCGACAAGGCCGCGGCAGAACAAGCTGCAAAGTATGTGCAGGCACCTCCGGCCGCCGTGTACTACAAGAATTGCACTGCAGCCCGGGCCGCGGGTGCGGCACCTGTCTACCGAGGGCAGCCCGGTTATGCAGCGCACCTAGACCGCGACAACGACGGCATCGGCTGCGAATAATAGGCACGTTCAGAGGCGGCGGCCAGGAAGGATTCCTGACCGCCGCCTCTGTTTATTTCTGGGTTTATTACTGGCCTATTTCCGGCCCTTGATGGCTCCGTAGGCTCCGGCCACGACAGCGCCGCCAATGAGGGCCAGGACCCAGGTGCGAATGTCGAAGAAGTCACCCAATCCCGTGCGGAAGACCAGCGAGCCGATCCAGCCGCCCACGATCGCGCCGACCACGCCCAGGACCAGGCTGGTTCCCCAGCCACCTCCCACGCGGCCTGGCATCACGTTCTTGATGATGGCGCCAACGATGAGTCCAAGAATAATGAATCCGAGAATTCCCATTTTGTGCTCCTTCGGTTGATGGCTTGTGCCGTTGGTTCAGCACGAATCACGTCCCTACATCCCACGGTGTTGATCGGACTGTGTCAAGGGGCGCGAGGTTCCGCCGGTAGCGTGTAGGGCATGATCGACTTCAACAATGCATCCTTCGCCAAGCTCGGACCCTGCGATATGGCCGAAGTGGGCTCGGATGTCAGCCAATTGATGATTCAAGGCGAGAATCTCTTGGCCGCGTTCAAGGGGATCCGGGACTACGTTGTTTTCACCGACAAGCGGCTGATTGCAGTCAACGTGCAGGGCATGACGGGCAAGAAGCGCGACTACACGTCCATGCCCTATTCGAAGATCCAGTCCTTCTCCGTGGAAACTGCTGGGACCTTTGATCTGGATGCGGAGCTTGACCTGTGGTTCAGCGGTCTTGGAAAGGTCCGTCTCGAGTTCAAGAGCGGAGTGGACATCCGCGGACTCTCACGGCTGATAGCCACCCACGCGCTGTAGCCAGATTTCCAGGCCCTCAGCTGACCTGCGGTGCCCACCGCTCCGCCCGGTTGAGGGCCAGCTCGAATTGGTTGCCGCCGGCCTCCCTGAGCAGGTCCGTCGAGCCAACCACCACCAGCAGACTGCGGGCCCGCGAGAGGCCCACGTAGAGCTGCTCCGCCGCCCGTTCCAGGTCCTTGAACCCGTTCACGCAGAGAATAACGACTGAGCGCTCCAGCCCCTTGAATCCGAGGACGTGGCCGTAGAACTCCGCCTCGTTCGCGTGGAACTCGCGCCAATACTCCTCTACGGTGCCGTTGTCGAAGTGCTCCTGGTGGATGGGGTGGCGGTTCTTGGTGGTCAGCAGCGCCATCTGGTTGTTGGCCCAGCCCTCCTCGATGAGTGCGTCCACGCAGTCCGCCGCTACATCCAGCGCCTCGTCCGTGGCACAGCCCACGAGGCGCACGGGCAATCCCGTCCCGCCGCGCGGGGTGAAGAACTCGCTGGCAAACGGTTTGAAGGACTCCGCAATCTTCCGCGTATTGCGCAGGTTCTCGTCAATGTGGATGGGCACCAGATCTGCCAGCTGGTTGGGCGTTTCGCCCGGGCCGCCCCAGCGCTTGTACACGTCCTGCCGATCGTCCATGAAGGCGTACACCTCGCCGTGTTCCGGGTCCTTCATGCAGGCGAGCAGCGCATCCCACCAGGAGGGCGCGAAGTCCTGCGCCTCGTCGATCACGACGGCATCGAACTTTTCGCTGTCGGGAAGCCCAGCAGCCAGCTCGGCCAGCAGCCGCGGCATTTCATTCTCAAAATAGTCCGGGCCGGTGCCGTTGGGCACGCCGAGTTTGGTGACAAAGGCGTGGAACTCGCCCGTGAAAGCGGGTTTGGCATGCCGCCAGGTATTGACCCGGTTCTGCAGGTACTGGCCCAGACCCTTGTTGTAGCAAAACAGCCCCACGCGCTTGCCAGCCTTGCTCAGCGTCGCGGCCTTCTCCACGGCCAGCCACGTCTTGCCGCTGCCTGCGCCACCGGTGAACTTGATACGGGGGAGAGAACGTGTGGCTGCGAGGAGTATCTGTTGGCGCTGGGTCAAGTGGTCCTGGAGATCCTCGGTGATCGCGCCGGTTGAGGGACCAAGGCCGCCGGCCGCCGTCGTCGGCGAACCAAGGTTTCCGGACAGGTGCTGGATGATGCGCTCCAAATAGGCCGGTGCCAGCGGCGAGGCGCCGCCGCCCTCCTGCTCAATCGCGGCACGGATCCTTTCCGCGGGGGTGGTCACGTCCATCTGGTCAAGGATGAGGCTGCGCGGGCAGCCGGCCATCGCCCAGTCTGCCGGAACCGGTGTGTACGGCAAAGCCACCATGTAGGCGAAGCGGCTGCTCAGAGGGGTGCTGGCTTGGCCGCTGAGCCAGTCTTTGAACGCGTGCATGGAGTTCTGCGACTGGGCCACCGGACTCTGGATCTTTCGCCAGCCACCCCTGTCGGATTGCTGCCACTGCCCGTCCTTGATGGCGATGCGGCCGCCTTTGACCTCGATGGCGGCCATGCCGACGCCGGGCCACAGGACGAGCAGATCAATCTCGTGCTCTGCGCGGCCATGCCGGACCAACACAGAATGGGCGACGACGGCGTCCTCCGGCAGGCTGTTGCGGAGGCTTTCCCACACCGCCTTCTCGGCAAGCTGGCCCTCGCCAAATTCCGGTTCCGCAGGAATGCATCGCACCATATTCATCGGTCCTTGCCGCGCCCCCAAGGCGCAAGTGATCCACAGTTAGGGCAAAGCTACCTCACAGGAGTGGTGCAGCGCGGAGATCCCGTTGGAGTCACCCGATGGCCGAAGGCGAATCTTCCTGGTGCAACCTCTATGACTTCAGTGGGTAGAGGAAAAAGCTTTGCATTGGTCCGATCGATAGCGGCTACCGCCAGTCATCCAAAAACTCGACAGGCACCTCAGGGAGTCTCATTGCAAATAGTGCGAATGCAATGTCGATCTGCTCGCAATCAAGTTCTTTGGCCAATGAAGGCAACCATACCCCGGTGTAATACCGGCTCTCGATATCTGCCCATTCGTTATACGTCCAGGTGCGTTTCCTCCGTTGGGACGGTTTTCTGTTCAGCGGAGATTGGACGTTGAGCAGTTGGTGGGACAGTTCCTGCAAGATCTCCTCTTCGGTTGCCCAGGATCGGTCGCGAAGAATTTCCATTAGCGAGGCCCCTTCATGGTAGTCGAAGAGCAACTTCATTGAAGCTTCTGTCGCCCAAGTCTGAGCCCGTTGCTCTGCGTGTCGGAGCTGTTGCTGTCTTCCAAATTGCTGGGGCAAATTCTTATCAGAGACATGGTCCTCCGCCAGGCTCCCAGATGTGTCAAGCGCCTCGGCCACGTCAGGTGACCATGGCACTGCGTGCTCCTCTTTGACGGCGGCCATCGGCTGCGTTGAGTGGATGACAGGAGCCGGAGCCTCGAAGGGCTGTCCAGCCTTTGCAGCGTCAAGCTCTTCCAAGAAATGGTTGGCATGAGCTTCTAGAACGGCAATGCGTGCTTCATCACGTGCAATCCAGGCATATTCTCGTTCGAGGGAGCTTCGGTTCTCAACGACGAATAGCGATTTCGACGCTCCAGTGACGTGAAGCTGCCATTGAATCTGATCTCGGTACGTTTTTGCGGCACTTGCGAGCGGTTTGATCGAAGTCTTGATTTCACAGACGACCCCAGTGCCAATGCCGTCGGGGGTTGCCAAATGCCGGGGGTTTAGCCCGATGCAAAGGAGGCGGTTTGGATCGATTCCGAACTTTGCTGCGACCCATGCGGCGATTATCGGCTCGCGTGTGATTCCGTGCTCAAACTGAGCCAACCGGGGACCCTCGTAGCCGGACAACTTCTCCTGGAGAAGCTTTGACCGCTGAGTGCTAGGTGCGCCGTTCAAGAGGACAATCCGCTTCAAATCGGTGCCTGAGACTCCCTCGCGCCTAGCGCTCAGCCATACTTCTCGTTCATCAGAGGATACGAGGCTCCCATTGGTGCCAACAAAGAATCTTGTACCCGCGAAGCTTGACCTGTCACCTTGGAGACCATTGCCGTAGGTGGACGACGCGCTGGTGGCGGATGTTGAAACGGTCGGCTCAGATGAAGCCGCTTCTTCCCAATCAGTAATCTGGACGGAAGTGGCCATGGCAACGACTTCTGGCCCAGTCGACATCCCAGGGCTAGATTGAATCCCTCCATGACTTGCTTGCTGAGGGGGATGCTTCTGATTCTTAGTCGGTTTTCCTGGGTTGCCCCGACGAATGCTTTTCAACGCTGAAAAGATGAGTCCGCAGACGGCCATCGCTACAGCAACGATGAATATCTCCATGAACGCCTCCGACTCCACGACTAGTTGGAACAAATTCCTCCACGATCCACTGAATGTAAGTCCGGCCTAGGTGGATTGCAGTAATGACACAGTCTCTATCCCTGACACTCTCGAACCGCTTGGTTCCATGTGCTGTAGACATTTCTCACTGAAGCGAGGGTTGGTCGGCTCCGGCCGGAGGACGCCTCGCTCTTGACCCAGGTGTCATAGCCTTCGGCTGTCGCGCGAGTATCTGCATATTCCATAGCCATGCAATAGTCCTGAACAGCGTCCGTGTATTCCGTCTGTGTGAACTTGACCAAGCCCTTGCCTCGACCCAGCGGTGATGTGCCAATGCCCATATTCTGCAAAGCGTTGTTCCACCCATTCAGTCGCTTAATGACGGTCTGGTGTGTAGGTGGCCAGGGCATTGAACCCTGTCGTGACACCAATCCCAAGGCGCCGACGAGTTCATTGCGAAGCTGGTCATAGCGTTGATGTGTGATGCTGCATTTTGGTTCCGTCAACGCGTATTTCTGGGCGGCGCCGATGACCCCCAAAATCGTTGCAATATCCTCTGAACCTACGCTGGCAGTCGAAAGTGCGGCTTTCAATTCGTCCATGAGGGCCAAGTCCAAGCAGACGACTGCGTACTCGAAATCTGGCGCCAGACCCAGGTCAGACCCCAAGAGGTACCAAATGCCAGCAGCGATGGCCTCAGCTGAAAAGATTTCTTCGGACGGCGCCTTGTCGAAGACGATCTTCGAGTCGCGAAGTGCGTCGTCCGCCAGATCTACATCGATTGTAGGAAACACTGTCTTTAGCTTCACGATTGCGTCTGAACGCGTGATGCCGCGGTTGGCTAGTTGCAAGGCGAGATTGCCGAACCTGTCCATAAACAGCTGGCGTGCGGTCTGCGTTTCGACAGTACGCGCTTCGAGTCGCTTGCGCCGTGATTCTTCGGCGTTGGTGCCGCCTAACTTCGAAATGATCTGCCTAACTCGTTCGCGCGTGACTCCAAAACTCTGTCCGATTGCGTCCAAGGTCTCGCCATCCGAATAGCGCTCAACCATCACGGCGTTTCGTTCATCTTTTGTTAGTTCAACCGTCGTCATGTAGCTATTCCTATCAAGAGGCGCCGACATCCTGTGCAGGACAGGGGTATTTGGCACGTCACAAAGTTGATTCGGGCACCACTGCCGGCGGAGGAGGGATACGGCCCCGACATGGTGCTGTCGGCACGGTTGAAGAATCGTCACTGTGACGGTTGTCCCAGCTCTCCATTACCCTGGCCTGGTGAGCACAATTATTGGGGAAACCACCAAGGATTCCGTGGAAGACAGCGCCTCCCACGAGGCACCGGAACAGAACACTTATCAGAATTCTGAAGGCCTCCCGGAGGGCCTCTACGAATCACTCCTCACCACGGAGCTCACAGGCAGACTCGCGGCCGTCGCGGATCTGGAACCGGCGTTTGAAACGGTCCACAGGGACGCTGCCGCGGAGGTCCTGTCCAGGCACCTGGGTGACATCATCAGGAAGCGCATCGACAACGCCAGGCCCGAGGATCGCGTGGCACTGGCGAACCGGCTGATCGCGGCCCTCGGCGAGCAGGACAACATCGGGGAACAGGCAGTCGACGTCATCAGCCCCGGGCCGGAGCAGCTCATCTCGCTCGCCGCCCCGGCAACGCTCCGCCGTCGGAATCTCCGCAGACCAGCCACCAAGCTCAGCGATGCCGCCCTTCTGACGAATGCCAAGGATGATCCGTCGTTGGCCGGCGAAATCCGCAACGAGATGGCCAGCGCCAACCGCGTTGACCTGCTCTGTGCCTTCATCCGGTGGACGGGGCTCCGCGTGATTGAGCCGGCGCTGCGGGATCTGAAGGACCGGGGCATCAAGTTCCGCGTCATCACGTCCACCTACATGGGCGCCACCGAGCGCCGGGCGGTGGACCTGCTGGTAACGAAGTACGGCGCCGAGGTGAAGATCAACTACGAGACGCAGTCCACGCGTCTGCACGCCAAGGCCTGGCTCTTCCGGCGCAACACGGGTTTCGACACTGCCTATGTGGGTAGTTCAAACCTCAGCAGCGCCGCTATGTTGGATGGCCTCGAATGGAACGTCCGGCTTTCCAGCGTCGGGACACCGAGCCTGCTGCAGAAGTTCGAAGTGACCTTCGACAGCTACTGGGAGCAGCGTGCCTTCCAGTCCTATGATCCCGAGCGCGACGGCGCCAAGTTGGATGCCGCGCTGCGGCGCAACGGCGGCCGTGTCATCGTCCAGAACGACGACGGAGATACCGGGCTTGAGATCGAACCGCACCTTCACCAGCGGGAAATGCTGGAAGACCTGGAATCGGCCCGCGAGGTCCATAGCCACCACCGCAACTTGGTCGTGGCTGCCACCGGCACGGGCAAGACGGTGATTGCGGCGCTGGACTACAAGCGCCTCTGCGACGCGACTGGACAGAAGCTGTCCTTGCTGTTTGTGGCCCACCGGCAGGAAATCCTGAGTCAGTCGCTCAGCACCTACCGGACAGTGATGAAGCAGGGTTCATTTGGCGAGCTCTACGTCGGTGAGCACAAGCCGTCAGAGTGGAAGCAGGTGTTTGCCAGCGTCCAGTCGCTTGCGGCGCTCGGCGTCGACAAGATCGAACCGGAGCAGTTCGACGTCGTCGTCATCGACGAGTTCCACCACGCCCAGGCATCGACATATCGGAAGATACTGGACCATCTTCGCCCCCTGGAGTTGTTGGGGCTGA
The DNA here is from genome assembly GCF_000482545.1 of Arthrobacter sp. 35W. Lineage (GTDB taxonomy): Bacteria > Actinomycetota > Actinomycetes > Actinomycetales > Micrococcaceae > Specibacter. Next base: position 1,171,993 of record NZ_KI519455.1, read on the forward strand.
CCGCGACACCGGAACGCGGCGACGGCATCAACGTTGCTGATGCGTTCTTTGAGGGCAGAACCGCAAGCGAGCTCCGTCTCTGGGACGCCCTGGACGCCGACCTGCTGGTGCCGTTCCACTACTTTGGCGTGGCCGACGATGTCGACCTGAGCCAGGTGGAGTGGAGGCGAGGGAACTACGATTCCGCGGCCCTGAGCAAGTTGTATACGGGCAACGATGCCCGGGCAGCCAAGGTGATCAAGGAACTGCGGGACAAGGTAGTCAGCACGGCGGAGATGCGTGCGCTCGGCTTCTGCGTTTCTGTAGCACATGCGTGCTACATGGCAGACGTCTTCAATGCCGCAGGCATCGCGTCCGTTGCCCTGTCTGGGGAAACGCCCACTGTGGAGCGGGCGGAGGCGCTGGTCAAGCTCCGATCGGGCGAGCTCAGCTGCGTCTTCGCGGTGGACCTGTTCAACGAAGGTCTGGACCTGCCTTTGGTGGACACCATTCTGCTGCTGCGCCCGACTCAGAGCGCAACCATCTTCCTGCAGCAGCTTGGCCGCGGCCTGCGCCGCGCGGAGGGGAAATCGGTCCTGACTGTGCTGGACTACATCGGCCAGCAGCGGCGCGAATTCCGCTTCGACGCCAAGTACAGAGCCCTCACCGGGTTGGGTCGCAAGGCTTTGGAAAAGGCCGTGGACGACGAGTTCCCATTCCTGCCGTCTGGATCCCAAATTGTCCTGGATCGTGTAGCGCAGCAGATCGTGTTGGCCAACATCAAGGCGCAGCTGAGGTTCAACAGGAAGCAGTTGATCGAGGACGTCCGCTCCCATGGGCAGGTCCATCTGGCCGACTTCCTGCGCGAATCTGGCAATACCCTGCAGGACATTTACCGCAAGACCGGTGACTCCTGGACATCCTTGATCCGAGAAGCCGGGCTCGCAGGTCCGGTGGTCGAGCTTGTCGAGACCCAGGGCACTGAGGCGGGTTCACCGTTTGAAGAGACTCTCCTCCTCAAACGCATGACCCAATTCCTCTGCGTCGATGACCCCGAACGCGCCGATGCCTACACAATGCTCACGTCATCGGGCTGCCCGCAGTACGCGGACCTTGGGCCGCGTGAGCAGACCTTTGGCGCCATGCTTGTTTTCGCGGTGTGGCCCGAGGCCACCGGATTCAGCAGCTACGACGAAGCCCTGAAATTCCTGCGGCGGCACCCTCTGGTCTGCTCCGAGATCCAGCAGTTGGTTGCGTTCACCCTCGAGCGCTCTCGGTACGCACCCAAGGGCCTTGGCCGTGGACTCCAGCACGTACCGCTCTACTCCCACGCTACATACCGCCGCGAGGAGATCCTGGCAGCCCTCGGCTACCTCGCCATTGACGGCCGCCGGTCCCGACACAGGGAGGGAGTGGCTTGGTGCGACGCGACGGCAACAGACGCCCTTTTCGTCACTCTGGAGAAGGACGCCAAAGACCGTGCGGCGTCCATCATGTACAAGGACTATGCGATCAGTGACGAGCTTTTCCACTGGGAGTCCCAGAACTCAACCACGCCGGACAGCCCGGTCGGTCGCCGCTACCTGGACCACAAGGCCAACAACTCGCAAATCGTCCTCTTCACGCGTGCAACGGAGAACGACGACGCAGGCATGACCATGCCGTATACATGCCTCGGCCAGGTCGACTACGTTCAGCACTCCGGGTCCAAGCCGATCGCGATTACTTGGAAACTACAGCGGCCGATGCCGGCGGATGTCCTGGCTGTTGCCCGGGCCGTAGCTCAGTAGCATCGCTCCTCCACAGACGGTGTCGGGCAGCCATGCAAGCCGCGCCCCATGAAAGATGGAGCTAGACGTCCGGCGCCTGCTCGGAGCCTGGCGCGACAGCAAAATCGGCAAGACCAAGGGCGCTGGCAAAGCTCCAGGGGAGTATGGGGTTGTCGCTCGGCTGCGCCGCGGGGTCTCGACCGGCTCGACCAGCGAGCTGGACTACGCCGAAGCGCCGACTAGCTCCCCGGAAACCCGTGACTCCGAAACGCTCCGCCGGTGCCCAACCCACGCCACTGCACCAGTAATCACCGCAGACAATGCCGGCCCGAGCCAGAGATGCACGTGCAGGGCGGCGGATCCGGCCAGGGCGCCCAGCAGGATCAGCGCGATCGCCAGTGCGCGGCGTGCCCACAGGGCACCTGAACCGCCGGCCAGGCGGGAATCTGCGGCCAGGCCGGTGATGGTGGAGGTGACCACCACCGTCGTCACGTCGGCGACCTTGAGGCGGCGGGCCGTCGCAGCCTGGATGCCCATGAGCAGCGCCATCACCGAGGTGGTGATGCTGCCCTCAAGCTCGCTGTGCTGCACGGGCGCCACTGCCACGAAGATGGACAGTGCCGCCATGCCCGCGGCCACGGCGCCGAAGACCGCCGAGGTGCGTGGGGACCATCCCGACGGGGCCGCGCGCAGCACGCGGCCGGCGCAGGCGGCGCCCACCATGAACGCCACCAGGGCCAGGGCGGGCCGCAGGATAGGCAGGGTGGTGCCGCCGGCGAAGGCCATGCCCAGCATCACCACGTTCCCTGTCATGTTGCCGGTGAAGACCCGGTCAAGACCCAGATAGCCCACGGCATCCACCACTCCGGTGGAGAAGGTCAGGGCGAGCATCAGGATCAGGTGCAGTCGGTCGGTGGCGAGCGGCAGTCGGCTTCTCATTCAGGATTCCTCATGTCGAAGGCTTGTTTTTAATGTATACGAAGCTTAGGTTCTTTAGAACGATTGTATGCAATCCAAGTGAATCATGACTCCCTGAGGAATTGAATGCAGCACCCACCACACCTTTTGCCGCATGCCGGGGGCCGGCGCCGGGGCCTGGGGCGGCTGGCCAGCCTGGCCGCCGTCGTCCTCGTGGCGCTGGGCACCAGCGCCTGCCAGCCGATCCAACCCCTGCAGGAGGCCCCTGACCGGGCGGACATCACCTCGGTCCCGCTCGAGGGCCGGACCATCATCGAGGGCGGGGACCTGGTGATGGCGCTCTCCGCCGAGCCGGACCGCCTGGACCCGACCACGTCGTCGTCGCTCTATACGCGCTACGTAATGCAGACCATGTGCCAGAAGCTGTACGACATCGACGCCGACGGCGCGATTGTGCCGCAGCTGGCCACCGCCCTCCCCGAGGTGTCCGCGGACGGGCTCACGGTGGTCATCCCCGTGCGCACCGACGCCACCTTCGCCGACGGCACCCCGTTCAACGCCGAGGCCGTCCGCACCACCCTGGACCGGGCGCTGACCATGAAGGGCTCGGTCCGCAAGGGCGAGCTGGGCCCGATCAGCGCCGTGGAAACGGTGGATGGCTCGCATGTGAAGATCACCTACAAGACGCCGTTCGCGCCGCTGACCGCCGCCCTGGCCGACAGGGCCGGGATGATGCTTTCACCCACCGCCTTGGCCGACACCAGCAAGGCCTTTGGCGACCACCCGGTGTGCGTGGGCCCCTTCAAGTTCGTCAACCGGGTGCCGCAGACCTCCATCAAGGTGGAGCGCGATCCGTTGTACTACGACGCCGGAAACGTCCACCTGGACACCATCACCTACCGGATCATGACGGATTCCAACATCCGCGCGGCCAATCTGCGCTCGGGTGATGTGGACGTGGCGGACTCGATCTCCCCGCAGGACGTTGACCCGCTGATGCAGGAGAAGGGCGTGGGCGTGCTGCAGGTGGGTTCGCTGGGATACCAGGGCCTGACCGTCAACGTGGGCAATGTGAATGGAACCGGCAAGCCGGTCGGCACGATCGACACCCCGCTGGCCCAGCAGGCGGCCGTGCGCAAGGCGCTCTCCATGGCGGTGGACCGCAAGGCGCTGGTGAACACAGTCTTCAACAACTGGTACCAGCCGGCCTGCTCGCCCATCCCGCCGTCGAGCCACTTTGCCTCCGAGCTCAGCAACGCCTGCCCCGAGTACGATCCCGCGGCCGCGAAGAAGCTGCTGGCCGACGCCGGCGTGCCGGTGCCGTACCCGATCCAGATGAAGGTGAGCAATTCCCCCGATGCGCTGCGCTATGCGCAGGCCCTGCAGGCGGCCATTGCCGACGGCGGTTTTGCCCTGACGGTGAACCCGGTGGAGTACGCCACCCTGCTGGACGTCCAGACCCGCGGCGACTTCGAGATGATCCAGCTGGGCTGGTCCGGGCGCATCGATCCGGACGGGAACCTGACCCGGTTCCTCTCCACCGGTGCGGGCAACAATGATTCCGGCTACAGCACTCCGGCGATGGACAAGCTGCTCAAGTCCGCGGCCCAGACCATCGATCCCGCCGAGCGCGCGGCACTCTACGGGCAGGTGGTGGAGCAGGTCCAGGCGGACAATCCCGTCATCTACCTCTACCGGGTCCGCAGCCTCACCGCCTACAGCACCGCTGTGGCAGGGATCCAGACCTTCGCCGACGGCGTGGTCCACCTGAGCAATGCGGCGTTCGTGGAAGCGGGGAAGTAGCACGATGATTCGATACATTGGCACCAAATTGTGGCAATCCGCCCTGACCCTGGTCCTGGCCTCCCTGGTGGTGTTCATCGGCGTCCGGCAGCTGCCGGGCGATCCGGCCCTGGCCATGGCGGGGGAGGACGCCAGCCCCGAGGTGCTGGCCGCCGTCCGCACCCAGCTGGGCCTGGACCAGCCGCTGGTGAACCAGTACCTGACCTTTGTGGGCAACATCCTGCGCGGCGATTTCGGCAACTCCACCCGCACCGGCACCCCCGTGGTGGATCTGATCGGCACCACGCTGCCGGTGACGATGTGGCTGTCGGTCTACGCGATTGTGGTGGCCATCGTGGTCGGTGTGGCCTTCGGTGTCATCGCCGAGCGCTTCCGCGGCCGCTGGCCCGAGTGGATCACCAACGGCTTCGCGCTGGTCGGCCTCTCCGTCCCCAACTTCTGGCTGGGCATCCTGGCCATCCTGTACCTGGCCGTCACGCTGGGCTGGTTCCCGGCGTCGGGCTATGTCGACGTCCTCACCGACCCGGTCCGCGGCATCTACTACCTGACCCTGCCGGCGATGATCCTGGGCACGGCACTGGCCGCGGTGATCATGCGCCAGACCCGGGCCTCCATGATCGAGACCATGAACACGGACTATGTGCGCACGGCCCGGGCCAAGGGGCTGGGGCGTGGACGGGTTCTGGTGAAGTACGGCCTGCGGAACTCGCTGATTGTGGTGATCACCATCGTGGGCCTGCAGCTGGGCGGCCTGATTTCCGGCGCCGTGGTCACCGAACGCATCTTCGCCCTGCCGGGGTTTGGCAAACTGACCCTGGACGCCGTCTTCACCCGTGACTACCCCGTCATCCAGGCCGTGGTGCTGGTGATTACGGTGAGCTACATCCTGATCAACCTGGCCGTGGACGTTCTGTACTCGGTGGCCAATCCGCGGATCCGAGTGGGAGGAAGCAACTGATGTCCGTCATCACGGCTCAACGAACAAGAAAGTCCGACGCCGAGGGGCTGGGTTCCGGCCGCGGCCGGGTGTGGCAGCTGCTGCGCCGCAACCCGCTGGGCATGGCCGGCGCCGTCATGCTGGCGCTGGTGGTCCTGGTGGCCGTCTTCGCACCACTCATTGCCCCCTATGGTCCGGCCGAGGTGCACTTCTCGACGCCGTACCAGAAGCCGGGCACGGTGGGCTTCCTGCTGGGCACAGATGATCTGGGTCGGGACATCTTCTCCCGGATGGTCTACGGCATCCAGGCCTCGCTGAAGGTCGGCGCCCTCTGCGTGGCGGTGTCGGTGCTGGTCGGCACGCCGCTGGGCCTGCTGGCCGGCTACTGGAAGTGGCTCGATGCGATCATCTCCCGGCTCACTGACGTCACGCTGGCGTTCCCCTTCCTGATCATCGCCGTCGGCCTGGCCGCCATCAGCGGACCCAGCCTGACCAACGCCGCCATCGCCCTGGGCATCGCCCACATCCCCACGATGATCCGTGTGGTGCGCGGGGAGACGCTGCGGCTGAAGGAGAGCGACTTTGTGCTGGCGGCCAAGACCATGGACGCATCCGGCCTGCGCATCATCTTCAGCCACGTGCTGCCCAACGCGGCCTCCGCGATCATCGTGCAGGCCACCGTCATCATGCCGGTGGCGGTGATCGGCGAGGCGCTGCTGTCCTTCCTGGGCCTGGGCATCCAGCCGCCCACCCCCAGCCTGGGCATCATGCTCTCCGACGCCCAGCAGTACATCTTCCGCTCGCCCACCGCGGCGATCTTCCCCGGCCTGGGCATCGCCGTCATCTGCCTGGGCTTCAACCTCTTTGGCGACGCCCTGCGCGATGCCCTTGACCCGACCTCCTCGAGCCGAAAGTAGCACCGATGACCTTTACAGTTCCCGATTCCTTTACAACGCGCCCCACCCTCGAGGGCACCTTCGGCATGAGCGCCTCCACCCACTGGATTGCCACTGCCACCGCCCAGGCCGTTCTGGAGCGCGGCGGCAACGCGTTCGACGCCGCCACCGCCTCCGCCTTTGTGCTGCATGTGGTGGAGCCGCACCTCAACGGTCCCGGCGGCGACATGACCGCTGTCTTCACGACGGCGGACGCCCCCGGGACGCCGGTGGTGCTGATGGGCCAGGGCCCCGCACCCGCCGCGGCCACCCGCGAGCACTACCTGGCCGAGGGCCTCGAGTTGGTGCCCGGCGCCGGTGCCCTGGCCGCTGCAGTGCCCGGGGCCGTGGATGCGTGGCTGCTGCTGCTGCGCGACCACGGCACCTGGGAGCTGGGGCCCATTCTGGAGTTCGCCATCGGCTACGCCCGCGATGGACACCCCATGCTGGCCCGGGTGGGAACCACCATCGCCTCGGTGGCCGAGCTGTTCGCCGAGCACTGGCCAACGTCGGCGCAGCAGTGGATGCCCGGCGGCCGGATCCCCGCCGAGGGCGAGCTGATCAGGAACCCGGCCTACGCCACGGTGCTGGAACGGCTGGTTGCCGCCGGTGGCGCCTCCGGCGGCGGTGGCGCGCTTGGCGGCCCGACGGCGGTTGCCGCGCGGACCCGCGCGGAGCGGATCGACGCCGCACGCGCCGAATGGAGCACCGGATTCGTCGCCCGCGAGGCCGTGGCCTTCCTGGCCGAACCGCACCGGCACTCCTCCGGCACCGACCACGCCGGCGTCATGACGGAGGCGGACTTTGCCGCGTTCTCGGCGTCGTACGAGCCCGCCGCGGTGCTGGATTTCCGCGGCTACACCATCGCCAAGACTGGCCCCTGGGGCCAGGGCCCGGCGCTGCTGCAGACGCTGGCCATCCTGGACGGCTTCGATGACGAGCATCTGGATCCCTCCACAGCCCTTGGGGCGCACACCATCCTGGAGGCCCAGAAGCTCGCCATCGCGGACCGCGAGTCCTACTACGGCGATGCGGACGTGGATCTGGACCACCTGCTCAGCCCGGAGTATGCCGCACAGCGCCGCGCACTCATCACCGAGACCGCCTCCCACGAGTTCCGCCCCGGCACCGTGGGCGCAGAGGCACCCTTCATGCCGCCGTTGCGGACCGAATACCTGCCGCCGGCGCTCGCCGAGGGCGGGATGGCCTTTGCCGGCGTCGGCGAACCCACCGTCATGGCGACGGGGGAGACGCGCGGGGACACCTGCCACGTGGACGTGGTGGACCGTTGGGGCAATATGATCTCGGCTACGCCCTCCGGCGGCTGGCTGCAGTCCTCACCCACCATTCCGGCCCTGGGCTTCTGCCTCGGTTCTCGCCTGCAGATGACCTGGCTGGAGGAGGGTGCGCCCTCCACGCTGGAGCCGGGCAAGCGCCCGCGCACCACGCTCACCCCCACGCTGGTGCTCAAGGACGGCCACGCCGTCGTCGCACTGGGCTCCCCGGGCGGGGACCAGCAGGACCAGTGGCAGCTGCTCTACCTGCTGCGCACCATCGTGGGCGGCTACACGCCGCAGCAGGCTGTCGACGCTCCGGCCCTGCACACCACCTCGGTCCCCGGCTCCTTCTGGCCGCGCACCTGGACCCCGGGCGGCGCCGTGGTGGAGGACCGGCTGGGTGAGGATGTCATCACCGAGCTGGAACGCCGCGGCCATGTGGTCACGCGCGCCGGCGACTGGGCGCTGGGCCGGCTCTCCTCGGTGGTCCGCGAACCCTCCACCGGCCTGTTGAAGGCCTCCGCCAACCCGAGGGGAGCTCAGGGCTATGCTGCAGGACGTTAAGGAAACCCCGCTGCCGATTCTTCAGGTCAGGAACCTGGAGGTCTCCTTCGGTGCGGTGCCGGTGCTCCACCAGGTCAGCTTCGACGTGCAAAAGGGCGAGCGGGTGGCCATCGTGGGCCAGTCCGGCTCCGGGAAGTCCACCACCGTGGCGGCCATTCTGCGGCTGCTGCCGGGCCTGGGCCAGATTTCCCGCGGCGAGATTCTGCTGGATGGCCTGGACCTGGCCGACGCCACCGAACGGCAGCTGCGCACGGTCCGCGGCCGCCGGATCGGCCTGGTGCCCCAGGACCCCATGTCTAATCTGAACCCGTCCATGAAGGTCGGGGCACAGATTGCCGACACGCTGTGGGGCGCCGGAATGCGCAACCGCGCCGAGATCAAGGCGCGGGCGGTGGAGCTGATGGCGGAGGCCGGCATCCCCGACGCCGAGCGCCGCTACGGGCAGTTCCCGCACGAGTTCTCCGGCGGCATGCGCCAGCGGATGCTCATCGCCATTGCGCTCGCCGGGGAGCCGGAGCTGCTCATCGCCGACGAGCCCACCTCCGCGCTGGATGTCACGGTGCAGCGGCAGATCCTCAACCACCTGCAGACACTGGTGGATGCCCGCGGCACCTCGCTGCTGTTCATCACCCATGACCTGGGGCTCGCTGCGGACCGCTGCGACAGGATCATCGTCATGGCGGACGGCCGGATTGTGGAGGTGGGCACCCCCGCGGAGATCCTGCTGAATCCGCAGGAGGAGTACACCAAGGCTCTGGTGGCGGCCGCGCCGTCGCTCTCCCCGGAGCCCCCGTCCACATCCACGTCCACGGGCGCGCCGGCCGCCGTCGTTCCCGACACGTCGTCAAAGGCCGTGCCGATTCTCGTGGTCAAGGACCTGGTCAAGGAGTTCAAACTCCGCGGCCAGCGCGGCGGCATTGTCCGCGCCGTCGACGGAGTGTCCTTCGCGGTGGAGCGCGGGACGACGACGGCGGTCGTGGGGGAATCGGGCTCGGGCAAGACCACGCTGGCCCGGATCATCCTCGGCCTGGAAAGCCAGACGAGCGGCGAGACCCTGATCAAGGGCCAGAGCCTGTCGGCCAGCGGTTCCGCCGAACGCCGGGCGCTGCGGCGCATGGTCCAGCCGGTGTTCCAGAACCCCTACGGTTCACTGGATCCGACCTACAGCATCGAGCGGCTGATCGACGAGCCGCTGCGGATCTTTGGCGTGGGCACCAAGGAGAGCCGGCAGCGCCGCGTGGCGGAACTGCTGGACAACGTCGCATTGCCGCGCTCGATCGCCCAGCGGCGGCCCAACGAGCTCTCGGGCGGCCAGCGCCAGCGGGTGGCGATTGCCCGGGCACTGGCGCTGGATCCGGAGCTGATCATTTGTGACGAGGCCGTGTCCGCGCTGGATGTGCTGGTCCAGGACGCGGTGCTGACGCTGCTGGGGGACCTGCAGGATAATCTGGGGCTGACGTACCTTTTCATTACCCATGATTTGGCCGTCGTGCGCCAGATTGCCCACAATGTGGTGGTCATGAAATCCGGCCGAATCATCGAAAACGGTGGTGTGGACCAGGTGTTCCTGGCTCCGCAGGCCGACTACACGAAAGAGCTACTTGGTGCCATCCCCGGTGCGGCCTTCGCCAGATAACGGCGATCTTGCCCCCAAACAGCGCGTCCAGGACGAAATCCGCCGGGACATCATTTTGGGCACCCTGCCCGCGGGAACCCGCATCACCGAAACGGCGCTTGCCAAGAAGTACGGCATTTCGCGGGTTCCCGTGCGGGAGGCGCTCCACGCCCTGGAGGCGGAGGGGTTTGTCGAGTCCAAGCCCTTCGCAGGCTCAACCGTCTGCGCCATCCCGGTGGATGATGCGGACGATCTCTTTGCCGTTCGCGAGGCTCTGGAGTCCGCCACCGCACGCCGGGCGGCGGAACAGGCGGCCGCGCAGTTCGCCTCCGGGGCTCCGGACGAGCGCTGGTGGCGGATCCGCAAGGAACTCGCCAAGATCCTGGACGACGGCGATGTGGCGGTGCAGAGAGATGAGCTCCACCGCCTGCCGGAGCTGAACATGCGCTTCCACCTGGGCATTGCCGAGCTCAGCGGCAGCGCCTCGCTGGCGGGGCTGCTGCGGCAGATCGCCAACAAGATCGAATGGCTCTACGCCTCGGATGTGGGCTCACGCGGCAAGCAGGCGTGGGCCGAGCACCGGGCCATCATGGCTGCCATCGACGCCGGACACTCCGGTGACGCCGAGGGCGCCATGGGGCGGCACGTCCACAAGTCCCGCGAGGGCTACATGCGCCGGTTCTCCGGGAAGTGACCTTGTCTCCGTCCGGGACGCAGTTTCCCGCTTGGGACATGACCACTACTGCGTCCTGAAAGGGAATCGACGTCGGTGGCGGATCCGTCGTGCGGGGTTTCGGCTTCGCTCAACCAGCGAGAGTCACCGGAGCGCCCTCGTCGCGGCGGCGCGGACGGCGTCGGTGAGCTGGTCCAATGCGGGGGAGTGGAGCTTCCAGCGCTGCCAGTAGAGGGCGACGTCGGTGGGGGTTCCGGGAAACAGCTCGACCAGCGTCCCATCGGCCAGATCCGACAGGCAGTGCTGCTCGGGCAGCAGGGCCCAGCCCATGCCGAGCCGGGCCGCGTGCGCAAACTCGGCCGGATCTGGGATGAAGTGCTGCGGTGCGGAGATCGTTCCGCCGGTGCGCTCCCGGAAGAAACGGTCCTGCAGGGAGTCCGACCTGTCGAACTGGACGACGGGCGCCAGGGCAAATGATTCGGCAGAAACGCCGTCGGGCATCCACCGGTCCACGAACCCCGGGCTGGCCACGGCCCGGTAGCGCAGGGCACCCAGCGGCGCCACGCTGCAGCCCTGGACCGCCTCCGGGATCGACGTCACCGCCGCCATGACGGCACCGGAGCGCAGCAGCGCGGTGGAGTGGGCCTCGTCCTCGCGCAGGATCTCGAAGGTGCAGCCGGCGTCCGGCGGCAGCGAGGCCAGGGCGTCCAGAAACCACGTCGCCAGCGAATCGGCGTTGACCACCAGTGGAATGGGCGCGGCGCTGCCGAGGCCGTTCAGTCCAAGCTCGGAGGCAGCGTCCTGCTCGAGCTGGCGCAGCTGCCGGGCCAGGCGCAGCACGGTTTCTCCCGCGGCCGTGGGCTGGACCGGAGTGGTGCGCCGCAGCAGGACCTGCCCCGCCGCCTGTTCCATGGCCTTGATCCGTTGGGAGACCGCGGAGGCCGTGACGTGCAAGGCACCCGCGGCGGCGTCGAAGGTGCCGGCCTCGACGACGGCGGCAAAGGTGCGCAGGTGTTCCGACTGGAAGTGGACCATAAGTTTTCCTTAGCTATCCCAAGAATCATTAGCTGTACTCATCATGGTGCACGCCGTAGCGTCAACTGTGTGAATCCCTCTGAATTTCTCTCCGCTGCGGGCCTGGGCCTGGGCACCGGGCTGGCCTTGATCGTCGCCATCGGTGCGCAGAATGCCTTCGTGCTGCGCCAGGGCATCCTTGGCCAGCATGTCCTGCCCGTGGTGCTGGTCTGTGCCATTTCCGATGCGCTGCTGATCGCGGCCGGAATCGCCGGCATCGGCGTCGTGATCACGGCGGTTCCCGCCGTCGTCGTCGTGATCCGGCTGGCGGGGGCAGCATTCCTGGTGGCCTATGGGGTGCTGGCCGCAAAGCGGGCCATACATCCGGGGGCGCTCACGGCGTCGGGGCCGGGGTCTCGACAGGCTCGACCAGCGGGCCCGGCTCGACCACCGTTGGCCCCAGTGCTGGCGACGGTGCTGGCGCTGACCTGGCTGAATCCGCACGTGTATCTGGACACGGTGCTGCTGCTGGGATCGGTGGCAAACCAGCAGGGGCCGGAGCTGCGCTGGTGGTTTGGTGCGGGCGCGGGGCTGGCAAGCGTGCTCTGGTTCAGCGCGCTGGGCTTTGGTGCGCGGTACCTGCGGCCGGTGTTCGCCAAACCGGCGGCCTGGCGCGTGCTGGACGGCATCATCGCCGTCGTCATGGTCGCGCTCGGCGTGAAGATGGTCCTGGGCCTGTAGCCCGCCCCAACTGAGTGACAGTTATCGCACATTTTTGGCGGTTTTTTGTGCGATAACTGTCACTCAGTTGGGGGGGGCGGGGCGGGTTGGCTCAACCAGCGACGACGGCGGCTACCACGGGAGTCGGGCCGGTGATGGGGACGTCGGAGACGGTCTGGACGAAGCGCTTGATCCGGGGATCGGCGCCGGGGCCGAAGACGGATTCCGGCGGGCCCTGCTGGCCCACGGCGCCATCCTCCATGAAGACCACCCAGTCCGCCACATCGCGGGCCAGTTTCATTTCGTGGGTGACGATCACCATGGTGATGCCCTCCTGCGCCAGGTCGGCGATGACGGCGAGCACCTCCTGCACCAGCTCCGGATCCAGGGCCGAGGTGGGCTCGTCGAAGAGCATCACGGACGGCTTCATGGCCAGCGCCCGGGCGATGGCGACGCGCTGCTGCTGTCCGCCGGAGAGCTGGTGCGGGTACTTCTTGGCGTGGGCGGCCATGCCCACCTTGCGCAGCAGCTCCATGCCGAAGGCTTCCGCCTGCGGAGCTGACATCTGCCGCAGCTGGACGGGGGCCAGGGTGACGTTCTCCAGCACCGTCTTGTGCGGGAAGAGGTTGAACCGCTGGAACACCATGCCCACATTGCGCCGCTGGATCGAGATGTCCTTGTCGGACAGCGCCACAATCCGGCCATGGGAGCCGTGCTTGTTGCCCAGCAGCTGGCCGTTGACCTCGATCACGCCGCCGTCGGCCGGCTCCAGGTGGTTCAGCGTGCGCACCAGCGTGGTCTTGCCTGAACCGGAGGGCCCGATGACCACCACCACCTCGCCGGCGTGGACATCGACGTCCACGCCCTTGAGCACCTGGTTGCCGTGGAAGGACTTGGTGACGCCCTGGGCGCGGACCAGCTTCTCGCCGTCGTGCGGCCGGCGCTCGCGGCCCCGGGCCACCCGCAGGTCCTCGGCAGCCTCCGGCTGCGTCTGCAGGGCGGGCCGGCGCCGGTTGACGTCCAGCTTGCGCTCCAGCAGGGCCCGCAGCTGGTCGAACACCGTCACCAGCAGGATGTAGAAGATGGCGACGGCCAGCAGGGTTTCCAGCACGAGGAAGTTCTGCGTGTACAGGCGCTGGCCCACCAGCAGGATCTCCTGGAGCGAGATGACGCTGGCCAGGGAGGTCAGCTTCAGGATGGAGATGAACTCATTGCCCAGGGCGGGGAGGGCAATCCGGAAGGCCTGCGGAATCACCACGTGCCGCTGGACGTGCCCGTACGGCAGGCCCAGGGCCCGCGCCGCCTCACGCTGGTCGATGGAGACGGCCAGCAGACCGCCGCGGTGGATCTCCGCCATGTAGGCTGCCTCGCTCAGCACCAGCGCAATGAGAGCGGCGTTGAACGAGGAGCCAAGCACCACCTGCGTGGCCGGGAAGACCTGCGGCACGTTGTACGCGAAGACCAACAGCACCAGCAGCGGGAGCGAGCGGAACAGCCACACGTAGACGCCGGCCACACGGGAGAGCAGTTTCGACCGCGATTCCTTCATCAACGCCAGGAGGATGCCTGCAATGTTCGCGATGAACCATGCGAGAACGCTCAGGACGACGACGACGCCGGCGGCCTTCCAGAGTTCTGGATCGCCAAAGAGGGAGAAGGTGTAGGCCCAGTCGAAGGTCATGGCTAGCCCTGCTTCAGGGATTCGGCCAGCACCGCGGAGTCGACGGGCTCAAGGTTGTACTTCTTCAGGATGGTCCCGTAGGTGCCGGCGGAGGTCAGGTTCGCCAGGCTCTTGGTGAGCGCCTCCTGCAGCTCCGCGTTGCCCTTCTGGACCGCGAGGCCGACGGCGACGGGGTAGATGAGGGCGCCGGAGCTGATCTTCACGCGGCCGTTGGACTTCTCCACCACCGTGGTGGCCACGGCGGCGTCGGTCATCTGGGCATCAACCTGGTTGGACAGCAGGGCCTGGGTGGCCTCCGGGTCCGTGGGGAATTCCTGGACCGTGATGGCGTCCTTGCCATTGGTCTTGCACTTATCGCTCTCGGTGGTGGTCATGAGCTTGGCGATCACCGTCGCCGTCACCACCGAAACCCGCTTGCCACACAGCGACTGGGCATCGGCCAACGGTGCGGCGTCCTTGCCGACGATGATCGAGTTGCCGGTCTGGAAGTAGGGGACAAAGTCCACTTCCTTGCTGCGGGCGGAGGAGACGTAGAGGGTGGAGGCAATGACGTCGTAGCGGTCGGCCTTGATGCCGGCCACGATCTGGGCAAAGCGGGTGTCGGCGAACTGCGCCTTGAGCCCCAGATCGGCGGCGACGGCGTTCATCACCTCGACGTCGAAGCCGGCGGGCTTGCCGTCCACCAGCATGTCGTAGGGCGGGTAGGTGAGGTCGACGCCGACGTTCAGCACGCCGGAGGTGTTGGTGGACACCGACGGCGACTTCCCGGCGTCGGCGGCCGGAGCGGACCCGCCGCAGGCGGAGAGGGTGAGGGCTGCGGCCAGGGCAGCACCGGTCAGAACGGAGATGCGGGTGAGATTCTTCATGGGAGCAAAGTTCCTTTTCGCGTAGGGGGGAGCGCTTACTTGCACCAGAGGTTGACGGCGTTGGCGTAGATGTCGACGATTTGCCGATACTTGGCCAGTTCGACCCACTCGTCGGCCCAGCTGTAGGGGGGAGTGCCGGGGCCGACGTTGACGGCCGGGATGCCGAACTGCTTCAGCGGCACCATGTCCGTCCAGAACTGGATGCCTTGGTAGACGGGTTCTGTGCCCGTGGCGGCGACGGCGGCCGCCACGGTGGTGGAGATGTCAGAGGATTTGTCGATCTCGTACGGGAACCGCGGGCCGGAAAGCCAGTGGTCGCTGAACTCCACGGTGGCCTCGATGCGGGGATCGACGGCCTTGAGGTTCGCGATCATCTGCTCCACCTGGAGTTTGACGTCGTAGGGGTCCTGCGAGGGGAGCAGGCGGATGTCGCAGGTCATTTCGCAGCGGTCCGGCACCTGGTTGTGTTTGGTGCCGCCGTTGATGGTGCCGATGTTCAGATTGGGGCCGCCCGGAAGGTCCGGGTGCGGGGTGTAGGGCATCACGCCCTCGAGTTCGCGCATCGCCACGAGGATGGGTTCCATGGTCTCGATGGCGTTCAGGCCCAGCTCCTTGGCGGAGGTGTGCGCCTGCTTCCCGAAGGTGGTGATCTTCAGGTACGCGGCTCCGCGGTGCACGGTGCCGATGGTGTTGTCGGTGGGCTCGCCGCAGATGGCCGCATCGGCAGTGAAACCGGCCTCCAGCAGCGAGCGGGTCCCCACGCCACCCTCAAAATGACACGAAACACCCTGGAATATTACGTCGCCGCGGGGGCGCTCGCCGGAGGTGGCGATGCGGCGCATGACGGCCAGGGCCGCCGTCGTCGCGGCCTTCATGTCGGCGATTCCGGCACCATAGACGCGGCCGTTTTCGACCACCGGGCCGAAGGGGTCCTTGGTCCAGTCGGGGGAGGCTGCGTAGATGTCCAGGTGGCCGTTGAGAATCAGCGATTTTCCGCCGCCTGTACCGCGGATCCGCCCGCCAACGCTGGGCCGGCCGGGCATGGACTCGACCAATTCGACGTCGTCCACGCCCCAGGAAAGCATCTGCTCGGCCATGAATTCGGCCAGCTCCTTCTCCAGTCCCCACGTTGAATCGATGGCGAGCGTGTCGAACAAAAGCTGAAGATCGGGATCGATCATGGTCTTCTCCTTGGGTCTAGCGACTGCGTTGGCGCTGAGATCGACTATGCAGTGGAACACACACCGTGTAAAACAGATGTATTCGAAGAAGGGTTTCGGTTAAATCGATGTCTAACGTCAGTCTGCGCCAACTTGAGTACCTGATAGCCGCCGCGGAAACGGGAAGTGTAACGGCGGCCGCAGCACGCGTCTACCTTTCCCAGTCGGCAGTTTCGACGGCGTTGACCGACTTGGAAGAGGCCCTCGGGGTGCAGGTGTTCATCCGGCATCCGCGCGGACTGTCGCTGACCAATGTGGGCCAGCAGGTGCTCACCGATGCCCGCCGGCTGCTGGCCGGCATGGAGGACCTGCGCAACTCGGCGCGCGAGTCCAGCGAATCCCTCTCCGGCAAACTGGTGGTGGGCTGCTACAGCACGCTGGCGCCCATCCTGCTGCCGCGCGTCATTGCGGACTTCACCAAGAACCACCCCGGAGTGGACCTGAGCTTCATCGAGGGCTCCCACACCCAGATGGAGGAGCAGCTGCGCGACGGCTCGCTGGACCTGGCGATCATGTACGAATATGACTTCGGCAAGGGCCGTTTTTCCAAGGATTTGGCGGTCAGTGTGGTCGTCTCCACGCCGCCGTACGTCATCCTGCCGGAGCGCCACGAGCTGGCCAGCCGCGAGACGCTGACCCTGAAGGAGCTGGCTCCACAGCCGCTGATCCTGTTCGATCTGCCGCCGGGTGGGGACTACTTCCTGTCCTTCTTCAGTGCCGAGAACCTGATCCCGAACATCCGCTACCGCACCACCAGCTTCGAAATGGTGCGCGCGCTGGTGGCCCGCGGGCTGGGCTATTCCATCCTCAGCCAGCGCACCAACATCAACATGAGCTACGAGGGTCTGGGCTTTGTCACCCGCCCGCTGGCCGGCGCGCTGCCGGGGCTCAATGTGGGCGCCGTGCACCTGAACGGCGTGCGCCCCACCCGCCGCGCCGTGGCCTTCATCGACCAGTGCCGCACCTCGCTGGGCGCCCGGGCCTAGCCGCACCTCCCCTCGCACGGCCAGCCGCCGTCGTCGTCCGCTTTGGTTGAGGTATCAAAAAAACCGAAGGCATTGGTCTGAAAGAACTGTTGGACACATATCGGCCTCGCTCCCAATACTGATTGCAGAACACACCGCATCTGCACAGAAGGAGCCAACGATGTCTGTTTCAGCCGATAGCACCTCCGCGGACGCCCCGCCGGCCGCCCGACCCTACGATCCGTTCATCGCCGCGATGGGCGCCGTCGCCACCGGCGTCACGGTGGTGGCCACCGACGGCCCCACCGGCAAGTTCGCCCAGACGGTGAGCGCCATGTGCTCCGTCTCGGTGAACCCCCGCCTGGTGCTTGTCTGCATCAACAGCCGCAGCCCCATCAACGAGGCCATCCACGCCAATGGGACGTTCACCGTCAACGTGCTGGGCAGCCAGCACGACCACGTGGCGGACACCTTTGCCGGCCGCCCCTGGCCCGGCAAGGATCCGTGGGACTTCAGCTGCGGCGAATGGGTGCCGGCCCCCTCGGGATCGCCGCGCATCCGCGACGCCGTCGCCAGCTTCGACTGCACCATCCACCAGGTGGTGGAGGCCGGCACCCACCAGATCTACATCGGCGCCGTCACCGACGTCGAAACACACAGCGGGGACCCGCTGATCTACAGCGCCCAGACCTACGCCAAACCCCTCCCCGTCCCGCCGTCGGTCTTTGACGACTACCCCGGCTCGGGCCCCACCTACCGCAAGCACACCAAGGAGACCACCAAATGATCCGCACCGGAGATGAATACCGCGAGTCCATCCGCGACGGCCGCAAGGTCTGGATCAACGGGGAAAAGGTCGACGACGTCACCACCCACCCGATGTTCAAGCCGATCGTGGATGTCCGCGCCCGGATCTACGATCTGGCCCACGAGGACGCCACCCAGAAGGTGATGACCTACAAGGACGAGGCCACCGGTGGGCTGAACGCCATCGCCAACCGGCTCCCCACCACCCAGCAGGATTGGCACGACAAGCGCGCCGCCGTCGATCTGGTCCAGCGCGAGGCCGGCGGCGTCGTCACCCGGGTGGGCGATGAGACCATTGGCGAAATGTGGTCGCTCTACGACGGCCAGGACGTGCTCAACGAGGTGGATCCGCGCTTCTCCGAGAACATCCGCCGGCACATCGAAAAGTCGATCACCGCGGACCCGTTCCACGTCTCCGCCAACACGGACCCCAAGGGCGACCGTTCCAAGGCCCCGCAGGACCAGGACCCGGACATGCTGCTCCATGTGGTCCGCGAAACCGACAACGGCATTGTGGTCCGCGGCGCCAAGTACGAGACGGCCGCCGCGTACTCCAACCAGGCCTTCACCAAGCCCACCATCGCCAACTGGGGCAACAGCGAGCTCTCCGACTACGCCGTCGGCTTCGTCATGGACATGGGCACGCCCGGGCTGAAGTTCATCTCCCGCAACGGCTTTGCCGGCAAGGGCCCGGCGGCGGACTACCCGCTCTCCAACCGGGTGGACGAGGTGGAATCGCTGGTGGTGTTCGACGACGTCGAGATCCCCTGGGAGGACGTGCTGTTCTACCGCCACACCAAGGCCGCGGCCTTCATCCGCTCCACCCTGCACCGCTACAGCGCCTTCCCGTTTGTCCAGCGCACGCTGCACCTGGCGGACCTGATGATCGGCGCCGCGCTGTGGAATGTGAAGCAGACCGGGCTGGAGAAGCAGCAGGCCGTGCAGGAGAAGCTGGCCCAGCTGGCGGTCTACCGCGAGGGCATCAACGCCCACCTGACCGCCGCCATCGCCAATGCCGAGACCAGCCCCGGCGGGCTGCTCATGCCCAACCAGTCGCTGCTCTACGCGGGCCGCGTCTCCGCGCTGTCCCAGCTGCCGGCCATGATGCACATCGCCCGCGAGCTGTGCGGCGGCCAGATCTGCATCACGCCCGACGCCGCCACCTTCGGCAACCCCGAGGCCTCGCCGTGGCTGGAGAAGTTCTACTCCATCAACGACAACTGGGTCTCCGAGGACCGCCGCAAGCTGCTCTCCTTTGCCCGCGACCTGCTCAACAGCGACTACGCCGGGCACCGCCTGACGTTCCAGCTGTTTGCGCAGTCCCCGCCCTTCGCCCAGTTGGGTGCCGTGTACCGGAACTTCGACTTCGAGGGTCCGCTGGATCTGGTGAAGTCCACCGCCGGACTGTCCGACAAGATCCTCGGCCCGGTGCCGGACTGATGCCCGCCACCCGCCTCCACAGCAATACGCCATTCCAGGAAGGAACCCCGTGACGTTTTCCCTTGTAGCCCGCGACCCTCTGACCGGTGCGTTCGGCATGGTGGTCACCTCCTCCTCGCCCGCCGTTGCCGCCCGCTGCGTGCACCTGCGCCAGGGCGTGGGCGGTGCCGCCTCGCAGAACATCACCGATCCCGGTCTGGGCGGACAGCTGCTGGACCTGCTCGAATCCGGCACGCCGGCGGATGAGGCCATGGCCAAGCTGGTGGCCGGCACGCCGGACATCAACTACCGCCAGCTCGGCTTGGTGGATGTCCACGGCCGCACGGCCTCCTTCAGCGGCTCCGGCACGCTGGGCGCGCACCGCACGGTGGAGGGCGACGGCGCCGTGGCGGCGGGAAATCTGCTCTCCTCCCTGGACGTGGTGGACGCGATCATGGACGCCTATTCCTCGGCGACGGGCGCCTTCGAGGCCCGGCTGCTGGCGGGCCTGGCCGCCGGACGCGACGCCGGAGGTGAGGAGGGGCCGCAGCATTCGGCGGGGCTCGTCGTCGTCGACCAGGCGGCCTGGCCCGTTACGGACCTGCGCGTGGACTGGGACGACGAGGACCCCATCGCCGCCCTGGGCCGGCTCTGGGAGCTGTGGGAGCCGCAGAAGATGGACTACTACATCCGGGCCATCGCGCCGGAGACGGCCCCCAGCTATGGTGTTCCGGGGGACCTGTGAACAAGATGAAGGACATTGTCGGCGCCCGCGTCGACGCGCTCGAGGGGCGGCTGCTGGCGCTCTCGCACCGCCTGCATGCCAACCCGGAGGTTGCCTGGGCCGAGGTCAACGCCTCGGCCTGGGTGGCCGCCGAGCTGGCCGGCGTCGGGTTCACCGTGGAAAAGAACCTCTGTGGACTGCCGACGGCGTTTGCCGCCACGGTGGGCAGCGGCAGCCTGCATCTGGGCATCTGTGCCGAATACGACGCACTGCCGGGGCTGGGGCATGCCTGCGGGCACAACATCATCGCCGCGGCGGCCGTGGGGGCGGCCGCCGCGCTGGCCCCGGTGGTCGACGCACTGGGCATCACGCTCACCGTCTTCGGCACCCCGGCCGAGGAGGGCGGGGGTGGGAAGATCGAGCTGCTGGAGCGGGGCGCGTTCGACGGCGTGCACGCCGCCATGATGGTCCACCCGGGCCCGCTGGACGTCGCCCGGGCCGAGCCCTACGCCGTCTCGCACAGCAAGATCCGCTACCGGGGCAAGGCCAGCCACGCGGCCGCCTACCCCGAGCGCGGCGTGAATGCAGCGGACGCCTTCACCGTGGCGCAGGTGGCCATCGGGCTGCTGCGCCAGCAGTTGGAATCCGGCGTCCGCGTGCACGGCGTCGTCACCCATGGGGGAGATGCACCCAACGCGATCCCCGAGGTGACGGAGGGCCGCTGGTACGTGCGGGCCGGCTCGCTGGCCGAGCTGGCGGAGCTGGAGGAGAAGGTGGCGCGCTGCTTCGAGGCCGGCGCCCTGTCCACCGGCTGCGAGCTTCAGATCGAGGCGGAAAGCAAGCCCTACGCCGAGTTCGCCACGGATGAGGCGATGCTGGAGTTCTACGTCGCCAATGCCACAGCCCTGGGCCGGACGTTCACCACGTCGGGGCCGGACATGCGGATGAACCGTGCGTCCACCGACATGGGCAATGTGTCCCAGGTGCTGCCGGCCATCCATCCCTATATAGGGATCGATTCGCTGCCGGCGGTCAACCACCAGAAGGAATTTGCCGCCGCCGCCATCACGGCCGCCGCGGACCGCGCCGTCGTCGACGCCGCCAAGGCGATGGCCCACACCTGCATCGACCTGGCCACGGATGCCGGGCTGCGCGCCCGGCTGGCCGGTCTTCTGGCGGAGCGGACCGCCGCCCGGCTCCTGACCGAAGCTGTTGCCCTGCCGCTGGATCCGTCCCTCGAACCTCCCCTGGAATTGGAGACAGCCGATGTCCGCTGATCCTTCTGTTGCTGCGAGCTCCGGCACCCGCCGGGAACACGACCTGATCGGCTGGCTCGATGTGCCGGCCGAGGCCTACTACGGCGTCCACACGGTGCGAGCCAGCCTGAACTTCCCCATCTCTGGGGTCTCGATCGGCCTCTACACGCATCTGGTGGCGGCGCTGGCCGACGTCAAGGAGGCGGCCGCCACGACCAACCATGGGCTGGGCCTGCTGGACGGCCCGCGCACCGAGGCGATCGTTGCCGCCTGCCGGGAGATCCGCGCCGGGAAGCTGCACGAGCAGTTCATCGTCGACGTCGTCCAGGGCGGCGCCGGCACCTCGACCAATATGAATGCCAACGAGGTGATCGCCAACCGCGCGCTGGAGCTGATGGGTGCGCAGCGCGGGCAGTACGAGCTGCTGCATCCGCTGGACCACGTGAACCTGGGCCAAAGCACCAACGACGTCTACCCGACCGCACTGCGCGTGGGCCTGCACCGCGCGGCGGAGGATCTGCTGGGGGCCATGGCCCTGCTGCGGGAATCCTTCGCGGCCAAGGCGCTGGAATTTGCCACGTATTTGAAGATGGGCCGCACCCAGCTCCAGGACGCCGTGCCGATGACGCTGGGCCAGGAATTCGGCACCTTTGCCGTGATGATGGCGGAGGATGAACAGCGCCTGCGCGAGGCGATGGACCTGATCCGCGAGGTCAACCTCGGCGGCACGGCCATCGGCACCGGGCTGAACTCGCATGTGGACTACGCCCGGCTGGCCTGCGAGGCACTAGCGCGGATCAGCGGCGTCGACGTCGTTCCGGCGGGGGACTTGATCGAGGCGACGCAGGATGTGGGCGGGCTGGTCCAGCTGCACAGCGTGCTCAAGCGCATCGCCGTCAAACTTTCCAAGGTGGCCAACGATCTGCGGCTGCTTTCCTCCGGCCCGCGCGCCGGCTTCGGCGAGATCCAGCTGCCGGCCGTCCAGGCGGGATCTTCGATCATGCCCGGCAAGGTGAATCCGGTGATCCCCGAGGTGGTCAACCAGGTGGCCTATTCCGTGGTGGGCAACGACATCACCATCACGATGGCCGCCGAATCCGGGCAGCTGCAGCTCAACGCCTTTGAACCGGTGATGGCCCGGGCGCTGTTCTCCTCGCTGACGGAGCTGCGCTCGGCGTGCACCGTGCTGGCGACCCGCTGCGTGGACGGCATCACCGCTGATCCGGATGCGCTGCTGGCCAGCGTGGAGCGGTCCATCGGACTGGTCACGGCGCTGGTTCCGTACCTCGGCTACAAGGCATCGACGGAGGTGGCGCAGCAGGCAATGGCCAGCGGTGCCAGCGTGGTGGACGTGGTCCGCGACAGGGGCCTGATGAGCGACGACGAACTCGCCGCCGTCCTCGGTTCCCCCCTCCTCCTCACCGCCCCCTCCCAACTGAGTAACACTTATCGCACACTTTCGGCCCCGGAACGTGTCACAACTGTCACCTAGTTGGGCTCTTCCGGCGGGTGGTCGGGGCTTCCGCCGGAAGGGTGTGGGACGTAGTGTTCCCCTTGGTTGGCGCCCATCCGAGGGTGCTGGATTCAAGGAGGAACCATGACCCGCTTTGTCGTTCTCTACCACGCACCGCAGTCGGCCCCCGATGCCATGGCGGGCAACGACGACGCCGCCGCGGCGGAGGGAATGCAGCTGTGGATGGACTGGGCCGCGCGGGCTGGCGAGCATCTGGTGGACATGGGCCAGCCGCTGGGCAACGCCCAGGAGATCACCACCATGGGCGACGTCGAGGCCAAATCCACCGTGGGCGGCTACTCGATCCTTGAGGCCGACAGCCTGGACCACGCCGTGTCCCTCATGAACGGGCACCCGCATCTGATGATGCCGGGTGCCTCGATCCAGGTGTTTGAGGCGCTGGCCCTTCCGGGGATGTAAACCCGATGGCGGGCCCCGCCGGGCCGGCCAGCAATCGCTGGTCGAGCCCGGCGAGACCCGCCGGGGGCGGAAGACCCACTCTGGGGGGATGAGCCATCCGCCGGGAGGTGACCTATGGGGGAGGGTCACCTGCTTTGGGGGGATCAGCCGCCGAAGACGCCACCCTTGGTGAAGACGGGGATGATGTTGATGACGGCCGGTCCCATGATGATGATGAACAGCGTGGGGAAGATGAAGAACAGCAGCGGGAACAGCACCATGACGGGCAGCTTCATTGCCTTTTCCTCGGCCCGCTGGCGCCGCTTGATGCGCATCTGCTTGGCCTGGGCGCGCAACACCTTGGCGATGCCGATGCCATAGGTGTCCGCCTGCACCACGGCCCGGACAAAGCTCCTCAGCTCAGGGACGGTGGTGCGTGCGGCCAAGGCCTGGTAGGAATCGCGGCGGGCCCGGCCCATCTGCATATCCTGCAGGGTGCGGACGAGCTCCTCGGCCATCGGCCCCTTGCCGTTGGCCCCCGCCCGGGCCATGGCGCTTTCAAACCCCAGGCCGGCCTCCACGGAGATGAGCATCTGGTCCAGGGTGTCGGGCAGCTCCATCTGGATGGCCTTCTGCCGCTCCTGGGCCTTGCTCAACACCATCAGGTCCGGGATGAAGTAGCCCAGAGCCACCACGAACAAGGCCAGCAGCACCATGGGTGCGCCCGGCTTCAGCGCCACCACCAGCAGGCCGAGGGCGGCGCCGGCCAGGGCCAACAGCGGCTTGGCCACCAGCAGCCGCGCCAACGGAATGGTGGCCGGGCGCCCGGCGCGGGCCAGCAAAACATCCAGCTTGGCCACATAGGCGGCCGGAGTGAACCTGCGCGCCATTGACAGCAGGCTCCGCTCGTCGCGGGCAACTGCACCCTGCCCCGCCTCGCCGCCGCGGTTGAGGTTGTTGCGGATGACGAGCCGGGACTTGGTGTCCACGCTGATGAAAGACCAGATGAGGTAGCCAACGGGCAGGACAATCGCCGCGATGTACACCCAAGGAAGAGCATTCATGTGCTGTCACCCTCTCAAAACTTGATTTGGACGATTTTGCGCAGCCACAGACTGCCGATGACCATCATGACGGCGCCCACCCCGAGCATCACCCAGCCGAGCACATGAGTGGTGAGGACGCCCAGGTATGTCGGGTTGACCACCATCAACGACAGACCGATGCCGAAGGGCAGCACCAACAGGATGATGGCGGACAGCCGTCCCTCGGCGCTCAGAGCCTTGACCTGCGCCTTGATCTGGCCGCGCTCGCGGATGGTTTCGCCCACGTGGTCAAGGACTTCGGCCAGATCACCGCCCACCTCCCGATTGATCTGGACGGCCTGGCCAATCCAGGCAAAGTCGTCACTCTTCATCCGGGCCGCGGTGTCAGCCAAGGCCGCCTCCAGATCGCGGCCGATCCGGACCTCGTTGACGATCCGGGCGAATTCCTCCGACGACGGCGCCAGCGCTTCCTGGGCCGCCGCGTCAAGCGATGCCAGTACGCTGTGGCCCGCACGCAGGCCGCCGGTAATCAACATGATGTTGTCGCCAAGCTGCTGATCGAATTTTCCCCGGCGGCTGTCTGCCCGAAAGGTTAGGTAGGCCATGGCTGCCAGCGGAGCCACGAGCGCCAGCACAATGGCGAGCAGTGGGCCTGCGAGCAGCAGGCCGGACAGCCCCGCAACGGCAGCTGAGGCAATGACCAGAACCAGGAAGTTCGACGGCGGCATCCGCAGCCCCGCGTCCTCCAGCTTCGAGCGGCTGTAGGGTCCGCCGCCCACCGTCCTGTCCAGTACGGCAACCGTCGAATCGGTGATGTTGCTCAGGGCAGTCTTGTTCTTGTTGCTGCCAAAGGGCCGCCGCCGTTCCGCCGGAACGGCGGAGCGGAATGGCTTGAAGACCACCAGCAGGGCCACGAGGATGGCGCCGAAGCACAGGGCAAACCCAAGGATCGGGATGATGACCGGCATGGCTACCGCCTCCCCACGGGCTGGGGCTGTGCGCCAAAGATGTGGGCGGGGATAGTGATGCCAACGTCGGCGAAGTGGTCAACAAAGCGCGGCCGAACGCCCGTGGGCACTGGCCTGCCCAGGAACCGCCCCGTGCTGTCCACTCCGGCGGAGTAGTCGAACACGAAGGCATCCTGGAGGGTGACGACGTCGCCCTCCATGCCCTGCACCTCGGTGATGTGCGTGACGCGCCGGGTGCCGTCCCTGAGGCGGGACAGGTGGACGATCAGGTTGACGGCGGAGGCAATCTGCTCGCGCACGGCGCGCAGTGGCAGGTCCATGCCGGCCATCAGCACCAGTGTTTCCAGACGGGCAATGGCATCCCGGGGGGAGTTGGCGTGGACGGTGGAGATGGAGCCGTCGTGGCCGGTGTTCATGGCCTGCAGCATGTCCAGGGCCTCGCCGCCACGCACCTCGCCCACCACGATCCGGTCCGGCCGCATGCGCAGCGAGTTCCGCAGCAGATCGCGGATGGAAATCTCGCCCCGGCCCTCGATGTTGGCCGGCCGGCTTTCCAGACGCACCACGTGCTGCTGCTGGAGCTGCAGCTCCACAGCATCCTCAATGGTGACAATCCTGTCCTCGGCCGGAAGGAATCCGGAGAGGACGTTCAGCAGCGTGGTCTTTCCGGTGCCGGTTCCGCCGGTGACCAGAATGTTCAGCCGGGCTCTCACACAGGCGTCCAGCAGCTGGGCCATGTCCGGAGTGAGTGTGCCGTAGTCGGCCAGATTCTGCACCGTCAAGGGCACCCGGCTGAACTTTCGAATGGTCAGCGAGGGCCCGTTGACGGCCAGCGGCGGGATGATGGCATTCACACGTGAGCCGTCCTCCAACCTGGCGTCCACCATGGGTGAGGACTCGTCGATGCGCCGGCCGATCCTGGAGACGATCCGCTCGATGACCCGGCGCAGGTGGTCCTCCGTGGCAAACTTCGAGTCCGTGAGGGACAGCTGTCCGGCCTGCTCGATGTAGATCTGGTCAGCCCTGTTGACCATGATCTCCGTGACCGAATCATCGTCGAGGAAACGCTGCAGCGGCCCGTAGCCGAGCACGTCGTCGCCGATTTCACGGATCAGCCGGCGTCGTTCCTCGGGGCTCAGTGGAACCTGCTCCTCGTCAATGACCTGGCTGAGTTCCTCCCGGGCGGACTTTCGCAGCTCCTCCTCGGACATAGTGGGGTCGGTCAGCCGCGCCCCCATCCGCTCAAAGAGGGCCGCGCCCGCGCGCTGCTTGAGGCTGGCCAGCGCCGTGCCACCCGCACCCGAGGTGGCCGACCCGCCCGCGCCCTGGGTGGAGGCGCCGACGGTGCCCAAGGAGGGCGGGTCGGTGGGTGCCGGCCGTGTGACGGGCGGGACTGCCGGTGCTGCTTGGACTGCCTGGGCCGCCGGCAGCCCTGCCGGACCCTTTCCCCTGGCTGCATTCAACCGCTCTGAGAGATTCATGAGACCACCGCCCGTCGATGAAGTTTCTTGTGCACTTGTGCGCCCCATGTGGGCTCGAAACGCTCCACCAGCTTGCGCAGGCTTCGCGTGGCCGAATTCTTGACGCCCTCCTGGAGTGCGGGGACGCCCTTGTTCGTGGCGAACGGCATGGCCGGTGAATGGGGGATCACGACGTCCACCGGAACGTGGATGGTGGCCTCGATGTCCTGAACATTCAAGCCGGAGCGCCGGTTGGCGAAGTTGAGCACCACATGCCGCCCCTGGGGGATCAGACCGAGCTCATGGAGGATCCCGAGCCCGGTGCGCAGTCCCTTGACGCTGGGAATGTCCATGCCCACCACCCAGACGACGTCCGTGGCAAATTCCAGCGTGGCCAGGGCATGCTCGCCCAGGCCGGGGGCCGTGTCCACCACCACGTACTTGAACTCCGTGGCCAGTTGCGCCAACAGCCGCCGCACGTGGTCCGCCGTGATCAGGTCTGCCTCGTTCGGATTCCGCGGTGCGCAGAGCGCGTACACCCCGCCGGGGTGCACTGTCAGAAACGCCTTGAGCACCATGGTGTCCTGCGCCGCAGCCCCCGTCACGGCATCCAGAAGAGTGTGTTCCGGATCCAGCAGCATCCCCGAGGCGACGTCGCCAAACTGGAGGTCCAGATCAACGATCACCACGCTCATGGGTGCCACTTTTCCCAGCCCCACGGCCAGGTTGGTGGCGATGGTCGTCTTGCCCACACCGCCCTTGGGTGACATGACGGCAATGATCCGTCCGTTCTCCTGCTCGGAGTTTCCCTGGACGGACAGTCCGCGGCGCCGTCCTGCCGAGGACAGGCAGGCCCGCTCCAGCAGGATCCGGATGCTGGCCGTGTCGGCACTGGGGCTGATGATGTCCCGGATGCCGGAGCGCATGGCCGTCAGGACCAGCTCGGCCGAGGTGTCCGCGGCCAGAATGACGCTGATCTCCGGGAATTGGAGGTCGACGACGGTGGCGAGCTTGAGTGCCTCATCGATGGACACCCCGGGGCCGAGGATGATGACCTCCGGCGGCTCGGCGACATCCTGGCGGACGATGTCGTGGGGGACGGAGTTGATGGCTGATTCGGGCAGAGACTGGACGCTCCCATGCAGGCCCTCCGCAACGGCGGCACGGACGCGTTGTTCAAAGTCCGGGGCTGTTGTGATGAGAATGAAGCGGCTCATCGCAACACACCGTCCTTGAACAGATTGTCGACGTTGGTGGTGTCGGTGTCGGCATTTTCCTTGGAGAGGTAGATCTTGCCGAACTCGATGCCATGGACGGCCTTCACGGCGTCGGCGCCGGATAGTGCCACGGTGATGAAAACACTCCCGCCGGCCGAGGAATCTTTGGCCGGGGCGGTTTCGCCGTTCGCGGGGGCCGGGGCGCCTGTTCCCACGTGGGTGACCAGCACCTTGTGGAACTGGAGCTTCGTAGCCGGATTGTCACTGGTGCCGGGGGCAACGCCACCCATGTAGGAAATGAAGACTCCCACGGTGTCGCCGGCCTGCAGCTGCCCGCCGAGCACCCGTTCGGCGTCCAGCTTCAGCGTCAGCTCTTCGAGCCCCTTGGGGACATCCACCTGGTTCGGTGCTGCGAGTGCGTTTTTGTCCACCAGGCGTGCACCCAGCAGCTGCTCTCCCGGGACCAAATCCACGGCCGCAACCTTGCCGGTGAACTCCGAGAGGTCCGTGACGGCACCTTCCGGGACGGAGGCCTTTGGCACGGCTTGTGCCTTGACCAGCTCCTTGAGCTGATCAACCGTGGTGCCGGCGGCAACGGGCTGCTGGACTACCAGGACCTCCACCGGATCCATGCCGGACTGCGCGCGGCGGTCAGCCGCTTGAACATATGAGGCGAGGAGGACAGCACCCACAATGGCTAAAACCAGTGCGGCAACGCCCCCCAGAAGGCGTGTTTTCACTTTTTGACTCCTAGTTCACTTGTAGTTCACTTGATGAGTTGGACGGTGAGGCCGCCAGGGCCGGTGCCGACCTGAAATGCGTCCTGAAGACGTGTAAATCCTGTGAAATAGCCGATGAATCCTTCGCAAGGAGGACCGCAGGTAGGCGCAGCGGTGGAAGTGTCCGCATGCGATGTTGAGGGGAACCGCCATCCAGTCACCTGGAACTGGGCGAATCCGTAAATCGTGTAGGTCGCCTTCTGCCCGCCCTTCTTGCCTCCTTCGGATAGGGAAGAGGAAAAGACGGGGATAGAGACAGGCTTGCTGAGCATTCCGTCAAGAAGCGGTTTGCAGCTGTTGTCAATGGAGCCCCCAGGGGCGCTGCCGGCGCCGTCGACCCCCAACTTAATGGTGGCGCTGCATGTCTTTGCAACCGTTAGATCCAGCCAGCCAAATCCACCATCGGGATACCCGAGGGCTTCGGTGCAGCCCGGAAGAGCTCCATTCGTATCCGAGCGCAGCAGTACATGGGTGGCGTCCGGGCTTCCGGTAAAGGTTCCGGTGTTCTTCAGTTCGTCCCGCTGGGCTGTGGAAAGCCTTTGGTCAAGCACGCACTTTCCAAAGGTCCAAGGGATTGAATCGACGCTTGTCTTCTTTGCAGCCCACTTGGCCGTCGCCGTGGCGGGGATGTCCGTCTCGGTCACTCCGAAGATGCTGGCAAACATGAGAGTGATGGCATTGTGGCCGGCACTGTCACGGCTCGAAACGTTCACCTTGACGGTGTCGGCGGTGGGGAAGGTGACCTTGGCGGTGTTGGCGGCGTGGTCGTTGGCGTTGGCGTTCGCCATGTTTCCGGCGGTTGCCTGTTGGATGGTGCTGCTGCTGGCTCCGCTGCCGCAGTTGCCGTTGCCCTTGGCGCATTCGTTGGCAACGGCCAGGGCGGCGGAATCCGCGCCGTTTTGAAGCTGCACCTTCTCGGAGTACATCATGCCAACATCCACGGCGATGGCCGCGAAACCGATCAGCGCCACCATCAACAGGGCCACCACCACCGAGGCGGCTCCCCGCTCGCTGCCAGTATTGGAGCGCTTTTTCGTGAATCGCATTATCCGCCGCATTGCATTACCGCCACTCCTGTGATCGTGGGCCCATCGAGGGGCAGGTAGCCGGTCATCCACTTCAACTGGTGCACCACCGTGACAGTCACCGTGTTGCCCGACGCGCATTTCGTGGCCGCGGCATTTGTGGATGTCTTGTAGGTGGCCTTGGCGGTGGTGCCGCTGGGCAGCGTGGGTGCGGCCTTCAGGCCGGTGCTCTCAGCCACGGCGTCGGTGAAGCCGGTGTCAATGTAGTGGACCGCCGCATAGCGCGCTCCTTCGCGCGCCGCCTGGCTGGCCGAAATCTGGATGTTGTAGGCCCGGCCAAACTCCATGATGCCTATCACCAGCAGGAGCAGAACTGGCAGCAGGAGTGCAAACTCAACCGCTGCCGCACCGCGTTCGGAACCATTGCGCTTCATTGCATTCCCCTCCCGGGTGGAAAGCAATGGAGGCGGCTCCAGATGAAACTGGAGCCGCCTCCAGGGGTGGCTTGCGGGATGCTAGACCACCTTGTCGAGCTCGACGTTGACGGCGTCGAACGCGTGGTCCAGGTTGGTGCCGATGAGGGCGACGGCGGCGATGATGACGACGGCGATCAGGGTGACCATGATGCCGTACTCAACGGCGGTGGCACCCTTCTCCTCGTTGGTGAGGCGGTTCTTGACGCCGGCGATGAAAGCGAGAGTGGAAACCATAAAAGTGTTCATTGTCGTATTCCATTTCTTCAGCAGAGATAGGACACGAAATTCATGATGCATTCCCCAGATTTAGGTGCTGCCGAACTTCGATAAACAATGTTTACTCGTGCCGGCGAAGGCGTAGCAACGAAATCCAACACTCGTCTTTGCGGACCTGGGTACTTGGGAGCCGCCCGAGTACTTGCTAAGTACCGGCTACGCGAACAGCCCGCCCGCGATCGCGGAGCCGATCGCCGGCCCGAATGCCACCGCCACGATGCACCCCGCGAACATGGAAGGACCGAAGGGCACGGAGGTCTTCAGCCCTGCTTTTCCGCGGGATATCAAGGCCAATCCGACCACGGCGCCCACGATGAACCCCAGCAGCAGGCCGAGCAACGCGGACCCCAGAGAGAGGTATCCCAAGTACAGGCCAAGTAGTGCGGATAGCTTCACGTCACCCATGCCCAGGCTCCTTGGCGATATGACGGCCAGAATCAGGTAGAAGACAAAGCTCGATCCAGCTCCGACAAAACCGGTCAACAGGTTTGTCCAGTGGCCACTAAACAATGCGTCGATAAGCAACATTGCCAATCCAGCTGCAAATGCGGGAATAATGATCCGATTGGGCAGCAATTGATGCTTCAGGTCGATGCGAGACAAGACAATTCCGGCAAGAGAGAGGAATAGAAATGCAGGGAGGATCAATACCGGGCCGAACCGCCATGCCAAGAGCCCAAACGCCGCTGCGGACAGTCCCGCCGTCGTCAGGGTCTGGCTGCTGCCGTATCCCTCATAGAGATGCGGCAGCAGCCGGCGTGCGGCGGCATCGGCAGCCGGGCCGGCAACAAGGCCGGTGATTGCCGCCACGGTGATGAACAAGGCGCTGGCAGGCAGATCGGTCACGGTGGCACCTCGGGTTTCAACGGCGGGCAGGCGCGGACAAAGTCCCAACCGCAGCCGGGATCCGATTCCGACTGTAGGGGAAGGTCCCCGTCAACCCCCGCACGCCGCGCCCCCGCCCAACTAGGTGACAGTTATGACACGTTCCAGGCCTCGGAACGTGTCATAACTGTCACCTAGTTGGGCCGGGCGCGGGGCGGGTCCGATCGGCCGGCGGAGTTGTCAGCAGGTGGCGAGGACCGTGTCCATGGCGTCGTGCTCGGCCTGGGTGACCCAGAGGCCGTAGGTGGACTTTACGGTGATCTGGCGGCTGACGTACTGGCAGCGGTAGGCCTTGTTCGGCGGGAGCCAGGTGGCGGCGTCGCCGTCGCTCTTGCTGGAATTGGTGGGGCCGTCCACGGCCAGCAGGTTGGCGGGGTCGTTGGCCAGGGCGGTGCGCTGTTCAACGCTTAGCTGCTGCGCGCCCTTCTGCCAGGCATCGCTGAGGGCGACGACGTGGTCGATCTGGACGGCGGTGCTGGTGCCCTGCCCGCGGGTGAAATCGATGGTGGTGGCGGTGTACGGATCGGACAGGCGGCCGGTCAGGACGACGCACTGCTTGCGGCCCTCCTTAAAAGTCGGCGTAGCGAGGTCGCGGGCCAGGATGTCGTTGCGGGTGTCGCAGCCGTTGTGGTCGACGTCGGTCCAGGCCGGGCCGAACTCCTCGCGGCTGTAGCCGGTCTTGGGGGCGCGGCCCTTGATGGCCAGCCCGGCCAGCTGCTGGCGTGCCGCGGCGGTCGCCTCCGGGGACATGGGCGCGACGGCGGATTCCGGCACCACCGTCTGGGCCGGCGCCCACCCGGGAGCGCCGCAGGCCGTGGCGGTGAACAGCAGTGCTGCCACGATGGGGGCGGCCAACAGGCGCTTGGCGGAACGGGTGGGCAGGGCGAAACGCGGCAAATCAAACTCCAACAGCAATAACGGGCGGTGCGGCCGCAGCGGGTGCGGCCATCGGAAACGGGGAAAAGACCCCTGACAGGCTATCGGGGCGGTGCGACACGAAGGGACAACCGTGGGCCGGGCATTCTTCCGCTGCCGGCGACGCAGTTTCCCGTTCACGATGCAGTAGTAGTCATGTCCTGGGCGGGGAAGGGCGTCGCGGGTGCAATGGTGTGTCCCGGGAGTCATCAGGGGTAACCGACACGCCGGTGGGGCGGTGCGTGCCGCATCGCGGACGGATTTGACTGGTATACGGTGCCACGGTCTAATGAGAAACGGCCGAGACTTGGGTTACGTTCGGCCGGGATGAGGATCACATGCAGGGCGCCAACGAGCCACGGGCCGTTGGCGTTTTCAGCTTAAGTGGCCCCCTCGTGAGCGGCATCACAAGTGGCGTTTCGCGGACGAGAGTTTGCTCACACGGCGGACTCGCCAATGCCCGCCCGGGCCCTAGGATTTCCCCCTCTGAGGCAATCCTTTGCCTTAGAGGGTAGGACGTGGATTGTGTCCTAGAACACGCCGCACAACAGCTCCACGATAGCAAGAAACACCGGATTCAACCGGCCGCACGGCAACCGACTGCTGCGGCCAAGGATAGGACAAAATGAGCCAGGAAACGCCTCTGCAGCGGCTGGACGGCATCGCCCTCTGGGACGGCACCACCACCCGCGGCGCCGGTTCCATCAGCTGGGCGAACGGCACCATCGTGGAGGTGGCCGAAGGGCCCGCCGACGCCGAGGGCGCCAAGGCCGAATACAGCATCATCCCGGGCCTGGTGGACACCCACGTGCACCTGGGCGGCTACGCCGGCGAGGGCTCTGTTGACTGGATCTCCTGGCCGCTGATCACCCCGGGCGAGGAGCGCGCACTCCACATTGCCGCCAACGCCCAGAAGGCTGCCCGCAACGGCGTTACCACGCTGCGCGATCTGGCTGGCGACAAGCACCAGCTGGCCGTCAGCCGGGCCTTCGAGGCCGGCGTTCTTGAGGGCCCGCGCGTGCTGGTCCACGGCCAGGTGGGCATGACCGCCGGGCACGGCGACCTGTTCATCCCCCCGCACTACCCGCACCGCGAGCCCGTGGCCGACAGCCCGGACGAGTGCCGCAAGCTGGTGCGCCAGTGGGCCCGCCAGGGCGCGCACGGCGTGAAGATCTACACCAGCGGCGGCGTGCTCTCCATGGGCGACAAGGTGGGCTGGCGCAACCAGACCAACGAGGAAATCGCCACCACGGTGGATGAGGCCCACGCCCTGGGCATGCCCGTGGCCGCCCACACGCACTCCAGCGAGGGTGTGGACATCGCCCTGGCGCACGGTGCGGATTCGCTCGAGCACGGCACGGGCATCGTTGCCCGCCACTGGCCCACGCTGGTGGAGCGCAACATCGCCGTGGCCCCCACGCTGCTGATCAACGACGCCATTGCCGACGGCCGCATCAAGATCTCCGCCGAGGCCCAGGAAAAGGCCCAGGCCGTGGTCGAGGAGCGCAACCGCAACTTCGACGGCGCCGGCGCCGCCGGCGTCCGCTTCGTGCTGGGCACCGACGCCAATGGCTTCATGGTGGCCTTCGGCGACCAGATGGAAGAGGTCCGCCTGATGGCCTCGATGTTCGAGTGGACCCCCGACCGCGCCCTCGTTGCCGCCACCTCCGACGCGGCCGACGTCGTCGGACTTGGCGAGACCGTGGGCCAGCTGAAGGCCGGCTTCGGCGCCGACTTCATCGTGATCAAGGGCCGCCCGTGGGAAAACATTGGCGACCTGCGCACCGAAAACATTGCCGCCGTCGTCTCCCGCGGCCGCGTCATTGCCGGCTCCCTGCCGGTCTAAAGTATTCCCCCACCCCGTTCAAATCACCACCTGCAAGGAACCACAGTGAGCTTTTTGAAGAACCGCACTCTGCGCATCGGGGCCACCGCCCTGGCCGCGCTCCTGGCCGGCGGCGCGCTGGCCTCCTGCTCCACCGGCGAGACCGCCGCCACGGGCACTCCGGCCGAGAACGTCGTTTTCGCCCTTAAGGAGGATCCGGGCTGCATGGATCCCCAGCAGGTCACGCTGACGACGGCGCTGAACGTCAGCCGCCAGCTGACCGATTCGCTGCTGGACCAGGACCCGGCCACCGGCGAGCTGAAGCCGTGGCTGGCCACGAAGTGGGAGCCCAACGCGGACCTCACCAAGTTCACCTTCACCCTGCGCGACGGCGTGACCTTCTCCGATGGCACCGCCATGACGGCCGACGTCGCCAAGGCCAACCTGGACGCCC
Source organism: Arthrobacter sp. 35W (assembly GCF_000482545.1). GTDB lineage: Bacteria > Actinomycetota > Actinomycetes > Actinomycetales > Micrococcaceae > Specibacter. The sequence continues at coordinate 1,206,373 of NZ_KI519455.1, forward strand.
TGTTCGCCCTTGGCGCCAAGGCCTCCCTGGCCTCGCAGCTGCTGGCCGGCTACACCGGCACCGATGTCGCCGACGCCTCCTCCTTCACGGTGAACTTCTCCGCTCCGAACGCCCAGTTCCTGCAGGGCTCCTCCACCACCACGCTGGGCATGCTGTCCCTGGCGACGACGGCTGCCACGGCCGAGGCCCGCTGCCAGACCGTCGTCGGCTCCGGCCCGTTCGTGCTGGATTCCTACACGAAGAACGACTCCGTGGAGATCTCCAAGCGTGCCGGCTACAACTGGGGCTCCGAGCTGCGCGAACACACCGGCGAGGCCCTGACGGCCCACGTCTCCTTCCCGATCATTCTCGAGAACAGCGTGCGCACCGGCGGCCTGGCCTCCGGAGAGTTCGACGTCATCCAGGACCTGCCCTACGCGGACGAGTCCCGTTTCACCGCTGGGGAATACCACCTCTACGCGGCCGCCAACCCGGGCATCCCGAACTCCCTGGTGGCCAACACCAGCGCCGGCGTGCTTGCCGACACCAACGTGCGCCAGGCCATCATGATGGGCCTGGACCGCAACGAGATCAACACCCTGGCGGGCTCCGCCAGCGGCAAGGCTCCCACCAGCGCCCTGACCTCCACCACCAGCGGCTACGTGAGCCAGGCCGACGCGATGAAATTCAACGCCGACGGCGCCAAGGCCAAGCTGGAATCCGCCGGCTGGGCCATGGGCTCGGATGGCTTCTACGCCAAGGATGGCCAGAAGCTGACCGTCACCGTCACCGCCTTCTACGCCCAGGACGTGCTCGAGGCCGCCCAGATGCAGCTGAAGAAGATCGGCGTGGACCTGCAGCTGAAGATGGTCACCGCCGGTGACTTCTTCGGTGCCGTGGCCAAGAAGGACTACGAGTTCCTTGGTGCCGCACTGACCCGTACGGACCCCGATGTACTTCGCGTGGCCCTCTCCGCCAAGTCCAAGGCTGCCTGGGCCGTCGTCGCCGACCGCGAGCTCGAAGAGCTGCTGGCCGCCCAGGCCTCCACGGCCGACACCGCCAAGCGCCAGGAGATTGTCGCCAAGATCCAGAAGCGCACCATCGACCAGGCCTATGTGATCCCGACGCTGGAGACCGTGCAGCTGCACGCCTCCTCCGCCAAGGTCACCGGCATTGAGTTTGACTCCGCCTCGCGCGTCAACCTCTTCGACATGGCTGCCAACAAGTAACTGGCGCCTCCCCGCCACGCAACTTCTCTAAGGACAAGACATGGAATCAGCAGGAGCGTCGCTCGCCAACCGGGCGCGGTCAGCCTTGATATTTGTGGCACCCAAAGTGCTGCAGTTCGTCTTCGTGATCTGGGCAACGTACACGTTGACGTTCCTGCTGATCCATTTCCTGCCCGGCGATCCGGTGCTGGCGGCACTGTCCCTCAAGGGCGGTGACGCCACCACCACGGATCCGGCGGCCTTGGAGAAGCTGCGGGCCCAGTACGGCCTGGACGGCTCCCTCTTCGAGCAGTACTTCCGCCACCTCGGCGGCGTGCTGAGCGGGGATCTGGGCGTCTCCATCTCCACCGGCCAGCAGGTCTCCACCATGATTGCCCGCGTGATCCCGCACAGCGCCTCCATCGCCGTGTTGGCATTGGTGATGGGCATCGCCCTGGCTGTGCTCGTCACCTACCTGGCGTTCATCACCCGCTCCACCTGGGTGCGCCAGACCCTGCTGCAGATCCCGCCGCTCGGCGTGGCCATCCCGGCCTTCCTGACCGGTCTGGTGCTGATCGGCGTGTTCTCCTTCGGTCTGGGCTGGTTCCCGTCCTCCGGTACGCGCAGCCCGCTGAGCGTGTGGCTGCCCTCCATCACTCTGGCCCTGCCCGTGGGTGCCATCTTCTTCCAGGTGTTCTCCGCGGCCGTCTTTGAGGCTGCCGGCGGCGCCTACGTCTTCACCGCCGTCGCCAAGGGCCTGTCCCCGCGCGCCATCTTCACCCGGCACGTGCTGCGCAACTCGATGCTGGCCTCCATCACCATTCTGGGCCTGCAGATCGGCTACCTGGCCGGTGGCACCGCCGTCGTCGAGACCGTCTTCTCCCGCGATGGCATTGGGCGCATGACTGTCAACGCCGTGCTGGCCCGCGACGTCAACGTCATCACCGGTGTGGTGATCGTCGTAGCTGTCGTCTACTCGCTGGTGAACCTGGTGGTGGACGTCCTCTACGGCCTGATCGACCCCCGCACCCGCCCCTCGCTGGGCCGCGCCAAGGGTTCCAGCCCGAAGAGCCCGACGACGACGTCCACTCCCGCTGCAGCCGACAGCCTTGTTGCGTCCGACGACGCCTCCGCCGAAAGGACCTCAGCATGAGCGCGCTGAAGAAACCCGGGCTGCTGCTGGCATCCCTGATCCTGCTCCTGGCCCTGCTGGCCGTGGCTGCCCCCGGGCTGCTCGCCACGCAGAACCCGCTGGAGGGCGTGGCCACCCAGAAGCTGCTCGGACCGAGTGCACAGCACTGGTTTGGCACCGACCACCTGGGCCGCGACCTCTACTCCCGTGTCATCTACGGCGCACGGCTCTCCGTGGCCGCCGCCGCCCTGGCCGTGGTGATCGGCGTCCTGGTGGGCGCCGCCGTCGGCCTTCTCGCCGGCGCCATTGGCGGGGTGGTGGACTTCGTGATCATGCGTGTGGTTGACGTGCTCATCGCCGTCCCCGGCATCCTGCTGGCCCTGATCGTTGTGGCCACGCTGGGCTTCGGCCCGTGGTCCGTGGCCATCGGTGTGGGTCTGGGTGCCGCCGGCGCCTTTGCCCGCGTGATGCGCTCCCAGGTGCTGCGCGTGCGCAACGAGGAGTACGTGGAGGCCGCCGGCGCACTCGGTGTACGCCGCGGCACCGTCCTGGTGACCCACGTGCTGCCCAACGCCGCCCGCCCGGTCATCTCCATGGCCGCCCTGGAACTGGGCACGGCCATCCTGTCCGTCTCCGCACTGAGCTTCCTGGGCTTCGGCCCGCAGCCGCCGGCCCCCGAATGGGGCTCGCTGGTGGCGGCAGGCCGTGAATTCGTGGCCACCTCCATGTGGCTGAGCGTACTGCCCGGTGCCGTGATCGTTGCCGTGGTGCTGTCCGTGAACCGCATTGCCCACCAGCTAGGAGCATCCAAGTGAGCCAGACCCCCTCACCCGAACCGTCCGGCACGCTGCTGAGCGTCACCGACCTGCACATCGACTATGTCACCGGCGGGGAGACCTTCCACGCCGTGCGCGGAGTCAGCTTCTCCGTCCCCCGCGGCGGAATCGTCGCCATTGTGGGCGAATCCGGCTCCGGCAAGAGCACCATCTCCGCCTCGCTGATCCGCCGCCTGTCCACGGGTGGGCGCATCACGGGCGGCCGCATCGAGTTTGACGGCACGGACCTGGCCAGCGCCGGCGAACGCTTTCTGCGCTCCGTCCGCGGCGCCCGGATCGGCTTTGTGCCGCAGGACCCGTCCAACTCGCTGAACCCGCTGATGAAGATCGGTGAGCAGATTGCCGAGCCGCTGCGCCTGCACCAGAAGCTGAGCACGACGGCGGCTGCCGCCCGCGCCGTCGAGATCCTCGCCGAGGTGGGCATCCCGGATCCGGGCGCCCGCGCCCAGCAGTACCCGCACCAGCTCTCCGGTGGACAGCGCCAGCGCGTGCTCATCGGCATGGCCTGGGCCTGCAACCCGGAGCTGGTCATCGCCGACGAGCCCACCAGCGCCCTGGATGTCACGGTCCAGGCCCAGGTGCTGGACCGCATGGAGCGCCTCGCCAAGGAGCGCAACACCGCCGTCCTGCTGGTCACGCACGATCTGGCCGTGGCTGCCGACCGTGCCGACCGCATCGTCGTCATGCAGGCCGGGCGCATCGTGGAGCAGGGCATCGCCCGCGAGGTGCTCGCCAACCCCACGCACGAGTACACGCAGCGCCTGGTGGCAGCGGCCCCGGGTCTGAACAGCCAGCGGCTGGGTCCGCGCGTGACCACGGGCAAGGTCTCCGGAAGCAGCCTGTTCGCCGAGCGCCCGACCTCCCCGCAGCAGGGCCCCATTCTTGAGGCGAAGGATCTGGTCAAGACGTTTGCTCTGCGGACGCCTGGAGCCCCGGCCACCACGCTGACCGCCGTCGGCAATGTCTCCTTCTCCGTGCCCCGCGGCAAGACGGTGTCCATTGTGGGCGAGTCCGGTTCGGGCAAGACGACGACGGCGCGGATCGCCGCCCGGATTGCCGAGGCCGACTCCGGCACCGTGCACTTCGACGGCGAGGACATTACCACGCTCAAGGGCGAGAAGCTGCGCCAGCTCCGGCGCAGGATCCAGGTGGTCTACCAAAACCCGTTCGGCTCCCTGGACCCGCGGATGTCCATCGAGAAAATCATCACCGAGCCGCTGCGCGCCTTCAAGATCGGCAATCGCGCCGGACAGGCAGCCGCCGCGCGCGAACTGCTGGACTGCGTGCAGCTCTCCCCGGGACTGGCCAACCGCCGCCCGGGCCAGCTCTCCGGCGGACAGCGCCAGCGTGTGGCCATCGCCCGCGCCCTGGCCCTGGGCCCGGAGATGATCGTGCTGGACGAGCCGGTGTCCGCGCTGGACGTCTCGGTGCAGGAGCAGATCCTGCAGCTGTTGGTGGATCTGCAGGCGCAGTTCAACCTGAGCTACCTCTTCATCTCCCACGACCTCGGCGTGATCCGCCAGGTCTCCGACGAGATCGTGGTGATGCGCTTCGGCAAGGTGATCGAGGCCGGAACCGCCGCCGAGGTGCTGAACAACCCGCAGCAGGACTACACCCGCGAGCTGCTGGCCTCCATCCCCGGCCAGCTGGCGGTGCGCTGATGACTGCTGCCTCATTTAGCATCGTGCCCGAGCTGGGGCGCCCGTACGGGGCCTACAGCCACCTGGCCGAGGTCAACGGCATGGTCTACTCCTCGGGCATCGGCCCGATGGACCCGGCCACCGGCGTCGTGCCCGAGGGCATCACGGCCCAGACCGAGGCCGTGGTGGACAACCTCGAGGCCGGACTGGCCGCCGTCGGGCTCAGCCTGCGCGACGTCGTGAAGGTGACGGTGATCGTGGAGGACTTTGCCGCGAACTTCGCCGCCGTGAACGAGGTCTACGCCCGCCGCTTCCCGCAGCCCTACCCGGTGCGCACCGTGCTGGGCGCGGCGCTGCCGGGGCCGCTGGTGGCCATGGACATCACCGCCGCCGCCCGCCCGGCTCTCTAAGGGCGGTACCCGAGCCGGGTCTCGCTCCCCACCCGCACCCTAACCTCGGGCGCTCGGCCAGGGGACCCTGCGGGCGTGGGCCCAGCTCGACCGCCGGGGCCACCCGGTGATTGGGCGGAGCTTGCGGAGCCGAAATCCGGCGGGCTGATAGTGTTCCCGACCAGCGCCGACGCGGATTCCCGCTGAGGACGTAGTCGTGGACGCGTCATGGGCGGGAAACTGCGTCCTGAATGGATGCGCTACCGTACGCGGGAGGCCCCGGCTTCGCCCGACCAGCGAACCGCGGTGATTGAGCGGAGCTTGCGGAGCTGAAATCCGGCGGGCTGATAGCGTCCCCGGGCGCCGTCGTCGGCCGCCGGGTCTCGCTCCCCACCCGCACCCTAACCTCGCTGCGCTCAGCCGGGGGACCCTGCGGGCGTGGGCCCTGCTCGGCCCTCGGGGTTACCGGGTCTCGACAAGCCCGACCAGCGGGTTTAGCCGCACCAGCTGGGGAGGAAGCCGGGCACGGTGCCCACCAGGGCCCCGGTCTTCGCGTCGACGACGGCGGTTCTCATGGGGGTGGGTGCGGCCCGGTTCGGATACTTGTCGCCGACATAGAGCGGCGCACTGGTCTCGATGGCGAGGTAGCCTCCCGAAGGGTCGAGGCAGACGGCAAGGATCCGAGACCAGGCCCGATCCGGCCGGAACAGCAGGCGGGGGCTGTTGCCGTCCACGCGATTGACCACGGAACTTTCCCGCCCCGCGCTGGAGGTACTTGCCACCTGCGCGTACCCGCCGCCTCCATCCACCAGGAGCGGCTGGCCCACGGTGGACGTTGACGTTCCGTCGGGGTTGGTCTCAAGCCCGGCGTTGACCGTGATGTCGAGGGGTGTGGCAATGCCGGTGGCCAGATTGATTGTGGAGTACCGGGCCGGGTCTACGCCAACCTTCAGCCCCCGGTCCGAGACGACGAGGTCCCCCGTGCCGGGGACAAAGCCGAGGATGCCGCCGTGCGAACCCAGCGGGTCCACTTTTCCCGGGCTTGTGGGGTCAAGAACGAACATGGACTGGTCATCCGTCTGCGCCACCAGCGAGGTGGAGACCGGGACAAAGGTCCAGTCCGCCGCTGAGACCGGGCCATTGATCCCCTCGACCGGTTTGGGTGTGGCGGCCGGGTCTTTGACGTCGACCACGAAGAGTGTCTTCCAGTACTGTCCAGTGGCCAGGGAGCTGGAAAAGGTGAAGCCGATCAGGTCCCCGGACGCGGATGCGTGCAGTTTCTCAACTGCCCCGGAGGTAGGGAGCGGGACCAGACGCGGGGCGCCGCCGTCGAGCGGGACAATCTCCAGGGAGCTCGAGGCGTCGTCGTTGAGCGTGGCAATGGCCAGGGCCGAGGGCAGGACCGCGTACTCCTGGATCCGCGGCGCGGTGAGAACCACGGTGCCGGCTCCGCCGCCCGCAGGGTTGGCGCCCAGGATCGCGTCGGGCTCCTTTTGGCCCGACCCGTCCAGGCCCGTCCGCCGTTCCAGGGCGTAGAGGGCATAGCTCGTTCCGGGGGCAGACGCCAGCGTTGAAACGGCGGTGGGCTGCGGCAGCCGCGCCACGTTTCCTGCGGCCAGGGCGCCGGCCAACAAGGTCAAGACGGCGAAGCTGCCGTAGAGCGAACGGGTGAACCTGCGGTTGGCCCGAAGTGCCGCTGCCGCCTGTTTGGCTGACTGCTTGGCTGGCTTCTTGGGCCCGGGCCTGGCGGCCGGCTGGGCGGCGGTCCTAGTAGACATAGGGCTGCGCCGGTTGTTCGGTGGGCGTGATGGCATCGGGGATGAGGACTATCGGCACGCGGCTGGCGGCATCGGGGTTGGCCTGGAAGGTGCTGGTGGCGGTCACCCAGCTGTCCGTTGCGAACTCGTCCTGCCAGCCCGGATGGTAGACGGGCACGCCGATCGGCTGGGCGTCGACGGCGCAGCAGGTCACGACAAAGCGCGCCACGAAGAACACATTGGCCGGATCATTCTTGTCCGACGTGACAAACCCGGTGACGGTGGCCGTCTTGCCGGCAAAGAAGTCCAGGTCTGCGCCCGAGCGGAGCAGCGAGGCCCAGTCCCTCACGGTGAAGGCGGAGTAGTCCCCACCCGAGAGCTTGCCGATCTCGAGCTGGGTGAGTGTGGCGGCGGAGCCGTTGAGGTCGCGCTGGCTGACGGTTGCGGTAGTGAGGGTCGACGGCGGCAGTACCAGCAGGCCTACGACCGCTGCGGTGATGGTCACGATGCTTCCGGCGGGCCATAGCCAGCGCCACCGGCCGGCGCCAGCACCGGTGTCCGCGTGGTCATGCTCATGGTCATCCACTTTGGCGGAGCCCAGGGCGAAGGCGGCCAGGACCAGCACCGCGGCAATCACCGTCATGACCACACTGAAGACGAAGTACCGGGGGTGGATGTACAGCGCCAGCTGCCCCGTCAGACCCAGCCACAGCGTGGCCACGATGCCGATGAGGCTCAGGACCACCCCCTGCCAGCGGCGCACGAGGACCCTAGCTGACATAGTTGACCGCCAATCCGAGCACGGCGGCGGACAACGCCACCAACAGACTCACCTGGAGCAGGGCCTTGGCGGTGAACGTGGTCCGCAGCAGGGCGAGCATTTTCACATCGATCATCGGTCCAAACACCAGGAACGCCACGATGGCCCCTGGCATGAACGTGGCACCGAAGGAGAGGATGAAGAAGGCATCCACGTTTGAACAGATCGCCACAACAAAAGCCAGCAGCATCAGGGCCAGCACGGACCAGACAGGGTCGCTGCCCAGGGCGAGAAGTACTTCCCTGGATACGGCCACCTGGATGAGCCCGGCCAGTGCGGCGCCAATGAACAGCGCCGGCATCATCGCCGAGGTCTCTTGGACGAACATCCGCACGCTGCGTGCGGCCCGGCCCCGCCGCCCATCATGGTGGTCGGCCACGGCGCAGGCTGCCTGGAACCGGGGCGTCAGCAGCTCGTCGGGGCGCGGATGCCGGCTGTAGATCCAGCCCACCAGATTTGCGATGGCAAAACCACCCACGATGCGCGCGGCAAGAATGTTGTTGTCCCAGCCAAAGGCCTGCTGGGTGGTGATGATGGTGATGGGGTTCAGAATCGGGGCTGCGAACAAGAACGTCATTGATTCCGCCACGGTGAGGCCCTTGACCATGAGGCCGCGGGCCAGCGGAACGTTGCCGCATTCGCACACCGGCAGCAGCATGCCCAGCATCGAGAGGACCATTCGGCGCAGCATGGCGTTCCGCGGCAGCCGGCGCAGCAGCAACCCCTCCGGCAGCCAGATCTGCACGGCGATCGAGAGCACGATGCCCAGGAAAACAAAGGGCAGCGACTCTATGACAACGCTGATCGACAATGTGGCGAAGTCGCGTGCAGCATTGGGAAGCCCGGCCCCGGCCGAGCCCTGGGGTGAAAGCCATCGAACCACGAACAGCACGGCCACGACGGCGAGACCAATGAGCAATCCTGTGGCCGGCCTTCTCCACTGGCCGCGGTCCTGTCCGGTTCTCTGGCCGCCGGGCATTGAGTGTCCGAGTTTGTCTATCGCTGGCAACGGCACGGGCACTCCTTCCGAGACTGGACCGGAAATCCCGGCCCGAAGGGCTGACACGGGAGACTGTACAGCCGGCGGCGGCTGGGTGGCCAGAGCCCTGGTCTGGTTTTACGGACATTGCCTCCGCCCGGGCCAGGGCCTGCCCCGGCCACCCCATGCTTACATGAGAATGATTCTCATGTAAGATAACGACTATGCACGTTACCGTTGTCAGCTCCCTGGAAGTTTTCAGCCGCCAGCAGTCCTGCGCCGAACTGGCAGCCCAGTCGCCCGGCGCCGTCGTGGTTTTCCATGATCTTCTGGAAAACTCTCTCGTCGTCCGGCGCATTTTCCATAACGGCCGGCTCGTCGAACGCAATGAAACACGGCTTGAGCACGGATGCCTCAGCTGCACTGTGCGCCTCGACGTGGTTCCCACCGTGGAACGGCTCATCGAATCGGGACACCGGATCATCGTGGGCCTGCCTCCGGCCGTGGCGTCATCGGCGGCCGTGCAGGCCCTGCGCCGCGGCCTTGGGTCCGCCATCACCATCGATGCCGCCGTCCTGGCCTGCGCCCCGGACGCCGTCGAGGACCACATCTGGGACCACCACTCCCTGTTCGAATCGGGATTCACTCCCATCCCCGAGGATGAGCGCACGCCAGGCGAATTCCTCATCGGGGAGCTGTCCTTTTGCGACAGCATCCTGCTGGCCGACCCTGCCCTTGTGCCTGTCGACGCTGCCGCACGGGCCCGTGGCGTTCAGCTTCTGCGTGAGCTCGCGCCGCATGCCGTGGTTGCAGAAGCCGAGGGGAACATCACCCTTGGGCGGCACCATCCCGGCGAGGCAACCGCCAGGACATTGCTGGGCTCCGTGCGGATCCCGGCAGCGTCGTCGTCGCCGTTCAGCACGGTGCTCCAGCGGATCGAGCGCCCCCTGCATCCGGGCCGCTTCCACGAAGCGCTGGCCAGCATCGCCGCGGGCTGCTGCTGGCTGCGGGGCCGGCTTTGGGTGGCATCGGCGCCCAACTGCAGGGTCGCCCTGCAGGGCATCGGGCCCCGCCTTTGGCTGGAGAACACCGGACCCTGGCAGGCAGACAGAACGACACTGCCCACCGTTGATCCAGTGGCCGGTCCGGACGCGGCACTGGACTGGCACCCCCAGTATGGCGACCGTGGAACGGTTCTGGCCATCACCGGAGACGACGTCGACGCCGCCGAGATAGCCGGGCTGTTGCGGGCCTGCCAGCTGACTGACTCCGAGATGGCCTCGGGAGAGACCATGCCGAACCCCTTCCACCTCAACCAACCCACCGAAACCCCATCAAGGAGCACACCATGAAAGTCCGAAACTCACTGCGGGCCCTGAAGAAGATTCCGGGCGCCCAGATCGTCCGCCGCCGCGGACGCACCTTCGTCATCAACAAGAACAACCCCAGGATGAAGGCCCGCCAAGGCTGACCCCGGTCCCAGCCGCTCCCTCGGCCGGCGACGCAGTTTCCCTTTCCGGACGCAGTCTTGGACGCGTCATGGACGGGAAACTGCGTCCTGGCTGGATGCGCCGCCGGGGTCAGCGGGTCTCGACGAGCTCGACCAGCGAGTCCGTTGGTTGAGCGGAGCTTGCGGAGCCGAAACCCGGTGCGACGACAGTGTCCTCGACCACCGGGGCGAGGGTCTTGGTAAACGCGAGGAATTTCAACGTCTCGGGGTCCGCTCCGACGTCGAACTGGGGCTCGTAGCCCGTGGACAGGTACAGGTGCTTGGCCTCGGGCTGGCGCGGTCCGGTGGTCAGGAACACGCTGCTGTAGCCGCGGGCCGACGCCGTGGCCTCCAGTTCCGCCAGAACCCGGCGGGCCAGGCCGCGGCGCCGGTGCGCCGAATGCGTCCAGATCCTTTTGAACTCGGCCGTTCCGCTGCCGTAGCGGCGGAACGCCCCGCCCGCCACGGACTGGCCGTTCTCCTGCAGAATCAGCAGCGCTCCATGCGGGGCGGTGAACTCGTGGGCGGGGTAGCGTTTCAACTCCTCCTCCGCCGAGCCCGGGCCAAAGAAATCGCCGTACCGGGTGTCGTACTCGACGGCCAGTTCGTCCAGCAGCGGCTGCACCCGGGGATCATCCAGTGGAAGTTCCAGCACCGACAGCACGGGCCGTGCCGTGGCTTCGAGCCGCCCGGATGATGCGGCAGCCGCGGTTGTGGCTGATGCGGTGGCCGCCGCCGCACGCAGCAGCTGCCGGGACAGCGCATCATTCTCGCGGAACGGCGCCGCATTGGTGCCCGGCCGGGCGAAGGCCCCCGAACCCCAGCCCGAGGTGCCCGGGCCGATGGCAAACACCGTGGCGTGAGCCGTTCCGCCAGACCCTACAAGCTGGTGGGAATCCGAAACCAGCAGGCGGCCGGTCGACACCGGGCCGTCAGCTGAGGCATGCTGCTGCTCGCTGCCCAGGCCGCGCCGGTGCAGGGCGCGCAGCAGTGGATTGGCCGAGCGGGCTACGGTGGGCTCGGGCAGCCTGGCCTCGATGAAGGCCCTGGCCCGCACCCCTGGCCCGGCGGCTGCCGAAGATGCCACAAACTCGCCGGTGTCCTCATCGGTCTCCACCCGCAGGCCGGGGCCGAGGAAGTCCAGCAGCCCGGCACGGTGGATGGCCAGCAGTTGGCGGAGCCGGTGCGGGGGAGGGCCGGAATCGACAAAGCTGAAGAAGCCGTGCCACCAGCCGTGGAGGGCGGCACGGGAGGCGGTGTTGAGCCGTTCGGCCGGAACCAGGGACCCCAGATCCATGTAGGCCCACAGCAGCGCCAGGAACAGGGCCAGCGTCTGGGGATCCTCGCCGCCGGTCCGCAGGGCGAGGTCCCGTTCAATGTGCCCGGCCACGGCGGCCTGCACCTCCGCGTGGTCCCGGAACAATAGGCCAGCCAGCGGCTGGTCCAGCTCCTCAAAGTCCAGCCACAGGGCTGGATCGGGGACGGCCGCGGCCACCAGATCCCGGCGGGCCTGGCTGTACCAGTCCACCGCCGCGAGCTGGTCGGAGAATTCCGCCCAGGGCAGGGTCGTCCGCCCGGGGCTTCCGGTGGACAGCTCCCGGTAGTAGGCGTAGCCGACGTCCTTGGCGATCAGGGGCCACAGCTGCGTGCGGAAATCAAGCTCGCCGGTGCCCTCCAGCAGTTCTGCGACCGCCGCTTCGGTAAGGAACAGGGGCGTGCCGGTGGCCCCGCGCAGCGTGGCGGTGACCTTGGAATGGTAGGGGACGCCGCGCCGCGAGCCGGCCCACAGATGCGGTTCGGCCCCCGAGGGAAGGTACCGCAGGCTGCCGTCGCCGTTCTCGGCAAAGCGGCCGCCACGGCCCTCCATCAACAGCACCACCAGATCCACAAAGGCCAGCCCCATGCCGGAGATGATCACGTCAGTCCCGGGGGCCAGCGGGGTGTAGTCGACGTCGGTGGTGTAGCTGGGCGCGGCGTGGAAGCCGCCGTGCCGGGCGGCGAAGGTGGACAAGGAGGCCGAGGCATCACCGGGCAGGGCATCGGTGTGGCCCAGGGCAAGGACGACGGCGTCGGCGGCCAGCGTTGCGCCGCCGGCCAGCAGGACAAGATGCCGGCTGCCGGACGGGCCGGAGGTGCTGGAAGCGCCCAGCGGGGCGATGTCGACGGCGGTGTCCCGGTGGACCGTGACGGTGGCGGCCGGGCCGAGCCCGGCAACGGCCCGGCGGAAGAACCACTCCAGGTACTGGCTGTGCAGCTGGCGGGTGGGAAAAGACTCCGGGGTAAGGGCGCGCGCCTGCTCCAGCAGCACCGGCGGCAACGCCGGAATGTCCACAATGCTGCCGTCCGCCACACCCGCGGCCCACGCCGCCAGGGTGGGCCCTTCGGCGGTGGGCCCGCTGCACTGCACCGAGGAGTCGCTGAACATGGTGACGTCGCCCGCCGTCGAATTGAGCATCAGTCCGCCGTCCTGGTCGAAGCGCCAGATCCGCCCGGACCCGGGCTCGTGGGGCTCCACCACATGGATGTGCAGCGGTCCATCGAAGAGCTCCGGGCGGTTGGTGCCGAGGCGTTCGAGCAGTCCGGCCGTGCGGGGGCCGCCGCCGATGAACACGATGGACGGTGCGTGCGCTGGCATGGCGTCTCCTTGCCTGGTGTGCTGCCGGGGTGCCCCTGTGGCGGGGTGCCTCGGTGTCGGAAAGGTCCCATGCTAGGGCGCCTCCACGGGCCGCTGCGACGTCCAGGTCATGACCGTTCACCACGCGTCACGGCGGGTAAATCAATGCAAAGAATCGACATGTGACGCCGGGAGAACGGCCGTGACGCAGTGCAACAAACCACCTTGTTCCAGTGCTGCGGCGGCGCCTAGATTGGCAGCCATCCAACCCCAACACCGCATGGAAGAAGCGAGGTGGCACATGAGTTCAGCAGCAACCCAGGTGGATCAACCGGCATCACCACCGGAGGCCACCGCGTCCGGCGGCCACGAGTCCCCGGCGGCACCGCCGGCCACAGCGCCGCCCGCCCTCCCGCCGTCGTCGGACGGCACAGGGCAGGCGGCCACGGTGGCCGACTACTCCGGCTACAAGCTGGTGGCGGCCAAGCATCCCTGGCGCTGGGTGGGCACGGCAGTCGTGGCCCTCGGCGTCGCCGCCGTGGCGTGGTCGCTGGCCACGAACCCCCGGTGGGAATGGGGCGTGGTGGCGCAGTGGTTCACCGCGGAATCCGTGATCCGGGGCCTGGGCGAAACGCTGAAGCTGACGGTGATCGCCGGCTCACTGGGCTTTGTGCTCGGCTTTGTGCTGGCCCTCATGCGCCTGTCTGCCTCCCCGCTGCTGGTCTCCGTGTCGTGGACGTTCTCGTGGATCTTCCGCTCCACCCCGCTGCTGGTGCAGATGCTGCTTTGGTACAACCTGGGCTACCTGTACGAGAAGATCAGCCTCGGCATCCCCTTCACGGACGTCCGCTTCTTTGAAGTGCAGACCACCACCCTGATCAGCCAGTTTGCCGCTGCCGTGCTGGGCCTGACGTTGAACCAGGCCGCGTACTCGGCGGAGATCATCCGTGGCGGCATCCTCTCCGTGGACCAGGGCCAGCTCGAGGCCGCCGCAGCACTGGGCATCCCGGCCTGGCGGCGGTCCACGCGGATTGTCCTGCCGCAGGCCATGAGGTCCATCCTGCCCACGGCCTTCAACGAGATCATCGGGCTGGTCAAGGGGACGTCCATCGTCTACGTGCTGGCCTATTCGGAGCTTTTCTACACCATCCAGGTCATCTACAACCGCACCCAGCAGGTCCTGCCGCTGCTGCTGGTGGCCACTCTCTGGTACGTGGTGATCACCTCCGTGCTGAGCGTTTTCCAGTACTACATCGAGCGGCACTACGCCAAGGGCGCCGTGCGCACCCTGCCGCTGACGCCGCTGCAGAAGGCGCGCAAATACTTCGCCCTCCACGCCACCCCCAGGAGCACCCGATGAGCACCGCCACCAGCGCAGCAGCCACCCGCGGGCTGGTCGAGATCACCGGCGTACGCAAGAGCTACGGCGCCGTCGAAGTGCTCAAGGGCGTCTCCCTGACGGTGCCCCCGGGTGGCGTCGCCGTGATCGTGGGGCCCTCCGGCTCCGGAAAGTCCACGCTGCTGCGCACCATCAACCATCTGGAAAAGGTCGACGGCGGCTACATCACCATCGACGGTGCCCTGGTGGGGTACCGGGTGCGCGGGCGCACGCTCCATGAACTGCCAGCCAAGGAGATTCTGCGCCAGCGCACCGAAATCGGCATGGTGTTCCAGAACTTCAACCTGTTTCCGCACCTGACGGCGCTGGAAAACGTCATCGAGGCGCCCGTGGTGGCCCAGGGGAAGTCCAAGGCCGAGGCGCGTCGTCGTGGGCTGGAGCTCTTGGACCGCGTGGGCCTCAAGGACCGGGCCGGTGCCTATCCGCGCCAGCTCTCCGGCGGCCAGCAGCAGCGTGTGGCCATTGCCCGCGCGCTGGCCCTGGACCCGAAGATCCTGCTCTTTGACGAGCCCACCTCCGCGCTGGACCCGGAGCTGGTCAACGAGGTGCTCGATGTCATCCGGGAGCTGGCCACCTCCGGCACCACCCTGATCATCGTCACCCACGAAATGGGATTCGCCCGCGACGTCGCGGACACCGTGGTGTTCATGGACGACGGCCGGATCGTGGAGGCGGGCACCCCCGCAGAGATCTTCAGCAACCCCCGGGAAGAACGCACCCGCAGCTTCTTCTCCAAAATCATCGAACCCGCTTTCAACATCTAAGGAACCAGCCATGAACCAGCCCTTCCCGCGCCTGCGCGCCACGGCCGCCCTGGCCGCCGTCGTCCTCGCCGGTGCCGCCGCGCTGACCGGCTGCTCCGACCCCGGCGCCCAGGCGTCCACCCAGCAGGAGACGACGGCGGCGCGCAACGGCGTCGTCTACAACAGCTCCCCGGAGCAGGACCGCATCCACGCCCAGAAGGACGCCGCCCTCGCCGCTGCCGTGCCGGCCAGCATCGCCAAGGACGGCAAGCTCACCGTGGGCACCACGGCAGGCTCCGTGCCGCTGTCCTACTACGCGACGGACAACAAGACGCCGATCGGCTCCGAGGTGGACATTGCCCAATTGGTGGCCGACAAACTGGGGCTGGCCCTGGATGTGCAGGTCACGTCCTGGGAGAACTGGCCGCTGAAGACGCAGTCCGGCGATTTCGAGGCCGTGTTCTCCAATGTCGGCATCAACAAGGACCGCGTGAAGCTCTTCGACTTTGCCAGCTACCGGGCCGCCTTCATGGGCTTCGAGGCCAAGAAGGATTCCACCTTTGACATCAAGGGCTCGGCTGACATCTCGGGGCTGAAGATTTCCGTGGGATCGGGCACCAACCAGGAGAAGATCCTGCTGGCCTGGAACAAGGAACTTGAAGACAAGGGCAAGGCGCCCGCCGTCCTGCAGTACTACTCCGCCGAGGCCGACACCATCCTTGCGCTGGCGTCCGGCCGGACCGATCTGAACCTGGCCCCGTACCCGTCCGCCGTCTACCTGGCCAACACCCGGGACGATCTGAAGGTGGTGGGCAAGGTCAACGCCGGCTGGCCCAACGAAACGCTGGTGGCAGCCACCACACTCAAGGGCAACGGTCTGGCACCGGTCATCACCGATGCGCTCAACTCCGCCATCAAGGACGGCTCCTATGCCAAAGTGCTTGCGCGCTGGGGCCTGGCCGACGAGGCGGTCCCCACCGCAACCACCGTCACCCTGGACAACTATGCCGGGGCCGCAAAATGAAGTTCCAAGTCCTGGACATCATTCCGCATCTGAAGAACCCCATCACCGGGAAAATCATCTCCACGGCGGATCGCCTCAACCAGGTGGTGGAGACGGCCCGGCGGGCCGAAGAGCTTGGCTACGACAGCTTTTCCGTCGGTGAACGCCATGCCGGCGAATTCATCTCCTCCTCACCCACCACGGTGCTGGCCGCCATCGCCGCCGTGACCAGCACCATCCGCCTGCAGAGCGGCGTCACGGTCCTCTCCGTGCTGGATCCGGTGCGGGTGGCCGAGGACTACGCCACCATTGACCAGCTCAGCCGGGGCCGGTTGGAACTGGTGGTCGGCAAGGGCAATGAGGTGCTCCAGTACCCGTTGTTCGGCCTGTCGCTGGAGAACCAGTGGGAGCTGCTGGCCGAGAAGTACGCCCTCCTGCGCCGGCTGTGGCGGGAGGAGAACATCACCTGGTCCGGCCGTTTCCGCTCCGCACTGGCCGAGCCGACCACCACCACGCCGCGCCCCTTCGCCGGTGCGCCGCGCGTCTGGCACGGCTCTGCCACCTCGCTGGCCTCTGCGGCGCTCGCGGCGCAATGGGGGGACCCGCTCTTTACGGCCAATGCCATCCAGCCGCGGGAGAACTACAAGGTCCTCATCGACCACTACCGCAGCGAGTACGCCCGCCACGGCCACGACCCCCGCCACCAGTACCTCGGTTCCGGCAGCGGTGCCGGCGGCGTGTTCCTCGCCGACAGCACGGCCGAGGCCAAGCGCCAGTACGGGCCTGTCTACGAGGCGCTGACCTATGGCCGGAACGTCCCCGGCAACAATTCGCCCTTCCGGGACATCGACCACGCCGTGGCCGAGGGACCCGCGCTCGTGGGCAGCCCGGAGGATGTGGTGGAGAAAATCCTGGCCTACCACAAGCTCTACGGCCACGACCTCCAGTCCATCTCGCTGCCCACCACGCTTCCCTTCGAGCAGCAGCTGGAGATCCTCGAGCGCTTCGCCGCCGAAGTGGTCCCGGCCGTCCGCGCAGCCGCCCCCACCACGCTCTGGGAGGCCAGGGACCCCTATGCCGGCCGTCCAGACTTCGCCGGCGCGGTGGTGCCCGACGCCGCCGCCCGCACCAGCATCGACCACGCCAACCACAGGAGAAACCATGTCCTCGCCAACACTCACTGACGAAGGGTTTGCCGCAGACTGGGCGCAATGGCACGCCGGCCACGAAGCGCACCTCAGCGCACCGCACGGCTTCCTGGCCGTAACCCACCTGCACTGGCTGGCGGCCGGGGCCGCCGCGCTGGAGGGTGCCCCCGGGCACTGGCGTGTGGACGGCGACGTCGTCCGGCTGGTCCTGGCCCCGGGCGAAAGCCTGGTCCTTGACGGACGGGAGCTGAACCCCGGCGGCGACGGCGCCACGCTCACCTTCGGCCCCATCGCCGAGCGCGGGGGCATCAACCTGGACTTCGGGGCTGCCGTGCTGGAACTGGCCAAGCGCGGGGGAGCCTACCTGCTGCGGCCGCGCCATCCGGAGAATGCGCTGCTGCGCGGCTACCGCGGCACCCCCGCCTACGCGCCGAACCCGGACTATGCGGTGTCCGGCACCTTTGTGCCGTTCCCGACGCCGCGCGCCACCACGGTGGGCGCCGCTGTCGAGGGGATTTCGCATGTCTACGAGGCACCGGGCGAGGTCCGCTTCCGGCTGGCTGGCCAGGATCTGGCCCTGACGGCCTTCAACGGCCACGTGCCCGGCACGCTCACCGTGCTGTTTACGGATGCGACCTCCGGCAAGACCACCTACGCCGCCAACCGCTCCCTGACCCTTGCCGCCCCCGCGGACGACGGCACGGTGGAGGTGGACTTCAACCGTGCGGTGAACCTGCCCTGCGCCTACACGGACCTGGCCACCTGCCCGCTGCCTCCGGCTCAGAACCGGCTGCCGGTGGCCATCGAGGCCGGCGAGCAGATCCCCTTTGAACGACGGGCCACCTCATGAGCGCCGCCACGAACACGACTGCCCGCCAGGGGTTCCTGGCGCTGGAGCTCGACGGCGACGGCGCGCATCCGGCCGCCTGGCGCGCTGCCGCCCACGCGCCGGCCGCTCTGCTCAGCGGAGACCGGATCCGTGCCACGGTTCTGGCTGCGGAGTCGGCAGGGTTCCACGCGGCGACCTTCGCCGATGGCCCTGTTGATGCCCAGCTTTCCCGGCCGGGGGTCGGTGCTGCCGGCCGTCTGGACGCCGTGCAGCGGGCGGCTTTTGCCTCCCCACTGACCCGCTCCATCGTCCTGGTGCCCCAGGTGGACACCGTCTTCACGGAGCCCTTCCACGTGGCCACCCAGTTGGCCAGCCTGGACTACGTGTCCGGCGGCCGGGCCGGCTGGCTGGTGTCCGCCTCCGGCACCGCCGCCGAGGGGGCCGCGGTCGGGCGCACCGCCGTCGCCGGCGACGGTCTGGCCGGCGAGGCCGCGGCATCGATCGAGGTGGGCCGCCGGCTGTGGGACAGCTGGGAGGACGGCGCGGTGGTCCGCGACGTCGCCAGCGGCAGGTATCTGGACGTTGACCAGCTGCACTATGCGGACTTTGACACCGAGAAGTTCTTCCCAGCCGAGGGTTTCCCCGGCGCGGGCTACTCGGTCAAGGGCCCGGCGATCATTCCGCGCCCGTTGCAGGGCCAGCTGCCCGTGCTGGTCCCCGCGGAGCTGTTTGCCCAGCTCCCGGACCCCTCGGCGGCCGACGCCGTGCTGGTCTCCGCGCCGTCGACGGAACTGCTGGCCACTGAAGTGGCGGAACTGCGCGGACGCCTTGATGGTGCCGGGCCCGCCCCGGCGATCATCGCCGAGCTGGACGTCGTGCTGGACGCCCGCGGACAAAGCGCCGCGGACCGCGTGGCGGCGCTGGATGCGCACACGCCCTGGCACAACCCGCGGGCCCGGTATGTGGGCTCCGCCGAGGGCTTGGTGGAGCTGCTGGCCGAGGTGCTCGCCGCGGCCGACGGCGTGCGCCTCCACCCCGCCGTCGTGGATGTGGACGTTGAGGAACTGTCCCGGCTGGTGCTGCCGGCCCTGCGGAGGCGCGGCACCCTGGCGCCCACCCTGGTGGATGGCACCTTCCGCGATCTGCTGGGGCTGGGCCGCCCCGCCAACCGCTACACAGCCGAACGAGAAGAAGGAGAGCGCAATGAGTGAAAACACCGAGATCGGGTCCGGCTTCCGGCCCAGCGGGCAGCTGCAATTCGGCGTCTTCTTCCAGGGCGTGAACTCTGGCACCATCTGGAAGGCGCCCGAGGCCGGCTCGCAGACGGACTTTGAATCGTTCCGCCGGCTGGCCCAAACGGCCGAGCGCGGCCTCTTCGCCGCGTTCTTCCTCGGGGAGGGGCTGCGGCTGCGCGAACACCTGGGCCGCCCCCACGCCCTGGACGTGGCCGGGCGCCCCGACGCGCAGACCATGCTGGCAGCCTTGGCCGCCGTCACCACCAAGATCGGCCTGGTGGCCACGCAGAACACCACCTACAACGATCCCGCTGATCTGGCCCACCGGCTGTCCTCGCTTGACCTGCTCTCCGGCGGCCGTGCGGCGTGGAATGTGGTCACCACCGACAACGCCTGGACGGGTGCCAACTTCCGCCGAGGCGGCTATCTGGACCACGCGGACCGCTACCGCCATGCGGAGGCCTTCGTCGAGACGGCCAAGCGGATCTGGGACGCCTGGGACGACGGCGCCATTGCGGGTTCCACAGCCGCGCCCGGTTGGGCGGCGCCGGATTCCATCCGGAGGGTGCGCCACGAGGGCCAGCACTACAGCGTGGACTATGTTCCGCGGCTGCCGCGCAGCGCCCAGCACCGCCCGGTGCTGTTCCAAGCCGGCGACTCCTCGGAGGGGCGCGACTTTGCGGCCCGCCAGGCCGATGTCATCTTCTCCGCCCATGCCAAGTTCGACGCCGCACTGGACTTCCGCCGGGACATCGTGGCCCGCACGCTGAAGGCGGGCCGCGGCGCCAACGACGTGCAGATCATGCCGGCCAGCGAGTTCATTCTGGCGGCCACCGCGGCAGAAGCCCTGGAGAAGAAAGAGTGGGTGCGGAGCCTGCAGATTGGCCCGCGCCAGGCCATCGCGTATCTCGAGCAGTTCTGGGGCCGGGAGCTGTCCAGTTACGACCCCGATGGTCCGCTGCCGGAGATCGACCCGGTGGTGGAGGAGACCTCCGAAACCCGGGGGAGCGGCTTCCACGGCGCCAAGGCGCGCCAGCTCGCGGACCAGTGGCGCGCCGAGGCGAAGGACAAGGGGCTGTCCATCCGTCAATTTGTCTCCGCCAAGACCAGCCGGGTGGACGCCACGTTCACCGGATCCTACGCGGAGATTGCTGACAGGCTGGGGGACTATGCCCGCGCCGGCGCCGTCGACGGCTTCAACATCTCGCCCTGGCTGGTTCCGAGCGGGCTGGATGACATTGTGAACCACCTGGTGCCCGAGCTGCAGGAGCGCGGGATCTACCCGACCGAATATGGCGGGAGCACGCTGCGCGAGCACCTGTCGCTGCCCGTGCCAGTCCGCTCCGCCGACGCGTCGCCGGTGTCTGCGGCCTCTGATGTCGACACCGCCGGGGACGACATCAGGCTGGAACTGGCGGTGCGCTCCCAGCAGCTCTAGACGGCTCCCACCGCAACAGTTTCAAGCAACAGCGGCCTCGCTATTTGGATTTGGTTGGTCAAATCTAAATAACGAGGCCGCTGTTCGGGGTTCCGGACGGTTCATGAAAACCTGCTGGGCTCCGTTGACGGATGCAGCGTACGGCACGCCACTTTGCAGCGTCGAGGCAGCCTGTCATTAATTGCCCGCGAGAAATCAGCCTTAGGGCATGGCGTGGGACCAGGCCGCACCTTCGTGTTCTGCAGTGTGCTTGAGCGCCAGCCAGTTCTGGGGCTTGCCCGATTCGTTTTCGACGCGAGCCAGATCGTCATAGATCCCGCTGATCGCTGTTTGGACGAGCGGATGGGCGAGGAGCGCTGCGTTGTATTGAGGGGTAGATTCATCGGCGTCTGAAAGCAAGTGCTGGGCTGCAGAATCCGCCGCCTCATAGACCTGGTAGGCCGCCCAGGCGCACTCTTGGTTGTCCCCAGTGAGTGCCACAGCGGCGGCATAGGCAATGGCTGCTGCCGCATTCTGTCCATACGTCATCTCGAAGACCCAGTCATCTACGTCGTTGTCGGGAACCATTTCTTCAGCAAGCGCCTGCCCGGACGCGAGACCAGGTGTCGCTCGTTCCAGCGACGACCAAACGTCATCGAGGACTGTGGTGAGAGAGGCAGCATCTCCTTTTGACGTTCGCTGGGTGTATCTGGCGAACAAAGGCAGCAATCGTTGGGCGCAACAAGCTGCAAACGCCGTCTTGGCTGGATGCGGCAATAGCGATACCCGTCCAAGGATCGCCTGCTCGTCGTAGTCCATGGAACCCTTTCATCTAGCGAATCTCCACCGCACGGTTGATTTCCGGCCGCCGATGACTGCTGCCGATTCTTCCAGAGAAGCCAGCCATCTGGATGTCTCCGGATAGGTGCAGCGCCGCCAAACGCCAAGGGCGTGGAACCCGCCATGCGGGTCCACGCCCTTGGGCCCGGTGCTTGCAATCAGCTCTTGGGCAGCCCGGGCGGATTGAGCTCGGACGTCTTGACGGCCTCGGTGGAGAGACCCCAGCGGTCCAGGATCTTGGCGTAGCTGCCGTCCTGGATCAGGTGGTTCAACCCGGCCTGGGCCGCGGCGGCCAGGCCGTTGCCCTTCTTGGTGGTGGCCGCGATGCTGGCCTTCAGCGGCCAGCCGCCGTCGACCAGCCCCACGAGCTTTGTCTTCGCATCCGTGGCGGCCTTGTAGGCCGACGTAGCGTTGGGGCCGAAGGTCAGGTCCGCCCGGCCGGACTGCAGGGCCAGCGTGGAGGCGGAATCGTCGTCGTAGTACTGGAACTCGACCGGCGCCAGGCCGTTCTTCTTGTTCTCCTTGTCCCACGCCAGCAGGATGGACTCCTGGTTGGTCCCCGAGCCGACAATCACCTTCTTGCCGGCGACATCCTTGGCGGACTCCACCTGGGTGATGCCGCTGTCCGCCTTGGCGTAGAAGCCCAGCTTGTCCTCGCGGTAGCTGGCGAAATCGAACTTGAGCTTGCGCTCCTCCGTGACAGTGACATTGGTGATGGCTGCCTCGTACTTGCCGGATTCCACGCCCAGGGGCCAATCTGCCCACGCGGTCGGGACGATGTCAGCCTCCAGCCCCAGGGACTGGGCAAGTGCGGCGGCGATGTCCACCTCGTTGCCGACGGGCGTCTTGTTGTCGGTGGCGTAGACGGCCAGCGGCGGGGCAAACGGGCTGACCGCAACGGTCAGCTTGCCGTCCTTCTTGACGTCGGCCGGGACCAGGGCCGCCGCCGTGGGATCGACGGTGACCGCAATGCGGGCCTGGTCCGGGGAGAGGTTGAACTGCTTGGCGACGGCGGCCGCCCCCGATGTGGCCGCCGGGGCTCCTGCGGCATTGGCGCCGGCGTTCGCTCCGGGGTCGGAGCAGGCCGCCAGGGAGAGAAGGGTGGCGGCCGCAAGGACCGCGCTGATGCCTGGTTTGACGCTGTTTCGAGCCATGGAATCCTCCGCTGGGTGGTTGCACGTGATGGTGGTGGCAGCAACTATCCGCGAGGCACCCAACCCGGTCAAAAGTCCACGACACCGGCGGATACACGGGGTAACAGCGCTTAGTGAACGGCGGCTTTTCATTACGTCCCATGCCTGTTTGTTGACCCGTGTTGAGCCGTGTGGCCCCGCATTTCCGCCGCAGTTGAGGCAGGCCCGCAGGGGTGGTTGTGTGGCATCACAGCGTCGAAAGGACTCGCCATGACAACCCCCACGATCCCCACTCCGGAGAGACTCCGCAGCGTTCTGGGCCACTTCGCCACCGGGCTGACCGTCATCACCGCGGCCACCCCCAACGGCCCTGTCGGATTCACCTGCCAATCATTCACATCACTGTCGTTGGAGCCGGCGCTGGTGTCCTTCAGCCCGGCCCGGACATCGTCCACGTGGCCGCTGCTTCGCGATGCGGGCTCATTCACCGTCAACATCCTGCCCGCCGGTCACCAGCACCTGTCCGGGCAGTTTGCCCGCTCCGGTACCGACAAGTTTGCCGGCGTCGACTACACCGCTTCGCCGCTGGGGAACCCGGTGCTGGATGGTGCGCTGGCCTGGGTGGACTGCACCTTGGACCGCGAGTACGACGGCGGCGACCACACCATCGTGGTGGCGGCGGTGCGGGCCCTGGAGGCACGCGGCGATGCCGGTCCACTGCTCTTCTACAAGGGCGGCTACGTCCACGTCCAGCCCGCCGCCGAACTGCTCGGCACCGTCGCCTGAGGGCGCTCGACCTTTCATCTGTGCGACAGCAGACGCTCGAATAACCGATCATTGGAGCATCTGCTGTTGCACAGATTGTGGATGAGCGGGTAGGAGGCCGCTGGCCGGTGGTGCCCGTCAGTAGACTTGTCCAATGACTTTTTCAGCTTCCGCAGCCCCCGCCCCCGCGATGCCGCCGCTGGCGGAACTGCACCTGCACATTGAGGGGACGCTGGAGCCGGAGCTGATCTTTGCCCTGGCCGAACGCAACGGGATCGAGCTGCCGTACGCGGACCTGGACGAGCTGCGCGCCCGGTACGAGTTCAGCGATCTGCAGTCCTTCCTGGACCTGTACTACGCCAACATGTCCGTGCTGCAGACCGAGGCGGACTTTGCCGACATGACTCGGGCCTACCTGCGCCGCGCCGCCGCCGCGGGCGTCCGCCACGCGGAGATCATGATGGACCCCCAGGCCCACGTGGACCGCGGCGTGCCGCTGGCCACCGCTGTCAACGGCGTCGCCTCCGCGCTGGCGGCCAGTGAGGCCGAGTTTGGCATCTCCACCGGATTGATCGCGGCATTCCTGCGCGACCTCTCCGAGGAATCCGCATTGATCGTGCTGGAGGAACTGCTGGCCATGGACGCGCCGATCATCGGCATCGGCCTGGACTCGGCCGAGGTGGGGAACCCGCCGTCGAAGTTCATCCGTCTCTACGACCGTGCCCGCGAGGCCGGACTGCGGCTGATCGCCCACGCGGGCGAGGAGGGCCCGGCCAGCTACGTCACCGACGCGCTGGACCTGCTGAAGGTTGAGCGGATCGACCACGGCATCCGCTGCATGGAGGACACCGCCCTGGTGGCCCGCCTGGCCGAGGAGCAGGTGCCGCTGACGGTGTGCCCGCTGTCCAATGTGCGCCTGGGCGCCGTGGACACCCTGGCGGACCACCCGCTGCCGGCCATGCTCGACGCCGGGTTGAACGTCTGCGTGAACTCGGACGATCCCGCGTACTTTGGCGGCCACGTGGACGACAACTTCGCTGGATTGAAGGCAGTTTTCGGATTTGGCACAGATGTGCTGGAAACCTTGGCGGGGAATTCCATCCGCTCCTCGTTCATCACGGCTGAGCGCAGGGACGTGCTGCTCGCCGAACTCGACGCCTGGGTCCGCGCCCAGGGGTAACCGCGCCGACGGCGTCAGCCTTCCGGCTCCGTCCAGCCGAGGTTGCGGGCCATGCGCTGGAGCACGTCGAGGGTGGCCTCGTACTCTTCCTCCGGAATGCCTTGTGCAACCTGCTCGCGGTTGCGCCGGACCACCTCGGAGATGGATGCCAGGCTGGTCTGGCCATGCGGGGTCAGGGAGTAGCTGCCGTCGTCGTCCTCGATCCAGCCGCTCTCCAGCAGCTCGGCCATCTGCTCCGACGCGAGCGGATCCCCGGGGTCGTCGTGGAAAGGCTTCAGCGCGGCATCGATGTCGCTGCTGGTCTGCGGCCCCTCGTGCAGCAGATTCATGATCTGCCACTGCCGGCGCGTGATGCCGTGCTCCTCCACGATGGCCTCGAACTGCGCGCTGATCAGCGAATCCACAAGTTTGAGCCAGAATCCGATGGGCCGTTCCGTTGCCATGGTTCTCCCAATGTGAGTGGTGCGTGCGCCTCCGGTGGCCTTGGAACGACTCTAACGCGGGGGCCCGTGGATTTCGACAGGCTCAATCACCGGGTCGGTGGATCTCGCTGGTCGAGCTTGTCGAAACCACCGGCGAGAGGGTGCCCTATTTGGCGGGGTTGGGGGCGAAGGTGTGGCCGAGGGCCGTCGACAGGCCGACGAAAACGCGGGTGGCGGGGGAGGAGCAGGGCAGGTCCGCGGGGTTGTCGGTGAGCGTGGGGGATTCGGAGCAGCCGCCGGAGGAGATGTCGCTGTTGACCAGCACGACAACCGAGGTGTCCGACGTCGTGTCGTAGAAGAGGGAGGTGTTGAATCCGGGCAGCTCACCGGTGTGGCCCATCCAGCCGTCGATGCAGCCCACGGCCAGGCCGTAGCCGGTCGGTCCCGGGAAGGACTTCAGCCGTTCGATCTGGGCGGCCTGCGACAGCAGCCCCTGCCCGGTTCCGAGCGCCCTGTCGTAGACCAGCAGATCGTCGACGGTGGAGATCATGGCGCCGGCGCTCCAGCCGAAGGAGGGGCTCCAATTGGTGGCATTCGCGGGATTCTCCGGCGTTCCGCTGCCCTGCAGCGTGAACCCCTGCGGGTGCGGGTTGGGAATGTCAGACGAATCGCCGGGCCAGGACGTGCCAGTCAGGCCCAGCGGGTCCAGGATCTTCTGTTGGAGGACCGTGCCGAAGGGCTGGCCGGTCACCTTCTCGACAACCTTGCCGAGGAGGATGGTATTCGTGTTGGAGTAGTTGAATTTCTCGCCCGGGGCGAAGATGGGCGAGGCAGCGACGCCGTACGCGATCAGCTGCTCCGGCGTGAAGATGGTCGCCGGATGCTCAAAGTAGATGGGCAGGAAGTCCGGCGTGAAGTAGCTGGAGATGCCGCTGGTCATATTGGCCAGCATCCGCAGGGTCACCGTGCTGCCGTTGGGAATGCCCGGGTAGTACTTGTCGATGGTGTCATCCAGCGACAGCTTCCCATCCTGGGCCAGTTGCAGGATGAGCGTGCCGGTGAAGGTCTTGGTGACGGAGCCGATGCGCATGTGCAAATCCGTGGCCATGGGCGTCCCGGTGGCGGGGTCGGCCACGCCATAGGCGGCAGTCCACGATCCCTGCGGCGTCCGCACGCCAACGATGGCGCCCGGGGCGGCGGCTTCCTTGAAGGATGCCTGCGCCGCGGCGTCAAGGGTGGTGACGAGGTCGGCAGGAAGCGCAGCGGTCGTCGAGGCGGTGGTTGCCGCCCGGCCCGCGACGGCCGCCGGATCGGCGACGCACCCGGCGGCCGCCGTCGTCGTACTGGCCGTTGTGCTGCTTGAGGTTGAGGCGCCCGTTGTGGGTGGGCCCGACGACGACGGACCGCAGGCCGTGAGCAGAAGGCCGGCTGCGAAGGCCACGGCCAACAGGTGGGAGGGGTGGACCTTCTGAGGCCTCAGGACACCAGTCACGGCGGATCCCTTGTTCGTCGGTTCAGGCGCCACGATGGATCCCGCCGAGCAGGCCGGGGAGGGGCGCAGGGCAACTGATGCCAGTCTGTGCCCCGCCTCCGGGCGTGTCAACGGCTGCGGGAGCGGCCGGGCCTAGCTGCCGTCTGCGCGGAAGTCGACGACGAGCTCGGCCGGCGGCGGGCTGGCCAACTGCTCGCTCGTCAGACCGTGGATCTCCAGAAGGCCCTGGCGGAACCACACATCATAGGGATCGTCGGAGGCCGCCAGCAGTTCAAAGGCCTTGGCGATGTCCTCTGCTTCCTGGAAGACGGCGACAAAATCTCCGCCCGGCGTCTGCACGAGCGAGGCGACCTCGCGGGTGACGCCCAGCCGGGCGCGCGACCGCGCGTGGTCCGGGCGCCGGGGCCCGTTGACCTCGGCCGTGAACGCCTTCCAAGCATCCACCTTCCCCGGCAAAATTGGCGCAAACCAGCTGATGCACGACATGACGATCCCCTTTCAAGAAGTGAGTGGCAATTTCAGGGTACGCCGGGACCATGGGGCCGTACATAGCTCTGTGGGGGGGGTCCGGAGCCGGCTGATGCCTCGGTTTCAGCGCCCGACGGCGGCGAGGACGGGGGCGGCCTGCTGGGCCAGGAGGGTGGCACCGAGGCCAAGCATGATGATCCCACTGGCCAACGTGACTCCCCGTGCGGCGCCGGGGCGTGAGCGCAGCAGCCGGCGGGAGACAACTGCCACCACCGAGTAGATCAGGCCTGCGGTGAGCACGAAGACCAGGCCCAGAATGCCCGATTGCACGGGTACGGGGAGCGCTGCCGTGGGGCTGATGAACTGCGGCAGCAGGGCCACGAAGAGCAGCATGCCCTTGGGATTGATGCTGCTGGTGCCCAGTCCGCGCAGGTAGCTGGCCAGCCGCCCGCCGGACTGAGCATCGCCGGTGGAAAAGCCCGCGGAGCGCCAGGACTTGGCCGTGGTGAAGCCGAGCCACAGCAAGTAGAGCGCGCCGGCAACGGTGAGCCAGACGAGCACCGAGGGCATGGTGGCCACCAGAGCGGCGATGCCGAAGGCCAACAGCACGGTGTGGAGCAGGTAGCCGCTGCACAATCCGGCGATGGCCGGTGCGAAGCTGCGCCTGCCCAGGCCGGCGGCAATGGAATACGCCCAATCGGGGCCCGGGGTGCAGGCCAGTGTGGCGGCAACGAGGAAAAAGCCGGCGAGGGCGTGCGGTTCCACGGGGGCTCCTGGGTGGTGGCGGCGGTGGGGCGCCGCGGTTCTTCCGGGCATCCGGGAGCAAGTTTAGAGAAGCACGGACCATAAGTGCTGACCCAATCCGATGGTTTGACGGTGGTTAGCCATAGGATTTTGCTGTGATTGACAACCTTGACCGCAGTATCTTGCGCCACCTCCAAAACGATGGCCGCATGACGGCCACAGCCCTTGCCGCAAAGGTGGGTTTAACGGTGGCCCCGTGCCACCGGCGGCTGAAGGATTTGGAGTCGAGCGGGGTGATCCGGGGGTATCGCGCGGACATCGACCCGGCCGCCGTCGGACTTGGATTTGAGGCGATTGTCTTCGTCACGCTCAGCCGCGTGGACACCGCGACGCTGGCGGAATTTGAGGCCCAGGTGGCTGAGAATGTGCACATCGTGCAGGCCGAACGGCTTTTTGGGGATCCCGATTATCTGCTCAAGGTGATTGCCGCCGATCTGCCCGCCTACCAGCGCTTCTACGACGGCGAACTGGCGGCCCTGCCCGGCGTGCAGAAGCTGACCTCCACCATGGTGATGAAGAATCTCAAGCAAGTCGCCGGACTCCCGCTCTAGGCGCTCGGCCCGGGCCGGCCGTTCGGGATGGCCCGGCGCTGGTCTCGACGAGCTCGACCAACGGAACGTTGGCCGAGCTCGTCGGGGACCCTGGGTGGCCGATAGGGATTTTTTGTAGGCGACGTCAAGGGCCGCAGGCCGCCCAGCGGCCGTCGCGGCACAGTCGCCGGAAAAATCCCTATCAGCCACCAATCCCCGCTGTACTACTTGCCGAGGGTGGCGTTCTGCTGGTGTCCGCGGGTGCCGGCGAGCTGGACCTCGAGGACGAGCGGCTTGGTGCCGATGAGCTTCACGTTGGGATCGGCCGCTGCCACGGTGGAGAACTTGGTCTGGGGGAGTTCCAGCCGGATGGAGGTCTGGGTCCGGGAGGGATCCGCCACGGCAATCTCCAGACCAGCCTTGGTTTCGCGGATGGCCACGGTGCACGGGCCGCTGGCTGTATAGCCTCCGGCGCTGCCCGCGGCGAAGAAGTTGGCCAACACCAGATCCTCGCCCTTGACCTGGATCATCTGGCACACCGCCGTATTGGCCAGCACCGTGGTGCCCGGGTTCGCCGCCTCCTTGTAGGTGTCCGAATGGGACCCCGCCGGAAGAACCATGTAGGCGTAGCCTTCGCCGGCCGGGTTGGTGCCGTGGCTGTGGGTGATGGCCACATAGTCGCGCTCTACGACGGCGTCGCTGCCGCCGGTGTCGGTGCCAGAGTTGATGGCCTTCCAGGTTCCGGAGCGCCGCACCACGGACACCACAGGCGTTCCGCGCACGCCGTCGACCTCCAGGAAGACATACCCGCCGTGCCCGTCGATGTGGACGGAACCGCGGACCTCCTGGCTGTCACCGGGCGCCATCGACAGCCGCTTGTGGTCAACACGCAGCGAGGGGACGGCGCCGGTGGCAAAGGACCGGTTCTCGATGGTCGTGTGGACCTCCGTGCCGCCCGTGCCAGTGATCCCCGCGCCCAGGCAGACAACGGCGTCGTCCAGGAAGAACCAGGATTTCCGCCCCGACAGCGACTTGTTGTGGTTCAGGTGGTCCATGCCGACGACGCCGAAACGCTCCGCCAGGGTGAGGCCGCCGGCGAAGGGCTGGTAGCCGCGCGGGATGCCCGTACCCGCCCCGGAGGCGCCGGAGGGGCGGATTTCACTGTTGACGGTGGTGCCCGGAAGTCCGTAGGGATCGACGGTCGGCCAGAAGTTGGCGCTGAACTGGGCGGCATCTGCGCGGGTGTAGAGGTACGCCATGCCGTCCCCCTGGTACCAGCCCAGGTTGTTCTCATTGTTGCCCCATTCGTACCGCCCGATCCTCGAGGACGTGGTGCTGACGGTGAATCCCCACTCCGGGCGGTGGTGGACCAGGCGGTCCTGGTCGGCAAACATGCGGCTGTAGATGGGTGCCGGCGCGGCCACCACCGAGGCGTCGTTGAGGACGTCCAGGGCCAGCAGCGAACGGGCCAGGCGCTGGCTGGGGTGTCCCACCAGGGACTGGTCGGTGCAACGTTCCAGCCAGCCCTTGGCCAGGGCGAGGAAGCGGGAACCATAGGGCTCTCCGGCGCCCGGGGCCAGCAGCAGCACCGCCGAGATCAGGCCGAAGCCGTCCACGTAGTCCGGGGCGGCCATGCGGGACACGGCGCGGCCGCGGATCGTTTCCATGATGCGACCGTCCCAAATAAAGGGCGCAAAGGTCTTCTCGACGGCGTCGAGCAGGATGGTCCGGTCCGGATCGGTGACGATCCACTCGCTGCCGCCCAGCATGCCGATGATCTCCGCGACGCCGGCCAGGGCCACCACGCCGTAGGTGCCGGCGTAGGGGAGGGCCGTGTGCTGGACGAAGGAACCGTCCTCGTAGAAGCCATCGCCTGCGGATACGCGCTGGAAGAGGCTGTTTTTGCCCCCGCCAACGGTGTCGCTGAGGGCGTCGCGCCCCAGGGCGATGTCCGACGTCGTGCCGTCCAGGATGCCGCGCATGCAGCAGGCCAGCGCCTTGTCCACGCGGTTGGCGCCCGTTTCGGCCAGGGCGGTGGTCCGTCCGCGCCAGTTCGGGTTGGGGGTGAACCAGCGGACGGCGGCCAGCAGCGAGGCCCGGAGCTCGGCGGGGACCTCGTCGTACATCAGCGTCAGGATGTCCACTACCTTGCGCGGTACACCGATCTGCCAGAACCACCAGTTGCCGGCGGCCTTGGTCTCGGGACGGTACGCCGTCCGGCTCAGGAGCGTGAGTCCGGAGATGATGTCCGCAGCCAGCGCACTGTTGCCCGAAAGCGCGGTGCCGGGCAGTGCGTGGCCCATTGCGAGGTCGAAGATGCGGTTGAAGTGCAGGCCCATGTTGTCCGTTGCCACGGCGGCGGAGCCGATGCCGGTGATGGAGATGTCGCTCCACAGGCTTGTCCGGGCGGCGGAGGTGTCCATGGCCTGCCAGCTGGCGGTGGCGGCCGCGGTGAGCTGGTTGAGCTGGCCGGCCAGCTCCGGAACGTCGGCCGCATTGATGCTGCCGGTCAGGACGATCCGCCGCCGGGCGATCATCTCCCGCGCGCTCAACGGCGGCGCGGCGGAGGCCGTACCGGCAGCGGTGCCCATCAGTATGGAGGCCAGTGCTGCGGCGCCGGCGGTGCGGAAGAGTGTTCTACGGCTCATGGCTGGTGTTCTCACTTAAGTGGTCCTATTCCTGAGGACGCATCGGGCCCTCGCTGGCAGGGGCGGCGCCTGTGCAATCCTGTTGCACGACATGACTCCCTTGTTGATGTGGTACGACTCACATCATGGAATGCCTAGGGAAAGGGCGTCAAGCAAAATAGGCAAAACGAAGCTTATTTCGAATGAAACAAAAGAAACGAAAGTTATTGACGTGGCGGGGCTGAGGATTCCCGGACGATCAACCGGGGCACCAGCAGGACGTGCTCGGCCGCGGCGGCGCCGTCGTCGGTTCCGGCGTCCGTTCCGCCGGCAGGACGGCGCAGCCTTTCCAGCAGCAGCTGGACGGACCGCTCGCCGACGGTGCTCCGCCAAGGCGACACAGTGGTGAGCGGGACCGGTGCAAAGGAGGCGATGACGTCGTCGTAGCCCACGATCGAGACGTCCCCGGGAATGCTTCGGCCGGAATCCTGGATCCAGGCCATCGCCCGAATGGCCAGCTGGTCATTGTGGATGAACAGGGCCGTCGCGCCGTCGTCCAGCAGCCGCAGCATCTCGCCGGCCGCATCATTGGAGCCCGGCGCCCCCTCAGCGATGATGCCCAGCGAGGACAGGCCAAGGGAGTCGACGGCGGCCGCGTAGCCGGCGGCGATCTGGGCGCTGTTCGGCCCGGAAATCATGAGGCAGGCGAGCTTGGTGTGGCCGAGATCCGCCAGGTGGCGGATGGCCGCGGCGGCGCCGATCATGTGGGAAGACCCCACCGCATCCAGGATGGCCGCTGGTCCACCCGGGGCCACCGGGCGTTCAACAAGAACCACCGGAACGGGCAGCGACCCCAGCCACTGCTGCTGTGCCGCATCGAGGTCCCCGGTGGCCGGGTCCGGGGTGGGGGCAATGACCAGGCCATCCACGCCGTTGGCGACAAGCCGGGCGCCCTGCTGGAACTCGGTTTCCCTGTCGTAGGCCGAGACGCCCAGCACGAGGCGGACACCGGCGGCCTGGGCTGCCGCTTTGGCTCCGGCGATGATGCCGTCGTAGTAGTAATTGCTGTGCGGAACCACCAGGCCGACGGTGAAGCGATGATGTGCGGGCGCGGGCCGGCCGGCCGGGATGGGCGCCACCGAGCCATGGGTGCGCAGCACGGCCCCGGCCAGTGCCAGCTCCTCAATGTCCCGGCGAAGGGTGACGGCGGAGATGTTGAACCGGGTGGCGAGGTCCTGGACCCGCTGGGCGCCCTCACTGGCGATGAGGTCCACAATCGCCTGCCGCCGCTGGGCCACACTTCGACTCACTTCTGCTCCCACGTATTGGCTTCACTTTGGTCTGTCGAGGCCATTCTATGATCGTTTTGATCGTTTGCCGGGTGCGTGTCGGGGTCAGCCGCGGTTGTGGTCTCCGGTGGCGCCGTCGATGAGTTCGCGGAGAATGTCCACATGTCCGGCATGCCGGGCGGTCTCCTCGAGCATGTGGATCAGCACCCAGCGCATGCTGACGGCGTCGCCGCCCCAGGCGGTGCCCGTTTCCTCCAAGCCGACCTCGGCGATGACGGCATCCGCCGCGGCACGGGCCCGGGCGTAGAAGGCGAGCACGTCCGCCGTCGACGTCCCCTCCGGCACGCGCAGGTCCGCGTTTTCATCGTCCTCGTCGAAGGGGAGCGGCTCGGTCGGGCGGCCAAAGGTTTCGCAGAACCAGCCGTACTCGACGGCGGCCAGATGCTGCACCAACCCCAGCAGATTGGTGCCCGACGGCGTCATCGGACGGCGCAGGCCGGCGTCGTCAACGCCGTCGATCTTCCACAGGATCGCGTCGCGGTGGCGGTCCAGGGCGGCAAGCAGGCTGGTCTTTTCATCGCCGGTCCCCGGCACGGTGCGGTACATGGAAGAACTCTAGCCCGGGTCCCGCTTTCCTCTCCGCCGAAAGAGCAGCTTGGGACAATGTTGGCGCCCGGGACTGTCCCCACGTGCTTGTTCGCGGGGATCGCGGAGAGTGTCCCGGAGGGGAGGACATGACGAACTTAGGGTGTGGTCAGTCCACATCCCCCACGATTTGTTCTAGAGTGTCGTTTCATGAGAATTGCACTCTTCGCCACCTGCATTGTGGACGCGATGTATCCGCGGACGGCACAGGCCACGGTGGCCATTTTGGAGCGGCTGGGGCACACTGTGGTCTTCCCCGCGGGCCAGGCCTGCTGCGGCCAGATGCATGTGAACAGCGGCTACTTCAAGGAGGCGCTGCCGGTGGTCGCCAACCATGTGCGCGCCTTCGACACGGAGGATTACGACGTCGCCGTGGCGCCGTCGGGCTCCTGTGTCGCCAGTGTGAAGCACCAGCACGGGATGGTGGCCAAGCGCTGCGGCGAGGACGCGCTGGCGGCCCGCGCCGCCGTCGTCGGCGCCAAAACCTATGAACTCTCCCAGCTGCTGGTGGACGTCCTGGGCGTCACGGATGCCGCCGCGCAGCTGGGCTCGCACTTCCCGCACACCGTCACCTACCACCCCAGCTGCCACGGCATGCGCCTGCTCAAGCTCGGCGACCGGCAGCTGGACCTGCTCAAGACCGTGGGCGGCATCGAGGTGCGCGAGCTGCCGGAAGCGGACCAGTGCTGCGGCTTTGGCGGGACGTTCTCGATGAAGAACGCCGATGTCTCCACAGCCATGCTCGAAGACAAGACCGCCAACATCTGCGGCACCGGCGCCAGCCTGTGTTCGGGAGGCGACGCCAGCTGCCTGATGCACATCGGCGGCGGCCTCTCCCGCCAGGGCAGCGCCGTCGGGACCCTGCATTTTGCCGAAATCCTGGCCGCCACCCTCGAAAACCCCGCGCACATCGCTGGCGACGTCCAGCTGGCCGGAAGGAAATAGCAATGAGCGGAACATTTTTGGGCATGCCCACGCTGCCCGTTTTTGGGCACGGCAACCTGAACGCCACCGAGCCCTTCCCGACGGCCGCGCGCAGCGAGCTGGCCAATCCCCAGCTGCGTGCCAACCTCGGCCACGCCACCCACACCATCCGCGACAAGCGCCTGCGCGTGGTCGCGGAGCTGCCCGACTGGGAGGAGCTGCGCGACGCCGGCAGCGCCATCAAGGAAAACGTGATGGCCAACCTGCCCGCGCTGCTGGAGCAGTTCGAGGCCAATTTCACCGCCCGCGGCGGCGTGATCCACTGGGCACGCGACGCTGGCGAGGCGAACGCGATTGTCACGGACCTGATCCGCGCCACCGGTGAAACCGAGGTGGTCAAGGTCAAGTCCATGGCCACCCAGGAGATCGGCCTCAACGAGCACCTCGAAGAGCAGGGGATTGCCGCATTTGAGACGGATCTGGCCGAGCTGATCGTCCAGCTGGACCACGACAAGCCCAGCCACATCCTGGTCCCGGCCATCCACAAGAACCGCAGCCAGGTCCGGGAGATCTTCCTGCGCGAGATGCCCGTGGTGGACCCGGAGTTGACGGACGAGCCCGCCAAACTGGCCGAGGCGGCCCGCAAACACCTGCGCGCCAAGTTCCTCTCCGCCAAGGTGGCCGTCTCCGGTGCCAACTTCGGCCTGGCGGATTCCGGCACGCTGGCCGTGGTGGAATCCGAGGGCAACGGCCGCATGTGCCTGACCCTGCCGGAAACGCTGATCACCGTGATGGGCATCGAAAAGCTGCTGCCGTCCTGGGCGGACCTGGAGGTGTTCATGCAGCTGCTGCCGCGCTCCTCCACGGGGGAGCGGATGAACCCGTACACCTCCGTCTGGACCGGCGTGACCCCCGGGGACGGTCCGCAGAATGTGCACCTGGTGCTGCTGGACAACGGCCGCAGCGCCGCGCTGGCCGACGAAATGGGCCGCTCCGCGCTGCACTGCATCCGCTGCTCGGCCTGCATGAACGTCTGCCCCGTCTACGAGCGCACCGGCGGCCACGCCTACGGCTCCACCTACCCCGGGCCCATCGGTGCCATCCTGTCTCCGCTGCTGACGGGCATCAAGAGCGAGGAAAACAACTCGCTGCCCTACGCCTCCTCGCTCTGCGGCGCCTGCTATGACGCCTGCCCGGTGAAGATCAACATCCCGGAGATCCTGGTGCACCTGCGCGCGGAGGACGTGGATTCCAAGCGCTCCGCCACCAAGGTGCCCACCCAGATGGACCTGATGATGAAGGGCGCCTCGTGGGCGTTCTCCTCCGGCCGCAACCTGGGCCTGCTGGAAAAGGGCCTGCCGCTGGGGAAGCTGGCCGCGGGCAAAAAGCGCAAGATCACCAAGCTGCCGGGCATCGTCGCCGGCTGGACCCAGAGCCGCGACATTCCGGCCCCGCCGTCGCAATCGTTCAGGCAGTGGTGGGCCAAAGAGCACCAGGAAGCCAACCACGACGGCGGAACCAGTACGAATCCAGCAGCCACCAAGGGAGACGCATGAGCGCGCGGGCAGACATTCTTGAGCGGATCGCCTCGGCGCTGCGGGACCACCCCGCCGTCGAGCCCGTGCCGCGGGCCTACCGTAGTGCGGGCACTCTGGACCGGGCCGCGCTGGTGGAGCAGCTGGTGGACCGGCTGGTGGACTACAAGGCCAATGTGTTTGTGGTGGCCGCGGCCGATGCCCCGGCACAGCTGGCCACGCTGCTGGCCGGCGTCAGCTCCTATGTGGTGCCGCATGGGCTGGACGAGGGCCTGCTGGCCGCCGTCGACGGCCCCGTCCGCGAGGTGGATTCGCCCGAGCGCCGGCTCGACGTGGCCGGGCTGGACGCCGTCGACGCCGTGGTGACCGGCGCCGCCGTCGCGGTTTCGGAAACGGGCACCATCATGCTGGACGGCAGCGACGACCAGGGCCGGCGCATCATCTCGCTGGTGCCGGACCGGCACATCTGCCTGCTGAGGGCGTCGGACATTGTGCAGATCCTGCCCGAGGCCATCGCCCGGCTGGACGCCACGCGCCCGCAGACCTGGATCAGCGGACCCAGCGCCACCAGCGACATCGAACTCGAACGCGTGGAGGGCGTCCATGGCCCCCGCACCCTTGACGTCCTCATCCTCACCTGACCCAACTGAGTGACAGTTATCGCACACTTTTCGGCGAAAAATGTGCGATAACTGTCACCCAGATGGGTGGTGGGGCTAGGCGTCCTGCAGTTGGGGCGCGTCCTTGGAGGGTGCACCGGCGCCGGGCGTCGTGTCCCTGGCCGGGATGAATGCGGCCAGCACGACGGCGGCCACGGCGGCGATGGCGCCGATCGCAAAGGTGGTGTGGAAGCCTGCCATGGTCGGGACCTGCACAGGCCCCAGGGGCATGGTCATGTTGGCCAGGACCACACCCATGACGGCGGCCGAGGAGGCCGTGCCGAAGGCGCGCATCAGCGAGTTCAGGCCATTGGCCGCGGCGGTTTCCGTCAGCGGCACAGCACCCATGATCAGGGCGGGCATGGCGGCATAGGCCAGGCCGATGCCGGCGCCGATGACCATCGAGGCCGCAATCACCTGCCACACCTCGGCGGTCAGCAGGAACGCCAGCAGGTAGCCCGCGCCGATCACTGCCGCACCGAGCATCAGCGTCACCTTGGGTCCGCGCCGGGTGGTGAGCCGGGCCGAGACGGGGGAGACCAGCATCATCACCAGACCGCCCGGCGCCAGGGCCAGACCGGCCTGGACCATCGTCTGGCCCAGCCCGTAGCCCGTCGCGGAGGGGGACATCAGCAGCTGCGGGAAGGCCAGATTCATGGCGTACATGGCGAAGCCGACGGAGATCGAGGCCAGGTTGGTGAACAGCACCCGGGGCCGGGCGGACACGCGCAGATCCACCAGCGGCGAGGCCACCCGCAGCTCAAAGACGCCCCACAGCACCAGGACGACGGCGGCCGCGGCGAAGAGCCCCAGCGTCAGCGGGCTGTTCCAGCCCCAGTCGGCGCCCTTGGTGATCGGCAGCAGCAGGGCAACGAGCCCCACCATCAGCCCGGCGGCCCCCACGCCGTCGAACTTTGCCGGCGTGCGGACAGGGGACTCCGGCAGCACCAGGGCAACCAGGGCCAGGGCCAGCACGCCCATTCCGGCGGAGGTCCAAAAGAGCACATGCCAGTCGGCGTTCTGGGCGATCAACGCGGCAACGGGAAGGCCAATGGCGCCGCCCACGCCCATGGTGGCGCTCATGGTGGCGACGGCGGAGCCCACCTTTTCGCGCGGCAGCTCGTCGCGCAGGATGCTGATGCCCAGCGGAATCGCACCCGCGGCCAGCCCCTGCAGGATGCGGCCGGCCAGCATCACCGGCAGCGAGCTGGTCACCGCGCACAGGATCGAGCCGAGCGTCAGCAATGCGAGGGAGATGATGAGCATGCGGCGCTTGCCGAACATGTCGCCCAGCCGGCCGCTGATGGGGGTGACGACGGCGCCGGCCAGCAGGGTGGCGGTGATGATCCACGAGGTGTCGGTGGCCGTGGCGTGCAGCAAGACCGGAAGCTGGGGCAGGATCGGAATGACGAGGGTCTGCATGAGCGAGACGACGATGCCGATGAACGCCAGGATGGTGACGATGCTGCGGGGTGAGGTGGATCGTTGCCGGGAAACGGCTGGGGGCTGGACCATGGAGCTCCTGGATGGGAAGGGCTGGCGTGCCGAGTGGCGCTTATGCATCATACACAAGATATGTATCATGCACATGGCTTGGTAGGCTGGGACGTCGAACCACTACGAAAGGCCGCCACGATGCAGGACGCCGATGCCCATCTGGCCGGGATCGAGCACGAAATCATGCTCTTCTCCCGCTACCACCTGCGCCCGCAGCACAACGCGGGTGAAGTCCTGGAGCGGTCCGCCTATGTATTGATGAGCCGCCTGGAGCTGGTGGATCCGATGACGCTGAAGGAACTCTCGACGGCCCTGCGCCTGGACGCCTCCACCATCCACCGCCAAGTGGGCGTGCTGCTGCGCCGCGGGCTGGTGGCCTATGCCGCCGTGGCGCCCGGCGAGGTGGCGCGGCGCATCACCCCGACCGAGGAGGGCCTGGCGGAGCTGGCCGCCACACGCTCGATCTTCGAATCCGGGCTGGGCCGGGTGGTGGAGCATTGGCCCGCCGCCAAGCGCGGCCAGTTCCTGGAGCTGCTGCTGGACTTCAACAAGGATGTGGAGCGGCTCGAGGGAGCCCCCTGGCCCCGCCGCCCCGCCGTCGACCCCAACTAGGTGACAGTTATCGCACATTCCGTGGCCGGGAACGTGCGATAACTGTCACCCAGTTGGGGTGGGTCAGGAGAAGTCCATGCCGGCGTCGGCGCCCATGCTTATGGTGGTGTTGGCGCCGTCGAGCTGCTCGCGGATGATGTCCGCATGGCCGCTGTGCTGGGCAGTCTCGCGCAGCACGTGCAACAGGATCCGCCGGACCGTCCAGTACTCCTTCTCCGGCTGCCACGGGGCAACGGGCAGCGGCACCAGCCTGTCCAGATCATCCAGTGCGGCCAGCGCCGCCGTCGTTGCCGCCGCCGTCGAGTGGTAGGCGGCCAGCAGCTGCTCGAACGTTTCGTCGGGGTGGACGGTGTGCGATTCCATCCCTTCGGCCATATTGAAGACGGCGTTCTCGTCCGGCTCCAGAATGCTCTTCAGCCATCCCGCCTCGGTGGCCGTGACGTGCTTGACCAGGCTGCCCAGCGTCAGCGCACTGTCGGTGCTGTGCGTCCGGGACTGCTCCTCGGTGAGGCCGCGCATCGGGATCAGAAAGGTCCGGCGCTGGTCTGCCAACAATGCCGCAATGTCGGCCAGTTCTCCGCCCAGTCCACGGGCTGGTTCCGTGGTGGAAGGGTGTGGGGGTTCCATCACGGGGCTCTCCTTGGGTCCAGACGTGGGGCCGGCCGGCGCGGCGGCCATCCGGCCCCGCCCCGTCCAGCACCCAACCTAGACCCATGCTGGCCCCGGTGGCAACGAACAAGCCCAACCGGCCGCCGCCTGCCGGATCAGCCGGATCAGCCGGATCAGCCGGTGACGGCGGTGAGCTCGTTGGGCACCTGCGGCAGCGGAGCCGAGGACAGGACCTTGCCGGTGGCCAGGTCCACCGCGTGGATCGTCCGCGTTGCCGGTTCGGTGACGTAGGCGGTGGATCCGTTGACGGTGATCGCGGGACGGGGCTGCTGCCAATCCAGCGGCTCGGTCCAGGTGCCAATGACCGGGATGGTTGCCGCCACGGCCGCTGTGTCCGGGTCGATGACGTGGATGGCGCCGTCGGTGCCCAGCACCAGGACGTCACCCTCCGGGCCGCGGGCCAGCGAGCGGAAGGTGTAGCTGGTGCCCAGCTCCACCAGCCGCAGTTGCTGGGTTGCCGTGTCGATCAGGGACACCGTCTGCGGCCGCTCCAACTCGGCGTCCTTGTCCTTCTTGTAGTCGCCCAGAACCACTGGTGAGGCATCAGAGCCGGCCTGGTTGCCGATCCGGCCGTAGGCGTCGGGGCTTTGGATCTTGGTGATGGTGCCGCCACGGTACACGAGCACGCCGTCCTGGCAGCCCACCACAACCGTTTCGTTGGCGGCCGCCGCTTCGCCATGGACCCCCGGGCACTGCTCGTTGCGGACGATCTCCCTGCGGTCCTTGTCCAGGACCACGATGCCGGTGCGGGATTTTTCATTGCCCAGGGTGGTGACCAGCTCGCCGTTGGCCAGCTCGATGGCGACGCCGTGGTGGGCCTCGGCGGTGGTGTGCACCTCGGTGGCGGGCCGGCCGCCGGCGATGGCCGCGGAATCGAAGATCTCCACCCGCCCGGTGCCGTCGCTGAACAGGACCGTCTTGCCCGCATGGCGCACCACGTGGCCGGGCTTGTTGGCGGGGAACTCGACGTCGGTGAAGGCCGGGACGGGTGCCCCGGCGTCCAGAGCCCGGAACGAGGTGGGCGTGGAGACCAGCACATGGCTGCCGTCGCCCGCCGGGTTGATGCGGGTGAAGCCGTCAAGTTTGATGTCCTGGACCACCGCCAAGGTGGCGGCATCGAGCACCAGGACGCCGCCGTCGTAGGTGGTGATGACGCGCGGCTGGGTGCCCACGGAGGCCGACGACGACGACGGGGCCTCGGCCTGGGGAGTTGTCGCGGCGGCACCGCAGCCGGTGAGCAGTAGGGCCCCGGCGGCCAGTGCGGCGACGGCGGAACGGTGGCGGACGGTGGAGGTGTGTTTCATGATGACCCTTCGGTGGTTGGTGGGTGGTGCTGGTGCATGTGGGGTCCGGCTCAGCCGGCGAGTGCTGTGGTGATGGCTGCGGTGTTGAAGCGCATCATGTCCAGGTAGGTGGCGGCCGGTGAGCCCGCCGGGCCGAGCGATTCGGAGTAGAGCGGAACCACCTCCACTTCCAGCCCTGCCTCCTGGGCCAGGACGTCGACCAGCCGCTGCGGGGAGGCGGTGTCGGCGAAGATGGCGCGCACCCCGGCGTCCCGGATGGCCGTGGCCAGGCTGTCCAGATCCGAGGAGCTGGGGGAGGCCAGCGTGGATCCGCTGGGGATCACTGCGCCCAGGACCCGGAAGCCGAACCGCTGGGCGAGGTAGCCAAAGACATGGTGGTTGGTGACCAGGGTGCGGCGCTCCGGCGCGATGGCGGCAAAGGAGGCCGCCATCGAGGCATCGAGGTCCGCCAACTGCCTTCCGTAGTCGGCCGCCCGCTCCCGGACCACTGCCACGTCCACGCCCGGGACATGCTCGACGACGGCCTCGGCGAGCATCGCCGCCACCGCGGCCATCCGCTGCGGGTCCGTCCAGAAATGCGGATCCTTGGTCGAGGTGGACCGGCCCGCGCCGAAGCCCAGGGGGTTGGCGGCGTCGGTGGCGGCCACCACGGGAACGCCCTGCGCGGCCACCGCCTGAACATGCCGCAGCACGTTTTCCTCCAGCCCCAGTCCGTTGGAGACCACCAGGTCTGCCTGCTCGAGCTGGGCGGCCTGGCGGGCCGAGATCCCAAAGGAATGCGGATCGGCCCCCGCCGGCATGAGCACGACGACGTCGGCCTCGCCCCCGGCAATGGCCGCCGCCACGTCGCCGAGGATGTTGGTGGTGGCGACGATGGTCCCCCTGCCGCCCGCCGTGGACGGACTGCAGGCGGCCATCGCCGCAGCGGCCAGCGGCAGCACCAGCAGGGCGGCAAGGGCACGCTGCCAAGCGCGCACCGCGGGGGCAGGACGCCTCATCGGCCCGTCTCCACCAGCAGGCTGGCGGGATGCCCGGCGTCCAGTGTCCGTGCCGTGCGGAGGGCATCGGCGTAGTCG
This sequence comes from Arthrobacter sp. 35W, assembly GCF_000482545.1. Classification (GTDB taxonomy): domain Bacteria; phylum Actinomycetota; class Actinomycetes; order Actinomycetales; family Micrococcaceae; genus Specibacter. The sequence continues at coordinate 1,247,461 of NZ_KI519455.1, forward strand.
ATTTCGTAGACGGCACCGGTGGCCGGGTCGTTGAGGTAGGCGCGAGAGGTGTCGATGGCCAGTGCGGGGGTGCGCGGTGCCGCACCATCCGGGAGCGCGCCGCCGGGGGCCAGCAGCGGTGTCCGCGCGGTGATGGATCCGGTGGCGGCGTCGCGGGCGGACAGTGCGCCATCCGCGTCCACGGCCAGCACCGTCCGGCCGTCGCCCACCGCCGCGGCAGCCAGCACCGCGGAACCGGTGGGCAGCAGCGTCCAGGCGCCGGCGGCCACATCAAGATGCCAGATCCCCGAGGTGCCGGCCGGGCCGGCCAGTTCATTGGTGCCGGGGCGGTGGGACAGTTGTACGGCGCGCTGCTGCGCGGGCGTGCCGGCGGGGTAGGGGATCTTCCGCCCGGTGAACGTGCCATCATCCTCGGAGACCAGCAGCGCGCCGTCGGCACAGTTGAAGACCACGCCCTTGCGCACCACGGCATGGCCGGCCAGCCCCGGGCAGGCCGGGTCGATGGCGGCCGCCACCGAGTTGTCAGTGGCTCGGATCTCTACGCGGTCCCCGGCCGCGGCCGAATCCTGCGCGCCGCCGGGGATGCTGGCCGCGAAGTGCCCGGCAAACGGGACGACGACGCCGTCGTGCCGCCCGGTGGTGATCCGCACGCTCTCCCGCAGCACGCCGGCGTCCAGATCCTCCCGCTCGAGGATGGCCGCGTAGCCGCCGTCGGCGAAGAATACGGCCACCCTGCCATCGCCGGCCGCCACCCGGGCGGCACCGGCGCCGTCGAGCCGCCCCAGGCCCCGGACCGGGGCACGGTAGTAGTGCTTGTGGTCTCCGTGGTCCACGGCCCAGCCGCCGGCGTCGACCACCTGGACCGTGCCCGTGGCGGCGTTGGCGAGGAAGGCGTATCGGCCGTCCGCGGCCAGTGCCGTGGTGCCGGGGAAGGTGCCGGCCGTCGTGGGGGCGCCATCGACGTCTGTCAGATCGAGAACGGAGGTCCGCCCCGTTGCTGAGTCGACGGTGGCCAGCCGGGTTTGGGGCCCGGCCATCTCCTCGGCGCCGGCAATGTAGCCGTGGACCGGATCTGCTGCCTCGGCGGCGGCGCCTGGTTGCGGTGCACGGCCCGGTGCCGCGGCACAGCCGGCCAGCAGGGCGGCGGTGATGAGCAGAGCTGCGCCGGCCAGGCGCTGGGTTCCCTGCATGAAGAGCTCTCTTTCCATATTCCTAGTGCTAATGAGAATCATTCTAGATTAAGCAGCGACGTGCGGATGACGCCGCGGCCAGCAGGGCGAAGAGGGCCACGGCCGTGGCGGCAATGGTGGCGCCCGCGGCGGTGCCGGCATGCCAGGACACCAGCAGCCCCGTGGCCACGGACAGCGCACCCAATCCGCAGGCCAGGGCCATGATGCCGGGGATGCTCCGCGCCCACAGGGATGCAGCCGCCGCCGGCGCAATCAGCAGGCCGAAGACCAGCAGCGTGCCAACCACCTGGAAGGAGGTGGTGACGGCCAGTGTCACCAGGCCGAGCAGGGCGAAGTGCGCCAGACGCGGACACAGCCCCAGGCTGGCCGCCTTGCGCTCATCAAAGGCCAGGGCGGTGAATGGTCTGTGCATCGCGGCGGCGGCGACGGCGGTGGCAGCCAGTGCGGCAGCGAGCGTGGCCAGATCCTGTCCACGCACCGCCAGGATGTCCCCGAAGAGGAATCCCGCCAGGTCCACGGCAAAGGATTGGGAGCTGGAAATGATGATCACGCCCAGCGAGAGCATGCCCACAAACAACAGTCCGATGCTCGCGTCATGGCCCAGTTTGGTGCTGCGGGCCACGAGCGTGACGCCGGCGGCCATGGCTGCGGCGCTCAGGGCGGCCCCGAGCAGCAGGTTTCCGCCCAGCAGGGAGGCGGTGGCGATGCCCGGAAGCATGCCGTGGGACATGGCATCGCCCAGAAATGACATTCCGCGCACCACGATCCAGGTGCCGACAATGCCGCAGAGCGCCGCCGCCAGGAGTCCGGCCCACAGCGCGCGGCGGACGAAGGCGACGTCAAAGGGTTCAATCAACCAGTCCATGGAGCCAAGAGCCTACACTGATAATGAGAATCAAATGCATTAAGACAAGGATGTGGACATGACAAAGGACCAGACCCCGGCGGCGGTCATCATGGAGCGGGTGGTCTTTGGCCACCCCGGGCAGCGGCTCTTCGACGGCGTGGACCTGCGCATTCCCCGCGGCCAGGCAACCGCCGTCATCGGTTCCAACGGCTCCGGAAAATCGACGCTCCTCTCCCTGCTGGCGGGGACGGTGCGTCCGCAGAAGGGGGCCGTCCGGCATCTGGTGGAAGGCGGCTGCGCGATGGTGGTGCAGCGCAGCAGCGTAGACGACAGGCTGCCGATGTCGGTGCGCCGGTGCGTGGAGATGGGTCGCTGGGCGGACAGGGGACCGTGGGGGCGGCTGCGTCCAAGGGACCGCGAAGTGGTGGCGGACTCGATGGAGCGGCTGGGCATTGCATCATTGGCCGACCGTCAGTTGGGCGAACTCTCCGGAGGGCAGCGCCAGCGGGCCCTCGTGGCGCAGGGCCTGGCCCAGCGGGCCGGGCTGCTCCTGCTCGATGAGCCGGCGGCCGGACTGGACGCCGTGGCCCAGCAGTGGATTTCGGAGGCCGTTGCCGCGGAGGTTGCCCGCGGTGCCACGGTGGTCCAGGCGACCCACGATCTTCAACAGGCCGCGGGCGCCGACTACTGTGTGGTGCTCGACGCCGGGCGGCTGGTGGCGGCCGGGCCGCCCGGGCAGGTGCTCGCCCAGAACCGGTTGGCGCCGGACAGCGCCCTGTCGGCCCCAACTAGGTGACAGTTATCGCACGTTCCGGGCCGCGGAATGTGCGATAACTGTCACCTAGTTGGGCCGCGGGCGGGGTGTGGCGATGGAAATGTTTTCCTTATTGCCGCCTTGTGTTTGCCGCCGGGCGGCCCGGACTCTGGTTGGATGAGGGGAAGCCGAAGCTACATCCGGGGTTCCGCCCCCATTCGATCAGAGGCAGCAATGAAGCGCATCGAGGCCGAACACCCCCGGCCACGCCATTTCCTTCTCCATCTCAGCGACACCCATCTTCTGGGCAGCGGGGCCCCGCTCTACGGGGCGGTGGACAGCGCAGCACGGCTGAGGCAATTGTTCACCGAGCTCGCCGCCTCGGGTTCCCGGCCCCAGGCCGTGGTGGTCACGGGCGATCTGGCCGACAAGGGCGAACCCGCTGCCTACGCCACCCTGCGGAGCATTGTGGAACCCGCCTGTGTGCAGATGGGCGCGAAGATCATTTGGGCGATGGGCAACCACGACGACCGGGCGCACTTCCGGGCCGCACTGTTGGACGCACCGCTGGGCGCGCCAGCCGCCCCCGGGCAGACGTCGGGAGCGGCCGACGGCGGCCGGGTTCCGGGCCATGCGCCGGGGCCGGTGGCGGATCCGATGGCCCCCGTTGACCACTGCCACTATGTGGACGGCCTGCGCATCATCACCCTGGACACCACCGTGCCAGGGTTCCACCACGGCGAACTCAGCCCGGAGCAGCTGCACTGGCTTGCCGATGAGCTCTCGACGCCTGCCCCCGATGGGACGGTCCTCGCGCTGCACCACCCGCCCGTGCCCAGCGTGCTGGATCTGGCGGTGCTGGTGGAATTGCGCGGCCAGGCGGCCCTGGCCGAGGTGCTGCGGGGATCTGATGTGCGGATCATCCTGGCGGGGCATCTGCACTATTCGACCACCGCGATGTTTGCCGGCATCCCCGTGTCGGTGGCCTCGGCGACCTGCTACGCCCAGGACCTCAATGTCCCCACCGGGGGGACCCGCGGCCAGGACGCCGGCCAGTCCTACAATCTGGTCCACCTCTACGAGCACACGGTGGTCAGTTCCGTGGTGCCGCTGGGCAGTGCCGCAACGGTGGGCGAATATGTCGACGCCGCCGAGACCCAGCGCAGGCTGGCGGCGGCGGGCATCACCATTCCGGAGCGCTCCGCGCAGCACCCGCCCAGCCGGCGCGCTACTTCTCCCAGGGTGCCTTGATCGGGAAGTACTTTTGCAGGAAGTCCGTCACCAGCGCGGCCCGCTCGTCGGCAGCCACCTCGGGGAAGCTGCCGTCATTGAGGCAGAAGAAGTCCGCGTTGCGCTTGGCCAGCAGCCGCGGCAGATAGGTCAGTCCGGCGCGCATCGTGGTGTCGATGTAGCGGACCTTGGCGTCTGTCTCGGTGACGGCCCGCCCGGTGAGCAGCGCGTAGTAGTGGTAGAGCGAGTTGGTCACGGAGATGTTGTCCGCCGCCCGGAAGGTGCTCGCCGCCGTGGCGGCAAATTCCTCGGGGAACTCGTTTTCCAGTTCCGCCATCACGGAGCGGCGCAGCGGTGCGGCCGAATGCTCCAGGTGCCGGGTGGTGATCCGGCCGAACCGGTTCCAGAGCAGCCGCCGGTTGACCCGGGCCGCGTTTTCAAAGCCGCTGCGATCGGCGTCGCTCTCGCCCAGGCCAATCCTGGTCTGTGCCCGGATGAAGCGGGTGATGCCGCCGGGGGTGAAGAACATCTCGGGGCTGATGGAGCGGCCAAAAAACATGTCGTCATTGGAATATAGGAAGTGCTCGGCCAGCCCATCGATATGGTGCAGCTGGCATTCCACGGCCTGCGAATTGTGGGTGGGCAGCACGGAGGGGTCGGCAAAGAACTCCTCGCTGCGGACAATCGTCACGCCCGGGTGCTCGGCCAGCCACGACGGCGCGGGGGAATCGGTGGCAATGAAGATCCGGCGCACCCAGGGCGCGTACATGTAGATCGAGCGCAGCGCGTACTTGAGCTCGTCGATCTGGCGGAAACGGGCCTCGTGGTCGTCTCCCTCGCCCAGAATGGCATCGGCCTCGCGGGCGCGGCGGGCGGCCTGGTATTCGGGGGAGCTGCCGTCCACCCAGGAAAAGACCACGTCTATGTCGAAACGGATGTCCGAGGCGTGGTCGGCAAACATGTTCTCGATGGTGGGCCAGCTGCGGCCATAGCGTTCCACAGTGCCGCGGACCGCCTCCTGGGCCGGCAGGATCCGCCGGGTCAGGGAGTTCTCCATGGGCAGGACCAGCTCGGGCCCCTCGAAGCTCCACAGTTCCAGCTGGACGCCCAGGGATGCGCCGTAGACCAGCCCACCCTCCGGCTCCACCCGCGGGCGGTACAGCCGTACGATCCGCGATTTGCGGTTCCTGGCCAGCTCGCCGTCGGCCACCAGCAGCGAAGACTTCTTCTTGGCGTCAACCGTGATGGAGTAGAACGGCTCATTCTGGCAGGCCGCCGCCAGGGCCGCGCGCAGGGCCTTGCGATGCTTCCAATCCACGGCCAGCACCGGACGTTCACCATTGCCGCGCACCAGCAGGTAGGTGATGCCGGCACCGTCGAGGGCATCCCGGAGGAACAGCAGATCCTCCACCATCGCCTCGGACGGGGTGGTGCCGGTGTTCAGCAGCGCGTACCGCCCGCGGTAGCGGATGACGTCGTTCCGCGTGGTCAGGCGTACGACGGCGGCCGGCGACGTTTCTTCAACGAGGTGGCGTTCGTCGCCGTCGGAGGGGCTGCCGAAGTAGACGTCTGGCTGGTCGGGCGCTTCTGTAATGGGGAATCTCCAAGGCTTGGGCACTAAGTGCTGTTTCTTGAATCGTAGCCCCGTTCCAGTCCGGTCGTTCCGCGGGGGCTGCCGCTCCGGGGGATTGTGACCCCGGCACGGATTGTTCAGACGCGCACCGGGACCTGGCCCAGCCGGAAGACGTGGTCCGGATCGTAGTGCGACGCCAGCTGGGCCAGCCGGGAGAGCGACGCCGGACTGTAGCTGGCGGCGAAACCGGCGGCCCCGGCCCCGACGGCAAAGTTGGGCAGCATGGTTCCGGGGCTCCATGCGGACATGGCGCCGTGGATCCCGCGGGCATTCCCGGCCACGTCCGGAAGGTCCGGCGGCGGGGCAATGCCCACCGAGTACAGGGCGTAGCCGACGCCGCGGTGCGAGAAGGCGCTGGGCACCTCCGGTTCGCGGGCCAGGGCGCCGCCCAGTTGGCGGACCTCCACCACCGTCTGGCGCGACGCCGACGCCGGCCCGGCCCCTGCGAGCAGCGCGTCCACCGCGGGGGCGGAGAAATCGGCCAGCATGGAGCCGTATTCCGATGCGGGAATGCTTTCCTCCGGGTCCGCGTGCACCATGCCGATCTGCGCATAGGGCATGGTGCCCACGGCATCGATCAGCAGCCTGCCGGCGGCACGCATGGGCGCCAGGACCCGGGCGCCGTCGTCGGCCCCGCCGGTGTAGACAAACCGGACGGCGGCGGTGAACCGGCCGGCCAGCGGCGCGGGGATCCCGGGGATCTCGGGAAGCTGCATCAGCGCCAGGGAGGTGGTGGCCTCGGCCGGGAGCGTGGGGCACCACTGGCTCCACAGCAGCGCCACGTCCGCCACGCTGTCCGCGTCGAAGTACAAGGCGCCGGCATAGATCTCGGGCTGGTCCAGCAGATCGAACTCGACGGCCGTCACAATGCCCAGCGACCCCTTGCCGCCACGCAGCCCCCAGAAGAGGTCCGGCTCCGACCTCGCCGTCGCATGGCGGATCTGCCCATCTCCGGTGACCACGTCGAAGGAGCGCACGCGGTCCGAGGCCGCCCCGTGGCTGCGGACCAGCGGTCCGATGCCGCCGCCGGTGGTGTAGCCCACCACGCCCACGCCCGGGGCGGAGCCGCACAGGGCGCCGCGGCGTTCCCCCGCAGCGTCGGCCAGGACCGTCGACCAGCGCACGCCGGCACCGGCCCGGGCCCACCCATCGGGGTGGAGGGTGCATTCATCCAGGGCGCCGGTGTGGACCAGGAGGGCGCCGTCAAGATCGCTGGCAATGCCGTGCCCGGTGGCCTGGACCGCCACGGGCATCCCGGCGGCCGCGGCAAACTTCACGGTCTCGGCAACATCCCTGGCGGTGGCGGCCGCCACCACAACTGCTGGCCGGGTGGCCACGGCGACGTTCCACGGCATGGCCAAGGCGGCGTAGCGCGGATCGCCGGGCTCATGCAGCTGCCCGGCCAGGTGCTGGCGCAGCGGCTCAAAATCCTCGTCGGGCTGTGGATGTTCGGGTTCGAAAACGGCCATGATCGTCCTCCCGGTGCGGGTGGCCGCGTGCCCTGCACCGTGTTGATCCTCTGCTGTGACGGCCCGTGGCAGCCACGGGGAGAGGTGCCATCCGGGGCGGGAGCGGCCCTTGTCCTAGGGTGGCATCAACGGCCCCGGCCCGCCAGAGGCTGCAGCAAAAGCTCTCGTCAGGGACCGCCCGCGGGGTTGGTCCCTGGTGGTGCTCAGCGCGCTGGGGGCGCGTTCTTCCCCGGCATTGCGGCGTCCAGCGAGGACAGCAGGGCCTGGATGAACTCCGTCTGTGTCTCCAGGACGCTGTCGGGGGCGGACTGGAACGCTTCAGCCACGGCGTCGATGTAGAGCCGGGACATCCATTTCATGGCCTGCCGTCCCCCGGGCGTGAGCGCCAGGAGAACACTCCGCCTATCGGTCGGGTGCGGATGGCGCGTCATCAGACCGGACCGTTCAAGCCTGTCGATCATCGTGGTCATCGAACCAGTGGTCAGATCCATCAGCTCGGACAGCTTCTTGGGGGTCAGGTTCTCGTGGTCGGCCGCATGGTTCAGCGCATTCAACTCCGCCATGCTGATGCCGAGTTCCTTGGCGATCGCGGACCTCAGATTGCCGCTGGTGAGTTGGAGGCGGCGCAGCAATGAAACGAACGGGATGTATTCAGCTGCGGTGCTGGTCATGGCAGACGGTCCTTCTATAGCTTGATTGCAAAGTTACCCTACTATAGCTGTATTTTGCTGTGCCACGCATCCCCTGTAGATGGGGATATCCACGCGGTTTTTGATGAAGTAGCTTGATGGAAAAGTAGCTCTTTGGAAATAAAGCTTGACAGCCAAGCAATTATTGATAGTCTGGTTATCGAACCCGCGCCGGAGCGTTCGGTTCACCCCCGGTCTCAATAGCTTCCTACTCCCAGGAGTCATCATGCGTTCCTCACACCGCGCAGCGCGCATCGCAAAATTCGCAGTCCTGCCCGCCGCCCTGCTGGTCAGCGCCCTGGCAGTGTCACAGGCCTCGTACTCGGCCTTCAGCGCAACCACCAACAATGCCGGCAACAGCTGGGAATCGGGCACACTGGCACTGGCCAACAACGCGTCCGGCACGGCACTGTTCACTGCCACCGCGATCAAGCCCGGCGACACGGGAAGCAAGTGCATCACCGTCTCCACCTCCGCCACCGTGCCCAGCACCCTGAAGCTGTACGCCGCTGCGGGCTACAGTGCCGGTGCCAATAGCCTGGGCGACCACATCAATGTCACCGTCTCCAGCGGCACGCTCCCCGGCACCACGACGACCCCGGGGGACTGCACCGGCTTCACCGGTTCAGTGGTGGTCCCGTCCACCAACACGCTGACCACTTTCGCCGCGGCCAAGACGAGCTACGCGACCGGCGCCGATTCGTTCGCCCTGCCGGCGGGTGGGACCCGCACCTACAAGATCGACTGGACCTTCACCTCGACAGGGTCCCCCGCAACCGACAACCCGCTCCAGGGCAACACCGCCTCGATCGGCTTCACCTGGGAATCCCAGAGCTAGACCACCCCGCCCACCGCCCGACCCACCACCCAGGAGCCGGCCATGCACCCTCCAGAGCAAGCCCCCGCTCTGGGGGGTGTACTGGCCTCCGGGCACCCGGCAGCAGCCGCTGAACCTTCCGAAGTCATGGCCTGGCTGCGGGTTCTTGGCGCCGCTGTGGGGCGGGCGCTGCTGATGGTGGTCGTGATCATGGCGGCCTGGGCAGCCGCGCCGGCCCTGTGGGGCTGGCAGTCCACCACAGTGGTCAGCGGTTCAATGGAACCGGCGATCTCCGTCGGTGATGTGGTGGTCGCCATGCCGGTGGGGGCCAACGTCCTGACTCCGGGGCGGGTGGTTCTGGTGGATGATCCCGACCATTCCGACCGCCTGCGTCTGCACCGCATTGTGGCTGTGGACCCGGACGGCTCGCTGGTCCTGAAGGGCGATGCCAACGCCACCAGGGATTCCTCGACCGTGTGGGCTTCGGCCGTCCACGGTGTGGGCTTCATCAGGGTCCCCATGATTGGGCTCCCGATCGTCTGGACCAGGTCGGGCCAATGGATCAAGGTGGCCGCCGCCGCCGGCGTGCTGGCCGGGGCTCTGGCCCTGTCCACGTTGGACAGGTCCCAGTCCAGGGGCCGGCGCCGGACGGAGGGGGAGGCCTCGCGGCATCCCCGGCCCGGCGATGCCGCCTCCGCCCGGGGGGCCGGCAGGGCCGTCTCGGTGCTGCTGGTGCTCGGCGGTGCCGCGGGACTGGCCTGGGTGCCATTGGCGGGGGCATCCACCGCCCACGCGGCGTTCTCCGGGACCATCCCCAACGCCGCCAACACGCTGGCGGCCCGGCCGTACTTCAGCTGCACGGCGGCCGTCCTGGCCGATTCGCCGTCCCTGTTCTTCGCCTTCAACGACGATCCCAAACCGCCCAAGACCGTCACGGATAGTTCCACCAACAAGGTGGATGGCCAGTTCCAGAAGAATGAATCCCTCTCCACCGCCGTGCCCTGCAGCGGTGACACCCGCCAGAACCCGGCGCTGAGCCGAAGCGCGGACCTCGACGACAAGCACTACATTTCCACCGGCGGGTCCGGTATCGCAGGCCCCGCCGTGTTCAGCTGTGAGATGTGGTTCAAGACCACATCCGCCACGGGTGGGAAGCTGGCTGGATTCCAGACCACCCAGGACAAGGACACGGGCACGAGCGACAGGAATCTGTACATGCTTTCCGACGGCCGCCTGGTGTTCGGCATTGCCCCCGGTGGTGCCAAGACGACCATCGCCTCACCGTCGGGGTACAAGGATGGGCTGTGGCACCACGCTGCCGTGACGCTTTCCGCCGCGGGGATGAAGCTCTACGTTGACGGCGCCGTCGTGGCGTCAAACGCGGGCGCCACCACGGCCCAAGCCGCCTCCAGTGGCTGGTGGCGCTTCGGCGATGGCGATCTCGCCGGCTGGCCCTTGGCCGGTGCCACGGCGTTCACCGGCCAAGTGGACAACATCGCCGTCTACAACGGAGTTGCCCTGACCCCGGCGCAGGTTCTGGCGCACTACGTGGCGGGCGCACCCTAGCGCGGCCCGCCGCGCCAGTGGAATCGCTCTAGTGCCTGGCGGCGGCCCCGGCCCTCGCGGCGGCCAGCTTTGCCTGGACCGCGGCCCTGGGCCGGTGGCGGCGGTCAAAGAGCAGCGCGACGCCGATGCCCACCAGCCAAATGTCCTTGGCCATGGCCATCCCCGCCGGGGTGGGGCGGATGCCGTCCGCCTCGGTCATGCCCGGGGTCTTGAGGTACATGGCAAAGAGCCCGCCGGAGAATCCGCCCAGAAGCAGCCCCGCGAGCCGGGAGGGGATGAAGGGAGCCAGCACTGCGGCGCCGACGCCGATTTCGGCCAGGGCAAGGAGCTTGCCAAACCTCTCCGGATCCAGATCCTTCACCTGGGGGATGACATGGCTTGCCGCGGCCTGCAGGCCGGCGGCATGCTCCTTCTCCAGCGAGAGTTTGCCGACGCCGGAATTGAGGATGAAGGCGCCCGAAACGAGGCGGAGTGCGGCGTGGCTGATGCTGAATCCCATGGTGGTCTCCTGAGCTGGTGCGGTTTGTGCCATCCCGGTCCAGCCTAGGCAGGGCGGCTGCCCAGCGCCAGAGGGCGGCCGGGGCGCCCCAACGGAGGGCCCGGCGCTATGCCCGGGGCAGCCACCGGGGCGCGAGGCCGGAAATCATGGCGTCCAGCCCGACGGCGAAGGCCGCATCGGCGTTGGAGTGGCCCAGGGTGTTGCTCCGCGCTGCCACGGCTCCGGCAAACTGCGGCGTGGTCTCGGCAAGGTCGCCGGAATCGAAAATATTGTCCGGAGCATTGACGTCGTAGGCGGAACCGTAGATGAATGATTCCAGGGCGACGACGGCGTCGATGATGTTCCCGCGCGGCCAGCCGGCGTCGGCAAAGCCCGCCGTCACGGCCTCGTACATCCGCACCGTCTTGGGCGCATTGGTGACGGGGAGCAGGGCGATGACGGGGATCAGGGGGATGTGGTGGGCGAAGATGTCCCGATAGGAGTGGGCCCAGCGGCGGACCGCGTCCTCCCACCCAAGTGTGGCAAAGCCGGAGACGTCCACCATGTCCATCAGGTGGTCCTCCACCAGCAGCAGCACATCCTGTTTGGACGACACATGGTTGTACAGGGCGGAGGGGGCGACGCTGAGCATCCTGGCCAGGGCGGACATGGTCAGCCCCTTGTAGCCGTCGCGGCCAATCAGCTTCAGGGCACCCTGGGTGATCCGCTCCGGACCCAGCAAGGCCCGCGGCGGACGACCGGCCCGCCGCCGCTGCGGCGCGGACTGCTCCGGCGCCGAATTCCCATCCACCTGGACTGCCCCCTTGTCTAGCGGGCCGGAAGAAGTTTTCCGTTCCCTCTTTACGCACCAACGTGTTCCGCGTTACAGTCTAGTCTAAATGAACGTCATTCATTTAGTGAAGCCAGTCACCGGCGGATCTGCGGAGAGGAAAACATGCAGAACACACAGGCCATCGAGCGCGACGTCGTCATCATCGGCGCGGGGCCCTCGGGATTGACGGCGGCCCACGAGCTGCGCAAGGCCGGCCTCAGCGTGGCCGTTCTGGAGGCCCGCGACCGCGTGGGCGGACGCACCTGGAGCAACACCATTGACGGCGCGTGGCTGGAAATCGGCGGCCAGTGGGTCTCCCCGGACCAGGAGGCGCTCATCGGCCTGCTGGGGGAGCTGGGCCTGGACACCTACTCCCGCTACCGCGAGGGGGAGAGCGTCTACATCGCCCCCGACGGCACGCGGACCCGCTACACCGGTGAGATGTTCCCGGTCAGCGAGGTCACCGAGAAGGAAATGAACAAGCTCATTGCCACCTTGGATGAGCTCGCCGCCGCCATGGATCCGGCCCGGCCGTGGGAGCACCCGCAGGCCCGCGAGCTGGACACCATCTCCTTCCACCACTGGCTGCGCAGCCAGTCCGGCGACGAGGAGGCCTGCAACAACATTGGCCTGTTCATCGCCGGTGGCATGCTGACCAAGCCCGCGCACGCTTTCTCCGCCCTTCAGGCGGTGCTGATGGCCGCCTCCGCAGGCTCCTTCTCCAACCTGGTGGACGAGGACTTCATCCTGGACAAGCGTGTGGTGGGCGGCATGCAGGGTGTGTCCCTGGCCCTGGCCGCCAAGCTGGGCGAGGACGTCATTCTCAATTCCCCGGCGCGCACCGTGCGCTGGAGCGGGAACGACGGCGACTGGCGCGTCACCGTGGAGGGCGACAACGCCACCGTGACAGCCAAGCGCGTGGTCATGGCCGTGCCGCCGAACCTCTACTCGCGCGTCTCCTTCGACCCGCCGCTTCCCCGCCGCCAGCACCAGATGCACCAGCACCAGTCCCTGGGCCTGGTTATCAAGGTCCACGCCGTCTACGAGACGCCGTTCTGGCGCGGGGCCGGCCTGTCCGGCACGGGCTTCTCCGCCTCCTCGCTGGTCCAGGAGGTCTATGACAACACCAACCACGAGGACCCCCGCGGCACGCTGGTGGGCTTCGTCTCCGATGAGAAGGCCGACTACGCCTTCTCCCTCAGCGCCGAGGACCGCAAGAAGGAAATCACCGCCTCGCTGGCGCACTTCCTGGGTGATGAGGCGCTGGAGCCGGTGGTCTACTACGAGTCCGATTGGGGCTCGGAGGAGTGGACCCGCGGGGCCTACGCCTCCAGCTACGACCTTGGCGGCCTGCACCGCTACGGCATGGACCAGCTCACCCCCGTGGGCCCCATCCACTGGAGCTCCTCCGATCTGGCGGCCGAGGGCTACCAGCACGTTGACGGCGCGGTCCGGATGGGCCAGTACACCGCAGCAACCCTGGTGGCCTCGCTCAAGGGCTGAGCCGATCCACCCCTGGCCGGGCCCGCACGGGCCCGGCCATCCAGCACCAACCGGCCGTTGAGCACCAACCGTCCAAGGAGGACCGCATGAGGTACGTAGTGGGATATTCCGCCACCGACAGGGGCTGCGATGCGGTCAATCTGGCGGTGGCCCTGGCCCGGCGGCAGGGCGCCCACCTGGATCTGGTCATGGTGGTCCCCGAGGACTCGCCCTACGCCGTGGTGTATCCGCCGGACGCGGGCTTTGAAAGCATCCTGACCGAGCAGATCAAGAAGTGGCTGGACGAGGCCGTGGCCCTGGTGCCGGAGGATGTGCCGGTGCAGGCGCACATCCGCAAGGGCGAATCCGAGGCCGGTGCGCTGATCGCCGCCGCCGAGGAGTTCTCCGCCGGGCTGCTGGTCATCGGTGCCAGCAGCTACGGCATCTTCAAGCGGTTCACCATCGGCTCCGTGGCCAGCGCACTGCTGCACGCCTCGACGGTTCCGGTGGCCCTGGCCCCGGCCGGGTACAGCCGCACCGAACCCATCACCCGGCTCACCTGCGGGCTGGGCACCCGCCCCGGCGCCGAGGACGTGCTGCACGTCGCCGTCGCGATGGCGGCCCGCCGCTCACTGCCGCTGCGGCTGGTCTCCCTGGTCGCCCTGGATGCCAACTCCACCGAGACCACCGTCTCCGACGCCCAGGCACACCTGGACGCTGTCGTCCGTTCCAGCCCCACGGTGGATGCCGCCGTGCTGGAGAACCTCAAGCCCGACGTCGTCGTCGGCCAGGGCCGGAGCATCGAGAACGCCGTCGACAACCTGGGCTGGGACGACGGCGAAGTCCTCATGATCGGCTCCAGCCGGCTGGCCCAGACCAACTCCATCTTCCTGGGCTCCACGGCCAATCGGATCCTGCGCTCGCTGCCGGTGCCGATGATCGTGGTGCCCCGCCACTACGCCACCGGCCACAACACCGGCACGGCACAGAACGAGGTGACATTGTGAGTGCAGAAGCTCTCAAATCCCGGGATTCCGGAGGCCTGAGCGAGAAGGGCCTCAAGGCCGGCTCCGTGGGCCTGATCGGCGCCGTCGTCATCGGCGTCTCCTGCATCGCCCCGGCCTACACGCTGACGGCGGCCCTGGGCCCCACCGTCTCGGAGGTGGGCGTGCAGCTGCCGGCCATCTTCCTGGTCGGGTTCATCCCGATGCTGCTGGTGGCGCTGGGCTACCGCGAGCTGAACAACGCCATGCCCGACGCCGGCACCTCCTTCACCTGGGCCTCGCGCGCCTTTGGACCGTGGATCGGGTGGATGGGTGGCTGGGGGCTGATCGCCGCCACCATCATCGTGCTCTCCAACCTGGCGGCCGTGGCGGTGGACTTCTTCTACCTGATGCTGGCACAGATCTTCAACAACCCTGAGCTGGCGGATCTGAGCACCATCCTGCCGCTGAACATCGCCACCACGCTGGTGTTCATTGCCTTGGCCTGTTGGATTTCCTACCGCGGCATGGAGACCACCAAGTCCTTCCAGTACGTGCTGGTGGCCTTCCAGCTGCTGGTGCTGGGCTGGTTCGCCATCGCCGCCTTCAGCCATGTGGCCAACGGCACGGCCTTCGACGCCACGGCCATCTCCCCGGACTGGTTCAACCCGTTCGCCGTCGGATCCTTCTCCCAGTTTGCCGCCGGCGTCTCGCTGTCGATCTTCATCTACTGGGGCTGGGACGTCACCTTGACCATGAACGAGGAGACCAAGAACCCGGAGAAGACCCCGGGCCGCGCTGCCACCGTCACGGTGCTGGTGATTGTGGTCATCTACATGACGGTTGCCCTGGCCACGCTGTCCTTCGCGGGCATCGGCGACACCGGGCTGGGTGCCGGGAACCCGGAGAACCAGGGCAGCATCTTTGCTGTCCTCGCCGGGCCGGTGATGGGGCCGTTCGCGATCCTGATGTCGCTGGCCATTCTCAGCAGCTCCGCCGCCTCGCTGCAGTCCACCTTCGTCTCCCCGGCGCGCACCCTGCTCTCGATGGGCCACTACCGGGCCCTGCCAGCGAGCTTCGGCAAGATCAGCCCGCGGCACAAATCGCCCAGCTACGCCACGATCGCCTCGGCCATCGCCGCCGCCGGGTTCTATGTGCTGACGCGGACCCTGAGCGAGAACGCGCTGTGGGACACCATCACCGCCCTGGGCATGATGATCTGCTTCTACTACGGCATCACGGCTCTGGCCTGCGTCTGGTACTTCCGGGCCGAGGTCTTCAGCAGCGCCCGGGCCTTCTTCTTCAAGTTCCTGGCCCCGCTGGTGGGCGGCGTGATCCTGCTGGTGATGTTCGTCAAGACGGCCATCGATTCCATGGACCCCGAATACGGTTCCGGCTCGGAGATTGGCGGCGTGGGTCTGGTGTTCATCCTGGGTGCCGGCGTGATCCTGCTGGGAGTGGTGCTGATGCTCATCATGTACAAGAAGAACCCCGAGTTCTTCAAGGGACAGATCCTGTCCCGCGGCAAGGAGACGGTGGCCTGACAGCTGCTGCTCCTGCACCAACGAAAACCGCGTCCGTTCCCACCCTGTCAAAGGGGTGGGGACGGACGCGGTTTTTGCGTGGAAGGCTTTCCGGTTCCCGTGCAGGGGGTGGGCCCGGTGGGTCAGGTGGCCATGGTGGCGAACATGGCGGCCATGGCCGCGGCGCCCAGGGCCTCCAGTGCGTGGCCTGCGCGGACGGAGCGCTTCCGGGCTCCCGCATGCCCGGTGGTTTTCGGTGCCCGGGGCCGCAGGAGCAGGATGGCGAACAGCAGTGCTGCGGCGCCGAAGAGGACCGTTAGTGCGATGGCCAGGGCCGGGGACCCGGCCAAGGGTGCGGCACCTCCGCCCGTGGTGGGGGTTGCGGCTGCCATGGCGTGGTGGGTGTGGGCCATGGGCGCCCCGCCGGCCGGGGCGCCGGCCCCGGGGGTGCCCAGGTGGGCCATCATGGCGACCATGAGGGCGGCGCCGGCCATGGTGAGGGCGTGGTAGCCGCATTTGAGCCGGCCCTGGCTGCCGGCGCACAGGATGGTGAATTCGGGGCGGGCGACGGCCTGGATGATGAACCACAGGGCGGCGCCGGCCAGGAGGATGACCTGGGCCAGGGTGGTGGAGGCGGCGAGGTTCCACAGCATGGCGGCCATCAGGGCGTTCATGAGGGCGTGGAGGCTGTTGTTGACTCTGTCGGTGAGGTGGCGGGACCGTGCTGCCGCCAGGGCGTGGTGGCCTGTGCCGAGCAGCAGCACGGCCGTGAGGGCCCAGGTTATTGCGGGGATGTTGAACACGCCTGTCACGCTCCCTGGTGGGTTTTTGGGGTGGGTGTGGGAATGGTCCCCGGCGCTGCTGTGAACAGCAGCACCGGGGACCACGGGTTGGGGGACTAGTCCTTTTCCAGCGCTAGTTCATTGCGCTAGTGGTGAGGGGTCGTTAGTCGGTTTTGCAGCAGGTGTCGGTGGTGGTGGTGGCTTCGATCCTGGCCGGGAGGTTCAGGGTCGGGTTCTGGTCGAAGAAGCCGTGGGGCTCGAGCATGAAGCCGATGTTCTGGCGGGGCATGATGGGCCAGTCCTCCAGACGCACGACGTGGTGCATGCCGAACGTGTACCAGACCACGAGGTCCTGATCGACGATGTTGCGGTCCTTCTGGGTCCAGATGTGCAGTCCGTCATCGGCGCCGGTGGCCTGGTTGGGGAACTCGCCGGCAGCGAAGCGTTCGCTGCGGTCGTAGGCGGTGACCCAGAGGTTGTTGCGGGCGAACTGTGCCCGCTTGCTCACGTAGGACTCGTCGCCGGCGGCCAGCTGGATGCCATCGGTGGGGATCAGCCGGTAGGCGACGGGTTCATCCACGATGTTGCGGCTGTCGCGGTTGGCGATCTTCCAGAAGCGGTGCTTGGAGGAGTCGGTCTTGCGGATGGCGGCCTGTTCGGTCTCCAGCAGCCGGTCCACGGCCATGAAGGCGGTGTGGGTCGGATTGTGCTCGGGGATTTCCATGTCCACTTCATAGACGGCGTTGCGCGGGCCGTCGATTTCAAAGTCCATGCGGACGTTGAACATGTGCTGGTGGATCGGGGCGTAGAGGCCGTCGTTGTTCAGGGTCTGCCCGTACGGGCTCTTCTCACCGGGCTTCTGGCCGGCGGTGGAGAGGATGCCGGTGGCCTTGACCAGGAACTCGATGCTGCCGTCCAGGAACAGGTGCCAGTAGAAGGCGTACTCGTAGTTCGCGACGGTGGCGATGAAGGAGATCACGAGCTTGCGGCTGCGGCGGGTCTCGGTGGTGCCCTCGCGGAAGTCGAAGTGCTTCCACAGGATGCTGTCGTCCTCCTCGTGCATGCAGATCGCGTTTTCGATGGTCATCGGGTTGCCGTGGCTGTCGGTGGTGATGCCGTCGAAGTACTTGATCTCCCCGGTGCAGTCGCAGCCCAGGGTCAGGGAGTTGGCCATGTTGCCGATGTTGTACTCACCGGAGTCGAAGGCGTTCTTCTTCGCCTGGACCGGGGCGGTGTCTCCGTACGGGACGACCATTTCCGACAGGGAGGCCCGGTTGATCACGGGACGCTCGGTGTCCTTGTTGCGGAAGCGCAGCTGGTGCAGGACCAGGCCCTCGCGGGGGGTGAAGCCGACACGGAAGGACCAGTCGGCCCACTGGACGTGGTTGCCGGTGACCGTGAAGGACGCCCCTTCGGGCTGGGTGATGGAGATCGGCTTCAGATCGGTCCGGGCCTCTCCAACGTACTTGGGCAGGTAGTTGCCGCTAGCGCTGGGAACCGGGATCGCCTGGTCGTCCTCGACCTTGACGACCTCCCCGGAGTTCAGGTCCACGATGACGATGAAGTTCTCGATCGGGTGCGCGTACGGGCTGTCGTCGGCCTCGTCACGGACAAAGACCAGGGCGCGCATCAGGCGCCGGCCCTCGTTGTCTTCACCGAAGTAGCCCACGGACCACGGTTCGAAACAGACCAGGTCCATATCCGTGATGCCCCGCTTGGCCAGGGCCGCCTGGACCTCGGGGTTCTGCCGGCAGGTCGCTTCACCCTCGGCAAACTCGTCCAGCATAAAGGGCGGGTGGACGTTCGCGGCCAGTTGCGTCCACTTCGACACGAGGCCCGCATCAAGATCGACGACGGCCTCATAGGCGCGTCCCTCGGCACGGTTGACCAGCACGGCGTCTGCTTCACGCGCCGTCGCGGCACCGGTGCGCAGCAACTCCTTCTCGGGCTCGCGCAGCTCCACGCTGATGAAGCGGAAGGACTCCGCCGCGGCCGGGCCGTCCTTAAGGATCGCGGCCGCCCGGGAGATCTCGGCGCGGGAGAGTGGATCCAGGGGGTGTGCTGTCCCTACCACGGTGTGGGTTTCAGTATTGATCGTCATGGTTTACTCCTTAGTTCTTTTTCAGGACGAGGGCCGTGACGGGTGGTGGCCCGTACAGCCCGGTTGGATTCCCAGTGCTGTTCACCTTTGACAGAACTGTTCATTCCTGGTTGCGAATAAGATTGCGCCGACGTTCCCTCCAAACCCCTTGCTGGGACTCGGAGGGAACGTCTGCCACCCCTGCATCCCTACGTTCCAAGGGGCCGGCTGGGCTCCACTTCGAACTCTGCTGGTGTGACGCGCGCCACGTACATTCCTTCTGTAAGTAAGCTACGTCAGATAAATCATCTAGTCCAGACATTTTTCTTAGATAACTTATGTGACATTGATGTTGCGGTGGTGTGGTTGGATGGGGGTGCTATGTGGCGAGCAGCCAGTCGGATGCCGCTTTGCGGTAGCGGATGATGCCTTTGTACTCGGCCATGTCTTCGGGAAGCTCGGCCAAGACGTGCCCAAACGTTTCACGCCAGACGGGGACCCGGGCAATGTCGGCGAGGGGCAGGAGATAGCTCCGAACCAGGAACAGCAGGACTCCGGTGTGCGGGAGGCGGATCAGGTGCTGAACCTCCACCCGGAGGTGGAGCTTGTCGGGCAGGTCAGGGTCGTCGGCGATGGTGGCGCGGTCCGGGCCCCATTCGGGGTAGGTTTCGGTGGACGTGTCCAGGCGCTGGCCGACGGTCATGGTCCAGTTGGTTCTGCGGTATTGCTCCCCCGGCTGCAGCCGCATGAGGAACTGATGCGCCCGGGAGACGATCCTTTCTTCCTTCACCCGCGGAACCGGACCATGGATTTCAAGGAAGTTCATGCCGACGTCGAAACCGAAGGACCAGTCCGCAGCAAAGGTGACCAGTCCTGCGTCGAGCCACATTGTATCCTCGCGGATGTCAAGGAGCACGATGTCGTCCTGGATCTGGCTGCCCAGAAAGCGGAGCGGGCCCATGGGCAGCGAATCGTCGTCACCGACGGTGAATTCCACGTCGAGGTCCTGCAGGGTGTTCCGCCAACGGCAGGTGTTTCCTTCGCGGTCGAAGGACATGATGCTTGGGTTTTCCTCGGCCATGACGGGAAGCAGGGCTGTGATCGCGTCCCACACGGCAGGCCCCATGTGGGGCAGGACCTGCATGCGCGAGGGGTCGCGGGCCAGAATCCCGTCGCGTTCGGCCAGTTCCTGAAGGTAGTTTTCGTCGATGTCGATCAGCCCTGCACCCCAGGCGCCGGCTTCTGTCGGCACTGTCTTGTGGGCCGGTTCGACGTTGGCGCTGTAACGGTAGATGTCATTGGCAAAAGGAAAGGGAAAGCGCCTGATCCGTTCGGGGAGGACGGCGCTGCCAGGGTCTTTGTCGATGGTGATGCTCAAAGGTCCAACTCCAATTCTGGGTCTTCGCTGCGCGAAACACAGCACATCATTGTGGTGTTCTCAGCCTTTTCCTCGTCGGACAGGTAGAGATCCCGGTGCCGAGGTGTGCCCCGAAGGACGGACAGGGAACATTCGCCGCAGATGCCTTTACGGCACATATTGGGGATGACCTTGCCCGCATTTTCAAGGGTGTCCAGCAGCGAAACGCCGGCCGGAACTTCCAGCTTGATGCCGCTGCGGACCAGGTTCACCGTGAAGGGTTCGCCTTCGTCCAGCAAGGCAGCGCCGAAGGCTTCCGAATGCAGCCGGGACGAAGGCCAGCCAAGCTCCCGGGCCTGGTCCAGGACAGAATCCATGAAGGCATTCGGCCCGCAGACGTAGAGGTGGGTGCCGAGGGGCTGGGCCGCGAGCTGGTCGGCCAGAATCGTCTGGAAACTGTCCCGATCGGTACATTCGATCAGGGCGGACAGCCCCAGTCCCAGCAGTTCAGTCGCTTCAGCCACGTGCGCCCCGGCCCCTGGCCGGTGTACGTAGATCAGGGATGATGCTGTTCCCCGTTCGGCCGCCGCCCTGGCGTGCGAAAGCACTGGCGTGATGCCGATACCCGCCGCAACCAGCAGATGATGCGTCGCTGTTGACACCGGGGCAAAGGCGCTGCGGGGACGTGAAACGTAGACAAGGTCACCGGCTGCGAGTTGGTGCATGGCCACGGATCCGCCGGCGCCGTCTTCGACACGGAGGACCGAGATGGAGTACTCGAACGGGGCGTTGCCTGAACCGGTGAGCGAATAGGCATTGACTCCGCTGCCGTACTGGACCACAAGGTGGCTCCCCGGAACATAGGAGGGAAGCCTGTCCCCCGACGGATCGGCGAACGTAATGCTGACAATCGAATCCGTCTGAAGGCTGACGTTTGCCACCTCCAGCAGGAGACCGCCTTCCACCGCCGGGTGGACACTGGTCTTGAGCGCCGTCATTGTCATGATGCCTCCTCGGCATGAGCTGCGTAACCCAGATATGCACCCTTCCGGCGGGAGAAGTGCTCGGTGGTGGCCAGGACGGTGGAACATCCCTGGCACTCCACCTCGGAGCCGGCCAGCCGGTCAATGGTGGTGGCATGGCAATGCGGGCAGTAGATAACGCGGGGTCCGGCATCGTCGGAGAGGAGGGTTACCTCCTCATCCAGCAGCCCGCAATCCGCGGCAACGGCTGCAGCTGCGCGGACGTCCGCCGGCGGTCCGGCGAGTACAAGACGGACACCGACCTGGGAGGCCCCAAGCGCATTTCTCAGGCCCGAGAGAGTCTGTGGTGTTGCCGAGTGGAAACGGAGGTCGTGCCTGGGCTGGCTGCCGGTGTCGTGCTCCGCGGTGCCACCTGTTGCCCCAAAGGAGGCACAGATGACACCGCGGAAACCCGGTTCCAAGCCGGTGCCTGTTGCCGGCGGCATGGACGCGGTACGCATGGTGGGTCTTACGGGGCGAAGGTGCGGTCGCCGGCGAAGAAGCCCAGGGCGTAGTCACGGGTCTCAAACTTGACCGTGGTGCCCTTGGGGAAGAACAGCACGTCGCGTTCCTTGGCGTGCGTCACTTCTCCCGTGGTCTGGTCGGTGAGGATGAATTCACCCTGCACGACAACCTTCATCTCGTCGTAGGTGTACGTGTACACCAGCGGCTCGGAGGCCTTCAGTTCGAAGAATCCGGCGCACATGACCGATCCTTCGGGGTTGTGCAGGGAGTCGCCGATGGCCGCGATCGTGCCGGGCTCGTTCATCGACGGCAGGCCGATGTAGCCGCCTTCAACCTTGTGGATGGATCCGGCCTTGCTCAGTGTTCCTACGAGGGTGGTTTCCATGGTCTCTCCTGTGAATACCGTTGGGAATGGTTCATCTTGGGTGTATTTGAGACTGCATTGAGGATGAGTCAGAGCGCTGGCTACAGCGTCTGTAAGAAGAAGATCGCAGACCCGGCGTCCTCTATTTCTAGGGGCCAACCAAGCTCTGCACTGAACTCTTCGGGTGTGTGATGTGAGTCACGGGGTTCATCCCAAAAGCAAAGCTACGCCAGTTAATTCATATAGTCCAGACTTTTTTACAAAAATTCCTGCGACGTCCTTAAGTTGCGTCTCCGACGGTCCCTTGGTATCTCGGAGGGGCCCACGTGCGGCCGTGGACGGCGCCACCGGACATCGGCGTTCTCTGGCCCAGGGGCAGGGAAGAGCGCGTTCGGCAGAAGGGCCGGGCCTGCACATTCACCAGATGCAAAGATGGGAGGCAGGACCCGGTTCCGTGACCGGTCCTGCCTCCCATCCTTGAAATGATCCGCAACGGGATGGCCGCGAATGTTCCCTACCTAGTGCGCGGCACGTCCTTCACTACTGGCTGTCAGATCTGCGGCATCGTGGTCCGAGGGGCCAGGAGTACCTGCCTTTCTGGAGCGCCTTGACTCATTCTGGGAATGCAGCCAGATGGGTACGTAGAGTGCCAGCACGAGGAACCCAACCCACGTGGAGGTCCAGCCAACCTCCAGGCTGTTCAGGTAGACAACCCCCACCAGGCACAGCGGAAGATTGAAAAGACCAAAGGCCATGGCAACGTTCTTCCAGCCCTTGGGTGCCTTGAAGGGCCTGTCCAGAGCAGCAAAGTCAGGGTGTTTTCTGGCTTTGACATAGGCGAACAGGCTGATGCCGTTGGCGCAGGTGTAGCCAATCGCCGATGCCGCGACAATCGCTGCGGGGTTTCCCATCGAAATCAGGACCAGGTTGAAGCCTCCGATGACCAGCATGGCAACGAACGGCGTTCCGTGGCGGTTCAGTTTGCCGAGGGACTTGGGAAGGTTGCCTTCCGTCGCCATCGAGTGCATGGCGCGGGAAGATCCCAGATAGGCGGTTTGGATGATCAGTACCATGGCGGCGATCAACATGATGATGGTCACCATGGAGCCGGCTTCGCCAAAGACAGCATGGGCGACAGGGATCAGGGGCGACACAGGTTCAGCCAGTACGCCGTCGACACCCAGCACGCCGATCACTGCAGCTTGCACCAGTACAAACGAGAAGAAGCAGATGATGCCGCAGGCAAACAACGCCTTGGAGACATCTTTGGCCGGGTTTTTGTATTCAGGGCCGTAGATGGCCGCTGTTTCCCAGGCGCAGGCGCTCCACTGTGCAATCCCAAAGATGCCAAAGAGAATCAGGATATGGTGCAGATCCCAGGCCCAGTCGGTCGGCAGCCAATTGCCGATGATGTTGGACATCTCAACGTGCCCAGTGGCAAAGGGGGCCACAGTCAGGATGACCAGTGGTATCAGGGAAAAAGCGGCCAGAATGTAACCCAGCTTGGCGCCGTCCTTGAGGCCGAACCAATTGACGACGAACAATCCGCCGAAAATCAACAGGCCTGAGATCAACGAGAGCTGATACGCCGTGAACGTCTCGCCCAGCACCGGAAACAGCCCGTGCAGGTAGCCGCCGATCAGGATGGAAAAGATCGCCAGCACCGGAGTCCAAGCGAACCAGTAGCTCCAGGCACTGAAGCCGCCGAGCAGCTTGCTCTTGTCGTACTTGCCCTGGTAATTCTCGGTGCGAAATACATGCTGCGCGAAACCCGGCAGACCAGAGGCCTTGGGGAACGTGGTGGCCATCTCAGCATATGCGGTGCTCTGTATGAAGCCCTGAATGACCGACAGCCCCCAGATAAGAATGGCGGCAGCCGACAAGTACATCGGAAGGTAGCCCAACGAGGGCAGAATCAGCAGGGGCACACCCAGCGCAATGGCCAGACCCTGCTTCCAGTCGATCGACCTTTCCAGATGATCGACTCCAACTGAACGATTTTCACTCATAACAATCTCCCTTGATCGTCTGATTTGGCCTATTTAGCCGACGAATGCGCCATTGGGTCGTTGAGGAAGAACACCGGGGGCGGGTTCACGCCGTCTTCGACGCAGCTGCGTCGAAGACGGGGAAAAGCTTCTTCATCCGGTCTGCCAGCTTGTGCGAGACTTCGGACCGTTCAGGCGATGCCTGCTGTGAAGCGGGTCACGTCATCTCCGAGATTACAACCAAATAGCTGTAGTCCAATAGTTTTTTCCGAGAATCAGATTCTCTTTACGCCGTTGAACCTTTGTCGGGAGGGCTGCCACAGCTGCCCCTCGCCGGCCCCGTGCGAACACACCCCTGCACCGCGGCTGAAGTGAGTATTTAACGCTTTGAGCACCACTCGATCGTGCGGGAGAGCACCAGTGGTCGTGTGGCCCAGCACCACTGGCGCTCCCGGTCACGGATTACGCGGTGGCGAAGGCGGTGGGTTCCCCATCCAGCCGGCTCACAGGGTTCTCCGGCGTAGTAGTCACCGCTGCGGATATAGCAGCCATCGTCGCCTTCGGGTTCATGCGGTGAGGACGGGGCGCTGCGGGCATCTACCCTGCGAACTCAAAGCCGATGGTGATTTCGGGATCGACGCTTGCGATGATTCCGGAGTAGAACACCTTGGCCTGCTCTTTCAGCGCTGCTGCGTTTTGGGTGATGTACTTCTGCTTGTTCTCGTCGCTGAGAATGTTGTTGATCATGCGAGTTTGAACGGCTGGCGGTGCCAGCCAGCTAAGCGCGTTGTTGCTCTCGAGGGGGTCCTCGAACACGGGATCGTCAAAGCCGATGCCAATAAATTGAGGGATGGTCACCCGAAACGACTCTGGGCCGGTGGGTTCGATCTTCACCTGTGATCCATCGATGCCTAATTTTGCGTCGAACTTGTACTGGATCAGCGTCGTTTTCTCGCTCGCGGGTATGGCCACGCCGAGAATCTCGCCATTGCTTTCGTGCCTCGCAACACCCTCGATGTGAAGGCTCAGCAAGGCGACCTCTTGCACGTGCGTGACCGACTGAACCACCTGCGAATCGCGTTCGTTCGAGCTGCTGGTGAACAGCGAACTGAGAGCGAGAGCGTTGAGTCCACCGAATGCGAAAGAGGCGCCGGTTCCCGCGACAACCAAGACGGTGATCAGCAGGAGAGGCCAGAGCAGAACCCTTGCTTTGAAAAAGATCATGACGATTCAGTCTCCAGTTTCGTTCGACGTCGCAACGTCCTCGGAATTCCGCGGCGTGGAACGGCCACAACAGATCGCCGCGTCAAGTCCCCTAGAACCATATACGTAAGCAAGAGCTGGCCGATTATGGCGCGCCCCACCGGCCCTGGAGATGCGGCCGCGAGCCGATGCGCACCGAACCACAGAGAAGGCGATGTCCACCGAGACGCAACACCTACGATCTCCCGGCAAGCATCGTTCAATACGCCCTCGCCCTCGCGCAGGTGGGAGATCACCCCGGTCTTCGAATTGTCCGGCACCAGGCGCGACGCTTCCGCCCAAGAAAGCGAACATTGTTGTGTGGGCGCGCAACCGCGACTCGTGCCGGATAGCCGGGCTCACTTCTACGAGCGCATACCGGCTGGCCGGCAGGCACGCGACAAACAAATACACTTTGACATCTCACCCGCGCTCGGAACCAAAAGCTGCATCGTGGATCCGGACCAGTCGACCTCGATGCTGCGGCCGGCGTTGTGGCTGACACGCGAGGTCGCCCCTGAAACAGCGGCGTGCTCGCCTTAAAGGCGGCAGAACCGGTCATAACTCATCGTCGCCTGCGCCATCGAAGACGCGTCGACATACGCCTGATGGAGGAGCTTCAACGTCGGTGTGCTGCCGAGGCCATGCCGGCTGTGCGAACATGGACTCGCGGACGCCGCGGCCGGGAAACAACGCCGCATGTAGCTGGGCCTCCGACATTTCCGCCATCTCGTCCCAGCCGAGACCGGGCAGCTCCGCAGCATCGAGTACCGCGCGGATGCTATGCCGGGATACCCCCTGGGCGGACTCGATCGCTCTTCAAGACAAGCCCTGACTACGCAGCTTCAACACCAGCTTCGCTTTGAGCTTCCGTACCATGACCGGCACTCCTTCCACCATGTGGCCGTCACAAGGTGGAAGGGGCATAGTGAGTTGGTGCACACCCATCCCAGCGGTGGTGCTCACCCACGCCAATCGGGCTGGCGAGCAACGGTGCTCGCCCGCACCACAGGTGGTGACCGTAAGAGCGAATATTCAGAAGCTCCCGCGGTGCGGCGGCGACCACGCCGAAGAACCGATGATCCAGCCCATAGCACTGGATCATCGGGGAGGGACGTCCGCATGGTTTCCTGGCAGTCCCAGGAAACCAGAGGCTAGGCGGTGTAGATCAGCGAGAGCCCCAGATGGGGGACATCCAGAGCCATGCGATGCTGGTTTGCGGATCCGGATTTCACCCGTTCACCGACCAGGTACATCCCGGAATTGCCGAGAATGACACGGTTGCTGGCGTTGATGAGGGCGGCATCGCCTGGGATGCTGCGCAGGTTTGGCATGATGAGCGGTTCCAGATCTTTGATCCGGATGTCGCACCCCGACACCCCGGTGAAGTGTCCATGCACAGAAAAAGGTGCCGCGAAGGTGAGGATGTATTCCTCGAAGCCGAGATAGTCGATGTACGGACCCCACAGTGTCTGCTCACCTGTGGCAGCGGCGGTGGAAAAGAACGGCAGCTTCTCGTAGTCGTAATATCGATTGCTGCCCGGCGTCAGGTCGAGATGAAGCCTTTTCATGACGCCAGATTCCTTGCGGGACCACCATTCCAAAGCGTGGCCGCCCTCCTCAACGGATTCAGTGGCGAAGAAGGTCCCGGAGCCCACAGCAAAAGCGTTCTGGGTCAGGAACTCCCGTGCAAGTTCGTCCAGCCCGGTCAGCGAAGACTTGCCGACTTTGGACTTGCCGGCGAGATTTCGTTCAAGCAACGAGGCCACGTTTCGGGAGAGGTTCTCGGTCTCCGTGCAGACGCCGTTGATCCACGAGGTGAGGCCAGTGGCAGCGTGTACGACTTCGGTGCTGGGTTTCATTGGACATCCTGAATTGATTGGGCATACCCAAGGGTGAGTTTCGTGTCAATCAGGTGGAAAATGTTTCGCCTGATGTGCTCAAGGACTAGTTTCTGGGCTTTCTCTGGCTGGTCCTGGGCCACGGCCCGGACCAATTCCAAGTGTTCAGCTGTTGCCTGTTCGGGGTCAAAGGGCACAGTGAGGGGGGTCCACAGCTGTTGAACAGTTTCTTCCTGAAGCCGGATTTCGGCAGCGGCAAGCCTCGGTGATTGCGCGGAAATCGCCAACTCGACATGAAAGCGGCTGTCGGCAGGTGCACGCGCCTCGGGTGTCGCGGCCAGCACCAATGCCCGCGCAAGTTCCTGAAGCCGATCGAAGTCGTGCGCTTCCGCGCGCTCACATGCCAGGCGGATGGTTGTGGCGGCTATGGCGGAATGTTCGTCGCCGATGTCGCGTATTTCCGAAATGGATGTCGAGAGAAACCAATCCCGGATGACATCGGTTTGGGTTCGAGGCTGGCTGACGACGAAGGTTCCTCCGCTGCGGCCTCTGCGGGTCTCGACGACGCCCTGCCCGCGCAGTGCCGCCAACGCCTCGCGAAGGGTCGCACCACCAACGCCAAACATCTCGGAGAGTGCCGCTTCCGGGGGCAGGCGTTCACCTACTTTGAGCAGCCCGAGTGCGATGGCCTTGGAAATTCTGTCGACAATCGCATCGGCCCTCTCGATTTCCGGCAGGGTCCGATATATCTGCAAGTGGAACAAGGTTGGCGAGGCCAAGAGTCTGCGCTCCGAAATGGGCTACGGGTCGGGTTGATACTCACCAGTCCGGGCAGTATTTACAGGACTTAGCTTGTTCATCTGAGTCTATGCACATAAATCCTTCATTGCTACGGCTTTAAGTGCTCTGGGCCCCCGCGCTCCGCGCTGTAAATCATGGACGGGCACCTCCCCGCCGCAGCCTGCCGGCTGCCGACTGGCACGGTGCCCATTCTGGCGGCCGCACCGGGGTGGGAACCGCCACCTATCCCAAAGGGTAGTCAGAACCGTCAGAAAACAGTGTTACCCCTGCCCGTTTGTCTCTGGATTATTGATACCAGCCAGCAAGCCTCGCTCAGCCTCTACAGACTGAGCACCGAATCGAAAGGGACAAATCGTGAATCCGACAGCAAATACGACCGAACGGGTCTACAGCACCACAGATGACATTGTCCGCAACCTGTCCCTCGTCAGGGATGAGATCGCGGACACGGCTGCCAAGATCGACGAGCACGAGATCGCCACACTGGCAGGCCTCCTGGGCCCGAACAGCCGGGTGTTCGTCGCCGGAGCGGGCCGCAGCGGTCTGGTCCTGCGCATGGCCGCTATGCGGCTGATGCACCTGGGCCTGACCGTCCACATCGCCGGTGACACCACCACTCCGGCCATCAGCTCCGGGGACCTGCTGCTGGTGGCCTCCGGATCGGGAACGACCTCCGGAGTGGTGAAGTCGGCGGAAACAGCTGTGAAGGCCGGTGCACGCATTGCCGCGTTCACCACCAACGCTGACTCGCCGCTGGCCCGGCTCGCCGACGCACTGGTGATCATCCCCGCCGCACAGAAGACCGACCACGGCTCCAATGTGTCCCGCCAGTACTCCGGGTCCCTCTTTGAGCAGGTGCTGTTCCTGGCCACCGAGGCCATCTTCCAGTCTTTGTGGGACAACACCGATGTAGCGGCCGAGGAGCTCTGGCTCCGGCACGCCAACCTCGAATAACCGGGGCCACACCTTTCCATACCCGCATTTTCCAACCCACTGCAGTTCCCTATAGAAAGAAGAATCATCATGAAGCTCCAAGTTGCTATCGACCTGCTCACCACCGAAGCCGCCCTCGAACTGGCCGGCCAGGTTGCCGAATACGTCGACATCATCGAACTCGGCACCCCCTTGATCAAGAGCGAAGGGCTGTCAGTCATTACCGCCATCAAGGCCGCCCACCCCGACAAGATTGTCTTTGCTGACCTGAAGACCATGGATGCCGGAGAGCTCGAAGCCGACATCGCCTTCAAGGCCGGCGCCGACCTGGTCACCGTGCTCGGTGCCGCCGACGATTCCACCATTGCCGGTGCCGTCAAGGCAGCCAAGGCCCACAACAAGGGCGTCGTCGTCGACCTCATCGGTGTGGAAGACAAGGTCACCCGTGCCAAGGAAGTCCGCGCCCTGGGTGCGAAGTTCGTCGAGATGCACGCCGGTCTGGACGAGCAGGCCAAGCCCGGCTTCGACCTGACCGGGCTGCTCCGTGCCGGTGCAGAGGCCCGCGTTCCGTTCTCCGTCGCCGGTGGCGTGAGCATCAAGACCATTGCCGCCGTCCAGCACGCCGGTGCCGATGTAGCTGTCGCCGGCGGCGCCATCTACGGTGCAGAGGACCCGGCCCTGGCAGCCAAGCTGCTCCGCGGCGCCATCGTCTAGTCCCCGATTGACGGTGGCGCCCGCACCCTTGACCAAGGGCAGCGGGCACCACCCCGGGGTTGACGGCTCCGTACGTCCAGGAGCCACCAACCGCAGAACTTGCTTGTTTGTACTGCCCGCGGAGAAACACCACCGCGGGCAGTGCAGGTTCGGCGGACGGTCTGCGCCATGAATCAAAGGCACAGGCTGCCGCCGTCTGACGGCTCATGACGATCCCGTCACGCTGACATCAATCCACGACACACCACATCCCACCGATGGGACCCAAAATCCTGGGAAGGAAGCTGTTCATCATGCATAGTCAAGCCCCCGAGTATTTGGAAGTTGTTGTTACCAAGCCTGGCCGACTCTACGAGTTGCTCGACGATGCAGAGGCAGTGCTCCGCCAGGCAGCGATGTGCCAGCAGTCCGCCGGCATCCTGGTCACCCGGCATAGTCATGCCCGGTACACGCTCGCGCTCAGCGACTCGGTTCCCTTCGGGGAGACCTGGGAGCAGAAACTCTCGTGGCCGTCGGCCGGCGCCCGCACTGCCGCACTGTCACCGGTCTCACAGTAGAAGGCCAGAATGTCTGTAACGTACGTTGATGCGGGTTTGAAGTCCGGGCGCAATCCGCTGCGGGACGGCCGCGACCGCCGGCTGTCCCGGGTGGCGGGCCCCTCGTCGTTGGTGCTCTTCGGCGTCACCGGCGACCTCGCCCGCAAAAAGCTCATGCCAGCTGTCTACGACCTGGCCAACCGCGGCCTGCTGCCGCCCAGCTTCGCGCTGGTCGGCTTCGCCCGCCGCCGGTGGGCGGATGAGGACTTCGCCGCCGAGGTCAAGGACGCCGTGATGGCGCACTGCCGCACGCCCTTTGACGAGAAGGTCTGGGACCAGCTGGCCGAGGGCATCCGCTTCGTCCAGGGCGAGTTCGACGACGACGCCGCCTTCGAGCGGCTCAAGGCCACGATCGAGGCGTTGGATGAGCAGCGCGGCACGCGCGGCAACCATGCGTTCTACCTGTCCATCCCGCCGAAGGCGTTCGAACTGGTCTGCCGCCAGCTCTCCGAGCACGGCCTGGCCGCCGGCGACGGCACCAGCTGGCGCCGGGTCGTCATCGAAAAGCCCTTCGGGCACAACCTGGAATCGGCGCGGCAGCTGAATGACATCGTCGAATCCGTCTTCCCGCCCGATGCCGTCTTTAGGATCGACCACTACCTGGGCAAGGAGACGGTGCAGAACATTCTGGCGCTGCGCTTCGCCAACCAGTTCTTCGAGCCGTTGTGGAACGCCAACTATGTGGACCACGTGCAGATCACCATGGCCGAGGACATCGGCACCGGTGGCCGGGCCGGCTACTACGACGGCGTGGGCGCGGCCCGCGACGTCATCCAGAACCACCTGCTCCAGCTGCTGGCCCTGACGGCGATGGAGGAGCCGATCTCCTTCAACGCCGAGGACCTGCGCGCGGAGAAGGAAAAGGTCCTGGCCGCCGTCAAACTTCCCGCGGACCTGTCCACGCATTCGGCCCGCGGCCAGTTCGGCGGCGGCTGGCAGGGCGGCGAGCAGGTCCTGGGGTACCTGGAGGAGGAGGGCATTCCGGCCGATTCCACCACGGAGACCTACGCGGCCATCCGCCTGGACATCAACACCCGGCGCTGGTCCGGTGTGCCGTTCTACCTGCGCGCCGGCAAGCGCCTGGGCCGGCGCGTGACGGAGATCGCCGTCGTGTTCAAGCGCGCCCCCAACCTGCTGTTCACCGACCACACCGAGGACGACTTCGGCCAGAACGCCGTCGTCATCCGGGTCCAGCCGGACGAGGGGGTGACCATCCGCTTCGGCTCCAAGGTGCCGGGCACGCAGATGGAGGTCCGGGACGTCACGATGGACTTCGGCTACGGCCACGCGTTCACCGAGTCCTCCCCGGAGGCGTACGAGCGGCTGATCCTGGATGTGCTGCTGGGCGAGCCGCCGCTGTTCCCGCGCCACCAGGAGGTGGAGCTGTCCTGGAAGATCCTGGACCCGTTCGAGGAGTTCTGGGCCGCGGAGGGCACGCAGCCGGAATCGTACGCGCCCGGCTCCTGGGGGCCGGCCGCCGCCGATGAACTGTTGACCCGCGATGGAAGGACCTGGAGAAGACCGTGATCATTGATCTGCCGAACACCACAACCTCAAAGGTCACCAAGAAGATCGTCACCCTGCGCGAGCAGGGCGGCGTGGTCGCCCTGGGCCGGGTGATGACCCTGGTGGTCATCACCCGGGACGGGCACGAGGAGGAGGCCATTGCGGCAGCCAACCTCGCCAGCCGTGAACACCCCTGCCGGATCATCGTCCTTGCCGCCGGCAGCGCCGCGGAGCCGACCCGACTGGACGGGCAGATCCGGGTCGGCGGCGACGCGGGCGCCTCGGAGGTCATTGTGCTCCGCGGCTACGGGGAGCTGGCCACGGACAGCGAATCGGTCATTTCGGCGCTGCTGCTGCCCGATGCCCCGATCGTGGCCTGGTGGCCGCAGGGCATGCCGGAATCGGCCAGTGCCAGTTCCATCGGACGCATCGCGCACCGCCGCATCACGGACTCCGCCAACGAGACCAGCCCGGAGCGGGCCTTGGAGAACATCCGCCGCACCTACAAGGCAGGCGACACGGACCTGGCCTGGACGCGCCTGACGAACTGGCGCATCCAACTCGCGGCCGTGTTCGACCAGCTCGATGATGAACCCGTCACGCACATCACCGTCGAGGGTGCCACGGACTCGCCCAGCACGATGCTGCTGGCCGCCTGGCTGCAGCGCGCCCTCGGCGCCCCCGTCACCATTGTCGGGCACCCCGCAGGAAGCGGGATCCGGGGCGTCCGGCTGACCCGGGCCTCCGGGGACATCCGGTTGTTCCGGCCCGGCCACGCCGAAGCCGTACTGACCCAGCCGGGCCAGCCCGCACACCGGATCTCCCTGCTCCGGCGCACCCTGCAGGACTGCCTGGTCGAGGAACTGCGCCGGTTGGATCCGGACGAGGTCTTCGGTGAAACAGTGGGCAGCCTTGGTGCTTTCAGGGTGCACCGGGACAGCCGTGTGACAGTCACCGGCAGCACGGACCGGGAACGCCACCACGGCCTCGTGTCACTGTCCAACTAGTGCGGTCGGCGCCAAGGCGCCAGACCGTGGAAACCATTGCTCTACCTACAACACTTTGGAGTTTTGATGTCTGCGCAAATCGGCGTAACCGGTCTGGCCGTAATGGGTGCAAACCTGGCCCGCAACCTGGCCCGCAACGGCTTCACCGTTGCCCTGCACAACCGTTCGGCCGCGAAGACCGATTCCCTGTTGGAGAACTACGGCCACGAGGGCAGCTTCGTGCGCACCGAGACGCTGCAGGAACTCGTTGACTCGCTGGAGAAGCCCCGCCGTGTGCTGATCATGGTCAAGGCCGGGGCCCCCGTGGACTCCGTCATCGAGCAGCTGGAGCCCCTGCTGGAGCCGGGCGACATCGTCATCGACGCCGGCAACTCGCACTACGAGGACACCCGCCGCCGCGAGGCCGCCCTGGCCGCGAAGGACCTGCACTTCGTGGGCATCGGCGTCTCCGGCGGCGAGGAGGGCGCCCTGCTGGGCCCCTCCATCATGCCCGGCGGGTCCAAGGAGTCCTACGACGCGCTGGGTCCGCTGCTGGAAAAGATCGCCGCCCAGGTCGACGGCAGGCCCTGCTGTGCCTGGATCGGCACCGACGGCGCCGGCCACTTCGTCAAGATGGTCCACAACGGCATCGAGTACGCCGACATGCAGGTCATTGGCGAGGCCTACGACCTGCTGCGCTCCGGCGCCGGCATCGAACCCGCCGCCCAGGCGGAGATCTTCACCGAGTGGAACCGGGGCGAGCTGGCCTCCTTCCTGATTGAAATCACCGCCGAGGTCCTGGGCCACGTGGACGCCAAGACCGGCAGGCCGCTGGTTGATGTGATTGTGGACTCCGCCGGCCAGAAGGGCACCGGCCGCTGGACCGTGCAGTCCGCCCTGGACCTGGGCTCGCCCACCTCCGCGATCGCCGAGTCCGTCTTTGCCCGGGGCCTGTCCAGCCAGCGCGGCCAGCGTGCCATCGCCCAGGACGTCCTGGCCGGCCACGAGGTCGAGCTGACGCTGGATGGGACCTTCGTGGAGGACGTCCGCCAGGCGTTGTTCGCCTCCAAGCTGGTCAGCTACGCCCAGGGCCTGGACATGCTCACCGCCTCCGCCACGGAGTACGGCTGGGACCTGAAGCTGGATGAGATCGCGGGCCTGTGGCGC
This sequence comes from Arthrobacter sp. 35W, assembly GCF_000482545.1. Classification (GTDB taxonomy): domain Bacteria; phylum Actinomycetota; class Actinomycetes; order Actinomycetales; family Micrococcaceae; genus Specibacter. The sequence continues at coordinate 1,280,798 of NZ_KI519455.1, forward strand.
GGCGGCTGCATCATCCGTGCGGAGCTGCTGAAGGAGATCACCAAGGCCTACGCGGCCGAGGACAAGCCCGCGAACCTGTTGTTCGCCCCGGCCTTCGCCGAGGCCATCGCCGGTGCACTGCCGGCCTGGCGCCGGGTGGTCTCCACCGCCGTGCAGCTGGGCATCCCGGTTCCGGTGTTCTCCTCCTCGCTGGCGTACTACGACGGCCTGCGCCGCACGCGTCTGCCCGCGGCCCTGACGCAGGGTCTGCGCGACCTTTTCGGCGCCCACACGTACAACCGTGTCGATGCCGAGGGCACGTTCCACACGCAGTGGAGCGGTGACAAGTCCGAGGTTGAGGCCGTGGACACGCACTAGGCCCCCACCCAAGGACGCGGCCGGCGGCGGAACCCCATGTTCCGCCGCCGGCCGCGTCCTTTTAACACGCGCGCCCTATAAAAACCTCGTGTGTGTACATTCCTTCCGGGTCAGGAGCCCCGGCACCCGCACCGTCTGTACACCCCACGGGGCTGTGGGGCGGGGCCGTGCCGACGAGGCGGACCAGGGCCGAGGGGTCGAGTGATGCCGGCGACGTCGGCGCGGGCCATTCATGATGGGCGGCCACTTCGGGGCCCTGCTCCTGAAGAGCCCTGCGGACAGGCCGGGCGGTATCGCCCCGAAGCCGGCAACGAGGCCGGCGGTGGGCGCCACTCGCAGCGAGTCCTGTCCACAGTTAAAGGGGCGGGGTGGCTGGGAAGAATCCCAGCCACCCCGCCCCCGTCCTTCGAAGAGGTGGCATGCAGGCCCAGCCCACCTCTTTTTCAGTGCATCGTCAGCGCTTAGTCAGTGCGTCACGGGCTCCGAATGACACCGCACCCGGTCCGAACGCCTTGGGCTGAAGCCGCGCCAGAAGCACATAGATGATGGCCGTGGACACCGTTGCCGGCAGCGAAGCGGTTGTGAAGGCAAACAAGGGAGCGGATGCAAACGTGATCGGGTCAAGCAGAAGGAGGTAGACCACGATGCCAACGGTCATGCTGGCAAAGCCCGTGACATTAATGCCCTTCCAATACCAGTACGCGGTCCCCGGGCCGTCCTTGTACAGACCATCCAGATCCAAGCGTTGCTTCCGGATGATGAAGTAATCGACGATTTGCAGCCCACACAGCGGACCGAAGACGACACCCGACAGGGTGAGGAATGCCCCGAAGTTGTTGTAGAAGGGCTCTGCCAGGAACACGATCAGCACGGCCGCGGTCAGCACCGCCGTCGTCGTCGCCCCCCTCCAGCTAAGACGGGAGTCGATGGCAGGCTGCTGCTTGAGCGAAAGGGCGGCCGTGTAGGTGCCAACCATGGTTGTGCCGATGTTGGCAATGATGATGAACGCGAAGGCCGGCAAGGCCACCCATACACCGCCGATTTCCAGAAGCCCGGGCACTGGATTCCCACCGGAGTCCGGGAAGGCCAGGCCGGTGTAGAGGCCAATTAGACAGATGACCGAGAGGGACAGTCCAAGCCCCAGCGTCACCGGTCGTACGGACTTCTTCGTGCTCTTTGAGAACCGCGTCATGCCGCCGATAAACGGCCACCAGGACAGGGCCGTGGCGAGCATGAGCTCTACTGCCGTCGTGTAGTCCAGGAGCTTGTTGCCGCTGGCGGCGCTCGGCTTGGCCTCAAGGAGGGTGCCCACGCCGACCTTGGCAACAATCACGACAATGACCATGACCCCCAGCACAAGGACCGAACACGCAACGATGACACCGATGCGTCGAAGAATGCCGGGGCCGCGGCTGATCAGCCCCCAGACCACCGCAAGGCAGATGAGGCTGCTCAGTGTCTCGGCAATTGGTCCATTGCCTTCGCTGACGACGCCAAGAGTGATCAGCAGCAAAGAAGCAGACTTTCCACTGAAGATCATCAGCGTCGTCCCCCACCCGACAGTAAAGAGAAATGTGAGAGCGACGGCGAAGAGGGAGCCACGGGTCCCGAAGACCGGCCGCGTTGAGCGGACAGCCTCCAACCCATACCGTGTAGCCATGGGCACGGTGGCCAGATACACGAGGAGCATCCCAGCCATCATCGACGCAATCATCACGATCGACCCTTGCACCGCTGGCAGATAAAACGCCACGTATCCACCGATGATGAAGCACCACGTGGCCACTGCAGTTTGGGAGGAACTGAAGAACAAGGCTTTGGGGGTCCAGTTCCGTTCATGGCCCAGCAGAGGAAGCGATCCCTCGGTTCCCGATGCTGAGACTTCTTCCTTGGTCTGGCTCACAGGAACCACCCGACGATCAAAGCAATCACGGGAAAAGCAAGGGTGATGGCAAATAGGGTCCGCATGTCGGCAACCCTGAAAGGGGTTTCCAGCGTGCCAGACTTCCACTCAGCCAGCCTGGTGGTGAGGTCTTCTTTATACTGCTCTTGGATTTTGCCCACGTTGTGCCTACTTTCAATGCGTTGGAGTAGTGCCGGGCCTCGGCGGTGCCGAGCCATGAGTTCGATGTTCCGCTCGCCTGGAGGGCGGACCCAAACGCCCCTCGATCCACCCGGGTCAGCCGGAGGCGAGGTTGGAGTCCGCGAAGTGCACCCGGCCGTGCAGGGCCTGAAGGCGGTGGAGCACTTCCTTGAGTGCTCCTGCGTTGCGCGAGCGTCCGGCTAATCCGCGCATTATGCGTATGCGGCAGTGCCATGATGGGCATGCCGATTCCGGCTTTGAACCAGGATGACCGCGCCCGCTCCACCGAGCAAACAAGTGCTGAGTTCATCAGTTTGTTTGCCGGTTGCGTGCCACCGCCAGCCTGGTGGAACCCGCCGGAAGGCTCCGGATCCCTTGGCTGCAGTGGAAAGGCTTCGTCAATAGTGCGTCAAAGCTGGTCCTGAAGGGACAGGCATCGTTGCCGGCACCTTCGGGAGGGACTATGCGGGGATGTGCGCCAGCCCTCAGATTTCGAAGTATCGGAAGGAGTGCGACTCCAGGCCCTGGGGGTTGGGGCCGTAGATGGTGACCATGCGCGCGTAGACCGGCGCCCAGTATCGGCCGGTTCGTCCGGGGTTTACCCGTGCCGAATCGCCCGGCTTCAGAATGACTGTCTTGCCTTCGGTCTGGACGTGGAGTTCGCCTTCCAGCACGAAGTTCGTCTCGGTGTGGGGATGGAAGTCCTCCCAGCCACAGGCCCGCAGATCCCACTCCGAAAGTATGAAGTCGTCCCATGCGCCTACAGGAAGGGAGTTGATGAACCTGCAGCGCAACCGCGGCCATTCATCCTTCATGAACGGCAGGGACTCCGCCGGCCAGAAATCGATCTCTTCCCCGGTCGTCAGCGACGGGGACTCTGTGCTGGTTGTGGCCATTGTTTTAACCGTTTCGTCAGTAGGGAATCTGCTGTGCGGCATGCCCTGGTGCATTCAACTACCCTCGCATCAGCGTGATGCAGGTCACGGCGCTGTCAAAACATTGACATGGACAGATGTTCAAGTCAATGACTCGAGAAGAACATATTCAACCTATTCCATGCTCCAAGCCAATAGTCTTAGGACGTGTCCCTATCGGACCGGGGCATGGATAGTGGGGGAGTGAGCTATGCGGATACCCGCAACAGAACGAAAAGAACAGCTGATTTCAGCGACCGTGGAACTCATGAGGCGTGAAGGAGTCCAGTCGGTGACCATGCGGGCCATTGCCAAGGAGGCCAATGCCCCCCTGGCCACCGCGCACTACTGCTTCAGCAACAAAGACGAGCTCATGGACGCGGCCGCCGAAGCCTGGTTGAAGAACTTGAACCGCTTCTCCCATGACGTCCCGGTCCATGCGGGGCTTCGCAAGGCCGTGGAACAAGTGGCCGCAGGCTACTGGCGCGCCCTGGAGGAAGAACCCGCCAGCCTGCTGGCCGAGATTGAACTCATTCTGTGGGCAACACGCAATGCCGCCACCAGTCCGCTGGCCGCGAAGATCTATCCCGCCTATGAAGTGGAACTGGGAAGCATTTTTTCGTCCGCAGCCCAGGGCAGCGGCGACCAGTGCCTCATCGGCTTCCCTGCGCTGGTCAGGGCCTTTCTGATGATCTACGACGGAGCGGCCATCCAGTACATGACCGACCCTAAGGCTGCGGACCACCGCGCCACATTCTTCATGATGGTCGACGCCCTTCTGGCCAAGGCCGGCGTCTAGGGCCCCGATGGCGCCGGGTCCATCGCGATCCGGCGCATGGTCCGCGCTGCTCCCCGCGGGGCGTGCGGGGAGCAGCGCACCCCGATTCCCAGTTGCGGCACTTTGGCGCGCCCTGTTCCCCCGGGAACGGTGGGCGTGCACCTTCATGACGCCCAGGTGCTCGGCGTTCAGGGTTCGACGGCGTTCGGCGGCCGGGCCATGCGGCGGATTTCTAAATCTTCATCATGAACTATTGACTTGAACATCTGTTCATGTGAAAGTTTGTGGAACGCGAATACGTGACCGGCATCACACCGACGGGGCTCGAAGCAGCGCCCCGTTGGCCCTCTGGAAATTGGAGGATGTCACGTTTGCAGAAGATCCCTCCCGGAACCCCATCCGAGTTTCTGGAGGTCTTTTTCAGCACAGTCCCATGTGCACCACGACCATCAGTTCTGCCAAATATTCCCAACGGTATTCACAGGAGAGACCATGGAAACCACCCTCGTAGGAACACTGAGCAAGGCCGGATCCATCCACAAGGTTGAAGGCGGCTACATCGGCCTGCCGTCGATGAACGAGCCCGGCACGATCGCGGCCATCGGCGACTCCCTGCACAACCCCGAAGGATCGGTCATGTGCGCCGGATTCTTCGAACTGAAGGCCTCCGAGCCGCTGGTGTACACGTACACCTACGACGAGATGAAGGTTGTCGTGCAGGGTGAATTCATCCTCACCGACCAGACCACGGGAGAAGTGACGCACGCCAAGGAACGCGACGTGCTGTTCTTCCCCAAGGGCACCACGGTCAAGTTTGAGACCCGTGACTACGCCCTGGGCTTCTTCGCCGGCGACCGCACCTTCGCCCCGTAAGACCCACCATCCGCGGTGTCATCTGTGCCTCTTTTGACCCAACAGGTGGCACCGCCGATGGTGGACCACGGGAGGAGGTGGACCTCCCATCAGGCGATGCCGGACCCCACGGCATCTACTACCCGCATTGCGAAGCCACCACCATCGATCGGTTGGCCAGCTCCGAGGTGGAGCGCCACCGCCCTGGCCGCCACCGGCCACTTTTCCCGCCGGGTTGGCGGGTACTTGGGAATTCACGCCTGGGCAACGTTCTGGCCAAACGCCAGGAAGACCCGGCCGAGTACCAAACGCAGCGTTACTCACAGGGGCGCACACCAGCGACCCAAACGATCTATTGTAATGAGGAGAGCAGCATGACATTGCGAGTCGGAATCATTGGTGCAGGACCCAGCGGTATGGCACAACTGCGGGCGTTTGAATCAGCACGGCAAAAGGGTGCCGCCATCCCCGAGATCTTGTGCTTTGAGAAGCAGGACGACTGGGGCGGACAGTGGAACAGCAGCTGGCGCACCGGCCTGGATGCCCACGGAGAGCCGGTCCACACCAGCATGTACCGCCACCTCTGGTCCAATGGGCCCAAGGAGTGCCTTGAGTTCTCGGACTACTCCTTTGACGAGCACTTCGGCCGCGCCATTTCCTCTTTCCCGTCCCGCGAGGTCCTCTTCGACTACATCAAGGGCCGCGTGGAAAAGTCGGACGTACGCAAGTACGTCCGGTTCAACACCGTTGCACGCCACACCAGCTACAACGAGGACACGCAGGAGTTCACGCTGACGGTTGAAAACCTCAAAACGAACATCACCGAGACCCATGTGTTCGACAAGCTCGTGGTCTCCACCGGCCATTTCTCCGTCCCTTCGGTCCCCGAGTTCAAGGGCATCAAAACCTTCCCGGGCGAGGTCATGCACGCCCACGATTTCCGCGGAGCCGAGCGCTTTGACGGCAGGAAGCTGCTCATGATCGGAAGCAGCTATTCCGCTGAGGACATTGGCATGCAGGCCCACAAGATGGGCGCCGAGTCAATCACCTTCAGCTACCGCACCGCCCCGATGGGCTATGAGTGGCCGGCGAACACGGTGGAGCGCCCGCTTGTCACCCACTTCCAGGGCCGCACCGCGTACTTCAGCGATGGCACGCAGGATGACTTTGACGTCGTCGTGCTGTGCACCGGATACCAGCACAAGTACCCGTTCCTGCCCAGCGGACTGTCGCTGAAGTCGCCGAACGTGCTGTACCCGGGCAACCTTTACAAGGGCGTGGTGTGGCAGCAGAACACCAACCTCTTCTACCTGGGCGCCCAGGACCAGTACTACACATTCAACATGTTTGATGCGCAGGCGTGGTTTGCCCGCGACGTGATGACCGGAGTGATTGACCTGCCGTCCCTTGCCGAGCGCGAGGCGGACATTTCGCTCTGGCTCGAGCGCCTGGCTGCGCTCTCGAACCACGATGCGGAGGCCGATTTCCAGTCGGACTACCTGCGGGAGCTCATTGACGCCACGGACTACCCCTCATTCGACCTGGACGCCGTCTCCCAGTTGTTCAAGGACTGGATGCACCACAAGGAGACCGACATCCTGGGGTACCGCGACATGGTCCACCGCTCCGTGGTGACAGGCACCATGGCGGCCAAACACCACACCCGCTGGCTCTACGCCATGGATGACTCCATGGAACGGTACCTGAACGGTCCGTCACAGGAGGTGGACGCCGAGGTGTTTGCCGAGGCCTCCGGCGCCGTGGCCGCCAGGTAGTTCCATCCCCAGAGTTCCGTGGCCTGTCGTCCACGGGAACTGATTAAGAGCTGAAAGGGCGCTCCGAGCCGGAAGAACAGTGGTTGTTGAGACCGCTGTTCCACCGGGCGATGGAGCGCCCTTTCAGCTGTTAAGGCTGCCTGTCACCGGAGTCCGTGGCTGTGTGCCAGGGCGATGGCCTCGGTGCGCGAGCCGACCCCGAGCTTCTTGAACAGGTTCCGCACGTGGAACTTGACCGTGTTCTCGCTGATGCCCATCGTTGAGGCGATGGTGCGGTTGCGGTGGCCGCCGGCAAGGTGCTGGAGCACTTCGAGTTCCCGGGCGGCAAGGTTCCATCCGGCGACATCCCCGGCAGGGCGTGTCGGCAGGTCCAGGGGGAGTGAGACGAAGATGTCGGCCCCCCAGCCTGCCATTACATCCATCCGCAGGTGCCCGGTGAGCGCCTGGACCCGGCGCTCAAGGCCGCTGATGCTCGGCGTATCGGCGGAGAGTGCGCCGCGGCCGTCGTCTCGGACGTTGATCAGCAGGTTTTCGCCGTCGCAGTCCCACTGTGTCCGGATTCTGCTGACGTCTGGTTGTTCCATCATGACCAGCACAAGCCCGCGGACGATGGCCCGTGCCGCGTGGGCGACTTCGCCGGGGAGGTCCCGTCCATTCAGCGGCGGTTCGATGAACTCGACCTCAATGCCGCTGAACCGGGTGAGCGGCCGCAGGTCCTCCCGCAGGCGTTCGAAGGCCTTGGCGACGGGCTCTTTCGCCAGGTCCGTTGTGCGGTCGCTCAGGGTGCGGAGCCCGACCAAGGCCTTGGCGGCGAGGTCGGTGACGGTTGTGCGGGCCGCTGCATCCGCCAAGGAGGACGAGCGCAGGGCCGCCAGGAGGGTCTCCAGGGTCGTGGAGTGCAGATCGGTCAATTCCGCAGTCACGCGGATGCGTTCGGCCGAGGCCGCCCGGGATTCCAGCAGGTACGACGGCGGTGCATCGGTCACCTTCTCCTGGATCCGCCGGGCAGCAAGGCGCCACAAATACGTCACCATGTCCAGCCCATCGTTGTGCCCCGGGCCGGCCGGGCGGGGATCCGTGAGGACGAGGAGGGCATTGCTGGGGGCATACTTCAGGGCCAACACCTGGCGTTGCCGGCCTGCAATCTCGGCCTCCCCGAACCACGGAGTCTCGTCCGCCAGGGCAGCTCGAAGATTGTCCAGCTCGGCGATGGAGACCCGGGAAATGATCTCTTCCTCGCCCGCCTTCTTCTGCGGCCGGCCCGTGCAGTCTTCGGTGAAGATGACCAGCGCGCTGCTTCCCAGATAGGGGAGCGAGGCGTTGCGCAGCTGCTCCGCAATATGGGTCAAGGGCGCGTCGGCCAAAGCTGCTACTGACTGCAAAAGCGGCCAGTGCGGGTCAGGACTAGGCACGGTGGATTCCTGCAGCGATCGGTGGGTGGCTGAGCTCATCGAGGCAGTCTACCGGCGGCGGCCGCATCCGACCAGTCCGAAAGGGTAGTAAGAACCGTCAGAAAACAGTGTTACACCTACCCATTCGTTTCGCGAGGATGGGTATCAGCCAGAAAACATCCGTGCGGCCACTACCGGCCGATGACCGAATCGAAGGGGATTAATCGTGAACCCGACAGCTACCTTGGTGAACGCCTTGTCAGATCCTAATTCAGCAACACTCGACTGGACGCCCGAAGACCAGCGCGCGGTGGACACCGCACGGGTTCTGGCCGCAGATGCGGTCGAGAAGGTCGGCAACGGCCACCCCGGTACGGCCATGAGCCTGGCCCCTGCCGCATATCTGCTCTTCCAGAAGCTGATGCGCCACGACCCCCGCAACCCGGATTGGCTGGGCCGCGACCGGTTCATCCTTTCCCCCGGCCACTCCTCGCTGACGCTGTACATCCAGCTGTTCCTCTCCGGCTACGGCCTGGAGCTGGAGGACCTGCAGGCGCTGCGCACCTGGGGCTCGCTGACCCCCGGCCACCCGGAGTACAAGCACACCAAGGGTGTCGAGATCACCACCGGCCCGCTGGGCCAGGGCCTGGCCTCCTCCGTGGGCTTCGCCTACTCCCAGCGCCGGATGCGCGGCCTGTTCGACGCCGATGCTCCCGCCGGCGAAAGCCCGTTTGACCACACCATCTGGGTCATCGCCTCCGACGGCGACATCCAGGAGGGCGTCACCTCCGAGGCCTCCTCCCTGGCCGGCCACCAGGAACTGGGCAACCTCGTAGTGGTCTACGACGAGAACCACATCTCCATCGAAGATGACACCGACATCGCCTTCACCGAAGACGTCCTCGGCCGCTACGAGTCCTATGGCTGGCACACCCAGCGCGTGGACTGGACCAAGACCGGCGATTACGTCGAAGACGTCGCCGAGCTGTACACGGCGCTGCTGAAGGCCAAGGCCGAGACCTCCAAGCCCTCGATCATCTCGCTGCGCACCATCATCGGCTACCCGGCCCCCAAGAAGCAGAACACCGGCAAGATCCACGGTTCAGCGCTCGGTGCCGACGAAGTCGCAGGCCTGAAGGAGGTCTTGGGCTTCGACCCCGCCAAGTCCTTCGAAGTTGACCCGGCCGTTCTGGCCCACGCCCGCTCCGTCGTCGACCGCGGTGCCGACGCGCGCAGCGCATGGGACGAGTCCTTCACCGCCTGGCAGTCGGCCAACCCCGAGGGTGCCGCCCTGCTGGAGCGGATCGAAGCCAAGAAGCTTCCGGCCGGACTCGATGCCGCCCTGCCCTCCTTCGAAGCGGGCAAGGACGTCTCCACCCGTGCCGCCTCCGGCAAGGTCCTCAATGCGATCGGCCCGGTTCTGCCGGAGCTGTGGGGCGGCTCCTGCGACCTCGCGGAGTCCAACAACACCACGATCGAGGGTTCGCCGTCGTTCATTCCGGCCTCCCGCTCCACGGAATCGTGGAAGGGCAACCCGTACGGCCGTGTGCTGCACTTCGGCATCCGTGAGCACGCCGCGGCCTCCATCGTGAACGGCATCCACCTGGCCGGCCCGACCCGGGCGTTCTCCGGCACGTTCATGATCTTCTCCGACTACCAGCGCCCGGCGATCCGCCTCTCCGCCTTGATGGGCGTTCCGTCCATCTATGTGTGGTCGCACGACTCCATCGGCCTGGGCGAAGACGGCCCCACCCACCAGCCGGTGGAGCAGCTCTCCTCGCTGCGCGCCATCCCGGGTCTGGACGTGGTCCGCCCCGGCGATGCCAACGAGGTGCCCCAGGCGTGGAAGCAGATCCTGGAGAACACCTCCAACCCGGCCGGCATCGTGCTGACCCGCCAGAACATCCCCACGTACGCCCGGTCCGAGGGTGCCGCCACGGCGGAGCTCTTCGGCTCCGCCGCCGGTGTGGCCAAGGGCGGCTACGTGCTGGCCGAGTCCACCGCCGACGGTGCCATCGTTGCACCGCAGGTGTTGCTGATCGCCACCGGTTCCGAGGTCCAGCTGGCCGTCGAGGCCCGCGAGGCCCTGCAGGCCGAGGGCATCGCCACCCGCGTCATCTCGATGCCGTGCGTGGAGTGGTTCAACGCCCAGTCCGCCGAGTACAAGGAATCCGTCCTCCCGGCCGCCGTCAAGGCCCGCGTCTCCGTTGAGGCCGGCCTGGCCCTGGGCTGGCGCGAGTTCGTCGGCGACGCCGGCCGTTCCATCTCCCTGGAGCACTTCGGCGCCTCGGCAGACTACAAGCGCCTCTTCCAGGAGTTCGGCATCACCACCGAGGCCGTCACGGCCGCGGCCAAGGATTCCCTCTCCGCCGCAGGCAACTAACCTCAACCCACTGCACTGCGGCCGGCGCCGCGGGACGGCCCACGGCCGTCCCGCGGCATCGGCGCCAACCGTCATCATTTTCGTAGGAAGAAGCAGAAGCCATGACCAACGCAACACCCACCGCACAGCTTTCCGACGCCGGTGTCTCCATCTGGCTGGACGACCTCTCCCGTGAACGCCTCTCCAGCGGCAGCCTGCAGAGGCTCATCGACGAGAAGAACGTCGTCGGCGTCACCACCAACCCGTCCATCTTCCAGGCCGCGATCACCTCCGGCACGGACTACGACGCGAAGATCGCCGACCTTGCCGCGCAGGGTGCCAGCCTCGAGGAGACGATCTTCGAGATCACCACCGCCGACGTCGCCGACGCTTGCGACCTCTTCGCCTCCATCGCCAAGTCCACCAACGGTGTCGACGGCCGCGTCTCCATCGAGGTGGACCCCCGCAAAGCCTGGGACACCAAGGGCACCATCGCCGAGGCCAAGCAGCTCTACAAGAAGGTCAACAAGGACAATGTCCACATCAAGATCCCTGCGACCCTGGAAGGCCTGGCTGCCATCGCAGAAACCCTGGGCGAAGGCATCAGTGTCAATGTCACGCTGATCTTCTCGCTGGAGCGCTACCGGGCCGTCATCAACGCCTTCCAGACGGGTCTGAAACTGGCCAAGGACAACGGCCACGACCTCTCCACCATCCACTCGGTGGCATCGTTCTTCGTCTCCCGCGTGGACACCGAGATCGACAAGCGTCTGGACGCCATTGGCACCGATGAAGCCAAGGCTCTCAAGGGCAAGGCGGGCGTGGCCAACGCCCGCCTCGCCTACCAGGTCTATGAAGAGCTCTTCTCCACCGAGCGCTGGGCCGTGCTGGCCGCAGCCGGCGCCCGGCCGCAGCGTCCCCTGTGGGCCTCCACCGGTGTGAAGGATCCGGCCCTGCCGGACACCCTGTACGTGACCGGGCTGGCAGCTGCCGACGTCGTGAACACCATGCCGGAAAAGACGCTGGATGCCACCTTCGACCACGGCGTGGTCACCGGTGACACCATCACCGGCACCTACGCCGAGGCACGCGGCGTGCTCAACGCCCTGGAAGGAATCGGCGTCTCCTACGACGACGTCGTTGCACTTCTGGAATCCGAAGGCCTGGAGAAGTTCGTGGCCAGCTGGAAGGAACTGCTGGCCGACGTCGACGGCGCCCTTGCCGCTGCACGGAAGGCAGCCTGACCCACCGAGCCCTCCCTGCTGCGGAGCCATCAATGCTTCGCAGCAGGGAGCACCACCAAGGGTTTTCGCAAAGGACCACACCCTGTGGGTTCCGGTGCTGAATCCGCCATACGTCCCGGCTGCGTGGATACGACCTTGGGGGTCTCCACGCAGCCGGGGTCACCGAGCAGCCGGCGCAGTTCCAGGCCCTGTTCCGCCAGATCCGACCGATACCGAAAGGCAGACACCATGCCCAGTGTGCCCCCGAAGTGCTGCATCAACCCCAGCATCCTCTCGGCCGATTTCGTCAACCTCGAGGCCGAGCTGGCCCGCATCAGCAATGCCGATGCCGTGCATGTGGATGTCATGGACAACCACTTCGTGCCGAACCTGACCATCGGCCTGCCCGTCGTGGAACGGCTGCAAAAGGTCAGCCCCGTGCCGTTGGACGCCCATCTGATGATTTCCAATGTGGACCGCTGGGCGCCGCAGTTCGCCGACGCCGGCCTGAGCTCGGTGACGTTCCACGTGGAGGCGTCCGAGGCCCCGATCAAGCTTGCCCGCGAACTTCGCGCCCGGGGGGCCAAGGCCGGCATGGCGCTGCGCCCGGCGACCCCGGTGGAACCGTACCTGGACATGCTCTCCGAGCTGGACATGCTGTTGATCATGACGGTGGAGCCGGGCTTTGGCGGCCAGGCGTTCCTGGACGTCATGCTGCCCAAGATCCGCCGCGCCCGCGCTGCGGTCGATGGCTCCGGAGTGGACGTGGCCATCCAAGTCGACGGCGGGATCACTGAGGAAACCATCATCCGCGCAGCGGAGGCAGGCGCCAACGTGTTCGTGGCCGGATCGGCCGTGTATGGCAAGCCATCGCCCGCGGACGCCATCGAGTCGCTCCGGGCGAACAGCCAGCTCGCCTTCGCCCCGACGACACTGCAGTTCAATGACATCGCACTCCAACAAGCCTGAAGGACCACTCATGCGCGTTCACATTGCCACCGACCATGCCGGCCTCGAGCTCAGCGCCCACCTCATCACCGCGCTGAGCGCCAAGGGCTACGAGATGGTCGACCACGGGCCCACCGAGTACGACGCCGAGGACGACTACCCGAGCTTCTGCATCAACGCCGCATCCGCCGTCGTGGCTGACCAGGCCGCCGGTGTGGATGCGCTGGGCATCGTGCTGGGCGGCTCCGGCAACGGCGAGCAGATCGCCGCGAACAAGGTGGTTGGCGTCCGTGCAGCCCTGGCCTGGAACCTGAGCACCGCCACCCTGGCCCGCGAGCACAACGATGCGAACGTGGTGGCCGTGGGCGGGCGCCAGCACAGCGTGGAGGAGGCCACCGAAATCATCGAGGCCTTCCTGGCCGAGCCCTTCAGCAACGCCGAGCGCCACGAGCGCCGCATTGGCAAGATCGCCACGTACGAAACCACCGGCGAGGTCGCCGGATAGCCTGGCGCTCCACCAACGGCGTCGGCACGGCCGCCGCCGCAGAGCCACCTACGGTCAAAACCCGTGCCTTATTAACACTATTAACTATTAACACTGCGAAGAAGCCGCCTACCCGTTGGGTGAAACCCAACGGGTAGGCGGAGCATGCCCTGACCGGCTGGGAGGGGCCATGGACAAACCTCATACAAGGAGTCAGCGTGCCCATTGCAACCCCGGAAATCTATGCCGAGATGATCGACCGTGCCAAGGCCGGCGGCTTCGCCTACCCCGCGGTCAACGTCACCTCCTCCCAGACGCTGAGCGCTGCCCTGCGCGGGTTTGCCGATGCCGGGTCCGATGGCATCATCCAGGTCACCACGGGTGGGTCGGCCTACTGGTCCGGTTCCTCGGTGAAGAACATGGTCACCGGTTCCCTGGCGTTCGCGGCGTATGCCCGCGAGGTGGCCAAGCACTATGACATCAACGTGGCCCTGCACACGGACCACTGTCCCAAGGGCCACCTGGCCGACTTCGTCCTGCCCCTGCTGGCGGAGTCCGAGGCTGCGGTCAAGCGTGGTGAGAACCCGATCTTCCAGTCGCACATGTGGGACGGTTCGGCCGAGACGCTGGAGGAGAACCTGCGCATCGCCCGCGAGATGCTGGACCGTGCCGCGGCGGCGAAGATCATCCTGGAGATCGAGATCGGCGCCGTGGGCGGCGAGGAGGATGGGGTGGAGAACGCGATCAACGACAAGCTGTACTCCACGGTGGCCGATGGCATGGCCACGGTTGAGGCCCTGGGTTCGGGGGAGAACGGCCGCTACATCACTGCGCTGACGTTCGGCAATGTGCATGGCGTGTACAAGCCGGGCAATGTGAAGCTGCGTCCGGAGATCCTCAAGGACATCCAGGCCCAGGTGAGTGCGAAGGTGGGCAAGGCGAACCCGTTCGACCTGGTCTTCCATGGCGGCTCGGGCTCGACCGAGCAGGAGATCAAGGATGCGGTGTCCTATGGTGTGATCAAGATGAACATTGACACGGACACGCAGTACGCGTTCACCCGTCCGGTGGCCGGGCACATGCTGGCCAACTACGACGGCGTCCTGAAGGTCGACGGCGAGGTGGGCAACAAGAAGACGTACGACCCGCGCGTGTGGGGTGCCCTGGCCGAGGCCGGCATGGCGGCCCGTGTGGGTGTTGCGGCGCAGGAGCTCGGCTCCGCGGGCAAGACGTTCAAGTAACCACGAGCGGCGGATGGGCCCACGCTTGCCAGGTTCCCGAACAATCGCTGGCGCGATTCTCCGGGAACCTGGCAAGTGGATGGGCCCACGCTTGCCAGGTTCCCGAACAATCGCTGGCGCGATTCTCCGGGAACCTGGCAAGTGGATGGGCCCACAGCTGCGAGGGGCCCGCGGCTGGGGACTTGCGGTCGGACGGGCCGGCAAGTGAGGCCGGTCAGCCGAAGAGGATGGCGGCCTCGTCGTAGCGGTGCTGGGGGACGGTTTTGAGGTTGCCCAGGGCCTCTTCGAAGGGGACGTGTTCGATCTCGGTGCCGTTCAGGGAGACCATGGTGCCCCAGCGCTGTTCCACGACGGAGTCGATGGCGGCCATGCCCAGGCGGGTGGCCAGGACGCGGTCGAAGGCGCTGGGCACGCCGCCGCGCTGGATGTGGCCCAGCACCGTGGCGCGGGTTTCGATGCCGGTCATGGCCTCGATCTGCGGGGCGAGCTGTTCGCCGATGCCGCCCAGGCGGGGGCGGCCGAAGGCGTCCAGGCCGCGTTCGGAGTGCGGGGAGTCCTGGTGGTCCGGGACGAAGCCCTCGGCGACGACGACCAGGGGTGCGCGGCCGCGTTCGTGGGCCTCGTTGACCCAGGTGGCGATCTGTTCCAGGGAGGTGGCCTGTTCGGGGATCAGGATGGCGTGGGCGCCGGTGGCCATGCCGGCGTGCAGGGCGATCCAGCCGACGTGGCGGCCCATGACCTCGGCGACCATGCAGCGGTGGTGGGATTCGCCGGTGGTGCGCAGGCGGTCGATGGCCTCGGTGGCGATCTGCACGGCGGTGTCGAAGCCGAAGGTGTAGTCGGTGGCGTCCAGGTCGTTGTCCACGGTTTTGGGCACGCCGACGATGTTCAGGCCGGCGTCGGTGAGGCGGCGTGCGGCGGCCAGGGTGCCTTCGCCGCCGATGGCGATGATGGCGTCGATGCCGAGGCGGTCCATGTGGGCCTTGATGACTTCGGGGCCGCCGTTGCCTTCGAAGGGGTTGGTGCGGGAGGTGCCCAGGATGGTGCCGCCCTGTTTGGAGATGCCGCGGACGCTTTGGCGGGGCAGGTCCATGATGTCGCCCTCCACCACGCCGCGCCAGCCGTCGCGGAATCCGACGAATTCCTGGCCGTAGACCTTGATGCCCTTCAAGACGGCGCCGCGGATGACGGCGTTGAGTCCGGGGCAGTCGCCGCCGCTGGTGAGAATTCCAAACTTCATGTGTCGGCTCGAATCGTCGAAAGAGGGGTGGTGGGTTCGGCGCGGGTGGGGCTCGACGCCACGGCAGGATGCGTGCCGGACGGGCCCACCCATGCCCGCAACCTGTCAGGCCCGGGGTCCACCCCGGGCCTGACAGGTTGAGCGCATTCGTGGCTAGGCAGCGAAGATCACGAAGAACTTCCTGATCCGTTCCTGGATCTCCCAGGTTCCCTGCCACCCGATGGGGAAGAAGCCGGCGGTTCCAGCCTCCAGAGTGACAGGCTTGCCGCCGTCTTCGGTGACCACCATGCGGCCCTCAAGCACGTGGATCACCTCGCCGCGCTCCAAAAACTCCCACCGGGAGAGGCCGGGTTCGGCCTCCCAGACTCCGGAGAGGATGCGGGAGTCGTCGCTGGTGAAGGGTATGGAGATCCGCGTTTGAATCTCCTCGCCCAGTACTTCGGCGAGGGGAGGGCCGAGCAGGGATTCGTCTAGCTTGCCCTCGAAGAGTTCGGTGGGCTGGAAGGTTTTACTCATTGGATGTACCTTTCTTCGGCTGCCCGCCGGCAAGGTCGCCGGCGGGCTGGTGGTGATGGCCGCGGCTCGACTAAGCAGCGGTTGGACTTATCCCAGGGAGGCAAGCACCGACATCGCCTCTTCGACGACATTCGTGGCGGGGAAGGACGGCCGTTTCACGTTGGCCATCTCTTCCATGACACGGACCACCTGGCAGCTGTAGCCAAACTCGTTGTCGTACCAGACGTAGAGGACCAGCTGGGTGTCATTGGAAATGGTGGCGAGGGCGTCAACGATGCCCGTTCGGCGTGAACCGACGAAGTCCGTGGAGACCACCTCGGGCGAATCGACGAAGTCGATCTGCCTGCGCAGATTCGAGTGCAGCGACATTTCGCGGAGGAAGTTGTTGACCTCGTCCCTGGTGGTTCCGCTGTGGAGGGTGAGGTTCAGGATGGCCAGTGAAACGTCAGGGGTGGGAACGCGGATGGAGCTGCCGCTGAGCTTGCCCAGCAATTCGGGCAGCGCCTTGGCCACTGCCTTCGCGGCCCCGGTCTCGGTGATGACCATGTTCAGTGCTGCGGAGCGGCCGCGCCGGTCGCCCTGGTGGAAGTTGTCGGTCAGGTTCTGGTCATTGGTGAAGGAATGGACGGTCTCCACGTGGCCGTGGACCAGGCCGAACCTGTCATTGATGGCTTTCAGCACCGGGGTGATGGCGTTCGTGGTGCAGGACGCTGCGGAAATGATCCGGTCCGCGCTGGTGATGTCGCCGTGGTTGATGCCGTGCACAATGTTCTTCAACTCGCCCTTGCCGGGTGCCGTCAGCAGCACCCGGGCCACGCCCTTGCTCAACAGGTGCTGGGAGAGGCCCTCCTCGTCACGCCACTTGCCCGTGTTGTCCACCACGAGGGCGTCCTTGATGCCGTAGGCCGTGTAGTCGATGGTGGCGGGGTTGTCCGAATAGATGACCTGGATCTGGACGCCGTTGGCCGTGATGGTGTTGGCGTGCTGGTCCACCTTGATGGTGCCTTCGAAGGGGCCGTGCACCGAGTCGCGGCGCAGGAGGCTGGCACGTTTGGTGAGGTCGTTCTCGGATCCGCGCCGGACCACGATGGCGCGCAGCCGAAGGTCCTGCCCGCCGCCTGTCTTTTCGACCAGGAGGCGGGCCAGGAGCCGGCCGATCCTGCCGAAACCGTAGAGCACGACGTCGGTGCTGGCGCGGCCATCGCCGCCGCGCTTACCCACGAGCTCGGCGAGTTCCGCGCGGAGGAATTGCTCCAAGGTGGCGTTGCCGTCCCTTTCCTTGAATTTTTGGTTCAGGACGGCGATGTCGATTGCGGCCGGACCGAGTTGCAGCCGAGCCAAGGTGTCCAGCAGCGGGGCAGTCTCCTCCAGAAGCAGCTCGTCCATGCTGACGCGGCGGGCAAAGCGGTGCGCCTTCAGGATGCCCATGGGGGACTTGCTGACCAGGTTGCGTCCGTGGATGGAGATGACCACGTTGTTTTCACGGAACAGCCGGCCGATCACCGGAATCATGGCTTCAGCGAGGGCCTCGCGGCCCATCCACGTAGCGAGACAAGAATCTGGGGTTTGTTGCATCGGACTGCCTTTCCAAAACGAGGTGAGCATGGCATCCATCCTCCTGCCCCTTTTGGATAGGGGGAACGCTAATTCAGGATGGTTGTGGCTACCCATTTGAATAGGCTGCTGCGTGGGTGGTCCCGAATGCGGGCACTTAAGCATGGGTGTGCATCGTTTCTTGCGCTGCTGCGGTGGCCTCGGTTCACCTGATTAGGACATCGCCAACGCGGTGTCCTAGGGTGTCACCAACATGAACGTCGGCACAGACGCTCCGCCCGGCACACCAAAGCGCCACCACATGGCGCCAGGGGGTGGCCCGTCTCCTGCTGGCTCCGACGAAGGCACGGTTTCCACAAAAATGCGGACCGGCCAGCACGACCAGCGAAGGTGGGATATCGATGGCTAGACGGCTCATTGACGGTTTTGACGGAGTGCTCGCTGACCTTGACGGTGTCGTGTACACCGGATCGAAGGCGATCGACGGTGCCACCGATGCCCTCGACAGGCTTCAGGGGGAGGGCAAGAGCCTGGCCTACGTCACCAACAACGCGTCGCGCTCTTCCGAGGAGGTTGCCGCCCATCTGCGGGAACTAGGCGCACCTGCCACCGCTGGGCAGGTTTTCGGATCCGCGCTGGCCGGTGCAGAGCTGCTGGCCGGCGAGGTGGCCGCAGGCGCGGCAGTGCTCGTCGTCGGCAGCCAGGTTCTCGCGGACGCCGTCAGGGCGCAGGGGCTCGTCGTCGTTCCCAGCTCGGACAGCCGGCCAGACGCTGTCATTCAAGGGTTTTCCCCTGCCCTCGGCTGGAAGGATCTGGCAGAGGCCGCCTACGCAATCACAGCGGGTGCCACCTGGGTGGCGACGAATCTGGACATGACCCTTCCACAGGAACGGGGGTTTGCCCCCGGCAACGGATCACTGGTGGCAGCGGTTGCCTCTGCCACCGGCAAGTCGCCCCTGGTGGCAGGAAAACCAGAACCAGCCCTCTTTGAGACGGCGGCCCGCCACTGTGGCGTGGAGCGCGCCCTCGTCGTTGGCGACCGACTGGACACCGACATCCTGGGCGGGAATCGCGCGGGCATGGCTACTGTCCTCGTCCTCACGGGCGTGGACTCGGTCCAGACGGCCCTGGCCGCCCATTTGGACGAGCGTCCAAACTACATGGTCCGTTCCCTGGGCGGACTCTACGAGGAGTACCCCGAGATCACGGCCAACGAGGGAGCCTACACCTGTGGTGGCGCCGTGGCCCGGGTGTCGGGGTCGACGGTGAGCGTCAGCGGCCGTGAAGACGACCTTGACAGCTGGCGCGCTGCCTGTGCTGCCTGGTGGGCAGCACACCCGGACATGGCCCCTGAGGCTGCGCCGGAGATCGAGTTCGCGACGGCTGGATAGGGGCCGGGTTCCCCATCAGAACAGGAACGGGGCCAGCCCGGACGCCAGCTGCCGGGCCTCTTCCGCATGTTCACAGACGGTGTCGAACCGTTCAGAGGGGCCCGAGAGGCAGAGGGCTGCGCCCACAGACCCGTTGGGCCGTCTCACGGGAAGGGCCAGTCTGGCTGATCCCTGCTCCAACTCGTTGATCTCCGAGGCCTCGCCCTTAATCCGGATCTCCGCGAGCACCTCTTCCAGCCGCCGCTTGTCGACGATCGTGTGCTCCGTCAGCTTCATCAACGGCCCTTTCGGGAGAGCTGAGGCCGAATCGCCAAGCTCGGCGAGCATCAGTTTCCCTGCGGCGGACGCGTGCGGATACCGCAGCATTTCGGATGCTGATTGGAGCGGGTAGTCCGGATCCTCATCGGCAATTCTGAGGGCGGCGTTGCGGAACATGATCAGGTGCACGGCGAAACGGTTTCCACTCCTGAACGCGTCTATGACGGCGCGGGCGGCGGCGGGAACGGTTGGCGGGGCCGCAGCCGCAATCAGACCCGAAATAGCATGTCCGAGTGCGAATCCACGCAGGTCGGAGGTGCGGGCCAGATACTCGTCCCCGACGAGTGCGTTCAGCACCCGGTAGGCGGTTGCCGGGGGCATCTGCAGAGCGTCGGAGACCTCTTTCGCCGTCG
The DNA here is from genome assembly GCF_000482545.1 of Arthrobacter sp. 35W. GTDB lineage: Bacteria > Actinomycetota > Actinomycetes > Actinomycetales > Micrococcaceae > Specibacter. The sequence continues at coordinate 1,300,578 of NZ_KI519455.1, forward strand.
TCCCAGTGCCCAACCTGGCCACGACCTCCAAAATCCTGAGCGGGTTTGACGTGGTGCTGGGACCCCGGTTTTCGTACCTGTAGTTCATGGAATCGGCTCGCCTTGAAACAGGTCCAATTGCCGAGTCTCATCGTAGATGCCCACGGACGCCAAACGCTCGGGCAACCGGAGGCGAAGGTACGTGGCGAAAATGACGCTGGCGAGGAGGACACCGCCGTAGATGAGTGTCTGCAGGTTGCCTGTGTGCAGCGATACCGCCGCAGCTGTCCAGAGCACCGCACCGAGGGCCAGGGAGGTTGCCGCCCCCAGTATCCAGCTGGCATAAGTGTCCTCTCCGATCCTGCGCAGGAAGAACGGCATGGATGCGCTGGCAAAGATATAGGACCCAAGGTAGCCATACGCGCCCAGCGTGAAGAGGTTCGCGAGGCCCTGCACAGGGCTGGTGCCGGAGATGACCATCACGATGGGAACCAGGGCAACAACAGGCATCACGGCCAGGATCGCCGTCGAAGGTGTCCCAAAGGCGGGATGTGTCCGGCCGACAGTTCGTGGGGCAACGCCTTCCCTGCCCATGCAGAAGAATATCCGGGCAAGGGCGTTGACAGATGCAATCGCGCACGCAAACCACGACGCTGCGATTCCCAGGTCAAGGACTGCGGCGAACATGGGGGATGTCTGGGAAAACAGGTCAGACAACGGTGTTGAGCTCCCCGTTATGTCCAACGGCGCCTCTTTGAGGGCTACGTCCTGGGCGGTCGCGGCAAGAAGATAGAGCACGCCCGCGAGGATGGGAGTCCACGTGATGGCCCGTGGAACGCTGACGAAGGGTTTCTGCGCCTCGCCTCCCAGCGTGGTTGGGCTTTCGAAGCCGACAAAGGCGCTGATGGCCACGACGATTCCGATCGATAACAAATCAAAATCTCCGTTCCAGGCAAACACGCTGCCGAGGCCCACCGTCGGCGGGTTGACGGCGAAGTAGACGATCATCAGGACGGCGAGGATTCCAATTGAAATGGATTCCATCAGCAGCGTGGACCACGCGGATACCCGGATCCCCCTGATCATGAGGAAACAGGCGGCACCCGCGGCAGCAAGAATGACGAGGACCGTGAAAATCCTGGGATCCGCGAAGGCGACGCCCAGATTGATCAACAGCTGAACGACATAGGTGCCAACCGCCAGCAGACTGGCCATGGCCACCAGGCCGTACCCAAAGATGGCCGACCAGCCGGCGGTAATTGCTGTCCGTTGGCCAAGTCCCTTGGCTGTGTAGCTGTAGAGGCCGCTGACGGCCGCCATGCGCTTGGCCATCGGTCGCAGGCAGAAGGAAACAAGGATCACGACCGCCATGGCTGCGCCGAATGTCAGCGCAAGGTTCGGCCTGGCGGATCCCAAGACAAGTCCCGGAAAGATCAGGGCCGGAATGACGGACATGGCACCGGCGGGCGCCACGTTGGCTACTGCCTGCGCGACGACCGGCAAGAAGGAAAGCTTCCGGCGGCGAAGGCCCTCCACCGGAGAGTGGGGGGTGATGAAGCGATCACCGTGGGCAGACACTGCGTACCAACTTTCCCTCCGGTGGGCAGGCTCGCCTTGCTTATGAGTGACGCAAGTCATCGACCCGAAGTGCCAAACATTAGCATTCCCGCGGCCGGCGGCGGCATCCGTGAACATGTTTCCGAATGTTTCCAACATGTTAACTGCAATGGGAAAATACGGCGCCGAATTTCTCACGGAAATTTTCAAGAAGCGCTCGCCTAAATGAATTCGCTGACGTAATTTGGTTACATGAAAGGGATGCATGTGATCGGCATCACGTCAGCAGAACTCGGGGACGAGCCCTGCTGACCCTCTAGAAATAGAGGATGTTGAGGTTGCGGACGATCCCCCTGGGACCCACACCCGGGGTTGCCAAGGGGATTTCCAGCGAATTTTCATATGCACCAAAATTGAGCAGTTCCGACAAAGATGAGAATTCCTGGAAATCCAAAGCCCCTTTGTCTTATTGGTCCCGCAACAGCAATGCCGCCCGCCGGACCGAGCACGAGATCCCAGGCTGGGCGTGTGTAGTGCAGCAACCCTTCTGCCTACTCCGTGGCGCCGCGATCCGCTTCTTCAAAGCCGGTTTCCGGAACACTTCGGCTGCCAGGCCAAAGTCACCCCGAATAAAGAACTAAGGAGTAAACCATGACGATCAATACTGAAACCCACACCGTGGTAGGGACAGCACACCCCCTGGATCCGCTCTCCCGCGCCGAGATCTCCCGGGCGGCCGCGATCCTTAAGGACGGCCCGGCCGCGGCGGAGTCCTTCCGCTTCATCAGCGTGGAGCTGCGCGAGCCCGAGAAGGAGTTGCTGCGCACCGGTGCCGCGACGGCGCGTGAAGCAGACGCCGTGCTGGTCAACCGTGCCGAGGGACGCGCCTATGAGGCCGTCGTCGATCTTGATGCGGGCCTCGTGTCGAAGTGGACGCAACTGGCCGCGAACGTCCACCCGCCCTTTATGCTGGACGAGTTTGCCGAGGGTGAAGCGACCTGCCGGCAGAACCCCGAGGTCCAGGCGGCCCTGGCCAAGCGGGGCATCACGGATATGGACCTGGTCTGTTTCGAACCGTGGTCCGTGGGCTACTTCGGTGAAGACAACGAGGGCCGGCGCCTGATGCGCGCCCTGGTCTTTGTCCGTGACGAGGCCGACGACAGCCCGTACGCGCACCCGATCGAGAACTTCATCGTCATCGTGGACCTGAACTCCGGGGAGGTCGTCAAGGTCGAGGACGACCAGGCGATCCCGGTTCCCAGCGCTAGCGGCAACTACCTGCCCAAGTACGTTGGAGAGGCCCGGACCGATCTGAAGCCGATCTCCATCACCCAGCCCGAAGGGGCGTCCTTCACGGTCACCGGCAACCACGTCCAGTGGGCCGACTGGTCCTTCCGTGTCGGCTTCACCCCCCGCGAGGGCCTGGTCCTGCACCAGCTGCGCTTCCGCAACAAGGACACCGAGCGTCCCGTGATCAACCGGGCCTCCCTGTCGGAAATGGTCGTCCCGTACGGAGACACCGCCCCGGTCCAGGCGAAGAAGAACGCCTTCGACTCCGGTGAGTACAACATCGGCAACATGGCCAACTCCCTGACCCTGGGCTGCGACTGCACCGGGGAGATCAAGTACTTCGACGGCATCACCACCGACAGCCACGGCAACCCGATGACCATCGAAAACGCGATCTGCATGCACGAGGAGGACGACAGCATCCTGTGGAAGCACTTCGACTTCCGCGAGGGCACCACCGAGACCCGCCGCAGCCGCAAGCTCGTGATCTCCTTCATCGCCACCGTCGCGAACTACGAGTACGCCTTCTACTGGCACCTGTTCCTGGACGGCAGCATCGAGTTCCTGGTCAAGGCCACCGGCATCCTCTCCACCGCCGGCCAGAAGCCCGGTGAGAAGAGCCCGTACGGGCAGACCCTGAACAACGACGGCCTCTACGCCCCGATCCACCAGCACATGTTCAACGTCCGCATGGACTTTGAAATCGACGGCCCGCGCAACGCCGTCTATGAAGTGGACATGGAAATCCCCGAACACAACCCGACCCACACCGCCTTCATGGCCGTGGACCGGCTGCTGGAAACCGAACAGGCCGCCATCCGCAAGACCGACTCCTCCAAGCACCGCTTCTGGAAGATCGCCAACCGCGACAGCCGCAACATCGTGGACGAACCCGTCGCCTACCGGCTGATCCCCACCGATGGCATCCAGCTGGCCGCCGGAGACGAGTCCTACGTGAGCAAGCGGGCACAGTTCGCCCGCAACAACCTCTGGGTCACCGCCTACGACCGCAGCGAACGCTTCGCTGCCGGCGAGTTCCCCAACCAGGCCACCGGCGCCGATGACGGACTGCACATCTGGACCCAGAAGGACCGCAACATCGTCGATCAGGACCTCGTGGTCTGGTACACGTTCGGCATGCACCACGTCGTGCGTCTGGAGGACTGGCCCATCATGCCCCGCCAGAACATCGGCTTCATGCTCGAGCCCCACGGCTTCTTCGACCAGAACCCGACCCTGAACCTCCCGGCCAGGATCGAAGCCACCACCACCACCGACACCTGCTGCACCAACAACTGACAGTCCTTGGCTGAGGTCACGGGAGCGCCACTGCTCGCTCACGGCGCTCCCGTGACCTCATCGTGAGGTGCAAGTCTGCCCTCGGGGCCATCTGCCTCGACCGGTTCAACAAATGCCCGCGTGGACCAAGACAGCGGCGGGCGGCCCAGGCATGACTTTGGCATCTGCAAACCAGGAAACCCAATTGCACCTCCCTGCGTGCTTGGACGTTCACTTCGGGGTTCCGGCTCATACTCGCCGGCCGCCAGCGGCCTTGGCGCAGTAGAGATCACACGACGTTCAGTTCATCAAAGGAGATGTTATGAGTGAAAAAAATTCGGATGGCGCCGATCACCTGAAAAGGTCGATCGACTGGAAGCAGGGCATGGCCATTGCATTGGGGGTGCCCATGCTGATTCTGCCATCATTGGGCTATCTTCCGATGTATGTTTCCGCCGCAGCAATCGTTGTCTGGGGGCTGTCTGTCCTTCAAGGGTTTATGCAGAACGCTGCCTATGCTGAAATGGCCACCACCTTTCCCAAGGCCTCTGGTCTGCCGGGTTTCGCGCAGCATGTATTCCAGACCGAAAACTACCGGGGCAAGTATGACAAGAGCAAGCTGCTGGGCGGCTTCACCGCCTGGAGCTACTGGTTTGGTTGGAATCCGATCCTGGCGATCTTCGCCATCACGGCCGGCAGCTACCTGCATGGGCTGTTTCCGGTGCTGGGCGAGGCATTTACCGAGTATCAGCTAGCGCTAATCTCAGGTCTGGTGATTTTCGGCGGATTGTTCGTGGTCAACTGGTTCGGCCTCAAGGATGGCGCCAAACTGGGTTACATCCTGGCTGCCATATCTCTGATACCGCTGGTCATCCTGGCCGTGGCGCCGTTTGCCACCGGACACGTAGACCTGGTCAACATCACCGGCAACTGGTGGCCGACCGACTGGGCCTGGGATCTGCACCATATCCTGATGCTCTTTGGCATCTTTGGGATTGCCCAGTGGAGTGCCTGCGCCTGGGAAACGGCGGCCATCTACGGCCCTGAATACAAGAACCCGTCCAAGGATGTCCCCAAGGCTCTGCTTGCCTGCGGCATCATCTGCTTCCTCCTGTACGCACTGCTGCAAGCTGCAGTGATCGGCGTGCTTGGTGTTGAGGGCGTACAGGCCCAGGCCGTGTCGCCCCTGATTCCAGTCGCCCAGGCTGTCTTTGGCCAAGCCGGTTCAATCATCACCATCATCATGTTGATCGCCGCCATGGTCCTCATCATCCAGACGGCTTACCTTGGTGCTTCCCGCGCCATGCACTCCATGGCGACGGAAGGCAACCTTCCCCGCGTTTTCGGTAAAACCAACCGCCAGGGAACCCCCTTTGTTGCCATGCTGGTGATCGGTGCCTTCAACCTGGTGTTGATTTCCATGGGAAACGCCGCGGCAATTCTTGCAGCCTCGGCGATCGGTTACACCTGTGCCAACGGCATCAGCCTGTTTGCCTATGTCAAGGCCAAGAACCACCCGGCCTTTGCTGCTCTGGAAAGGCCCTTCAAAGCCCCCAGGGGCTGGAAAAGGGTCGCCATGGCTTTTGGCCTGTTCAACGTGCCGCTGTGCCTGATCGGCGTTGTCTACCTGAACAGCCTGGAGATCGGCTGGACCTCCACCTGGGTTGGCTTCCTCGTCTTGGCACTCTACCTACCCATCTGGCTGTATTCCCAGCGTGAATCACGGCGTGCCGGCGCCAAAGCAGCCGCTGCCCACTCGTCAGGCCACGTTGTCGAAGATCGGGAAAAGCTTCTGGATCCCACTCGGTAACGTCTGGTCGCCACCAGTTGGTCCCCGGTGCTGCTGTTCACAGCAGCACCGGGGACCATTCCCACACCCACCCCAAAACCCACCAGGGAGCGTGACAGGCGTGTTCAACATCCCCGCAATAACCTGGGCCCTCACGGCCGTGCTGCTGCTCGGCACAGGCCACCACGCCCTGGCGGCAGCACGGTCCCGCCACCTCACCGACACCGTCAACAACAGCCTCCACGCCCTCATGAACGCCCTGATGGCCGCCATGCTGTGGAACCTCGCCGCCTCCACCACCCTGGCCCAGGTCATCCTCCTGGCCGGCGCCGCCCTGTGGTTCATCATCCAGGCCGTCGCCCGCCCCGAATTCACCATCCTGTGCGCCGGCAGCCAGGGCCGGCTCAAATGCGGCTACCACGCCCTCACCATGGCCGGCGCCGCCCTCATGGTCGCCATGATGGCCCACCTGGGCACCCCCGGGGCCGGCGCCCCGGCCGGCGGGGCACCCATGGCCCACACCCACCACGCCATGGCCGCCGCACCCCCCACCACGGGCGGAGGTGCCGCACCCCTGGCCGGGTCCCCGGCCCTGGCCATCGCACTGACGGTCCTCTTCGGCGCCGCAGCACTGCTGTTCGCCATCCTGCTCCTGCGGCCCCGGGCGCCGAAAACCACCGGGCATGCGGGAGCCCGGAAGCGCTCCGTCCGCGCAGGCCATGCACTGGAGGCCCTGGGCGCCGCGGCCATGGCCGCCATGTTCGCCACCATGGCCACCTGAACCCACCGGGCCCACCCCCTGCACGGGAACCGGAAAGCCTTCCACACACAAACCGCGTCCGCCCCCACCCCTTTGACAGGGCGGGAACGGACGCGGTTTTCGTTGGGCCGCGGGGTGGGCGGTGCTAGAGGCGGATGGAAATGGTCCTGGCTCCGGTGGCGTCCGTTTCCACCGTGGCCTGGACGGAGCTGTAGTCGTCGATGCGCAATACGCCCTCGGGCAGCGGGCCGGTGTTCGCACCGACAGCCACCGTGCGGATGCCCGCAGCCAGGGCTGCCGCGATCCCGGCAGGAGCGTCCTCGAAGACCAGGGCGTCCGCAGGATCCACACTCAGCAGTTCGGCCGCCAGCAGATACCCCTCTGGATGCGGTTTGCCGCGGGTGATCAGGTCGGCCGTGACGGCTGTCGCGGGCATGGCCAGCCCGGCGGCGTCCATTCGGAGGTCCGCCAGGACCCGGTCGGCCGACGTCACCAGGGCAACGGCGTCGCCGGGAAGGCTGCGCAGAAGATCGCCGGCCCCGGGCAGTGGCATGATCCCCTCTGTCCGGGCACGTTCCATGGCCCCGAGTTCGGCCGCAAGGGCCAGGACGTCGGCGCCTGCCGGGGCGAACCGGCGGACTGTGTCAAGCGCCTGGACGCCATGGGACGTACGTAGGATTTCGGCATAGTCCAGGTCGTAACGGAGCGCGAACTCGCTCCAGACCTGTTCCACGACGGGTGTGGAATCGACAAGTGTGCCGTCCATGTCGAAGAAGACAGCACGGCAGATATGCGTGCGGGGAACAGCGTATGCAGAGGTGTCCATGCATCCATCATGGCCTGATGCGCCAATGGGCCGGCGAGTGTGACGACGCTCCGCCCCCAACTATGGGGGCGGAGCGTCCTGGGGGCCGCCGCCATCCGGCTGTCCGCGTTGGGCGGCGCGCCTTAGCTCTTGGGGCGGCGTGCGGCCTCGCGGGTCTTGGCCAGCTGGGCCTCGGTGCGGGCCTTGGCGAGGGAAGCGCGGGCCTCCACCAGCCAGGCCGGCTTGGCTTCCAGCAGTGCGGTGATCTCCGCCGAGGTCAGAGCCTCGGTGATGCCGGCACGGGTCAGGCCGGCGATGGAGACGTTCAGCTTCTGGGCGACAACGGGGCGCGGGTGCGGTCCGTTGCGGCGCAGCTCCTCCAGCCAGGCCGGGGGGTTTTCGGTCAGAGTCTTGAACTCTTCGCGGGAGATCGCCTTCTCCTGGAACTCCGCGGGGGCGGCCGGAAGGTAGATGCCCAGCTTCTTGGCGGCGGTGGCGGACTTCATGGTTTGTGCGAAAGGTTCGGTGCTCATACTTCAAGGGTACCGGCAGGGTGGGTGCGCTAGGGTTGTGAGGTGTCAGAACCCCGTGTGCTCAAGATTTCCTTTGTCCCCGGCGTCACCCCCGGCAAGTGGATGCGCCGCTGGGAGGAACGCATGCGTTCGGTGCCGCTCGAGGTGGTCAAGGTGGACGAGCCCGGGCAGCTGGACGCCCTGCGCGCGCTCGAGGTGGATCTGGCGTTTGTGCGCCTGCCCGTGGACAAATCCGGGCTGAATGTGATCCCGCTGTACACCGAGGTCCCCGTGGTGGTGGCACCCAAGGACCATGAAATCGCCGTCTTCGACGAGGTCCCCGTGGTGGAACTGGCCGCCGAGTACCTGCTCCAGGACCCGGAGCTGTTCCCCGAGTGGCGCGACATCTCGGATGAAATCCGCGAAGGGACCCGCAAGCCGCTGCCGCCGATGGCCACTGTGGAGGAAGCGTTGGATCTGGTGGCGGCCGGATTGGGCATTCTGATCCTGCCGATGTCGGTGGCACGGCACTACAACCGCAAGGACCTGCGCTACCGCCCGGTGACTGGTGTGGCCGAATCCCAGGTGGGGGTTGCCTGGCTGCGGCCCGACGGCCCCATGGCCGACGGCGACGGTGATCCGGTCATCGAGGAGTTCATCGGCGTGGTCCGCGGCCGCAGCGCCCAGAGCTCGCGCCAGCCCTCCATCCAGGCCAAGCAGGATGCGGCCCCGAAGAAGGGCCGCGCCCCCAAGGCGCCCGCCACCGGTGGTGGCAAGGGTGCCGCCAAGGGAGGGCGTCCGACGTCGGGCCGTCCCGGTGGTGCCAAGGGCCGCGGCGGCGCCCCCAAGGGCAAGGGCGGGAAGGGCTCCGGGGGCAAGGGCCGCCGCTAGTCCCTATGCCCCGTTAGTTCTTTACCCTTCTGGCGTGTGCGGGCGCGTACGTCTTCGCCAGCCGGGCCAGAGCGACGGCGGCCACCAGCAGGCCGACATCGCGCAGTGCCACATCGAAGAAGCCCGGGTAGCTGAGCAGGTTGATGATGATCCCCGCCAGCCACAGGGCCACCACATAGGCGGCGATGCGGGGGCTCAGGGCGACCATCACGCCCGCGCCCACCTCCACGACGCCGATGACCAGCATCATGGTGTGGGCGCTGAAGGGTGACACACTGACCATCCAGGGGGCCAGGTAGGCCTCCCAGTTGGTGAGGACGTTGAAGAATTTGTCCAGCCCAAAGATGAGCGGGATGAGGATGAATCCGACCCACAACATCAGGTACGCGCCGTACGCCGGCTCCACCCGGGCCCGGTGCAGGGCCTGGCTGGCGAAGTGCGGCGCCGAAGCTGGTGCAGCATTGGCGGACATGGTGGCCTCCTTCTAAAAACGTAGATTATGTTTTTAGAATCCGCCCGCGCTGGTTCGATGTCAAGGGGCTGGCGCCGGCGGGATGTCGGCACGTGCGGCCGCCGTCGCCGCCAGCATGTCGGTGAGAAAGCGCTGCGCCAGCTCCAGCTCCGCCTCGGTGTAGCCCTCCATGGCGGCGCCCAGATGGCTTGCCAGCGGGGCAAACAGCGTGCGGCCCACGGCGCGCGCGTGGTCCGTCATGGCCAGGTGGACCTGCCGGCGGTCCGTTCCGCTGCGCTCGCGGGTCACGTGTCCCGCCCGGTCCAGACGGTCCACGAGCGCCGTCGTCGCCGGCGAACTGAGGTTCAGGGCCTCGCCCAGCCGCCCCGGTGTAACTGCCGCATGGCCGAAGCCGGCCTGCACCAGGAAGGCCAGGGCGTTCATGTCAGTGCGGTGCAGTCCGTGCGTGCTGCTGATCTGCTCCACATAGCGGTCCGTCTCCACGGTGAATTCCCGCAGCAGTGCCAGGAGTGCGGCATGTGGCATCTGTGCTGTCATGGGATCAATCTTCCGCTATTTGGTCCGTTCGGGCATCAATTTTATCTCCGCACTGGAATATCTCCATGATCGAAGTATTATGGGGCCATGGAGACCAAGGACTGGATGCCCCAACGCTGGCTTCGCATCATGCTGCCTACCCTGCTGATCCTTCTCTGGCTGGCGGTGGCCGGTCTGGGTGGGCCAACCTTCGGCAAGATCTCCTCCGTCTCCAGCAACGACCAAGCCAGCTTCCTGCCGGCCAGTGCCGAATCGACGCTGGCGCGCCAATGGCAGCAGAAGTTCCTTGACTCCAAGAGCATTCCGGCCATCGTGCTGCTGGTCTCCGAGTCGAAGATCGACGACGCCGGGCTCGGGGCCTATGCGTCCCTGGCCGGCACGCTGGGGGCCGTCCCCGGCGTGGAAGCCCCCGTGCCGCCGGCTCCCAGCAGCATTGCCGGACCCATCCCCTCCGAAGACCGCAAGGCCGTGGAGTTCATCGTGCCGATCTCCGACACGGGGAACGTGAAGACGGTGGTCGCGGACCTGCGGGAGGCTGTGGCAGCCAACCTGCCTCCGGGCGCCACCGCCTACGTCACGGGCCCCGCGGGGCTGACGGCGGATCTCGTCAATGCCTTTGGCGGCATTGACGGCATCCTGCTGCTGGTGGCCCTCGTGGCGGTGTTTGTGATCCTGCTGGTGGTCTACCGCTCCGTGGTGCTCCCCGTGCTGGTGCTCCTGACCTCCGTCTTTGCCCTCTGCGCCTCCATTCTGGTTGTATATGCCCTGGCGAGCATGGATTGGATCACGCTCAGCGGCCAGAGCCAGGGCATCCTGAGCATCCTGGTGATTGGCGCGGCCACCGACTACTCACTGCTGCTGGTGGCCCGGTACCGGGAGGCCCTGCACGCCGTGGATTCAAAATGGGCCGCTCTGGGGCGGGCGCTGCGCGGCGCCTGGGAGCCGATTGCCGCCTCGGGGGCCACGGTGATCATCGCCCTGCTGTGCCTGCTGGTTTCGGACCTGAACTCGAACCGCAGTCTGGGGCCGATCGCCGCCATCGGCATCGCGTTCTCGCTGCTCTCCGCCCTGACGTTCCTGCCGGCCCTGCTGGTGCTTTTCGGCCGCGGCGCCTTCTGGCCTTTCCGCCCCAAAGTGGTCAAACTGCACCGCCACAGTTCCTCTGGTGACGCCGGCGCCCCTGCCGGTCTGGCGGGCATCACTGGACTGTGGCGCCGGGTGGGCCTGCTGATTGCCGCCCGGCCGCGCACCACCTGGATTGCCACCCTGATCCTCCTGGCTGCCGCCAGCACCGGCGTGCTCCAGCTGCAGGCCAACGGCGTCTCGCAGACCCAGATCATCCTGGCGCCGAGCAACGCCGTCGACGGCCAGAAGGCGTTGGGTGAGCATTTCGACGCCGGCAGCGGCAGCCCGGTGGTGGTCATCGCCACCGAGGACCGGGCCGCAGCGGTGCGGGAGGCTGTCGCCGCCCAGCCGGGCGTCTCCGACGTCGCCCTCTACTCGGGGAGCGGCCGTCCGGTTCCCGGGGCGCCCGCCGTCGTGGAGGATGGGCGCGTGCTGATCAACGCCACGCTGGTGGAGCCGGCTGACTCGCAGGCCGCCGAACAGGTGGTGCGGGAGCTGCGGGCGGCACTGCCCGCCGTGGATGCGGACGTGCTGGTGGGTGGCGTGACGGCCATTGCGCTGGACACCAATGAGACTGCCCAGCGGGACCTGTGGAAGATTGTGCCGCTGGTGCTGGTGGTCATTCTGCTGGTGTTGATGGTGCTGCTGCGCTCGGTGGTGGCCCCACTGGTCCTGATGGGATCGGTGGTGCTCTCGTACACGGCGGCCATGGGCGTCTCGGCGCTGGTGTTCAACCACGTATTCGGCTTCCCGGGGGCCGATGCCACGGTGCCGCTGTTTGGCTTCGTGTTCCTGGTGGCGTTGGGCGTGGACTACAACATCTTCCTGATGACGCGCGTGCGGGAGGAATCGGCGCTGATCGGCACCCGGCCGGGCGTGCTCCGGGGGCTGGGAGTGACAGGCGGCGTGATCACCTCCGCCGGTGTGGTGCTGGCGGCAACCTTCGCTGCACTCGGTGTCATTCCGCTGCTGTTCCTGGCCCAGCTGGCCTTCATTGTGGCGTTCGGCGTGCTGCTGGACACCGTGGTGGTGCGCTCGCTGCTGGTGCCGGCGCTCGTCTACGACCTCGGCAAGGTGGTGTGGTGGCCGTCCCGGCTGTGGCGCGACGGGTCTTCTTCGGGCTCCGCCCACGGGGTTTCGGCAGGCTCAACCACCGTGGCGGCCGAGCCCGCAAGGACGGGCCCAGCCGCGCGCAGGTGATCAGGCCTTTTGGTTCTCCGCACCGATCATCCAGGCGAACTGCTCGAGCTTTTCAATGAACGCGTGCAGCAGATCCGCGGTGGTGGGATCCTCCTCATCCACGGCGTCGTGGACATCGCGCATGGTGGCCACGGCCTCCTTCAGCCGCACGACCACCAGATCCACGGCGTCCTTGGTGTTGACCAGGCCGTCCGGGAACTGTGTCAGCGTGGTCTTGGACGTGACGGTGCTGCTGCGGCCGTCCGGGACGGCCTCCAGGGCGCGCATGCGCTCGGCGGTGACGTCGGAGAACTCGCGGACGGCGTCCACCACCTCATCCAACTGAAGGTGCAGATCGCGGAAGTTGGGCCCAACAATGTTCCAATGCGCCTGCTTGCCCTGCAGATGGAGCTCGATCAAATCAACAAGCACTGCCTGCAGGTTGGCTGTCAGCGTGGGTGATGCCTTCATGGTGTCCTCCGAGCGTTGTGATCCGTGCCAGTTCCCTTGGTCTAGGAACCGGCCTGTTTCTGGTTCGCTTCGCGGTACCGGCGCATCTGCTGGTATCGGCGCTGCAAACTCTCCCGCCGCGGCTTGCTGTCTTCCGACGCAGCCTCGGCGGTGAGGTCTATGTGCGACTGTCCGTAGTTCCAGAGCAGGAGGTCGTCCAGCAGCCGGTCCGGGCCCGGCGAGTACCTGTGGTCCAGAGCCTTGCGCACGTCGCTGATGGCGGAGGATTGGAGCAGTTCCGCCAATTGGATGGTCTTGGTCAACCCATGCGCCGCCAGCAGCTCCGCCGCCCAGCCCCAGTCGTCGTCGGACTTCCTGTCCACATGGGGGAGCAGGGTCTGCCAGATCTCCTTGATCCGGTTCGGCGTCAGCGCCTCGGCGCCCTCGCCGTCCGCGTCCCAGAAGTTGGTGACGGTTTCGTAGCGCTCGTGCAGCTCGGAGAAGGCAGATTCCACCGTTTCCAGCATGGCCGCCGTCGCGGTGAATTGGCGGTCGAAGTAGGGGCTCCAGGCGCGGCGGTCCTGGGACTTGAAGCGGATGTCGTGCTCGATCTCGCTCCAGGCATGGGCAAAGATGGTGCGGATCTGGCATTCGAAGAAGTAGCTGCCATTGGGCTTGGTGGCCGGATCCAGCACCTCCTGGTACTCCTTGACGACGTCGTTCTGGATGCTGCGCAGAATCAGATGCCGGCTGGAATAGCCGTAGGTGCCGGACTCGATGGAGCCGATGTCCTTTTCCCTGTCGCCGCGGCAGTCGAAGATGCTGCGCTGGCGCTTGATCAGGTTGGCTGCGACGGCGTTCTCGCCGGGGAGGGTGGTGATGACCCGCACGCCCACCATGTCCGTCAGGTTCCGCAGCGGGTCCGGGAACTGCAGGGCCGGCGCGGCGCCGGGAAGCTGTTCCACCATGCGGGAGGCCTTTTCGCGGAAGGATTCCACCGTCTTGGTGCGGCTGGTGACGAAGAGCGGCTGCGTTTCCGCATCGGCAAAGATGTCCCGGATCCGGCGTTCCATTTCCGCCGTGACCCGCTCCAGGGCAGGGCGGACGCGCTCGTACTCGGCCACGCTTGCGGCCACAACCGGCCGCAAAGAATCGTCGAGTCGGTCCCAGTGAAGGCTCATGGTCCGAGCCTAGACGGAGCCACTGACGTTCGTCGAGCGGACCACGCCAGCCCCGCCCCCTCAACCCAAGTAGGTGACAGTTATCGCACACTCCGGGCAGGATTTTGTGGGATAACTGTCACCCAGTTGGGGCTAGAAGAGGTCGGGGGCGGCGAGGAGGTCCCGGAAGACGAGTTCGCCGGCGCCGGCCAGGATCAGGTCCGAGCCCATGGGGGCGCTTTGGATGCGCAGCTCCGTGGGGCTGACGGTGAAGGACTCCGCGGTCAGCGTCTGGATCTCCTCCTCGCTGAGCGAGGCAAACATGGCGCCGATGAAGCCGCCGAGCAGCACCTGGGAGGGGTTGAAGATGTTCACCAAGGTCCGCAGCGCCAGGGCCACCCACTCCATCTGGCGCAGCGCCTCCTCGTGCAGCGCCGTGTTCCTGGTGTCCGCGAGGGCAAGCTCCAGGGCCCGCGCGTCGTGGCTTTCAAGACCGGCCCGGCGCAGCAGCCGCACGGCCTGGACCTCGGTTTCCAGGCAGCCGCGGGCCCCGCAGGCGCAGCGGTGGCCCAGCGGCGCAACGGGGATATGCCCCAGCTCCGTGGCATAGCCGGTGGCGCCGTTGAGCAGGTGGCCGCCGGTGACGACGCCGCCGCCGATGCCGGAGGAGCCGCCGTAGACATAGACGACGTCGTCCCCGCCCAGGCCGCCGCCAAAGGTGGTGGCAGCGGTGATGCCCAGCGTCGCATCGTTGCCCACCCAGGTGGGCAGCCCAGTGGCTTCGGCCACCAGGGTGCCCAGCGGAGCATCGCGCCAGCCCAGGTTTGCCGCATGGCCCACAATGCCGCGTTCCTTGCCCACCTGGCCGGGGACGCCAATGCCGATGCCCACGAGCCGGAAACCGTCGGGAGCCTGGGCGCGCAGCTCCGCCAGCAGCGAGGCGATGATGCCGCTGGCCTCCTCGGGGGTCGGGACGCTGTCCAGCTCGCGGTGTGCCGCCGGTCCGGTGCGCTGCCCCAGGCCCAGCAGGCAGGCCTCGATGCGGTTGGCCTCGATGCTGACGGCCATCGCCGCCACATCATCGGAGGCGGTGATGTGCGACACCGGGCGGCCGGGGCCCACCGCCTTGTGTCCGGCGGACTCCCGGATCAGCCCCAACTTGTCCAGCTCGGCGGCCAGCATGCCCACCGTGGCGCGGGAGAGCCCGGTGGCTGCCGCCAGCTCAAACCGGGTGGCCGGACCATGGCTGTGCACATGGCCCAGCACCGCGCTCAAATTCTGCCGCCTGATGCGGTCGTTGGCTGATCCCTGCATGCTCAAGAAAATCCTGCTCCGTTTCGGTAGTCACGATGAATATACCCGCCCCTTCAATAGGTGGGTCGTCCCATCTACACTCTGGGTGGCACACTCGATCCATGACCGTCCCGAACACGCCCGCACCCCAGTCCTACGCCTACGGACGCCATGCCGACCAGTGGGCGCAGCTGCACCTGCCCGCGGAGGCCACGCACCGGGGCGTGGTGGTGGTCATCCACGGGGGATATTGGCGTTCGACGTACGGCGCCGAGCTGGGCGATCCACTGGCCCGGGATCTGGCCGCCCACGGCATCGCTGCCTGGAATCTGGAGTACCGCCGGGCGGGAAACGGCGGCGGCTGGCCGGAGACCTTCCAGGACGTGGCAGACGGCATCGACGCCCTGGCCTCAGCGGCGGCGGAGCACGGCCTGGATCTGGAGCATGTGGTGGCGCTGGGCCATTCGGCGGGCGGACATCTGGCGGTCTGGGCGGCGGGACGGGCGCAGCTGCCGGACGGCGCCCCGGGTGCCCATCCCGCGGTGGAGCTGTCCGGCGTCGTGAGCCAGTCGGGACTGCTGGACCTGGCCGAGGCCGCCCGGCTGGGCCTGAGCAACCACGCCGTGGCCAATCTGCTGGGTGCCGCACGGGACGTGGAACCGGGCCGCTACGCGCTTGCGGATCCGATGGCCGCCGTCCCGCTGTCCGTCCCCGTCTACGCCGTCCAGGCCGAGCACGACGACGACGTTCCGCCCACCCAATCGCGGGTCTACGTGGACGCCGCCCGGGCGGCCGGCGCCGAGGCCCATCTGGTGATGGTGCCGGGGGACCACTACGGGCTGATCGATGTGCGTCATCGGGCGTACCGCAGCTGCCGGGATCTGGTTGCCGGGCTGCTGCCGGCCGTAGGCTGAGAGCATGTTGACTGTCATTGGCGAGGCCCTGATTGATGAGGTGGTGCACCCGGGTGCGCAGCCCGTTCCCCACGTGGGCGGCAGCCCCCTGAACGTGGCCGTCGGCCTCGCGCGGCTGGGCCATCCGGTGCAGTTCCTGGGCCGCTACGGGCAGGATGCCTATGGGGTGCTGGTCTCCTCGCATCTGCATGACAACCACGTGCTGGTGCCGCTGGCCCCGGATGCCAAGCCCACCTCGGTGGCCCGTGCCGTGCTCGACGGCGACGGCGCCGCCAGCTACGAGTTCGCCCTGGACTGGGAGCTTCCGGCGCTCGCCGCCGACGCTGGTGCAGCCTCCGGCACGGCCGGCGCAGCCGGCAGTGCAACAGCCGCACGGCCGCATTTCATGCTGGCCTCCAGCACCCTTGTGCACACGGGATCCATCGCCGCCATGCTGGCACCGGGTGCCGACCAGGTGCTCGCCGCCGTCCGGGCGGCCCATCCGCACGCCACCATCTCCTACGATCCCAATGCCCGCCCGAGCATCATCACGGACGTGGACTACGCCCGGGAGCAGGCCGAGAAATTCGTCCGGCTGGCCGATGTGGTCAAGGCTTCCGATGAGGACCTCGCCTGGCTGTACCCGGGAGTGGACCCGCTGGATTCCGCCCGGCGCTGGCTGGACATCAATGGCGCACCCTCCGCCGGCTCCTCCCGCCCCGGCACCGTCCGGGACACGGGCCGCGCCGGCGGACCCGCCGTCGTCGTCGTCACCCGGGGCAGCGGCGGTCCCTGGGCCGTCTGCGCGGCGGGGGAGGTGCAGTGCCAGGTGCCGGCCACCGAGGTGGTGGACACCGTGGGGGCGGGGGATTCCTTCATGGCCGCGCTGCTGTCTGCGGTGGTGGACCGGGAGCTGGACGGTGCCCAGCGCCGCGAGGAGCTGCGCGCCATCAGTGCCGAAGAACTTGGCACCGTGCTGCGGTACGCCGCCCGCGCCGCCGCCATCACCGTCTCCCGCGCCGGGGCCAACCCGCCCTCGCGCACCGAACTGCACACCGCACCCACGTCATAGGCGCGCCCGCCGCCGGGCACGCCGCGAGCAGCCAGGAGCAGCCATGGCCAGCGATCCGTTCGACATCGGCCCCGCGGTGCCCGCATTTGAGCTCGCCAGCACCTCCTTCGCGCCAGGGGGCACGCTGCCGCAGGCGCAGCTGGGGTCCGGTGCCGGCGGCCGGGACCTTTCCCCGCAGTTGTCCTGGCACGGGCAGCCGGCCGCCACGCGCAGCTTCGCCGTGACCATGTTCGACCCCGACGCCCCGGGACCGCACGGCTTTTGGCACTGGGCGGTCGCCAACATCCCCGCCTCCATGGGGTCGCTGCCGGAGGGTGCGGCAACGGCCGGCTCCTGGCCGGGGCTGCCGGCGGACGCCGTCGTGCTGAAGAACGACGGCGGCTTCCGCGGCTACATGGGCGCGGCACCGCCGCGGGGGCACGGCCGGCACCGCTACCTGGTGGTGGTCCACGCCGTCGATGTTGAGGATCTGGGAGTCCCGGCGGATGCCACGCCCGCGGCCCTCGCCGCCGCGCTGAACGCCCACACCCTGGCCCGCGGCCGGCTGGTGGGCGTCTACGAGCGGTAGCCGGCACGCGATAGCCTTGGGTATGCGCCTCATTGCCAGTGACATCGACGGAACCATCCTGGGCCACGACGGGACCATCAGCCCCCGCACCGTGGCCGCCTTCGCCGCCGCCGCACGCGCCGGGGTGGACATCGTCTTCGTCACGGGCCGCCCGCCGCGCTGGCTCGAGCCGCTGCGCCGCCAGATCGGCCACACTGGCACGGTGATCTGCTCCAACGGCGCCGTGGTCTACGATCTGGCCACCGAAAGCGTCGTCTCCTCCCACCTTCTGCCCTGGGAAACCGTGGCCGGCGCCCGCAAGATCATCCGCTCCCTGGTGCCGGAGTCGCACTTCGCCGCCGAGAGCCTGGACGGCTTCCACCTGGAGCCGGGCTTCCTGAGGCCCGGCGGGGCCCCTGCCCTGGACGGCATCGTCCCGGCCCCGCTGGAGGAGACGGTCAAGGACGGTGCGGGGATCGTGAAGTTCCTGGCCATTGCCCACACCGGCACCGCCGATGCCTTCCTGGCCGCCGTCCGGCCGGGGCTGGAGGGGCTGCTCTCTGTCACGCACTCCGCTCCGGACATGGCCCTGCTGGAAATGGGTCCGTTCGGCGTCAACAAGGCCGTGACCCTGGCGGAGTACGCGGCCTCCCGCGGCATTGACGCGGCGGATGTGGTGGCCTTCGGCGACATGCCCAACGACATCGAGATGCTGCGCTGGGCCGGTTCGGGCTATGCCATGGCGTCCGGCCACGCCGAGGCGCGCTCCGCCACGGATCTGCAGGCGCCGCACTTTGACGACGACGGCGTTGCCCAGGTGATCGAAGAACGGCTGGCCGCGCTCCGGGGCAGCTAGACGCCCGCGCGCCACGCCGATCCAGTACCGTGGAGCCGTGACGCAGCTGCCGTACCTCGACTCACCGGTGCCACTGGCCTTTGCCCACCGGGGGTTCTCCCGCACCGGGCTGGAAAACTCGCTGCCGGCCTTTGCCGCCGCGGCCCAGCTGGGCTTCACGCATGTGGAAACCGACGTCCACACCACCTCCGACGGCGTGGTGGTCATCTTCCATGACTCCACCCTGGACCGGGTGAGTACAGGAGCGGGGCGGATCAACGAGCTGCCCGCCGCCGTCGTCGGCCGGGCCCTGATCGGCGGCACCGAACCCATTCCCACGCTGGCCGCCCTGGTGGAGGCGTTCCCGGACCTGCGCTTCAATCTGGACGTCAAGGACGAGGCCTCCGTGGCACCGCTGGCGGCCCTGATCGAGGAGCACGGGCTGCACGACCGCGTCTGCGTGGCCTCCTTCTCCGACAAGCGCCGCCGGGCCGTGCTGAAACGGCTCACCCGGCGCACAGCGAGCTCCGCCGGCGTGCGGACCATCGCTCTCTTCACGTTCCTGGGCTGGCTGCCGGATCCGCTGCTGCGCCGCCTCCTGCGGGGAACGGACGTGTTGCAGATCCCCGTCCGCATGTACGGCCTGGCACTGGTCACGGCACGCTCCGTGGCCCGGGCGCACCGGCTCGGTTTGACGATGCATGTGTGGACCATCGACGATCCGGCACAGATGCACGAACTCTTTGATCTGGGCGTGGACGGCATCATGACGGACCGGGCGGATCTGCTGGCCGACGTCATGCAGCTACGCGGCTATTGGCCCTGAGCCGCCAACTGGCAGGATGGAGCCATGCGAATTCTGATTGCTCCGGACAAGTTCAAGGGCACGCTGACGGCTGTCGAGGCGGCCGCGGCCATGGCCGAAGGCGCGCTGCGTGTGTACCCCGAGGCCGTGGTGACGGCCTTCCCCATCGCCGACGGCGGCGAGGGCACCCTGGAGGCGGCCGTTGCCGCCGGCTATGAGGAGCGGATCAACGCCGTTGTTGGCCCCATCCTCAAGCCCGTGGGCGCCGCCTGGGCCATCAAGGGCACGACGGCGGTGGTGGAGACGGCGCAGGCCAGCGGCTATCTGCTGTGCGAGCCGACCAGTGAGAACTCCCTGCGCGCGCACTCCTATGGCTCCGGCCAGCTCATCCAGGCCGCACTGAACGCCGGCGCCACCGAAATCATGGTGGGCCTGGGCGGCTCGGCCATGACCGACGGCGGCACCGGCGCCCTGCGTGCGCTGGGCCTGAAGCTGCTCGACGCCGAGGGCAATCTGGTGCCCCTGGGCGGCGGATCGCTGGTGGATGTGGTGTCCATCGACGCCTCCGAGCTGGACCCGCGCCTCGCCGGGGTGGCCATCCGACTGGCCGTGGACGTGGACAACCCGCTGTACGGGCCCAACGGCGCCGCCCACATCTTCGGACCGCAGAAGGGCGCGACCGACGCCGATGTTGCGCAGTTGGATGCCGGCCTGAAGAACCTGGCCGCCGTGGTGCAGGCGGCCACGGGCGTGGACATCGACGTCCCCGGCGCCGGTGCTGCCGGCGGCTTCCCGTCCATCTTCCTGGCCTATGCCAAGGCCCGCATTGAGCGTGGCTTCGATCTGGTGGCCGAGCTGACGGACCTTCACGGCGCCCTTGCGGCTGCGGATCTCGTCATCACCGGCGAGGGGTCCATGGACTCCCAGTCGCTCTCCGGCAAGGCCCCCATCGGTGTCGCCGACGCCGCGCACGCCCTCGGGCTGCCCGTCGTCGTCGTCGCCGGGCGCATCGCCGTCAGCGAGGCGGAGCTGGCCGCCCACGGCGTGGTGTCTGCCGTCAGTGCTGCCGACGTCGCGCGCTCCCCAGAGGCCGCCATGGCCGAGGCCGCCAGGTACGTCACGATGGCCACCTCCGAGGCCCTCAACGGCATCTGATCCGCGTTGAGATGGACGTTCTTTTCACTTAGACGCGTTCTAAATGAAAAGAACGTCCATCTCAGCGTGCAGGATTTCCCTCCGCACGAAGGAGCAGTCGCATGATCTACGAACTCAACCACTTTGGCATCTTGGTCGAAGACATCGAAGCGTCCCTGGACTTCTACCAGAAGCTGGATGCCAAGATCGTCTTCGACCACACCATTGACGGTCTACAGGTCCGGATTGTCTACCTCCAGCTCGCCGGCGGCATGATCGAACTCATTTTCGTTCCCGTCCCCAGCGAGGCGACCAGGTTTGGCATCGACCATCTGGCGTTCATGACGGACGACCTGGAAGGCGACTACGAGCGTCTGGTCAGGGCCGGCTGCTCGGGCGACCAAGCCCCGAAGAAGGCCGGCACCGGAAACGGGACGCTGGCGTTCCTGCGGCGTCCCGATGGTGCCCGGTTGGAACTCCTGGAACGGGACGTCGATTTCCGCGTCCCCGATGCCGGGACGGGCCTCGTCACGAGGTTTGACCACTATGCGTACCGGGTGGATGACCTTGCGGAAGCCCACGAATTCTTCACCAAGACCATCGGCATGGCGGCGCTTGAGGACATGTCGACGGCGGAGGGGTCCTTTTACAACATCGGCTACGACGTCCTCAGCCTGCGGACCTCGGCGGAGGAGCCCGATGCCTTTGAGCACTTTGGGCTTCGCGTCGACGACGTCGACAGGGCACTGGCGACGCTCGCCGAACGGGGCGTACAGCCCATCGCGCCGGCCGCGGAGACACCATCCGGCCACGGCCGGAACGCATTCCTCGCCGACCCCGACGGCGTCCGGATTGAACTGCTCGAGCGGCCCGAATCCAGCCACCCCTAGCAATCGGGCCGCGATGGCCCCACGAAGGAGGCGCCATCGACGGAAATGGCACTGTTTCGCCCACGGCAAATGCAGCAAGAGCGCAGAGTGGCGGCGACGGTCTGAGGTTTAGCCAATTCCGGCACCCCACAACGCTTTTCGGAGGAGCGCCTGGAGAGTCGCAGCTTCGTCCTGTTCGAGGGCATCCAGTGCCACGGACTCGGCCCGAAGTGCCGCTTGCCGGGCAGTTGCGAAAAGTCGGGACCCCTCGGCAGTCGTCGTAACCGTCTTGGCCCGCCGGTCCTGCTGGCCGGGAACCCGGGTCACGAGTCCGCGTTTTTCAAGTTCATCGATGAGGGCGACAATCTGGCTGGGATCCAGACTCAGGAACTCTGCCATCTCGCGCTGGGTGGGCTCCAACCCGCTGTGGGCAAGAGCCAGCACCGAGTATGAGCGTTCCTTGAGGTCGAATTCGGCCAGGGCCCGGTTGTTCACAATCGAACTGGCAGCGTGCAGCTTGGCCAGCAGGAAACCTATGTCCCGGCTGATTGAAGCGGCGACGAGCTTCCCCACCGCCTCGGTCAGCTGCTCACCATGGTTTTCCATGCGTCATCCCATTTCAAAATAGTTGCCAGAATATATCATTGACAATTACAACAATCTATATTCTCATGAATACAGAACAGCATCCCATGCCGGACGGCGGGATGTACAAGTTCAGCTAGCAAAGGAGCAGCCATGAGCCTGTCAGGAAAAGTAGCAATCGTTACCGGGAGCGGCCGGGGCCTCGGCCTGGCCTACGCTCGGGAACTCGCCCGCCAGGGCGCCGCCGTCGTGATCAACGACGTCGACGCCGAGGTGGCCGCTGACGCGGTCCGAACCATTGAGGCCGACGGCGGCCGCGCCGTCGCAGTAGTCGCCCCGGTGGGCAGCGCCGAATCCGCCCAGCAACTGGTGCGGACAGCCGTGGAGGTCTTCGGCCGGCTGGACATTCTGGTCACCAACGCCGGTATCCTGCGGGACAAGTCCCTGTTGAAGATGACGGATGAGGACTTCGACCTGGTCATCAACGTCCACCTCCGCGGCACCTTTACCTGTGCCCGCGAAGTGTTCGCGTACTTCAAGGAGAGCGGCATCGCCGGGCGCATCATCACGATCGGCTCGCCCACCGGGCAGCGCGGCAACTTCGGCCAGAGCAACTACGCTGCGGCCAAGGCCGGAATTGTCGGCATGGTGCGCACCTGGGCCCTGGAAATGAAGAAGGCCGGCGTCACTGCCAACGCCGTCATCCCTGTGGCCGCCACCGCCATGACCAAGACTGTCCCCTACTTCCAGAAGGCCGTTGAAGCGGACGAGCGCGGCGAGGCCATGCCGGCATTCTTCCGGCATGAGCTGGGCTTCGGCACCGCTGGCGACGTCGCAGGGCTCATCGCCTTCCTCGCCTCCGACGCCGCCGCCGGGATCACCGGCCAGGCCATCGGCGCCGGCGGGGACCGCCTGCAGCTCTGGACCCATCCCGAGGCCGCCGCCACTGAATACCGCGAGGGTGGCTGGTGCTATGCGGACCTCGTGGAGAACTTCGGCCAGCTCTTCGGTGACAAGCTCCAAAGCGTCGGCGAGGAATTCCTCCCGCTGCCCGAAGACCTCAAGCCCGAACCGGCAGAGGTCCGCTGACGTGGCCGCCCCCCAGCGCTACGAACTTGGCATCGACGCCGCGACGATCGATGCGATCGACATGCACGTCCACCTCGAAGTAGACGGCCACGGCCACGAATCTCTGCCGCCGGCCCTGACCGAGGCCTCCGCGAAGTACTTCAAGGCCGAGGACCGCACCCCGTCGCTGGACCGCATCGCCGAGGTCTACCGGGAACTGAACATGGCCGCCGTCGTGTTCACCGTGGACGCCCGGACCCAGCTCAAGCACGAGCCGAACAGCATCGAGGACCTCATCGCCGGGGCGGCCCGGAACAACGACGTGCTGATCCCGTTCGGCAGCGTCGACCCCCGGACCGGTACGGACGCCATCGCCGATGCCAGGCGTCAGGCCGTGCAGCTGGGCGCGCGCGGGTTCAAATTCCACCCGTCCCTGCAGGGCTTCGACCCGTCCAGCGAGCAGTTCTACCCGCTCTGGGAAGCCCTCCAAGAACTGGGCCTGCCGGCCATCTTCCACACCGGGCAGAACGGCATGGGCGCCGGCCTGCCCGGCGGGTACGGCATCAAACTGGCGTACTCCAACCCGCTGCTGCTGGACGCCGTCGCGGCGGACTTCCCCGGGCTGCAGATCATCATGGCCCACCCCTCGGTGCCGTGGCAGGACGAGGCCAACTCCATCGCCACCCACAAGTCCAACGTGTTCATCGACCTCTCCGGCTGGTCCCCGAAGTACTTCCCGGAGTCCCTCGTGAAGATGTCCAACTCGGCGCTGCAGGACAAGGTGCTCTTCGGCACCGACTTCCCGCTCATCACGCCGCAGAAGTGGCTGGCCGCCTTCGCGGACCTCCCGCTCAAGGACGAAGTCCGGCCCAAGATCCTCAAGGGCAATGCCGTCCGGCTGCTCGGACTGGACCGCTAGGAGGGCTCCGAGCACATCTCGACACCTATGGGGCACCCACCGCTCCGCCTGCCCACAGCAGAACACCAACTCAGGAGACAAAGATGCCCAACCTCGTCGTCGATTTCGACAAACTGCTGACCCTCGCCGGCACCGATCTCGGACTCACGGAATATCGTGAAATAACCCAGGAACAGATCAACAAGTTTGCCGATGCCACCGGCGACGACCAGTGGATCCACGTTGACCCGGAACGTGCCAAGGACGGCCCGTTCGGTGCACCGATCGCCCACGGCTTCCTCACCCTCTCGCTCATCATCCCGTTCTGGAGCGAACTGTTCGACGTCGATGGCGTCGCCACCAAGGTGAATTACGGGCTCGACAAGGTCCGCTTCACTTCCCCGGTCAAGGTCGGCTCCCGCATCCGCATGCAGTCCACCATCGCCGAAGTCACCGAGGTCAAGGGTGGCGCCCAAATTAAGGTGGCCAACACCATCGAGATCGAGGGGCAGGAACGCCCTGCCGTCGTCGCCGAATTCCTCGCCCGTTTCTACAAGTAATGGAAAGCGCGGCGGTAGGCCGAGGCCGAAACTGGACTCGGCCTGCCCTTCGAAGAAGGAATTGAAGAATATGGACCTTGGACTTGAAGGACGTGTTGCTCTCGTTACTGGTGCTGGCAGCGGAATAGGTCGCGCGGTGGCCGTCGGGCTCGCTCGTGAGGGTGCGGATGTCATTGTCGTAGACATCGACCCAGCGCGCTCGGACGATACCGCGCAAGCGATCGAGGAGGCGGGAGGAACTGCTCGCGCGATTGCCTGTGACACAACGAGCGAAGAGCAGGTCATGGCGTGCGCCCGCGAGGCTGCGGAATGGCGCGGGCCGGTCACAGCATTGTGTCTTGCGGCGGGTATCGGAGCGAGCGGCTCCATTGAGGATATGGACCTCACAACGTGGCGCAAGGTCATGTCGGTCAACCTGGACGGGCATTTTCTCACCCTCAAACACTTTGTCCGGCCCATGGTGGATGCTGGCGGAGGGTCGATTGTGACGATCGGATCGACCGGTGCACTCATTTCGCGGCATCCAGATTCGGCGGCAGTCTACGGCGCTTCCAAGGCAGGTTTGGTCCAGTTCACTCGCCACGTCGCGGCGCGTTATGGCAGCCAAGGTGTGCGCGCCAACTGCGTCCATCCCGGATCGACGATGACGAATTTCGGTGACAGCATATTGGGAGTGAAGGCGATGGGGCATCAGCCGGTCACCGCACCGCTCGGGCGCCGCGCAGATCCAGACGAGATCGCTGGCCCCGTCATTTTCTTGCTCTCCGGAAGGGCATCCTTCATTACCGGGCAGGCCATCGCCGTCGATGGTGGTCTTACAGCAGTCTGAGCCGGAATAGACCTGTGACAGCTGCAACCGGAGGCCAGCGCGCTCAGGGGTTGGGAAGAGCAACCCAAGAGGCGGGTCTATCCTGGCAGAACTGGGCTGGAAACGTTCGTGCGCACCCGTGAATCAGCGTATGAGCGGCGGTGGATAAGCGCGCCGAACCTGCCGTCATCCATCGCCACGGTCTCGGCGAACTCCACCGTCAGTTGGTGTGTTCATTCGTTCAATGCCGCCACTGGCGGCTCTTCCTCGTCCCACCCAGCGTTGGCCCATTCGTCGAAGTGGACGCAATTCCGGCAGGTGCGGACGCACTGGTCGCTCTCCTCAAAATTTGCTGTGGTGTGAGTGTGTACGAAGCCGGCGAGCTCCATGGACAGTTCTCCCACGACCTGTCGAACCCGCAGCGCCGCCAGCGCCGCCAGGCCGTCATACGACGACCTGAACAGTTCCCGTACACGCGCCCTTGGCCACGCTCCTGGCAGCACTTCATTGGGCAGGCCGGGATCGAGCTTGAGGAAGCGGCGATAGCTATCCGTCATGAGTGTCCGGACCCTAAAGGCGTCCTTGGGGGAAATCAGGCCGCCCTCCAGCACCTCGGGCACCCATGACCATTCACGGAGAAAATGATCATAGTTCTCCCGCAGTTCATCGAGCTTCCACGCAGAGCTGATTCCGGCGCGGCCAGCCGTCTGATGTTCCACGGAGGTAAACACGGAACCGTCATCCACCTCCAGTTCTTCCAAGACCGAAGCGGCACTCTCGATCTGCTCAAGTGGGGAGGCCCAGACGCCGTCGTACACCGGGGCGAAACCCAGCATCTTGAGGCGCATCCGCACGCGGTTGCGGGTTTCCCGCCGGCTTTCCGGCAACGAAAACATGCATAGGGTCCATTGGCCAGACCAGGGACGCTCTGCCCCGAACGCCATAATTGCAGAACCAACGTCCACCGCGTCGCGGGCCACCGGGTCGGCGAGGCGGTAATACGTACGCCGTCCTTGCTTCCTTGACGTCGTGACGCCTCGGCGCGTAAGGCGCCTAAGGGAGGCCCGCGCACTCGGCACACTCACGTCAAGATCCTCCAGCAGGCGGATCAGGGCCGAGGAGGGCAGGAACTCCGGCCGTGCAAGCCAGAAGTCCCCCAAGATTGTCACGATCAGATGCTGGGGATTCCGTCCCGACTGCCACCTGGGGAATCCGGGGGACTGGCCGGCAGGCTCGTCTGTGGACAATTGCATGGTCAAGTACTCCAGCGTCTGTGATGAGTGGGGGCAGGCACTGCCTTGTTTCAGTCGAGTGTAGCTTGAAAGAAATACAAATTTATGAGCGATCTATGCAGAAATGCATTACTAAAAGAAGCGGCCCCTTCCCCCGTCGCCCGCCAATGGACGTAGTCGTCGCCCCATGGCCCTTCGCGGTTCAGCTATTTGTAGGCGTTTGCTGGCAAGGAAGCCTTCGTGCGAGCCGGCTCCAGAGGATCAGGCCTCTATGGAGGGGGTGACGCGGGGCACTTGACGTGATTTACGCAACATGCGACAGTTAGCTAAGCGATCGTCTCAAATGAGTCGACATGGGTGTGACTCCGGTCGCCAGGAAGCCAATCACGAAGGAGTGAAATGAGAGCTCGCATGTTGCTCGGCGGCGCAGCAGGGATCACGGCAGTATTGCTGGCCGGTTGCAGCGCTTCGCCAGTGGACTCCGCGTCCCCCGATGCTCAGGTAAATCGCGATGCCACCATCAAAGTCGGCGTCACCAACCTGCAGTCATCGTGGGACGTGGCCAAGACCGCCGGATCGCTGGAAGTCCCGATCCAGAAGATGGTCTATGACGGACTCACGGGCCTGGATGAAAAGAACAACGTCATTCCGTCCCTTGCTGAATCCTGGAGCACTCCCGACGGCGGCAAGACTTACGACTTTGCACTTCGCGCAGGTGTCACGTTCAGCAACGGTGACGCCTTCGATGCGACCAGTGCCAAAGCAACCATCGACCACTACCTCACGGCTCCAGGCTCGACGGTTGCTGGCCAATTGTCCAACGTCCAGGAGGTGGACATTGTCAGCCCCACTCAGCTCCGGTTCGTCCAGAAGCAAGTGGATGTTTCGCTCCCTGCCGTCCTGAGCGACCGTGCCGGCATCATGATGGATGCCAAGGTTATTGGCGCCGGCGACTTTACGAAGCCGGTGGGCACCGGCCCGTTCACGCTCGAGAGCGCCCAGCCGGGCGTGTCCATCACCCTCTCCGCACAGCCGAAATACTGGATGCCCGACGCGGTGCGCGTCGCCGGCGTCACGATCACCCAGATCCAGGACCCGGTTGCCATGGCGAACGCGATCCGATCAGGCAGCGTTGACATGGGCATTGTTGGTGCGGCGCAGGCCGTGGATCTTAAGTCCGCTGCTGACATCCTCAGCACCTACCCCATCAAGGGGCGGCAGCTCAGCGGCATCACCTGGAACCCGGACCTGTACAAGCCCCTTGCCGACCAGCGGGTCCGCGACGCCCTGAATATGGCGATCGACCGTGAGGGCATCGTCAAGGGCGTGTTCCTTGGCCAGGGCGAGGCCGCTTCCCAGTTCCGCCTCGACGGCCTGCCCGGATTCAGCAGCACGGCGAAGCCGATTTCCTATGACCCTGAGAAGGCCAAGAAGCTCCTCGCCGAGGCAGGCTACGCGGACGGACTGTCCTTTACCTTCGTTGCTCCGGTGAAATTTGCCAAGGAAGCAGAGGCGATCCAGGCCAACTGGGCCACGATCGGCGTCAAGATCCAAGTCGTCAACCCTCCGGGCTCAGGACCCGCCGAAGCCCTGTGGTACAAGCCCAGCGCCGCCGCCGGGCTCTGGTCATTCGACGGGAAAAACGACCTGTCCAACGCCTACCAGCAGATGCTGCTTCCGACCGCAGCCTACAACCCGGGCAAGGTTGTTGACCCGAAGGTCACCGACCTGATCCAGCAGTCGGCGGGCACCGCGGATCCGGCCGCACGTGCGAAGGTTTTTGACCAGCTCGCCGAGATCACCTCGACATCGACCCAGGCGAACACGCCCGTCGCATGGGTCTACCAAGTAGTGGCCTACTCCAAATCCCTGGTGGGCGTGAAGCCGTGGGCGAGCGGATTCCCCATTCTCACCGGTGTGGGCGTAGCAGCGAGTAAGTAACGGCAGCCGGCCCGGGGAAGCACATTCGAAACGCGTGTTCCGAGCGGTCCCGGGCCGACAAACCGCATCCATGAAGAGAGATTGCCGTGATCAAGATCGAGAAGTGGTGCTGACGCCATGACGCCGACAACAGACCTATCCGTAAGCCCGGCCCTACGGGAGCCGAAAAAGCAGCCAACACCTGCCAAGCGCCGCATACCCGTTGCGGGCCTGCTGCGCAGCCTGGGTTCCCGCCTCCTGCGGTCGTTGCTCCTGTTTGGCGCTGTCACGCTTACCGTGTTCGGATTGTCTGCCCTTATCCCGGGCGACCCGGCCGTTTCCCTCGCCGGAGAAGGCGCGACGCCGGAATCGATCGCGGCCATCCGTGAGCAGCTGGGGCTCAGCAAGCCCTGGTTCGAACAGTATTTCTCTTGGATGAACGGAGTGGTTCACGGCGATCTCGGAACCTCGTTCTTTTACCACACGCCGGTCTCCGGGCTTTTGATGGGCAGACTCCCCGTGACCCTGTCCCTCGCGCTCTTCGCCATCATCGCCGCTGTCCTCTTCGGCATCCTTGCCGGAATGTTGGCGGCCACCCGGCGCGGCAGGCTCGCTGATAAGATCACCACCGTTTTGTCGACGGTGGGGATCGCAACGCCAAACTTCTGGGTCGGAATGATCCTGCTGATCCTCTTCTCCCTGAACTGGCGCGTATTTCCGGCGGTCGGCTACACGCCGATCACCACCAACGCCGTTGCATGGTTTATGCATCTGGTCCTTCCGGGTGTGGCGCTGGCTGCGGCCGCCGGCGCCGAGCTGCAGCGCCAGACTCGGAGCAGCGTCTCGGAAATCCTCTCGCAGGACTACATCCGCACGGCCAGAGCGCAAGGCCTGACCCGGCGGAGGGTCCTCTGGCAGAGGGCACTGAAGAACGGCGCGCCTCCGTTGGCCACCGTGGTTGGTCTTCAGGCGGCAGTCCTCCTCGGCGGAAGCGTGGTGGTGGAGAAAGTATTCAGCATCCCGGGCCTCGGAACGTTGGCCATCGATTCGGTCACGCTGAAGGACCTGCCCGTTCTCCAGGGCGTGGTACTCCTCAACGCCTGCTTCGTGATCATCATCAACTTTGCGACGGACATCATATACACCGTCCTCAACCCAAAGGTGCGTGTCTAGTGAGCGTCATGGCGCAAAGTGCAGTGCGGAAGTCGCCGCGCCGCGTGAACCCCAACCGCTTCTCAGCCCGCCTGAAGAAGCAGCCGATCGCGATGGCCGGCCTGGTGGCCCTGTGCATCCTGGCCACGGTCGCCCTCATCGCCCCGTGGGTCACTCCGTACGATCCCTACGCCCCGGACCTCAACGCGGTGCTGCTTCCCCCCGGATCGCCAGGGCATCTGTTCGGAACCGATGAACTGGGCCGCGACGTGGCCAGCCGCCTCCTCATAGGTGGGCGGGTGTCCTTGATCGCAGCACTCCAAGGCACCGGTATTGCCTTGGTCGTTGGCGTGCCGCTGGGTCTGGTGGCCGGTTTCTTTGGCGCCTGGATCGATAAAGTCATCATGTTTTTCACCGACGCCGTCATGAGCTTCCCGGCCCTGTTGCTCGCCATGGCGATTGCGGGAATCCTCGGCCCAAACCTGACGAACGCGATGGTGGCCATCGGCCTCAGCACCGCACCAAGGGCCATCCGGTTGGTGCGCGGATCGGTGCTCAGCATCCGCGAAGAGACCTACATTGAAGCCGCGCGGAGCATCGGCACTCCGTCATATCAGATTGTTTTCCGCCACATCATGCCCAATGTCCTGGCACCACTGGTGGTCTTCGCCGCCATCCTCGCCGGCACTGTCATGTTGATCGAAGCCGGACTGAGCTTCATCGGTCTGGGAGTCCAGCCTCCGGAGGCAAGCTGGGGTGCGATGCTGGGCAGCGCCTTCAATTACATTTCCCAGTCGCCTTGGTTGGCGGTCTTCCCCGGTGTCTGCATCGCGATTAGCGTTCTGGCACTGAATGTCCTGGGCGATGGTGTCCGGGATTCGATTGGAAAGAAGGTACGTCGATGACCGACGCAAAGGACGCGCTGCTGAGCGTCGAGAACCTCCGGCTTGAAATCGACTTCAACGGCGCATGGACGCCCGTGGTTGACAACGTCTCCTTCTCGGTCCGGCCCGGGGAGACCCTGGGCCTCGTCGGTGAATCCGGCTCCGGGAAAAGCGTATCGGCCATGTCGCTCATGGGATTTCTGGGGCGGCAGCGTGGCCAGCGCGTTTCCGGCACGGCGATGTTCCAGGGGAGGGATCTCCTCCGCCTCACCGACCGCCAACTGGAAAGCATGCGCGGGAACGACATCGCAATGGTGTTCCAGGAACCCATGACCAGCCTCGACCCTGCTTTCAAAGTGGGCCACCAGATTGCGGCCGGCATCCGCGTCCACCAGGATGTGACTGCTGCGCAGGCCAAGGAACTGGCCATCGAGGCCATGGACAAGGTGCGGATCCCCAACGCACGCGTCCGGGCTGAAAGCTACCCGCATGAATTCTCCGGCGGCATGCGCCAGCGCGTCTTGATCGCCATGGCCATAGCAAACAACCCGTCGATGCTCATTGCCGACGAGCCCACCACAGCCCTCGACGTCAGCGTTCAGGCGCAAATCCTGGCCCTTCTGACCGAGATGAAGGAGGACCTGGGGCTTGCGATGATCTTCATTACCCACAACATGGGCGTGGTTGCCGATGTCTGTGATCGCCTGGCCGTGATGTATGCAGGGCAGATCGTCGAAGAAGGGGATGTCTTCGAGACTTTTGCGGCCCCCCAGCACCCCTACACCAACCGCCTGTTGGCAGCCATGCCGAGCATCACCAGCCGGCGAGGGAGCCTCGAATGGATCCCGGGGTCTCCGCCACGGCCCACGGATTTCGTTACCGGGTGCAGGTTTGCACCGCGCTGCCGGCACCGCCTCGAGTCGTGCGAACTGCCGACAACCCTGCTGGAGATCTCACCGGGGCGTTCGAATCGTTGTTTGCGGGGAAATACCTGGATGCAGGAGAACGAATCATGAGCACGGACAAAATAGTGTTGCAGGCCGAAGACCTCAAGGTCTCCTTCCCGGTCCGCCGGGCCGGCCACTCCACCACAGTGCAGGCGGTCCGCGGGGTGGACATTAGACTTCGCGCCGGTGAGACGCTCGGCCTGGTGGGGGAGTCGGGCTCCGGAAAATCGACGCTGGCACGCGCCCTGATGCGGCTCATCCCGTCAGAAGGGACCGTGAAGTTCGATGGCCTGGACGTCTCGCACCTGAAGTCCGGCGCATTCCGCAAGGAGCGCAAGCGGATCCAGATGGTGTTCCAGGACCCCTATTCATCGCTCAACCCTTCGCTGACGGTGGGGGCGAGCATCGCCGAACCGCTGAAGGTCCACACGAAGTTGAGCAGCGCGGAGCGTGCCCAACGGATCAGTGAGGTGCTCACCCTGGTGGGCCTGAACGCCGATTACGCAGACCGCTACCCGGACGAGTTCTCCGGAGGCCAACGGCAGAGAATAGCCATCGCCCGGGCGATTGTGCTCAATCCCGAGGTGTTGGTGTGCGACGAAGCAGTCAGCGCCCTAGACGTATCGACCCAGAACCAGGTCATCAACCTGCTGGAGGAACTCCGGGACAAGATCGGTTTGTCCTACCTGTTCATCTCGCACGATCTGGCAGTCGTTCGCCACATTTCGGACTACGTCGCTGTCATGTACCTCGGCGAGATCGTGGAGGAAGGACCGGTGGATCGAATCTTTGAAGCCGCTGCTCACCCCTATACGCAGGTCCTGCTGAACGCTGTTCCCGTACCGGATCCCGTGGCGCAGCGGGCGACGACGAAGCTCCTCCTGCGAGGCGACATTCCCGATCCCACAAACCCGCCCAGCGGATGTGCCTTCCACCAGCGGTGCCCGTTCGCCATGGCCATCTGCGCACAGACGGCGCCGCCGAAGGTGGAGATCCCCGGCGGCGGCGCCGCCAAGTGCCACCTGCATACCAGCGGGCCGGTCCTGGCCGGCCGGCCGATCAATTCCTTGACGGAGGCCGAGATAACAGCTGAAACTGCCACCGGGAAAGATGGTTCGGCGGGGGAATCCCTGGCAGCAGCCAGTATGCCCGCGCCCAGCCGCGTGACGGTGCCGGGCCGCCCGGAGTCGTCGCTGTGACCGGCCTGCAGTCGGTTCCCCTCGCCGAGGCGAAGGCCGCCCCGGCATGGAAGGGTGCGCGCAGCAAGAAGCGACTCGCGTCCTCGGCCGAGGCCACGGCCCTGAACCGGGCGTACACCGCCCGGATGTGGCAGGACATCGCCAACGGTGAGTCGTTTGTCTTCGGCTACGGTCCCATGGAGCTGTTCAATGCGATGGACCTCTATCTGGTGCTGCCCGTCCAATATGGATCGGTCATGGCAGCCAAGCAGCTTTTTGAGCACTACCAGGGAGCCATCGATGACCGGGGCTACTTCCGGTCCCTCGCCAACTACGAGAGCCTGCCGCTGGGCTACTGCTTCAATCCTGATCCTGAGACCGCACCCTACGGCGGACTGCCCAAGCCTTCTGCCATCGTGGGCGGCTACATGACCGAGCCGGCTATCTACGAGCTGTACGCGCGGGAATTCGGCTCGCCCATTTACCTGATGGATGACCCGCACCGCCAAGCTTCGGTTCCTCCGCGGTGGTGGGAGGGCCGCGACTGGCGCAATGAGGACATGATCAACTTCAACGTGCGCGAGTTTGAAGGCTGCGTCCGGTTCCTCGAGTCGGTCACGGGCAAGCCCTACAGCGAGACGCGCCTGCGTGAATACCTCCGGCGCGCCGACGAGATGGCCGAGTACTACTGGAAAATCACGGACCTTGCCTACAAATCGGCTGGCCCGGCGCCGTTCACCGCATCCGAGGCCTATACGG
Organism: Arthrobacter sp. 35W; assembly: GCF_000482545.1. Lineage (GTDB taxonomy): Bacteria > Actinomycetota > Actinomycetes > Actinomycetales > Micrococcaceae > Specibacter. Next base: position 1,333,801 of record NZ_KI519455.1, read on the forward strand.
AGGTGGGCATCTTCGAGACCCACTTCGGACACGAGTGGGCACTGGACCACGTCAAGGGCATGTACCGGGAGGTCAAGGATAAGGTCGAGAATCGCGAGGCAGCCGTCGAGGGAGAGCGGATTCGTCTCCTCTGGGGCGGAACCCCGCTCTGGTTCAACCTGGGTTTCTACAACGCCTGGGAGGAAAGCCACGGCGCGATTTTCGTCGAAACGATGTACCTTCCCCGGGCGCAGCGCATGATGCAGCCGGACCGCAGCAATGCCCTCCGCGCGGCATACCTGCGCCGCCACATGAAGTACACCGGCCCGAGCCCAAAGTCAGCGGCAGAGCTCGTGGTGGCCCAATCGCGCGATTACCGCATCGACGGCGTCGTGCTCCCCGCCAGGGGCGCTACCCGCGAAAGTTCAGCGAGTTCGCGATTCATGGCCGAGGCCCTCCGCCGTGAGGGCATCCCCGCCCTGTTCTTGGACTACTCGCCGTTCGACAATGCGGCCTGGGACGAGGAAGCGATGCGCGCCCAGGTCACCGAATTCATTGAGCAGATCGAGGGGTCCCGATGAAAAAGGCCGTTGCCCTCCCAGAATTGGAGCTGATTCCGTGACTGTCCTCAGTCTTTTCCGGCAGGTCGTGGAGAACCGGTTTGATCCGGACGCGCTCGATTCACTGGTCTCTTTCGGGGGCCGTCCGGTGATCGGCTTCCTTGACACCGGCTTCCCCGAAGAGCTGGCCATCGCGGCCGGCTTCCAGCCCATGCTGCTGACCGGCGACCCCCGGTCGGGCACTGGCACCGCCGATCCCTACCTTGACCTCTCGGCCCCGGACCGCGTGCGCCACCTCATCGAGGCGATGGTCACCGGCCGCTACGACTCCGTCGATGTGCTCTGCGTGACAGGTGGCGACCGCTGGCTGGCGAACACGCACGGGTTCCTTGAGGCTTACCGGCAGATCTCCGCCACCCCGGACTTTGGCGACGTGTACTACCTCGAGCGTGTGCGCGGCACCTACCGGGAGCACCGAGACTACAACCTGCACCTCCAGCGGGAGTTCCGGTCCTATCTCCAGGACCGCTCAGGCGCTGCGATCGACGACGACGCCCTCGCGGCTGCGATCACACTCACCAACGAGACCCGGTCGCTGCTGCGTGCGGTCTCCGCGCTTCGCAAGCAGGACGCCCCCCGGATCTCCGGCACGGACGCGCACACCATCACCGTGGCGTCGATGCTCATGCCGAAGCCGGACTTCAACGATGCGCTCCGGCAGTTCCTGGCCAGCGAGGTGCCCACGGCCGCGGCGCAGTCCCCGGGCTTGAAGCGGGTCTTCCTGTCTGGCAGCTCGCTGGACCACGGAAGGCTCCACGAAATCGTGGAGGCGCTGCCTGCCGTCGTGGTGGGCGAGGACACCGAGTTCGGCGACCGCTACGCCCAGGCGCCGGTGGACCCGTCCATCGATCCGATGGAGGCGATCGCGGACCGCTACACCTTCAAATTCCCTGAGCCGTGGGCCTTTGGGGTGAAGCGGAGGGTCGGATTCAGGACCGATGCTGCAGTTGCCGCACGCGCCGACTGCGAGGTCTTCCTGCACTTGGCGAACGACACGTCGGTCGGGTGGGACTTCCCCGACCAACGGCGGGCACTCCAGGAACGGGGCATCCCCGTTCTTGCCCTGGCCGATCAGGACTATGCGTTCGCCGACGCGCAGGCCATCTCCGAAAAGGTCGCGGAGTTCCTCTCCCGGCTCCACGGAGAACACAACACCATGAGGAAGGCAGAGGCAGAGGCATGAATAAGGGACTTCTGAGCGGAGCCCGGGCTCTTGATTTGACGGATGAGACTGGTTTCATCTGCGGCAAGGTTCTTGGCGAGCTTGGCATTGATGTGGTCAAGGTTGAGCGGCCCGGAGGTGACGCCTCCCGGTTGATCCCGCCGTTCCACCAGGATGTGCCCGGGGTGGAGCGCAGTCTTTATTGGAAGGCGTTCAACACCGGCAAGCGCGGCATCACGCTCGACATCGAGAACCCCAAGGGGGCGGAAGTTTTCCGCGAGCTGGTGAGCCGGGTCGACTTTGTCATTGAGTCCTTCGAACCCGGCTACCTCCAGCGGATAGGCCTCGGCTACGAAGCACTCCGCGCCATCAATCCGAAGATCGTGATTGTCTCCATCACACCCTTCGGCCAGAAGGGTCCCTACAGTCACTACAGGAGCTCTGAACTGATCGCGATCGCAATGAGCGGGGTCCTGAACAACACCGGAGACCCCGACCGGCCCCCGGTGAAGGAATCGCTGGACTCGGGCCTCTTCCACGCTGGGGTCTCGGGAGCGTTGGGGGGCGTGATGGCGTATTACCATTCGATGATCGCCGGCGAGGGGCAGCAGGTCGATGTCTCCGTCCAGGAGGTGGCCGCCAGCCGTCTGACGTCCTCGATTCTGGCCTGGGACCTTGAACGGGTATCCCTGGCTCGTGATGGCCACAAGTCGCAGATGGGCCCGACCTCGACCGACTGGTTCTGGGCATGCAAGGACGGCCACCTGTTCTGGCACATGCTCGGCGGGGCGTTCGGCGCCCCCGCGAACCAGGCGCTCTCGGACTGGATGGACGAGTACCTTGACGAGAATCCGCTGCGCGAGGTCCGGGACTGGATGAAGTTCGACAAGGCCGGCATTGCGCAGGAGCAGTGGAACCGCTTCGCTTCCGCGATCGGACCATTCTTCCTGAGATTCACCAAGGACGAGATCCGTGAACAGAACCTGAAGCGTGGCACGAACGCCACCGTGGCCAACGACCCCCACGATCTGCTCGAGAGCGAGCAGCTGCGCGGACGCGGCTACTGGACCCACCTGGACGACCCGGTGCTCGGCGACCTGAAGTTCCCGAAATACTTCTTCCAGTCCCGCGACACCGAGAACTTTAGCCTCACGGCGGCCCCCCAGCTTGGGGCGGACAACGAGGAAATCTACCGGAACGAACTCGGCCTGACGTCCGAGCAGATCGATGAACTAAGGAATGCACATGCCATCTGAACCCACTTCTCAGGCACCGTCGGCCATGGGAGCGCTTGCTGGAGTCAAGGTGCTCGACTTCGGCTGGGCGATCGTGGGATCGCTGACTGGCAAGTTCCTGGCCGATCACGGGGCCGAGGTGATCCGCGTTGAGTCCGCCTCCCGCCCTGACATGACCCGTGTGGACCGCCGCTACTCGAAATCTTCACAATCCAGCCTCGATGACAAGCCGTGGTTCGCGCACTTCAACACCTCCAAGCACAGCCTGTCGCTGGACCTGAAGAACCCCCGCTCGCGTGAGCTGCTCGACCGCCTGATCGCCTGGGCCGACGTCGTGAACGAGAACTTCACTCCGGGAACTTTGCAACGGCTCGGACTGGACTATGACTACATGAAGACCATAAACCCGGACATCATCTTCATCAGCGGCAGCCTCTTCGGCCAGACCGGCCCGCTCGCGGAGGAGTGGGGCATCGACGGCACCGGTGCGGCCATTTCGGGACGCCTCAACCTGACCGGCTGGCCGGACCGCGTGCCCGTCACCCCGAGCTCGGGCATCTATGGCGACTACGTTGTGCCGCTGATGAACGCCACGGCGGTGGTCGCGGCGCTGGCGCACCGTGAGAAGACGGGGTTGGGCCAGTATATGGAAGCGAGCATGTTCGAAGTCACGGCACAGGAGATCACACCCGCCGTGCTCGACTGGCAGTCCAACGGCCGCCTCGCGGGGCGCACCGGCAACCGCGTGTCGAACGCGTCCCCACACGGCGTGTTCCCTTGCGCCGGCGATGACCGTTGGTGTGCGATCGCTGTGTTCTCAGACCAGGACTGGAACGATTTCGTGGCCGCCATCGGCGGCCCGGACTGGGCCGCAGACAGCCGGTTCGCCACATTCGAGGCCCGGAAGGCAAACGAGGACGAGCTCGAGCGCCTTGTTGCGGAATGGACCTCCCCCCGCGACCCCCACGAGGTGATGGCGTACCTGCAGGAGCGCGGTGTCCGCGCCGCCGCTGTCCAAGGCCCGGCAGACATTATCGACAACGACCCGCAACTGCGGGAGCGGGGATTCCTGCAGACCGTCGAACATTCGGTCCTGGGGCCATTCGGCCACCAGATGCCCCCGTTCAGGCTCAGCGCGACGCCGGCCCAGCTGCGCCCGGCCCCGAACATGGGCGAGCACAACGAGTACATCTGCACCGAACTGCTCGGCATGTCCGACCCCGAGTACATCGAGCTGCTGCTTGAGGACGTGTTCCGCTGACGCGGAGCCCACAAATTTCGTTGATGAAGGGAAACAAGACATGGATCGTCTAACTGGCAAAACCAGTATCGTGACCGGCGCCGGGGAGGGCATCGGGCGCGCAATCGCCCGGATGTTCGCACGCGAAGGAGCTCAAGTTGTCGTCGCCAACCGCAACGAGGCGAATGGCAAAGAGACCGTCGAACTCATCAAGGACGAGGGCGGTGAAGCCACCTTCATCCGCACGGATGTCACCGACACCGATGATGTGAAGCGGCTGGTCGAACAGACCGTGGCCGTCTATGGCAAGCTCGACGTGCTCTGCAACAACCACGGTGTCTATGGCCTGGACACACGCGAGATCAGTGACCTGCCCGAAGAGGACTGGGACCTGATGATGGACACCAACGCCAAGGGCGTATTCCTCACCACCAAGTACGCCGTCCCGGCGATGCGCGAGGCAGGTGGAGGCTCCATTATCAACATCTCCTCGATTGCGGCCCTCGCCAAGTCCGCGCAGCCGGCCTATGCAGCTTCCAAGGGAGCGGTGAATGCCTTCACCAAGGGCGTCGCCACGCAGGTGGCCGAGTTCAATATCCGTGCGAATGTGATCTCGCCGAGCTCCATCGAGACCGACCGCCGCACGGAGGTGGCCGACTCCGCCAAGTACAAAAACGATTTCCAGGCCCATACCTCCGAGGACGAAGCGGCCGGGCACGTTGAGATCATCAACCGCGTGCTGCCCGGCTTCGGCGAGCCGGATGACATCGCCTACGCCGCGGTGTACCTCGCGTCGGACGAGTCCTCCTATGTCACCGCCACCGTCATCCCCGTCGACGGCGGCACCACCCGGACCCGCACGGACTAGTGCGGCGGCAGGTTTGTCCAAGTTTGTGCAGCAACAGAGCTAAGTGAGGGATTGAATGAACAGGCTCCAGGGAAAAGTCAGCATCATCACCGGCGCCGGCAGCGGCATTGGTCGTGGCATCGCGCAGAAATTCGCCGAGGAGGGCTCCGCCGTCGTCGTCGCGGATGCGTCGCCCGCCGGCGGGGAAGAGACCGTCGAACTCATCCGGGAAGCCGGCGGCACTGCCAACTTCCAGCAGGTGGACGTCACCAATGCCGAGGATGTGGAGCGCCTCGCCCAGGACACGATCGGGCGCTACGGGGAGATTTCGGTGTTGGTGAACAATGCCGGCATCTCCGCAGGGGACACCCTGCGGATCCACGAGGTCACCGAGGAGGTCTGGGACCGCATCATGAATGTGAACCTCAAGGGCGTCTTCTTCTGCTGCAAGTACGTGCTCCCGGCCATGCTGGAGCGCGGCGGCGGCTCGATCGTCAACATCGCCTCGGCGGCGGCGCTTGGAATGGGCCCCCGCGCTGCATACGCGGCGTCCAAGGGCGGCGTGGCTTCGCTGACCCGCAGCATCGCCTTCCAATACGGCGAATACAACATCCGTGCCAACGCCATCTGCCCCGGCCCAGTGGATACCCCCATGAGCCGTGCAGCGCGCGCAAATGGCACTTACAAGCAGGCGCCGATCGTCGACCTCGCGATTGACCGCAGGGGCCAGCCCGAGGATATCGCCTACGCTGCCCTGTACCTGGCATCGGATGAGTCAAAGTACGTCACCTCGGACATGATCCTCGTCGACGGCGGCGCCATGCGCCTCCGCGCCGAGCAGTTCCGCAACAACTGAATCCCCTACCAAGAATTGAGCAAGGAAAATCATGTCCACCATCAGCATCACCCCCGGACAGCGGCTGTACAGCGCCGTTTCGACGGCAGAGATCATCGTTGTCAAGGCCGCGTCAGTTGAGCTTGCCTGCACGGGCGAGTCCATGCTCGCTGCCCGGCCAGAGTCAACAACCTCGGCAGAGTCCGATGTTGCTGTCCAGCTCGGCAAACGATACTCCGACGAGGAGAGCGGTTTGCTGGTGTTGTGCACCAAGGGAGGTCCCGGTCCGTTGACGGCCGACGGGCGCGTGATGAACGAACTCCAGACCGCGGCCCTTCCCTCCTCGGACTGACGACCATGAACATTTCCGTCCTTCTCTCCATCGTTGCCGAAACCGTGCCCGACCGGGTGGCCGTGCGGGATGTCAACACCCAGCTGAGGTACGGCCAGCTGAACCGTGCCTCGTCGGCCCTGGGGGCGCAGCTTAAGGCCTCGGGCTTCGAGAACGTGTCCATGATCGATACCAACTCGGCAGCCTTCCCGCTGCTGTTCTTCGCGGCAGCCAAGGCGGGCATTCCGTTCGTCCCCTTGAACTACCGTCTCGCCGACGAGCAGTTGCGCCGCCAGGTGGAACGCCTTGACAACACGCTGGTGGTGACGGATCCGGTCGGCGCGGCGCGTCTGGCGGGGCTCACCAATGCGACGATCCGCCTGCGCAGCGAGCTCCTGAAGTCCGCGCTGGAGCCCGCCACCGACGTCGTCGTCGACAGTGATGATGACCAGAGCGGCACGGCCGCAGCCTGGCTCTTCACGAGCGGCACCACAGGGGAGCCTAAAATCGTGGTTCTCAAACACGATAGCCTGGCTTCGTACGTGCTCGGCACCGTGGATGCCGTCTCGGCCAGCGAAGCTGAAGCCGTTCTCGTCAGCGTCCCGCCGTACCATATCGCCGGCATGGCATCTGTGCTTACCTCGATGTTCGCTGGCCGCAAGATGGTCTACCTCGAGTCCTTCGACGCGGATACCTGGGTTGATGCCGCGGCCTGTGATGGCGTCACCCAGGCGATGGTGGTTCCAACGATGCTCCAGCGCATTCTCTCCGTTCTTGCGCAGCGGGGCGAGGCCCTTCCCCAGCTGCGCAACCTCTCCTACGGAGGAGGACGCATGCCGATCGAGCTGATCGAGGCTGCGATGGCGCAAATACCGCACGTCGGATTCACCAATGCCTATGGGCTCACCGAGACCAGCTCCACCATCACCTTGCTTGGTCCGGACGACCACCGTGCCGCGCTGGCGAGCAGCGATCCCGCTGTGCGGGCCAGGCTCGGCTCGGTGGGCCGTCCGATTCCGGGCCTCGAACTTGAGGTCCGCGACGCCGAAGGAGCTCCAGCGGGTACCCGCGTCCAAGGCGAGATTTGGGTGCGCGGCCCCCAGATCTCCGGCGAATACAAGGGTAAGGGCTCGCAGCTGCAGGACGGATGGTTCTGCACCCGCGACGAAGGCTGGCTCGACGAGGAGGGCTACCTGTTCCTGCTGGGACGGGTCGACGACGTGATCGTTAGGGGAGGGGAGAACATCTCGCCCGGAGAGATCGAGGATGTGCTCCGCACCGACCCCGGTGTTGCCGACGTCGCCGTCGTCGCCGACCCGGACGATACCTGGGGGGAGGTTCCCGTAGCGGTGATCGTCACGGCGGAGGGGGCCACGCCCGATCACGAGGCGCTCAAGACCCTGGTACGCAGCAAGCTCCGCTCTTCGCGGGTGCCCGCACGCATTATCGAAGTGGACCAGCTGCCTTACAGCGAGATCGGCAAACTGCTGAGGATCTCCGTACGGGAATTGCTGCGGGAGCCTACGTCCTGAGAATCACACAAGCACAGGATGCACAGGGGCGCACTGCTTTTTGGGCAGGTGTGAGCGCCAATGAAGGCACCCTGGGGCGTTGTCCGGTTCCTCGGCAATGAGGGACCGGACATGATTCCAGAAAATGCGGCCGGGCCCGCACGGATTTGGACGCGGCAATTCGTCTTGGCGAGCGCCGTGTCCTTTTTCGCGGGCCTGGTTTTTTACCTATCGCTGACGATGATGTCCGTCTATGCCGTCGAACGGTTTCGGGCGAGCGACGCAACGGCGGGGTTCGCAGCCAGCTCCTTCATCCTCAGCGCGGTGGGTGCCAGGTTCGGCAGTGGGCCCCTGATCAGCGCCTTCGGGCGGCGTCGCATTGTGCTCACCGGCGTGGTCATCTACGTCGTGGTGTCGGCGCTGTATCTCGCCGCGGACGATATTGCCCTGCTGATCTCGCTGCGCTTCGTCCATGGGTTCGCCTTTGGCGCGGTGACGACCACCATTACGTCCGGTGTGATGACAATTTTGCCCGTGAACCGGCGGGGAGAGGGGGTCGGGTACTACGGGATATCGTCGACATTGGGCACCGCTGTCGGTCCAATGCTCGCCGTCCTCCTTGTCGGCGCCTGGGGTTTCGACGCGCTCTTCATAGGTTGCGTGGCCTCGTCCAGCGCAGCATTCTTCGCTGCGCTCTTCCTGCGCCTTCCGGAAGGAAGAGCTGTGCGCGGCAAGCGACCCGGGCCGCGTCGGGCGAAGCTGACTGACGTCTTCGACGTGGCGGTGCTGCCCGTCGCTGCCGTCGTCGGCTTGGCGGGAATCGCCTACGCAGGGGTTCTCGCCTATCTCGCCCCCTACGCGCAGCAATTAGGGGCTGGTTGGAGCGTCGGCGTGTTCTACGTCGTGTACTCCATCGTCGTCCTTGCCGGGCGCTTGACGCTGGGTCGGGTGCAGGATGCCCGTGGCGACAACGCGATCATGTACCCGGTGCTCGCGGTGTTTGCGCTCGGCTTGGTCTTGCTTGGCTGCGCCAGATCCGGGCCGATGGTCGTGCTGAGCGCTATTTTTGTCGGCTTTGGTTTCGGCATGCTCATGCCGACCATGCAGGTCATCGCCGTCAACCTCGTACCGTCGGCCCGCATCAACACCGCGGTGGCCACCGTCTACATCCTCCTCGACGCGGGCACGGGACTGGCGCCGCTTCTGCTCGGGTTCTTGATTCTGGTGGCCGGGTACTCGGGCATGTACCTGATCTTGGCAGGTGTGCTGCTGCTCGCGCTGTTGCTCTATGCCCTCGTGCATGGACGTCACCGCGGTCGATGCTGATGCATTTCCAGGGAACCAGCATGTGGTTTCCCGGCAAGAGCCTGCGCGGGAGGGCCGGGGTCCGGCAGGCGCTGGATGCGCCGCCTGGGCACGCAGCTACACGGCAGTAAGGGCCAAAAGCCGGTCTGCGACCCAGGCCGCAGCGTCCGTGTGCACATTGTGGCCGCTCTTGGGGGCGATTTCGACAGTGGCGTGGGGGGCGTACCGCAGGAATTCGCGGGTCATTTCATCAGTGACGAGCCTTGAGCGCTCGCCCCGGATCAGTGTGATGGGTAGGTCAAGTGAAGCCAAAGCGCTCCATACCTCAGGCTTTTCAGCGCCCCGCAGGCGGGCGGAGCCGCGGAATTTTGGATCCCACCGCCATTCCATCAGACCGTCGCTGCGCTCCCGCACGTTCATGGAGACTCCACGGATCAGGGACTTCCGGTCCCGGTGCGGGACCCTCACATGTACGGCGTCCACCAGTTCGTCGAAGGTTCCAACCTGGCGCACCTCAGGGTCCCCCGCCGACCCGCCAAGTCCGTGGGGCGTCGCATCCAGCAGCACCAGCCGATCCACCGGCACCCCGTGGCGGGCAGCGAGGACAACGGACACCATCGCACCCAGCGAGTGTCCCACCAGCGTGAAGTCCTGCTGTACGTCAAGGCGGACTGCTTGTGCAATGAGCCCAGCCATGTTGGAAATGGTGTAGCCATCCGGTGCAAGACGCGGGGAACGCCCGTGGCCCGGAAGATCATATGCGACTGCAGGTTTGCCGAGCCGAAGCAGGACGCCGTTCCAGGTGTGGGCGTTCAAGGAAGCGCCATGCAGAAAAACGAAGCGGGGGTCGGTTCCCCAGTGAAGGGCGCTGAGACTGTCCGCGTTCCCGGGCTGGGGCCGCCTTTCAACCGCGGGCATGGCGAGCCCCAGTGCATGCGCGTGATCGGTGACATGGGAGATTTCATTCATGAACCAACCGCCTGAGTTCTCGTGCCATGTCCGCCATTGATGGAAGACAATTATCTATTCGAGAGTATCAATGTTCGTCAAGTACATACGGTGTATTGCCCGTTTGGCCCTCAATGGTCGAGTGCCACCAAGAATAAACCTAGACACTTTGCCAAACGAACCATATTATTTATGTCATGGATGTGTCTGAGGTTCCCGTGCTCGATCTTCGAACTCTGTTGTGCCACGACGCCGTGGGAGAGCTGCGGAACATCGGACCCATTGTTGAAATCCGCTCTGGCCCGGACGCAGAGACGACGGAACCTGTGGCAGTCAGGGAACTCGAGGCGCTGAGGCACTTGCCGCTGATCACCATGATGGTTGAACCGGATCCCTCGCTCCCAAAATCGTCTCTCCACGAATCCATGGACCTTCTGGTGCCGGCGGAATTGCGCGGACAGGTCATTGCACGGGTGATGGAGAATCCCCAGGCAGCCATGGTCCTGGCCCGGCTGCTTCGGGCAACTGAGTTCCTGCCCGTACTGAACGCCATAGAGTTGGAGTCCTTTGCGTATGCAACTCTTCAGTCAGGATCCGAGTTTTCCCGGTGGCTGTCCACGCGGGCTGTGCGCCAGCAGGCGCCGCCAAGCAGGGCGCCGCTTGCCGTCACGGACGCTGGCGCAAACGTTACGTTGACACTGAACCGGCCGGAGTCTGCCAATGCCCTCAATGCCGTGCTGCGGGCCGAGTTGGTCTCGTCACTGTCAGCATTGGCTCTGACAGACTCTGCGATCGAACTCGCAGGCAGGGGGCCGCACTTTTGCGCCGGCGGCGATCTTCGGGAGTTTGGCTTGGCGGAGAATCCCGCCATGGCGCATATGACCCGCATGCGGCAGAACCTGCCGGCAGCCATGGCGCGTGTGTCCACCAGGCTTACTGCCCGGGTGCATGGATCCTGCGTAGGAGCGGGGATGGAGATGGCTTCGTTTGCCGGGCGGGTCGTGGCGGCACCCGGTACGACGTGGCGCTTGCCGGAAGTGTCCATGGGTTTGCTGCCAGGCTGCGGCGGCACTGTGAGCATTCCGCGGCGGATAGGCCGCCAGCGCACTCTGCTGCTCGCGCTCGCTGACCTGAAAATTGGGGTCCACACCGCGCTCAGCTGGGGGTTGATCGATGCGGTGGATGGATGAACCCCAGACCGAGCGTTCCGGCAGCCAGCCCAGCCGACCTCCTGCACCGCGTCGGCTGGGACGAATTGGCCGATGGCTGCCTTGAATCGCTGGAGAACCGTGACCAACTGCACCTGACAGCAGCGGACCGCTGGGCCCGGAGCGGCGCCCAGCGGCTCACGGCATTTCAGGGGCGCCCGCCCGGTGACGTCGCAGGACGGATGTCAGCAGCCGCGTTGGCGTTGGAGACGATTACCAAACACCACGCGCGCACCATAGCACTGGATGGAGCAGGGTTGCTCGGCGAACGTGCAGCTCTATCCGACGGCAGGTACCAACCCCATCCGGGGCGTACACTCCGCGGCGCGGGCTTGATGCTGAGAACCATCGACGGCTGGATCGCGGCGAACCTTCCCCGCGACTGCGACCGGATGATGATTCCAGCGCTGACCGACGGGGACGTGGCGGAAGGGGACATCACGGGTCTTTCGCACTGGACGAAGACCCGGCGGATCGAGCCTGTTTTGGAGCGCGCCCGGCTCCTTGGCGTGGCCCTGGCCGAAGTCTCCAGACCAAGCCGGGCCCCGAACCTTCCCGTGGCGCCGTGGAGCACATCGAATTTGTTGCGACGTGCGCCACGACCTTTCGCCGAGACCACGGTCCTTGACCTGTCGGGCCTGTGGGCGGGCCCGCTGGCAGCGTCCCTCCTCGGCGAAGCGGGTGCCAGCGTGGTGAGGCTCGACAGCGAATCCCGCCCGGCGCCGAACCCTCCACCGGATGAAGAATTCGACCGGCTGCTGAACGGGCGGAAGGAAAATCTCCGGATCGACTTCGACGATCGGGAACTGCTGCATGCAACTGTGGCCCAGGCCGACGTCGTCATCATGTCTTCGCGCCGGAGGGCGATCGAAAATCTGGGGCTCCGTCCCAGGGCCGGCCAACTGTGGCTGTCCATTACCGCGCACGGCAACCAGGGAACTGCTGCCGAACGCATCGGCTTCGGCGACGACGCCGCCGCGTCGGCCGGCGCAGTCTTCTGGCACGAGGGGAAGCCGAATTATTGCGGGGACGCCTTGGCAGATCCGATTACCGGACTGCTGGCTTCCGTCGCGTGCGCAGGGCTCCTGGCGCGAGGGGTCAGCGGCCAAATCGAGATCTCCCTGGCGGGCGCTTCCCGATGGGCAATCGCCGATGTGGCCGATTCACCGGCCGCCGGAACCGAGCCGGCGTCGCCGCCCCGCGCCCGCAACAGGGCGTGGCCGTGACGTCCATAGCCATTGTGAATGCCAGCGTCGGGCTCCATGACGACCAAACCGTGCTCATAGACCGCGGTGTCGTAGTGGGCATCTTCGATGGCCACATTCTTCCGAAGGCAACCACAACGATCGACGCGCTAGGGGGAGCGGTCCTTCCCGGACTATGGGACCATCACGTCCACCTCCACGCTTCGGCTGCGAGGAAGCGTTCCGTAGACGTCAGTGGTGTTCGCGACATCCGGGATTTCGCTGAGGTCCTGTTAAAGGCAGCGGGCGAGGTACGCCCCGGCGAATGGGTGCGCGTTGTTGGCTACAACGATGGAAAGTTGGGGGAGCTAGAATCCCGGCGCCTCCACGAACTGGTCCCGACTGAGATTCCGATGCGTGTCCAACATCGGGGAGGCCACCAGTGGGTGCTCAACCCCGCCGGGGCAAGGGTGCTGGCCGAAGCTGCGGGACGCGAGGTCCCGGCGGACGGCGTCTTGTGGGAGGACGACACATTGCTGCACCTGTTGGCAGGATCCCGTCCTTCGGCCGCGGAGTTGAAGGCGGAGGTGCGACACTTGGTCCAACAGGGATGCGTAGGCGCAACGGACATGACCGCCACTACCGGCTCCGAGGCAGCAGAGGCCCTTCTGTGCGCAGCGCAAGACGTTCTCAATTTGCAGTTGTTTGGTTCCCCGGATCCTGAGGGCTGGCGCAGCAAGGCTCCAGCGTGGCTGAACGGGGCCAAGATTGTCATCTCTGACCACAAGTTGCCTCCACCCGAAGGCCTGCAGAACCAGATCCTGGCCAGTCGTCCTCTACCCGTTGCCGTGCATGCCGTGACTGCCTCTGCCCTCGCCCTCGCGGCGTGGGCATTTAGCGGAGAAGTGCGCGTCGGGGACAGAATCGAGCACGCATTCTTGGCGTCAAGCGGACTGATCGGAGAATTGGCGCAGCGTGGACTTTTCATCGGCGCCCATCCAGGTTTCATTTGGTCACAAGGGGACCGCCTCCTGCAGCAACTTGAAGAAGACGAAATTCCCGACTACCAGAAATTACGGACCTGGCATCGGGCTGGGACGCGTCTGCTGGGCGGCACTGACATGCCATTCGCCACGGAGAACCTGTGGCGTGCGATGCAAAGCGCCGTCGATCGGCGCACTTCCGGCGGCCGGCTCATCAACGCCCAAGAGGCCCTGTCCCCGGAGGAGGCTTTCGCCATGTTCACAAAGGACGGGCTCCATGGCCGCGCCAAGGCCCCGGTGCTCGGCCTTGGCGATGTCGCGGACCTCTGCGTGATCGACAGGCCATGGCGTCAGGCGAGAAAGGACCTCGCTACGGTCCGGGCGAAGGCTACGATCCACTCCGGCGTCATACGCTGGCGGTCCAGCGGTTGGGACTAATCTGTCCGAGTTCGCTGAAGGGAGTGGCCGTGATCTTTCCCATTCGCTCCGCGAGTTCAGGGTCATAGCGGTGCAGCACCTGCCTGACCCTGATCGAGGCAACCGCTGCCATCTCATCGAAGGCCCGAACAAACGCCTTCCTTGCCTCAATCCGGGGCCAGCCATCAGGCATCATATCCATCGGCAGTTCGGGATCAAGACGCACTACCCTGCGGAAGCTGACCAACAGTTCCGTCCGTTGCCGAAGCGCCGAAACAGGATTCAGGTCCCCACGCATAGCAAGTTCGTAGAGGAGGTCCGACCGGTCCTTGAGTTCGGCGTATCGGTGGCCCACCGGCTCCAAATTCCAAGCGTCCAAAGGTTTTCGGCCCGCAATGACCATGCCGGTGTCGGGCATGGTGAAGACCGCAGCATTGTCGACGCCGAGGGCTCGTATCTCCCCCAAAATTCCATCTGCGCGGCGACCAGGTGCTATCCACATCGCATCGTAAAACGGGGCGAAACCCTCAAACCGCAGCCGTGTCCGAAAAGTAGTGCGAATTTCGCGGTGCTCTTCGGGTATGGAAAACGCCACGATGGTCCAATGGCCATCCCAAGTATCAGAAGCGCCGAAGGACAACACTCGGCGGGTACCGGACTCAACGCGAGCAACTGTCTGGTCGCTAATACGGTATGAGGTATTGCGTCCGGACTTGCTCAGTTCCAGGAGTCCGTCTTTTGTCATACGGCTTAGGGTTGCCCTAGCATTTGCGGAGCCGATGCCGAAACCATCCATCAATTCCACCAGCGCCCCAGAAGGCAAGTAGGAATCTTGGTTCCGCCACACAAATCCAAACATCGTGACCATAAGATCACGCGCAGTATGGGCAGAATCTGCGTCATCCAACTTGGAGGGCGCGTTCTGGACGGAACCCGGAATCACCATGCTCTACACATTACCTCCCTACGACTGTCGAGTCTGTCACGAAACGTTGGACGCCTCATGGGCCCGCATACGGAAACGTCGCTCTGCACTGGGCGCTGCTGTTGCCAAGAACTGCGACGGCACTGCCCCCGCAGTTGATGGCTGGACAGGCCTCGGGATAAGAACGCTGCCAACGGCATTCAATGGAGAGCCTAGACCTCGTACGGGTCGGCGATGCCGATGTACTGGGTGGTGGTGTACTCCGCGATGCCCTCGGCGCCGCCCTCGCGGCCCAGGCCGGAGTGCTTGACGCCGCCAAAGGGCGCCGCGGCGTTGGAGATGACGCCGGCGTTGAAGCCCACCATGCCAAACTCCAGCTTCTCGCTCATGCGCAGGAGCCTGGAGAAGTCGCGGCTGTACAGGTAGGAAGCCAGGCCGTATTCGGTGGCATTGGCGATGCGGGCGGCGTCGTCCTCGTCGGTGAAGGTGGTGACAGGGGCGACGGGCCCGAAGATCTCCTGGCCAAGGATGTCGGCGTCGTTGGGCACATTGGCCAGCACCGTGGGCTGGTAGAACCAGCCCGGACCCTCCACCGGTGCGCCGCCGGCCAGCACCGTGGCGCCGGCGTCGACGGCGGCGGTGACCAGCGTGTGGATGCCGGCCCGGGCCTTCTCGTCGATCATCGGACCCACCTGGGCGCCGGCCTCGGTGCCGCGGCCGGTGGCCAGGGCGCCCATCTTCACGGCAAATTTCGCGGTGAATTCGGCCGCGATGGACTCCTGCACCAGGAAGCGGTTGGCCGCGGTGCAGGCCTCGCCCATGTTGCGCATCTTGGCGGCCATGGCGCCGTCGACGGCCTTGTCCAGGTCCGCGTCGGCAAAGACGATGAACGGGGCGTTGCCGCCGAGCTCCATGGAGGTGCGCAGCACGTTGTCCGTGGCATCCTTCATCAGGCGCTTGCCCACCTCGGTGGAGCCGGTGAAGGAGACCTTGCGCAGCCGGGAATCGGCCAGGATCGGAGCGGAAATGGCGGCGGCGCTGGAGCCGGAGACCACGTTGAGCACGCCGGCGGGCAGCCCGGCCTCCATCATGGTCGCGGCGAAGAGCTGGGAGGTCAGCGGGGTCAGCTTGGCGGGCTTGAGCACCATGGTGCAGCCGGCGGCAATGGCCGGGCCCACCTTGCGCGTGGCCATCGCCAGCGGGAAGTTCCAAGGTGTGATCAGCAGGCACGGGCCCACCGGCTTGCGCTGGACCAGGATCTTGTTCTTGCCCTCGGGGCTGGTCAGGTACCGGCCGTAGTCGCGGACGGTCTCCTCCGAGTACCAGCGCAGGAACTCGGCGCCGTAGGCCACCTCGCCGCGGGCCTCGGCCAGCGGCTTGCCCATTTCCAGCGTCATCAGCAGGGCGAAGTCCTCGGCCCGGGCGGTCACCAGCTCGAAGGCCTTGCGTAGGATTTCGGCCCGCACCCGTGGGGCCGTGCGGGCCCAGCCGGCCTGTGCGGCGGCCGCGGAATCCAGGGCGGCCAGCGCGTCCTCGCTGCCGCCGTCGGCGATGGAGAGCAGCACCTCGCCCGTGGCGGGGTCGTGGACCTCCATGGTCCGGCCGCTAGCGGCATCGCGCCACTGCCCGTTGATCAGCAGTCCGGTGGGGACGGAGGCCAGCAACGCTGCTTCGCGCTCGGGGGAAATGGTCATGAATGTACTCCTTGTGATGTGGGGCTCCGAGCGGCCGGGGACTAATAGCTGGCGGGGGTGCCGGGGCGGGTGGATGGAACGGGAAGGTAGGTGGCGGCCAGGGCTTCGCTGCCGCGGGCCAGCAGTGCGACGTCGGCCCCCACCAGGATGAAATCGACGCCGGCATCGAGATAGCGGCGCGCGGTGGCCTCGGCGAAGGCATTGACGCCCACGGGTTTTCCGGCCGCCTTGACCGCACAGATGGTCCGCTCGACGGCGGCGACGACGTCGGGGTGGTCCTGCTGACCGAGCAGCCCCATCGAGGCGGCCAGGTCCGAGGGGCCGACGAAGACGGCGTCGATGCCCGCCGTGCCGGCGATGGCCGCGGCGTTCGCCACGGCCTCCACCGATTCGATCTGCACCATCACGGTGATGGTCTCCGAGGCCCGCGCCAGGTAGTCCGGGATGCGGTTCCACCGGGCGGAGCGGGCCAGGGCCGAGCCCACGCCGCGGACCCCGAGCGGCGGGTAGTGCGCCGCGGCCACGGCGGCAGCGGCGTCGGAGGCCGTGTGGACCATGGGGATGAGCAGCGACTGCACGCCCAGGTCCAGGTACTGCTTGATCAGCACGGCGTCGTTCACCGGCGGACGGACGACGGCGGTGGCCGGGTAGCCACGGACGGCCTGCAGCTGGGCCAGGATGGACTCGAGCCCGTTGGGGCTGTGTTCGGCGTCGATCAGCAGCCAGTCCAGGCCCGCGCCGGCGCAGATCTCGGCCACCAGCGGGCTCGCGGAGCAGACCCACATGCCGGCCAGCGGCCGGTCCGCCGCGGCCAGGGCGTCCTTGAACGAGGGGTCCGGATCTACTCGAAACGGCATGTGATGGTCCCCAGCTTTCCGTAGTCGGCAAACACCGTGTCCCCGGGATTGACCCACATGGGCCGGGTGAAGGAGCCTGCCAGGATGATCTCCCCGGCCTTGAGGATGTCCCCGTGCGGGGCGATCTTGTTGGCCAGCCAGTGGACGCCGGCGGCGGGGTGGTTCAGCACCCCGGCCGCTACTCCGGTTTCCTCCACCACCTGGTTCTTGTAGAGGATGGCGGCCACCCAGCGCAGGTCGATGTCATCGGGGCGGACGGGGTTGCCGCCCACCACCATGGCGCCCATCGCGGCGTTGTCCGCAATGGTGTCCACGATGGTGCGGCCCTCCATCTCGATCCGCGAATCCAGGATCTCCAGCGCGGGCGTGACGTATTCGGTGGCTCGCAGGACGTCGAAGAGCGTGGCGCCGGGTCCGGCGATGTCCTCCTTGAGCAGGAAGGCCAGCTCCACCTCGACCCGCGGATGAGTGTACCGATCCCACTGGAGCGTGGCGCCGTTCTCCAGAATCATGTCCTCGAAGATGAGCCCGTAGTCCGGCTCCGTGATGCCCGTGGCATACTGCATCGCCTTGGACGTCAGCCCGATCTTGCGCCCCGCCAGCCGCCGCCCCTCCGCCTCGCAGCGCTGCCGCCAGAGGTTCTGCACGCGGTAGGAATCCTCCACCGTCATCTCCGGATACCGCGCCGTGAGCCGCTTCACCGGCGTCCGGGTCTGACCCGCCTCCACCAGCTCGTCGGCAATGCTTTCAATGGTCTTCGGGTCCAGCATCGTTGTCCTCCTGTAAGTCCTTTGCCGTGAGCCGGTGCGGCGATGGCGGGTATGCGGGTCTTAGAGCTGGTTGCCCATCTTGAAGCCGCGCTCCTCGCCCGGCTCGCGGGTGTAGGAGAAGCCGTCGGCGCCCACGGTCACTGCCATCTCGGACGATTCGGTGCGCTTGATGACGGGCTGGGGGTTGCCGTCCAGGTCCAGGACCAGGGAGGCCTCGGTGTACCAGGACGGGACAACGGGGTTGCCCCACCAGTCACGGCGCTGGTTGTCGTGCACGTCCCAGGTGATGATGGGGTTGTCCGGGTCGCCGGTGTAGTAGTCCTGGGTGTAGATCTCCACGCGGTGGTTGTCCGGGTCCAGGATGTACAGGTAGAACGCGTTGGAGACGCCGTGGCGGCCGGGGCCGCGCTCGATCCGGTCGGAGATGCGCAGGGCGCCCATCTTGTCGCAGATCTGGATGATGTTGTGCTTCTCGTGCGTGGCAAAGGCGACGTGGTGCATGCGGGGTCCGTCGCCGCCGGTCAGGGCGGTGTCGTGCACGGTCTGCTTGCGGTGCATCCAGGCGGCGTAGGTGACGCCGTCGGAGTCCTTGATGTCCTCCGAGACGCGGAAGCCCAGGTCCTCCAGGTACTTCCGGCCCTTGGGCACGTCGGGGGTGACCTGGTTGAAGTGGTCCAGGCGGACCAGCTCGCCGGCGTTGTAGAGGTCGTAGCGCTGGGTCAGGCGCTCCACGTGCTCGGTCTCGTAGAAGAATTCGTAGGGGAAGCCCAGCGGGTCCTCCACGCGCACGGCATCGCCGATGCCCTTGACGAAGCCGTCCTTGCGGCGCTCGGTGCGGCAGCCCAGCTCCTTGTAGTAGGCCTCGGCGGCGTCCACCTCGGCCGGGGATTTCACGCGAAACGCGGCGACGGCGACGGCGGCCACGGGGCCCTTGCGCAGCACCAGGTTGTGGTGGATGAACTCCTCCAGGGAGCGCAGGTAGATGGTGTCCCCGTCCTCCTCGGTGACATGCAGGCCGAGGACATCCACGTAGAACTCGCGGGAATTGGACAGGTCGGTGACCACCAGCTCCATGTAGGCGCAGCGGACGATGTCCGGTGCCGGAACGGTGGGGGTGGGGATGAAGTTGGTCATGGTGGGGTTCTCCTTCAACGGTGAAGTGATGTCAGCTAGCGGGTGGCGGAGGCGCCGAATTTGGGGGTGTGCACGGTGCCCAGGGTGATGTGGACGGCCTGCTGGTCGGTGTAGAAATCGATGGAGCGGTAGCCGCCCTCGTGGCCCAGCCCGGAGGCCTTGACGCCGCCGAAGGGCGTGCGCAGGTCGCGGACGTTGTGGCTGTTCAGCCAGACCATGCCGGCCTCGACGTCCTGGGCGAAGTTGTGCGCGCGGGTCAGGTCCTGGGTCCAGATGTAGGCGGCCAGGCCGTACTTGACGCCGTTGGCCAGGGCCAGCGCCTCCTCATCGGAGTCGAAGGGGGTGATCGCGACGACGGGGCCGAAGATCTCCTCCTGGAAGATCCGCGCGTCGGGCTTCACATCGGCAAACACGGTGGGGGCGACGTAGTTGCCGGTCTCCAGCCCCTCCGGGCGCCCGCCGCCGGCCAGCAGCCGGCCCTCGGACTTGCCGATCTCCACGTAGGACATCACCTTGTCGTAGTGCTCCGGGTGGACCAGCGCACCCACCTCGGTGGCCGGGTCGTGGGGATCGCCGACAATGATGTTCTTCGCCCGGGCGGCGTACTTCTCGCAGAATTCGTCGTAGATGCCGCGCTCCACCAGGATCCGGGAGCCCGCGGTGCAGCGCTCGCCGTTGAGCGAGAAAACGCCGAACAGGGCCGAGTCGATGGCGGCGTCCAGATCGGCGTCGGCGAACACGACGCAGGGGCTCTTGCCGCCGAGCTCCATGGACAGGCCCTTGAGGTTGGCCGCGGCGTTGCGGAAGATGGTCTGCCCCGTGGTGGTCTCGCCGGTGAAGGAGATCAGCGGCACGTCGGGGTGCTTGACCAGGGCGTCGCCGGCCTCCTCACCCAGGCCGTTGACCAGGTTGAAGACGCCGTCGGGCAGGCCGGCCTCCTTGAAGATGGTGGCCCAGAGGGAGGCCGAGAGCGGGGTGAACTCGGCGGGCTTGAGCACCACGGTGTTGCCGGTAGCCAGCGCCGGGGCCAGCTTCCAGGATTCCAGCATGAACGGAGTGTTCCACGGCGTGATCAGGCCGGCGACGCCGATCGGCTTGCGGTTGACGTAGTTGATCTGCGCGCCGGGGACCTTCATGGCGTCGTCGAACTGGGCCACGATCAGGTCCGCGAAGAAGCGGAAGTTCTCCGCCGCGCGCAGCGCCTGGCCGCGGGCCTGGGTGATCGGCAGGCCGGAATCGAAGGTCTCCAGCTCGGCCAGCCGCGCCTCCTGGGCCTCGACGGCGTCGGCGATCCTGTTCAGCACGCGGGCCCGTTCGCGCGGCTTCATCCGCGGCCAGGGGCCCTTGGTGAAGGCCTCGCGGGCGGCGGCCACGGCGAGGTCGATGTCCTCTTTCTGGCCGGCGGCCGCGGTGGCATAGGTGGTGTTGGAGACCGGATCCAGCACGTCGAAGGTTTTGCCGCTGACGGAATCGACAAACTTGCCGTTGATGTAGTGCTGGATCCGGGTGGGGAGGTTTTCGGGAATGTAATGCTCAGCCATGGAAGAAGTCCTTTGCATCGAAAGCGGAAGGGAATCGTGGGAGGGGTCTAGTTGAGTCCGGCCAGGGAGGCCGGGGCGTCGTGGCGGCTGTGCGCCAGATAGGCCTCGAGGGTGGCGGCGCGGTGGGCACGGGCGGCGCGTTCTACGTCGTCGGCCGGGGCGTGGTTTTCCAGCAGGACCAGCAGCGCCTCGTGTTCGGCCACCGATTCCCTGGCCCGGCCGGGCACATAGGAGAAGGTGGAGGAGCGCAGGGCCTTGAGCCGGTTCCAGCCGCGGTGCACCAGGTCCAGGATGTGCGGGTTGGGGCAGCTTTCGAAGAGCACGCTGTGGAACGCCGCGTTGAGTTCGGTGAACCGGACGGGGTCGAAGTCCACCAGGCACTCGCGCATCCGGGTGTTGATGGCCCGGGCCCGCTCGATGTCTGCCGCGCCGATCAACGGGGCAGCCAGCGCCGTCGCGGCGCCCTCCACAATGCTCAACGTCTGCATGGTGTAGAGGTACTCGGTGGGGTCGATGCCTGCCACTGTGGCGCCCACATTGCGCTCGAAGGTGACAAAGCTTTCGGCCTCCAGCCGGCGGATGGCCTCGCGGACCGGCACCACGCTGAAGCCCAGGTCATCGGCCAGTTTGGCCAGCACCAGGCGGTAGCCGGGGGAGTAGTCCCCGTTGAGGATCTTGTCCTTGATGGCCGCGTAGGCCTGCTCGGACTTGCTGGCGGCGCCTTGGATGCTCATGGCCGGGCCTCTTCCGCAGGGTCGTTTGCGTAGTCGGGCAGCGGGTGGATGGTGGCCCACTCCCTGTACTTCTCGGCCCAGGCGGCGTTCATCGGGTAGAGCCCGTCCACGCTGTGCCCGGCGGCCACCATCTCGGCGATGTACGTTTCCTCATGCTCCTGGGCGATGGAATCGTTGGCCAGCTCGTCCGCCATGGCCGGCGGGATCACGAGGATGCCGTCGGCGTCGGCCACGATGATGTCCCCGGGTTGGACGGTGGTGCCGCCGCAGGCGATGGTCAGGTCCACGTCCCAGGGGATGTGGCGCCGGCCCAGCACGGCGGGGTGGGCGTTGGCGAAGTAGGTGGGCATCTCCAGGCCGGCGACGGCGGTGAGGTCGCGGACGCCGCCGTCGGTGATGATCGCCGCCGCACCCTTGACCTGGGCGCGCAGGGCGAGGATATCGCCCACGGTGCCGGTTCCCTTTTCGCCGCGGGCCTCCATCACCAGGATCTCGCCCTCGTTCAGCGAGTCGATGGCGCGCTTTTGGGCGTTGAAGCCGCCGCCGCGGGTCTTGAACAGGTCCTCGCGGTTGGGCACATAGCGCAGGGTGCGGGCCAGGCCCACCACGGAGCGGTCCGGGCGGGTGGACTGCAGGCCGTCGATGCTGACGTTGTCCAGGCCGCGCTTGCGCAGCTGGGCGCTGAGCGTGGCGGTGGCGACGCCGGCCAGCCTGGCCTTCAGGGCAGGGTCCAGGGTGCCGTCGGCCGTCAGCCACTGCGCCTGCGGCGCTGCCGGGGCCAAGACGCCGTTGTTCAGTGCACCTGCGGCGCGCGCAACCTCCTCGGAACCGTAGGCATCCACGACGTCGGCCTCGGTGGAGCGGGGGACGTTGCCGAACTCCGCCATCTCGATGGTGCCCTGCGTGACGGTGGTCCGCAGCCGTCCGGTGGCCAGGCCCGCGGCCGGGGAATCCACCTCGACCTCGACAACGTCGCCGGGGACGGCCACGGAGGATCCGGCCGGGGTGCCGGTGAGGATGACGTCGCCGGGTTCCAGGGTCATCAGCTGGGACAGGTCCGCAATGATCTGGGCGAACGGAAAGATCAGGCCACCGGTGGTGTCGTCCTGGACCAGCGAGCCATTGATCCAGGTCCGCACGCGCAGGGCATCCGGGGCCACCTGGGCGGCCGGGATCAGGGCCGGGCCCAGGGGGGTGAAGCCGTCGCCGCCCTTGGACCGGACGTTTGAGCCCTTGTCCGCGTACTTGAGGTCGTAGACGCCCAAGTCATTGCTGGCGGTCACGAAGCCCACATAGCTCCAGGCATCCTCCGGGCTGACCCGGCGGGCGGCGGTGCCGATCACCAGGGCCACCTCGCCCTCGAAGGCCAGCAGCTCGCAGCCGGCCGGCCGTTCCACGGTTCCACCGCTCAGGCTCAAGGAGGAGGAGGGCTTGAGGAAGTAGGAGGGCAGAGCGGGCGTGCGGCCGCGCTGGTCGGCCCGGCTCCAGTAGGCCACGTGGACGGCCAGGACCTTGCCGGCGGCGCCGATGGTGCCTTCATCAACCTGTTGCATGCGTCTCTCCTGAATCACGTACGAAATCGTATACGATCAGTATGTGAGCTGACGCACTGGGGTGTCAAGGGGTCCCCGGCCGGGCCCAACCCGGGGTGCTCCGCCGTCGGAAGATCGCGGCAAAAGCTATGAGCACGACGGCGGCGCCCAGACCCAGCCGCGCCACCAGCTGACCGTACGGCTCGGCGCCGGTGAAGTACATCATGGCCAGCACCGGGGCGATGGCGGTGAACTCATAGCGCCGGCCCAGCACCACGAACGGCAGGAGCAGCAGGGCATACCAGGGGTAGCTGGGTGAGACGATCAGCAGCGTCCCGCCAACCATCAGCACCTGCCCGTCCCAAGGCCGGGCGGCGTCGGTGGTCCGCCAAACGTACAGGGCCAGGCAGAGCAGCAGCACCACTGCCGCCGGTGCCGCCCAGCTGGTGGGGAGCACCAGTTTCAGCAGCGTGAACCGCGGGCTGTCAGCGCCGTCGTACCCCTCCGACTTGAGATACGTCGGCAGATAGCCCAGCACGGCCCAGCCACTGGCCAGGACGTACGGAACATACGACACGGCAAAGGTGGCCACGGCCGCAGCCACAAAGCGGACGGGCCGGCGGTGCAGCAGGGCCGGGGCGCTGATCACTGGGATCAGTTTGGTGGCCACCGCGGCACCGAACGCCATCCCGGACACGAGCACCCGGCCTTGGACCAGCAGCAGTGCCGCGGCCAGCGCCAGAGCCGCTCCCAGGGCGTCCACATGGGCGCCGTTGATGGCTTCAAGGGCCACCAGCGGAGACCATGCCCACCACACTGCCTGGTGTGCCGGCCGCCCGGTGCGGCGCAGGAACGCCAGCAGTGCCACAGTGACGGCCAGACTCAGCAGCAGCCCGGCCAACTGGAAGGCGATGAACCCCACGTCGGCACCGGAGAGCAGACGGACGGCCAGGAAGTAGAGCTCCGCCACGGCCGGGTAGACCGTGGGCACGGTGGGCCTGTTGATGGCCGTGCACAGGGTGCCGCCGCCGCGCATGTTGGTGGTGGCCTCGGTGCCGGTAGGGAAGGGATTGGTGTTGCAGGTGCCGTCCGCCCCCGCATCCTGGAACAGCCACGCCGGCCGCAGCTGCCGCAGCGCCTCGTCCGCCGGAACGTGGGCGTAGGGGGAAATGCCTGCCTTCTGCACGATGCCGTCCCATGCATAGCGGGCGGAGTCGTTGCTGGTTGCGGGAGGAGCCGAGATGGCCGCGGTTCCCAGCAGCAGCGAGCCCAGCAGTACGACGGCGGCCGCATGCCGGGCAGGAATCCTCCGCGCCGCCAGCGCCGCGGGGAGGAAGAGGGCCCAGGCGGCAAGTGTTCCGATGGGGGAGATCCACTCCGCCGACGGATCGTTGGAGACCATCCACCAGATGACACCCGCCAGCACTGCCACAAGGGCCAGCGCCGACACCGTGGCTGCGCCACCCCCGTGCTCCGGCCCGGGCAGCCTGCGTCGATGCGCGGGGTCTGGTGTTGAATCGCTCACCCCTTGATCCTGCACCAGAAGACCGGCCCTGGGGGCGGAAAATCCTGGATGGTTCACCTTTCGTAAGGTCTGGCCCGGGACTGCGCGCACGCCCAGGTGGTCTGATCTGGGTATGGACAGATTGACCATTCTTCTCCAACAGCAGATGGACTCGGTGAGTGAGCGTTTCGCCTCGCCACTGCGCAGCAAACGGTTGACGGTGGTGCTGGGCCGCTGGCTCGCCCTTGCCTTCACGGTGTGCTTCGCCACGGGGCTGTTCAGCCACCTTTTGCAGGATCCGCCCGGGTGGATGCTGTTCCTTACGCGCCCCGAATGGCTGTATGGAGCCACGCAGGGCATCCACGTCACCACCGGGATTGCGTCCATCCCGCTCCTGGCAGCCAAGCTGTGGTCCGTGTTCCCCGAACTGCTGCGCTGGCCGCCGTTGAAATCCGTGGTGCACGGCTTGGAGCGGGCCTCGATCGCACTCTTTGTGGCCGCCTCCCTGGTGGAGGTAGCCATCGGACTGCTCAACACCTTCCAGTGGTATCCGTGGACCTTTGGTTTCAAAGATGTCCACTATTGGCTGGCCTGGGTCGTCATTGGCTCGTTGGCGCTGCACATTGCCGTCAAACTGCCCCTGATCGCGGCGCATTGGAGCCGCAGGCAGGAAGCTGCCACCGCGGGCACCGCCAACGCGGGCACGGCCGCCCCGGGCGAAACGGCAGTGGACGGCGCAACGGTTTCGGCTGCCGTGCAGTCTCCACTGGGGCGTGGCTGGAGCCGCCGGGGCTTCCTGGCCGCGCTCGCCGCCGGCACTGGCGTCGTCGTGCTGACCATGGCCGGGCAGTCCTTCAACTGGCTGGCAGGCCTGAACCTCTTCGCCCCCCGCCGCATGGACACCGGTCCGCAGGGTGTGCCTGTCAATAGGACGGCAGCCCAGGCCGGTGTGGCGCAGGCCGCGATGGACCCGGACTGGGTGCTGACAGTGGCCTCGGGAGCGGTGCAGAAGACGTTCACGCTGGCGCAGCTGGCCGCATTGCCCCAGTTCAGCTATGGGCTGCCCATCGCCTGTGTGGAGGGGTGGAGCCAGGGCGCCCAGTGGCGCGGTGTCCGGATCCGGGACCTGATGGCCACGGTGGGTGCACCGGCGGACGCCGAACTGCAGATTTCCAGCCTGGAGAAGGGCGGCGTCTACGGCCGATCCTTCATGCCGGCCGCGTACAGCCAAGACGATCAAACACTGCTGGCGCTGGAACTCAACGGGGCGCCGTTGGACCTTGACCACGGCTTTCCGG
This sequence comes from Arthrobacter sp. 35W, assembly GCF_000482545.1. Taxonomy (GTDB): domain Bacteria; phylum Actinomycetota; class Actinomycetes; order Actinomycetales; family Micrococcaceae; genus Specibacter. Next base: position 1,359,595 of record NZ_KI519455.1, read on the forward strand.
CACGGATCATCGCGCCCGGCCGCCCGGGCGTGCTGCAGACCAAATGGGTGCACAAAGTGGAGGTCATCTGATGCGATTGCCAGTGATGCTCCCGCCGGCGACGGCGGAGCGTGGAACCATGTGGTGGGTGCGGGCGGCCCTGGGGGCCTCGGGCACGGCCGCCCTTGGCTATGCGGTGTTTGGGTTCCTGGTCCACGTGCCCCTCGTCCAATTGCTAGGCCTGGCGGCCTGGCTTGCCGCGGCGCTGGTGGTCCACGACGGCGTGCTGGTGCCGTTGACAACGCTGGCCGGTGGCGGATTGTCGCGGCTGACGTACGGCCTGCGCCCCCTCCAGCAATGGATTGTGCGTGCATCGCTCCTGATCGGGGCGCTGATGACCCTGGTGGCGGCACCACTGATCCGGGCCCAGCAGGTGCTCCAGCCGGACGGCCCGGAGAGCGGGCCCAACGACACCGTCCTGCAGGGAGGCTATGCGCAGGCCCTGGGCATTTTTTGGCTCGTTCTGGTGGTGGCGGCCGCTGTGGCCGTGGCCGCCGTGGCCGCCGTCGGGCTCTACGCCCGGCGTTCCAGCGTCAGAAAAACCCGGCCCTGAACCCTGCGCGTGGCGACGGCGGCAAGATCCGCCCGGGCTGCGTGGGCAGCCAGGGCCGCTGCACCTGCACGGGCCCAGGGAAAGGCGTCGCTGCGGTGTCCGGAGGAATCCTCCAGGACGGCCAGGTAGGCCACATCGAGGAAGTCGGGTGTTTCGGCCTCCGCAAGCAAACGTCCGCCCGGTGCCAGCAGTGACGCGACACGCTCCAGCAACACCCGGATGTTGCCACCGATGCCGATGTTGCCGTCCAGCAGAAGTGCGGAGCCCCAGCCGCCCTCGTGCGGGAGCGGATCAAAGATGGAGCCGTGGATGGCCGTGCCGCCACGGCCGACGGCCAGCCGCACGGCAGGTGCGCTCGTGTCGACGCCCAGCGAAGCCAATCCCAGGTCCCGGGCCGCGGCCAGCATCCGGCCTGGGCCGCAGCCCACATCAAGAACCGGCCCACGCAGGGTGCCCAGGAGCCCGCGCTCAACGGCGGTGGCCGGGGCGGAGAAGCCGAGCATGTTGAAATGGACGGGCCCGATGTCGTCAGGCCCGACGGCATCCGGCCGCAGCGTCAGGCGCCCCAGACCGTGGGACAGGCTGCCGGCGTATGGCTCGTGCCTGCCTTGGCCAAACAAGGCAACTGTGCCGTCTGCCCGGACTGTGCCGGATGGGGCCGTCTGGATGCTCACCGCCGGACCTCCCGCCGTGTGGACGCCGCATCAGACCGGGCCCAGGCAGGCATGCCGCCCGCGGCCAGGGCATCCACCGCGCGGGCAAACGGCGTCCCGGTGCACTCCCGGGCGGCGGCCAGCGCATCGGCAAAGTGGTCCACATCCGTCAGGATGGGCAGCAGCCCCACGGACAGGCCGGCGGCGGACAACCTGAGGAACTGGTCGCCTCCGGTCCGCGGGGTGGACATTTCCACGCCGCGGACCAGCCTGCCATCGGGGCTGTGCAGGGCCAGGGCCCAAAAGCCGCCGTCCGACGCCGGGCCGAGCCAGGCGCCGTGTCGCGGCCCGGGAGAGGACCAGTCCGCCAGCAGCGGAGCCAGCAGGCCCGGGGACAGCTGGGGCGTATCCATACCGAGGATCAGCAGCGGGCCGTCCACCAGCGGACAAATGGCTGCCAGCCGTTCATCCAGCCCGCCGGCACTCTGGGCAACCACCTCAAAGCCCGCGGCATCCCGGCTGTGCGGCACCCCGTCGAACACCAGCAAACGCCTGGCCGCCGGAAGGGACCGCACCGTCCCCAGCGTCTGGCTGAGGCTGGTTTGGGCCAGGTCTGCGGCCTGCGCCGGAGTGAGCGGCGGGGTGAGGCGGGTCTTGGCTCGGCCCGGAAGGCACTCCTTGGCGATGACGGCGATGGTGAGGTTCATTGTGCTGCCCCGCGTGCCTGGGATCCGGTTCCGGCCGCCGCCCCATCGGACCCTGCCTTCGGCGCCCAGCGGGAGGCGGCGTCCAACTGCGCCCGCATGTCCTTCACCGCGGTGAGGGTGCCGCGCAGCGTGCCCGTCACCTTGGACTTCCCCACGCGTGGTGCATAGGCCACAGGGATCTCTGCCACGCGCCAGCCGGCACGGTGGGCCTTGAGGAACATTTCCAGTGGATAGCCGCTGCGCCGGTCGGTGAGGTCCAGACCCAGCAGTGCGCTGCGCCGGGCCAGCCGGAGCGGGCCAAGGTCGGTGACGGGGATCCCCGTCAGGCGGCGCAGCCGCCAGCCCAGGACGGTGTTGGCCAGCCGTGCGTGGAGCGGCCAGGCGCCGCGCACGGGGCGCCTGGCACCGAGCACCAGATCGGCACTCCCGCTGCGGACCAGCTTCAGCATCGGGGCCAGCCCGGCCGGGTCCAGCGACCCATCGCAATCGCAGAAGGCCACATACTCCGCCGTGGCGGCCAGCAGCCCTGCATGGGCAGCCGCGCCAAAGCCGCGCCTCGGTTCAAGGACGACGACGGCGCCCAGGGCGGCCGCCAGCGGGCCGGAGCCGTCGGTGGATCCGTTGTCCACCACAATCGCGCGGTATCCCGGCGGCAGGGATGCCAGCACCTGGGGCAGCGCCGCACGCTCATTGAGGCAGGGCAGGACTACATCCACCAGCATGGCCGGCGCGCCAGCGGCGTCGCCGGGCGGTGGGCTGCGGCGCTTGGCCGTCCCGGATCCTGGATGCGAATTGCTCGGCTGTTTCTCCACCCTTCGACGGTAGAATCCCCGGGGGCGCAGCGGCAGGCGGAAATCCTTACGGAACCAGGACGCTTGCCCTGCGGGACCCCGCAACCGGCCCACGGCGGCGCGCGCGAACCTATGCTGGGAGCGTGAACAATGTCCATCCCGACGCTGACGCCGGGGAGATTGGCAACAGGCGCATCCTGCTTGTTGAAGACGAGGCAACCATCGCCCAGGTGGTGCATGACTATCTGGTGCTGGCAGGCTTCCAAGTGGACCTCGCTGGGGATGGTTTCAGTGCCCTGCATCTGGCCCAGACGCACAACCCCGACCTGATCATCCTGGACCGCATGCTGCCCGGGCTGGACGGCGTAGAGGTGTGCCGGAGGATCCGCCTGACGCAGACCATGCCCATCATCATGCTCACCGCACTGGGCACCGAGGACGACCGCATCCTTGGTCTGGAAATGGGAGCCGACGACTACGTCACCAAACCCTTTTCGCCCCGCGAACTGGTGCTGCGGGTGAAGTCGGTGCTGCGCCGCAGCATCAAGGAGTACACCCCGGAGCAGCCGGTGGAGCTGGCCGGTTTCTTCCTCAACCCGGCCTCGCGCATCGTTCGGTACCGCGGTGGGAACCTCACGCTGACGGCGCGGGAATTCGACCTGCTGGCGTTCTTTCTGCGCCGCCCCAACCAGGTCTTCAGCCGCGACGTCCTGATCAAGGCCGTCTGGGGCTGGGACTTTGGCGACCTTTCCACCGTGACGGTGCACGTGCGCAGGTTGCGCGAGAAGATCGAGGACAACCCCACCACACCCCTGCTGTTGAAAACGGTGTGGGGCGTGGGCTACAGATTCGACGACGGAACGGGGGTGGCCGGCCATGACTAGCGGCGATCTGGCCACCATTGCCGCCGTCGTGCTGGCCTGGGCGCTGGCCATCGGTGCAGTGACGGTGGTGCTGCAGCGCCTGCTCCGCTCGGCGTCGATCGTCGTGCAGATCCTGCTTGTTGTGCTGGCGACCATGGCCATTCTGGTCGCTGGGGTGGTGAGTGCCTTCAACGCCATGTTCATCACCGCGGAGGACCTCCAAGTGATGTGGTTCATCCTGGCGATTGCCTCGGTCCTGGCCGTGGTGGTCGCCGTGCTGCTGGGCCTCGGCCTGGCCAGAAACACGAAGCGGTTGGCAGGCGACGCGGCCAGGATCGGCCGCGGCGAGAGCCTGGCCCCGCAACGGAAAATGACCTCTGAGCTCTCCGCCCTCGCCGCGGAATTGGCCGCCACCAGCCGCAATCTGGAGGAATCCAGGCAGCGGGAGCTGGCGGTGGAGAATGCGAGGCGCGAACTGGTGGCCTGGGTGTCCCACGACCTGCGCACTCCGCTGGCCAGCATGCGCGCCATGGCCGAGGCGCTGGAGGACGGCGTTGCCGAGGACGTGTCCGCCTACCACCAACGCATCATCACCCAGGCAGACCAGATGGCCGTGCTGGTCAATGACCTGTTGGAGTTGTCCAAGATCCAGGCCGGCACCATGGTGTTGAAGAGTCAGCAGCTGGACCTTTACGACGTCGTCAGCGACGCGATTGCCGATCTTGCCCCCGTCGCCGCCAGCCGGGCCATAGCCATCAATGGTGGCGCCGTCGCCCCGACCATGGTGGCGGCCGATGGAGCCTCATTGTCGCGGGCCATCCGCAATGTTGTCCTCAACGGCATCTTGTACAGCGCACAGGGCAGCACTGTGTCCATTGCTGTGACGTCTACGGCCAGCGAGGCGGTGGTGGAGGTGAGCGATGGCTGCGGCGGCATCCCGGAAGAGGATCTGCCCCGTATGCTCACTGCGGGCTGGCAGAAGGACTCCGGCCGGACCAAATCTCGCTACAGCGGTGCCGGCATCGGCCTGAGCATGGTCCACGGCATCATCCAAGCCCACCACGGCACCCTGGAAGTTGCCAACATCGAGGGCGGCTGCCGGTTCCGTCTGCGGATTCCTGCCGGAGCGGAGAACCTGCGGCCGGTGGTCTGAGCCCCTTAGTCCACGGCTCCGCGCAGTGGCGCAGTGGCGAATTCACGCATGCCGTCGTCGAAGCTGTGCCGGGGCGCCCAGCCTAGTTCCGCCTGGATCCGGGCCGAGCTGGCCGTGATGTGGCGGACGTCGCCGAGGCGGAATTCACCGGTGACCACAGGCTCCGGGCCTCCGCTCTGGGCGCTCAGGACCGCCGCCATGTGTCCAATGGTGTGGACCTCGCCAGCGCCCACGTTGTAGGCGCGGAATCCTCCGGGGTGGAGGGAGCCGCCGGACAGGGCCTCGGCGCTGCGCAGATTGGCCTGGGCCACATCTGCCACATGGATGAAGCTGCGTCGTTGGCCGCCGTCCTCAAAGACCCGTGGCGCCTCACCACGGGCCAGGGCCGAACGGAACAGGCTGGCCACACCTGCGTAGGGGGTGTTCCGGGGCATCCCGGGCCCGTAGACGTTGTGGTAGCGCAGCGCAACAGCCATGCCGCCCGTGGAGCGTGCCCATGCCGATGCCAGATTCTCCTGGGCCAGCTTGGAGGCGGCGTAGACGTTCCGGGGATCCAGCGCCGCGTCTTCGGTGACCAGCGCGGGCAGCAGGATCCGGCCGGTGGCCGGGTCCCGTGGATCGAAAATTCCGTTCTGCAGATCCTCCACACGGCGCGGTCCGGGGCGCACCAGCCGGCCGGCCGGGTCAGTGTAGGCGCCCTCGCCATAGACCACCATGGAGGAGGCCAGCACCAGCCTGTCCGTACCGGCCGCGGCCATGCCCGCCAGCAGCACGGCCGTGCCGAGGTCGTTGTTGCGGATGTAGTCGGGCGCATCGGAGAAGTCCACGCCCAGCCCCACCTTGGCGCTCTGGTGTACGACGACGTCGATCCCGGCCAGCGCCGCGGCGACGGCTCCGGCGTCGCAGACATCGCCCACCAGCAGTCCGGCGGCCTGATTGGTCCGCGGCGGGCCGGGGTGGATCCCAGGGTCCAGCGAATCCAGGATCCGGACCTCCCAGCCGCGCGCCAGTGCGGCCTCGACGATGTGGCCGCCAATGAACCCGGCGCCGCCCGTGACCAGGATCCTCACGGTGCCGCACCCTCGCGGCGCGGCGCGGCACCCATCACGGCGGCCACGGCGGCGGCCGGCATCGGCCCGGCCCCCGCGGCTCCTGTGCCCACGGCCCCGGTGTCGACGCTGCCGCCGTCGCCGCTGGACGGACGCGAGGAGGCCAGCCACTGCGCCGCCAGGCCGACGGCGGTGGACAGCGCTGCCAGGATGCGCGGCTGCGCGGCCGCCAACCGGCCGAGCACCAGCTCCGCCGTCACGGGCTCGGATCCGTCGTGGCCGGTGTCGGCATCGGTGATGAACGCCAGTGCAGCGAACGCCATGTTCAGCTCCGCCGCCAGCACCGGCTCGGGGTATTGGGTCATGCTGACCAGATGGGCCCCAGCCTGGACCAGAGCGGCGGATTCGGCTCTGGTGGAGAACCGGGGACCCCTGATGACTGCCACGGTGGCCGCAGGCTGGAAGGACTCGCCGCGCTCGTGGAGTGCTGCTGCCAGCAGGGCACGGAGCGCAGGGCTGAACGGCTCGGCGGCGGGCAGATGCTGCACACCCGTGGGCAGCGATCCGTCGTAAAAGGTGTCCGCCCGGCCCCAGGTCTTGTCCAGCACCTGGTCCGGCACGGCAAAGGTGCCCGTGGCATGCCCTGGCACCAGGGAGCCGACGGCGGCTGACGAGAGGACTGCGGCGACCCCCAGGCTCTTGAGTGCCCAGAGGTTGGCACGGTAGTTGATCTGCTGCGGCGCCACGTCGTGGCCGCGGCCGTGCCGGCTGAGGAATGCAACGGCGGCACCGTCCGCCACCCCGCCGCCGTCCGCCGCGGCCAGCCGGGCAATCGTGATGGGACTGGAGGGCGGGCCGAATGGCGTGGCCACATCCAGCGTCTGCAGAACGGTGGCGCCCGGCAGCCGGTACAGGCCAGTGCCGCCAATGACGCCGATGCGCGGTTCCAGCAATGGTTCGGAGGAGGTCATGCACCCATCATGCCAACGGCAGCCCCGGCGCCGCGGGCGGAATCCTTACGAGTCCCGAACGCACCCCGGGATGGACGATTCGTCCTTTGTCTGCACACCCCTCCCCATCGAGTATGGAATCGTATACGATGCTCGTGAAATGGAAACCGGGAGGTGCCAACCCTTGGCGAGGGGGACCTTTCCATGCATCTATGGCGCGCACCGCAGCTGCTCGCCAGTATTGAATCAACGATCCATCGCTGCCATCGGCAATACGCCGGTGGCGGCGGGCCACGACACAACGAAGTGAGGACAGCCCGTGCAGTTCCACCACCACGGTTACGTATCCGGTGACCCGCGCGTCCAGCCGGCCGCCGGCGTCGGCATCGACCGGCCCGCGGAGCTCCCCGACGAGGTTGACGTGCTCATTGTGGGCACCGGGCCGGCCGGGATGCTCACGGCGGCGCAGCTGTCCCAATTCCCCAACGTCACCACGCGGATTGTCGAGCGCCGCGGCGGGCGGCTCGCCATCGGCCAGGCCGATGGCATCCAGGCCCGCAGTGTGGAGACCTTCCAAGCTTTTGGTTTCGCCGAAAGGATCATCGCCGAGGCGTACCGCATCACCGAGATGGCCTTCTGGAAGCCGGACCACCAGGACCACACCCGCATTGTCCGCGCCGCCCGCCCCGTGGATGATCCGACAGGCATCAGCGAGTTTCCGCACCTCATCGTGAACCAGGCGCGGGTGCTGGACTACTTCGCAGAATTCATGGCGGATGCGCCCACCCGCATGTCGCCCGACTACGGCCTGGAGTTCCACTCGCTTGAGGTCGACGGCGAGGGGGAGCACCCCGTCACCGTGACCCTCCTGCACACCGCCGGCCCCGATGAGGGCCAGCTGCGCACGGTCCGGGCGAAGTATGTGGTGGGGGCCGACGGCGCCCGGAGCAAGGTGCGCGAGGCCATTGGCTGCACAATGGCCGGAGACCAGGCCAACCATGCCTGGGGGGTCATGGATGTCCTCGCCGTCACGGACTTCCCCGACATCCGCACGAAGTGCGCCATCCAGTCCGGCGAAGGCGGCAGCATCCTGTTGATCCCGCGCGAGGGCGGCCACCTTTTCCGCATGTATGTCGACCTGGGCGAGGTCGACCCGCAGAACCATCATGCCGTGCGCAGCACCACCCTCGAGGAGATCATCGACAAGGCGAACAAGATCATGCATCCCTACACGCTTGACGTGCGCAACGTCCCCTGGCATAGCGTGTACGAGGTGGGGCACCGTCTCACCGACAGGTTCGACGACGTCCGCCCCGAAGAGCTGGGCATCCGGACACCGCGCGTCTTCATCGCAGGCGATGCCTGCCACACTCACAGTGCCAAGGCCGGCCAGGGCATGAACGTCTCCATGCAGGATGGCTTCAATCTGGGCTGGAAGCTGGGGCATGTGCTCGAGGGCCGCAGTCCGGAGAGCCTGCTCTCGACGTATTCGGCCGAGCGGCAGGTGGTCGCGAAGAACCTCATCGATTTCGACAAGGAGTGGTCGACGATGATGGCGAAGAAGCCGGAGGAATTCAACAGCCCCTCCGAGCTGGAGGACTTCTACGTCAGCACCGCTGAGTTCCCGGCCGGATTCATGACCCAGTACGCCCCATCCATGATCATCGCCGGGCCCACGCACCAGGATCTGGCCACCGGCTTCCCGATCGGCAAGCGCTTCAAGTCAGCGCCTGTCGTGCGGGTGTGCGACGCCAACCCGGTCCATCTGGGCCACCATGCGACGGCGGATGGCCGCTGGCGCATCTATGTATTCGCCGACGGGGCGGCGCCTGCAACTGCGCAGCCCCAGACCGTGCAGCCCCAAGCGCCGTCGGCCGTTGAAGAACTTGCCGAGTGGCTCGCCGCCGCACCGGATTCGCCCCTCGCCGCAACTCCCGAGGGGATCGATCCGAATGCGTGGTTCGACGTGTTGGTCATCTACCAGCAGGACCACACGAACATCGACATCGGGGCCGTCTCCGCCGTGTTCAAACCGCAGGTCGGCCCGTTCCAGCTCACCGACTACGAGCGGGTCTACGCCATGGACCCGGCGGCGGACATCTTCGACCTGCGCGGACTGGACCGCGGCGGCGTCGTCGTCGTTGTCCGGCCGGACCAGTACGTGGCCAATGTGCTGCCACTGGCCGCGACGGCGGAGCTCGGCGCGTTTTTCGCGGGCCTGCTGAACGGCAGCGGGCACTAGCGGGCGCTGCCGCCGGCCCAACCGGGGCTGGTGGAATCACGTGCGGCCCGCGGCCTGCGGCTCCTTCGCTGGGGCCCTCTGGCGCTGGGGCGCGAGCACTGAGGCCAGCGCCCCAAGGATGATGGCAGCCCCGAGCACTTGGCTCCATGAGAGCGCCTGTCCGAGCGCGGCCCAGCCGAGCAGCACCGCAACGAGCGGGCTGAGCAGGCCCAGGAACGACGTCGAGCCGACGGGCAGCAGGGCGATCCCGCGGAACCACAGGGCGTAGGCCAGGGCCGTGCCGACGACGGCGAGGTAGGCGAAGCCTGCAAGGTTGGCTAGTGTGGGCGGCTCGGCGGGCAGTCCCTCGACCAGCAGGAGCGCGGGCAGCAGCAGGATCCCGCCACTGGTCAGCTGCCATGCGGTCAGGGCCAGCGGCGACTCCGGCCGCCCCCATTTCTTGCTCAGCACCACGCCCGCTGCCATCGATGCCGCGCCGCCCAGTGCGGCCAGCACCCCCATCGCATCCAGGCGGGCCTGGGCCCCGAGCACGAGGATGCCGACGCCGGCCACGCCCGCAGCCCCCGCCAGAATCTGCCGGCTGCGCAGCCGCTCGCCCAGGAACCGGCTGGCCAGCACCGTGAGGATCAATGGCTGCACGGCGCCCACGGTGGCGGCCACCCCGCCGGGCAGCAGGTAGGCGGCCACGAAGAGCAGGGCGAAGAAGGCTCCGATGTTCAGCAGGCCCAACACGGCCGATTTCCACCACCATGCCCCATGCGGCAGCTTCCGGGTGATGGCCAGCAGGATCAGTCCGGCGGGAAGGGCGCGGGCCGCGGCGTCGAGCAGGGGCGTGCCGGGTGGCAGGAATTGGCTGGTGACGATGTAGGTCGATCCCCAGGTGATGGGCGCGACGGCGGTTGCTGCGAGGATGAGGACTCTTTTGCTAAGCACTTAGCGATAATAGCTAAGTGCTTAGCAAATTGCTAGAGTGGCACCATGACCGATGCAGTCGATAGGATTCTTGGCCAGTGGCACCGCGAGCGGCCCGATCTGGATGTTTCGCCCATGGCCATCATTGGCCGGATGACCCGCACCATGAACGCTGCGGAGGCGCAGCTGGCCGGCACCTTCGCCCGGCATGGGCTCGACTCCGGATCGTTCGATGTGCTGGCCACGCTGCTGCGCTCGGGCAGCCCCTATGCGCTGAACCCGGCGGCCCTGGCGTCGTCGGCGATGGTCACCTCCAGCGCCATCGCCCAGCGGCTGAACAAGCTGGCCGACCGCGGCCTGGTGGCCCGGTCCAAGGACCCCGGTGACAAGCGCGGCACGGTGGTGACCCTGACGGCCGAGGGCAAAGCTCTGGTGGAGCGTGTTCTTCCGGACCATTTGGCCACGGAGCGGTCCCTCATTGCGGGGCTGGATGCCACGGAACAGGAGCAGTTCATTGAGCTGCTGGGCCGCATCGAGGCCAACGCAACCAACGCAACCAACGCCTAGGCCGCGCGTTCGCCCTTAAACGCCGGTTGGGATCGACATGGGCGGAGCTAGTGCGCGGCGGGTTCGGTTTCCGGCACCTCGGCGCCGACGGCGGTGCCGCGCCACTTCGCCAGGGCGTTCATGCCGTGGTAGATCACCAGGGCCGCGGCGGTGCCCAGGGCGATGCCGGCAAACTGCAGCTGGCCGATGGTCCAGGTGTAGTCGGCGATGCCGATGATCAGTGCGACGGCGGCGGTGGTCAGGTTGACCTGGTTGGAGAAGCTGACCTTGTTCTGCACCCAGATGCGCACACCCAGCACGCCGATCATGCCGTAGAGCAGCGTTGCGGCGCCGCCCAGCACGCCCGGCGGCACGGTGGCGATCAGCGCACCGAACTTGGGGGAGAAGCTCAGCACCAGGGCTGCGATGGCTGCCACCCAGTAGGCGGCGGTGGAGTAGACCTTGGTGGCGGCCATGACGCCGATGTTCTCCGCGTAGGTGGTGGTGCCGGAGCCGCCGCCAAACCCGGCCAGCGTGGTGGCAATGCCGTCGGAGATGAGGGCGCGGCCGGCGTACGGGTCAAGGTTCTTGCCGGTCATCAGCGCCACGGACTTCACGTGGCCGATGTTTTCTGCGACAAGCACCAGCACTACAGGGACAAAGAGGCCGACGACGGCGATGTGGAACGTGGGCGTCTGGAACTGCGGCAAGCCGATCCATGCGGCGGCGTCAATGGTGGAGAAGTCCACCTCGCCGCGCAGCAGGGCCACCAGGTAGCCCACCACGACGCCCACCAGGATGGACAACCGGCCCAGAATGCCGCGGAACAGCACGCTGACCAGGATGATGACCACCAGCGTGATGGCCGCCGTCACGGGCGCCGCTACAAAGTTGTTCTTGGCCGCCGGCGCCAGGTTCAGGCCGATGAGGGCCACGATGGTGCCGGTGACGGCCGGGGGCATGAGCTTGTTGATCCAGCCCGCGCCGAACTTCTGCACCACCAGGCCGATGATGGCCAGGACGACGCCGGCCATCACCACGCCGCCGAGGGCGCCGCTGACGCCGAACTCCTGCTGCGAGGCCATGATGGGGGCGATGAAGGCGAAGCTGGAGCCCAGGTAGCTGGGGACCTTGCCGCGCGTCAGCACCAGGAACAGGAGGGTGCCGATGCCGGAGAAGAACAAGGTGGTGGCCGGCGGCATGCCGGTGATGATCGGCACCAGGAAGGTGGCGCCGAACATGGCCACCACATGCTGCAGGCCGATGCCGATGGTGCGCGGCCAGCTCAGGCGCTCGCCGGGGGAGACCACTTCGCCGGGGTGGATGGTTTTGCCGTCCCCGTGGACGGTCCAATTGGTTCCCAACAAGCTCATATGTCTCTGCCTCTCATGTGCCGCGCAAGGTGCAGGGCCACGGACAAGAATATCGGTCGTCAGATGTTCGATAGGCGGCAACTGCGGGCAGCCAAGCGCGCGGGACTGCCGATGGCACGTCCCGACATGGTCCGGGAACGCTGGAGAAATCACTCCTGTTGCAATGTCTACAGAAATCTAAGTATATGTAGTAAATTGCTATACCCAGGCAGATTTTGCTAGATCAGGAGGCCCGATGGATCCCGTGCACAACCCATATTCGCCAGGGGCAGGCCGCAAGCCCGCTGCACTCGTCGGGCGAGACCAGCCCCGGGCGAATTGGAAGGTTGCCCTGGACAGGGTGGAAATTGGCAAGTCGGCCCAGCCGTTCGTGCTGTACGGACTCCGGGGTGTCGGCAAGACGGTGCTGTTGTCCGATTTCCGAAGGGCAGCAACCCGACGCGATTGGATTGTCGCGCAAGTTGAGGCGGGAGCGGGGAAGTCGCTGCGGGAGGCGCTCGGCGAAGCCCTGCACGCTTCGCTGGCCGACCTTGCGCGCCCATCCGCGGGGCGGCGTCTTATGAAGGCGCTCAAGACGGCGGTCAGTTTCAAAGCATCCTACGATTCGACTGGAACCTGGAACTTCGGTGTCGACCTGGCAGGTGCCTCCGGCGGGGGTGCGGACACCGGAGTTCTTGAGACTGACCTTCGCAAACTCATCCACGACTTGGCCGCGGCGGCCCAGGAGGAAGGGGTTGGCCTGGCCATCCTGATCGATGAAGCACAAGACCTCAACCACTCGGAATTGGTGGCCATTTGTGCAATCGCGCACGCTGCGGCCCAGGACGAATGGAGCGTGCTCTTTGCCCTCGCCGGCCTGCCGAGCCTGCCCCGGGTGCTTGCGGAAGCAAAGTCCTACGCCGAGCGGTTCAACTACGAAAAGATCGAAGAGCTCCGCGGCGCCGTCGCCTCAGAGGCGTTGACCAAGCCTGCGGCCGAAGAGGATGTCATCTGGGACGATGCGGCCGTGGGGCTCATCGTCAAGGAAAGTGCAGGGTATCCGTATTTCTTGCAGCAATATGGCCAGGATGCGTGGAATGCTGCTGCCGGCTCCAAAATAACCTATGACGATGCTCGGGTCGGTGCGGCCAGCGGTAGGGCAGCGTTGGATAGTGGGTTCTTTCGAGCCCGCTGGGACCGCGCCACAAGAGCCGAACAGAGCTATCTTCGCGCGATGGCCGAAGACGGTGACGCTGGGAGTTCCTCGGGGGAAATCGCCGCGCGGCTTGGTCGGAGCTCGGCCAGTTTTGGTCCTGCACGTGCCAACCTGATTGCCAAAGGCCTTGTCTACGCGCCCGAGCATGGGGTTATCGCCTTCACAGTGCCTGGGATGGCGGGATTCATCACGCGGCAGAGCTGAACATTTCCTGCCGTCAGTGCGGCTGGTGGCCCTCGCTGGCCTGCAGTGCCAAGCCCAGCAGATCGTGCAATGCGTGCGCCAGGCCGGGGTGGGCCAGCTCGTAGCGCGAGCGGCGCCCCTCCGGAGCCACGCAGACCAGGCCGCAGTCGCGCAGGCAGGCCAAGTGGTTGGACATGCTCTGGCGTGAGACGGCGAACTTCTCCGCAAGCGCGGCCGGGTAGTTGGGGGCCTCGGCAAGATCGATCAGGATCTGGGCCCGCGTCGGATCCGACAGGGCGTAGCCAAAGCGGGCCAGCACGGCGGCGTTGCTAATGGTCTCCATTCTCAATATGGTACACCTGTCGCTGGATTCAGCTTTGGATGTACTATTGACCCATGGCCGGACATGACCACTCACACAGCCATGCGCATGGCGCAGACTCGCACAAGGGCCGCCTTGCCGTGGCCCTTGGCATCACGCTGGCGGTGTTTGTGCTGCAGTTGGTGGGTTCGCTGCTGACCGGCTCCCTGGCCCTGCTGTTCGACTCGGCCCATGTGCTGACCGACGCCGGCGGGCTGGCCATGGCCCTGGTGGCCGCCCGGTTGATGGGCCGCCCGGCCACGGACCGCCGCACCTGGGGCTTTGCGCGGGCCGAGGTGCTGGCCGCCACCGCCCAGGCCGCGGTGCTGCTGGCCGTGGGCCTGGTGGTGCTGGTGGAGGGCGTCCAGCGGCTGTTCCATCCGACCGAGATTGCCTCCACTGAGATGGCCGTCTTCGGCGCCATCGGCCTGCTGGGCAACGTCATCTCCTTGGTGGTGCTATCCGGCGGGCGCGGCAGCAACTTCAATATGCGGGCGGCATTCCTCGAGGTGCTCAACGATGCTCTGGGCTCCGTTGCCGTCATCGTGGCCGCCGCCGTCATCTACTTCACCGGCTGGCTGCAGGCCGACGCCATCGTCGCCATGCTGATCGGCGTGCTGATCCTGCCGCGCACGGTCAAACTGCTGCTGGAAACCATTAACGTGCTGCTGGAATCCACACCCAAGGGGCTGGACCTGGCCTCCATCCGCGAACACATCCTCGGCGTCGACCATGTCCGCGGCGTGCACGATCTGCACGTCAGCCAGATTGCCACCGGGCTGCCGGTGTTGACCGCCCACGTGGTGGTGGATCTGGAATGCTTCCACGACGGGCACGCGCCGCAGATGCTCGACGCGCTGCAGAAATGCGTGGCGGGGCACTTTGCCCTGAGCATCGAGCACTCGACGTTCCAACTCGAACCCGCCGGACACACCGACCACGAGCACGGCCTGCACCACTAGGGCCCGGTGGTCGACGGCGGTGGCCGGGGACGCGGCCGTCTCGCCGGATTTCGGCTCCGCAGGCTCCGCTCAACCAGCGAAGCCTGCGGAGACCCGCGCTAGGAAATGACGCCGTCGACGAGGGCCTTGGCCTCGGCCTGCACCAGCTTGAGGTGCTCGGCGCCCTTGAAGGACTCGGCGTAGATCTTGTAGACGTCCTCGGTGCCGGAGGGGCGCGCGGCAAACCAGGCGCTTTCCGTGGTCACCTTCAGCCCGCCGATGGACGCGCCGTTGCCCGGAGCCTCCGTCAGCTTGGCGGTGATCGGCTCCCCGGCCAGGGAGGTGGCGGTGACGTCGGCGGCGGAAAGCTTGCCCAGAGCCGCCTTCTGCTCCCGGGTGGCGGCGGCGTCGATGCGCGCGTACGACGGAGCTCCGAAGCGGTCGGTCAGCGCTGAGTAGTGCTGCGAGGGGGTCTTGCCGGTGACGGCGGTGATCTCCGAGGCCAGCAGGGCCAGCAGAATGCCGTCCTTGTCGGTGGTCCACACGGAGCCGTCGCGCTTCACGAACGAAGCGCCAGCGGATTCCTCCCCGCCGAAGACGCCCTCACCGGAGAGCAGCCCGGGTACGAACCACTTGAAGCCCACCGGGACCTCCACCAGCGTGCGGCCCAGGTCCGCTGCCACCCGGTCGATGATGGAGGATGACACCAGCGTCTTGCCGACACCCGCCGTCGTCGGCCACTGGCTGCGGTGCGTGTAGAGGTACTGGATGGCCACGGCCAGATAGTGGTTCGGGTTCATCAGCCCGCCGTCGGGGGTCACGATGCCGTGGCGGTCCGCATCGGCGTCGTTGCCGGTGGCGATGTCGTAGGCCGCCGAGCCGTCGGCGCCGGGTGCCAGCTTGGCGATGAGCGAGGCCATCGCGAAGGGGGAGGAGCAGTCCATGCGGATCTTCTCGTCCCAGTCCAGGGTCATGAAGGCCCACTGCGGGTCGATGGTCGGGTTGACCACCGTCAGGTCCAGATGGTGGCGTTCGCCGATCTCGCCCCAGTAGTCCACGGAGGCGCCGCCCATCGGGTCCGCACCAATGCGCAGGCCGGAGCCGCGGATGGCATCCAGATCCAGCACGGAGGGGAGGTCGTCCACATAGCCGGAGAGGAAATCGAACTTGCCGGTGGTGCCGGCGGCCATCGCCTCGGCCAGCGGCACACGCCGCACGCCGCGCAGGCCGTCGGCCAGCAGCTCGTTGGCGCGGTCCGCGATCCAGCCGGTGGCGTCGGAGTCGGCCGGGCCGCCGTGCGGCGGGTTGTACTTGAAGCCGCCGTCGCCGGGCGGGTTGTGCGAGGGCGTGACGACGATGCCGTCCGCCTGGCCATTGCCTTCGACGCGGCCCCTGTTGTAGCTGAGGATGGCGTGCGAGACGGCAGGGGTGGGGGTGTAGCCGTGGCGTGCGTCGATCATCACGTGCACGCCGTTGCCGGCCAGCACCTCCAGGGCGGTGTTCTGTGCCGGCTCGCTGAGGGCGTGGGTGTCCTTGCCCATGAAGAGCGGGCCGGTGATGCCCTGCCCGTTGCGGTACTCGATGATCGCCTGGGTGATGGCGGCGATGTGCCCCTCGTTGAAGGAGGATTTCAGGCTGGATCCACGGTGCCCGGAGGTGCCGAAGGCCACGCGCTGGGCGGGGTCATCCAGATCCGGCGTGATGTCGTAGTACGCATCCAACAGTGCAGTGAGGTCAACAAGGTCCTGGGGAAGGGCAATAGTGCCCGCGCGGCTAGCCATGCCTCCAGCATGACAGAGCGGGCCCGCTGTTGGCAGCGGGCACCCACAGTGTGGACCTCCATGACGAACGACGTCGTTTGCCGCGGACGTTTCCGGCCCACCCATGCGCCTGAATTCCGTTGCGCTGGGTACGGTGCGGCCGTGGCCTGCTGGCCTAGGATTGAAGTGAAACGCGATTTCATCTATGGGGAGCAGTCAATGACGTACCAGCCAGAACAGCCGGATCCGAACTTGCCGAAGGTTCCGCCGCCCTTTGCCCCGCCGGGCCCGACGCCGGGCCCGACGCCGGAACCCACTCAAGCGCCCACGCCCGGCCAGTCCGCTGGACCGTTCTTCGGCGATGCGCCCACCGACCCCTATGCCAAGCCGGCCTACGACGCTCCGGTCCCGCCGGCCAATCCGTATGGCGCCCCGGAGGCATCGGCCCAGCCGCCTGTGGACCCCTACGGACAGCAGCCCTATGGGCAGCAGCCCGCCGATCCGCAGGCACCGTATGGCCAGCAGCCCTATGGGCAGCCCGGCCAGCCCGGTCCCTACGGACAGCAGCCGTATGCACAGCAGCCCGCACCGTACGGACAGCAGCCCTATGCGCAGCAGCCGTACGGCCAGCCGGCCTACTACGCCCCTGCCTCCACCGGCCCCAAGGCCCTGAGCATCACCTCGATGGTGCTGGGTCTGGCCTCTCTGGTGCTGGGCTTCGGCTTCCTCATCCTGCCCCAGATCGCCGGCATCATCACCGGCCACATGGCGATGAAGAAGGAGGCGCCGCAGGGCAAGGCCTTCTATCTCACCGGCCTGATCAGCAGCTACCTGGCCCTGGTGGGCTATGTGCTGGTCTGGGTGCTGATCATCGTCAGCCTCGCCATCGCTGCCGAACACGGCTACAGCGAGTACACCTACAAGTACTAACCACGCCCAAAGCAAACGGCGGCCCCCACCTCAAAGGTGGGGGCCGCCGTCGTTCAAGGGTGGGCCCACGCTTGCCAGGTTCCCGGAAAATCGCGCCAGCGATTGTCTGGGCCGGCGAGTGGGGACTAGTGGACGCCCGCCATCAGCTTCTTGATGGGCTTGGCGGCCAGCGCCAGCACCACACCGAGGGCGATTGCGACCAGGCCGATGACCGTGAAGTACGGGGCGTCATTGGCCGAGTCGTAGTACGCGGCGAAGACGCCGGACAGTGCCGTGCCGAGCGAGACCGAGAGGAAGAACAGCGCCACCATCTGGGTCTTGAAGGCCTCGGGGGCCAGCTTCGTGGCCAGCGACAGCCCCACCGGGGACAGCATGAGCTCGGCGATGGTGAAGAGCAGCAGGATGCCGGCCAGGGCCATCAGGGGCACGGCGGCCATGCCGGACAGCGGGATGAAGGCCAGGTAGGCCAGGCCCATGACCACCAGGGCGGTGGCGAACTTGTAAGGCGTGATCGGCTGGCGCGAGCCCAGCTTGGTCCACAGGGCGGCGAATGCACCGGCCAGCAGAATGATGAAGATGGGGTTGATCGACTGGACCCAGGTGGGCGGCATTTCCCAGCCGAAGATCGTCCGGTCCAGGCGCTGGTCCGCATACACGGCCAGCACGGTGAACTGCTGCTGGAACAGCGACCAGAACGCGGCGCTGGCGATGAACAGCGGAATGAAGGAGAACACCCGGCTGCGCTCGGGGCCCTGGAGCTTCTTCGAGGACAGGATCACCACGAAGTAGGCGATGGTGGCGGCCACGACGAAGCCCACGATGACCCACTTGAGGTTCGCTGCCGTGATCAGGCCGGTGGCCACTGCCAGCACAATGAGCACGACGGCGGCGGCGGCAATGGTGCCGACCAGCGTGAACTTGCTGCGGGGGAGCGGGTTGGGCACGTGGTGGGCCGATTCCGGCAGGTTCTTGCGGGTCAGCGCGTACTGGGTCAGGCCCAGTGCCATGCCGACGGCGGCGGCACCGAAGCCGATGTGGAAGCCGAAGTTGACCTGCAGCCAGCCGGTCACCAGCGGGCCGATCAGGCCACCGATGTTGATGCCCATGTAGAAAATGGAGAAGCCCGCATCGCGGCGGTCGTCATTTTCCTTGTAGAGCGTTCCCACCAGGGACGTGGCGTTGGCCTTGAGGCCACCGGAGCCGATGCCCACCAGGATCAGACCGGCGGCGAGTCCCGCAGCGCCGGGCAGGACGGCGAGGGCAATGTGGCCGGCCATGATCAGGATGGCGCTGTAGAACAGCACGCGCTCCGAGCCGAGCAGCCGGTCGGCAACCCAGGCGCCCAGGATGGTGGACAGATACACACCACCGCCGTACGCGCCAACGATGCCCAGAGCGACGGTTTCGTCGATGCCCAGACCGCCCTGCGTGGCGGTGTAGTACATGTAGTAGGCCAGAATGCCCTGCATGCCGTAGAACGAGAAACGCTCCCACAGCTCAACACTGAAGAGGTTCAGGAGCATCTTGGGTTGGCCGAAGAACGACCTGTCTTGGGTTTCTGGGGACTCTTGCCCCGCGATTGTAGGCTTCACAGGCCCAATTTTCGCATCATTACCCGGCTGCGTCACATTTGGGGAAAGGGGCTGGCGATATTCTTAAGGTTCCACCACCGAAAAAACAGGAGAAGTGCACGCCGTGTCCGAGGTTATGAACGTCACCGTAGAGCAGCTGGGCGAAGGCGCCCTGATCCTTGATGTCCGCGAGGACTACGAATGGGAGGCCGGGCATGTTGACGGCGCCCTGCACATCCCCCTGGAGCAACTGCCGGCACGCCTGGAGGAGCTGGACCCCGACGTCGATGTGAACGTCATCTGCCGCACCGGCGGCCGCTCCTTCCGCGCCACCACCTGGCTGACGGAGAACGGCTACAGCGCCTTCAACGTCACGGGCGGCATGGGTGCGTGGCAGGACGCCGAGTTCCCCATGGTTTCCGACAACGGCCAGGCCCCCCGCGTCCTCTAGGACCCCTGCACTGCAACGCCGCGCCCGCTCCCGGAACAGGGGGTGGGCGCAGCTGTTTAATTGGCCCGTCCATCCTCTGTTCGGCGCGGTGCGGCGTGCGTATGCTGTGCATACCCCATGGCGGGGCGGTGGCTCATAGGAAAGGGGATGCGCGATGCCTGCCAACAAGGTAAACGACAGCAATGATGATGGCACCATCGTCAATCCTGGCGCCCAATATGTGCGCGACGATTCGGTGGGGGATTCTGCGGACGAGGCCAATGATCTGCGCTTCGGCGAAGAAGAGACCCTGATCCGCGAACAGAGCCACCACCGGGACGCCTGAGGCCTGCGCCTATTCGGTGGGCGCGGGGACGCGGACCAGCAGGGCCGCCGGCTCCACCGTGACAGTCACATCCGTCGCCTGGCCGGCCGGATCGCCGTCGAGCTGGGTTTCAACAGGCATGGTCGTGCGCACCGTCACCGACTTGGACCGGTAGAAATCGATCACCGGCGGGCCGCCCTTGTGCTGGAACAGGATCTTTCCGCCCATGGCCATCCAGCCTAGGGCGCTGCGGGGGCTGACCACCACCACGTCCAGGACGCCGTCGTCGATCAACGCATTGGGGATGAAGTCGATGCCGCCGGGCAGCAGTCCGCAATTGGCAAACATCACCGAGCGGACCTTGCGCTGCTGGGCCGGGGCGTCGTCCATGGCAATGCTGACCTTCCGTCGGCGACCCACCATGTGGCGCATGCCTGCCTCGGAATATGCCAGCCAGCCAACATGCTTCTTCAGCTGGTCGTTGGTGTCGCCCATGACCTCGGCATCCATGCCCAGACCGGCAATCACCAAAAAGGCATGTTTGCTGGCGGCGCCGGTGACGGCGTTCTCCGTTTCCATCAGGGCGGTGTCGATCCGGCGCTGGTGGCCAAAGAGTGCAGTTTGGACGTTGGAATGGATGTCATTGACGTCCAGGCCGATGTTGCGGGCCAGCAGGTTGCCGGTGCCCAGCGGGATGAGGCCGAGCGGAACGTCGGTGTGCCGCAGCACCTCGCCCACGGCGCGGACGGTGCCATCGCCGCCGCCGGCGATGACGACGTCGGCCCCGTACTCCAGAGCCTGGCGCGCCTGGGCATAGCCGGGGTCCTCGGCGGTGGTTTCAAGGAAGAGCGGCTCGGCCCAGCCGGCCAGCGACGCCGAACGGGTGATGAAGACGCGGGCATCGGCGGCACCGGCCTTGACCGGGTTCAGGATGACGGCGACCTTCTGGCGGCCGAGGTGGACCTTGTGCGGGGACTGGGCGACGGCGCTGCGCGTGTGGCGCTGGGCCAGCTTGCGGACGCCCCACCAACTGAACAGCACGAACAACACGCAGGCGAGCACAATGATGAGGACAACGACCTGAGTTGGCATGGTTCCACCACAATAGCCTGTGCCCGCTGTGCAATTGGATACCCTTAGACGGTGATCGATGTCAGAGACCTCAGCGAAAACCCCGACCGTTACCGAGCCAGCCAGCGTTTGCGCGGCGCCGATGAGTCGGTGGTGGACGCGATCATCTCCGCTGATGCCTCCCGCAAGAGCTCCATCACCGCCTACGAGGCCCTGCGTGCCGAGCAGAATGCATTCGGCAAGAAGGTTGCCGCCGCCAAGGGCGAGGAGAAGCAGGCCCTGCTGGCCGAGGTGAAGGAACTGGCCATCGCGGTCAAGGCCGCCTCCGCCGCCGCCGATGCCGCCGCCGCCGAGCAGGACGCCCTGGTGCGCGCCCTGCCGAACCTCGTGGCCGACGGCGTTCCCGAGGGTGGCGAGGACGACTACGTGGTCCTGAAGACCGTGGGCACGCCCCGCGAATTCCCCGATTTTGAACCGCGCGACCACCTGGAGATCGGCGAGCTCATCGGCGCCATCGACATGGAGCGCGGTGCCAAGGTTTCCGGATCCCGCTTCTACTTCCTCAAGGGCGTTGGCGCGCGCCTGGAGATGGCCCTGCTGCAGCTGGCCATGGACCAGGCCATTGCCGCCGGCTTCACGCCCATGATCACCCCGACGCTGGTGCGCCCGGAGACCATGGCCGGCACCGGCTTCGACGTCAAGCACGACGCCGAGATCTACCGCCTGGCCGAGGACGACCTGTACCTGGTGGGCACCTCCGAGGTGGCCCTGGCCGGCTACCACGGCGATGAAATCATCGATGTGGCCGACGCCCCCATCCGCTACGCCGGCTGGTCCTCCTGCTACCGCCGCGAGGCCGGTTCGCACGGCAAGGACACCCGCGGCATCATCCGCGTGCACCAGTTCAACAAGGTGGAGATGTTCACCTACACCACCGTTGAAGAGGCCGCCGCCGAGCACGATCGCCTGCTGGCCTGGGAAGAAGAGATGCTGGCCAAGGTGGAGCTGCCGTACCGCGTCATCGACACCGCTGCCGGCGATCTGGGCAACTCCGCATCCCGCAAGTTCGACTGCGAGGCGTGGGTCCCCACCCAGGGCGCATACCGCGAGCTGACCTCCACCTCCAACTGCACCACCTACCAGGCGCGCCGCCTGAACATCCGCGAACGCCAGAACGCCGACGAAGGAGGAAAGCCGGGCGGCAAGGGCACCACCCGCGCCGTTGCCACCCTGAACGGCACGCTGGCCACCACGCGCTGGATCGTGGCGATCCTCGAGCACCACCAGAATGCCGACGGCTCGGTCAACGTCCCCGTTGCCCTGCGCAAGTACCTCGGCGGCCTGGAAGTCTTCCCGGTCCTCTAAAGTTCCAAAATCGCGCCTGTTCGTCATTTTCGCGCCCGGTCACCCGGCGCGAAAATGACGAACAGGCGCGATTTTCTTGGGTTGTGGGGTCATTCTGGACGTAGGCCGGCCCTGCGCAGGCGGCGGGAGAGAGCCTCGAGGTCCTTGGCCACGTCCCAATCCCACCGGACAACGCCATAGCCCAGGGCGCGGATCCTGTCCTCCCGATCCTTCTCCGTCACAACTGCCTCTGCCGGGGTGCGTCCGTTGAGAAGTTCGCTGCGCAGATACTTGCCGCGGCCATCGAATTCTCCGACCAGGTTCAAATGCGGCCAATAGAAGTCGGCCCGGGCAGTGAAGCCTCGCCTGTCGGTGATGTCGAATTGCAGTACGGGAGGCGGAAACCCGAGCGCATGGATGTTGGCCCGTGACAGCGATTCACCGGCAGATTCACTCAACGGGTTGGCGAACTCCAAGGCCTCTCCCACCCTCATGCGGCGGCATTTCGGCTTGAAGATGCGGGCGGTGTCCCGAACGTTTTCCATGAATCCGGCCCGTTGCTCCTCCGGAAGCTGGCGCAGGGCGTGGTCGGCGGCAGCAATCGCCTGGGCCCACTCTTCATAGCCAAGCACGTCGGCCAACGTCCGTGCCAGCGATGTTACAGGCGTCCCCGCCAATATTTCCCAGTGGCCGGTGGGAAGGTCTTTCCGCTGCACATGCAGCCCAAACCCATTCCGCCCGCCAAGTCCGCCGCCGTTGCCCGCAGTGGCCACCGTGGCTTTGGACCCACTTCGTTCTGTACGAGATCCCGGGCCCGTGCCATAGGCGAAGATTTCCTGCGGCAGGGACAGCACTGGCAGACCCCACAGGTGCGCCGCCGTCAGCCGTGACAACGCGATCGCAGGATGCGTCAACAGGAGAGCCTCTGCACTGAGGCGGTACCTATTCCACGGGGATGCCGACTGCCAGTCGGCGACGGCGGCGTAAACTCCGCGCTGGAGGCGGACCAGGGATCCGCCGTCGTACTGCCTGTTCAGAACCTTTTCGTTCGCGTGCGCGGCGATCAGGAGGCGAGTCGTTGAAAGCTGTGGAAGTGGGGACATGGACAGCATCGTGGCCCATCCGTATGGCTTAAAACGGGCCAGAACCGCGAATGTGGATAAGCATGGTGAAAATCGCGCCTGTTGATAAGAATCGCGGCCGCGCACCGGGCGCGAAAATGACGAACGGGCGCGGATTTCCAAGGGCCGCGGCGGGGGTTGTGGATAGTTACCCACAGTGGGGAGAAGCTGTGAGTATTTACCCGGTGTTCACCCAGGCTGTGTTCCGGGCTACAGCGCTCTGCCGGGGCCATCTGGTTCACTTGAACCATGACAACTTTGACTGAAAACTCAGTCTCTGGCATCGATGACCAGAGGAACAACACGAACACGACCCACCTGGTGGCCCTGGATGTCGACGGCACGCTGGTGGACCACGACGGCCACATGAGCGAGGCCGTCCGCGAGGCCGCGCGCCGTACGGTGGCCGCCGGACACCATGTCATCATCGCCACCGGGCGCTCGCTGGGCGCCATGCTGCCGGTGATCGAGCAGATCGGTTTGGAGCGCGGCTACGGCGTCTGCTCCAACGGCGGCGTGACCATCCGCCTGGACCCCAGCCTGGACCTTGGCTACGAGGTCATTGACCGTGAAACCTTCGACCCGGCCCCGGCCCTGGCCACGCTGCGGGACCGCGTCCCGGGCGCACGCTACGCGCTGGAGGACGAGGACGGGAACTTCCTGTCCACCGAACGCTTCCAGGACTCCAGCTTTGGCATCGAGGCGCAGGGCGTGGACTTCCACCAGCTGATGAACACCCGGGCCGTCCGCGTGGTGGTCAACAGCGTCGACGCGAGCACCGAGGAATTCACCGCGGCAGTGGCCAACTGCGGCCTGCAGGGCGTGGCCTACTCGGTGGGTTGGACCGCGTGGCTGGACATCGCCGCCGCCGGCGTCACCAAGGCCACGGCCCTGGAAAAGCTGCGCCAGCGCCTGGACGTCCACCCGTACCTGACGGTGGCCGTGGGCGACGGCGGCAACGACCTTGAGATGCTGGCCTGGGCCGGCCGCGGCGTGGCCATGGGCCAGGCCGACGACTACGTGAAGGCCGCGGCCAACGAGGTCACCGCCTCGGTGTACGACGACGGTGCCGCGCACGTGCTGCGCAGCCTGCTGCCCTAGCTTCCCAGCCCTCAGCACGACGGCGGCCCCCACCAAAAGGTGGGGGCCGCCGTCGTCGTACCCGGAAAGAGACTAGTGCTTGGTGTCTCCGAAGCGCTTGATGGAGGCTTCCAGCTCGGCCTCTGCGGCGGCGCGGTCGGCCCAGCCCTCGGCCTTGACCCACTTGCCGGGCTCCAGGTCCTTGTAGCGGGTGAAGAAGTGCTCGATTTCCTTGATCAGGAACTCATCCACGTCGGAGATTTCCTGGATGTGGTCGAAGCGCTTGTCGTCAACGACGCACAGCACCTTGGCGTCTCCACCGCCGTCATCGGTCATGTTGAAGACGCCGATCGGACGGGCCTCCACCACAACGCCGGGGTGCAGGTCGAAGTCCTGCAGCAGCACCAGGGCGTCCAGCGGATCGCCGTCTTCGCCCAGGGTGTTGTCGAAGAAGCCGTAGTGCGTGGGGTACTGCATGGACGTGAACAGCACGCGGTCCAGGCGGACGCGGCCGGTCTCGTGGTCGACTTCGTACTTGACGCGGGATCCGCGCGGGATCTCGATGGTGACGTCGTGCTTCATAACTGCTCCTAAGCTGGGGATCGGCCTGGTGCCGGATCCTAAACGAGGCGGCTGGGATGCGTGCCGGCGCCGGCCGGGCGCGGGCGCGGCAAACGGGCGCGGCGGCATTCCGTCTAGTATGAGGATATAGGCGCGCGCTTGCTGCGCCGAAACCTGCCCCTGTCACATCCAGCGGGCCGCCTGGGCCGTTTCGCACCGGCCTGCCCTTAAATTGAGCCGACCGCAAGGATTGCCACACCCATGAGCCGTACGTCCAAGACCGTGACGGGCGTGGTGCTGGCCGCTGTGATTGGTGCCCTGGCCGTTCCCGTGGGGCTGAACCTCGCCCCGGCCTTCCTGGACGGTGTCACAAGTGCCTCCGTCCAGACCTCCGTGCCGGCGCAGCAGCAGCTGCCAACGGCGCTGGCCACGGTGGGTGGCATCGCCGATTTGTCGCAGAACGCGCCGCTGCCTTCCGCCGATTCGCTGGCCAAGGCACTTGACGCCGCCCTGGCCACGGACAAGGGGACCTTCACGGCCTACGTCCAGGACGGTGCCACCGGGGCCGAGCTGTACAACCGCAATGCCTCCGCCGGCCGCATCCCCGCCTCGAATCTGAAACTTGTCACGGCATTGGCGGCGTTGAAGACCCTCGGCGCCGACACCACGCTTCCCACCACCGTGCTGGCCGGCTCCACGCCGGCCACCGTGGTGATCCGCGGCGGCGGCGACTCCCTGCTGGGCCCCGGGACGAGCGACAGCACCAGCGTGGTGGGCCGCGCCGGCCTGGCCACCCTGGCCCAGCAGACGGCCGCCGCGCTCAAGACCGCGGGCACGCAGGGCCCCGTCACCATCGCCGTCGACGACACGCTGTTCTCCGGCCCGGCGCTGAACCCCAATTGGCTCCAGGGCGACATCGACGCCGGCGAGATCGCCCCCATCTTCCCGCTGGCCCTGGATGCGGCCCGGCCATACCCTGCCGGTTCCACAGGCGCGCGCCCGGAGGACTCGGCCATGACCGTGGGCCAGGCCTTCGCCGACGCGCTGGCCGCCGCCGGAGTGCAGGTGGCCCCCGGGGTGTCCCGTGGAACCGCCGGCGACGGCGCCGCGACGCTGGGCAGCGTCTCCTCGGCGAGTGTGGGCGAGCAGGTCCAATACCTGCTCCAGCAGTCCGACAACTATGTGGCCGAGGTGCTGGGCCGGCTGGTGGCCGTGGCCGCCGGCAAGCCGGGCTCCTCCACCGCGGCCTCGGAGGCCATCCGCAGCGCCGTGGCCACGGTGGGGCTGGACATCAAGGGTCTGGTGCTGGACGACAGCTCCGGGCTGGCCGCCGGCAACCGGGTGAGCGCCCGCCAGATGACGGCGGCCGTCACGTTGATGGCCGAGGACCCGAATCCGGATCTGCGCCAGGGCCTGGGCGGACTGCCCATCGCCGGCCTCAGCGGCACGCTGAACAACCGCTACCAGGACGTGGACACGGTGGCCGGGGCCGGGCTGGTCCGGGCCAAGACCGGCACCTTGAACGAGGTCCTCTCGCTCTCCGGCTACGTCGTTGATGCCGATGGGCGCCTGCTGGTGTTCTCCTTCATCGGCAATTCATTCACCGAGGGCAGCTCCGCTGCCAAGCCATTGGTGGATGCGGCGGCCACGGTGCTGGCCGGCTGCGGCTGCAAGGGCTGAGCGCAGCCAGCCCCGGCTGGCGGCGTCCGCTGTCGGCTGACACCAAGCGGCACCGGCCTGTCAGCCTAGTGTGGTGTGATGGAGGGCATGGACTCGAAGAGCACCCCAGCGGGCCCGCGCGGCTCCGACCTGATCAATTGGGAGTTGGCCGCCCGCACGGCCGCCACCCTGGCCCCTGCCGGACCGCTGCTGAGCGGATCCGAGATCGGCGCTGCGGTGGACAACCTGCGCACCATGGCGGACCGCAGCGTGCCGTACGTCCACGACATCACTGGGCTCGATGCGGCCAAGGACCTGCGGGATTCCCAGGTTCTGGTGGTGGACCGCGCCTCGTGGGCCAAGGCCAACACCCAAAGCTTTGCCGTGATGATGGGCCCCGTGCTCGATGCGCTGGCGCAGAAGCAGACCTCCACGTCAAAGCCACTCAACACGGCGCTCAGCGGCACCGTCACGGGCGCCCAGCTGGGCGCCGTCCTGGCCTTCCTCTCCTCCAAGGTCCTGGGCCAGTACGATCCCTTCTCCGCCGGCACGGGCACCGGGCTCAGCGGTGGGCGCCTGCTGCTGGTGGCCCCGAACATCATCACCGTGGAGCGCGAGCTCACCGTGGACCCGTCCGATTTCCGGCTCTGGGTCTGCCTGCATGAACAAACCCACCGGGTGCAGTTCGCGGCGGCGCCGTGGCTGCGTGGCCACATGCTCTCAGAGATCGAGAAACTCGGTTCGCTGCTGGTGGGCGACACCGAGACCCTCGGCGAGCGGCTGGGCGCCGCCCTGAAGTCCATCGGGAACCGCCCGGAGGCGGACACCGCGCCCGAGAACGCCAGCCGCGGCGGCGTGCTGGACCTCTTGCAGGATCCGGAGCAGAAGGCGGCACTGTCGCATGTGACGGCCGTGATGAGCCTGCTGGAGGGCCACGCCAATGTGGTGATGGACGCCGTCGACGCCAGCATCGTGCCCACCGTCAAGACCATCCGCCAACGCTTCAATGCCCGGGGCAGGGACCGCGGCGCGGTGGAGAAGTTCATCCGCCACCTGCTGGGCCTGGACGCCAAGATGCGCCAGTACAGCGACGGCGCCCGCTTTGTGCGCTCCGTCGTCGCCTTGGTGGGCATGGAGGGCTTCAACCACGTCTGGACCAGCGCGGAGCACCTGCCCACCGAAGCCGAGATCCACAATGCCCGCCTTTGGGTGGACCGGATGGGCCTCTAGGTGGTGCCAGCATCTGCCGAAGGCACAACACCTCCGGCAGTGCCCGCGCCGGCTCCAGTGCCGGCGTACCCGGCCGGGCAGAAGTCTCCGCGGCCCCGGCTGGATCCGGTGGTGGCCAAGGCCCGCAACATGGTTGCGGCCCTGCTGGGCATTTCCAGCACCGGGCGGATCCGGCCAGCGGCCGAGCCGCCGCTGGTGCTGGTGGCCTGCAGCGGCGGCCCGGACTCCCTGGCCCTGGCGGCGGTGGCGGCGTTCTTTGTGCACCGCGGCGAGGTCCGCGTGGGGGCCGTGGTGGTGGACCACCAGCTGCAGCCCGGCAGCGCCGAGGTGGCGGCCGGGGCCGCTGCGGCGCTGCGTGGACTGGGGCTGGACCCTGTGCAGATCCGCACCGTGGACGTGGCGCACGACGGCGATGGCCCGGAGGCCTCGGCCCGCACCGCCCGCTACGGCGCCCTGGACGAGGCCGCCCGGGAGCTGGGTGCCTCGGAGGTCCTGCTCGGCCACACCCTGGACGACCAGGCCGAATCCGTGCTGCTGGGCCTGGTCCGGGGCTCGGGGACCCGCTCGCTGGCCGGCATTCCCCAGCGTAGGGGGATCTACCTGCGTCCACTGCTGGGGCTGCGCCGCGAAGAAACTCTGGAGATTTGCGACACTCTCGGATTGGATCCCTGGCACGATCCGACCAATGCCGATCCGGCGTTCATGCGCTCCCGGGTGCGCACCGTAGTGCTGCCCTTCCTTGCGGAGCAGCTGGGTGCCGGAATCGCGCCCTCGCTCTACCGCTCCGCCCGGATCCTGGCCGCCGATGCGGACTATCTTGATGAGCTGGCGGGGGCGGAATTCGCCCGCCTTGCCGAGCAGCTGCCCGCCCCCGCCGGGGACGAGGATAAGAACAACGACGACGGCGCCCCGGCCTGGGCCGCGGATGCCACGGCGCCACAACGGCTGCTACAAGAACTGCCGCAGGAAGTGCGCCTGCCCGAGGACGCGCTGCGGGCGCTGGCCCCGGCCCTGCGCCAGCGGGTCCTGGCCCTCGCCGTCGTCGCCCTTGGTGGCAGCCAGCCCAGCTACGAACGACTGCTGGCGGCCCAGTCGCTGCTGGAGCGGCGGGGCTCCGCGGGACCGGTGGAGCTGGCGGGGAAAGTCAGTGTGAGCCGGATCCCGCGCAGCCAGGGGAGTCCCCATGAGGGTTCCGGCTATGGGAAACTAGTGTTTAGACGCAATGCCTAAGACCACCGCCGGCGCATGAAGCCGGGGGCGGCGCACAAACTAAAGCCCTTCAACACCAGGAGCCATTGGTGGATTCACAAGACGTCCAAGCCGATCTCAAGCACGTTCTCTACACCAAGGAACAGATCCAGGACCGCGTAGCAGAGCTCGCAGCCCAGATTGATGCAGACTACGAAGGCCGCGACGTCCTGCTGGTGGGCGTACTCAAGGGCGCCGTCATGATCATGGCCGATCTGGCCCGTGCCCTGCACAGCCACGTGACCATGGACTGGATGGCAGTGTCCTCCTACGGTTCCGGCACCCAGTCCTCCGGCGTCGTGCGCATCCTCAAGGACCTCGAAACGGACCTGATGGGCAAGCACGTGCTGATCGTTGAGGACATCATCGATTCCGGCCTGACCCTGTCCTGGCTCAAGGCCAACCTGGTCTCCCGCGGCCCGGCCTCGGTGGAAATCTGCACCCTGCTGCGCAAGCCCGATGCCGCCAAGGTCGAGATCGACGTCAAGTACGTCGGCTACGACATCCCCAGCGAATTCGTCGTCGGCTACGGCCTGGACTTCGCCGAGCGGTACCGAAATCTGGACTTCATCGGCACGCTGGCTCCGCACATCTACGAGTAGAGCCCCCAGCTCCACCACAATCGCGCCTGTTCGTCATTTCCGCGCCCGCCACCCGGGCGCGGAAATGAGGAAGAGGCGCGATTTTCGTTGGGGGCCGCGGTGAAAATCCGGTTATGCCCACAGGGAACTATTGCCGTTCCCCGCACGTGTTCCATAGCGAACGGTGTAAAGCTAGTAGCGTGGGCGTGCCTTGGCACAGCCGACGCACAATGAGTATCAAAACTCTGTCATGTAGTGAACGTTGATCGGGAGGGACGAGGCACGGCCTCGAGCACATGAACTTCAAGAATATCTTCAAGGGTCCGATCATTTGGATCGTTGCAGTGGTGGCGCTCCTCCTGATTGCCTTCGCCCTGCTGTCCGGCGGCGGGTCCGCCCGGATCAACACCTCCGACGCGCTGGACCTGCTGTCCAAGAAGGAAGTGGCCTCGGCCAAGGTCTTCGGCTCAGAGGGCCGCGTCGACATGGTGCTCAAGAACGACTACACCACCCCCGACGGCCACGCCGTGGGCAAGAACGTGCAGTTCTACTTCGGCAGCTACCGCGCGGACACGATGGTCACCGCCATCGACAACGCGAACCTGACGGACTTTGACGACCAGCCCGTCCAGAGCAACTTCCTCTCCAGCCTCCTCAGCCTGATCCTGCCGATCGTGATCCTGGGTGCCATCTTCTGGTTCCTGCTCTCGCGCATGCAGGGCGGCGGATCCAAGGTGATGCAGTTCGGCAAGTCCAAGGCGAAGCTGATCACCAAGGACCACCCGCAGGTGACGTTCGTGGATGTTGCAGGCGCCGACGAGGCCGTCGAGGAACTGCACGAAATCAAGGACTTCCTGCAGAATCCCGCCAAATTCCAGGCCGTGGGCGCCAAGATCCCCAAGGGCGTGCTGCTCTACGGTCCTCCCGGAACCGGTAAGACGCTGCTGGCGCGCGCCGTGGCCGGCGAGGCTGGCGTGCCCTTCTACTCGATCTCCGGTTCGGACTTCGTGGAGATGTTTGTCGGTGTGGGTGCCTCCCGTGTCCGCGACCTCTTCGAGCAGGCCAAGGCCAACTCCCCGGCCATCATCTTCGTTGACGAGATCGACGCCGTCGGACGCCACCGTGGTGCCGGCATCGGCGGCGGCAATGACGAGCGCGAGCAGACCCTCAACCAGCTGCTGGTGGAGATGGACGGCTTCGACGTCAAGACCAACGTCATCCTGATCGCCGCCACCAACCGCCCCGATGTGCTGGACCCGGCCCTGCTGCGTCCGGGCCGCTTCGACCGCCAGATCCCGGTGGAGGCCCCCGACCGGCTGGGCCGCCAGCAGATCCTGCAGGTCCATGCCAAGGGCAAGCCGATGGCTCCCGGCGTGGACTTGAACGCCGTCGCCAAGAAGACCCCGGGCTACACCGGCGCCGACCTGGCCAACGTCCTCAACGAGGCCGCGCTGCTGACCGCCCGCTCCAACGCCCAGCTCATCGACGACCGCGCCCTGGACGAGGCCATCGACCGCGTCATGGCCGGCCCGCAGAAGCGCACCCGCGTCATGAAGGAGCTGGAGCGCAAGATCACCGCGTACCACGAGGGTGGACACGCCCTGGTGGCCGCGGCCATGCACCACACGGCACCCGTCACCAAGATCACCATCCTGCCCCGCGGCCGCGCCCTGGGCTACACCATGGTGGTTCCGGAGGACGACAAGTACTCGGTGACCCGCAATGAGCTGCTGGACCAGATGGCCTACGCCATGGGTGGCCGCGTGGCCGAGGAGATCGTGTTCCACGACCCCTCCACCGGTGCCTCCAACGACATCGAAAAGGCCACCGGCACCGCCCGGAAGATGGTCACGCAGTACGGCATGAGCGAGCGCATCGGCGCCGTGAAGCTGGGCACCGGCGGCGGCGAGCCCTTCCTGGGCCGCGACGCCGGGCACGACCGCGACTACTCCGAGTCCGTGGCATCCATCATCGATGAAGAGGTCCGCCGCCTCATCGACCAGGCCCACGACGAGGCCTACGCCGTGCTGATCGAGAACCGCGATGTGCTGGACCGGCTGGCGCTGGAACTGCTGGAGCGCGAAACCCTGAACCAGGGCGAGATTGCCGCCATCTTCCACGATCTGCGCAAACACGAACCGCGTGAAGTGTGGCTGTCCAAGGACTCCCGCCCCGTCTCCTCCATTCCGCCCGTGGTGACGGACAAGGAGCGCAGGGATGCCCTCGAGGCAGGCGAGCCCAACCCTGACATGGTGCTGCCGCAGGACCAGCTGGCCAAGGCCCACCTGCAGGGTGCCATCGACGTCTCCGGCCCCATGCCGGGTGCCACACCAGGTCATGAAGGCGGGGAGCAGCTCCCGCCGCACACCCACGGCGGATAGGATCGCATCCGTGACCTATTACGACGAAGACCAGCCCGACGCCGCCGACAGTGCCGCTTCCGGGGCCGGCTCTGTGGATCTGCCGCGCATCGAGAAGGCTGTGCGGGAGATCCTGCTGGCCATCGGTGAGGACCCGGAGCGCAGCGGCCTGCAGGATACGCCCAAGCGTGTCGCCAAGGCCTACGCAGAGGTGTTCTCCGGGCTCCACCAGGACCCGGCGGACATCCTCTCCACCACCTTTGACATTGCCCATGAGGAAATGGTGCTGGTGAAGGACATCCCCTTCTACTCCACCTGTGAGCACCACCTGGTGCCGTTCCACGGCTTTGCGCACGTTGGCTACATCCCGTCCCTGGACGGGCGCGTCACCGGGCTGAGCAAGCTGGCCCGGCTGGTGGATGTCTTCGCCAAACGCCCCCAGGTGCAGGAGCGGCTGACCACGCAGATTGTGGAGGCGCTGGTCAACCACCTCAAGCCCCGCGGCGCCATTGTGGTGGTGGAGTGCGAGCACATGTGCATGTCCATGCGCGGCGTGCGCAAGCCCGGCGCCAAGACCGTCACCAGTGCGGTGCGCGGTCTGCTTCATGAGCCGGCCACACGCGCCGAAGCCATGAGCCTGATCCTCGGAAGGTAACAAATTTCAATGGACTCCCTCGCAGCAGCGCCCGGCACAGGCCCGGCCACCTCCCCCCTGCCCGTGATCCGCGGAACGCGGAAGGTGGCCAGGTTCGAGGACCTCCCGACCGACCGCACGGTGGTCATGGGCATTCTGAACTGCACTCCGGATTCCTTCAGCGACGGCGGGGAGTACACCTCGCTGGACACCGCCATCGCCCACGGCCTGCGCATGTACTACGGCGGCGCGGACATCATCGACGTCGGCGGCGAGTCCACCCGGCCCGGTGCCGAAGATGTGGACGAGGTGGAGGAGCAGAAGCGCATTCTGCCCGTCATCGAGACGCTGGTGAAGGCCGGCGCCCTGGTGTCGGTGGACACCCGCCATGCCTCCACAGCCGCCCTGGCGATCGACGCCGGTGCCGGACTGATCAACGATGTATCAGGCATGCATGTCCATGAGGACATGGTGGCCCTGATCGCCGAGCGCAAGGTCCCGTATGTGCTGATGCACTCCCGCGGAGATTCGCGGGCGATGGATTCGCTCACCCAGTACGGCGACGTCGTTGAGGACGTGCTGCGCGAGCTGCGCGATGTGCGCGAACGCTTCTACGCCGCCGGCGTCGCGCCGGAACAGATCATCCTGGATCCGGGCATCGGTTTCTCCAAGAATGCGGACCAGAACTGGGAGCTGCTGGCCAATCTGGACCGGCTGCACGAGTTGGGCAACCGCATCCTGGTGGGCACCTCCCGCAAGCGCTTCCTGGGCTCGCTGCTGACCAGCGCCGGCAAGGCCGCCGCCCCGAAGGAGCGCGACAACGCCACCTCCGCCACCACCGCGCTGGCCGCAGTGCAGGGCGTGTGGGGTGTGCGGGTGCACGATGTCTCCGCCAGCCTGGACGCCGCCAAGGTTGCCTCCCGCCAGCGCCGCGCCCTGCACAGGCCCGCCGTGGCTGCCGCCCAGGAGTTGGGCGCAGCCCCGGCTGCCGAAGCGCAGATCTCCGCAGGCCAGGGCGGGCTGTGAGCCTTCGCGACCGGATCACCCTCACCGGGGTGAGCGCCACCGGCTACCACGGAGTTTTTGAGCACGAAAAGCGCGACGGCCAGCCCTTTGTGGTCGATGCCGTGCTGTACACGGACATCTCGGCCGCTGCGGCGACTGACGATCTGAAGAAGACGGCCCACTACGGCGAGGTGGCCGAGGCGATCGTTGAGCTGATCACCGGCGAGCCCTTCGACCTGATCGAGACGCTGACCGAGCGCCTTGCCGCCAAGATCCTGGACGGCTTCCCCGTGGTGGCCGCCGTCGACGTCACGGTGCACAAGCCCAAGGCGCCCATCACCGTGGCCTTTGGCGATGTCACCATCAGCATCCACCGGGAGCGGGCGTGAGCGCATCCGCACCACTGGTGCGGGCCGTTCTGGCCCTGGGCAGCAACCTGGGCGAGCGGGAGGACACGCTGTCCTCCGCCGTCGCCGAGCTCACGGCGCCGGACTCCGTGCGCCTGCTGCGCTCCTCGCCGGTGGTCGCCACCAAGCCCGTGGGCGGTCCGGGCGGACAGCCGGACTTTTTGAACATGGTCATTGAGGTCGAGACCTCGCTGGACCCCTACGCCCTGCTGGCGCACTGCCACAGCGTGGAGCACAGCCACCAGCGCGTCCGCGAGGTCCGCTGGGGTGCCCGCACTCTGGACGTGGACATCATCACCTACGGTGATCTGGTGAACGACGACGAGACGCTGACGGTGCCGCACCCGCGGGCCGCACAGCGCGCGTTTGTGCTGCACCCGTGGCGGCTGATGGACCCGGCGGCAACGTTGGGCGGCGTCGCCGTTGCGGAGCTGGCCGAGCAGGCTGCCGACATGGCGGACATCAGAGAGCTGGCGGGCCCGCCGGAGACGGACTAGCTGTACCGGCAGTGATTGCCGGCGAACGGTTGTACGGTTGAATCAAGAATTGCGAGCAGGTGGGGTGAGGGACGGATGAAGAGCACGCTTCGGACCATCAGGCCCGCATGGCTGGCCGTGGTGGCCCTCGTGTCGGGGGCTGTCGGCTGGGTGGCCACGGTGCTGGCCAACCGGGCCAGCCTTGCCACCCCCGTTCTGCCGTGGAGTTCACTGCTGACCATGGGCGTCATCGTGGTGCTGACGGTGTCGCTGGGCATGCGGGTCCGCGCCTGGCGCAATGGCGACCGCAAGCGCATGCTCAACCCGATTCTGGCCGCCCGCACCCTGGTGCTCGCGCAGGCCTGCGCCTACGCCGGCGCGCTGCTCTTTGGCTGGCATACCGGCATTTTTGCGGACCAGATCCCCACCCTGGGCATGCGGGGAAACCTGGACATCGTCTGGCAGAACCTGGCCCTGATTGGTGGGAGCATCGTCATGGTCGCCACCGGGCTGATCGTGGAGCGCTTCTGCAAGCTGCCGCCGGAGGATTCCGAGCCGAAGGACGCCGCCCCCAAGCCCAAGCCGGCCGGTGAGGGCGAGTATGCGTAGCCAGCTGGCTCCGCAGGGAGTGGAATTCACCCGCGTCTCGGAAAACCTCATCACGGCCCGCCGGATCGCCCGCGGCATCACCTTTGTGGTGCTCGTGGCCGCGGCGGCGATGCCGCTGCTGCTGCGGTCGCTGGGCGCCTGGAGCGGCTACCCGGCATGGCTGGCGTGGCTGCTGCCGGCCGCCACGCTGGCGGCCGTCGTCTGGGCCTTTGCGCTGATTCCCCGCCAGGTGCGGGCCATTGGCTATGCCGAGCGCAATGACGATCTGCTGATCCGCCAGGGCATCTACTTTGAACGCCTGATGGTGGTGCCCTACGGCCGCATGCAGTACGTGGACGTCACCGTGGGCCCGCTGGAGCGCGCCCTGGGGCTGAGCAGCCTCAAGCTGCACACCGCCTCACCCTCCACCAACGCGGCGCTTCCCGGGCTGCCCGCCACCGAGGCCGCCCGGCTGCGCGAGCAGCTCACCGCCCGCGGTGAGGCCAAGCTGGCCGGACTGTGAGCCAGCCCGACGACGCAGCGGCGGGGTTTGGAACGGACGGCCCCGAGACGTGGCACCACGTGCACCCGGTGTCGCCCTTCGTGCGCGGCTGGGTGGCGGTGCTGGCCGTCCTGTTCATCTTTGGCCGCAACGGCATGGAGGATCTGTTCCGCGGGTTGGCCAACGGCGGCGACTACGCCCCCAACACGGCACCCGTCTGGGTGATTCTGAGCATCGTGGGCGCCGCCGTCGTCGTCTTCGGTATCTCCTTCTACCTGTCTTGGCGCTTCACCCGCTACCAGGTCACTGACGAGTACGTGCACATCAACTCCGGCGTCGTGTTCCGCCAGCAACGCAAGGCCCGCATCGAGCGCGTGCAGGCGATCGACGTCGTGCAGCCGCTGCTGGCCCGCGTCTTTGGGCTGGCCGAACTGAAGTTTGACGTCGCCGACGGCGGGAAGTCGGCCATGAAGCTGGCCTTCCTCAAGCTGGACGAGGCCAGGCGGCTGCGCAGCGCCATACTGGCCCGTGCCGCGGGGCTGCCAGCGGATCCGCAGGGCCCCGCCGTCGTGGTGGAGGCGCCCGAGCAGGTGGTGCTGGCCCTGACCCCCGGGCGTGTGGTGGGCTCCGTGCTGCTCTCCGGGATCACTGTCATGGCCCTGGTGCTCAGCGCCGGCGTGGCCCTGCTGGTGGTGCGGACGGGATCCGTGGCGGTGCTGGCTGCCTTCATTCCGATGGTCCTGGGTGTGGTGGCGGCCTACTGGCAGCGCTTCACCACTGACTTCAACTTCCGCGTGGCCGTCTCGCCCGATGGTGTGCGGCTGCACTACGGGATGCTGGAAACGCGGTCGCAGACCATCCCGCCGGGCCGCGTGCAGGCCGTGGGCCTCAGCCAGGGTCCGGTGTGGCGCATGCTGGGCTGGTACAAGATCCATGTGAATGTGGCCGGCTACGGGGCCGACGCCCGCGAGGGCGGCACGCGCACGGTGGTGCTGCCGGTGGGCACCCAGGCGGAGGCCATGGTGGTGCTGGGGCTGCTGTTCCCGGATCCGGGTGTGGACAATCCCCACGAGGTCTTCGCCGCCGGACTGAATGGCACGGGGGACGCGCAGGGGTTCATCCACTCGCCGCCCGCCGCACGCTGGATCGACCCGCTGGCGTGGCGCCGGACCGCCTACCGGGCCACGGCCACCGCGCTGCTGTGC
Source organism: Arthrobacter sp. 35W (assembly GCF_000482545.1). Taxonomy (GTDB): domain Bacteria; phylum Actinomycetota; class Actinomycetes; order Actinomycetales; family Micrococcaceae; genus Specibacter. Next base: position 1,396,194 of record NZ_KI519455.1, read on the forward strand.
CGCCACGGCATCCTGTACCGGCGCCTGCAGGTGGTGCCGCACGAGCGTACGCAGTCGCTGAGCCTGTACCAGGGTCCAATCATGCGGGCGCTGGGTCTGGTGGACTTCGAGCTGCATTCCACGGCTGGCCCGGTGCGTCCGGTGGTGCACCATATGGACCTTGCTGCGGCCCACCAGCTGTTCGACGAGCAGGCCGCCCGCGCCGCCGTCGCCCGCCGCATCCACCGCAGCGAACGCTGGATGGAAGCTGCGCCCGCTCCGCTGGTCGAGCTTGTCGAGACCGCCTCTTCCGCTCCGGCGGCTAGCGCTGCCCCGGTGGCCGAGCTTGTCGAGACCAAGGTGCCGGGGAGCGAGACCAAGGACGCCGGGTCCGCCCCATGACTGGCAATTGCATCCGGGACGCCGTTTCCCGTTTGGGACGCGGCAACTACTGCGTCCTGGACGGGAAACGGCGTCGCGGGCGGCCGGGGACCGGGATGAAGGCGCAGCAGAACGATTTGGACGATGCACAGGAGATGGAACGTGGCCGTTAAGCCGGGCCGGTTGGGCGTGGGGATCATTGGTGCCGGGAAGGTGGGCGCCGTGCTGGGGGCTGCGCTGCGCGCGGCGGGACACGCCGTCGTCGGCGTCTCTGCCGTGTCCGAGGAGTCCCGGGACAGGGCGGAGAACCTGCTGCCCGGTGTCCCCGTGCTGGAAATCCCGGAAATTGTGGAACGTTCCGAGCTGGTGCTGCTGGCCGTCCCCGACGACGCGCTCCCGGCCCTCGTGGACGGGCTGGCGAAGACCGGTGCGTGGCAGGCGGGGCAGCTGGTGGCGCACACTTCGGGCCGGTTCGGCACCTCCGTGCTGGCGCCCGCGAAGGCCGCCGGGGCCATCGCCCTGGCCCTGCACCCCGCCATGACCTTCACCGGCATGAGCCTGGACCTGGCGCGGCTGGCCGATTGCAGCTTCGGCGTCACGGCAGATCCGGCCATGCTGCCGATCGCCCAGGCGCTCGTGGTGGAGATGGGCGCCGAGCCCGTGGTCATCGCCGAGGCGGACCGCGTGCTCTACCACGCGGCCCTGGCCCATTCCTCAAACCATTTGGTGACGCTGGTGGCGCAGGCCGCGCAGCTGCTGGGCGACATCGGCGTCGAGGCGCCGAGCCGCCTGCTGGGCCCGCTGCTGCGGGCCTCGCTGGAGAATGCCCTGGCCTCGGGGGAGTCGGCCCTCACCGGTCCCGTGGCCCGCGGCGACGCCGGGACCGTGGCCGCCCACGCCGCCACGCTGCGCGAGCATGCCCTGGACACCGGGAACGGGGACATCCTTGAGTCCTATCTGGCCATGAGCACGGCCACCGCCGCCCGCGCCGCCCGCCGCGGTCTGCTGGGGCCGGAGCGCTATCTGGCCGTCCAGGCCGCGCTGTCCTCGGACGACACAGCAGCCGACGCCGCTGCCAATGACGCTGCCAATGACGCAGACAACACCGACACCGGCAACAGCCAGAACTAGAAGGACAACGGCAGTCATGACCATCACTCTTGCCACCACCATCGCCGAGCTCAAGGCCTCCGCAGCCGCGCTGCTGGCCGCCAAGGCTGCCCCCGGGACGGCCGGCAGCCTTGGCCTGGTGCCCACCATGGGCGCCCTGCACGCCGGGCACGCCGAACTGGCGCGGACGGCCGTGGCCGCGAACGACGTCGTCGTCGCCACCATCTTCGTGAACCCGCTGCAATTCGGCGACGCCGTCGATCTGGAGCGCTACCCGCGCACCCTGGAGGCCGACATGGCCCTGCTTGACGGCGTGGGCGTTGACCTGGTGTTCGCCCCCTCGGTGGAGGAGATGTACCCCGGCGGCGAGCCGATGGTGCGCATCACCGCAGGAGAGCTGGGCGGGAAGTTCGAGGGTGCCTCGCGTCCGGGGCACTTCGACGGCGCCCTGACGGTGGTCTCCAAGCTTCTGCACCTGGGCATGGGCCCGCAGGCAGCGTACCGGGCCTATTTTGGCCAAAAGGACGCCCAGCAGGTGGCCCTGGTGCAGCGCATGGTGGTTGATATGAACTTCCCGGTGGAGATTGCCGCCGTGCCGATCGTGCGCGACGCCGACGGCCTGGCGCTGTCCAGCCGGAACCGCTTCCTCTCCGACGACGAGCGCCAGGCGGCGCTGGTGCTCTCGCGGGCGCTGCGCCTGCTCAAGGAGCGCGCGGACGCCCACGAACCCCTGGACCTCGAGTCCGCCGAGGCGCTGGTGCGCAGCGCCCCCGGTGTGGAGCTGGACTACTTTGAGGTGGTGGACCCCGGCACGCTTGCGCCGCGCGCGGAGAACTGCCGCGAGACGCCGTTCACCGGCCAGGCGCTGGCCCTGGTCGCCGCCGCCGTCGGCCCCGTCCGCCTGATCGACAACATGCTGCTCGGCTAAAGGCCCGTTGAACGCCGTTGAGCCGTGGGATATGGCCCGTTAGACGTCGTCTAATGGGCCATATCCCACGGCTCAACGAGGGGGATTCCCTGCGGAAGCGAAGGTCCTAGCGGAAGTCCGCCACTTCGGCGGCGGAGGGGTAGGCCGTCTGCGTGCCCTTGCGGGTCGCGGCCATGGCCGCCGCCACGGAGGCGTAGCGGGCCGCATCCACCAGCGTGTCGCCGGCCGCCAGGCGCGCGGCCACGGCACCGGTGAAGGCATCGCCGGCACCCGTGGTGTCCACGGCGTCCACCTTCGTGGGGGCAATGCGGACCACCGGGGTGCTGGTGCGCGAATCCAGCACCACGGAACCCTGCGAGCCGAGGGTCACCAGCACCTGGGCCAGTCCGTGCCCGGCAAAGCGCTCTACGGCCGGCTCCCACTCGGCCTCGGGGGCGTCGGGGGAGGGCATCTCGAAGCCGCCCAGGAACTGGGACGCCTCGTGGGCATTGACCAGCAGGACGTCCGTCAGCGTGGCCAGTGCGGCCGGGATCTGGGCGTACGGCGAGAGGTTCAGCAGCACCCGCGCCCCGCCGTCGTGCCCGGCCTGGGCAGCGGCCTGGACCGTCTCCAGCGGCACCTCAAGGCAGAGGCCGACGACGGCGGCGCCGTCGAACGCTTCGGCGCCCACATGCTCCGGAGCCAGCGTTCCGTTGGCCCCGGCGGCGATGATGATGGAGTTTTCCCCCGCGGCATCGACGGAGATCACGGCGACGCCGGTGGGCTCCGCGGTGCGCCGGACACGGGTAACGTCCACGCCGGCACCGGCCGTGGAGGCCAGCAGCATGGCGCCGTTCGCGTCCTCGCCCACAGCGCCGATCAGGGTGACGTGGCCGCCCAGGCGGGCCGCGGCCACGGCCTGGTTGGCGCTCTTGCCGCCGGGGTTCACGGCAAAGCCGTTGCCGTGCAGCGTCTCGCCGGGCAGCGGGAGCCGCTCGGTGTAGATGGTCAGGTCCGCGTTCAGCGAGCCGACCACCACGATGCGGCCGGTTGCGGGGTTCTCGGTGGTGGTCATGCTAGGCGTGCACCTCGGCGTCGACGGGCTTGGGGATCAGCATCGAGGCGGCCAGCGCCAGCGCCGTCACCACGAGGGACACGACCACGGTGGCCAGGTAGGAACCCGTGCCGCCCATGGACCCGGCGGCCACGAGCACGGCCGGCAGCACCAGGAAGCTCAGCCCGGCGCCCAGGTTGAAGGCGCCGGCGTTCATGCCCGGCAGGAAGCCCGGGTTGCCCTTGGGGGAGAGGACGACGCCGAGGCCGTTGAGCATGATGTTCACGGTGCCGGCGTACATGATGCCCAGCAGCACGGTGCCGGTGATCATCAGCGGCAGGCTGTGCAGGCCGAAGAAGCCGATGATGGCTAGGGCCACCAGCGAGCCCACCAGTCCGATGCGCAGCACCTTGGTGTAGCCCAGCGTGGGGGCGAGGCGGCCGCTCAGCGGGCCGATGACCCAGCCCAGCAGGGCGTAGGGGGTGAGGATCAGCAGGGACATCTCCGTGGCGCCGATGCCGAAGCCCGGGTCGGCGGCCTGGACGAAGGCGGGAACGATGCCATTGATGACGGCGAAGATGCCCGTCATGGTCAGCGTGGTGGTCAGCAGCGGGGCCCAGGTGGCGCGCTGGCGCAGGTGCACCGTCTCCACCATGGGGTGCTTGGAGCGCTTTTCCGTGTTCCAGAACAGGGCGAACGCGATGACGGCGACGGCGGCCAGCCCCAGGGACCAGGCCAGCGTCTCGCCGGAGAAGCCGCCCAGCAGGCCGGAGGCCTGGTTGAGCGCAATCAGCAGGGCGCCGACGGCGATGACGATGAAGAACACGCCCGCCCAGTCCATCTTGGTGCCCGCGCCGGGCTTGCTCTCGGTGGCCAGCCAGATGATCAGTGCGGTGGCGACGACGGCCAGGGCCACCATCAGCCAGAAGATGCTGCGGAAGCCGTAGTGCTCGGCGAAGTAGCCGCCCACGAAGGAGTCGACGCCGGCGATGCCGCCATTGACAGCGGTGATGAGGCCCATCAGCACGCCGTACTTCTTCGGCTCGCTCACGGCGGAGCGGAGCATGATCAGGCACAGCGGCACGGTGGGGCCGCTGACGCCCTGGATGATGCGGCCCACGAAAAGCCAGGTGACATCCGGTGCCAGCGCGGAGATGACCGAACCAACGGCCATCATCACCATCATGGCGATGAGGATCTTCTTGCGGCCCACAATGTCGCTCAGGCGCGGCAGGAACAGCGAGAACAGTGCTGCGGCCGTGAAGAAGGAGGTCTGGGAGAGGCCGATGACGGCCTGGTTGGTGTTCAGTTCCTCACCCATGGTGACCAGGGCGGGGCTGAGCATGGAGGCGTTGAGCTGGAACGCCACGCAGGCGGCCAGCAGGGCGGTCATGAGGGCCGCGATGTTGGCCGTTCCGGTCTTGGTGCCGGTTGCAGACGCGCTCACAGCTCGACCTCGCCGATGTTGACGAGGGCGTCGGTGACCAGGTTCCAGAACTTGGCGTGGTCCAGGTCCACGGCCACGGAGGTCTTGCAGTCGGCGGGGGCCGGGGCGCGGAAATCGGCCACCGTCATGCCCAGCGTCAGCGTGCCGGTGAGCTCAATGTCCACGGGCACCTTGCGGGTGGTCATCACGGTGGGGTCGATGACGTAGGCGACGGCGCAGGGATCGTGCACCGGCGGGTAGTCGAAGCCCTGGGCATCCTTGTACGTCTTGGTGAAGAACTCCATCAGCTCCATCACGAACTTGGCCGGCTTGGTGCCGACGGCCTCGATCTGGGCCACCACCTCGGGGGTGGCCAGCGCCTGGTGGGTCAGATCCAGACCGACCATGACCACGGGCCAGCCCGCGTTGAACACGATGTGGGCGGCCTCGGGGTCGATGATGATGTTGAACTCCGCGACGGCGCTCCAGTTGCCCACGTGGTAGCCGCCGCCCATCAGGACAACTTCCTTCACGCGCTCCACGATGCGCGGTTCCTTGCGTGCAGCCATGGCGATGTTGGTCAAACCGGCGGTCGGGACCAGCGTGACGGTGCCCGGTTCGTGGGCCATGATCGTCTCAATGATGAGGTCGACGGCGTGGCGCGGATCCAGCTCGATGGTGGACTTTGGCTGGGCGGGGCCGTCCATGCCGGTTTCGCCGTGGATGTCCGGCGCCGTTTCGATGGCGCGCACCAGCGGGCGGTCGCAGCCTGCGGCGAACGGAACGCCGGTGATGCCGGCGATGGTGCCAACGGACAGGGCGTTGCGGGTGACCTTTTCCAGCGTCTGGTTGCCGACGACGGTGGTCACGGCAAGCAGGTCGATGTTCGGGTTTCCGTGCGCCAGCAGCAGTGCGACAGCGTCATCGTGGCCGGGGTCGCAGTCGAGAATGATCTTGCGGACCGTTGAAGAGGGGGCAGTCATGGTGTTCTCCACGTCTTTGGGGGCTTTTCATTGGACCTCGCACAGGGGCGGCGCGGGGTCTTCTATTGGCAGTGTGGCATCCATTTCCATGCCGCGTCAAGCGCTTGACGTGATTTACGTCAAGCGTTTGATGTTCAGGTGGGGGCGCGGGGCGGCAATCCGGCTACGATCGATGCATGGGGTCCACAGAATCATCAGCGCACCGCGCGGTGCATGCCGCGCACGACGGCGCGCCCGGCAATGTCCCCGGGACTGTCACGGCCGGCTCCGGTGCCGACGGCCCCTCGGGGGCATCCGACGGCGGCGGAGGGGCACCGCTGGCCGGGCAGCGCATCACGGCAGCCATGGTGGCCGCCCGGGCCGGAGTCTCCACAGCCACCGTCTCCCTGGTGGCCAACGCCAAGACCGAGGGCCGGGTCTCGGCGGAAAATATTGCGAAGGTCACCCGGGCCATCGATGAACTCGGCTACGTGGTGGACGGCATCGGCAGCTCCCTGGCCCGGGGCGGCTCCAATCTGGTGATCCTTGCGGCCCCGGACATCGCCAACCCCTTCTTCGCCAAGGTCATCGGCGGCGTCCGCGCCGCACTCGGAACCGACTACCAGCTCCTGCTGGCCGTCAGCGACCCGGGCATGCTCCCAGTCCCGGCGGAGGTCCGCCAGCTGCTGTCGCTGCGCCCCGCCGGGCTGCTGGTGGACGCCCCCAATGCCGCCTTCCTGGACCAGCTGAACAGCACGGCCCCCGTGGTGCTGATGGATGCGCCGGGCGTGGAGGGCTACGCGCCCTCGGTGAACCTCGACGTCGGGCACGGCGCCCGCGAGCTGGCCCAGCATCTGGCCGCCCTGGGCCACCGCACCGTGGCGTATCTGGACAGCACCGGCGGTTCCGCTACCTTCCGGGTGCGCCGGGAGGCCTTCCTGGCCCGGGCCGCTGAGAGCGGCATGACGGTGGCCGCGGTCGCCAACACTCCCATCGACGTCGGCGCCGCGGCGGCAGCCTTTGCCGCCGCCTGGCCGCGCTGGCAGCGCGAGGGCGTCACCGCCGTCGTCTGCTGCACCGACACCCACGCCTATGGTGTGCTGCAGGAGGCCCGCGCCGCCGGAGTGGCGATTCCGCGGGAGCTGGCCGTGACGGGCTTTGACGATCTGCCCTACTCGGCCACCAGCAACCCGTCCCTGACCAGCGTCCATCTGCCGGCCACCATGCTGGGGCGGCGGGCCGGCGAGCAGCTGAAGTCCCTGATGCAGGGGCGGCCGCTGGCGGCGCCGCAGCTCACGCTGGCCGGGCGGCTGATCCAGCGCGCCTCGACCATCGGTTGACACCGCGCAAAGCGCTCACACCCCGGTGCACAGCCTCTCTCACATCCGGCTCGGAGCGGACATCCAGCTAAAGCCACTAAACTTGGAAACCGTGAGTGCTGAAAATACCCCAATCCCTGAAGCAAGCGACGTCTCCGAGCAGATGCACATCCGCATGGAGAAGCGTGCCAAGCTGCTCCAGCAAGGCGGCCAGGCCTATCCCGTGGGCGTGGCCCGCACCCACACCCTCGAGGAGATCCGGGCCAAATATGGCCATCTGGATCCCGATGAGGCGACCGGCGAGATTGCCGGCATCACCGGGCGCGTGGTGTTTGTCCGCAACACCGGCAAGCTCTGCTTCGCCACGCTGCAGTCCGGCGACGGTGAGCGCCTGCAGGTAATGCTCTCCCTGGCCAACGTTGGCGAGGAATCCCTGGCGGACTGGAAGTCCCTGGTGGATCTGGGCGACCACGTCTTTGTGCATGGTGAAATCATCAGCTCCAAGCGCGGCGAGCTGTCCGTCATGGCCGACAGCTGGGCCATGGCCTCCAAGGCCCTGCGCCCGCTGCCTGTGCTGCACGCGGAGCTCTCCGAGGAGATGCGCGTCCGCCAGCGCTACGTGGACCTGATCGTGCGCGAAAACGCCCGCAAGCAGGTCAAGACCCGCTCGGCCATCGTCAAGGCCATCCGCGACACCCTGCACGGCGAGGATTACATCGAACTGGAGACGCCCATCCTCCAGCTGGTGCACGGCGGCGCCGCGGCCCGCCCGTTCCACACCCACATGAATGCCTTTGACCAGCCGATGACGCTGCGCATTGCCATTGAGCTGTACCTCAAGCGCGCCGTTGTGGGTGGCATGGACAAGGTATTTGAGGTGGGGCGCATTTTCCGCAATGAAGGTGTCGACTCCACGCACAGCCCCGAATTCACCATGCTTGAGGCATATGAAGCCTATGGCGACCAATTCACCATGGCGAAGACCATGCAGCGCATTATTCTGGCCGCCGCCGATGCCGCCGGATCGCGCACCATTGAAACTCCGCGCGGCGTCATTAATCTCGACGGCGAGTGGCCGTGGCTTCCCGTATACAAGGGATTGTCCGACGGCGTCGGCATGGAAATCACACCCGACACCAGCGCCGAAGAATTGCGGGCCATTGCCGCCAAGCATGAAGTAAAGATCGATCCGGCCTGGGATGCTGAAAAGCTGGTGGTCGAGCTCTTTGGTGAGATTGTTGAGCCCACCATTATCCAGCCGACATTTGTCTGCGATTACCCGCCGTCGGCCCAGCCGCTGGCCCGCCAGCACCGGAATGACTCCCGCTTGATTGAAGCCTGGGATTTGATCATTGACGGCAAGGAAACCGGCACGGCATTCTCCGAGCTGGTGGACCCGGTGGTCCAGCGTGAGCGCCTGACCCGCCAGTCGCTGGCGGCGGCGGCCGGCGACCACGAGGCCATGCAGCTCGACGAGGACTTCCTGCGGGCCCTGGAATACGGCGCCCCGCCCATGGGTGGTCTGGGTCTGGGCGTTGACCGCCTGGTCATGCTGTTCACGGGCGTGGGAATTCGTGAAGCCATTCTCTTCCCGCTGATGAAACCCGAGTAGAAGGGGCAACGTTGTGGAATACCTTGCCGTAATTATCCCGTCGCTGGGTGTTGGTGCGCTTTTCTACTTTGCTATGAAGGCGATCTTCAATGCCGACAGGTCCGAGCGTGATGCTCTGGCCCGCGCCGAACAGGAGCATGTGGACAACGGCGAATAGCTTTTCGCTATTCACTGGCGCTATTGCCGCTGTTGACGCTAAGCACCTGCTACTTCATACTTGAACTGAAATTTATCCCAATTTCATATCCGAGTGTGAGGAATAGGAACCGTCCATGGCACAAAAAGTCGAGATCACGCTTGTTGATGACCTAGATGGCAACAGCGCAGATGAAACTGTGCGCTTTGCCTTGGATGGAGTCAATTACGAGATTGACCTGTCCGACGCCAATGCCGCTGCATTGCGCGGCACTTTGGAGCACTTCATTGCCAAGGGCCGCCGCGTTGCAGGACGTCCGGTCCGTGCGCCCAAGGCCGCTGCCCCGGCCCGCAGCAATGAAGTCGGTTTGATCCGCGCGTGGGCCAAGAGCAACGGCTACCCGGTCCGCGACCGAGGCCGCATCCAGGCCGAAATCCGTGAGGCGTACTACGCCGCGCAGGGCTAGGACCTTTCGGGTCCACCACGGCTGAACAACGCAGAATGCCGGCCCCACGGGGCCGGCATTCTGCGTTTGCGGGCCCATCCCATGGACGCTCATGGACCCGCCGGCGGGTGCTCCGCAAGAGGTTCGTATTTCCCCTGTGGCGAACACGCCCCCACACGGGACTTGTTCTGCGTAGCATCAAGGTACGCAGTAGCTAGGAGTGTGGCGAAATGTTTGAGAGATTTACTGACCGAGCCCGACGTGTTGTCGTGCTGGCCCAAGAAGAGGCCCGCATGCTCAACCACAATTACATCGGCACCGAGCACATTCTGCTCGGCCTCATCCACGAGGGTGAGGGTGTTGCCGCAAAGGCACTTGAATCCCTGAGCATTTCGCTGGACGGTGTCCGCGAACAGGTGCAGGAGATCATTGGCCAGGGCCAGCAGGCGCCCAGCGGCCACATCCCCTTCACCCCGCGCGCCAAGAAGGTGCTGGAGCTCTCGCTGCGCGAGGCGCTGCAACTGGGACACAACTACATTGGCACCGAGCACATTCTGCTCGGCCTGATCCGCGAGGGCGAGGGCGTCGCAGCCCAGGTTCTGGTGAAGCTGGGCGCGGACCTCACACGGGTCCGCCAGCAGGTGATCCAGCTGCTCTCCGGCTACCAAGGCAAGGAGCCCGTGGCCAGCGGTGGCACGCAGCAGGAAGGCACACCGGCCGGTTCGGTGGTGCTGGACCAGTTCGGCCGCAACCTGACCCAGGCTGCCCGCGAAAACAAGCTTGACCCGGTCATTGGCCGCGAGCACGAGATGGAACGCGTCATGCAGGTCCTCTCGCGCCGCACCAAGAACAACCCGGTCCTCATTGGCGAGCCCGGCGTCGGCAAGACTGCCGTGGTCGAGGGTCTGGCCCAGGCCATCGTCCGCGGCGACGTCCCGGAGACCATCAAGGACAAGCAGCTGTACACGCTTGACCTCGGGTCCCTGGTGGCAGGCTCCCGCTACCGCGGCGACTTCGAAGAGCGCCTGAAGAAGGTCCTCAAGGAGATCCGCACCCGCGGGGACATCATCTTGTTCATCGATGAGATCCACACGCTGGTGGGTGCCGGAGCGGCCGAAGGTGCCATTGATGCAGCCTCGATCCTCAAGCCCATGCTGGCCCGTGGCGAGCTGCAGACCATTGGCGCCACCACGCTGGATGAGTACCGCAAACACATCGAGAAGGACGCCGCGCTGGAGCGCCGTTTCCAGCCGATCCAGGTCCAGGAACCCAATGTGGCCCTGGCCATCGAGATCCTCAAGGGTCTGCGCGACCGCTACGAGGCGCACCACCGCGTCTCCATCACCGATGGCGCGCTGGTTGCTGCCGCAACGCTGGCCGAGCGCTACATCTCGGACCGCTTCCTGCCGGACAAGGCCATCGACCTGATCGATGAGGCCGGCGCCCGGCTGCGCATCCGCCGCATGACGGCTCCGCCGGAGCTCAAGGCCATGGACGATGTCATCGCCGAGGTCAAGCGTTCCAAGGAATCGGCCATCGACGAGCAGGACTTCGAGGGTGCCGCGTCGCTGCGCGACAAGGAGCAGAAGCTCATTGCCGAGCGTGCCGAGAAGGAGCGCCAGTGGAAGTCCGGCGGTCTGGACGACGTCGCCGAGGTTGATGAGGAACTCATCGCCGAGGTTCTGGCCAATTCCACCGGCATCCCGGTCTTCAAGCTGACGGAGGAGGAATCCAGCCGTCTGCTGAAGATGGAGGAGGAACTCCACAAGCGCGTGGTGGGCCAGAACGAGGCGATCAAGTCGATCTCGCAGGCCATCCGCCGCACCCGTGCCGGCCTGAAGGATCCCAAGCGCCCCGGTGGCTCGTTCATCTTCGCCGGCCCCACCGGCGTCGGCAAGACCGAGCTGGCCAAGGCGCTGGCCGAATTCCTCTTCGGTGAGGAAGATGCCCTGATCACCCTGGACATGAGCGAGTACTCGGAGAAGCACACCGTGTCCCGCCTGTTCGGTGCCCCTCCGGGCTACGTTGGCTACGAAGAGGGTGGCCAGCTGACCGAGAAGGTGCGCCGCCGTCCGTTCTCCGTGGTGCTGTTCGACGAGGTGGAGAAGGCCCACGCGGACCTGTTCAACTCGCTGCTGCAGATTCTGGAGGATGGCCGTCTGACGGACAGCCAGGGTCGTGTGGTGGACTTCAAGAACACCATCATCATCATGACCACCAACCTGGGCACCCGGGACATCTCCAAGGCTGTCACCACCGGTTTCCAGTCCGGCACGGACACCCAGACCGGCTACAACCGGATGCGCGCCCGGGTCACGGAGGAGCTCAAGCAGCACTTCCGCCCCGAGTTCCTCAACCGTGTTGACGACGTCGTGGTGTTCCCGCAGCTGACCCAGGATGAGATCATCGAGATCGTGGACATGTTTGTCGCACGCCTCGAGGGCCGTCTGAAGGACAAGGACATGGGCATCGTGCTGACCCCGGCGGCCAAGGTGCTGCTGGCCACGCGCGGCTACGATCCCGCCATGGGTGCCCGGCCGCTGCGCCGGACCATCCAGCGCGAGATCGAGGACCAGCTCTCGGAGAAGATCCTCTTCGGCGAGATCAAGGCCGGCGACATCGTGGCTGTGGATGTCGACGGTGAGGGCGACGACGCGAAGTTCACCTTCGCCGGCACCTCCAAGCCGCACATCCCCGAGGCCCTGCCCGCAGGCGCCTAGACCTACTGCACCACCGCATTCGGCGGCCTCCCTTCGGTGGGAGGCCGCCGTTGGCGTTTAACGCCCTGCGGGAGCATCCGGTGCACTCGTTGGACTGTGGCGTGCGCCACAGAAAGAAATGTGTTGCCTGGCTCTGGACGTCACGGTATGTTTACGTAAACTTAACCGTGTTCACGCAAACATGAGCCGATTGGATACTTGACAATGTTGTCGACCTCGACTGCACCATCGCGGCACCGCTTTGCCGCGTTGTTGGCCACAGGCGCCATAGCCTTAACGTCTTTACAGCTTGTTCCCACCGCCGCCATGGCCGCGGAAAACCCCACCGTGTTGACCCCCAACCCCGCGCAGGCCGGCCCGGCCTTCAAAGGCTGGGGCACCAGCCTGGTCTGGATGGCCAACGCCACGGGCAACTACCCGGCCGCCATCCGCAATGACCTGATTGACAAGGTCTTTGGCGACGACGGCCTGAACCTCAACATCGCCCGCTACAACATCGGCGGCGGCAACGCCAGCAACATCCCCGACTACCTCCGCCCGGGTGGAGCCGTCCAGGGCTGGTGGAATCCCAACGCAAACCTGAGCGACGGCTCAGGTCCCATCACCTCCAGCTACGCGGACCGCAACCGGTACCTCGCAGCGTGGACCGGCGACAACGCCTCGGACTACAACTTCAATGCCGACGCCTCGCAGCGCGCATGGGTTTCTGCCATCAAGGACAAGGTGACCACCTGGGAGGCCTTCAGCAACTCGCCGCCCTACTTCATGACGGAGAGCGGCTACGTCAGCGGCGGGCAGGACCCCAACGCCGACCAGATCAAGCCCGGCGCCATTGGCAAGTTCACCAAGTACCTCAAGACGGCCGCACAGCAGGTGGAGCAGTCCGCCGGAATCAAGTTCGACACCATCAACCCGCTCAACGAGCCCAACACCAACTACTGGAAGACCACCTTCGGCGGCAACGGCCTGCCCAACGGCGGCGGCCAGGAAGGCGCCCACGCGGGCCCCGGCCTCCAGTCGCAGGTGCTGACGGCCATGGCCGCCGAGCTCGCCAAGCCGGGAACCACCACCACAGCCAAGGTGTCAGGTCCCGATGAGACGTCTCCCACCGGCTTCATTACCGACTGGAACGGGTGGACGGCGCAAACCAAGCAGGCCGTCAGCCAGCTCAACGTCCACACCTACTCCACCGGCGACCGCCTCGGCGTCCGGGACATCGCCAAGGCAGCCGACAAGCCGCTGTCCATGAGCGAGGTCGAGGGCAACTGGGGCGGCGACTCCTGGAACCCCACCAGCATCGATAACGGCCTGGGCATGGCATCGCGCATCACCGATGACCTGCGCGAGCTCGACCCGGAGTCCTGGGTCTTGTGGCAGCCCGTTGAAGACCTCTACAACATGCAGCTCGGCGAGAAGAAAAACTGGGGCTCCGTCTTCATCGACTTCGATTGCAACGCCGACGGCAAGTCCGCCCGGCGGATCGCCGCCGGAGAGGCGGACCCGACATGCCGCACCACTGTGAACTCGAAGTACAACACCATCCGCAATTTCACCCACTACATTGCCCCCGGCGACCGCATCATCCCCACCAGCGACGGGAAGACCACCTCGGCGCTGAAGCAGGACGGTTCGGGGCTGACCATGGTGCACACCAACGATTCCGATCAGGCACACACCGTCAAGCTGGACCTGTCCCGATTTGCCACCATTGCACCGGGTGCCACGGTTACTCCTATCACCACCACCGAGTCCCCCGCGGGCAGCCCGACGGCCAACGCCCTGGTCTCCGGCACGCCCGTCGCGATCGACGCCGGCAGCCGATCGGCCACGCTGACCGTCCCCGCGAAGTCCGTCACCACCTTCGTCATCACCGGCGCCACCGGTGTTGCCGCCGCGGCTCCGGCAGTGCTGGATGGCCAGTCCTACAGCTTCGTCGGGGTCCAGAGCGGACGGGCCGTGACGGCCTCCACCGGCTCGCCGGCAACGGTGCTGGGCGATTCCGTCGCCGGGGCCAACCAGGTGTGGAAGGCCACCCGGATTGTCGATGAAGAGGGCACCACGCGCGACCGTTTCGCCCTGCGGCTCGCCGACGGCCGCACCCTGGCCGCCGACGCCAACGGAACGACGCTGCGGACGCTCACCGATGCGCAGGCCCTCGCGGACACCTCGGCCCAGTGGATGGTCAGCACCACCGATGGAACCTCCTTCAGCCTGCTCAATGCGGGCCGCGGACAGGTCCTGGACGTCTCCAACCAGTCAACGGCCAACGGATCCTGGATTGGCCTGTGGACCTCCAATGGCGGCGCCAACCAGGCGTTCACCCTGCGCAATGCCAGTGAAGGCACCGGTTACAACAGCTTCCGTCCCGGCCAGGATTGGCGCGACAACAACGGCAATCTGATCCAGGCCCACGGCGGCCAGGTGGTCACCTCCAAGGACGCTGCCGGCCGCACCATCTACTACCTGTACGGCGAGGACCGCACCAACGGCTACCACTCGTCCCCGGGCGTGCACGCCTACAGCTCCTACGACCTCTACAACTGGAAGGATGAGGGCGTGGCGCTGAAGGCCATGACCTCCCAGGCCCAGTTCACCACCGATCCCTACTTCCAGACGCTCTATGCCGGGTACACCACCGAGCAGAAGAACGCCGTCTACCGCGACCTGGGAACCGTGCCGTCCGGCGACAAGCTGCCGCCGATCCTTGAGCGGCCCAAGGTCATCTACAACGCCGCCACCCACAAGTGGGTCATGTGGGTCCATGCCGACGGTCCAACCGATCAGTACAACGTGCAGTACGCCAAGGCCAACGCCGGCGTCGCCATCTCCGACACGCCCTTCGGCCCGTTCAAGTACATCGACAGCTACCGCCTGAACAAGGCGGCAGCGGGAGACCCCACCAACAAGGCGCCGAACAACCCGGGCATGGCCCGCGACATGAATCTCTTCGTGGATGACGATGGCACCGGCTACATCATCTACTCCAGCGAAGAGAACAAGACGATGTTCATTTCGAAGCTCAACGCCGACTACACCAACCTTTCCGCCTCGCCGGACACGGCAGTGGAGGGCGTCGACTTCCGGCGTGCGTTTGTCAACGATTCCCGCGAAGCACCGGCCATTTTCAAGTACCAGGGCCGTTACTTCATCATTTCCTCGGGGACCAGTGGTTGGTCGCCGAACCCGTCCAGATTTGGCACGGCCACCAGCATGCTCGGCGAGTGGAGTGACGCGGGCGACCCTTTCAGCAGTGATGTCTCATGGAACTCCAACAACTCGCAGCCGACATCCGTCATTCCGGTCGATCCCGCCAACGGCAAGTTCATCTACATGGGAGACCGTTGGAACGGCGGATCCGACCAGGCACTGGCCACCGCCCCCATGGTGTGGCTGCCCATTCAAATGGGTGAGGGGGGCAAGTCGCTCAGCGTCGTTTCACCTTCCGAATGGCGTCTGGCAGATCTCGATTCCAACGCGGTCTGGAATGTCACGGGCGTTCCTTCCAGTCTGGCCATGGGCCAAACGTTCAGTGTCAACACCGTCACCGTGACCCAGAATGGCCAGAGCTCCTCCCAGGCTGTGACTTGGCAGGTCAGGGGAAACACCAACACCGCGGGGTCCATCACTGTCACGGGCACCCTCCCAGGATTTGGCGGGCGCACCTTCACCCGCACCATTCCGGTGCTGCCTGTGGGAGTGCGCTATGCCGTGAACGCTGGCGGGAAGACGACGGCGGACTGGTCCGCGCTGATGGCCGCCGCTGCGCAAACCGGCCCGGTTCTGAACAGCAAAGCCGACCAGCCGTACGGCGTCGACCCTGTCACGGGGAAGACCTGGGGCTATGAAAGCGAAGGCAGCGGGGCCAGCGGCACCGACGTTGGTGACATATTCTCAACCCTGCGCTATGCAGCTTCCGGGCGCGATCTGACCTACAAGTTCAACGATCTGGCTCCGGGAACCTACACGGTCTACGCGGGCTACTATGATCCGTGGGCCCAGTGGGACGACCGCGGTGCCAAGGTGACAGTCAACGGTGCGGTGGTCGAGGCCGACCACGACTACAGCGGCGACTACCAGACCGGCACGTACCAGAACGTCACGGTGGGTGCCGATGGCAAGCTCTCCTTCGCCCTCAGCCCCACCCGCGGTCCGGACGTGCAACTGAGCTGGCTGATGATCGCCAACCCGGTCCCGACGGTCCCGGCGGCCCCGGCGCTGAACGTCTCCGTGGCGGCAACCGCCAAATGTGTTTCGGGGAAGGTCATGGTGACGGTCCAGGCGACCAACAATGCCACGGTGCCCGTCCAGATTGGCTTCACCTCGACGTACGGGACGAAGTCGTTCGCCGACGTCAAGCCCGGCAAGAACGCCGTGAACGCCTTCGCCACCCGGGCTGCGACCATCCCCGCCGGTGTCGTGACGGTCCAGGCGGCCGGCACCGTAAACGGCCAGCCGGCCACCGTGTCCAAGGACGCTGCGTACCCCGCAACATCCTGCAACTAAGTCCATGGTGGCGGCCCGCTCCGCGGCGGGCCGCCACCATGGCACCGTCGATGCTCCACCTTTTCAATGCACCACCCGTTCAGTCCGGTCGATGGCCGGGCTTCTGCAAAGGATTTTCCAGATGAACAGAATTGGATTTGCCGCGCGTTGCACCACTGCGGCCGTGGGTACGGCGCTGCTGCTGGGCGTTGCCGGCATGGCGATGGCCGAAGAGAACCACGGCAACAAGGATGTGGATGTCAGCGTTGGCATCACCGCCCTGCCCGGCGGCGGCGCGTTGGCCATGAGTGTTGCCGGCACCACGACAACCCTTACCGAGACGGGTTCGACGGCGACCGTGCGCCAGTTCACGGGCTCGCTGCCGACTGTCACTGTCACTGACACCCGGGCACCGGCGGACATACCCGCCGGGGCCAGCTGGTACGTGCTGGGCACCTCGACCGATTTCACCGGTGACAATGGCCAGCCTGCGATCAGTGCCGCCCACCTGGGGTGGACGCCGGACCTCATCAACGGTGGCGATTCGGGGCTGGTGGCCGAGGGTGATCGGGTGGACACCGTGATGGAGACCGGGCCGAATGCCGTGGGTCTGGTTGACCGGGAGCTGCTCGCGATGGCCTTCGATTCCGGTGCCATCGCCTCCGAGGGGCAGTGGACGGCCACCGCGGGCCTGTTCCTGCGCACACCGGCGACGGTCGCTGCAGGCGACTACACCGCGAGACTGACCCTGTCCCTGTTCGAATAACCGGCAACGACGCCGACAGAAAGAGACCATCGTGACAATTGCAAGCACCCCGCTCAACCGGCGGGGATTCCTCGCCACCACGGCACTGGCTGTCGGCGCCGTCGCCTTCCCCTTTTCACAGCGTGCGGCCGCTGCCCCGCCAGGGTCCGCCGTCCTCCCAGAGCGCGGAATCTATGACACCGTCCCCGCTTCGTCCTGGTCCGAAGGGTTCGTGTCGGGCAATGGCGAGTACGGGGCCATCTTCCATGGCACGCCGGGCGCCGAGAGGGTTGTCTTCAACCACCACCGCTTCGTACTGCCCAACGGCACGCGTGGGATGAAGGCCCCCTACCTCGCCGACCGCCTGTCCCAGGTCCAGGACAAGGCCATGGGAGGGGACTACTGGGGCGCGGCATCGACGTTTGCGTCAGGCTGGGACCTGCAGTGGACGCAGTCGTTCCACCCAGGCTACGAACTGCTGATCACCAGCGCAGACCTGTCGACATACAACGACTACGCGCGGACCACGAACTTCAGGACCGGCGAGGTGGCCACCTCGTGGTCCGACAATGCCGGCCTCTGGAAGCGCAGGGCCTTCGTGTCCAGGGCCAGCACCGCCGTCGTCCAGGAACTCCTGCCGGCGGCGAACGGCACGATCAATACGGTGCTCAGCATCAATACCAACCTCGACGCCGTGCCGTCCTCCGTCTCCTACGGGACCACAGCAACCGTCAGCGGGCGCAACGGGTACCTGGGGCTGCGGGGCACCTACCCGGCCGGCCAGGGAGCCTTCGGATATGAGGGCGTGACGCGCGTCATCGTCACGGGAACCGGTTCGTCCATCACGACGGATGGGTCGACGCTGACCATCGCCAAGGCCACCAAGGTGATCCTGTTGACCAAGCTGGGACGGTACGAGTCGGCCAGCGAATGGAACAGCAAGCCGCTGCACGCTGCCCTGGGCGTTCTGCTGGCCGATTACGATGCCCTGCTGCGCAAGCACACGCCGCTGCACCAGGCACTCTTCGACAAATCCTCGCTGCAGCTCAATGTTTCCCAGGAGGACCGCGCACTGTCCACCAGCGAGCTCAATGCGCGCCAGAATTCGGACCGCTCCACCATCGACCTCGCCCTGTTGGAGCGGATGTACGACTCCGGACGGTACTTCTTTGCCAGCTCCAGCGGCGTCCTGCCGCCACGCCTGACGGGCATCTGGACCGGCAGCTGGGATGGGGCCTGGGCCGATGACTTCACCACTGACGCCAACATCAACCTCCAGGTTGCCGGCGGCAACATCCTCAACCACGGCGATGCGATGAAGGGCTACTTCGATCTGGTCCTCGGCCAGCTCAATGACTGGCGCAGCAATGCCACCCGGATGTACGGGGCCCGCGGGTTCCTGGCCCCGAGCCGGACCGATGGTGAGCACGGCAACATGCTCCACTTCAATGGTGATTTCCCCGGCCAGACCTGGACCGGCGGCGCCGACTGGATGCTCTACCCGCTGCTGGAGTACTACCAAGTCACCGGTGACGAGGCCTTCATGAGGGACAAGCTCGGACCGGCCTTGATGGAACTGGCACTCTTCTACGAGGACTACCTGTCCCGGACGGATGCGCAGGGGAAGGCGGTCTTTGTGCCGTCCTTCTCGATGGAAAACTCGCCGTCGAACACCGGCCAGATGGTGTCCATCAATGCCACCGGGGAGATCATGGCGGGCCGCCATGCCCTGGAGTCGGCCATTCTGGCGGCAAATACGCTCAACCGTGAGCAGGGGGCCGGCCAGGGCGTGGCCCGGTGGACGGCGCTGCTGGCCAAGCTCCCCAGCTACACCATCAATGGCGACGAAGCCCTGGCCGAATGGTCCTGGCCCGGGCTGAACGACCGCTACAACCACCGGCATGTCCACCACATGTATGGGGCCTGGCCGCTCCACGAGGTCAACCCGGAGGACAAGCCCGCTCTGGTGCGCGCATCGCACCGTGCACTGGAATTGCGCGGCGATGAGAACTACTCGGCGCATGGCAGCCTGCACCGCGCGTTGGCTTCCGCCCGGCTCAAGGATGGTGCCGGTGTCTACACCAACATCAAGAAGGTGCTGGGCAACAACATGGTGCTGCCCTCGCTCATGACCACACACAATCCCGGGCTGCACATCTACAACTCGGATGCAGCCAACTCACTCCCCGCAATTCTGGCCGAAGCGTTGATCTACAGCCGCCCCGGCATGTTGGAACTCCTGCCCGCCCTGCCCGAACAACTGTCCAAGGGTTCCATCCAGGGTGTCCGTGGACGCAACCGGGTGCTCGTGGAGAACCTCGTGTGGGACACAGCTGCCCGAACCGTGCAGGCCACGCTCACCTCCGACATCAACCAGAGCCTTGAGCTGGTGTGCCGCAGGGGGATCACCGCCATCACCGCTTCCGCAGGGGTGTTGGGCGCATCCTCGATCGGTGGCCATGCCCGCACCCTGCAACTGTCGGCCGGCGTGTCCACCGTCATCCAGATCAGCCTCCTGCCGACGCTCGTCAAGGTGGTCAACCGTATGAGTGGAAAGGCCATGGACGTCGATGGCCAATCCACCAGCGACGGCGCCGCCGTCATCCAGTGGCCCTGGGGCGGCGGTGACAACCAGAAATGGAAGCTGGTTCCTGTCCACGACGGATCGTTCCGCATCGTCAGCGTCAAGAGCGGAAAAGTGCTCGACAATCCGGCGTCGTCAGCGGCCAACGGCACGCAATTGGACCAGTGGAGCGACACCTACGGCCCCAACCAATGGTGGAAGCTGGTTCCCACCGGGAGCGGCTCCTACTACCGTTTGGTGAACGTCTCCAGCGGACTGCCCCTGGACGTGGCGGGGGCTTCCACCTCCGACGGCGCGCGCTTGGTCCAGGCGACTGCCACCAGCTCCCAAAGCCAGGAGTGGAGCCTCGACGCCGTCTAGGTGATACTGGCGGCTCGTCATTTGACGGGCCGCCAGCGCCCCCCCATTTTGTCCGGACCGGTGCCGGATTTCTGCAAAGGATTTAGTGATGTACAGAATCGCTTTCGCCGCGAGGTGGTCGGCCATTGCCGCGGCTACAGCATTGTCCTTCGGCATCGCCGGCATGGCGATGGCTGCCCCTGTCGTTGTCAATGCCGGAACCGGCACGGCAGCACCAACGGTGGCCGCCGAGGCACCCGGGGTCCAGGATGGACAATCGTACAGTTTCGTTGGTGTTCAAAGCGGCAGGGCCGTGACGGCGTCCACCGGCTCCCCGGCGACAATCCTTGGTGACAACGTCGCCGCGCCCACGCAGGTCTGGAGGACCACCCTCATCGCCGATGAGGCCGGCACCACGAATGACCGCTTTGTCCTCAGGCTCGCCGATGGCCGTGTCTTGGCAGCCGATGCCAACGGGACGGTCCTGCGCACGATCACCGATGAGGAGGCAGCCGCGGATGCTTTGGCCCAGTGGCTGTTCAACTCTACGGACGGAACCTCGTTCAGCATCCGCAACGCCGGACGCAATCGGGTACTTGATGTTTCAAACCAATCCACGCAGTCCGGGGCCTGGATTGGCCTGTGGACCTTCAACGGAGGGGCGAACCAGGCGTTCACCCTGCGGAAGGCAAGCGAGGGTGAGGACTATGACAGCTTCAGGAACGGCCAGGACTGGCGGGACAACAATGGAAAGGTGATCCAGGCCCACGGAGGCCAGGTTGTCACATCGAAAGACGAATCGGGACGGACGATCTACTACCTGTACGGGGAGGACCACACCTTCGGCTACAGCGACTCCCCTGGTGTGCACGGGTATAGTTCCTACGATCTGTACAACTGGAAAGACGAAGGCGTCGCCCTCAGGGCTCTGTCGTCGCGAGAGCAGATCGACACGGATCCGTATTTCACCGCGCTCTACGGGAATTACAGCCAGGAGCAGCGAGCCGCGATATATCGGGATCTGGTAACTACCCGCACGGATCCTCAGATGCCCGCGGCCACCATGTGGCGTCCCAAGGTGATTCACAATGAGGCCACCGGAAAATGGGTGATGTGGTTCCATTCCTCCGGCCCCTCCGAGACATCAAATGCGATCTATGCAAAGGCCCGCGGCGGCGTGGCAATTTCCGATTCGCCCTTTGGGCCGTTCCGCTACATCGACAGTTACCCGCTGCATCACGCCGACCCCTCGGATCCCACGAACCACGCACCCAACAACCCCGGTATGGCGCGGGACATGAATCTCTTCGTGGACGATGACGGTACTGGATACATCATCTACTCCAGTGAAGAGAACCAGACGATGTTCATTTCCAAGCTGAATGCCGACTACACCTACCTTTCGGCTCCACCAGAGTCTGCTGTCGAAGGTGTTGACTACAAGCGCATATTCGTCGGATGGTCCCGGGAAGCCCCGGCGATGTTCCGCCATGGCGATCGCTACTTCCTCCTCACGTCGGGCACCAGGGATTGGACCCCCAATCCCACACAGTATGCAACGACAACCAATATTCTTGGTGACTGGACTGCCCTGGGAGACCCCTTCCCGGGTTGGGCACAGCACAACGCTTGGGACACGCAGCCCACATCCGTGATTCCTGTGGACCGTGAAAAAGGAAAGTACATCTACATGGGTGACCGCTGGAATGGCGGAACGGACCTGGCCAACGCGCAGATGGTGTGGCTTCCACTGGACATGGCGGAGGGAGGCGATGATTTTTCCGTGGTTCTCAAGGATGAATGGAAACTTGAAGACCTCGACGACCATGCCGTCTGGGACGTGTCCGGCATCCCCGCAAGCCTCACCGTCGGCTCGGCCTTCAACGTCAGCACTGTGACTGTCACGCAGAACGGCCAGAGCAGCACCCAGGCTGTGCAGTGGCAGGTCAGCGGAAACACCAGCGCTCCCGGCATCATCACGGCCACCGGCACGCTTCCCGGTTTCGGCGGCCGGACCTTCACCCGCGCCATCCCGGTGGTGCCGGTGGGCGTCCGCTATGCGGTGAACGCCGGTGGAAAGGCGACGGCGGACTGGACAGCGCTGATGGCAGCCGGGTCGGCGTCGGGCCCGGTGCTCAACAGCACCGCAGACCAGCCGTACGGGGTTGACCCGGCAACGGGGAAGACCTGGGGCTATGAAAGTGGGGGCAGCGGCGTTGAAGGCACTGCCGACGGCGACCTGTTCACGACGCTGCGCTATGCCACCGGTGGGCGCGATCTGACCTACCGTTTCAACGATCTGGCACCGGGCACCTACACGGTCTATGCCGGCTACTACGATCCGTGGGCCCAGTGGGATGACCGCGGCGCCAAGGTGGCTGTCAACGGTTCCGTGGTCGAGGCCGACCATGACTACAGCGGGGACTACCAGTCCGCTGCCTACCAGAACGTCACGGTGGGTGCCGATGGCAAGCTCTCGTTTGCCCTCAGCCCCACGAGGGGGACGAATGTGCAGCTGAGCTGGCTGATGATCGCCAACCCGGTCCCCGCGGCGCCACAGCTGGACGTCTCCGTGGTGGCCAGTGCCAAGTGTGTGGCTGACAAGGTCATGGTGACGGTCCAGGCGACCAACAATGCGGCGGTGCCCGTCCAGCTCAACTTCACGTCAGGTTACGGAACGAAGTCGTTCGCCGAGGTCAAACCCGGTAAGAATGCGGTGCAGGCCTTTGCGACCCGGGCTGCCACCATCCCGGCCGGTGTCGTGGCGGTCCAGGCGACCGGCACCGTGAATGGCCAGCCGGCCACTGTGTCCAAGGATGCTGCGTTCCCCGCAACATCCTGCAACTAAATCCATGGTGGTGGCCCGCTCCACCGCGGGCCACCACCAGGCTCCTTCAACGTTCCACCTTGATTGCTCCACCCGTTCAGTGCGGCCGACGGCCGGGCTTCTGCAAAGGATTTTCCTGATGAACAGAATTGGATTTGCCGCACGCGCCTCGACAGTGGCCGTGGGCACGGCGCTGCTGCTTGGCGTTGCCGGCATGGCAATGGCCGAAGAGAACCACGGCGACAAGGATGTGGATGTCAGTGTTGGCATCACTGCATTGCCTGTCGGCGAGGCGTTGGCCATGACCGTTTCGGGCACCACGCCGGGGACCACGACCCTCGGTGAGGAGGGCTCGACGGCCACGATGCGCCAATTCAACAGCACGCTGCCGACCGTCACCGTCACGGACACCCGGGACCCGGGGGACATCCCCGCCGGGGCGGGCTGGTACGTGCTGGGAACCGCCACCGATTTCACCGGCGACGCCGGCCAGCCTGCCATCAGCGCCTCCCACCTGGGCTGGGCACCGAGGATCCTCAGCGGCGGAGAGTCGGGCCAGGTTGTCGAGGGCGAGCGGGTGGACACGGTGATGGACTCCGCTCCCATCACCTCTGGCCTGGTTGACCAGGAGCTGCTCGCGCTGGCCATCGATTCTGGTGCCATTGCCTCCGAGCGGCAGTGGACGGTCACCGCGGACCTGTTCCTTCGCGTCCCTGTGACCGTCGCCGCGGGCGACTACACCTCCACGCTGACCCTCTCGCTGTTCGAATAACCAACCAGGAATTGCCACCACCCATGGAAACCACCTCCCGGGCACACGTCCACCCCACCCTCTTGCACCGGATCGCCATCGGCATCCTGGTGCTGTTCGCAATCGTGGCGGCCGGCCTTGCCGGCATCCCCGCAGCCTCCGCCACCAGCGGCGATGCGGGTGGAGACCCCATTACCTGGGCCGTGGGCCCATCCAATGAGACGGCGCCGGACGGGAGGTCATGGGTTGAACTGAAGCTCGATCCCGGCGCTGGCGCCAGCGACCGGTTCGCGGTGCGGAACCTCGGCAACCGGGAAGTCACGTTTGCCCTGACGGCCGCTGACGGATATCTGACGCCGACGGGGCGTTTCAACATGCTCCCCTCGGACAAGAAATCCGTGGATTCCGGCACCTGGATCTCCATGGACAAGACCGTCACCGTGGCGGCAGGTGGCACAGCAGTGGTGCCTTTCACCGTCACGGTGCCGGCGAATGCGACACCCGGCGACCATGCGGCGGGCATCGCAGCTTCGATCTTCTCGGAGGGCGCCCCGGACGGTGCCCGGGTGGGTGTGGAGAGCCGGATCGGCTTCCGCGTCATGACCCGGGTGGCAGGGGAGGTCCAGCCGCGCCTCGAGGTGCAGGCAGCGGGTGGCTACGACGGGACCTGGAACCCATTCCAGCCCGGATCCGCCACCATTGCTGTGGACCTTGTGAACAGCGGAAACGTCCGGCTGACAGTTGACGCCTCCGCCATGTTCAACGGCGTGCGCGCCCCCAGCGACGGAACCGAGGCGGCCCGGCCCATCGAGCTGCTGCCCGGGGACCGGCGCACCATCCAGCTCCACGAGGGTGGTGTGTGGCCGCTGGGCATCGTCTCGGTGCCGGTGACCGTTGCCCAAGGCGTGACGGCCCTGGACGGCTCGGTCAATGACCTCGATCCGATCGTCCGGGACGTCGCCATCTGGGCCATCCCGTGGCCGCAAATGATTGTTCTCCTTGCCCTGGCCCTGGTGGTTTTCGGCATCTTCTGGGGACGCCGCCGCCGGTCCAAAGAGCTGGCCCGCCTGGTGGCCGAAGCGCGCGAAACCGGGCGCCGTGAGGCAGAGCTCCAGCAGGAGGTTGTGTGAGGGTCTCCACGGTGGTGGCCGCTGCCCTGCTGGGGTTGGCAGCAGCCTGCTTCGCGTCGCCCGCACTGGCCTCGGAACCCGACCCCTCCGACGTCGTACTCCATGTCCGCATTGCCCCGGTCCCGGCGCCGGCCCCGGAATGCGGGGGCGGCCGTGGATGCCCTGGGCCGGAACTTGCGGCGACGGGCGCCGATCTGCGCGGCGCACTGCTGGCAGGCACCGCCGCGATCGGTGGCGGCATCTACGTGAGGATCTCTGCACAACGGCGCGGCCGCTCCAATTGACGGGCGGCCCGCCTCTTACCGCTCTACCCACCCGCCATCCACGCACCACTCTTTAGAGAAAGTGCCCCATGACAATGATGTCGTCGTACCGAAGGTCGGACATCACGTCCGCCGTCATGGCTGTGGCAGTTGCCGCACTCATGGCCACCTGCATTGCCCTCCCGGCCCCGGCCCACGCAGACGCCGGTCCGCTGCCCACACCCGCGACGGCGGGATACGGATCCGGAACACCGATCCAGGCCGACGCTTCGACGTCGGCCCAGCACGCCGCCGCGCGCACCATTGTCGACGTCACAGCGTTTGGCGCCGACCCGACAGGGCAGGCGGATTCCGCCGAGGCGATCGCCAAGGCGGTTGACCATGCCCGCGACGCCGGTGGCCCGACGACGATCGTCTTCCCCCGCGGCACGTACCAGATCTACCCGGAGAAGACCGAGAAGCGCGAGCTCTACGTCTCGAACACGACCGGGGCCGACAGTGCGTACCGGATGAAGAACATCGCCATCCTCATCGAGGACATGTCCGATGTGGTGGTGGACGGGCAGGGTTCACAGTTCGCCTTCCACGGCGCCCAGACGCAGTTCGCCTCGATCCGCTCAGAGAACGTGAGCTTCACGAATTTCACGACGGACTGGGTCGCGCCGGCCACCGTCGACCTGACGGTCCTGGACGCGGGCGTGAAGGACGGCGTCCCCTTCCGCGACATCCAGGTTCCGCCTGGCACCGGCTATCAGCTCAATGGCAGCACGGCGACGTTCGTTGGCGAAACCAGCCCGTACACCGGCAACCCGTACTGGACCTTCGGGCCGAACTCCGCAGGCAATGGCTGGAACCAGGTGCGCCACCTCGCCTCGGGGGAGACGGTCCGCTCCGCCGCGCCGATCTGGAACTACTCCACAGGCGTGGCCGAACTGGGCGGGAACCGGCTTCGGGTCTCCTACAGCGGCAGCACTGATCCCGGCGGGCGGGGCGATGTGTACGAGATGCGCAACAGCGTCAGGGACCACCCCGCCGTCCTGGCCTTCGAGAGCACGAACACGGACCTGAAGAACCTCGGACTGGGCTATCTGCATGGATTCGGCGTGGTGGCCCAGATGTCGACAAACGTCACCGTCGACGGCGTGCGCTTCCGCAGCCAGGACGGCACCTGGCGGCAGACCTCGGGCTTCGCGGACTATCTGCAGATGTCCTCGGTGGCCGGGAAGGTCCAGATCCTGAACAGTCTCTTCGACAACCCGCACGATGATCCGATCAATGTGCACGGAACCTACGTCCAGGTGAAGAACGTGGACGTCGCCAACAAGCGGGTCACGCTCGAGTACATGCACAATGAGACCGCCGGGTTCCCGCAGTTCTACGCCGGCAACACCTTGCAGTTCGTCAACCGCGCCACCATGCTCCCCGCCGCGGGCACGTCCTATGCCGTGACGGCCGTCAGCGGTCCGACGGGCTACGACCACAACACCAGCCTGACCCAGATGACAGTCACCCTGGACCGGGCCCCCGAGGCCATCCAAGCGGACTCCTTCGTAGCGGAAAACCTCACCTACACCCCCGAGGTCCACATCGCCGGGAACAGCTTCGTCTCGGTGCCCACCCGGGGAATCCTGGTCACCACGCCCAAGCCGGTGCTCATCGAAAAGAACCTCTTCGACCAGATGTCGATGGCCAGCATCTACGTCTCCGGCGATGCCCGCGGCTGGTACGAATCCGGCGCCGTCCAAGACCTCACCATCCGGGAGAACATCTTTGACCGGCCGGCCACCAGCAGCCCGGTGGTGTTCGTGGAACCGACCAACACCTCCACCGAGGCGGGCCGCACGGTGCACCGCGGCATCCACCTCGAGGACAACCGGTTCAATTTGCTGCCCGGCACACAGCTGCTGAACGCCAGCTCGGTCTCGGACGTCACCATCACGGGCAACCACATCGGCTGGTACGGCCCCACCACCGCCCCGGACCCCGCACGGACATCCTCCACGCCGCTGTATGCCCTGAAGGCCAGCGCTCGCGTGCAGCTCTCCGGCAACAGCTATGCTCCCGGCTTCAACGTGCGGGTCAATACCAACGGCATGGCTGCCTCCGAGATCACGGGTACCGACCCATTCGCTGTCAACCAGGATGCCCCTGTGGCCGCGCCGGTGACACCGCTGGCCAATGGGCTGGGCTGGATCCGCGAGAACCGCGCCACGTGGGCACCCGTTGCCCTGGATGCCGTCCGCCTTTCCGCGGGAAGCACCGGGCTCTGGGCTACCCAGAACGGTGCGGAGAACATTCTGCTGCGCAACGCTGGCGCGGCCGCACCGGCCACCGTGGTGGCCAAGCTCAGCGGCGCGACCAAATCCTCCTACGAGGAGGCCGGGTTGGTCATCTACCTCAACGATGACAACTACGTGGCACTGCAGCGCAAGCACGCCAACGGCAGCCCCGTGCTCGCCGTCGTGACCGAATCCAACGGATCGCCCAATGAGAACACCAAGATTGCCGCACCCAGCGGTACCGACGTGTGGCTGAAGCTGGCCCGCCAGGGCAGCAGCTTCACCGGCAGCTATTCAACCAACGGCACCGACTTCACCACCATCGGCACCATTACCAATGCCGCCGTCGCCGGTGCGCCGTCCCGGGCCGGCGTCATGGCGGACGGATCGACCACCCAGGGAACATCCTTCGTGTTCAGCGGATTGGCAGTGGACGGGTCGGCGGTACCCTTCTTCGACACGGTCCCGCCGCCCATCCAACTGTCGGCAGCACTGGGCACCGCTGCCTGGAACGGCGTGGACTTCGGCAACCCCGTGGCCACCCGCGCCTGGGTGGCAACGACACCCGCCGGCACCACCTCGGTGTCGGGGCTGCTGCCGGCCGCCGATCCCGGCACCTCGGTCCGGTTGACGCTCAATGGCCGCGCCCTCGCCGCCGGCCCGGGCGGCGCCGTCGTTGTTCCGCTGGCGGCGGGGGCAAATGTGGTTGAGGCCCGCACCGTAGGTGCCAATGGCGACAGCCAGACCTACCGGTGGACCATCGTGTCCCTGCAGCCCGGCGTCGTGGTCAACACGATGCAGCCGGCGTCGACCCTGAATGTGGCACTCACGGCGGCAACGCGGTGTGTGGCCGGGAAGGTGCTGGTGACCGTCCAGGCGGCGAACAACGAGGCTGTTCCGGTGTCTGTGGTGTTCACCTCGGCCTACGGAGCGAAGTCGTTTGCCGGGGTGGGGGCGGGCAAGAACGCCGTGCAGGCCTTTACGACCCGTGAGAAATCGGTGCCGGCAGGCATGGTCGCAGTGGCGCTGACGGCCACCGTGGCCGGTGCCCCCGTATCGGTCCAGGCGCAGACCCCGTATGCCGGGACATCCTGCAGCTAGATTAAACAGGAAGGGCGGCCAACCATCTTCTGGTTGGCCGCCCTTCCTTTGTGCCGTTTTAGCTGCAGGTGGTTGCCTCGTAGCTGTGGGCCGAGGAGTGCAGTACGGCACCGGCTGCCTTGCCGACCACCGTGATCTGCCCGGTGGCCAGGGCAGCCACGCGGCTGTTGAACGCAGCCGATGCGGACTTGCCGGGCTGGACGGCGGCAAAGGACTTGGATCCGATCGGTGTCTGGACCTCGATGTCGATGGCCCTGTCGCCGGCGTTGCGCACGGCCACGCTCACATACACCTTGCCGGCCACGCACTTGGTGGCCACCGCCGGCTCCAGGACACCAGCGGCCCACTCGGCCTCGCGGATCGGCTGCCAGTCCCAGCCCGGCAGCGCCGGCATGGCCCCTGCGGGCTTGTCCACCCCGGAGATTCCGTTGTCCCACCCATCGATCTGCACCACCAGATCGGCACGGGCCCCGGCGTCCAGGCGGTTCAAATCGACCGTCCACCGTTCACCGTGGTAGAAATCGTTGGTGATAGTGGTGCCTGCTCCGATCAGGAATGCGCTGCCGCCCCGGTAGTCCAGCACGATGCGGGCCGCGGCGAGGCCGGCCAACGACGCCGGGTCGCTGGTGATCCGCCATCGGTTGCCGCTCTCCGGGGTGATGGTGGGCGCCGCTCCTGCGGCAGGGAGGTCCACCCGGTACTGCGCAAACAGGCCCGAGGTGGAGACCGGGGCCCACCCCGACGGCGGGCGCAGCCCGGCCGTGGGCAGCATCTCGACGGATACCGTGCCGCCGGCGGGGCCTGCGAACCGCAGCGTCGGCTTCACACCCGCCAGCTTGCCGCCGGAGGCAACAACGAGCCGGGCCCTGCCATCGACATCGACGACGGCGGCGTTGAGCGACTCCTGCTCGGTGAGCACCACAATCCGTGCGGCCGGCAGTCCGCTGCTGCCACGGACAATGAGGGAGCTGCGCTGGCCGCCGGGCAGGCGGACGAGCAGTTCGCTGCCCACCACGTCGCGACCGGTGGTGCCGGTCTCGTCGTCGACGACGACAGTGCTGCCGAAGGCCAGCGTCCGGCTGGTCCAGTCCGGGGCCCAGTAGACCCAGGTGGGCAGGTCGCCGCCGTCGAGCTTCGCCAGCGGCTCGACGGTTGCCCAGCGAAGGTCGACGCCGTTGAGGTCTGTTTTGAACGGGAAGAAGTTGTACCGGTCAACCGGCATGGTCAGAGGGGCCTCGGGGAACGGGATGGTTTCCGTGGGGGTGGTGATGCGGATCTGCAGCCCAGTCTGGGGGACCATGGCGACGTTGCGCTGGGTGTTGTTGACGAAAATGAAGCCTCGGCCAGCGCCATCGAAGCGGCCGATGAACCGGGGGCGCCAAGTGACCGTCGGGTCAAGGACCTGGCCCGGATCCCGGGAGAACCTGGTCTTGACGAGCTCGTCGGCGCTTGTCTGCAGGAAAGTGTGCAGGCGGCGGTACTGGGCATAGGATTCCCGGGTTTGGCCGAACTCGCCAATGGGAGCTTGGAAGTCATAGGTCAGCGGCCAGCTGTCCGACTGGCCGGGGATCTGCGTACCGCCGTGGAACATGTAGTAGCCCAGATAGTTCGAGCCGCGGCCGACGCTGTCATACGCCTGGCCCACCACGTACTTGGCCTCCACCCGGAAGCGGGTGTTGCCCCGCATGGGGCTGCCGGTGCCGAGCTCACAATAGCCGCGGGGGTAGTCCAGGGTGTTGTAGTAGGTGCCGCCGATGTCCGTGTTTGCCGTCCACTCGTCGGTGCCAAAGACGTAGCCCGAAACGGCTCCGGTGCCGCCCTGGGATTCCCATCCACGGTAGCTGTAGGAGCCCTGCAGCGGGATGGCGGTGTTCTTCTCGAAGTGCGAGTTTGCCGTCACAGTGTAGAACGGTGCCAGCAACCCATGGCTCTCGCACATCTGCCTCAGCCGCGTAATGTGTGCGGCATCCCCCGAGGCGAACTCGTTCTCCAGCTGGATGCCGACAATGGGGCCGCCGTCCTTGGCCCAGAGGCCGGACAGCTGTTCGGCAATCTTCGCCAGATAGACGTCCGCCTTGGCCAGATACCCCGCATCATTGCTCCGGGAGCCGTTCAGGGCAAAGGAGGGGATCCCGCCGTTGGTGGTCTCTGCATTGATGTACGGGCCGGGCCTCAGCCACAGCTGCAGCCCCTGCCTTTGTGCGGCCTGGACGAAGGCGCGGAGGTTCCTCCGGCCGGAGAAGTCCCACGTGCCCTCGGAGGTTTCGTGCTGGCTCCAGAAGACATAGGTCGCCACAATCGTGACACCTGCGGCCCGGAGCTTTCCCAGCTCGCGTTCCCACGTGGCTTCGGGCGAGCGGACGTAGTGGAATTCACCGCTGACGGGGAACCACGGCTTGCCATCGCGGGAGAAGCCATTGCGCGTCACGCCATAGGCCACTCCGCCCGCTACGCCGCCGGCATTGGGGATGGGATCGTCGGTGCGGTTCTCACGGTTCGAGGTGTCCAGGGTGAAGGGCACTTCGGAACCGGGGGGTCCCTGCAACTCCCAGCGTTGGCTGGCGTGGCCGGTGTCGGCGCTGACCACTATCCAGGCGCCGTTCCACGTCGAATTGTCGGCCACCGTCAGCAACGTCCCACTGGCCCGGTTCCGGATGGTGGCGTAGCCGCCGTCCGCGGCTTCGATGCGCCACTGCTGGCTGGCCGCTCCGGAGGCCGTCCACTGCACGACGCGCGTTCCGTTTGCGGTGGCCCCGCCGAGGAGGTCGAGCACCTTGCCTGAACTGCGGGACGTGATGGTGGCCCAGCCGTCCGCCGCCAGGGTGAAGACCCACTTCTGGTTGTCACTGCCGGAGGATGACCATTGGATGATCTGGGCGCCATCGCTGGTCTGCCCGCCGTATACGTCCACCACGGCGCGGCTGTTGGCGTTGGTTGCCGTTGCCGGTCCACGGGGCGGTGTGGCGTCGGTGGCTGCGAACGCACTCGTGGGGGCCAGGGCCTGCTGGCCGGCGGACAGCACGACGACGGCCGAACCGGCGCCAAACAGCCGCAGGACATGCCGCCGGGTCATGCCGGGCCCGGCTTTGGGTGGGCGCGTTTGGCCCGCTGGATTTGAGTGCATCGTTGCTCACGTCTCAGTAGTTGGGGGAGGAATGGATGCCGCGTGCGCCCTGCAGCTCTGCATTGGGCGTGCAGCAAAAGTTGGCATGTTTACCTAAACACGCTGGCTGCAAATGTCCGCCAACTCGGGGCGAAAGTCAACCCCCACCTGGCGTTCGACATGTTTCGGGAACGGCAGGACTTCTATTGCCAAGATCACAATGTTTACGTAAACTTCAGAAGGTTCAATGTTTACGTGAACATTGAGGCTCCACCAGTTTTGACACGCAAGAACACAAAAGACTTCCTGTCACCCACGCGGCAGGCTGGAGGCTCTCCGGTTTCCGGGAATTCCGTTGACGCAGGTGGGCGACGATGCACACAGAAGCACACAATGAAGGAGTAGTCATGGCAACAAATCTCGGTCCGTTCCCGACGATCGATGGCGCCGGCACGGGGCGGCGGACCTTTCTAAAGACCATGGGCCTTGGTGCCGTTGGACTGGCTGGCATTCCGCTGCTGACCGCGTGCACGGGTGGATCCGCTCCGGCGGCCGGCTCCACGGCAACGAGCCTGTCGTTTGGGTCCGGGTCCTCCGACGACGTCCCCAAGGCCGCCTACAAGGCCGTCACCGACGCGTTCACCAAGAAGTCCGGCATCACCGTGGCCACCAACGTGGTCCCGCACAACGACTTCCAGAACAAGATCGCCACCTACCTCCAGGGCAGCCCCGACGACGCGTTCACCTGGTTCTCCGGCTACCGCATGCAGTACTACGCCGCCCAGGGCCAGCTCGCCCCGATCGATGACGTCTGGGAAAAGATCGGCGGGAACTTCTCCCCCGCGATGAAGAAGGCCTCCACCGGCCCCGACGGGAAGATGTACTTCGTCCCCAACTACAACTACCCCTGGGGCTTCTTCTACCGCAAGAGCCTGTGGGCCGAAAAGGGCTACGAGGTCCCCACCACCTTCGATGCGCTCACCACCCTGGCCGCGAAGATGAAGTCCGACGGCCTGGTCCCGATCGAGTTCGCCGACAAGGACGGCTGGCCGGCGATGGGCACCTTCGACTACATCAACATGCGCCTGAACGGCTACCAGTTCCACATGGACCTCACCGCCCACAAGGAATCCTGGGACCAGCCCAAGGTCGCCGCGATCTTTGACACCTGGAAGGCGCTGCTGCCCTTCCAGAACCCCGCCGCCCTGGG
The DNA here is from genome assembly GCF_000482545.1 of Arthrobacter sp. 35W. Classification (GTDB taxonomy): domain Bacteria; phylum Actinomycetota; class Actinomycetes; order Actinomycetales; family Micrococcaceae; genus Specibacter. The sequence goes on from NZ_KI519455.1 coordinate 1,429,059, forward strand.
CATGACCTGGCAGGACGCGGCCATCTCCCTGGGCGCGAAGAAATCCGGCATGTACCTGCTGGGCTCCTTCGTCACCCAGCAGTTCACCGACCCCGCCGTGCTGGCCGACATCGACTTCTTCCCGTTCCCCGAGATCGCCGTCGAGGGCCAGGACGCCGTCGAGGCCCCGATCGACGGGCTGCTGCTGTCCAAAAAGGGCGGCACCAACCAGGGCGCCCGCGACTTTATGGCCTTCATGGGCTCCGCCGAGGGCCAGGACGCCTACGCCGCCGTGGACCCCTCCAACATTGCCACCGTCAAGGGTGCGGACACCTCCAAGTTCTCCCCGCTGAACAAGAAGTGCGCGGACGTGATCGCCAACGCCAAGAGCATCAGCCAGTTCTTCGACCGCGACGCCCTGCCCGCGATGGCCACGAACGTGATGATCCCGGCCCTGCAGGGCTTCGTCAAGGACGGCACCATCGACATCAAGAACCTCGAAGCACAGGCCAAGGCGCTCTACGCCGCCCAGTAGCACACCGCCGGGGGGCGGGGCCGAGCCCGGCCCCGCCCCCCGGCTTTTGAACCAATCTAGGAGAACGTCCCATGAGCTCCACCACCGATGTGCGGTCGGACCACCAGGCGGCGCCACCCGCGCCGCCGGCCGGCCGGCGGGGAATGCCCAAGAACCGCCGCATCAAACGCCTCTCCCGCACGGACAAGATCGTCCTGGCCGTCATGGTCGGGGCCCCGACCCTGATCCAGCTGGTCCTGGTCTGGATCCCCACCCTGCTCTCCATCATCTTGTCCTTCACCCGCTGGAACGGCCTGTCGCTGGAGAACATCCGCGCCGCGGGCCTGGCGAACTACCAATACGTCTTCAACGACAGCCCCGCGTTCTGGCCCGCCGTGCAGCACAACATCCTCTGGCTGCTCTTTCTGGCCGTCGTCGCCACCCCGCTGGGCCTTTTGCTGGCCGTGCTGCTGGACCAGAACATCCGCGGCTCGAAGATCTACCAAAGCATCTTCTTCGTCCCCGTCATGCTCTCCCTGGCCCTGGTCGGCATCATCTGGCAGCTGTTCTACCAAAAGGACAACGGCCTGCTGAACTTCGTCCTGGGCACCGCCGGCACACCCCAAGCCGTGGACTGGTTCGGAGACCCCAGCGTGAACATCTGGGCCGCGCTGATCGCGGCAACCTGGCGCCACGCCGGCTACGTCATGATCCTGTACCTGGCCGGGCTGAAGGGTGTCGACGGGTCCCTGCGCGAGGCCGCCTCCCTGGACGGCGCCAACGCCGTGCAAACGTTCTTCCAGATCGTCTTCCCCGCCATGCGCCCGGTGAACATCGTCATCATCGTCATCACCATCATCGAGTCCCTGCGCGCCTTCGACGTCGTCTGGGTCATCAACAAGGGCACCAACGGGCTCGAACTCATCAGCGCCCTGGTCATCACCTACCTCGTCGGAGAGGGCCAGTCCATCGGCATCGGCTCCGCCTTCGCCGTGATCCTGCTGGTGGTCTCCCTGGTGCCGATCATCATCTACCTGTCCCGCACCTTTGGGAAGGAAAGCAAATCATGACCAGCACACCCTCGATCCTGCGCCCCCGCACCGCCCTGCCCGGCACCAGGGGCGCCGGCAAACGCCACTACGGCACCCACATCTTCCTCACCGTCATGGCCGTGATGTGGATGGTGCCCCTGGGCTGGGCCCTGTTCACCGCGCTGCGCCCCAAGGCCGACACCGACAAATACGGGTACTTCAGCCTCGGCGGGGCCTTCAACTTCGACAACTTCGCCACCGCCTGGACCCAGGGCGGGTTCCTGCGCTACTTCGGCAACTCCCTGATCATCACCATCCCCACGATCATCCTGGTCCTGCTGTTCTCCTCCATGATGGCCTTCGCCGTCAGCCGGGTGTCCTGGAAGTTCAACATCACCCTGCTGATCATGTTCACCGCCGGCAACCTGCTGCCCCCGCAGGTGCTGGCGACCCCGTTGTTTGAAATGTTCAAACTCCTCCAGGTCCCCTACTGGTTCTCCGACTCCGGCAACCTGCTCAACACCTACCTCTCGGTCATCCTGGCCAACACCGCCTTCCAGATCGGGTTCTGCACCTTCGTGCTCTCCAACTACATGAAGGCCCTCTCCCCGGACCTGACCGAGGCGGCCCTGGTCGACGGGGCCGGGCTCTGGCGCCAGTACTGGTCGATCATCCTGCCCCTGTGTCGGCCCGCCCTGGCCGCGATGGCCACCCTGCAGGTCATCTTCATCTACAACGACTACTTCTGGCCGCTGCTGTTCATCCAATCCGGCGACAGGCTCCCGGTCACCACCGCCATCAACAACCTCCAGGGCACCTTCCTCTCCAACTACAACCTCCTCGCCGCCGGCGCCACGATCACCGTCATCCCGACCCTGATCGTGTACATCGCGCTCCAACGCCACTTCGTGGCCGGACTGACCCTGGGCTCCAGCAAAGGCTAAGCCCGCACTACCGTCCAACACAGCAAAGGCTGCGGCCACGGGCTCCACCCCGTGGCCGCAGCCTTTGCTGTTGGGCGTGTGCCTAGTGGGCGGGCGCGGCGGTGCTCTTGCGGACCACCAGATGCGTGCCCACGGTGGTGGCATCGTTGGCCGGGCTCTGGCCGGCAATCTTCTGAAGCAGGTGCTCGATGCTCAGACGCCCCACCGTCTGGAAGTCCTGGTGGATGGTGGTCAACGGTGGCCAGAAGGACGTGGACTCGTCGAGATCGTCGAACCCGACAATGCTGACATCCGCTGGAATGGCGCGGCCCAATTCGTGCAGGGCCCGCATGGCCCCCAGCGCCATCTGGTCATTGGCGGCGAAGATGGCGTGCACGTCCGGATTGCGGGCGAGCTCGCGGCCGATCTGGTAGCCGGAATCCGTCGACCAGTCACCGTTCATTACGGGGGGTGCCTCGATTCCGGCGTCGTGAAGGGTTGCCCGCCACGATGCCTCGCGGTGCTTGGCGGAGAACGACGTCGTCGGGCCGCCGATGTGCCAGACGTTGGTGTGCCCCAGGCCGAGCAGGTGGCTGGTGGCAAGCCGGGCGCCTTCGGCCTGGTCGGTGTCGACCATCGTGTAGCCGGACTTCGGGGCGGAATCGATCACCACGGCGGGGAGGTCTTCAGGGACGGTGATGTCGGCCTGGTCGAGCAGATGGGCCTCAAAAATGATGATGACGCCGTCGACTTCCTGCTCCCGCAGCCTGTCGTACGCCCCGGTGACCATGCCCGGGGTGGGGCCTTCGAGGGGAATGAGCGTGACGGAATAGCCGGCCTGGGCGGCGGCCGTGGCGATCGCATCCAGGGTGCGCATATTGCCGAAGCTTGTCAGCGAAAACATGATGACGCCGATGGACTTGAACCGGCCGCTCTTCAGCGCCCGGGCCGCCCTGTTGGGCCGGTAGCCGAGCCGTTTCATGGCCTCCACGACGCGCTTTTTGGTGGACTCCTCGACATTTGTCAGGCCGTTGGACACCCGCGACACCGTCTGGGCCGAGACGCCGGCTTCCCGTGCGACGTCGGCGATGGACGGACCTCGGGACGCGCGGGGGGCCGCGGCCGCCGGATTTCCGGGGGTGTTTTCCCCCGTTTTGTGGACCGGCTTCTTCGTGGCTTCCCCTTGTATGTTCACCTAAACATGCTACTGTTGTTTTCAGAGATGTTTGCGTAAACATCAAACAATGAAACGAAATTCCCATGACAACGAGGTCTGCGCCGGTGGGAAACCTACGGCCCGGCGCTGCCTTTCAGATTGGACTATTCCTATGTCTAGCTTCACCATCGGCGAGCAGGATTTTCTGCTCGACGGCCGACCCTACCGGATCCTTGCGGGCGCCCTGCACTATTTCCGGGTCCATCCGGACCAATGGGCGGACCGGATCCGGAAGGCGCGGCAGATGGGGCTGAACACGATTGAAACCTACGTCCCCTGGAATGCCCATGCCCCGTCCAAGGAGGTTTTCGACACCACCGGTGGCCTGGACCTGGGACGTTTCCTGGACCTTGTCGCCGACGAAGGCATGCACGCCATCGTCCGCCCCGGACCCTACATCTGCGCCGAGTGGGACAACGGCGGGCTCCCGGCCTGGCTTTTCGACAGCGGGGCAGCGGCCATCCGCGTGGACGATCCCGTGTACATGGCTGCCATTTCCAGGTACATGGACCAGCTGGCTCCGATCCTGGTGCCCCGCCAGATCCATCTGGGCGGCCCGATCATCCTGATCCAGATCGAGAACGAGTACGGCGCCTATGGCGCCGACCAGCTGTATTTGGAAAAGTTGGTGAAGATCAACCGCGGCATCGGCCTGGACGTGCCTTTCACCACCGTGGACCAGCCCCAGGACGACATGCTGGCCAACGGCAGCCTGCCGGGGCTGCACAAGACCGGCTCCTTCGGATCGCGTTCGGCGGAACGGTTGGAGACCCTGCGCCGCCACCAGCCCACCGGGCCCCTGATGTGCTCGGAATTCTGGGTCGGCTGGTTCGACCACTGGGGCGCCCACCACCACACCACCACCGTGGAACAGTCCGCCACCGACCTGGATGTGCTGCTGGAGCTGGGAGCATCAGTGAACATCTACATGTTCCACGGCGGCACCAACTTCGGCTTCACCAACGGCGCCAACGACAAGGGCGTCTACCAGCCCATCGTCACCAGCTATGACTACGACGCACCCCTGGACGAGGCTGGCAATCCGACGGCCAAATACTGGGCCTTCAGGGACGTTCTGGCAAAGTACACCGATCTTGACGACGCCGATGTCCCGGCAGCGGCCACTGCCGGTGCCGAACTGGCGGTGTCCGTCGCCAGGACGACGCCGCTCTGGGACTGCCTCGACAGCCTGGGCCGATGGACCTCCTCCGATGTCCCGCCCACGGCCGACGACGTCGGCCACTACTCCGGCTTTTCGCTCTATCGGACCCGGATCAACGTCCACGGCCCGGGCGTCCTGGTGTTCTCAGAGATCCGCGACAGGGCGCAGGTGTTCCTCAACAGAGGGCATCTTGGCACCCTGTCCCGCGACCACCACGAGGCGTCGCTGGCCCTGCCGGCAGATGCCAAAGGCACGCTGGAGATCCTCGTTGAGGACCAGGGCCGGGTGAACTACGGCCCCCGCCTTGGCGAGGCCAAGGGCCTCATCGGGGGAGTGCAGATCAACGGCGAGCCGCTGCTTGACTGGGACCTGCTGGCCCTGAAGCTCACCGACATCTCCCCGGCGGCGCAGGTCCTGGCCGCGGCGCCGTCGTCGTCGAACGACTCTGCCCCACTGGCCGGACCGGCCTTTGCCTACGGCACCTTTGACCTGCCCGAACCGGGCGATCTGTATCTGGACACCAGCGGCTGGACCAAGGGCCTCGTCTGGATCAATGGATTCTGCCTGGGCCGGTACTGGTCCCGCGGGCCCCAGGCCACGCTCTACGTGCCGGGCCCGCTCCTGCGCGCCAACGGCAATGAGATCACGATCCTTGAACTCCATTCCGCGGCGCGGAGCACGGTTTCCTTCGTGGCCGCCCACGATCTTGGCCACATCGAGTTCTGAGATGGAGGCAACCACAATGCACCAGAACTCTTCCGCCGTCGGCGCGCCCACGCTGCCAACCGGCCGGCAGTTCACCATCTCCTGGGACGACGGCGGCCCCGTGGTCGAGGCAGTGGTCACCGAGATTGGCGGCACCATCCGCCAGCTGACGGTGGACGGGTCGCCGCTGGTGGAGGAGTTTGCGGAATCCGGGCTCCCCGCGCACTGCGAGGGCGAGATCCTCATCCCCTGGCCCAACCGGGTGCGGGACGGGCGGTGGGAGCACTCCGGACGAGTGCTCCAACTGCCGCTCAACGAACCCGAGCGGGGCAACGCCATCCATGGGCTCACCCGGGACCTGCCGCACAGCGTGGTCGGGTGGACCCCCAGCGAAGTCATCCTGCGCGTGGACATCGCCCCGGGCCCCGGCTACCCGTTCGCCCTGGTGGTGGAGACGGCGTACTCGGTGTCGGCCCGTGGGCTGGAGGTTCGGCACACCGTGGCCAATGCCTCGGCGCTGCCGGCGCCGGTGGCCATCGGTGCGCATCCGTACATCCGCGTCGGTGCTGCGCCAACCGAGGAGTCCGCCCTCACCGTCAATGCGGCCTCGTACGTGGTGGTCGATGACCGGTTGAACCCCACGGGCTCCAGGCCCGTCGCCGGAACCCCCTGCGATCTTTCCGCGGGTCCGAAGGTGGGCTGGCTCGACCTCGATACGGCGTTCGCGGACCTGGTGCCGTCGGCGGACGGCTGCTACCGGCACACCCTTGAGGCACCCAACGGCGACACCGTGGAGGTCTGGGGCGATGCCAACTACCGCTACGCCCAGGTGTACACGACCAACGAGTACCCGGCCGGCGGCCGGCGGACCGCCGTCGCCGTGGAACCGATGACGGCGCCACCGGACGCGTTCAACTCGGGGGAGGGCCTGCGCTGGCTTGACCCCGGCGAGAGCTGGAGCTCCTCATGGGGCATCGCACACAACTTCACCACCGCGCAGGAACCCAACGCAGCAGAAGGAAGGCAGCCATGACGTGGCTCGTAACAGGAGGAGCCGGCTACATCGGCTCGCACGTGGCCCGGGCCCTGATGGACGATGGGCACGCCGTGGTGGTTCTGGACGATCTCTCCAGCGGCAGGCGGGGGTTTGTGCCCAGCGGGGCCGTCCTGGAGGAGGGCACGCTGCTGGACACAGCCTTCCTTGCGGAGGTCTTTGGCCGGTACGACCTGGCCGGGGTCATCCACCTGGCGGGATTCAAGTACGCCGGCGTATCCGTTGAGTGGCCGCTGCACACCTATTTCCAGAACGTGAGCGGCACCGCCAATCTGCTCGCTGCCATGGAAGCTGCCTCGGTGCGCTCGATCGTGTTCTCCTCCAGCGCCGCCGTCTACGGCAACGCTGCCGCCGAGTTCGTCACGGAGGGCACCCCCACGACGCCGGAATCGCCCTACGGGGAATCCAAGCTCATCGGGGAATGGCTCATCGCCGACCAGGCGCGGGCCACGGGGCTGCGGCACACGTCGCTGCGGTACTTCAACGTCGTGGGCTCGGGCAGCCTCGAGGTGCTCGACACGAGTCCGCACAACCTCTTCCCCCTGGTCTTCCGTGCCTTGAGGGAAGGGTCGATCCCCAAGGTCTTCGGCACCACCTACCCCACCCCCGATGGCAGCTGCGTGCGCGACTATGTGCACGTCTCCGACGTTGCAGCGGCCCATGTGGCGGCGGCCCGGCGGCTCCAGGAGGGTGCCGAGTTGGAGGCCGTCTACAACCTGGGCAGCGGCTCCGGCGTCTCGGTGCGCGAGATCATGGCGGAAATGGCTGCGGCCACCGGCATCCCCTTCAGCCCGCAGGTCTGCCCCGCCCGGCCCGGCGATCCCGCCCGCATCGTGGCCTCGGGCGAACTGGCCCGCCGCGACATCGGCTGGGAGCCCCGGTATTCCCTGCGGGAGATGATTTCCAGCGCCTGGGCGGCTGCCGAGGCCGACGCCGCGGCGACGCTCTAGCAATCTTTCGGAGGTGTCAGAGCCTCCCCACCACCCATCAAAGGAGCACCATGATCGAGGCAGCGGAGCTGCTGGCCACCATCACGGCCACCAGCAAATCCCATATGGAGGACACCCTCAATGCAGCAGTCCGGGAGGCCGAGCTGCGTGCACGCTGCGAGGGCCGCCGGGGCATCCTTGTCACGCGGGTTGACCACGCACGCGTCACGGTGGAACTGTCCGCGGAGGTTCCGTACGGCTACACCTATGAGAAGCAGGACCGCCGCCGCACCGCATCCGGAACCTCGCGGTGATCCCCGTGGTTGCAGGCCCCCCCGCCATCGCGGGGCTGCCGGCGCTCGCCTGGAGCGGCGGGCCCGGCCAAGCGGTCTGGGAGGAAGCCGGCGGCGTCCTGACGCTGACGGCCGCGCCGGGCGTGGATTGGAGCAACGATTCGCTCGGTGGGGAGCAGCAGCACCGAGCCTCGGCGCTGGGGTTTGCGGCCCCCGATGCCTTTTCCCTCTCGGCCCGGGTCGCGGTGGATCCGCCCCGGACCACGTTCGACGCCGGTGTGCTGAGCCTGTGGGCGGACCAGGACCACTGGGCAAAGCTGTGCTTCGAGTACTCCCCGCAGGGCGATGCCATGGTGGTCAGTGTCGTCACCAACACCTACTCGGATGACTGCAACGCGGACATCGTTGCCGGGCCGGGGATCCACCTGCGCGTCAGCCGGGTTGGCCCCGCCTGGGCCTTCCACTCCTCGGCAAACGGCCGGGACTGGACCTTCGTCAGGCTCTTCCGGCTGGACACGGACAAGCCCATCCACGTCGGGTTCATGTCGCAGGCTCCGATGGGCGAACGCTGCGTGGCACGGTTCGGCGCCATTGGGTTTACGGACCAGACTCCGGCCAATCTGCGCGACGGCAGCTAGCCGGAGGAAAGGGATCCCTAGTCCTCGGCGGGCAGGAGGATCAGATCGAAGTATCCGCGCAGGCACGCCGCCACGTCCACGGTGTCCGGGGCCAGCAGCCACTGGGTCTGCAGGCCGTCCCACAGGGCAACCAGGGATGTGGCCGCCTGTCCGGGGTCGACGCCGGGGCGCACTCTGCCCTCCGCAGCCAAGGCGGCGATGCCGCGTGTGTAGCTCGTGCGCAGCCGTTCGAAGCGCGCGGTGAAATATGCGCGGCCGGGATGCCCCTCGGTGACGGATTCGGCACAGAGGACCGTGTAGAGCTCGATGACACCCGGAATGCCCTCGTTGTACAACGCCGTGCGGACAATGCCCTCCATGAGGCCTTCGCCCACGGTGGCGGCGTCCGCCCGGCCCGTGATGTCGTCGCGCCATTGCAGCGCCGCCATCAGGAGGTCGCTCTTGGAGGGGAAGTAGTGCAGCATGCTGGTCTGGCTCATGCCGGCGCGGTCCGCGACGTCCTGCAGCGATCCGCCGCGGTAGCCCTTGGCGGCGAACACCGCATGGGCGGCGTCGAGGATGGCCCGGCGCCGCTCCTCCGACTTGGCGTACGGTCCTCGCCGGCCCGTGCGGGGAGTGTCCTTTGTGGTCATGGCAAGCCACTGTACAGGCGGACAAGAACAACAAATGAAACCAGAGTAACCGCTCGACATTTGTGTTAGCCTTGTCACGTTTCCCTCATCCCGCGAAATTGCCACCTCGGCCACGGCCGCCCGCCAGGATTTCCGGCGGGGTGGCCGGCAGAAAGAAGTCGTTCCGCAATGACCTCATCCCTGGCACTGGCTGCCGATACCTCCTACATCACCGACCGCGGGCCCGGAAACGGGCGGCGCCTTCCGGCACGATCATGGCTGCACAGCGACGCACCAACACTCTCGCTCAATGGCCAGTGGCGCTTCCGCCTCCTGCCGGGTGCGCCCGGCACTCCCGGTGGAAGGGGAGTCCTGCCCGCCGGTGAAGCCGTCGACGGCGTGGCCGCGGAATCCCTTGACGACTCCAGCTGGGAGACGATCGCCGTTCCCGCCCACTGGGTCCTTGAGGGTGCGGGGCGCTATGGCCGGCCCAGCTACACCAACGTGCAGTTCCCGTTCCCCATCGACGCCCCGCACGTCCCGGACGAGAACCCCACCGGCGACTACCGGCGGACCTTCGACATCCCAGCGGAGTGGTCCGCAGCGGAGCGGATCGTGCTGCGCTTCGACGGCGTCGAATCGCGCTACAAGGTATGGGTCAACGGGAGCGAGATCGGCGTCGGCACCGGCAGCCGCCTTGCGCAGGAGTTCGATGTGAGCGAGGCCGTGCGCCCGGGACGCAACCAGCTCTCCGTCCGGGTCCACCAGTGGTCGGCCTCGAGCTACCTTGAGGACCAGGACCAGTGGTGGATGCCGGGCATCTTCCGCGACGTGACGCTGCAGGCCCGCCCGCAGGGCGGCATTGACGACGTCTGGCTGCGGACCTCCTTCGACGGTGCAGGGAGCACCGGAACGGGTGTCATCGACCCCGAGATCACCGCGTCCCCCAGCGCGTTTCCTCTCCGTTTGACGGTGCCGGAACTCGGCATCGACGTGCTCTGGGAGTCCCCGGCCGACGTCGCCCCGGTGGCGCTGGACGCCGTCGAGCCCTGGTCCGCCGAGGTCCCGCGGCTGTATGACGCCACCGTGGCCGGCGCCGGCGAGGCCATTTCACTGCGCCTGGGGTTCCGCACGGTGCAGATCTCCGGCGACCAGTTCCTGGTCAACGGCCGCCGTGTGGTGTTCCACGGCGTGAACCGCCACGAGACCCACCCCGACCGCGGCCGCGTCTTCGATGAGGAGTTTGCCCGGGCGGATCTGGCGATGATGAAGCAGTTCAACGTCAACGCGATCCGCACCAGCCACTACCCGCCGCATCCGCGCCTGCTGGACCTTGCCGACGAAATGGGCTTCTGGGTGATTCTGGAATGCGATCTGGAGACCCACGGGTTCGAGGAACAGGGCTGGGTGGACAACCCCAGCGACGATCCGGCCTGGCGCGCGGCGTTGGTCGATCGGATGGAACGCACCGTTGAGCGCGACAAGAACCACCCCTCCATCGTGATGTGGTCCCTCGGCAACGAGTCTGGCACCGGAGCCAACCTTGCGGCGATGTCCGCATGGGCCCACGCCCGGGACAGCGGCCGCCCCGTCCACTACGAGGGCGACTACACCGGCGCCTACACGGACGTCTACTCGCGGATGTACTCCTCGATTCCCGAAACGGCGGCCATCGGCCGGGACGATTCCGGCTCGCTTCTGCTGGGCTGCTCCGCGGCGGAATCGGCCCGGCAGCGCACCAAACCCTTCATCCTGTGTGAATACGTCCACGCCATGGGCAACGGCCCGGGCGCCATCGACCAGTACGAGGACCTCGTGGACCGCTACCCGCGGCTGCACGGAGGATTCGTCTGGGAATGGCGGGACCACGGCATCCGCACCACCACGGGGGATGGCACGGAGTTCTTCGCCTACGGCGGAGACTTCGGCGAAGTGGTCCACGACGGGAACTTCGTCATGGACGGCCTGGTCTTTTCCGACTCGACGCCCAGCCCGGCCCTGTTCGAGTACAAGCAGATCGTCGCGCCCATCAGACTGGGCTTTGAAACGGAGACGTCCGACGGCGTTGTGCGCCGCTTCGTCTCCGTCGCCAACCTGCGGCACTCGGCCGACGCCTCCGACGTCGTCCTGCGCTGGCGCACCGAGGTGGACGGAAGCCCGGCCGCGTCCGGCGGGCTCGACGTCGCCGCCTCCGCAGGTGGGCCGCTGGCCGCTGGTGCATCGGCGCGCGTCGAACTCCCACAGCTGGCAGCACCCGGACATGGCGAGCACTGGCTCACCGTTGAGGCCGTCCTGCGCAAGGACACGGCCTGGGCCGCAGAGGGCCATGTGCTCTCCGCCGTCCAACTGGACCTCACCGCGCGGACTGCCCCAACGGGTGCAGCGCAGGGCCCGCGTCCGCCGGTTTCCGCCCGCCCGCCCGCCAGTGGGGCCGAGGGGACCATCGCGCTGGGCCCGGCCGTGTTCGAGCATGGCCGGCTCGTGTCGCTTGCGGGGCTGGAGGTCTCCGGGCCGCGGCTGGAGTTGTGGCGCGCCCCCACGGACAACGACAAGGGTTCGCACTTTGGCAGCTACGATCTGGCGGACCCCTGGCTGAACAACGGCAAGGGTGTTCCGTCGCAGTCCAACGCCGTCCTTTGGCGGGCGGCCGGTCTGGACAGGCTCACGGCCCGCGTGGAGAAGATCGCCTCCGATGCGGACAGCGTGCTGATCCATACGCGCTACGCCCCCGCGAACAGCGGACATTCGGTGTCGGTGCAGGAGCACTGGCAGTTGTCCGCCGGCGAGCTGTGGCTGCGCCTGGACATTGCCCCGAGCTCCGGGTGGGACCTGGTGCTGCCGCGGGTGGGTGTGCGCTTCGACCTGCCCGGATCCGTCGACGGCGCATCGTGGTTCGGTGCGGGGCCCCGGGAGTCCTACCCGGACAGCATGCACGCGGCGCACATCGGGCGGTACTCGGCGGGCATCGACGAGCTGGCCGCGCCGTACGCGATGCCCCAGGAGACCGGACACCGCAGCGCTCTGCGCTCCCTTGAGCTCAGCAATGCGGGGGAGCCGTGGCTGGCCGTGGGGACCGTGGCCGATTCCCTCGGCCGGCTGCCGGGGTTCACCCTCTCGCGGCACACGGCGCAGGAGATTGCCGACGCCGCGCACCCCCACGAGCTGCCGCCGAGCACAGGCAGCTTCCTGTACCTCGACGCCGCCCAGCACGGCCTGGGCTCGCGCTCCTGCGGGCCGGACGTGTGGCCGGACTATGCCCTGCGGCCCGAGGCGCGCACGCTGACGCTGCGGATTGCGGCGGCTGGGTAGCAGGGAAGGGGCTGGCCACAGGGGCTCCACTGGCCTAGGTTTGCTGCTGTGGGCAAGAAACTCCGCCGCAGTGGTGCCGGTCCGGCACTGTCCCAGGCCTTGGCAGCGCGTGTGGCTGCCAAGGCCGGTGCGCTGCACCACGGCCCCTCGACGGAGCGGACGGTGTTCTTCTCCGACGCCGTCTTCGCCATCGCGATGACCCTGCTGGTGCTGGACCTCAAGCCCCCGGAACTGCCCGACGGCGCCCCCGCCGCTGCCGTCCAGGATGCCCTGCTGGAGGACGTCCCGGCGCTCGCCGCCTTCATGCTCAGCTTTGCCCTGGTGGGGGCCACCTGGATCAACCACCACCGCCGGTTCAAGGCGATCGCGGCCTACAACGGCACGCTGCAGTCGATCAACCTGGTGGTGCTGTTCTTCGTGGCGTTTCTGCCCGTACCCACGGCGCTGCTGTTCCAGACCAGCAGCGAATCCCCGTGGCCACCGGCGCTCTACGCCCTCACCGTGGTGGGCATCTTCGTCTCACTGAACTGGCTCTGGCGGTACGCACGGACGGCGTCGCTCATGGAGCCCAGCGTCGATGAGCCGCTCTACCGACTGGTGCTGTGGGGCAATGGTCCGGTGTGGGTGGTGTTCCTGCTCTCCATTCCGGTGGCGTTCATCAATCCGACGGCCGCCACGTACTGCTGGATCCTGATCTGGCCGCTGTCCCAGCTGCACGGGAGGTGGGCCTGCAAACGCTTTGCCGCCGCCGAGGCCGCTGCACTTCGGGCCGAGGAAACCGGTCCGGCACCCTCGGCCTGAGCCGGGTCCGCGTCAGCGCGCCAGCCGGGCCGCCAGGGACAAGGCGGCATCGCGCGGGCGCAGGCCGGAGGACGCCATGGCGATCCGGGCCACTAGCGCCGAGCCCCGGACAATCCGTTGGCTGGGCCTGCGGCGGGCGGAATCGTAGCGGCGCAGCGCCGCGGCCACGGATGCGGGGGAATCCGCCGGGCCGAGCAAGGCGGCCAGGGTGGCGCCGTCGAGGATGGCTTCGCAGGCGCCGCGGCCCAGATTTGGTTCCATGGCGTGGGCGGCGTCGCCGATCAGGGCCGTGCGGCTGCCAATGAAGGTGGGCAGGGCCGGCACCACGGAGAGCTGGTGGAACAGGAAGTCCGCCTCCCCGGCGGCCAAAACCCGTCCTGCATCCTCATGCCACCCGGCAAAGGATGCGTGCAGCAGCGCCGCCTGCCCCGCCCGGTCCAGGGACAGCGCTGCACGGCTGGCCTCCACGCCCAGATCCGCACAGGCATACCAATTGGTCTTCCCGGCCTCCCGGGGCGTGATGCCCAGCAGCCGGCCCGGCCCCCAGGTCTCGCTGGCGGGGAATTGCCCGGCCTCCAGCGTGCCGCGCCACACCACCTTGCCCGTCTCCCGCGCGTCGTACCCGTGGCCCAGCAGCCAGGTGCGGACGGCGGAGTTGATGCCGTCCGCACCCACGACGACGTCGAACCCGCCCAGATCCTGCGCGGCACCGTCCACGCCAAAGGCCACGGTGCCCGGCGGCAGAAGCCCGTGGAGGATGCCCAGCAGGGCCGGGCGGGCGATGAGATTCATGGAGATTGGGCGCTGCACGGCGGCGATGACCGAGCCATCGGGCCGCAGCGTGGCGGCGGTGGACATGGCCGTGCCGCCCGCCCGCACCGCTGGCTCGGCACCCACCGTGGCCAGCGCCCTCATGGCCGCCGGCCACATGCCCAGGGCCGTGCCGCGCGTCGGGATCGCCGGGGCGCGTTCGAAGACGGCCACGTCCCAGCCGGCACGGACCAGCCCGGCCGCGGCCGTCAGCCCGCCGATGCCACCACCCAGCACCGCAGCACGGCGGAATTTCCTGTCCATGGGGGAAATCTACCGCCCCACGGCCCCGAATGGGCGCGCCCGGAGGAGGGCCCCGGGGTCCTACACTTGCTTACGTGACTTCAAGCTTCCAGATCCGCCCCGCCCGCACCTCCGACGTCAAGGCCATCAAGGCCCTGGTGGCGCCCCTGGCGGAGCTTCGCATTCTGATGGCCAAGGAAACGGTGGCCTACTACGAAGGGCTCCAGGAATTCCGCATTGCCGAATCCGAGGGCGAGGTCATCGGCTGCGGAGCTCTGCACGTGATGTGGGAGGATCTGGCCGAGATCCGCACGCTGGCCAGCGCCGAGTCCTGGCGCGGCCGCGGCGTGGGGCACGCGCTGGTGGAGGACCTGCTGTCCCGGGCCAAGGACATGGGTGTGGACCGCGTATTCTGCCTGACCTTTGAGGTGGACTTCTTCCTCAAGCACGGCTTTGAGGTCATGGCGGACCAGTCGGCCGTGGACCCGAACGTCTATTCCGAGCTGCTGCGCTCGCACGATGAGGGCGTGGCGGAGTTCCTGGACCTGGCCCGGGTCAAGCCGAACACCCTGGGCAACACCCGGATGATCCGCCAGCTCTGAGGTCCACGCCGCACGCTGTGCCGCCGCGCCGGGGCGCTCTACCCAACGGTGGGGCCGCCCGGTAGGGTTCTGAGTGTGGCCACTGCCGGCTCCCGCCGCTCGTTCACGGCCACTTCACGCCACGTCGCTCAGGAGTGCTGGAATGAAGAAACTCATCAATGATCCGCGCGCAGTTGTCGATGAATCGGTGGAGGGCTTCGGCCTGGCCCATGCCGATCTGGTGACGGTGAGCATGGATCCCATGTTTATCACGCGCAAGGACGCACCGGCCCCCGGCAAGGTAGGCCTGATATCAGGCGGCGGCAGCGGGCATGAGCCCCTGCACGCGGGGTATGTAGGGCTGGGCATGCTGACGGCAGCCGTCCCCGGCGCCGTTTTCACCTCCCCGACGCCGGACCAGATCATTCCGGCCACGATCGCCGCCAATTCCGGCGCCGGTGTGGTCCACATCGTGAAGAACTACACGGGCGACGTCCTGAACTTTGAGACGGCCGCCGAAATGGCCCAGGCCGAGGGTGTCGAGGTCCGCACCGTCCTGGTGAACGACGACGTCGCGGTGGAGGACTCGCTGTACACGGCCGGCCGCCGCGGAGTCGGCGGCACGGTGCTGGTGGAAAAGATCGCCGGCGCCGCGGCGGAGCGCGGGGACGACCTCGACGCCGTCGCCGCCATCGGCCAGCGAGTCAATGACAATGTACGCACCATGGGCGTGGCCCTGTCCGCCTGCACTGTGCCGCACGCCGGCGTCCCCAGTTTTGAGTTGACCGAGGACGAAATTGAAATCGGCATCGGCATCCACGGCGAACCCGGCCGGCACAAGATTCCCATGGAGAATGCCGACGGCATCACGGACCGGCTGCTGGAACCCATCCTGGCGGACCTCAAACCATCCGCGGGGGACAAGGTGCTCCTGTTCGTCAACGGCATGGGCGGCACCCCGGCCAGTGAGTTGTACATTGTCTACCGCCGCGCCCGGCAGATCCTCGAGGCCGCCGGCCTCACCGTGGAACGTTCGCTGGTGGGCAACTACATCACGGCCCTGGAAATGCAGGGCTGCTCCGTGTCAGTGCTGCGGCTCGACGACGAGATGACGGCCCTCTGGGACGCGCCCGTCCACACCGCCGCCCTGCGTTGGGGGGTTTAGTGGTGGGCCAGCCTTTGGACGCCGCCTGGGCCATCGCGTGGCTGAAGTTGAGCGCCGCCGTGGTGGCGGAAAACAGGCTGCGGCTCATTGAGCTGGACAGGAGCATCGGCGACGGCGACCACGGCGAAAACATGGACCGCGGTTTCGCCGCCATCGTGGCCAAGCTGGCCGAGGAAACACCTGCCACGCCGGGGGCCGCCTTCAAGCTGGCGGCCATGACGCTGATGTCCAAGGTGGGCGGCGCGGCCGGACCCCTGTATGGCACGGCGTTCCTGCGTGCGGCGACGGCGGTGGGCGAGTCCGCCACGCTGGATCCCGCCGCTCTGGCCGGCGCGCTGGCCGCCGCTCGCGACGGTGTGGTGGCTCGGGGCAAGGCCGAGCTGGGAGACAAGACGATGGTCGACGCCTGGTCACCGGCGGTGGACGCCGCAGCGAGCGCCGCCGCTGCCGGGGCGGATGGAGCCGCCGTGCTCGACGCCGCCGCCGAGGCTGCCGAGGCCGGAGCCGTCGCCACGGATCCATTGACAGCCCGCAAGGGCAGGGCGAGCTACCTGGGTGAGCGAAGCGCCGGGCACCGCGACCCGGGGGCGGCCTCGTCCGCCTTGATCCTGAGGGCGGCCGCGCGTGCGGCAGCGGGGGAGGCGGCGTGAGGGTTGGGCTGGTCATCGTCTCGCACAGCGCCCAACTGGCCGATGGCCTGGTGGAGCTGGCGGCGCAGATGGCCCCGGACGTCACCCTGCTCGCGGCCGGTGGCATGGACGCCGGGCCGGACGGAGTCTCCGGGATCGGAACCAGCCTGGAGAAGGTGATGGATGCGGTGTCCGGCGCGGACGCCGGTGCCGGCGTGCTGGTGCTGGCGGATCTGGGATCGGCCGTGATGACGGCCGAGGCCGCTTTGGAGTTCCTGGGCGGCCCGGAGAACGTGGTGCTGGCCCATGCCGCGCTGGTGGAGGGCGCCGTCGCCGCGGCCGTCACGGCGCAGTCCGGGGCGGACCTTGAGCTGGTCAAGAAGGCGGCGGAGACGGCGTTCACCCCCGTCGACGGCCCCGTGCAGGGCGGCACCGGCGGCGGAACCGCCGTCGTCGATCCTCCAGCCCCCTCCGGAGCCGGGAACGGCGCGGTGTCTGCCGAACTGCAGCTGATCAACCCCATGGGGCTGCATGCCCGCCCCGCGGCCACCCTCGCCGGCGCGCTCGGTGCCATGGATGTAGACATTGAAATCAACGGCGTGGACGGCCAGTCCGTGATGATGCTGATGACCCTGGGTGCCGGCGAGGGGACCACCCTGTCCGTGACGGCGAGCGGCTCCGATGCCGCCAGGGCTGTGGACCTGGTCCGCACCGAGGTCGAGAACGGCTTCGGCGAGCTCTGACCCCCCCAACTGAGTGACAGTTATGACACGTTCCGGGCCTCGGAACGTGTCATAAGTGTCACCTAGTTGGGCAGGTGGAGGCCGGTGGGGGAGTGCTGGGCGAGGCCGTCGGTGAGCAGGCCCGCAATGGCGCGCTCCAGCTGGCTGGGGTCCGTTTCGAGGGCGTGGAGCTTCTCCAGCGCGGTCCGAACCGGCCCGCGGTGCGCCGCGTCCAGGCCGGGCTCCGCCTCAACGGCAAGGTCCGCGGCGGGCGCCAGGAACAGATCCCTGTGCACCGGCTGCTCGGCGGCCCGCAGCACGGCCATCACGGCACCGCGCACCTGGCGGTCCGTGCCGGCCCACGGCTGGCCCTTGGGAATGTAGTCCGGCTCCGGCCGGCCCGCGGCAATCCACGCACACTCGCCGGCCACAGGGCAGAGCCCGCATTTGGGCGAGCGGGCCGTGCACACCAGCGCCCCGAGTTCCATGACGCCGGCGTTCCAGAGCACCGATTCGCCCACGTCCGCCGGCAGCAGGCTGGCCGACAGCGCCATCTCCGCCGCCGTGAGTGCCTGGGCGGGCAGCGCCTTCCCCGACACCAGCCGGGCATGGACCCGGCGGATGTTGGTGTCCACCACGTTTTCGCGCCGGCCAAAGGCAAAGGCGGCGACGGCGGCCGCCGTGTAGCTGCCGACGCCGGGCAGGGTCAGCAGCTCCTCGCGGCTGCCGGGCACCTCGCCGCCGAACCGTTCCACAATCGCCGTGGCCGCCGCATGCAGGCGCAGCGCGCGGCGCGGATAGCCCAGCCGGCCCCAGGCCCGCAGCACCTCGCCGCTGGGCTCGGCGGCCAGCGCGGCAGGAGTGGGCCAGCGGCGCAGCCATTCCTCCCACACCGGCTGCACGCGCACCACGGGGGTCTGCTGCAGCATGATTTCGCTGACCAGCACGCCCCACGGGGAGCAATCGCCGCGCCAGGGCAGATCGCGGGCGGTGGCGGTGAACCAGTTTTCGATGGCGCTGTGCACTGAAGAAGATCCTTGGGAGAGGGGTTGTGACCAGTTCAACTGTAGATGACCTGCCACCTCCGGCGGCGTGGTGGGGGCGGTGGGCCCGTGCCAGTGGATACGCTGGTTTGATGGCCAAGCAGTCAGGCGCCGACGGCGGCAACAAGCGCAACGCGGCAGCGTCCGGGCCGCGCCCTGCCGCCGGCCGGGCGGTTCCCTCTTCCGCGGCGGGCAAGGCCTCCTCGGGCAGGGCCCCCTCTGGCAAGACGGCGCCCGCACGGAACGCCACCGGCCACCAGCCTGCGCCGCGCTCCGGTGCACCCCGTGCGAACGGCAGCCGGCCCGCGGCGGCCAAAGCCCCCGCGCCGCGGCCAAAGGCGCCCCAATCGGGCAACGCCCGGGCAACTCCGCAACGCTCCAATGGGGCCCGCCCTGCACCGCGTCCGGCGCCCCGCTCGGGGGGTTCCGGCGGCCGTCCGCCGGGCGGTGCCGTGTACCGGCGCCGCCGTCTGGTGCTGGGCTTCTTTGCCCTGTTGGTGGTGGGCGCCTTGGCCGCGGCTGGGATGACCATTTCCCAGCTCTTCACCTCGGAGTCCCCGGCCGCGGCACCGGCGGCCAGTGAAGCGGCATCTGCGCCCACCGCCGCAAGCCACACCAGCGCCGCGCCGACAGCGACGCCGTCGTCCACGGCACCGGCCACGCCGGTGTGCGACGAGTCCTTGGTGACCGTTGCAGGATCCCTTGACGCGTCCAGCTACGCCCCCGGCGTCGAGCCCGTGCTGACGCTGAAGGTGACAAATGGCGGAACCGTGGCCTGCAGCGTGAATGTTGGCACCAACCAGATGGAATACCTCATCACCAGCGGCACCGACAGGATCTTCTCGTCCCGGGACTGCCAGGACGGCGGCAGTGATCTGGTGAAGTCGCTGGCACCGGGGGCCTCGGAAACGGCCAACTTCACATGGAAGCGCAAGCGCTCCGCGCCGGGCTGCGGCCACATTGAGGCCACACCCGGCGGTGGCGGGGCGTACTACGTGCTGAAGGTGTCGCTGGGGTCCCGGACCAGTCCGAACGCCGCCTTCCAGCTCCAGTAGCCTGTGGGACTGCCTTAGAGGAAGCGGTCCAGCAGGCTGGCCTCGGCAATGCGGGAGAGCCCTTCGCGCACATTGCGGGCGCGCTGGTCGCCGATGCCGTCCACCACCATGAGCTCGTCGATGGTGGCGGCCATGAGGTTCTGCAGACCGCCGAAGTGGTCCACCAACCGGTCCGCCACGGAGCGAGGCACGGCCTTCAGGCCGGAGACCAGACGGTAGCCGCGCGGCTGGATGATGTTGTCCAGGGCGTCCGAGCCGCTGGCCAGCCCCACGATGGTGGCGATCTTGTTCAGATCGATCAGATCCCCGGGCCCGATGTCCTGCAGGGCGGCGACGGCGGCGTCAATGTCCTCGTCGGTGGTGGAGGCGGAGTAGTCGCGGATGACCATCTCGCTGCCCGGCCCCCGCCCGGCCGTGAGCTCGTCCAGCTGGAGCGAGAGCAGGCGGCCGTCGGTGCCCAGTTCCAGTACGTACTGGGCGATCTCCTCGGAGATGCGGCGGACCATTTCGTGGCGCTGAAGGGTGACGGCGACGTCGCGAACCGTCACCATGGCCTCGATCTCCAATGCCGAGAGGGAACTGGTGACCTGGTCCAGCCGGGACCGGTAGCGTTCCAGGGTCGCCAGGGCCTGGTTGGCGCGGGCCAGCACCTTCTCCGAGCCCTCCAGAACATAGCGCAGGCCGCTCACGTAGAGGGCGATGATCTGCATGGACTGGCTGACCGACACCACGGGTACGCCGGTCTGGATGGCGACGCGCTCGGCGGTGCGGTGGCGGGTGCCCGATTCCTGGGTTTCGATGGTGGGGTCCGGGACCAGCTGGACGGCGGCGCGCAGAATGCGGCTGGCGTCGCGGTCGCAGACGATGGCACCGTCCATCTTGGCGAGTTCGCGCAGGCGCGTGGGGGCGAAGTCGATGCCGATCTCAAAGCCGCCGGAACAGAGCTGCTCGATGGTGCGGTCCGAGCCGAGCACAATCAGCGCACCGGTGCGGCCGCGCAGAATGCGTTCGAGTCCGTCGCGGAGCCCGGTGCCGGGGGCAACCTTGGCGAGGGTAGCCTTGAGGGCCTCTTCGGGGCTCCGAACCATGGGCTATTCCTTCCGCCGTGCGCGCGGAGGATCCGCGGGGGTCACTAGGCCAATAATAGTGGCCAGTGGAGCCTGAACCGCGCCGTTTGGCCCGAAAGGAGGGGTGGATGTGCTATTTAGCGCCGCCGAAGAGCAGATCCATGGCCTCCGTGAGGTGGTGGACCTCACGGACGGAGAAATTCGCCGGTATCGGGCCGGGCCCGTTGGGGCTGGCCGGGACAATGGCGTGCGTGAATCCGAGCCGGTGCGCCTCGTGGATGCGCTGGGTGATGCCGGGCACCGGGCGCACCTCGCCGGCAAGGCCCACCTCGCCGAACGCCACCATGCGGGCGGGCAGGGCGATGCGTGATTTGGAGGAGGCCAGAGCAAGCGAAATGGCCAGATCCATGGCCGGCTCGGTGAGCTTGACGCCGCCCACGGTGGCCACGTAGCTGTCGTCCATGTGCAGCTGGGCGCCGGCCCGCTGCTGGAGCACGGCCAGCAGCATCGACACCCGGGCGGAATCGAGCCCGCTGGTGGCGCGGCGCGGCTGGGAGTTGTTGGTGGCGGCCAGCAGCGACTGCACCTCGGCCAGCAGGGGCCGGCGGCCCTCCAGGGTGACGGTGATGCAGGTGCCCGAGACCGGGTCCTTGATGCGGGAGACGAACAGTCCGCTGGGATCCGCCAGTCCGTCGATGCCACTGTCGGTCAGGTCGAAACAGCCCACCTCGTCCGTGGGGCCGTAGCGGTTCTTAACGGCGCGGACCAGCCTGAGCCGGGAATGGCGCTCGCCCTCGAATTGGCACACCACATCCACCAGATGCTCCAGCAGCCGCGGCCCGGCAATGGAGCCGTCCTTGGTCACGTGGCCCACCAGCAGCGTGGTCATGTTCAACCGCTTGGCTGCGGCGATCAGCGACGCCGCCACCTCGCGGACCTGCGAGACGCCGCCGGCGCTGCCGTCGACCACGGCGCTGCTGAGCGTCTGGACCGAGTCCACAATCAGAAGTTTGGGGGAGATGGCCTCCACCTGGCCCAGGGCGGCACCCAGATCCGTTTCCGCCGTCAGGTACAGCGTGTCCGCGACGGCGCCGATCCTGTCTGCGCGCAGCTTCACCTGGGCGGCCGATTCCTCGCCGGTGACGTACAGGACGTCGCGCGTGGCGGCGCCGGCGTCGTTGCGGGCAAACTTGGCGGCCACATCCAGCAGCAGCGTGGACTTGCCCACGCCGGGCTCGCCGGCCAGCAGGATGACGGCGCCGGGCACCACGCCGCCGCCCAGCACCCGGTCCAGTTCGGAGACGCCGGTGGGCAGGTAGGCCGCCGTCGTCGCATCGACCTCGGCAATCCGGCGGGCGGGTTCGGAGACGGCGGTGGCCGCCGTCGTGCGGGCCACTGTGGCACCGGATTCCTCCACGGAACCCCAGGCCTGGCACTCGCCGCAGCGGCCCACCCACTTTACCGTGGTCCAGCCGCATTCGGAACATTTGTAGTTCGCAGTGCTGGTGCGCCCGCTCCGGGCAGTCTTTGTAGCCATGACCCAAGGGTATCGGCGCCCACCGACACCCGGTGGGCCCACGGCCGCGAGGGGCCCGGCCGAGCGGAGCGAGGTTCGGAGCGGGTGGGTGGGCCCACGGCTGCGAGGGGCCCGGCCGAGCGGAGCGAGGTTCGGGAGCGGCTGGGGACTAGAGCTCGGGCAGCATGGCGCGGGCCTCGTCCACCTCTGCCCCGGCGGCCTCCAGCAGATCCACCAGCAGCGGGCGCAGCAGCATCACCACCGTTTCGCCCTCGGTGCGCACAATGCCCAGCCGGCGCGGATGCAGCGTGATGGCGATGGCCTCCAGCGATTCCTTGGCCGCGGCCAGCTGGGCCGAGCGGGCACCCGCGCTGGGGTCGGACAGGGCGGCACCCAGCTGTTCGACGGCGTCCGCGGCCTCGGCCAGCAGATCGCTGATGGCCGCGGTGCCCTCGTCGGACAGGGCCGAGTTGGTGATGGCGCTGGCCAGCCGGCGGGCAAACACCCGGCTGGAGCGCAGGGCCAGATCCACCCGTTCCAAGGCCTCGGCCAGGCTGCCCACCTCATGCCGGTAGCGCCGGTAGACGGGGGACAGCTGGGCGATCTCCGTGGAACCGCGCAGGGTGGCGCGCAGCGCATCCACCAGCGGCTGCGCCTGGCGGGCCCGCACCAGCGCATGCCACGCGGCGGTGGAGTCGTGGGCGGACAGGGCGCTGGAACATTCGCGCAGCACCTCCGCCAGTTCCTCCAGCAGCGCGCGCAGATCGGTTTGCGGCGCCCGGCGCGGATCCCGCGGTGCCAGGAAGGTCACCGCCAGCGCAAAGCAGCCGCCGACGACGGCGTCAAGGCTGCGGGTGAACGGCCCCCCGGCCGGGGCCGGCAGGAGCACCACCAGCAGCGATTGCAGGGCCAGCTGGGTGGTGAAGATGGCGCCGCTGTCCAGGAACCGCGCCAGCATGATCGAAAAGAACAACACGATGGCGGCCTGCCAGATGCCCGAGCCCAGCCAATGCAGCAGCAGATCCCCGACGGCGATGCCCAGCGTGCAGCCCAGGCCCACCTCCAGCACGCGCCGGACCCTTGGTTCGCGGGAGAAGCCCAGGGCGATCAACGACGACGTCGCGGCGAAAAGCGGGCCCGCGTGGCCCAGAACCCGTTCGGCAAAGTAGTACGCGCCCACAGCACAGATGGTCATTTGGATGGCCGGAAGGATGCTGGAGGCGCTGCGCCGCACACCCACCTGCGCCCGGGTGGAGAGGAACAGTACAGGAGACTTGGCGGTGCGGGTCCTTGCCATGGGGAAAGTCTATTCCGTGGAAAGGACACGTTTGGAATGTACAACCAGTGCCAAGAATCCCACCCGCGTTAACCTTCCGTTCACCTTTAACCGTCAGTTCCTTTACCTTCGCTCCCTATCTTCGAAGAGGTTGATAGTGCGCCCTTGCCGGGCGTGGACTTGCCTGGCGCGGCGCTGGACCGCAAAGGCACACACATTCTTAGATATTCCCTGAAAGGGGCATCCTTGTGAAGGCTCTCCACATTGGCCGCGCCGCGGCTGTTGTCACCGTCGCTGCACTGGCACTCACCGCCTGCGGCACGGACAACGCCGTCAACTCCGGTTCCACCGCCGGCGCAACCACCTCCGCAGGTGTCCCGGTCACGGGCACGCTGACCGGAACGGGCGCCAGCTCCATCTCCGCCGCCATGGACGCGTGGAAGGCCGGTTTCGAGACCGCCAACCCGAACGCCAAGGTCCAGTACTCCCCGGAGGGCTCCGGCGCAGGGCGCAAGGCCATCGTGGCCGGCGCCGTCCAGTTCGCCGGCTCGGACGCCGCCATGAGCGACGCCGAAATGACCTCCGCTGCCGAGAAGTGCGGCACCAACGGCGCCATCAACGTTCCGTGGTACATCTCGCCGATCGCCGTCGCGTTCAACGTCCCCGGCGTGAAGGACCTCAAGCTCGACGCCGCAACCGTGGCCAAGATCTTCCGCGGCGACATCAAGAACTGGAACGACGCCGCCATCGCCTCCCAGAACTCCGGCGCCAAGCTGCCGGACCTGGCCATCACCCCCGTGCACCGCTCGGACAACTCCGGCACCACGGACAACTTCACCGACTACCTGGCCACCGCGGCAGCCGATGTCTGGACCGACAAGAAGTCCGGCGACTGGCCCGCAACCCTGACCGGCGAGAACGCCAAGGGCACCTCCGGCGTCGTAAAGACCGTCACCGAGACCGCCGGCGCCGTGACCTACGCCGACGACTCCGCCGTCACCGATGCCCTGGGCAAGGTTGAGCTGAAGGTCGGCGACAGCTACGTCAAGATCTCCGCAGACGCCGCCGCGAAGGCCGTCGACGCCGCCACGCCCGTGGCCGGCCGCGGCGCCAACGACCTGTCCCTGAAGCTGGACCGCAAGACCACCGTGGCCGGGGCCTACCCGGCAGTGCTGGTCTCCTACGCCGTGTTCTGCACCCAGTACCCGGATGCTGCCACGGCCGACCTGGTCAAGGCCTTCGGCACCTTCGTAGTGGGCGATGAGGGCCAGAAGGCCGCCGTCGCCGCCGCCAAGAGCGCTCCGCTCTCCGCCTCACTGGCCACCAAGGCCAAGGCGTCGATCGCCTCGATCACGGCCGCCAAGTAGCACTTCCATCCGCGGGTCCCCGGCGTCGACCACGATGCCGGGGACCTGCGGATTCAGGCTTTAGCCACGCATGACGCAATGACCAGCAAGAGTTCCACCAGCCGTGAAGGAAAAACAGTGTCCACCAACTCGCTGCGAAGCACCACCGGGATGGGGCGTACCGGGGACAAGGTATTTTCGGGGGCCGCCATGGCCGCCGGAATCCTGATCCTCGTGGTCCTGTTCAGTGTTGCCATCTTCCTGCTGGTCCAAGCCCTGCCTACGTTTAGTGCCAAGCCTGCGGATCTGACCGGGGGCGAGGGCTTTTTCAGCTATATTTTCCCGATTGTCATTGGCACCCTGATTGCGGCAGCCATCGCCCTGATCATCGCCACGCCCATTGGGATTGGTGTTGCCCTCTTCATCTCGCACTACGCCCCCCGCCGTCTGGCACAGGGGCTGGGGTACGTCGTCGACCTTCTGGCAGCCATCCCCTCCGTGGTCTACGGTGCCTGGGGTGCCAGCTTCCTGGCCTCCAACCTCAAGGAACCGTACGCCTGGCTGGCCGAGAACCTCGGCTGGATCCCAATCTTCGCCGGACCCGCGTCCGGCACCGCCAAGACCATGCTGACTGCCGGCATCGTCCTGGCCGTGATGGTTCTGCCCATCATCACCTCCCTGACCCGGGAGATCTTCCTGCAGGCCCCCAAGCTTCATGAGGAGGCCGCACTGGCCCTGGGCGCCACCCGCTGGGAAATGATCAAAATGGCCGTCCTGCCGTTTGCCCGCCCGGGCATCATCAGCGCCGTCATGCTCGGCCTGGGCCGCGCCCTGGGCGAGACCATGGCCGTGGCCCTGGTGCTCTCCTCCGGCCCGTTGATTGCCTCGCTGATCCAGTCCGGCAACCAGACGGTGGCGGCGGAAATCGCTCTGAACTTCCCGGAGGCGTTCGGGCTCCGCCTGAATGAACTCATCGCTGCAGGTCTGGTGCTCTTCCTGATCACCCTGGCCGTGAACATGGTTGCCCGCTGGATCATCAGCCGGCACAAGGAATTCTCGGGAGCCAACTGATGTCCCTCGCCACGATGACTCCGCGCAAGCGCTCCGCCCTGACCCGCGGACAGCTGCCCAAGTACACCCCCTACGCCATTGCCGGCGCCGCCATCATCCTGGCCGCCGCGCTGATGTCCGTGATCGGCTTCAACGCCTTCGGCTGGGGCGTGCTCTCCGCTGTCCTGTTCGCCGCCGGCTGGGTGGCCACCACGGCCGCCGTTGAGGGCTCCCGCAAGGCGAAGGACCGACTGGCCACCTCGCTGGTGGTCGGCTCCTTCCTGGTGGCCCTGCTGCCGCTGGTCTCGGTCATCTGGACCGTGCTGGCCAACGGCATCCCCGGGCTGCTCCAGCCCGGCTTCCTGGGCACCTCCATGAAGGGTGTGACGGGCGTGCAGGACAACGCCTCCGTCGCCAACGGCACCCCGGTGCTGGGCGGTGCGTACCACGCGCTCATGGGCTCGGTGCTGATCACCCTCTGGGCCACGCTGATCTCGGTGCCCATCGGCCTGCTGACCTCCATCTACCTGGTGGAGTACGGGCAGGGCAGCCGCCTGGCCAAGGCCATCACGTTCTTCGTGGACGTCATGACGGGCATCCCGTCCATCGTGGCCGGTCTGTTCGCCGCCGCGTTCTTCGGCCTGGTCATTGCCCCAGGCACCAAGACCGGCATCGTCGCCGCCGTCGCACTGTCGGTGCTGATGATCCCCGTGGTGGTCCGCTCCTCCGAGGAAATGCTCAAGATCGTCCCCAACGAGCTGCGCGAGGCCGCCTATGCCCTGGGTGTCCGCAAGTGGCGCACCATCGTCAAGGTGGTCATTCCGACGGCGATCTCAGGCATCGCCTCCGGCGTCACGCTGGCCATCGCCCGTGTGATCGGTGAGACGGCCCCGCTGCTGGTCACCGCCGGCTTCGCGACGTCGATAAACCTCAACGTCTTCTCCGGCTGGATGGCCTCGCTGCCGACGTACATCTACACGCAGATCATGTCGCCCACCTCGCCGTCGAACCCGGGCCCCTCGGACCAGCGCGCCTGGGCCGCGGCCCTGCTGCTGATCCTGCTGGTCATGGCGCTGAACCTGATTGCGCGCCTGGTGGCCCGCATCTTCTCGCCCAAGACCGGCCGCTAAGCGCCGCCGCCCTCCCTCCTCCTTCGCTCCACAAG
Source organism: Arthrobacter sp. 35W (assembly GCF_000482545.1). GTDB lineage: Bacteria > Actinomycetota > Actinomycetes > Actinomycetales > Micrococcaceae > Specibacter. The sequence goes on from NZ_KI519455.1 coordinate 1,455,892, forward strand.
AAACGGAACACCACATGTCCAAGCGCATCGACGTCACAGACCTGAACGTCTACTACAGCAAGTTCCTGGCTGTGGAGGGCGTCAACATCAACATCGAGGCCAAGTCGGTCACGGCCTTCATCGGTCCGTCCGGCTGCGGCAAGTCCACGTTCCTGCGCACGCTGAACCGCATGCACGAGGTCATCCCCGGCGCCCGCGTGGAGGGCGAGGTGCTGCTGGACGGCGACAACCTCTACGGCGACGGCGTGGACCCGGTGACGGTGCGCAGCCAGATCGGCATGGTCTTCCAGCGTCCCAACCCGTTCCCGACGATGTCCATCCGCGACAACGTGCTGGCCGGCGTGAAGCTGAACAGCAAGCGGATGTCCAAGTCCGACGCCGATGCGCTGGTGGAGAAGTCGCTGCAGGGTGCCAACCTGTGGAACGAGGTCAAGGACCGCCTCGAGAAGCCCGGTTCCGGCCTCTCTGGTGGCCAGCAGCAGCGCCTCTGCATCGCCCGCGCGATCGCCGTGCAGCCCGATGTGATCCTGATGGACGAGCCCTGCTCCGCCCTGGACCCGATCTCCACGCTGGCCATCGAGGACCTGATCAACGAGCTCAAGGACGAGTACACGGTGGTGATCGTGACGCACAATATGCAGCAGGCGGCGCGTGTTTCGGACAAGACGGCGTTCTTCAACATCGCCGGCACCGGCAAGCCCGGCAAGCTGATCGAGTACGCGGACACCACCACCATCTTCAACAACCCCACCGAGAAGTCCACCGAAGACTACGTCTCCGGCCGCTTCGGATAATCCCCAAGCGCTCCCACCGCTCGCAAGCTCGCGGCGGGGCCCTCGCGCTCGTGGGCCCAGGCTTTTTCCAACTGAGGCGCGGCAACTGTACGAAATCCGTAGATTTCGTACAGTTGCCGCGCCTCAGTTGTTGGTGGAGGAGGTGGCCGGTCAGATGATGGGGGAGATCGCCAGGTAGAGGATGCCGCCGAGCAGGGCCGACACGATCGGGGTGGCAACCCAGGCGCCCAGGATGCGCAGCACCAGCGGCCCGTTGATGACGGTGAAGCGCTGGTTCAGCCCGGCCCCCACCGTGGCGGAGGTAACCGTGTGCGTGGTGGACAGCGGCAGGTGCAGGGCGATGGCGCCAATGAAGAGCATGACGGCGCTGACCAGCTGTGCCACCAGACCCCGCATGGGGTCGATCTTGGCCAGCCGGGTGCCCAGGGTATGGGAAACCCGCCAGCCGCCGGCCAGCGTGCCCGCGCCGAGCATGGCGGCGGTGAAAATCGGAACCCACAACGGCACGGCACCGGTGCCCCCGGCCAGAGATGCCGCAGCCAGCGCCAGCAGCACCATCGTCGTCGTGCGGGCCCCGTCCTGCAGCCCATGGCCAAAGGCCACGGCTGCGGCTGCCACCGACTGCATGCGCCGCACCCGCCGATTGACGTAGTTCGGCTGGGCATTGCGGGCCGCCCACATGGCCGGGAACACGGCCACGTAGGACAGCGCCAGGGCGATGACGGGGGAGAGCAGCAGCGGCAGCACCACCAGTGTCAGGACGGTCGTGTCCAGCCCCTGCAGGGGGCTCTCGCCCACCAGCAGCGAAGCCAGCGAGGCTCCGGCCAGCGAGCCGATCAGCGCATGGGTGGAGGAGGACGGATAGCCCCGCCACCACTGGTGGACGCCCCAGAGGCAGGCGCCCGCCAGGCCGGCAATGAGCAGACCCAGCCCGTCCTCCCCGGTGGGCAGGGTGAAAAGCTTCTCGCGCATGGCCGTGGCAAACGTGACGCTCAGCAGGGCGCCCAGCACATTGAAAAGGCAGGCCAGCAGGACTGCCACAGTGGGGGTCAGCGCGCGCGTCCGCACGGCGACGGCGACGGCGGTGGAGACATCGCGGAAGCCATTGAGGAACGCGAAGGCAGCGGCCAGGGCCAGTGCCGCGACCAGCAAAACGGTGGTCAAGTCAGGATTCCTTGACGATGATGCTGCCTACCTGGATGGCGACGTTGCGGTAGGCGCCCGAGACATCCACCAGGGCATCGGCCAGTACGCGGTACTTGACGAGGGCCGCCGGGGTCAGATCGCGCATCAATTCACTGACAAAGACGCGGTGGCTGCGTTGGGCACGCTTGGACAGGCGGATGACCTGGATCCAGTACTCTTCCAGATCATCCAGGTTGTCCAGCCGGCGCATGGCGTCCACCGTGAGTTCTGCCTGCCGGGTGATGATCTCCAGCTGGTCCGAGGCGCGGGGCGGAATCCTGTCCAGCTGGTGCAGGGCAATGAGCTCGGCGGCGCCGGTCAGGGACTCGCTGGCCTCGTTCAGCCGCCGCCCCAGGGCGAAGAGATCCTCGCGGGGGAGCGGGTTGACGAAGCTGGTGCGCATATTGGTCAACAGTGCGACGAAGAGTTCGGTGGAACGGGCCTCGGAGGTGCGCAGCTGCTCCGCCAGGTCCTCAAAATCCGTCGGGGCGGTCCCCAGCAGTTCGGAGAGGGTGTGGACGGCGGAGACGCCCTCGGTTGCCATCTTGGCCAGAATGGCCAGACCCGCCTTCTCCTGTGGAAAGAGACGCAGCTTCACAGGGGGCGCCTTCCTGGCATGGGTGGCTTTTGAGCATAAAAGTGGTGTCGAACCGGGAGCGCCTCACGGCGTTAGGCCGCTCAAAGCGGCTAAAAGTGGAGCCCGGGGGTTCCGCAGTTCGACACCACCTTCAGTGTTCTACTTTGCGGGATTGATGTCAACAAAGCCCCGGCGTGGCGCGGATTTTGGGGTGTGTGGTGTCCCACATCGACCGGCTTCCGGGCACCCGGGAAGAGCCTCTGGCTCCCCCTGACATCCCTTGGGATGGGTGCTTCTAATCCAGTTCGCCGTTGCGCCAGGCAGCGGCGGCGCTCTCAAGATCCTCGGCCGTCTTGACCAGCTGGTGCGCGTTGCGGGTCATCCGGCCGGCATGGTTTTCATCGGCATGTTCACGGTCGTCGGCCATCCGCGACTGGCCCAGGGCCACCACACGGCAGAAGGCTGCGGAGCGTTCCAGCGCGACGTCGAAATCGCCGTCGAACGCGCCGGACAGGATGGCATCGGCCATCGTGCTCAATTCCGCTGCGCCCAGCGGCTCGGCGGCGCCGGCCACGGCCTTGGACACCTGGGCGGTGTCTTGTCCGGCCCGGAAGAAGGCGCTCAACCGCTCCGGGTCCTTCTGGGTGGCGGCACGCAGCGCGTACAGCCGCCACAGGGCACCGGGCAGGGACCGCGCGGGGCTCTCGGACCACATCTCGGCAATGGCTTCCAGCCCCTGCTGGTCGGCCAGCTTCACCAGCCGCTTGGTCACGGCGGGGTCGTCGCTCTTGCGCCCGCGGTGGACCAGCGCCTGGGCGGCGAGGTGCGCAGCTTCGGAGACCCGCGCCGGGTCCGGACCGCCCGTGAAGGGCTCGAAATCGGCAGGCGCAAAAGGCAGCGGCTTATGCGGCCTCGGTGCGCTGGAGCTGGCTGCTTGGGTCATGCATCGACACTACTCCTAAGGCCACAACTGGTCGAGAATCCACGGCCGGCACCTGCGCCTGCCGATTGCCGTGAAGATTGCCGGGTGCGCTATTCTAGTTAGCGTCCACCTTGGGAATACTCTTCCCCGCGTGGGCTGGTACGGGCCTTTAGCTCAGTTGGTAGAGCATCGGACTTTTAATCCGTGGGTCATGGGTTCGAGCCCCATAGGGCCCACCAGCACAGCAAAGCAGCAGCCCGGAACCGTGTCCACGGTCCCGGGCTGCTGCTTTGTTTCAAGGCCAATCCAGGCCAAATGGGAGATCCGGGGCCGGTTGTCGTAGGCTCCAAGCATGCTGAAGAACGGGACGCTTCGACTGGCCGCCATCCTCCTTGCCGTACCGGCACTTGCACTGGGCGGGTGTTCCTCGACCCCGGCCGCCGCGCCGGCGGGGGAAACCACTGCGGTGGTGCAGAGCCCCACACCAGCCCCCACCGAAGCCGCCCCGCCCACGGACGCTCCTGGCCTGGCCTCGACGGTCAGCGCCTCGATGGAGAAGATCACCTCCGTTTCCTTCACCTCCGACATCACTGCCGCCGGCCAGACCCTGAAGGGAACCGGCCACCAGAAGATCACCAATGGCAGGCTTGAGGCCGCGCGCATCACCCAGGACATGGGGGCTGCCGGGCAGATGACCATTCTCATCGCCGGCGGCAAGCTGTACATCACCCTGCCGGCCGCTGCCGGAATGACCACCGCTGACAAGCCGTGGCTGCTGGTTGACGAGACCAGCACAGATCCCCGCATCGCCGCACTCTGGACGAGCATGAAGGGCACGCTGGAGTCCTCGCCGCTGGACCAGTACAGCAGCTTCGCCCAGTCCGCAGCATCCGTCACGCTGGTGGGCCGCGAGACGGTGAACGGCGTCCAGGCCACCAAGTACAACGTCGTCGTCGACGCGTCCAAGCTGCCGGCCGGGAGCGAGGAGCGGTCCAAGCTCGAGGCCGCGGGCCTGACCACCATTCCCACGGACATGTGGGTGGATGCCCAGGGGCGCCCGGTCAAGTTCACCCAGGAGCTGACGGTCCAGGGACAGCAGGTGTCCACCACCATCACCTTCGGCGACTACAACAGTCCGGTGGACATCCAGGCGCCGGCCGCCAGCGAGATCAGCCCCAGCTAGGGAGCGGCGGCTCCGGCCGCGGGTGCAAAAATATACCCATGACTGAATCAGCATCCCCCGCCCTTGCCCTGACCATCGCAGGCTCCGAGGCCACCGGCGGTGCCGGCGCCCAGGCCGATCTGAAGACCTTCCAGGAACTGGGTGTCTTCGGCATCGCCAACCTCACCTGCATCGTCTCCTTCGACCCCAACAACAACTGGGGCCACCGCTTTGTGCCGGTGGATGCGCAGGTGATTGCCGACCAGTTGGAGGCGACGACGGCGGCCTACGGTCCGCGCTCCGGCGCACCGACGGTGCTGGACACGGTGAAGATCGGCATGCTGGGCAGCCCGGCCACCATTTCCACTGTCCAGACGGCGCTGGCCGCGGGCGGGTTCACCAACGTGGTGCTGGATCCGGTGCTGATCTGCAAGGGCCAGGAGCCCGGCCACGCACTGGACACTGATGCGGCTCTGAAGGCCCAGATCCTGCCGCTGGCCACCTTCGTCACGCCCAACCACTTCGAGGCCGAGTCGCTCTCCGGCATGACGATCCGCACGGTTGAGGATCTGGAGGCTGCGGCCCGGAAGATCCACGAGATCAGCGGTGCCGCGGTGCTCGCCAAGGGCGGCGTGCGGCTGGACGGCCCCGACGCCGTCGACATCTTCTTTGACGGGGAGACGCTGGAGGTGCTCAGCGCCCCCAAGGTGGGCGAGGTGGCGGTCTCCGGCGCCGGCTGCTCGCTGGCCGCCGCCGTAACGGCCGAGCTGGCCAAGGGTGCCACGGCGCTGGAGGCCGCACGGACGGCCAAGGCCTTCGTCACCGAGGGCATCAAGAACCGGGTGGCCTCCGGTGCCCCGTTCACGGCCCTCTGGCAGGGCGGTGCGGGCGCCAACTAGCCCCGGCCCCGCCGTCGTCGCACCCGTCCTCCCATGGGCGGGAGGACGGCCGGCTGCGATCCGGGCGTGTGGGCCGTTGCCAGCACGCCCGGATGGTGCCACGATCGAGAAATGAGCGAGACGGCAGAGGGTTTCCACAACGATGTCACCATGCTGCGCAACGACGTGGCGCACCGCTACGAACTCCACGTGGGCGAGGAGTTGGCGTGCATTCTTCTCTTCAAGGACCTGCCCGGCCACATAGATCTGATCCACACGGAGGTCCAACCGGGCTTTGAAGGGCGCGGCCTTGGGGCGGTGCTGGACCGCTATGCGCTGGACGATGTGGTGGCCTCGGGCAAACGGATCATTCCGCACTGCCCCTATGTGGCCAAGTTCATCCGCCGGCACCCGGACGAATACACGCAGTACACCGACTGGCCGGCACCGGGCGAGTGAGCAATGGCCGGCGCGGTGGTCGAGACGGCTCTGGTCACCGGGGCCACGGCGGGCCTGGGGGCTGAATTTTCCCAGCAATTGGCCAAGGCCGGCATCAATCTGGTGCTGGTGGCCCGCGACGGCGCCCGCCTGCAGGCCAAGGCCGTGCGGCTGCACCATGAGTTTGGCGTCCAGGTGGAGACGCTCGCCGTCGATCTCTTGACCGACGACGGCGTGGCCCGAGTGGTGGCCAGGCTGGGCAGCGAGGAATCGCCGGTGTCCATTCTCATCAACAACGCCGGATTCTCCCTGGCGCAGCCCTTCGACAAGACCTCTCCCCAGGAGGAGGCCGACCACCTGAAGATTCTGGTGTCGGTGCCGATGGCGCTCATGCAGGCGGTGCTGGCACCGATGTTGCTGCGGGGGCGCGGCCAGATCATCAATGTGGCGGATGTTGCAGGATTTGTGCCGCGCGGCAGTTATGGTGCGGCGAAGTCGTGGATCATCAGTTTCAGCCGCTGGGCCCATTGGGAATACGGGCCCCGCGGCGTGGGCATCACGGTGGTCTGCCCGGGGTTTGTGCACACGGAATTCTTCTCGCGCATGGGGGCGTCCACCGCCGGCATACCCAAGTGGATGTGGCTGGAACCGGAGCGTGTGGTGCGCGAGGCCTTGGCGCACGCCGCGGCGGGGCGGGCTGTCTCCATCCCGTCGCGGCGGTACGCCATGCTGGTCGCAGCAAGCAGACTCATTCCATCCCGGTGGGCACTGCTGGCGGCAGGCCGCCGGTCAGGCTAGGCGCTGGCGCCTGCCCCGGCACCTGCCGCGGCCATGGCCGGAATGCCATGCGGCGGCGTCGGCGGCTCGTAGCTGTCATCGAAGGGCATCTCGTCCATGTCCAGCAGCGGGTTCTCATCCTGGGTGGCCACCAGTTCACGGGCCTCGGCCACGGTGTCCACGCTGGGCATGGAGCCCGGCAGCGGCTTCTGGGCCGATTCCTTCAGGAAGTAGATGGCCACAGCGCCGATGACCGAGGTCGCCATCAGGTAGTACGCCGGCATCATGTCGTTGCCGGTGGCCCCGATCAGGCCCTGCACGATGAACGGCGTCGTACCGCCGAAGATCGCCACGGAGAAGTTGTACGCGATGCCCATGCCGCCATAGCGGCTGGACGTCGGGAACAGCGCCGGCAGGGCGCTGGCGAGGTTGGCCACGTAGAACGTTACGGGGAAGGCGATCAGGGCCAGACCCGCCATGGTGGACCAGATCTCGCCGATGCCGATCAGGGTGAAGGCCGGGATGGCCAGGACCACCGTGCTGATGGCGCCGATCCACAGCACGGGGCGTCGCCCCACACGGTCGGAGAGCTTGCCGGTCAGCGGAATGCAGACAGCCATGATCACCAGCACCGGGATGGTCAGCAGCGTGCCATGCACCGGATCGTAGCCCTTGGACTCGGTCAGGTACGTGGGCATGTAGGAGGTCAGGGCGTAGCCCACGGTGTTGGCGGCGGCGGCGAGGATCATGGCCAGCAGGATCTCGCGCCAGTAGGCCTTGATCAGTGCCACCGGGCCGTTGGAGGCGGTCTCATCCGAGGCCGTGGCCTCCTTGGCGAGGGCCTCCTGTGCATCCAGGGTTGCCTGGAACTGCGGGGATTCCTCGATCTTGGAGCGGAAGTACACGGCAATCAGACCCAGCGGGCCGGCGATGAGGAACGGCAGACGCCAGCCCCATGCCTCCATGGCCTCCTGGCCCAGGGTGAGCTGGAGGATGGAGACCAGTGCCGCACCCAGGGCGAAGCCGATGTAGCTGCCCATGTCCAGGAAGCTGGCAAAGTAGCCGCGGCGCTTGTCCGGGGCGTACTCGCTGACAAAGGTCGTGGCACCGGCGTACTCGCCGCCGGTGGAGAAGCCCTGGATGAGCTTGAGCAGCACCAGCAGGGCCGCGGCCCAGATGCCGATCTGCGTGTAGCCGGGCAGAAGCCCGACGGCGAACGTGGATGCCGCCATGATCATCAAGGTGGCGGCCAGCACTTTTTGCCGGCCGACTTTGTCGCCCAACCAACCGAAGACGACGCCGCCGAGGGGGCGGGCGAGGAAGGTTGCTGCGAACGTTCCAAGAAGGAACAGGGTCTGGACCGCGGGGTCTGCCTCGGGGAGGAAGACTGGGCCCATCGTAGTAATTAGATAACCGAATACACCAACGTCATACCATTCCATGGTATTTCCAACAATGGTGCCTCCGAGTGCTTTCTTAAGCATCGGTTGATTGACCACATTTACGTGGTCTACGTCTAGCCGGCGGCGCTTGAGCCGCGGCATTCTGAGTGGATTTTGCTTGGACTTCGTGGGTCCAACGGTGTCCTGAACACCTGTCGTCGAGTAGGTTGTGCTTTGGTCTATGGGCATTTGTGCCACTCCTATGGAGGTCATTTGCTTGCGACTTTCGGCTGCCCTCCTCTGGGCAGGCCATAAATTCTATCAGAAAAATGAATGTCCTGCAGAGTAATGAATTCACTTCGAGTTAATCTGGACTTAAACAAACAAAAAGATCCAGTCGAATTCGACTGAATCTTTTTGCGTTTTAATCTGTGATTTACGACATAAAGTTTATGCGTCGTGGTCGGTCTCGAGGATGCGCACCAGGGTCTCCAGCGCCTCCTCGGCGCCGTCGCCCTCGGCCCGCAGCACGACGATGTCGCCCTGGGCTGCGCCGAGTCCCATCAGGGCCAGAATGCTCGAGGCATCCATGGCGTCGTCGGCCGGTTCGCCGAGGCGGGCGATGGTGACTTCCAGGGGCAGATCGCCGGCGGCCTCGGCAAAGATGGCGGCGGGGCGGGCGTGCAGCCCCACGCGGCTGGCAATGGTGGCGTTGCGTTCAATCATGGTCTCTCCAAGGGGGTGTTGATGCGGATGGGTGGCGTGTTAAAGGCCGAGTTCGGCCAGCAGGGGTAGGCGTGCACGCACGGCCGCCCGGGCCTCGACGGCTCCGCGGGCCCCGATGGCCAGCTCGGCCAGCTCGCGGGCCTGCGCGGCGGTGACGGTCCGCAGCACGGCGCTGACGGCCGGGATGGCCCGGGCCGTCATGGACAGGCTGGACACGCCCAGTCCTGCGAGCACGACGGCGAGGGCCGGGTCCGCGGCGGCCTCGCCGCACACACCCACCGGCTTCGCCGTGGTGCCGCCCGCGGCCGCCTGGGCGGCGGCGCCGTCGACGGTGGCCTTGACCAGGGCGAGCACGGCCGGCTGCCAGGGATCGTTCAGGGCGGCCAGGGGGCCGAGCTGGCGGTCCGCTGCCATCGCGTACTGGGTGAGGTCGTTGGTGCCGATGCTGGCAAATTCCACCGCATCCAGCAGGTGCCGCGCGGTCAGGGCGGCCGAGGGGACCTCCACCATGACGCCCGGGACCGGCAGGCCGGCGGCTGAGCACATCGCGGCAAAGTCTGCCGCCTCGGCGGCGGTGGAGATCATCGGAGCCATCACCCAGACATCCGCCTGGGACGCGGCGTCGGCGGCTGCGATGGCCGCCAGCTGGCGCGCCAGCACTCCGGGAGTGGTGAGGTCCGTGCGGTAGCCGCGCACACCCAGGGCCGGGTTCGGCTCGGTGGCGTCGGTCAGGAACGGCAGCGGCTTGTCGGCGCCGGCGTCCAGGGTGCGGACCACCACCTTCTGCCCGGGGAAGGCGTCGAACACGCCCTTGTAGGCGGCCACCTGTTCCTCGTGGCCGGGCTCGGTGTCGTGGCCCAGGAAGCAGAACTCGGTGCGCAGCAGGCCCACGCCCTGGGCGTTGGCGGCAGCCGCTGCGACGGCGTCCTTGGCCCCGCCCACATTGGCGCGCAGCGGGATCTCGGTGCCATCGGCCAGGCGGCCGGTGCCATCGAAGGAGCCCAGCGTGGAGGCCTGCACGGCCCAGGCCGCGGCGGCCGCTGCCTGCTCCTCGCCCGGGGTAGAGAGGATGGCGCCGGCGGCGCCGTCGACGTAGACCACTGTGCCATCGGCAAGTTCCGTCACGCCGGCGGCGGCGACGACGGCGGGCAGGCCCAGCGAACGGGCGATGATGGCCGTGTGCGACTGCGGTCCACCGCCGGCGGTGACCAGGGCCAGCACCAGCGCCGGATCAAGCGTGGCAGTGTCGGCCGGGGCCAGATCCTCGGCCACGAGGATGAACGGCTCCGCCCAGTCCGGGATGCCCGGTGCCGGGACGCCGCGCAGCTCCGCGACAATCCGGGCGCGGACGTCCAGCACATCGTGGGAGCGCTCGGCCATGTAGCCGCCCAGATTCAGCAGCATGGTGGCCACGCCGTCGCCGGCGTCCCAGATGGCCCGCTGGGCGGACGCTCCAGCATCGATGAGCTTCACGGCGGCCTTGAGCAGCATGGGATCAGCCGCCATCAGCGCCGTGGCCTCCAGCACGGCCTTGCCGTCACCGGAGGCACGGCCCGCACGCTCGCGCAGCTCGGCCTGGACTGCCCTGGCCGCTGTCTTCAGTGCGGCCGCCGCCTCGGCGGGGTCCACGCCGTCGAGCAGCTCCCCGGCCGGGGGTGCCGTGATGGCGGGGGGCATGATCTTCACCGGTCCCATCACCCGTCCTGGGGTGACGCCGACTCCTGAGTACGTTGTCATGGAATGTCCTTTGGCTGCGCTGCGCTGCGTATGCGTGATGGTCACGGGATCGCCGATGCTGCTGCCACAGTATCAACGGCGGGCTTGCTGTCCACCTGTGGTGCCGCCACGGGGGTGCGGACGGCCCAGCGCTTGAGCGCCACCACCGCCAGTGCGGAGATGATCATGCCGATCACGATGGAGCCGACAAACCAGCCGAAGTTGCCGATGGCGAAGAAGACGAACAATCCGCCGTGCGGTGCCTGGGAGGTGACGCCTGCGGCCATGCAGATGGCTCCGGTGACGGCGCCGCCCAGCATGGAGGCCGGGATGACGCGCAGTGGATCGGCCGCGGCGAACGGGATGGCACCCTCGGAGATGAAGGAGGCACCCAGCAGCCAGGCTGCCTTGCCGTTCTCACGCTCGGCCAGCGAGAAGCGCTTCTTGTCCAGCACGGTGGCCAGGGCCATGGCCAGCGGAGGCACCATGCCGGCGGCCATCACGGTGGCCATGATCTGCCACGGTGCCTGGTTGTCGATGGAACCGGTGCCCAGACCGGCGACGGCGAAGGCGTAGGCCACCTTGTTGACGGGGCCGCCCAGGTCGAAGCACATCATGAGTCCGAGGATGATGCCCAGCGCGACGGCGGAGACGCCGGTCATGCCGGTCAGCCAGGTGTTCAGGGCCGTGGTCAGTGCGGCAATGGGGCCGCCGAGGACCAGGAACATGAGCCCGGAGGCCACGATGGAGGCCAGCAGCGGAATGATGACGACGGGCATCAGGCCGCGCAGCCAGCGCGGTGCCGGCCAGGTGCCGATCCACTGCGCCGTCACGCCGGCCAGCAGACCACCGACCAGACCGCCGAGGAAGCCGGCGCCCATGTAGCCTGCCACCGCACCGGCGACAAAACCGGGCGCAATGCCAGGCCTGTCGGCGATGCCGAAGGCGATGTACCCGGCCAGGGCCGGAACCAGGAAGCCCAGGGACAGGGCGCCGATCTTGAACAGCACCGCACCGAGGTAGGCCCCGAGCGGCCCGAGGGCGTGCTCCGGGAACTCGGTGGGCAGGTTGCCGAAGTTGTTGGCCGCGAGGATCTTGTCGGCGGCGCCGGCAATCTCGTAGCCGCCGAGCAGGAAGCCCAGCGCGATCAGCAGACCGCCACCGGCCACAAACGGGATCATGTAGCTGACGCCCGTGAGCAGGACCTTCTTCAGCTTGGTGCCCAGGTGCTCATTGGCTGCCTCGGCGCGGTTCTCGGCCGTTTCCTCTGCGCCAAAGTGCGGCACCTTGTGGGCGTGCGGATCGCTGGCGGCCGCAACGGCCTCCTGGATCATCTTGGCGGGCTCGTCGATGCCGCGCTTGACCGGTGCATTGATGACGGGCTTGCCGGCAAAGCGCTCCTTGCCGCGGACATCGACGTCGACGGCGAAGATCACGGCGTCGGCCGCGGCAATCACGGCCGGATCCAGCGGGGTTACGGCGCCGGAGCCCTGGGTCTCCACCTGCAGCTCGATCCCGGCCTCCTGGGCCGCAATCAGCAGCGAATCCGCCGCCATGTACGTGTGCGCAATGCCCGTCGGGCAGGCGGTCACGGCGACCAGGCGGACGGGCCGCTTGGGCTCGGGAGCTTCGCCGGTGTTGGGGGCCCCGCCCGTCCCCAGCTGCTCCCCAAGCTCGCCAGCTCGCTCGGGGCCCCTCGCAGCCGTGGCCCCCTCGCGGAGGCTGGCTGCCGCCACGGCGGCCGACGGCGCCTGCGCAGGGGCAGTTGCTTGGGACGCTGCGGGCTTGTCGGCGAGGGCGCCTTCGACGAGGGCGACGATGTCGGCGGGGGCCGCTGCGGCGCGCAGGGCGGCCGTGAAGTCCTTTTTGATCAGCGAACGGGCCAGCTTGGACAGCAGCTTCAGGTGCTCCTGGTCCGCGCCGGCGGGGGCGGCGATGAAGAAGATGATGTCCGCCGGGCCGTCCTTGGCGCCGAAGTCCACGGCCGGGTTGAGCCGGGCCATGGCGAGCGTGGGGACTGTGACGGCCTCGGAACGGCAGTGCGGAATGGCAATGCCGCCCGGAACGCCGGTGGCGGTCTTTTGTTCGCGGGCCAGGGCGTCCGCGTACAGGCCCTCGACCTCGGAGGCCCGTCCGGTGGCGGCCACCATTTCGGCCAGGGCGCGGATGACGGTGCTCGGCTCGGCGCCCAGATTGGCGTCGAGGGTGATGAGATCGCCGGTGATCAATGCGGTCATGTCAGTTCTCCTTGGCGGAGGCGAAGGCCGTCACGGTGACGGCGTCGGGGTTGGTCTGGTCAAGCGCCGGGACGATGGATCCAGGCAGGGAGGCGGCGGCGGCCCCGTGGGCCACTGCCTGCTGCAGGCGTGCTGGACCGGTTGCCCCGGCCAGGGTGCTCAGCAGATAGCCGGCGAGGGAGGAATCTCCGGCGCCGACGGTGCTTTTCGCAATGATTGTGGGGCCGGAGGCAAACCAGCTGCCCTCCGGTGTCACCAGCACAGCGCCCTTGGCGCCGAGCGTGGCCAGGACGGCGCCCACGCCGCCATCCACCAGGGCCTGCGCTGCTGCGGCCGCCATGGCCGGGTCCGCTTCGAGTTCGGCTTCGGAACCGATCCCGGTGAGCTCGGCCAGTTCCTCGGCATTGGGCTTGAGCAGGTCCGGCTGGGCCGCCAGCGAGGCCGCCAGCGGGGCGCCGGAGGAATCGATGGCCACCCGCGGGGAGCCGGCGCCGTAGCGGGAGCGCAGCTCGGTGGTGATGCGGGCGTAGAAGTCCGCCGGGACGCCCTGCGGGAGGGAGCCGGCCAGCACCAGCCAGCTGGCGCCGTTGGCCTTGGCCAGGGTCAGTTCCACCAGATCCTGCTGCTGGGCCGGGTCCAGCTCCGGGCCGGGCTCGTTGACCTTGGTGGTGGTGCCGTCCGGTTCGGTGAGTGCCACATTGGAGCGCAGCGCGGCACCGATGGGCATGGCCACATGCGGAATCCCGTGGGCAGCCAGGGCGAGCACGACGGCGTCGTCGGCGTCTCCGGGCAGTACAGCCAGCGACTCGATGCCGGAGGCCGAGAGCGCGCGGACGATGTTCACGCCCTTGCCGCCGGGCTCCGCGGTGCCGCCCTTGGCGCGCTGCACTTCGCCGCGGCCCAGTGGGCCGGACAGCTCGATGGTGCGGTCAAGGCTGGGGTTGGGGGTCAGGGTGATGATCATGCGATCACCAGTTCCACGCCGGCGTGGGCCAGGGCCCGGGTGAGTTCCATGTCGGGTTCCTCCGTGGTGATGAGGGTGTCGACCTGTTCCAGGGTGGCGAAGCTGACAAGCGTTTCGGCACCCAGCTTGGTTCCGTCCACCAGCACGACGACGCGGCGGGCGGCGCGGACCATGGCGGTCTTGACGGCCGCTTCCACCGGGTCCGGGGTGCTGAGCCCGAAAGCGGCGTGGACGCCATTGGCGCCGATGAAGGCAATGTCCGGGCGGAGGGCGCCGAGCCGATCGGTGGCCGTGGCGCCGACGACGGCGCTGGTCAGGCCGCGGACGCGGCCACCCAGGATTTCCAGATCCAGGTTGGCGTTGGCGGAGAGCATTGAGGCCATTGGCAGGGAGTTGGTGATGGCCAGCAGCACATCCCCGGCGGAGGCGGGGGACCAGCGGACCAGCAGTTCGGCCAGAGCGGCGGTGGTGGTGCCGGAATCCAGCAGCACCGACCCCGTCCGGGTGGAGGGGACCAGGGCCAGGGCCGCGGCGGCGATGCGCTGCTTTTCGTCCTGGCGCTGGCTCTGGCGCTCCGCCAGGCTGGGCTCGGACATGCTCAGCTTGTCCAGGGCGACGGCGCCGCCATGCACGCGGCGCAGCACCCGGAAGTTCTCCAGCGTGGCCAGATCCCGGCGGACCGTCTCGGCGGTGATGGTGAAGAGATCGGCCAGTTCCGGGACGGACACCCGGCCGCGGGCGGCGACGAGTTCGGCAATTTTCTGGTGCCGTTCTTCGGCGAACATGGGGGCCTCCGGTACTGGTGACTGGCATCACATGGATGTCTGATTCCATGACTTTATCTGCGTTTATCTGTGTATGTCAATGGAAACCAACATAAACACAGATATGCGGTCGCGCGGACCGCGGACCGCAGGTGCTGTACACACACGGAGTGGGCGGGAAGACTGTGGCCATGGATACCGTCCTATGGTCACGGCCCGAGGAGTCCCGCGCCGGCACGCCCCTGCTGCTGATGCTGCACGGCTATGGCACCGACGAACGGCGGATGAGCACCCATTTCGACGCCATGCCCCGCAGCTTCACCTGCGCCGCACCCAGGGCGCCCCATGACATCTCCGGAGACTTCGGCTGGTTCCTGCTGGACTACTTCCTGGTCAACGACTTTGCCCAGGTGGTTGCCTCGGCGTCGAAGGTCTTGGCCTGGATCGACACCGTGCAGGCCAAGTATGCCTTCAGCAGCATATCTCTGCTGGGCTATTCGCAGGGCATGGCCATGGCGACCACCCTGCTGCGGCTGCGGCCCGGACTGGCGGCGGCCGCCGTCGGGCTTTCCGGTTTTGTCCTGGACAACGCGCTGCTGGCCGCGATGGAGCCGCTGGAGGCCAAGGTGCCCTTCTACTGGGCGCGGGACACGGCGGATCTGGTGATCAATCCGGACGCCGCCGCGTTCACCGCAGAGTGGCTGGCGGCCAACACCGAGCTCACCGAGGCCACCTATGCGGGCATGGGCCACAACATCCGAGCCGATGAGCTGGTGGATGTGGCCTCGTTCCTGACGGTGAACGTGCCGGGCTCGTTTCGGCCGTCCGTGGATCAACCGAATGGTTGATGGCAGCGGGCGGCAGGCTTTCTAGGCTTGAAGAAAAGGCCCGCACCGGGCGTCCCACGGCAGAAGGAAACCACATGAAAAAGCTCTTCTACGCAGCGTTCGGCTACATGGTCCTCGGCGTTCTCTCCGGCCTTTTCTACCGCGAGTTCACCAAGGGCAAGGACTTTGCCGGTGACACCCAGCTGTCGGTGGTGCACACGCACCTGCTGACGCTCGGGTTCATCGTCCTGCTCATTGTGCTGATCCTCGAGAAGCTTTTCACCCTGTCGTCCTCGAAGATGTTCGGCTGGTTCTTCTGGACCTACAACGCCGGCCTGGTGCTGACCTCGGCCATGCTCACCGTCCACGGCATGCTGACCGTCAACGGAGTGGCTGAGGCCGACATCAGCAAGGCCATTCCGGGGATCGCCGGCACCGGGCACATCCTGATCACCGCCGGCATGGTGCTGCTGTTTCTGGCCCTGCGCAAGCGCCTGATCGCCGACGGCGCCGCCAAGTCCGGTGCCGCGAATGCCGCCGTGGCTGCCTAGCCCAGATCGAGTTCCAGGCAGGCCGGCCCGAGTTCGGGGACGATGATCCGTGCGTGCCGTTGAAGAACCTCGCGGGGGTGGGTGCCATCGACGCAGATGGCGATCATGCCCGCGGCGGCCACGGCGCCCAGCCCGGGCAGCGAGTCCTCAAAGGCGGCGATGCGGGACGGATCCTCCAGCCCCAGCGCCGCGGCGGCGCGTTGGAAGCCCTCCGGATGCGGCTTGCCCTCCACCACGTCTTCATCCGTGACGACGACGCCGAACAGGTCCAGCAGGCCCGCCCGCTCCAAGGCGGGCAGCACCTGCAGCCTGCTGGCCCCGGTCACCACGCCGAGCTTCAGGCCAGCCGCGTGCAGCGCGCGCACCAGCTCCCGGGTGGCCGGCCGGATGAGGCTCTTCTTGGCCACCCGCGCGGCATAGGACTCATCAATGAGGCCCAGGAAATCCTCCGCCCGGCGTGCGTCGCCCGGGGCCAGGGCCAGGATGTCCGCCATGATTTCGCTGTCGCTGCGCCCGGCCAGGTCCTCCTGGTACTGCCGCGCGGTGATGGTGACGCCGCACTCGGCGGCGGCCAGATCGATGAACAGATCCCGCAGCACGCCTTCGTCATCGGACAGTGTGCCGTTGAAGTCAAAGAGCACGCCGTCAAGGCCTGTCAGTGTTGTTGTGGTGCGGGCGGCAGCTGGGCCCATCATGTATGTCCAATCTCAGGGTGGAATCTTTGGTCTAGACCATTCAGGGTCCTGCAGGCAGTGTAGCCGGGGCAAAAGACCGGAAAATCCGCTCCACGGCACCCGTTCCGCCACTGGAGGGCATGCCGCGGCGGCCGGCTGGGAACCGTCCAGTGGCGGACCTATGCTTGGTTCCGGGCCATCCGCCGCATAGAGGGGCCCATGTGGACTGTACGAAGGGGCCGGACATCAACACAGAAGACCTGCTTGAACGGGCACAAGAATTCACCTTTGGTTCATCTGTCCCGGCCCACCAGGCCGTGCATGGCTGGTTGACAGGCTTCATCCAGGCCGGTTCACTGCCACCGGGCAGCAAGCTGCCCGCCGAACGGCAGCTGGCCAGTGCCCTGGGCATCAGCCGGATGACACTGCGCCAGGCCCTGGACACCCTGGCGCATGAGGGCCGCCTCACCCGCGCCCTCGGTGGCCGCGGCGGCTCCTTCATTGCCGAGCCGCGGGTGCCGGTGGACATTTCCAATCTGATGGGGCTCAGCGCGCAGCTGCTCAAGAGCGTCGACAGTGCGGCCTCCCGCCTGCTCGACGCCGGGACCGTCCCCGCCGGGACGAGTGTGGCCGAGGCATTGCACGTACCCGTTGGCGCCGCGGTGCACAGGATCCGCCGGCTCCGCTTCGCCGCCTCAACGCCGGTGGTGCTGGAAGATTCGTACTTCCCGGCGGATTTGTTCCCGGGGATGCTGGAGCGACCGCTGACCGGATCGTTGTATGCCCTGATGGGCATGGATTACTCTCTGGCCCCGTGCTCCTCCACGGAGGAGCTGAACCCCGCGGTGGCCGGACCGGCAGTGGCCACGCTCCTGGACATCAGCCCCAGGACACCCGTGCTGGCCATCACGCGGACCGCGCTGTCTGCCGACGGCCGGCCGGTTGAATACTCCCGGGACATTGTCCGCACCGACAGGCTGAGGATCATCGTCTCGGGCCGGGTTGAGGCTCAGGGGGAGCAGCCCACGGGAGCCTGACGGCGGCATGCTCTACCCTTGGTAGCACAGGGCAGAAATGGGGCACGGATGGCACAGAATTCTCCCGGCCGGGGCAAGGCAAAACCGAACCCGGCGGTCGTCATAGCGACGGAGGCCGCCTTCGATGAGCAGGGCAAACCGAAGCCTGCCATCCAGAAGGCGCTGCTGAATGCCGTGGAGGTGCAGCGCCCGCTGGTGCTGGCCAATCTGCGCCGGCTGCGGCGCAAATACCCGCAGGCCACGCCCTACGAGCTCAGCCGGAAGCTGGAGCGCGAGTTCCTGACCGGCGTCGGCGGTGGTGGGGCGGCCATCGGCGCCACAGCCATCATCCCCGGTCTGGGCACCGTTGCCTCGCTGTCCATCTCCGCCGCGGCCACCGTCGTCTTCCTCGAGGCCACGGCCCTCTACGCGCAATCCGTCGCGGAGTTGCATGGCATCCGCCTGCAGGATCCCGAGCGCTCCCGGCTGGCCGTCATGGCCATCATGCTGGGGGAGGAGGGCACTGCGATGCTGGCCGGGCTCACGGGCCACGCGATGGGCACCGGACGCACGCCCATGCAGGCCTGGGGCACGGTGCTGGGCAAAAGCCTGCCGATGTCGGCCGTGAAGAGCATCAGCGCCAAAATGCAGAAGGCCTTCTTGAAAAAGGTTGCCGTGCACAGCGGCACCGCCATGCTGGGGCGGGCCATCCCGTTCGGCATCGGTGCCGTCATCGGCGGTGCCGGAAACTACATGCTGGGACGTGCCGTCGTTGCCGCTACCAACAACGCCTTTGGGCCGGCGCCGATGTGGCTGCCCGCCGGGCTGTCGGCGGAATTGGACACCCTGAAGGTGCTGCCGCCCCTGCCCAAGGCGCTGACCCGGCGTCCCAAACTGCCCCAAGCCATCGAAAGCCGGATGCCGGGCAAGAAGACGGACAAGCCCAGGAAGTAGTCCGCGGGTGGGCCAACGCCCGCGGGGGACCCGGGGTGCGTTGAATGAGCGGGTGGGTGGGCCCACGCCCGCGGGGGACCCGGGGTGCGTTGAATGAGCGGGTGGGTGGGCCCACGCCCGCGGGGGACCCTCTGCGAGCTTGCGAGCAGTGGGAGCGGGTGGGGACTAGCGCCGTGCGTCCGGGTGGATGCTGCGGGTTTCGGATCGCTTGCTCCGGCGGCGGATCCAATCCGAGAGGTAGATCTTGGGCAGGATCTTGGCCATGGCCAGCGCCACGTAAATGAGCGTGTTGATGGCCACGAACATGATCAGAATACTGAACCAGTCCGAGTGCATCACCGATTCGGGCAGCAGGATCCCGGCGGGCAGGGCGGGGGCGAGTGCGGCAGTCATGCCCGCGCCGTCTCAGACTCATCCGCAGCTGCATGGGCCAGATGCTTCCAATCGGCCGTCCGGCCCAGCGAGATGTCCACGATGCCTTTCACAAAAACGAGGTTGAGGTACATGTCGAAGAACAGCTCCGGAAAGAGTGTCAAGGCCAGCAGGCGCGACCGCCAGCCGCCCTTCCACACCGTGACCACGCGTTCGAGCGTGAAGATCAGGCCCATCCCCAGCCAGAACGGGAACCAGATCCAGGTATCCATGGACACCAGCGTGATGCCCACCATCACCAGATACGCCGTCAGTGCTATCACGCCGTAGCCGATGCCAAGCTGCTGCAGCCAGTAGCGGATGGTTTGGGGCGTGACGCCGTACGCGCCAATGTTTTCCAGTGCCCCGCGCTGCCAGCGCAGCCGCTGGTTCCACAGCGTCCGCCAGGTGGGCATCAACTCGGTGACAACGGTGCATTCGGCGGGGGAGACCATCAATCCGCCCAGTGACTTGATGGCGATGGTCAGTTCGTTGTCCTCGGTCAGCGCCGCGGTGTCGTAGACATCCCCGGGCGTCCCGGGCAGGGACGTGCCCCGGTGTTCGGCCACCGTGCGCAGGGCGGCAGGGCGGAAGAGCGACGCCGTGCCGGTCAGGATGAACACGCGCCCGCGCCGGCGCTGCATCTCGCGGGCGTAGCGGATGTATTCGTTGCGTTGGAACTGGCCCAGCAGTCCGTGCCCCTCCTCGCCGTAGAAGAGTCCGCCGACTGCCATCAAGGCCCTGTCGTTCGTGAAGCGGGCTACGGCGGACTCCAGGAAACCGTCGTCCAGGGCGGTGTCTGCGTCCATGACCATGACGATGTCGTTGTCGCCCTGGCCGGGCAGCAGCTCCTTGAGTGCCTGGTTGAGCGCGCCTGCCTTTTTGTTGGTGTTGCCCACGGAAGTGAAGACCTCCACCCCGGCACGGCGGGCGATGTCCGCGGTGGCGTCGGTGCAGTTGTCCGCCACCACGATGATGCGCTCCGGCGCGTGGGACTGGGACTTCAGCGAGGCGATGGTGGCCGGCAGCGATGCGGCCTCGTTGTGCGCCGGGATCAGCACCGTGACGGTGACCGGACCGGCAAACACGCCGCGCGTCCGCTCCATGACGACCTTCGGCGCCAGCGGCAGGGCCTGCCCATCGGCGGAGCGGCGGGTGCGTGTGGCGATGCGGCGGTCCGCAATGGCAACGCCCGCGGCCAGCACCAGGGCCACGGCGATGGCCGCCAGCAGCACCTTCAGGCCTGGGGCATCCTGGTCGTAGACGACATTCCAGATGCCGACGACTATGCGCTGCGTGGGCGACACATCGGTGGGAGGGCCCGCCGAGGCGACGATCAGCCACAACAGTGCCGCAGCGGCGAACACGGAAATGGCGATGACGATGCCCACCGAACGTTGCAAGCGCTGCCTACCCATACCGGCAGGCTAGCAGGACCAGGACTCCTCCCGTGCCTGCCGCCGTGCCTCCACGGGTGCCAGTGGGTGGTCGCCTAGACTTCTGCCCAATGGCCACGGTCTCCGCGGCTTCCCCGTCGCCGTCGTTGGAGAGTTGCACGTGTTGCCTGCGCCAAGCGTCAAGAGCCCTTCCGTCCGCACCAGTGCCGTCCTGCTGCGCTGGGCGGTGGCCGGTGCCGCGGCCCTGCTGCTGGTCGTGGGGATCTACGTGAGTGTGGACCCCGGCACGGCCACGGCCCAGACCGTGGGTGACTTTTCCATCCTGCTCTCGGCCCTCGCCGCCCTGGCCAGCTGCACCACCGCCGCACGGCGGCGGCAGGCGGATGCCCGGGCCTGGACGTTTCTGGCCGGGGCCATGCTCTTGTGGACCGCCGGCCAAGCGGTGTGGACGTACTACGGGGTTTCCCGCAACCACGACTACCCCTTCCCCTCGCTGGCCGACGCCGGCTTCCTGGGCTACTCGCTGCTGGCTGGCGCCGCGCTCTTCTCCTTCCCCCGGCCCAGGGTGTCGCGGGTGGCCCTGTCGCGGACCATCCTGGATGCCGCCGTCATCTCCGGGGCCGTGCTGTTCATCAGCTGGGATACGGTGCTCGGCCCGATGGTCAAGTCCGGCGGGCACGGGGACCTGGCCCGCCTGACGGCGCTGGCGTACCCCATCGTCGACGTCGTGGTCACCTCCCTGGTGCTGGTGCTGGCCATGCGGCGGGTTCCCGGGGAACGGCTGCCCTGGCTGTTCCTGGGCGGGGGCCTGATGGTGCTCACCTTCACGGACAGCGCCTACGCGAAGCTGACAGCCGACGGCGCTACGGGCGCCACTGGCACACTGCTGGCCCTGGGCTGGATGGCTGCCTTCCTGCTGATCGCGCTTGCCCCGCTGGCCCCGCGGGGCGGCGGCTCGGGGACGGACCGGCGGGCCTACACGCTGGCGCTGGAGCTGCTGCCCTACATTCCGGTGGTCGGCGCCGTCGTGGTCTCCTTTGTCCTCTCCGGTGCCGGAACGGACCCCTTCTTCCTGCTCAACGGCGTCATCGTGCTCATCCTCGTGGTGGTGCGGCAGGTCCTGATCGTCTTTGAAAACGTCACCCTGACCCGCGACCTCGAACAGAAGGTGGCCACCCGAACGGCCGCGCTGGAAGGGCTGGGGGCCATCGTCAATTCCTCCACCGACGCGATCTTTGGCACCGATGCCAGCGGTGCCATCACCAGCTGGAACCCCGGCGCGGAACGGCTCTACGGCTACGACGCCGCCGCGGTGATGGGTAGGGAGGCGGGCTTCCTGGTCCCGCCCCACCTGCGCCCGCGGGAGGACGCCATTTTGGCCTCGGTGCTCAACGCCGGGGTGGCCCGCACCTACGAGACCCAGCGGCAGCGCCGGGACGGAAGCACTGTTGAGGTGTCCCTGACCGTCTCACCCATCCGCGGCGAACTGGGCATCCGGGGGATTGCGGCCATCGGGCAGGACATCACCGAGCGGCGCGCCGCCGAGGGCGCCCTGTCCAGCGCCCGGGAGGCGGCCCTGGAATCCAGCCGGCTCAAATCGGAGTTCCTGGCCACCATGAGCCACGAGATCCGCACGCCCATGAACGGCGTCGTCGGCCTGACCACGCTGCTGCTGGACACCCGGCTGGATGCCACCCAGCGCCAGTATGCACAAGGCGTGAGGGGCGCGGGGGAGGCCCTGCTGTCCCTGATCAACGACATCCTGGATTTCTCCAAGCTGGAGGCGGGCAAGGTGGATCTGGACTACATTTCCTTCGACCCCCGGGCGCTGGTGGACGAGGTGGCGGCGCTGCTGGTCGAGTCGGCACGCGCCAAGGATCTGGAGCTCATCGCCTACTGCCGCCCGGAGGTGCCCGCCACACTCCGCGGCGACGCCGGCCGGATCCGGCAGGTGCTCCTGAACCTCGCCTCGAACGCGATCAAGTTCACCAGCACCGGCGAAGTCACGCTGCGGGTCGCGCTGGTGGAGCACGACGGCAGTGAGCCGGTGGTGCGCTTCGACGTCCGGGACACCGGCATTGGCATTGATCCGGCCGACCACGGCCGCCTCTTCGAATCCTTCTCGCAGGCCGATGCCTCGACCACCCGCAAATACGGAGGGACCGGCCTGGGCCTGGCCATTTCACGCCGCCTGACGGAGGCCATGGGTGGGGAGATCGGCGTGGACAGTGCCGCGGGGGCCGGCAGCACCTTCTGGTTCTGGCTGCCCCTGGCCGCGGGAGGCCCAGGTGCTGCCGCGCCAACGCCGTCGGGCCCGGACCAGCTGACGGGGCTGAAGGTGCTGGTGGTTGACGACAACGCGACCAACCGGCTGGTGCTGCAATCCCAGCTGGCGGCGTGGCGGATGCGTCCGGTGGTGGTCGAGGACGCCGCTGCGGCGCTGGCCAGCTGCCGTGCCGCGGCCGGTGCCGGGGAACCCTACGACATCGCCGTGCTGGACATGTGCATGCCCGGCATGGACGGTCTGGACCTGGCCCGCAGCATCTCTGCCGATCCCTCACTGCCGCCGATGGGGATGATCATGCTGACCTCCACGGCGCACATCGACAGGGCGGACCTAGCCGAGGCAGGAGTCACCCAATGGCTCACCAAGCCCGTCCGCAGCTCGGAGTTCTACGACCGGCTGGTCCGCATGACCGCCGGGACGGAACGGTCCCCGGCCGCGGCGAAGACCATCGAGAGCAGGTGGGACGGACCCTCGCGGGGCCGGGTGCTGATCGTGGAGGACAACGAGGTGAACCAGCTGGTGGCCAGGGAAATGGTGGCCAAGCTCGGCTTTGACGTTGATGTGGTGGGCGACGGCGCACAGGCCGTGGCCGCGACGTCGGCCGCCACCTACACCGTTGTGCTGATGGACTGCCACATGCCTGTGATGGATGGCTACGAGGCCACCAAGGCCATCCGCACCCGCGGGGATGCCCCGCACCTGCCCATCATCGCCATGACGGCCGGCGCCCTGGATGAGGACCGCCAGCGCTGCCTGGCCGCGGGCATGGACGACTATCTGGCCAAGCCGGTGGACTACACGGCCCTGGGGGACACCCTGTCCCGGTTGGCGGGTGCCGCCCCGGCTGTCGTGGAGCCCGCGGTCGAGCCCGCCACTGCTGTGGACGAGCAGCACCCTGCCCTGGACCCCGCGCGGCTCCAGGTGCTGCGCTCCCTCGGGCCGGCGGACGGTCTGGGGCTGCTGCCGGCCGCCGTCGAGGCGTTCCGCAGCGACATTCCGGCCAGCCTGGCCGCCCTCCGCGGGGCGCTCGCGGACGGCGACGGCGCTGCCCTGGGCCAGGCCGCCCACAAGCTCAAGGGCGCCGCCGCCAACATCGGCGCCGGCGCGGCCGCCACGCTGTGCAGCGAGCTCGAGCGCGGCCCGGCAGGAAGCGGACCGGACGGGCCCGACCCCACCCGGGTGCTGGCCGATCTGGAGGCGGAGCTCGCCCGGGTGGACAGTGCGCTCGAGCAGGCTCTGGTGGTGCGATGAAGGTCCTGGTGGCCGACGACGACCGCGGGTCCCTGCTGGTGGCCCAGGCGGCGGTGCAGCAGTCCGGCCACGACTGCATCGTGGCCTCCGACGGCGACATGGCCTGGCAGTTGTACCAGGAGCACCGGCCGGAGGTGGTGGTCAGCGATTTGATGATGCCCGGTCTGAACGGGCTGGACCTGTGCCGTGCCATCCGCGCCGACGAGTCGGATCTGTACACCTATGTGGTGCTGCTGACCTCCCACGGGGCGAGGGATGATGTCCTGGCCGGCATGGAGGCCGGCGCTGACGACTATGTCACCAAGCCGCTGGACCCCTTCACCCTGCACACCCGGCTGCTGGCCGCCATGCGCGTCACCTCGCTCCACGCCGAGCTGGCCAGCTACCGCAGCGCCCTCGCCGCCCAGGCCCGCACCGATCCTCTGACCGGGCTGCACAACCGCCTGAAGCTGGCGGAGGATCTTCAGCTGATGGAGAGCAGCAGCGAGCGCTACGGACATGGCTATGCCCTGGCCATCGTTGATGTGGACAATTTCAAGAGCTACAACGACATCTATGGGCACCCGGCCGGTGATGCTGCCCTGCAGGCCGTGGCCCGTGTTCTGGCGGAGCAGTCACGCGACAGCGACGGCGTCTACCGCTATGGCGGGGAGGAGTTCCTCTTCCTGCTGCCCGGACAGCCGTTGGACGGCGCAAGGTCCATCGTTGAGCGGACCCGGGCCGCCGTCCAGGAGCTGGGGATTGTCCATGCCGGCGGCACCTGCGGCGTGCTGACGCTGAGCGTGGGCATTTCCGCCACCTGGGCGGACCGCGGGGTGGATGGGCGGCAGCTGCTCAAGGAGGCCGATGCGGCCCTCTACGCCGCCAAGACCGCCGGGCGGAATATGGTGGCCGTGGCCGCCGTGGCGGAGCAGTCCTAGCCGAACACCAGGGTGGCGATCGTGAAGATGGCCACGCCCGCGAGGGCGCCCACCACGGTGCCGTTGATGCGGATGTACTGCAGGTCCTTGCCCACCTGGAGCTCGATCTTCTGGGAGGTCTCCACCGCATCCCAGCGTTCCACGGTGTCGGTGATGATCGAGGCGATCTGGTGGCGGTAGGTGCGCACCAGGTAGGAGGCGGCGTCGGAGATCCAGGCATTGGCCTTGGCGGCCAGCTCGGGGTCCTCCACCAGCCGGGTGCCAAAGTCACGGACGGCTGAGGTGAACTTGAGGCGCAGCTCCGAATCGGGATCGTCGACGGCGGAGAGCAGCGCCGTCTTGATGGTGGTCCAGGTGCGGCCCGCCAGATCGCGCACCTGCGGATCGTCAAGCACCTGGGTCTTGATGGCCTCCACCCGGGCGATCATTGCCGGATCATGCTGGAGGTCCTGTGCGAGGTCCTTGAGGTAGTCATCGATCTGCCGGCGCACCTGGTGGTTTGGATCGTGCTGGACGGAGCGGATGAATTTGGTGAGCTCGGCGTGGACACGCTCGCCCACCAGCCCGTCCACAAAGGAGGGCACCCACGACGGCGAGCGGTCCGACACCAGGCGGCCAATCACATCCCCGTGGCTGTCCACCCAGTCCGCCGAACGGTCCACCAGCAGGTCCACCAGCTGGTGGTGGTGCCCGACGTCGAAGATCTTCTCGGCCATCCGGCCCACCGGCGGGCCCCACGGCGGCGTGAGGATGTGCTTGCGCACCATCGACTCGATGACGTCGCGGACGTCGTCGTCGTTCAACACCGTCATGGCGCCGCGGATCAGCGCCGAGCCCTCGGTGGCCACGCGCTCCGCGCTCGCCGGCTGGGCCAGCCAGGCTCCGGCCTTCTGGGCCAGCTCGGCGCCGGCCAGCTTCTCGGCCACCACGGCCTCGGAGAGGAAGTTGGTCTCCACGAAATCCCCGAGGCTGGCGCCGATGGCGTCCTTGCGGTTGGGGATGATGGCCGTGTGCGGAATCTTCAGGCCCATGGGGTACTTGAACAGCGCCGTCACGGCGAACCAGTCCGCCAGCGCGCCCACCATGCCGCCCTCGGCCGCCGCCCGGACGTACTCCAGCCAGGGGTACTGGTGCTGCAGGGCAAAGGCCACGGTGAAAACGACGGCCATGGCGATCAGCAGGGACAGGGCTATGGTCTTCATCCGCCGCAGCGCCGCAGCCTTCTGGGCATCGGAGGAGGAGGCCCCGGAGGGGACCCGTGCGCCCGAGCCGCCCCGTGCGCCGTCGTCGTTATTCCCGTTGCCAACGGATGACGTGCTGGGGCGGTCCTGATCGGTGAACGACATACGCCAAGCCTAGCCGCCGGGGGACTGGGGCCGGGCGAAGCGCCATGGCATCCGGCGGCGCCTTGGCCACCCGGCGTCGGTCAAAGCGACACCTGCCCGTTGCCTTCATGCCCTAGCGTGGTGCCATGACATGGAAGATCTATGCGCACCGGGGCGCCAGTGAAGAATATGCCGAGCACACGCGGGCGGCCTATCTGCAGGCCCTGGCCGACGGCGCGGACGGAGTGGAGTGCGACCTCCAGCTGAGCGCCGATGAGGAATTGGTGCTCCTGCACGACGACACCCTCGACAGGACGTCGGACGGAACAGGTCCGGTGGGCGAGCACACGCTGGAGGAGCTTCGGGCCCTGGACTTCTCCTCGTGGAAGGGCGTCAGGGTGCCCGCGGAGTATGGCGGCCCGGCCAACCAGCTGCTGACCCTGTCCGAGCTGCTGGAGATTCTGCTCGACGCGGGCCGGCCCGTGGGCCTTGCGATCGAATTCAAACACGCCGGCCCGTTCGGCCCCCGGCTGGAGGAGCGAACCCTTGAGGTGCTGCTGGACGCCGGCTGGCTGCCGCAGAGCTCGCAGCTGGAGAACATCGCCATCTCCTTCATGAGCTTCCACCCGGAGGCCGTCAAGTACCTGGCCCAGACAGTTCCCGCCCGGCACCTGTGCCAGCTGGTGGCCGACGTCGATGTGGCAGACATCCGCGAGGAGATGGACCTCGGCGCCCTCTCCGGGGAGGCCGTGGCCGTGCTCATGCGCCGGGCGCTCGCCGAGGGGGAGCGGCTGATCGAGGACGGCGTGGCGGGCCTCGCCGGGCCGGGCATCGACTACGTCCGCGCCCACCCGGACACGGTTGCCGCCTGGCGCCAGACCGGCGCGCGGTTCCGCGTCTGGACGGTGGACGCGGCGGCGGACGTGGAGCATTGCGTGGGGCTGGGCATCGAGGAGATCACCACCAACCGCCCGGCCGCGCTGCGTGGACTGCGGGACGCCGCCTCCGTGTAGTGCGGCCCTCGCGTGCCGGTGGCTGGGGTGCCGGCCGCTGTGGCGTTCACCATGTGGGGTGACCAAACGGCAGGTTGGTGTGGTTCCATGGTCCAATGGCTTCACGCATCGAAGATTATGCCCTGTTGTCCGATCTCCACACGGGACCGTTGGTTGCCCGCGATGGCAGCGTTGATTGGCTCTGCTTCCCGCGCTTCGACTCCCCTTCCGTCTTTGGTGCCCTGCTGGGCAGTGAAGAGAACGGCCGCTGGCTGCTGGCCCCGGCCGACGCCGCTGCGACGGTGGTTTCACGCTCCTATGTGGACCGGACGTTTGTGCTGGTGACCGAGTGGGCGGCCCCGGGTGGCACGGCCAGGATCACCGAATTCATGCCGGTGGGGGACCGCCGCGCCTCCCTGGTCCGCCGGGTGGAGGGCATCACCGGCAGCGTGGACATCCACCAGGAGCTGGTGATCCGCTTCAACTACGGCACGGTGCTGCCCTGGGTCAGCCGGATGCCCGACGAAGACGGCACCGAGGTGCTGCTGGCCGTGGCCGGACCGGACGCCCTGGTGCTGCGCGGGGACGAGCTGCCGCACGCCGTCGACCACAAACACGCCGGCACCTTCGCCGTCGCCGCCGGGGAGACGGTGGACCTCGAGCTGGCCTGGTACCCCTCGCACCGCAAGGTCCCCGCCGGCATCGACGTCGACGCCGCCCTGGCCGAAACCCTTCGCTACTGGGCGGACTGGGCCTCGGGCTACAACCAGGACGGCAAATACGCCGACGCCGTGGAGCGCTCGCTGCTGGTGCTGCGCGCCCTGACGCATGAGGACACCGGCGGCATTGTTGCGGCCCCCACCACCTCGCTGCCGGAGGACTTTGGCGGCGCCCGCAACTGGGACTACCGCTACGTCTGGCTGCGCGATGCCGCCCTGACGCTGGAGGCCATGCTCACCCACGGCTTCGCCAACGAGGCCCTGCAGTGGCGCAACTGGCTGCTGCGCGCCGTCGCCGGCGATCCGGAGGACCTGCAGATCATGTACGGCCTGGGCGGCGAGCGGGAGCTGGTCGAGGCGGAGCTGGGCCATCTGCCCGGCTACGAGGGCTCCGGGCCCGTGCGCATCGGCAACGGCGCCGTCGGACAGTACCAGGCCGACGTCGTCGGCGAGGTGCTGGTGGCGCTGGAGAAGCTGCGCCTGGCCGGAGGCGCGGAGGACCACTTCTCCTGGCCGCTGCAGCGCGCCCTGCTGGGTTTCGCCGAAAAGCACCTGGAGGCCCGCGACCACGGCATCTGGGAGATGCGCGGGGATCTGATGCATTTCACCCACTCGCGGGTGATGATGTGGGCCGCCTTCGACTGCGCCGTCCGCGCCGTCCGCGACCACGGGCTGGACGGCCCGGTGGAGCGCTGGGAGGAGCTGCGCGCCGGGCTGCACGCGGAGGTCATGGAATTCGGCTTCAACAAGGAGATCAATTCCTTCACCCAGACCTACGGTGGCACCCAGACCGATGCCTCGCTGCTGGTGATTCCGCAGGTGGGCTTCCTGGCCTACGACGACGAGCGGATGCTGGGCACCGTGGCACGGATGGAGGAGGAGCTGCTGGACGAGCACGGGCTGCTGCTGCGCTACCGCAGCGAAACCGGCGTCGACGGATTGGAACCGGGCGAACACCCCTTCCTGGCCTGCTCCTTCTGGCTCGTGGAGCAGTACGCGCACACCGGCCGGCGCCGCGACGCGACGGCCCTGATGGACACGCTCGTGGGCCTCTCCAACGAGCTGGGCCTGCTGAGCGAGGAGTATGCGATGGATCTGGGCCGGATGGCCGGAAACTTCCCGCAGGCCTTCTCCCACCTGGCCCTGGTCCGTGCCGCGGATGCCCTGCATGGCACGGAAAAGCTCTCCCTGGCCACCGGCGCCATGCCCATCGTGGGCCCGCCGCTGCTGTGACAACCACTTCTCCGCAATCGTTTTTTGCCTCTCCGGCGGTCCGGATCGGCATCTCCATCAGCATTGCCACCGGGCTGTACGGCATCTCCTTCGGTGCACTGTCCTCGGCCTCCGGGCTGGATTTTTGGCAGACCATGGCGCTGAGCCTGCTGCTTTTCAGCGGCGGCTCCCAATTCGCCTTCATCGGCGTCGTGGCCGGCGGCGGCAGCGGGGTGGCGGCCATGAGCGCCTCCGCCCTGCTGGGCATCCGCAACGGCGTCTACGGCATGCAGCTCAACGCCCTGCTGCGCCCCAGCGGCTGGCGCCGGCTGGCCTCGGCGCACATCACCATCGACGAATCCACGGCAACCGCCACAGGCCAGAGCGACCCGGCGGAGCAGCGCCGCGGGTTCTGGGTGGCCGGACTGGGCATCTTCGTTCTGTGGAATGTCTTCACCGCCGTGGGTGCGCTGTTGGGCGACGCCCTGGGCGATCCCAAGCAGTGGGGTCTCGACGGCGCCGCGGTGGCCGCGTTCCTGGGCCTGCTCTGGCCGCGCATCAAGGCCGTCCAGCCGGCGGCCATCGCCGTCGTCTGCGCCGTGGCCACGCTGCTGGTGGTGCCGCTGGTGCCGCCCGGCGTGCCGATCCTGGTTGCGGCGGTGGTGGCCGGATTGATTGGCTGGTTCCGCCGCGGACACGAGGGCGAGGGCATGGAGCCGGACGTGGAACCCTATGAGCACGACGCCGAGCTGCACCACGGTGCGCACCGCGCCGCCGCTGGTGGGCACCCGGGCACCGGCTCTGCCGGCACCGACCCTGGCGGCCGCGCCGTCGGGCACCCCGAGGACCGCTCCGGCCGCCAAACTGCTGGGCCGTCCGACGCTGAAACGCGGGAGAAGCCATGAACCTGTGGCCCTGGATCCTGCTGGCCTGCGTGCTCGCCTACGCGACAAAGCTGCTGGGCTATCTGGTCCCCGCGAAGCTGATGGACAACCCCCGCATGTCGCGTGTTGCGGGAACACTGACCATTGGGCTGCTTGCCTCGTTGACCATTGTGAACGCCATGGGCAGCGGCAACGCCGTCGTGCTCGATGCCCGGCTGGGCGCCCTCGTGGCCGCAGCAATTGCCCTGGCGCTTCGGGCCCCGTTCCTCGTCGTCGTGATTGTCGGCGCCGCGGCCGCCGCCGGGCTCAGACTCCTCGGCTGGGGCTGACCGGCCCCGCAGCATTCATCCATGACGCCGATTCCCGTTTATGACGTGACTACTACCGCATCCCAAGCGGGAAACTGTGTCGGCGTTGCGTGGGGGACACGTCTGTCGCACCGGATTTCGGTTCCGCACGCTCCGCTCAATCAGCGACGCCGGTGTCGAGCGGTTCCGAGACCCCTCCGCGGCCTGCAGCATTCATCCATGACGCCGATTCCCGTTCATGACGTGACTACGACTGCATCCCAAGCGGGAAACTGTGTCGGCGTTGCGTGGGGGACACGTCTGTCGCACCGGATTTCGGCTCCGCACGCTCCGCTCAATCAGCGACGCCGCTGGTTCAGCCGTTGGCGTCGAGGGCGTTCTCGAGGCGGGAGACCTTGCCGGTGAGTTCGCCGGAGTAGCCGGGGCGGATGTCGGCCTTCAGGACCAGGGAGACGCGGCTGCCATAGCGGCCCACGGCCTCGGTGGCGCGCTTGACGACGTCCATGACCTCATCCCATTCGCCCTCGATCTCGGTGAACATCGAGCCGGTGTGGTTGGGCAGCCCGGACTCGCGGACCACCTTCACCGCGGCGGCGACGGCATTGTGCACGCTGGCGGCGTCGCCGGTGCCCGCGGGGGCGTCGGTGGGGGTGCCGGACGGGGCGACGGAAAAGGCAACAATCATGGTGGGCTCCTGGCAGCGGGGCGGACATCGAATGGGTGGCGCCGGCGGCCGGCGCTGCTTCAACGTTAGGCCATGCGTCCGGCCCGGCGCGGCCCGTCATGGGCACCGCTCCCCATTGAGACGTCTTTCCCCATCGCCTACCGCCCAGTGTCCTCCCCTGCCTCGCTGCGCTCGGCGGGGCCCCTCGGACACTAGGCTTGGGACTATGC
Source organism: Arthrobacter sp. 35W (assembly GCF_000482545.1). GTDB lineage: Bacteria > Actinomycetota > Actinomycetes > Actinomycetales > Micrococcaceae > Specibacter. Next base: position 1,487,036 of record NZ_KI519455.1, read on the forward strand.
TCGCATCTCTTTTTGCTCTGCCGTTGGCGCTGCCCGGCAAGACCTATGACACCACCTCTGGCGACCCTGCGGCGGCGATGGCCTTCCTGGTCACCGTGCTGCTCGTGGAATTCCTGATCTTTGCCGTGCTGTACGTGGGCGGCGCCATTGCCTGGATGGGCGTCTACAAGAAGGCGGGCTACCCCGGATGGGTGGGGTTTGTCCCGTTCTACAACAGTTGGGTGCTGGTGAAGATCGGCGGGCGTCCGGAATCCAGCTTCTGGCTCCAATTCATTCCCTATGCCGGCATCTATTGGGCGATTCTGTCGCTGAACAATGTGGCCAAATCCTTCGGCAAGGACGCCGGCTACACGGTGGGGCTGGTGTTCCTGCCGTGGGTCTTTGCGTCGATGCTGTCCTTTGGCGAGGCCAGGTATCTGGGCCCCAGCTACGTCGACCCCAACCGGTTCCAGGGAGGCTACCCTCCGCAATACGGACAGCCGCAGCAGTATGGCCAGCAGTACCCGCAGCAGTACGGGCAACAGCCGCCCATCCCGCCCGCACAGTAGAACCCGTGGAACCCCGGCCCGGACTCTGGCGCAGCCCCCACGCCCGGTCCTAGGCTGGGGCCATGAGCGATCACCCTGCGGAACCGGGCTGGATTGGTGTGGAGCGTTTCCTGTCGGAGACCCTGGTCAAGCCCGATGCGGCCTTGAAGGCGGCGGTGTCCACGGCTAAGGCCGCGGGGATGCCGGCCATTGAGGTGGCCCCGACGGCGGGCAAGCTGCTGATGCTGCTGGCACGGATTTCCGGTGCCCGGCGGGTGTTGGAGATCGGCACGCTGGCCGGGTTCAGCACCATCTGGCTGGCCCGGGGGATGGCCGACGGCGGAACGCTGGTGACGTGCGAGTACCTCCCCGAGCACGCCGCCGTCGCCCGGAAGAACATCGACGGCGCCGGGCTCGCCGTGGACGTGGACATCCGCGTGGGTCCGGCTTTGGATACACTGCCGCTGCTGGCCGGCGGCGAACCCTTTGATCTGGTGTTCATCGACGCGGACAAGGCCAACAACATCCACTACCTCGAATGGGCCGTCAAACTTTCCCGTCCCGGCACCCTGATCGTGGTGGACAACGTCGTCTGGGACGGGCGCATCATCCACGACGAGTCCCTGGCGGACCCGGCACAGGATGCTGCCGCCATCCGTGCCTCGTTGGAGTTCATCGGCAGCCACCCGCGGCTGGAGGCCACGGCCATCCAGACCGTGGGCGCCAAGGGCTGGGATGGGTTCGCGCTGGCCCTGGTCCGGTAGCCGGCCATGGCCCGCGCTGGCGTAGCCTGAAAGCATGACACCGTTCCCCCTCCCAGGTTCCGCCGCGCCCGAATTGTCCGCTGCCATGCGGGTGTGCGCCTGATGGGCCGGCAGCGGGCACCCAAGGATGCCGCCCCGGATGAGGCCTCGACCGCCGCCAACGGCCCGGTGGCCGGCAGCTACCCGATCGACACCGGATCCGCTGAACTGGTGCGCGACGGCGACAATCCCACCGGCTGGCTGTTGAAGCTCAACGGAGTGCAGAGTTCGCATGTGGATCTGGCCGATCCGCTGCGCCTGGATTTTGAATACATGCGCTGGATCATGGCCCTGGTGGAAAGCCAGTGGCCGCAGGACGCCAAGCTGCGCTCGCTGCATCTAGGCGGGGCGGCCTGCTCCATGGCCCGGTACATGGTGGCCCGGTTCCCCGCCTCGCGCAATGTGGTGGTGGAGATCGACGGGAAGCTGGCCGACTATGTCCGCGGCTGGTTCGACCTGCCCCGGGCGCCGCTGCTGAAGATCCGCGTGGGGGAGGCCCGCGCCGTCACCGAGTCCCTGACGGAGGACAGCCGGGACCTCATCATCCGGGATGTCTTTGCGGGGCCCCTCACGCCTCAGGCGCTGACGACGGCGGAGTTCACCGCCCATGTCCGCCGGGTGCTGGCGCCGGGCGGGGTCTACGCCGTCAACTGCGGGGACGCGCCGTCGTTGGCCACAGCCCGCCGGGAGGCAGCCACCATTGCCGCGGCCTTTCCGCACACCGCGATCATTGCCGATCCGCCGATGCTCAAGGGCCGCCGGTACGGCAACATCATCATTGCCGGCTCCGATGTCCCGCTCGGCATGGACCCCTCGCTGCCCCGCGTCCTGCTGGGCGGGGCGATGCCCGCCCAGCTCTGGGACGACGCCAAGGTGCGCCAGTTCGCGGCGAACGCTCCGCTGCTGCTGGACCCGGCTCCTGTCGAGGTGGACTAGCCGGCTGAGGCTCCAGACGGCGCACCGGCCGATGCTCCGGAAACGAGCGCGTCGTCGTCGGCCGCGGACACCACGGGCAGCGGTGCCGTCTCATCAGCCAGCACCGCCCGCTCCAGGCCCTCGCCGCGGACCCACAGCTTGTAGGCGATCACCAGCAGCACCAGCCAGACGCCGCCCACCCACAGGGCCACGCTGGTGTGCTCGTCCGTGCCCAGGATGACCAGCACCAGAGCCATGAAGGCGAGGGTGGCGATGGAGGTGGCGGGCCAGAACGGGATGGGGAACGACGACGGCGCCAGCCCCTTGCGGGCGATGTCGCGCTTCATCGCCACATGCGAGGCGAGGATCATGATCCAGACCCAGACGGTGGCGAACGTGGCGATGGAGGCAATGATGAGAAAGACGTTCTCCGGAAGCACGGCATTGAGCACCACGCCCACCAGCAGGACGCCGGTCATCATCACCACGGTCATCCAGGGGACGCCGGTGCGCGAGATCCGCCCGAAGACCGCCGGCGCATGCCCCTGCTGGGCCAGGCCGAAGAGGATCCGCCCGGCACCGAAGATGTCGGAGTTGACGGCGGAGAGGGCGGCGGTGATGACCACCGCGTTGAGGATGTGGGCGGCGGCCGGAATGCCCAGCGTGGAGAAGATCTGCACGAAGGGGCTGGTGGCACCGGTGATCTGGTCCCAGGGGGACAGGCTCATCAATACGCCCAGGGTCAGGACGTAGAACAGCAGCACGCGCACCGGAACGGTGTTGACGGCCTGCGGAATCACCGTGGCCGGATTGGCCGCCTCGCCGGCCGTGACGCCGATGGTTTCAATGCCGCCAAAGGCGAACATCACCACGGCAAAGGCCGCCAGCAGCCCGCCAAAGCCATTGGGCATGAAGCCGCCGTGGGCCGTCAAATTGCCCAGGCCCGCCGCGCTGCCTTCAGCGCCCGTGGAGAAGCCGAACACCAGGATGGCCACGCCGCCGGCGATCATGGCGATGATGGCCACCACCTTGATCAGCGAGAACCAGAACTCCATCTCGCCAAACACCTTGACGCTGAGCAGATTCAGCGCCGCCAGGAAGAAGATGATGGACAGCACCCAGATCCAGCCGGGCACCGCGGGGAACCAGAACCCCATGTAGATGCTGAAGGCCGTGACATCGGCGATGGCCACAATGGCCATTTCGAAAACGTACGTCCAGCCGGTGACAAAGCCGGCCAGCGGGCCCAGGTAGCGGCTGGCGTACTGGCCGAAGGAACCGGAGACGGGGTGCCGGACGGCCATTTCGCCCAGTGCCCGCATCACGAAGAACACCGCGGCTCCGCCGATGATGTAGGCCAGCAGGACGGCGGGGCCGGCCTTCTGGATGGCGGAGGCCGAGCCGTAGAACAATCCTGTGCCGATGGCCGAGCCGAGGGCCATGAAGCGGATGTGCCGTACGTTCAGTCCCCGGTTTAGTGCGTTGTGCATGGCGTTCCTTACCCACATGAATAACTGGTCGGGTACAAGCCCACCACTTCAGACCCGGGCGTGACCCGCATCACGGGCCTTCGCTGTCTTAGATTCCGGATTCTTCCATCAAGGATATCCTGTCCGGAATTTCAGACAGGAGTACGCTGATAGCGTCCCTGGGGCTGGTGGCGATGGTCCACACTAGGGACGGTATCCACACCCGTGCGGCACCGCCCGCCCGCTTCGTCGTCAGGGGCATCATGACCAGCACCGCCAAAGGGTCCTCCAAGGTCCCCGCCGCAGAGAACACGCTGCGGATCCTCAAGCTGTTGGCCTCCAAGCGCGGCCCGCTGGCGGCCTCCACCATCGCCTCGGCGCTGGATCTGCCACGCTCCAGCGTCTACCACCTGCTCGGTGTCATGGAGGAGAACGGCTTTGTGCTCCATCTGGCCGAGGAGCAGCGCTACGGCCTGGGTCTGTCGGCCTTTGAGCTCAGCAGCGCCTACTCGCGCCAGGAGCCGCTGTCGCGGCTGGGCCGCCCGCTGCTGGCCGCCCTCGTGGACGGCATCGGCGAGAGTGCCCATCTGGCCGTGCTCCACGGCCGGGACGTTTTGTACATCGTGGAGGAGCGCGCCAAGAACCGCCCCTCGCTGGTGACCGATGTGGGCGTGCGGCTGCCCAGCCACCTGACGGCCACGGGCCGGGCGATCCTGGCAGCCCTGCCCAAATCCCAGGTCCGGGCGCTCTACCCCAATGCCGCGGCGTTCACCTCCCTGGCGGAGATGGAAGCGCCCATCCTGAAGTACTCCACGCTGTCCTCCCACCTGGACCAGGTGCGCCAGCGCGGCTACGCCACCGAGAACGGTGAGATCACCCCCGGCTTCGGCTCCGTGGCCGCGCCGGTCCGCGACCATCTGGGGTGGCCGACGGCGGCTGTCGCCGTGACCTTCCTGGCCGAGAAAGTGCCTGCCGAGGAGTGGCCGGCGCTGGCCAAGCGGGTGCAAAAGGTGGCGGCCGAGCTCTCCGTGCGCCTCTACGGGCGGGCCGGCCAGGCTGTCTGAAATACCGGACAGCGACGTTCCGTAGGGCCTGTGGAAGACGGTTTCGAGGGGCTTTAGTGGAGGTAGGAACACTTTCACTCTTCGTTACAGTCAGGATCCGCAATGCGCACCATCACCCTCTCCTCCTCGGGCACCACGGCCGAGGACGTTCTCGCCGTCGCACGCCACGACGCCACGGTGGTCCTCAGCGAGGAGGCGCTGGCCACCGTCGCCAAGGTGCGCGCCCACATCGATGAACTCGCCGTCTCCGACACCCCGGCCTACGGCATCTCCACCGGCTTCGGGGCGCTGGCCAACCGCCACATCCCCACCGATCTGCGCACGCAGCTGCAGAAGTCCCTGATCCGCAGCCACGCCGCCGGCATGGGCCCGGCCGTGGAGCGCGAGGTGGTGCGCGCGCTGATGTTCCTGCGCGCCAAGACCCTCGCCAGCGGCCGCACCGGCGTGCGCCCCGTCGTCGTACAGACCATGGTGGACCTGCTCAACGCCGGCATCACCCCGGTGGTGCGCGAGTTCGGCTCGCTCGGCTGCTCCGGCGACCTGGCGCCGCTCTCGCACTGCGCCCTGGTGCTGATGGGCGAGGGCGAGGCCACCGGCCCAGACGGCGCCCTGTATGGGGGGAGCAACAGTGGCAGCGGCCGCCCGGTCGCCGAGCTGCTGGCCAGCGCCGGCATCGAGCCGATCGTCCTCGCCGAGAAAGAAGGCCTGGCGCTGGTCAACGGCACCGACGGCATGCTGGGCATGCTGCTGATGGCCATCGCCGATCTGCGCCAGCTCTTCACGACGGCGGACATCACCGCCGCCCTGAGCGTGGAGGGCCTGCTGGGCACCGACCAGGTGTTCCTGCCCGAGCTGCACGGCGCGCTGCGCCCGCACCCGGGCCAGGCCGCCAGCGCCGACAACATGCTGCGCGTGCTCTCCAACTCGCCCATCGTGGCCTCGCACCGCGAGGGCGACACCCGCGTGCAGGATGCCTACTCGCTGCGCTGCGCCCCGCAGGTGGCCGGTGCCGCCCGCGACACCCTGGACCACGCCAACCTCGTGGCCACCCGCGAACTGGCCGCCGCCATCGACAACCCGGTGGTGCTGCCGGACGGCCGCGTGAGCTCCAATGGCAACTTCCACGGTGCCCCGGTGGCCTATGTGCTGGACTTCCTGGCCATCGTGGCCGCGGATCTGGCCTCCATCGCCGAGCGCCGCACCGACCGCATGCTGGACCCGGCCCGCAGCCACGGCCTGCCCGCCTTCCTGGCCGGGGACCCCGGCGTCGACTCCGGTCTGATGATCGCCCAGTACACCCAGGCCGGGCTGGTCTCGGACTCCAAGCGTCTGGCCGTGCCGGCGTCGGTGGATTCCATTCCCAGCTCCGCCATGCAGGAGGACCACGTGTCCATGGGCTGGCACGCCGCCCGCAAGCTGCGCCGCGCGGTGGAGAACCTGCGCCGCGTGCTGGCCATCGAGCTGGTCACCGCTTCGCGTGCCATCGACATCCGCTGCGCGCTGTCCGACGGCGTGCTGACCCCCGGCCCGGCCGGCGCCGCGGTGATCAAGGTCCTGCGCGCCTCCGTGCAGGGGCCGGGCACGGACCGCTTCCTCTCCCCGGAGCTGGAGGAAGCGGACCGCCTCGTGGCCTCCGGCGCCATCCGCGCCGCCGCCGAATCCGCCGTCGGCCCGCTGAACTAGCCCCGCCCCGCCAAAATCGCGCCTCTTCGTAATTTTCGCGTCGGATCACCCGGCGCGGAAATTACGAGGGGGCGCGATTTTCATCTGGCCCCCGCATCGGCCCCATTCTCAATCTGCGGGAATCGCATTCTCACTACCGTGTGGTCTGGATCATGCTGAATGCATGAATGAAACACACATCGATTTGGTCGTCACCGGACTGGTCCAGGATGGCCAGGACTGGGTCCGCAAGGACGTCCACGTTCTCGATGGCCGCATTGCCGCCGTCACCGCCCCGGCCGGGGAATCCACCCCCGCCCGGCGGCGCATCGACACCAAGGATGCCTACCTGCTCCCCGGCATGGTGGACGCCCACGTCCACTCGCTGTCCCACCCGGGCGAGGGCATTGCCGCCTCCACCCGCTCCGCCGCGGCCGGTGGCGTCACCACCATCGTGGAAATGCCCTTCGACCTGACCGGTCCGATCAACTCCACCGACCGCCTCGCCGCCAAGCGCGAACTGGCCGAGAAGGAGGCGTTCGTCGACGTCGCGCTGCTGGGGACCCTGGCGCCCGACGGCGGCTGGCGCTCCGCCGAGGCCCTGGCCCAGGCCGGCGCCGTCGGCTTCAAGGTGTCCCTCTTCGACACCGATGCCAACCGCTTCCCGAGGATCACCGATGCTGAACTGCGCAACGTCATGGCCGCCACGGCCGGCGCCGGCCGGACCGTCGCAGTGCACGCGGAAAACAACGAGATTGTCCAGGCCATGCTGGCTGCCGAGCGCGAGCAGAACCCCTTCGACCCCAAGGCCCATGTGCGCTCCCGCCCGCCGGTCAGCGAGACCATGGGTGTGCTCACCGCGCTGGAGATCGCCTTTGAGCAGAAGGCCCGGCTGCACCTGTGCCACCTGAGCCTGCCGCGCTCCGTGGACCTGGTCCAGTGGTACAAGTCCCAGGGCCTTGATGCCACGCTGGAAACCTGCCCGCACTACCTGACGTTCACCGAGGACGACCACGACGCGCAAAAGGGCCGGTTGAAGATCAACCCGCCGCTGCGCAAGAGTGCGGACCGCGAGGGCATGTGGGAGCGCATCGGCTCCGGAGCCATCGACATCGTCTCCTCGGACCACGCGCCGTGGCCCACGGAATACAAGGACCACGAGGGCATCTTCGCCAACCACTCCGGCGCCCCCGGCGTCCAGACCTCTATGGCGATCACGCTGTCGGCGGCCCTGGACCGCGGCCGCGATGAATTCACCGCCGCAGTGCGCAGCCTGACCGAGGCCCCGGCCGAACGCTTCGGCCTGGCCGGCACCAAGGGCCGCATCGCCGTCGGCTACGACGCCGATTTCGCCGTCTTCGATCCGGCCTCCGGCTGGGACATCGACGAGTCCGATATGTACTCCAACGCCGGGTGGACCCCCTACCAGGGAATGGCCACCAGCGGACGCGTGACCATGACCATCTCGCGCGGTACCGTCGTGTGGGATGGCAGCGAACTGCTCGGCGAACTTGGCCGGGGCGTCGTCGTCGGTGCCTCGTCCTAGCGGGCGCGGCCGCGCGAAAGGGAAGGTGTTCCGATGAGCCTGGCATCACTGCAACGGGGTTTGGACATGCTCGCCCTGCTGAACAGCAACGGTCCGATGCGGGTGGACCAGATGGCCGTCGAACTGGACATCCCGCTCTCCACGGCCTACCGCTACGTGAAGCTGTTCAAGGACTCCAACTTCCTCTTTGAAATCGACGGGGTGTACTCGCCGGGCCTGATGATCTCAAGCCGGGACGAGCAATCGCAGAAGCAGCACCTCGTCGAAATGGCCGGGCCCGTCATGGCCAGGCTGCAGAAGGCCACCGCCGAGACGGTCATCCTCACCGTCCGGGTCCAGTCCGCGGCCCTGTGCCTGGAGCGGCTGCCGGCCCGCCGGAGCGACACACTGTCCTTCTACCGCGGGTCGGTGCGCCCGCTCTACGCCGGGGCCAGTGCGACGGCGCTGCTCGCCTACGCGCCCACCGAGGTGATCACCTCGGTGCGCAGCGGATCGCTGCGCCGGTTCACGGCCCTGACGCCGACGGCGGAGCGGCTGGGCCAGATCCTGCCGGCGATCCGTTCGCAGGGCTACGCGGTCAGTGAGGGGGAGGTTGACCCCTTCATGGTGGCGGTGGCGGCCCCGGTGTTCCGGCACGGGCACTGCATCTGCGCCCTGACGGTGGCCGGACGGCAAAGCTCGCTCTCGGGCGAGCGGCTCGACGACTTTGTGGTCATGGTCCGCGACGCGGCCAAGGAACTAAGCACCGCCCTGGATTCCGACGCCGGCAGCGGCGCCTGGATGACGGAAGAAGGCTGGTAGCAGCCGCCGGCACCCCGGGAAACGCTCCTGGACGCTGCCGGAGGCAATCCGGCACAACGACAGAATTGGAAAGAATCATGACTGAACCAGATCTCGCCACACTGAGCCCCGATGCGGAGCGCATGTGGGCCGACATCATGGAGCTCTCCTCCATCGTGGACGACGCCAGCCCGGGATGGTCGCGGGAAGTGTTTTCCGAGCCCTACAAGGCCTCCCGCGAGTGGACGCTGGCCCGCATGCGCGGTGCCGGGCTGGAAACCTCCATCGACGCCGCCGGCAACATCGTCGGGCGCCTGCCCGGACTGGACCCCAACGCGCCGTCCATCGTCACAGGGTCGCACACGGACACCGTCCACTCCGGCGGCCGCTTCGACGGCATCGTCGGCGTCATGGGCGCCATCGAGGCGGCCCGCACGCTGCAGGAATCGGGCACCCGGCTCACCAGCGATTTGATAGTGGTGGACTTCCTCGGCGAGGAGGCCAACGATTTCGGCGTGAGCTGTGTGGGCTCCCGGGCCATTGCCGGCGTGCTGGAGCCCGGCCACCTTCAGCGGAAGAACCGCGACGGCGTCTCCATGGGGGACACGATGGCAGCCTTCGGTCTGGACCCCCACGCGGCCGTGTCGATGGCCTGGAACCCCCGCTCGGTGAAGTCCTACATTGAACTCCACGTGGAGCAGGGCCCGATGCTGGAAACCGCCGGCAACGAGATCGGCGTCGTCACCTCCATCGCCGGCATTGAACGCCTGATGGCCGTCTTCACCGGCCGGGCCGACCACGCCGGCACCACCCCGATGGACCAGCGCGCCGACGCCCTGATCGCAGCCGCGGAGGCCATCCTCACCGTGGAACGCGTGGGCTGCGGCGCCCCCGTGCACGGCGTCACCACCACCGGCAAGATCGCCACCGGCCAGGGCGCCTTCAACGTCGTTCCGGACTCGTCCACTATCTGGGCCGAGATCCGCAGCATCGATCCGAGCTGGCTCACAGGAGCCCGCCGCCGGATTGCCGAGCAGATTGCCACAGACGCGGCCAAACGCGGCGTCGGCGTGGCCATCGACCTGCTCAATGACCAGGACCCGGTTCCGGCAGCGCAGTCCATGCAGGACACCGTCGCCGCGGCGGCCGGGTCCCTGGGGCTCAACTGGGCGGCGGTGCCCAGCGGCGCCGGCCACGATGCGGCCCACATGGCCCACCTTGGCCCGATGGGGATGATCTTTGTCCCCTCCCGCGGCGGCCGCAGCCACTGCCCCGAGGAGTGGACCGACATCAACCACCTGCGCTCCGGCGTCCAGGTGCTCGCAGCAACTTTGATGCGCCTGGATCAGGCGTAACCTTTTTCTCGTCCCGGCAACGGGCATCCCCACGAAAGCACTCTCATGACAACAGCTCCGCCGTCGACGATGGCCTCCAACGAAAAGTCCCTTGACCAGCAGCGCCGCGGCGCGCTCCGCGGCGGCGTTTTCGGCTACTACGTTGACCAGTTCGACATCTTCCTGCCGATCATCACCCTTGCCCCGGCGATGAGCTACTTCAACGGCGCCGGCACCTCGCCCGAGACCGCCGCGCTGTTCAGCTCGCTGATCTTCATCTCCACGCTTGTGGCGCGTCCGCTCGGTGCCGCCGTCTTCGGCAACTTCGCCGACAAGACCGGCCGCCGCCTGACCACCCTCATCGCCATCGGCGGTTTTGGTGTGGCGACACTGCTGATGGCCCTGCTGCCCGGCTACGCGACCATGGGACACTTTGGCCTGTTTGCGCTGATCGCCCTGCGCTTCATCGGTGGGTTCTTCCTCGGCGGCGAGTACTCCATTGCCATCCCCCTGGCGATGGAATGGTCGCCCAAGGAACGCCGCGGACCGCTGAGCGGCATGATCACCTCCATGGCCTCGGTGGCCAACGTGACGCTGGCCCTGATCACCTTTGTGCTGCTGTCGATCATGCCGTCCGCCGGCCCCGAATCGGCCTATGCCGTCTGGGGATGGCGCATCCCGTTTGTGGCAGGTGCCATCCTGGCGTTCGCCCTGTTCCTGTACTACCGCAACAACGTCCACGACACCCCGGACTTTGCGACGTCGGAGAAGGCCGAGAGCCCGTTCAAGGCACTCTTTGCGGGCGTCCACCGCCGCAGCCTGGTCCAGATCTTCATCCTGATGACGGGCATGTGGATCCTCAGCAACCTCAGCAACGCCGTGCTCACCGGCCGGCTCAAGGCCGATGCGCATATCCCGGACCAGACGGTCAGTCTGATCATGTCCATCGCACCGCTCGTCACGGCGGGCTGCTTCATCGCCGCCGGCTTCATTTCGCAGAAGATCGGGCGCCGGACGTTCTACCGCTGGTACGCCGTCCTGATCATCGTGGTGGCTCCTGTCATGTACGTGCTGGCGATGACCGTGGGCGTGAACAACATTCCGCTCGCCGCCGTGCTGGCCGTCCTGGTCCAGGTCACCAGCCTGTGCGTGTTCGCCCCCGTGGGCGCCTACCTGAGCGAGCGCTTCCCGTCCAACATCCGCGCCAGCGGCTACGGCGTGGGCTACAGCCTGGCCGTGATCCTGCCGGCGTTCTACGAGTTCTACATCAAGGCGCTGGGGAACATCATGCCGGACCGCTTCGCCGTCGCCTCGCTGATCTGCCTGGCCGGTGTGCTGGTGTGGATCGGGGCCACCATGGGCCCGGAGACCAAGGATGTGAACCTGGCCGACGACGCCAGCTTCACCGTCTAACGCCTTCACACGCCAAAATCGCGCCTCTTCCTAACAATCGCCCTCGGTACTCCGGCGCGAAAATTACGAAGGGGCGCGATTTTCGTTAGACCAGCAGAGTGTTCAGCAGGCGGGCTGCGACCTTGGCGGTGCGGTTGTCGATGTCGAACTCGGGGTTCAGCTCCGCCACATCCACGTGCAGCAGCTTCCCGCTCTCGGCCACCTGGCGGCAGACGGCGGCGATCACCGGCAGCGGCACGCCGTAGGCGGCGGGGGCGCTGACGCCGGGGGCCGTGGCCGCGGGCAGCACATCGAGGTCGATGGTCAGGTAGAGCACGTCCACTCCGGCCAGGAATGACTCCACAAAGCCGTGCGTGCGCTCGGCGGAGCAGTCCTCATCCAGCAGGTACTTCACATCCAGCCGGTGTGCCGTGTCGAAGAGGGTGCGGGTGTTGTTCGGCTCGCTGATGCCGACGACGGCGTAGTCCAGCGTGCGGCCGGCGGCGGCTTCGGCGTGGGCCATCTGCAGGAACGGCGTGCCGGAGCTGGGCTCGGGGGCCTCGCGCAGGTCGAAATGCGCATCCAGATTCAGCACGCCCAGGCGCTTGCCGCCTTGGACCGCTGCCGAGGCTGCGACGCCCAGATAGCTGGCAAAGGCCGTCTCGTGGCCGCCGCCCAGCACGCAGGTGAGCGCACCGGCGTCGAGCAGCGCCGCAATGGCCCGGCCCGCGCGCGCCTGGCCGCCCTCCAGCTCATCACCGTCCACCACGATGTCGCCGGCATCGGCCACCGGGCGCTCGGAGTGGTAGGCCAGCGAGCCGAGGGCTGCACGGATGGCCGCGGGTGCTGCCGCTGCGCCCACCCGTCCCTTGTTGCGCGCCACCCCGGCGTCGGAGCGGAAGCCCAGCAGCGCCGTCGTCCGACCTCCGGTGGGAGAGCCTGCGGTGTCGCCTGCCGTGCCGGCGTTGACCGCCTGGAACCAGCGGCGGTGCTCCGCGCCGTCGCCGTCGTTCCGGCCGGTCCAGGGCTGCGGGGGAGTGTCTACTTCAACTGCGGGGAGGTCCATCCCTTAAGACAACAGCAGGCGCCCGGCCGTTGCCAGCCGGGCGCCTGCGTGGTGGTCTGGCATGCCAGACGTTGGAGCTACTTGATGCCGACGATCTGCTCGATCGGTCCAATGACGAAGAAGATCAGGAAGGCCGCTGCCACTGCCCACATCAGCGGGTGGATCTCCTTGGCGCGGCCCTGGAACAGGCGGATCAGTACGAAGGCGATGAAGCCCGCGCCCAGGCCGTTGGCGATGGAGTACGTGAATGGCATCAGCGTGAACGTCAGGAAGGCCGGGATCGCGATGCCCCAGTCGGACCAGTCGATTTTGCCCACCTGGGAAACCATCAGGAAACCGACCACCACCAGAGCAGGGGCCACGGCCTCGAACGGCACCAGCGAGATCAGCGGGGTGAAGAACATGGCCACGATCAGCAGCAGGCCGGTGACCACCGAGGCCAGGCCCGTGCGGGCGCCCTCGCCGATGCCGGCGCCGGATTCCACGTAGATCTGGTTGGCGGAGACGGAGGCGCCACCGCCGGCGATGGCGCCAAAGGCATCCACCAGCAGCACGCGGTCCACATTGGGGATGTTGCCGTCCTTGTCCAGAGTGCCGGCCTCCCGGGCCAGGCCCACCATGGTGCCCATGGCATCAAAGAAGATGCTCAGCAGGATGGCGAAGGCCAGCAGCACCGCGGCCAGCGCGCCCAGATGGGCAAAGGAGCCGAAGAGATTGACCTGGCCGATGAGGCTCAGATCCGGCCATTCCAGCCCGGTGAAGGCGGGGACCACCAGGGACCAGCCCTGCGGATTGGCCTTGGTGCCGTCAAAGCTGGGGCCGATGTGGAAGACGGCCTCCATCACATTGGCCAGCAGGGTGGCGGCGATGATGCCGATCAGGATGGCGCCCTTGACCTTGCGCACCACCAACCCGATGGTCAGCACCAGGCCCACCACGAACACCAGTGTGGGCCAGCCCAGCAGCTTGCCGTCAAAGCCCAGGCCCACGGGCACGGTGGTGTGGGCGATGTCCGGGATGCGGCGGACAAAACCGGCGTTGACCAGGCCGATCAGGGCAATGAACAGGCCGATGCCCACCACGATGGCCGTCTTCAGACCCTCCGGGACGGCCTTGAACACGGCGGTACGGAACCCTGTCAGCACCAGGATGAACATGGTGATGCCGGAGAGGACCACCAGTCCCATCATGTCCGGCCACGTCAGTCCCGGGTGGCTGGCCACGGTCACGGCGACAAAGGCGTTGACGCCCAGGCCTGTGGCGAGCGCGAAGGGATGCTTGGCCCACGCGCCCATCAGGATGGTCAGGACACCGGCCACGAAGGCCGTCACGGCGGCCACACGGCTGGGGCCGAGGATCTCGCCCGAGGAATCGGCGCCGGAGAGGATCAGCGGGTTCAGCACCACGATGTAGCTCATGGCAAAGAACGTGGCGAAGCCGCCGCGGATCTCCCGTGAGTAGTTGGATCCGCGCTCGGTGATCTTGAAATATCGATCCACCCGCGACAATTTGGTCTCGGTCGGCATGGTTGCAGCCACGAAATGCCCTCCAGCACTTGGCGAAAAAAGAGGTGATTGTTCGTCATACTATCGGCCCGCTGTGCTGTGGAGGAGGCCGGGAACGACGTCGATGGCGGGCAAGTGGGAAATCTCACCGCGGGCGCCGCCGGACGTGCCGCCGGCGGTGCTGCGCTTCGGCGTCCGGCCCGGCCCTGTGGCGTACCGTGGAGGGAGGGCCGCCCGTGCGGCCGCGATGTTCTTTGACCGTTTTTGCCATTCCACAGATGGGTGAGCCATGACCTCCGCCGCCAGCCTTCCCGCACCAGCACCTGCGCCAGCCCGCTCCCTGCGCCCGGCGCTCCGCGCGCTGCTGGCCGCCGCCGCGGCCCTGCTGCTCTCCTTCGGTGCCGCCTCCGGCGCCTGGGCCCACGATTCCGTGGAGTCCACCGAGCCGGCCAACGGCTCCACCGTTGCTGTGGTCCCCGGCCAGGTGACAGTCACGCTGAGCGACACCCCCGGGGCGCTGGGCTCGGCCATCAAGGTGCTCGATGCCAGCGGTACGGACTGGGCCACGGGCCCCGTCCAGGTGGTGGACAATGTGGCGACGCAGCAGGTGAAGGCCGGTGCTCCGTCGGGCGCCTACACGGTCCAGTGGCGTCTGGTCTCCTCCGACAGCCACCCGATTGAGGGCAGCTTCACCTTCACGGCCGGCAGCCCGGACGGTGCCGCTGCCGGAACCGCCGCACCGCTGGTGCAGACCACTGAAGCCGCGGCACCGCAGGCCGCCAGCAGCGACGGCATCCCGTGGAGCGTCATCGCCATGATCGCCGTCCTCGTAGCCCTCGTCGCCGGCCTCGTCATCTTCGCCAAGCGCCGCCTCGGCACCGACGACTAGCTGCGCAATCAGCGATCGGCGGTTTTAGGGGGCCGGGAGCACGGATGCTGTCTTCCCCGGCCTCGCAAGCTCGGCCGGGGCCCCTCGGCAGAATCCTTTCGGGCGTCCGCGATGGGCCCACGGGTGCGCGGGACCCGGCGCGAGCTTGCGAGCGGTGGGAGCGCCCGGGGACGGGCGGGCCCCCTAAAACCGCCAGAGCGCGCTGCTAGGCGGTGGCGGGGGTGCCGGACTGGATGGAGATGGCGGCACCTACCTGCTTGGCCTGCTGCAGAATCTCACGCGTCGTCGGGGCCACCAGATCGCCCACACCCACCAGGTACATGCCCAGGGAGCGCAGCACCGACAGGATGTCACGGCCCACCTTGATGCCCAGGGAGCGCAGCAGCGACCGCAGTTGGTTCTGTGCACAGCGCGTCAGCACAATGTTTTGGGCCAGCAGCACGCCCTCGGCGGTGTGGACAACCCACGGCTGCGGGGAGGCAGCGGCGTCCGGATTACGGCTCAGCTGGACTGCCGCGGTGGTGGGGCGCACGTCCATCTGGTGGGTGTCGGCGTAGCGGCGCAGCAGGCGCATGATGTCTGCGCGCTCGTTCAGGGCGGCCGGATCGTCCAATGAGGCCTGGCGCATCGTTGCGGAGGAGCCCAGGAAATTGGCGCCATCGACCACGACAGCGTTGACGCCCTGGCGGCACAGCTCGCTGGCCACGGCCAGCCCGGAGAATCCGGAGCCAATCACCACGGTCGTGCAGGACTCCGAAACCAGGGGAAGACCCAGCCCTGTTGTTTCATGTTCGACACACACAGCAGTCATCTCTTAATGCCTCCATGAACGGTTAGGAGAACGGTGTATCCGGCACAGTCCTCCCCCAGGAGGGGCTATGTGCCGGACGGCAGTGGGGGTAAAACACGGTCCACATAGGCATTGCGAAATACGCCCATCGGATCCGCACTTTCCCGAACACTACAGAACTTTTTCAGCTGTGGATAGAGGCTGTCCAGCGCGTCGTGGTGGAGAAAATGCCACTTCCCCCAGTGGGGGCGTCCGCCGTAGGAAAGGAACAATTTCTCTGCCGAATGGAAGAAATCGAAAGGGTCCGTCCGCCAGTACTGGTGGACGGCAATGTAGCCCGAATCCCTCCCCTGTGCGGTGGACAGGGGGATGTCATCCTTCGCCGCGCAGCGGACCTCCACGGGGAAGGAAATGCTAAAGCCCCCGCGGTTGATCATCCGGTCCAGCTCGCGCAGCACCTCGGGCAGCAGCTCCAACGGCACGGCGTATTCCATCTCCCGGAACCGCACCGTCCGTTCCGTGGCGAAGACCCTGTGGAGGCATCGGCAAACTCCCTGCTGCCCGTCCATTGCGCCGCCGCCCGGTTCACGGCCGGGATGGTGCGCGGCAGCCTCCCGGTCGCGGCGCAGAGGGCGCCGAAGACGGTGTTGGAGAGCAGGACATCGTCCACCAGATGCCGCAGCGGCCCCAATGGCGGCGGCACGGCCCCCGGGCCGGGACTGCCGCGACGCCCGCCCCGTGCGGAGCCCGCGGCGATGCGGGTGTTGGCCTTGGTCAGCGCCAGCTCCGTGTGCGGGAACCAGTAGAACTCGAAGTGGTCGGTGCTGCGCAGCCGCTCCGGCAGGGATTCCAGGACGGCGGCCAGCGGCTCCCGGCGTTCGACGGCGTGCAGGTCGAAGGACGGCACGCAGGCCAGTGCCACGGAGACAATGATGCCCAGGGCACCCAGCCCGATGCGCGCGGCCCAAAAGAGCTCCGGGTTGCTGGTGGGGGAGCAGCGGCGCACCTCGCCCAGCCCGGTGACCAGCACCAGTTCCACCACCTGGCTGGCCATCCCGCCAAAGGCCAGCCCCGTGCCATGGGTGCCGGTGGAGATGGCGCCGGCGATGCTCTGCCTGTCGATGTCGCCCATGTTTGCCAACGCCAGTCCGTAGGGTGCCAGCAGGGCCGGAACCTCGTGGAGCCGGGTGCCGGCGGCGAAGGTGGCGTGCCCCAGCGTGCGGTCCACCTTCAGCAGCCCGCTGAGAGCGTCCATGGACAGTTGGGTTCCGCTGGTCAAGGCGATGTCGGTGAAGCTGTGTCCGGCACCCACGGCCCTGACGGTGCCGCCGACCTGTGCCGCGGCCCGGACGATGTCCGCGATCTGTTCGACGCTGGACACCGCCGCCGTGGCGGCCGGTGTGCAGCGCTGGTCCCCGGCCCAGTTCCGCCACTGCGTGTTCGGACGTGTCCGTTCCTGTGCGACCCCAAATGTCACAGAAATGCCTTTCCCTCGCCGCGGTAGGTTGCCACGGTGCCGTCCAGCCGCCCGCCGTCGAGCACGTGCAGCCCGTCCACGTGTTCGCACACCTCGCCGGATTTCCCGTGGCGGAACCACACCTTGTCCCCGATGCGCAGGGCATCGGCGGCGGAGCCCCGCAGCGGCGTCTGGACCTCGCCCGCGCCCTCGGCGGCCAGCAGGGCGAGCCCGGCGGGATGCACGGGCGTTGGCGCCCTGCTTGGCCCCGTGGGTCCCGAGGCAATCCATCCGCCGCCCAGCACGGTGGCCATGCCCGGTCCTGGCCGGCGCACCACCGGGAGGGCGAAGCCGACGGCGTGGGCCGGGCTGAAGCGCGAGTAGTGGTCGAAGAGCGTGGGGCCAAAGAGCCCCGAACCGGCAGCCAGTTCCGTCACGGAGGTGTCCGCCGCGGTCAGCTCCAGGCTTCCCGTCCCGCCGCCGTTGACGAACTCCAGCTCGGCAGCGCCGCCCACCGCCGCCGCCACCGCCCGCCGTCGGTTTGCGAGTTCGGCCATCGAGGCGGCCTGGATCCGCCCCAGCACCGCCGCCTTCGCCGGGTTGGCGGGGTGGTCCGGCAGCCCCGCCACCTGGGCCTCGTAGGCCATCAGCCCCACCACCGTGAACAGCTGTGTGCCGCGGCGGGTCCGGCCGGCGGCGTTGAACGCCAGTGCCGCGGCGTCCTCCGCGGTGCGGACGGGGGAGCGGCGCACTCCAATGTGCGCCAGCGTGCGCCAGCCAAGGCGGGGCCGGTAGGAGGCATCCAGTTCCAGCGCCACCCGCAGCGGCCCACGCACCGGCAGTTCCGCCAGCACCGCCTCCATCCACTCCAACTGTTCCACGGAGTCCACCATCAGGGTGACCCGGCTCCGCAGCACATCGTCGCCGGCCAGCACCCGCAGCGCCGGGGCATCCGCCGTCGGATAGCCCACCAGCACATCGGCAAAGGCGCCGCTGGGGTCGGCGGCCAGCCACAGCGCCTCGGGAAGGGTGTACGCCAGCAGCCCGGCAAAGCCATCCTGGGCCAGCACCGCCGCCAGCACGCCGCGGCTGCGGATGGACTTGGTGGCCACCCGGATGGTCTTCCCACCGGCCCGGCGCAGCAGGGAACCCGCGTTGAAGGAGAGGGCGGCGCGGTCCAGGATGGCCAGCGGCCCGGGCAGCTGGGCGCAGGCCGCGTCCGCGCGCACCCACGGGTCCGCGGGCGGACGGACGGCTGCTCCGCCGTCGTCGGCCACGGAACGCCCGCGGGCCAGTTCGGCGGGGGAAAGAGTCAGCATCCAGGCACCTTTCGCGGCGGTTGAGGCCACTCTGCCACAGCCCAAAACCAAGTCAAGGACGGCCACGGCCCCGGTCCGGACGAATTGTTTCGGCGCACCCGGGGACATTCTTGACGGGCAGGAGCGAACCGGCAATAGTCACCAGTATGGGGACCGCGGAAGTTCCCCGGACAGCTGCCGCCAGGCAGTGCCCGCAGACGAAGGAGGCGCATCGTGAGCGACCATCCGGCCGACACAACGGCCAACCAGCCCGCCCCGCCCACCGGCATTGTGGTGGGCATCGACGGATCCGAGCAGAGCACCTGCGCCCTCATCTGGGCCGCCCGGGAAGCCGTGCGCCGCAAGAGCCCCCTGCACCTGGTGACCGCCTACAGCGTTCCCATCTTCGCCGCCTCCGGGCTGGACGGCGGCTACGCCACGGTGGATGACGACGTCATCCGTGAGGGCGCCGAATCGGTGGTCCGCGAGGCCGCCGCGAAGATTGCCGAGTACGACGTCGAGATGGACGCCCGCGTGGAGAACGGCGACGCCGCAGGCGTGCTGCTGGACATGAGCGAAACCGCCGAGCTGCTGGTCTTTGGCTCGCGCGGCCGTGGCGGCTTTGTGGGCCGCCTGCTGGGATCCGTCAGCAGTGCGCTGCCGGCCCACTCCAAATGCCCCACGGTGACCATCCCGCTCAGCTGTGCACCGCGCCTGGGCGAGCCCGCCCCGGCCAAGCGCGAACGCGGCGACAAGCATCCCGACGTCCCCGTGGAGAACGTGGTCACCGTCGGCGTGGACGGATCGGCAACCGCCCGGATGGCCGTCCTGGCCGCCGCCGAGCAGGCAGAACGGGCCGGCCGCACGCTGCGGGTCATCTGCGCCATTCCGCCCTACAGCGGCTCGCTGGCCTGGATCCCCGCCCCGCTGGACCGCGAGGCCCTGTTTGCGGACATCAAGGTCCAGCTCGACGCCGGTGCCGCCTGGCTGCGCAGCCACTTCCCGAACCTGCCGATGGACGTCCAGCTGGTGGACGGTCCTCCGGTGGAGGTGCTGATCGACGCCACCCGTTCCTCGGAGCTGGTGGTGCTGGGTACGCGCGGCCGCGGCGGATTCGCCGGCATGCTGCTCGGCTCCACCACCGACGGCGTGCTCCACCACGCCAAGGGCCCTGTCATGGTGGTCAAGGACATCGAGGATCCGCGGCTGGCGGACCGGGAGTCCTTCGGGCCGATGCTTGAGGCCTAGAGGGCTCCACATGCTTGAGGCCTAGAGGGCTCCACAGCAACGACGACGGCGGCCGCCCCGGTTGGGGCGGCCGCCGCTTTGCGTGCTGGGGTGTGCCTAGTAGCGGGCCGCCTGCGGATACAGGCCGGTCATCCACGACAACGGCGTGACCAGGATGCCGTCGTCCGGGTTCATCGCGTGGACCACCTGGCCGCCGCCAATGTAGATGGCAATGTGGGTGAAGTTTCCGCCGCCGAGGTCGTTGAAGACCAACAGGTCCCCGTACTGCATCTGGCTCAGGGGAACCCTGACCGGGGCGCCCCAAAATTGGTCGGTTCCGCCGCGTGCCACGTTGACGCCCGCTGCTGCGAAGGCCTTGTAGACCAGGCCGGAGCAGTCGTAGCCGGGGTTGCCGATGCCGCCCCACTGGTACGCACCGCCCATCTTGGACAGGGCGAAGTTCACCATCACCGAGGTGTTGAAGCCCGCGGGCGGTGCCGGCGGGTCCGGAGCGGCCACGGGCGGCTGTACGGGCGGCGGCTGGACGACGGGCGGGGGCAGCGGTGCCGGCTCCTCGGGCTTCGGCGCAACGACGGGGGGCTGCGGCGTGGTGCCGCCGGTGTTCCCGCCACCTCCGGAGCCGCCGGTGTTCCCACTGCCGCCCGTGTTGCCGTTCCCGGAGCCGCCGTTTCCGCCGCCGCCCGTGTTGCCGTTCCCGGAGCCGCCGTTTCCGCCGCCGGAGGGGGCCGGGGGCTGCGGAGTGTTGGCCGAGTTGGCGATCTGCTCCGCCAGCGCAGCCTCGCGCTTCTTCTGCTCCAGGGCCGCCACACGGGCGTCCTCGAGTTCCACGGTGGTGTTGTTCAAAGTGGCCAGCTTGGCCAGCACGTCCGCGCGCTGCTTGGCGTTGCCATCCACCACGGCACGCTGGGCGGACATGGCGGACTCGGCCGTGGCACGGGCGGCTTCGGCGGTTCTGGCGGCGTCGTCGGCGGCCTGCTGTGCCGCCTCGGCAGCGGCCCGCAGGGACCCCGACGCCTCGGCTGCAGCCTCGGCGGTGGCGTAGGTGCGGCTGCGCGTCTGGCTCAGCGCCATCAACGTGGAGGCCTGGTAGAGGGCATCGCCGGATCCGGACCCGCCCATCACCGTCTGGACGCTGGGGTTCATGCCGCCGGTCTTGTACAGGCTGCCGGCCAGCTGGCCCACCTGCGACTTCGCCTTGTCATAGCCCTTGGCCGCGGCATCGGCGGCGGCATGGGCGGCCTCGGCGGCCAGACGGCGGCTGTCCGCGGCCAGGATGGCATTGGAGTAGGCATCGTTGGCGCGCATGGAGTTGGCCATGCTGCCCTGCAGCGTCGTCGTGGCCTCGGACAGGATGGCTTCCATCTTGGCGGCCTCGGCCGCTGCAGCAGCCTCGCTCGACTTGGCCTTCGCGATGTCATCATCCGATGGGATGGCCGGGCTCGCCGGCTGCACAGCCGGGAAGGGTGCGGCGGGAATTGCCGCGACGGCGGGGGCCATGAACGTGCCGGCGAGCAGCGCGGCGCAGGCGAGGGCGGCGGTGCCAGTGCCCGCGGCACGGCGGAGGAACGCCACGGCAGGCTGGGCCGGGGACTCGGAGCCAGAAGGCTGGCGCGGCACCATCGTCATAGGAGAGACCTCACTGCTGATTCTTCGGGGAATGCACCTGCCTGCCACCGAGGGCGGGCAGACAGGCGCCGGGCCGGGCGGCTGCACTTCCACGTCAGCCTTGAATCTACGGTCACTTTTGTCACTTTGGCAACACAGGAAACACCCTTCACATGAATAACAACAGTGTCATTCCGCGGCGGGCGTGGGACAGTGGCCGGGTCCTAGTCCCAGCCCAGCTCGTGGAGGCGGTCGTCGCTGATGCCGAAGTGGTGGGCGATCTCGTGGACCACCGTGACCATCACCTCTTCGACCACCTCATCGCGGGAGGTGCAGATGTCCAGGATGGCGTCCCGGTAGATGGTGATCCGATCCGGCAGGGAGCCCGCGGCCCACCATGAGTCACGCTCCGTCAGCGGTGTTCCCTCATACAGCCCCAGCAGCACCGTGTCCGGATCTTCGCCGGGTCCGGGCTGGTAGCGCTCCTCGATGAAGACCACCACATTGTCCATGGCCCGGCGCAGGTCCTCCGGAATGCCGTCCAGGGCAAGCTCCACGGCCTTGTCGAACTCGTTCTCGGTCATGGAAAACGGCGCCGATGCGGGCTCCGGTGCGTGGGGATCGTCGCTCATGGGACCAGCGTAGCGCCGGGGATTGAAGCGGCTGCAGGACCGTCGATTGTGCTCGTTTTGTATATTTCGGATTTAGGCCCTATAGTTTTTGGAGTCCACTTCGGGAGGACGCGGGAAGCCGCGGACGATCAAAAGTGACGATGCCCCCATCGTCTAGCGGCCTAGGACACCGCCCTTTCACGGCGGCGGCACGGGTTCGAATCCCGTTGGGGGTACGCATGAGCCAAAAGCTCAAGCAATCATTCGAGTAAAACCGAGTGGTAAAAACAGTCCGAAAAGACTGGTACGATATAACTCGTGAAAATCACGGAAACGTGAATGGAACGAATTATGGAAATACACAGCAAGGCCCTGTAGCGCAGTTGGTTAGCGCGCCGCCCTGTCACGGCGGAGGTCGCGGGTTCGAGTCCCGTCAGGGTCGCTTTGATCTCTTGGAGAAATCCGGGTGGTCATGGTGACCAGTTCACCAGGCTCTGTAGCTCAGTTGGTAGAGCGTTCGACTGAAAATCGAAAGGTCACCGGATCGACGCCGGTCGGAGCCACCAGCTAAAAGATCCCTTCATTCTTTGCGAATGAGGGGATCTTTTCGCTTAACACCACATTCTCCGGGGCTGGGCACGCACCCGCCCCCGGCGTAGCGTGTGAGATGGCCATGCCCGGGGTGTGGCGTAGAAACCTAGGGGCGGTCATGAGATCTTCAACACACAAGCGAGTGGTGGCGCTGGGCGTTGCCGCGGTCCTGGCCCTGAGCGGCTGTTCGCTGCTCCCCGGATCGCCGCCGGGCTCCAAGGCCACCGGCACGGGCACCAGCCAAAGCGCAGCCGCCGGTTCAACGAGTGGATCGACGGCCGGTTCGACGCCGGCCGACCCCACCGCCTGCCTGTCCGTGGCCGGCGTGCTGGCCGGTGTCTCCTTCCTTCCGCTCAGTGCGGCCCTGGGCGCCGTCGGGCCCGAAGATGTGGAAAAGGCCAAGGCCAGCATCAACGAGGCCATGGGCCAGGTCCCTGAGGAGTTGAAGCCCGATTTCGCCAAGCTCTCCGCTGTGGTGGAGTCGATGGGCACCGATCTGGCCAAGTTCGACAGTGCCGCCTATGAGGAGGCCGTGAAACCGATCACCACCTGGCTTGAGGTCAACTGCGGCGGCTAGCAACACCCCAACAGTCCCGGCCCGCCGCGTTGCCCGCCACGGTGTCCCTGCATAGGGTTACGGTAGGGACAACAGAAAGGGCGTGCCAGATGCTCGGGCCAGACCAGTCGCAGGAAGCCACGGGACGCACCGTCATAGCGGAGGCCGCCGTGGCCAAGGTGGCAGCCATGGCCGCCCGAAGCGTGGACGGGGTCCATGCGCTGGGCACCGGTGCCGCACGGTCCATCGGAGCCATCCGCGATGTTGTCGGTGCCAGCGACCTCGCCCAGGGTGTCCGCGTCGAGGTGGGCGAGACCCAGGTGGCGGTGGACATCAACATGGTGGCCCAGTACGGCAAGCCGCTGCAGCAATTGGCCAACGCCGTCCGCGCCGCCGTCTACGCCGCCGTCCAGGATCTGGTGGGGCTGGACGTCATCGAGGTCAACATCGAGATCAACGATGTCCACGTTGGCCCCGTCGACGCCGAGAAGCAGGCCCCGAGGCCCCGGCTGAGTGAACGTTTGGGTGTGTCACGCCCCGCACCCGCCGGCCAGACGACGTCCGCCGCTGCGGAAACGGCTGCAGAGGCCGCCACGGCGGACGTGCTTTCCATCCACAAGGGGGACCAGCCATGAACCTGACACTTGCCGGCATCGCCATCGGTGCCTTTCTGGCCTTCATGGCCTTCAGTTTCGGCTTCTGGGGGTTCCTGATCGCCGCCATCTTCATGGGTGCCGGGGCGCTCGTGGGGCGCGCCGCCAGCGGAAAGATGCAGTGGCGCAGCGTCCTTGACGCCATCACCGGCCGGCGTTCGTCGTCGTGACAGCAGCCCCCGACGTCGCCGGTTCATCGGTTCTGGAACTGGCCGGCCACAACCGCATCAGCACCCAGGCCCTGACCTCCGTGGCGCAGGCCGCCGCGGCCCAGACGCTGGGTGTGTCGGCATCCGATGTCCGTGCCAGCTGGGCCGACGACGCCGGGCTCCTGGCGCTCTCGCTCGCCCTGCCCATCGGCATTCCACCGCTGGGCGAGGTTGCCCGTGATCCGCGGCGCGTGGAGCGCACCGGCGGCAGCGTGCTGGACCGCGCCGTGGCAGCCAAGGCCACCATCCTCGCCCTGGTCCAGGAGCTCACCGGCTCGCGCCTGAGCCGGGTGGACATCCGCATCACAGGCATCCGCACCACGAGGGGAGGCCGCGTCCTGTGACAGCGTCGATGGAGCGCATCCTGCGCCGTGAAATGCATTCCTCCCGGGCGCCGCTGGCCGGCTTGGCGGCCACGGTGGTGGCCCTGTTGGCCATCTACATCCTGCTTGAGGCCGTGCTGCGGGCCGTGGGCCAGCCGCCGTGGCTCGTGGATCCGCTCGCCGCCGCCACGAATCTGGCCAGCCTGCCGGCGGGGGTTTCGCCGCTGCTGCTGGGCCTCATCGGCGCCGTCGTGATGCTGGTGGGTCTTGTCTTTGTCCTGAACGCCATACTGCCCGGCCGCCGCGCCCGCCACGCCATTGCCAACCCGCGCGCCGCCGTCGTGGTCGATGACGAGGTGGTGGCCTCGGCCCTGGCCCGGCGCGCCCGGCTGGCCGCCGGCGTCACGCGGGAGCAGGTGATGGTGGTGGTCTCGAGGAACCTCGTGCAGGTGAACGTCCGCCCGACCTCGGGCATCCCGCTGGATGGGGACACCGTGCGCACCGCCGTCGAAGATGAACTTGATGCGATGGAGCTGCTGCCCCGCCCGGTGGTCCGTGTGGCCCTGGCTCCGATGGGCGTGGTGGGCGTATGAACGGCACACCGCGCGGCGCCAACCGGATTCTGCTGGCCCTTTTCGGCCTGGTCTTCCTGGCCGTGGGCGCCCTGCTGATTGCTGTGGCAGCCTTTCCCGCCGCAGCGCGCTGGTGGCAGGGCTGGGCCAAGCCGGCCGCCGAGTCGCTGGCCGATCTGGCCCACAGCACGGCGCTGCCGGGGCAGGGCGGCAGCTGGCTGTGGATCGCCGTGGCCGTGGCCATGGTGTTGCTGGTCATCGCCATGATCACCTGGGTGGCCAACCAGGGCAAGGGCCGCGCCTCCACCCTGGTCTCCACAGCCGGGGATGCCCAGGACGACGGCGCCGCCGGCCGGGTGGCGATCGGTGCCGCCGTGGCCGAACAGGCGCTGAAGACGGCGCTGGCCGAGCGTTCGGATCTGGTGGGCTCGTGGGTCACCACCTACGAGCTGCGCGGACAGCCCGCCGTCAAGGTGCGGGTGCTGCCGCGCCAGGGCGTGGCCCCGCACACCGTGGCCGCCGACGTTGCAGCCCTCGTGCAGGCGCTGGATGAGGTGCTGGGCTTCCAAACACCGGTGCTGATCAGCATCGGCGCGGGCGCACGGTCGCGGTTCACGAAGGCCGAGCGAGTCCGCTAGTCTGGGCGTGCAACACCCCATCCGGCTTCGGCCGGATTTGGACCTAACCAGATCTAACCCAGGGAGTGTCACATGAGCGAAGTCAACGGCGAGAACCCCATCGAGGCCGTTCAGGACGCCGCCGCCAATGCGGCCGAGAACGTCGAAGGCGCTGCGCAGGACGCCGCCGAGGGAGCCGCCAACACGGCAGAGGATGCCCTCGGCAACGTCAAGGAGTTCCTCGGCGACGCCGGCGAAAACCTCAAAGAGGCAGCCGGCGATGTTACCGAAAACGTCAAGGAATTCTTCTCCGGAGACGTGGCGGAAAACGCCAAGGATCTGGTGGAGGACGTCACCGAAAACGTCAAGGATTTTGCCGAGGACGCCGCCGAGCACGTCAAGGATTTCGCAGGAGATGCGGCCGAGCACGCCAAGGGATTGGGCGCCAAGATCGCCGGATTCTTCAAGGGTGACTCGCACAAGTAGGAGTTTCCAGCCAAGGGGCGCCACCGGATTTTTCCGGTGGCGCCCCTTTTTTGTGCCATGCCACGGAATGGTCACGATTATGTGCAAGCGCTTGCACATTTGTCATTTTCATCGCTACAGTGATCAACATCACTCACCGCGCGGTCCCTGGGCATGATGGCAGGGGCATGCGCCGGCTCGATATTGGTTGGAGAGAAAGAGCATGGGAATGGGAAATTCACGAAAGTTTGCCCCCTTGGCCGCGGCGGCCGTGCTGGCATTGGCGCTGGCATCGTGCAGTTCGGGTTCCGGCGGGGGTGGCGGCGGCGGAGGTGGCGGCGATGCGGCCAGCAACCTGGACGGCCGCGGTCCCATCACGTACGTCCAGGGCAAGGACAACTCCAATGTTGTCCGCCCGCTGCTGGACAAGTGGAACGCCCTGCACCCGGACCAGATCGTCACGTTCAAGGAGCAGTCCGACAACGCGGACCAGCAGCACGATGACCTGGTCCAGCGGTTCCAGGCCAAGGCCACCGACTACGACGTCGTCGATGTCGACGTGGTCTGGACGGCGGAGTTCGCCGCCAAGGGCTGGCTCCAGCCGCTGAAGGACACCATGGCCGTCGACACTTCCAAGATGCTGCCGGCCACGGTGAAGACCGCCACGTACAAGGGCACGCTCTACGCCGCACCGCAGACCTCCGACGGCGGCATCCTCTACTACCGCAAGGATCTGGTCCCCACCCCGCCCAAGACCTGGGACGAGATGATGGGCATGTGCTCCATCGCCAAGGCCAACAACATCGGCTGCTATGCCGGACAGTTTGCCAAGTATGAGGGCCTGACGGTGAACGTGGCCGAGGCCATCAACACCGCCGGCGGCACCATCGTGGGCGAGGACGGCAAGCCCACCCTCGACACGGCCGACGCCAAGACAGGCCTGAACAACCTGGTCAGCGCCTACAAGGACGGCAACATCCCCACCGAAGGCATCACCTTCCAGGAGGAGCAGGGCCGGCAGGCCTTTGAGGACGGCAAGCTGCTGTTCCTGCGCAACTGGCCCTACGTCTACAACCTGGCCAAGGCCGACGGCGCCTCCACGGTGAAGGACACCTTCGGCATCGCGCCGCTGCCCGGCAAGGACGGCCCCGGCGCCTCCTCCCTGGGCGGGCACAACCTGGCAGTGAGCGTCTACTCCAAGAACAAGGCCACGGCCAAGGACTTCCTGGCCTTCATGACCAGCGAGGAAACAGAGAAGTTCTACGCCACCCAGGGCTCGCTGGCCCCTGTCCTCACCTCGCTGTACGACGACCCGGCCCTGGTGGCCCAGCTGCCGTACCTCCCCGTGCTGAAGACCTCCATCGAGAACGCTGTTCCGCGCCCCGTGTCACCGTTCTACCCGGCCGTCACCAAGGCCATCCAGGACAACGCCTACTCCGCCATCAAGGGCGAAAAGAGCGTTGACCAGGCCCTGACCGATATGGCCAGCGCCATCTCCTCGGGCTCCCACTAAGCGCGTGCGGTGGGCGGCCCTCCCGGCCGCCCACCGCCGTCGGGCATTCCCGGTGCCGCCTTGAGGCACCATTGCGGGGCAGCGGCGCACAGCTGCCATCCATACGGTGAAAGGAGAGGCCATGTCCACCCACGCGCAGCCAACGACGGTTCGCGGGACCGCCGGCCCCAACGCAGGACACGAAAACAAAGAAGTAGGCCAGGACCGCAAGGCCAAAACCCAGGGGCGGTGGGCGGCGACACTCATCCTTCCCACCGTGATCGTGCTGGGCATCGTCATCGTCTATCCGGTGGTCAATGCGATCATCATGTCCTTCCAACAGGATGAGGGCCTGGACCCGGTGACCGGCAGTTTTGTGGCCGGCGGCTTCGCCGGGGTGGCCAACTACGTGCACTGGCTGTTCCAACAGTGCCCCGCCCCCGACGGCGGAACCACCGCCTGCTCGCCCGGCAGCCTTGGCGCGCAGTTCTGGTCCGCCATGGGCACCACGTTTTTCTTCACCGTTGTCACGGTGGTCTTGGAAACGGTGCTGGGCTTCTGGATGGCCATCATCATGGCCCGGACCTTCAAGGGCCGCAGCGCCCTGCGGGCCGCGGTGCTGGTTCCGTGGGCCATCCCCACGGCCGTCACGGCCAAGCTGTGGTTCTTCATCTTTGCCTTTGACGGCATCGCCAACAAGCTCTTCGGCACCGCCATCCTCTGGACCGGCTCCGAGGGACCCGCCCGGACGGCGATCATCATTGCCGATGTTTGGAAGACCACCCCGTTCATGGCGCTGCTGATCCTGGCCGGTCTGCAGATGATCCCGGCCGAGGTCTACGAAGCCGCCAAGGTGGACGGCGCCTCCGCCTGGCAGCGCTTCACCCAGATCACGCTGCCGCTGGTGAAGCCGGCGCTGATGGTGGCCATCCTGTTCCGTGTGCTTGACGCCCTGCGCATGTACGACCTTCCGGCCATCATGACCGGAGGAGCCAACGGCACCACCACGCTGTCCATCCTCGTGGTGGACCAGATCAGGCAGGGCTTCAACTCCGCCGCGGCCCTGTCCACCATCACGTTCCTTGTCATCTTCCTCGTGGCGTTCATCTTTGTCCGCTTCCTGGGGGCCAATGCCGTCCAATCCGCCACCGGCCCCGGAAAGGGGAAGGGCAAATGAGCATCTCAACAGCCAAAGCCGCCAGTGCCGCCGCCGCGGCGCCGCATCTGGCCGCCAAGCGTCGTGAACGCTGGGCGAACGGCCGCACCTACATCAGCGCCGCACTGATCTTCATTTGGTGCCTGCTGCCGTTCTATTGGATGATCGTCACGGCGTTTCGGGATGTCGGCTACACCTTCGACCCCACGCCGTTCTTCACCCACGTCACCTGGGACAACTTCACCACGGTGTTCTCCGAGGATCTGGGCAACCACTTTGCCCGGAACCTGCTCAACTCGCTCCTCGTGGCCGGCGTGACCACCATCGTCGCCCTGCTGTTCGGCGTCTTTGCCGCCTACGCCCTGGCCCGGCTGGAGTTCCGCTTCAAGTTCCTGGTGCTGGGGTTTGTCCTTGGGGCTTCGATGTTCCCCGGTGTGGCACTGGTGACCCCGCTGTTCCAGCTGTTCACCAACATTGGCTGGTACGGCACCTACCAGGCGCTGATCATTCCGAACATCTCCTTTGTGCTCCCGCTGACCGTGTACACGCTGACCTCGTTCTTCCGCGAGATGCCGTGGGAGCTTGAGGAATCGGCACGCATCGATGGCTGCACGCAGGGCCAGGCCTTCCGCAAGGTGATCATGCCGCTGGCCGCACCGGCGGTGTTCACCACGGCCATCCTGGCGTTCATCGCGGCCTGGAATGAGTTCCTGATTGCCAGCCAGCTCTCCAACGAATCGACCAAGACCGTCACAGTGGCCATTGCCTACTTCGCCGGGGCGCAGCCGCACCAGGAGCCGTACACCGCCGTCATGGCGGCCGGCACAGTGGTGACCATCCCGCTGGTGATCCTGGTGCTGGTGTTCCAGCGCAAGATCGTCGCCGGCCTGACCGCCGGAGCCGTCAAGTAATGGCCGCCCGGGATCAGACCTCCGCCGGGCAGGAGAACGGTGCCGAGGCCAGTGGGGCCAGGCAGCGCAGTGCCGAGGATTTTGACATAATTATCGGCTTCCTGGGCTTCTGGGGAATAGTCGTATTGGCCACCACCGTCTGGATGGAAGTGACAGGCCAGCCGGCACTCGGCTGGGCCATGGCACTGCTGGCCATCGTCTTGGCCTTCTGGGGCATGCTGCGGCTGCGCAGCAAACTGCCCCGGCGGATCGCCCGGCGCCGGAACTAGCGGCGCTGGGAAGTCCGGCATGGCCTTTCACGCAGGAAGGAGGGGCAGTGGCTGTCAGCATTGACGACGTCGCCGCCCTGGCCCAGGTCTCCACGGCAACCGTCTCCCGGGCCATCCGGGGGCTGCCGCGCGTGAGCCCGGCAACCCGGGCGCGGATTCTGGCCGCCGTCGAGGAGCTGGGCTATGTGGCCTCGCCCTCGGCGAGCGGTCTGGCCACCGGCCGCACCCGGACGGTCGGCGTGCTGGCGCCCTACGCCGACCGCTGGTACTTTGGCCACTCGATCGAGGGCGTGGACAAGGCGCTGCGCGAGAACGGCTACAACCTGCTCCTCTTCAGCCTCGGCGGCTATGCGGGCGGGCGCAAACGCTTCTTCACCGGCAACATGGTGCGCAAGCAGATCGACGCCCTGGTGGTCCTGTGCCTCGGTTTGACCGAGGACGAGTTGGAGCAGTTGCACAAGACGGAGATCCCGCTGATCGCCGTCGGCGGTCCGGTGGCCGGCTGTTCGTCGGTCATGATCGACGACGGCGCCGCCGCGGAGCTGGCCACACGGCACCTGATCGAACTGGGGCACACGAGGATCGCGCATATGCATGGCGCCGTGGAGGACAAGCTCAATTTTGCCGTCCCGGCCCTGCGCACCGAGGCCTTCACCCGGACCATGGCTGCCGCGGGTCTGGCCTGCCCGCCGCAGTGGAATGTGGCGGGAAACTTCACCGTGACGGAGGGCGTCCAAGCGGCGCGGGCGCTCTTTGACGCCCCGGGGCCCAAGCCCACGGCCATCTTCTGCGCCTCGGACGAAATGGCCATGGGGCTGATGTTCGAGGCCCAGCGCCGGGGGATCAGGATTCCGCAGGATCTGTCGGTGGTGGGTATCGACGACCACGAATTCTCCGCCGCGGCCGGACTGACGACCATCCGCCAGGAGCCCACCGAGCACGGATATCTGGCCGCCCGGATGCTGATGGCCGAACTCGCCGGTGCCGCAGGGTCCATCGAGGACATGCTGCAGCCCATTGAGCTGGTGGTGCGCGGTTCCACCGCGCCGCCGCCAGCCTAGCGTTCCAATGGAGCGAAGCGACATTGGGGGCGCGACGGCGTTGGTCAGCTGGCGCGGGCCAGCTGGCGGATCGGGATCCAGCGGGAAGCCAGCCGCCGGTAGGCGGCCGCCGCTCCGGTCAGATCGCCCTCGGCCAGGCATTCCAGGCCCAGCCTGACATCCACCGGGGACTCGTCGGGGTAGACGCGGTTGGCCACCGGACCGTAGTCCAGCTCCACCACGGCATCGCGGGAGTATCCGCCCAGCCAGTCGTGCAGCTGGTCCAGTTCCTCGTACAGATCAAGGTCCGGCGCGTTTTCCTCCAGCATCACCAGCACCGAGGCGGCGCGGTGGGCTGCCAGCGGCAGCGGCACCTGGATGCGGACGGTGAGCACCTGCCCGGCGGCCTCCACCACCTCGGTGCGGTCCCGTTCGGAGACCAGGACAAACCAGCTAAAGGGGATGCCCCAGGTGGAAATGCGCGTCTGCACCGGAGTGGACATGCCCTCGGAGCCATCGGCCCGCCGTCGAGCCGGCGCCCACACCTCCTCCGGCATCAGCATCTGTGCCAGATGGGCTGTGGGGCCGTGCTGGAAATCGGCAGCGGCCTGGTACGAGCGGGCCACCACCTGGTTGGGGGAGTAGAGCGTGGGAAGCTCGGGGTCCATCTGCAGGGTGCGGACCCGCTCCACGGCATGCGTGGGCAGCGGGTTGGCGTTGTCCCGGCTGATCCGGCCGAGCGAATCCGCCAGCTCCTGGGCATCGATGCTCACCCGGTCCTGGCCCAGCACCAGATGTTCCTCGATGTAGCGCTGCTGGGCCGCCGTGTAGCTCTCCAGCGGCTGGTAGATGCGCAGGCTGGAGACATACGGGAGCGAGGCCCCGCCCAAATACAGCCCGTTGCGCATTCCTACCCCAGTTCCACGATCACGGGCGCATGGTCCGAGGCACCCTTGCCTTTGCGTTCCTCACGGTCGATCTCCGCTGCCACCACACGGGATGCCAGTGCGGGGGAGGCCATCACGAAGTCGATCCGCATGCCCTCCTTCTTGGGGAAGCGCAGCTGGGTGTAGTCCCAGTAGGTGTAGACGCCCGGGCCCGGGTGCAGCGGGCGGACGACGTCGGCAAAGCCGGCCTCCTCAAAGGCGTGGAAGGCCGCGCGCTCCGGGGCGCTGACGTGGGTCAGGCCCTCGGAGATGAAGTAGTCGATGTCCCAGACGTCGTCATCCTGCGGGGCGATGTTCCAATCGCCCATCAAGGCGATCTCCGACGCCGGGTTCTCCGCCAGCCAGCCGGTGGCCTGGTCCTTGAGGACATCCAGCCACGCCAGCTTGTAGGGCATGTGGGGATCCTCCAGCGCACGGCCGTTGGGAACGTAGAGGCTCCAGATGCGCACACCGTTGCAGGTGGCGGCAATCGCCCGGGCCTCCTGCTCCGGGGTCTTGCCCGGCTTGGCGAACTCGGGCTGCCCCGCAAAGGTGCGCTCGACGTCGTCGAGCCCCACCCGGGAGGCGATGGCCACACCGTTCCACTGGCTGAATCCGAAGTGGGCCACCTCGTAGCCGTTGTTTTCGAACAGCTCCCAGGGGAAGTTCTCGTCCTTGCACTTGGTTTCCTGGATGGCCAGCACATCCACATCGGAGCGGCGCAGCCACTCCTCCACACGGTCGGCACGGGCGCGGAGGGAATTGACGTTCCAGGTTGCAATCTTCACAGACCCCACGTTACCAACCACCCCCGCCCAACTGGGTGACAGCTATCGCACAAAAACCCGTCCCAGATGTGACACAAGTGTCACTCAGTTGGGCGCCACCAGGAATCCAGCAGGGTGACAGGCACCGTGCGCTTGTGCCGGGTCATCAGGTACCGGCGTTCGATGGCCTCGGCGGCGGCGTCCGGGACACCCCGGCCCTCGAGGTAGTCATCGATGGTGTCGTAGGAGATGCCGAGCTCGTCCTCGTCCGTGCGGCCGGGCCTGCCGTCGAGCAGATCGGCCGTGGGGACCTTGTTCCAGATGCGCTCGTCGGCCCCGAGTTCGCGCAGCAGCGCCCGGTTCTGCCGCTTGTTCAGCGTGAACAGCGGCAGCACATCGGCGCCGCCGTCGCCGAACTTGGTGAAGAACCCGGTGACGGATTCTGCGGCGTGGTCAGTGCCGATGACCAGCAGATTCCGCTGCCCGGCTAGGGCGTACTGGGCAATCATGCGCGAGCGGGCCTTGATGTTGCCCTTGTTGAAATCGGTGATGACCTCACCGGTGGTGGCGGTGTATTCATCCTGGAAGCCGTCCACGGCCGGGGAGATGTTGTAGGTCCAGGAGGTCTTGGGGGCGATGAAATCCAGGGCTGCCTGCGCGTCATCTTCGTCATGTTGGACGCCGTAGGGCAGCCGCACGGCCACGAAATCGGCCTCGGTGCCCTCCGCCGCCAGCTCCTCGACGGCGAGCTGGGCCAGCCTGCCGGCGAGCGAGGAATCCAATCCGCCGCTGATGCCGAGCACAAATCCCTTGGTGTGGGTGGCCTTGAGGTAGTCCTTGAGGAAGCCCACCCGGCGCGCAATCTCCGCCGCGGGGTCGATGCTGGGCTGCACACCGAGTTCGTCAATAATCCGTGCCTGGAGTTCTCGCATGGGCACAAGCCTAATGGCCACGGGGACGTAGACGAGCGCAGTGAGACCGGGGATGACGCTGGGCGCCCGCGGCCCGGGCCGCCCGCCGTGGCGCCGCCTTATAGAATTGGAGCCATGACTGCGACTCTTGACACCGCCGCCGCGCGCGCCCGCCTGCTCGAACTCATCAAGGAGCTGGCCGTGGTCCGCGGCAAGGTGATCCTCTCCTCCGGCAAGGAAGCCGACTACTACATCGACCTCCGCCGCATTTCGCTGCACCACGAGGCCTCGCGCCTGACCGGCCAGGTCATGCTGGCCATGCTGGACGACGCCGGCATCGAGTTTGAGACCGCCGGCGGCCTGACCATGGGCGCCGACCCCGTCGGAACCGCCCTGATGCACGCCGCGGGCGACGCCGGGCGCGCCATCGACGCCTTCGTGGTCCGCAAGGCGCAGAAGTCCTACGGCATGGGCCGCCAGGTTGAGGGCCCCGGCGTGGACGGCCGCGACGTCGTCGTTCTCGAGGACACCTCCACCACCGGCGGCAGCGCCCTGACCGCTGTCGAAGGCGTGCGGAAGGCCGGCGGCAACGTCAAGGCCGTGGCAGTGATTGTGGACCGCAACACCGGTGCCAAGGAGCGCGTTGAGGCCGAGGCCGGCGTGCCGTACCTGTTCGCGTTTGGCAAGGACGAGCTCGGCCTGGACTAAGCGCTGTGGCGAAACTCTACTTCCGCTACGGAGCCATGAACTCCGGCAAGTCCACGGGCCTGCTGCAGGTGGCGTACAACTACGAGGAGCGCGGCCAGCGCGTGCTGCTGGCCAAACCGGGCATCGACACCAAGGGCGAGCGCTCCATCGTTTCGCGCCTGGGCGTCAGCCGGGATGTGGATTTCCTCATCCCGCCCGGCGCCTCGGCGCGGGAGCTCTTTGCCGCCCAGGCCGCCGGGGACGACCCGGACGCCCTGCTGCAGCATGTGGACTCCCCGCCGGTGGCCTGCCTGCTCATCGATGAGGCCCAGTTCCTGGACCCGGAGCAGGTGGATGATCTGTTCAAGATTGCCGTGCTCGACGGCGTTCCGGTGCTGGCCTATGGCATCCGCACCGACTTCCGCACCGTGGCCTTCCCCGGCTCCGCGCGGTTGATGGACATTGCGCACACGCTGGAGGAGCTGAAGACCATCTGCCGCTGCGGGCGCAAGGCCATCTTCAACACCCGCCGGACGGGTGATGGCATAGTGTTCGACGGCGCCCAGGTGGCCATCGACGGCACTGACGTTTGGTACGAGTCCCTCTGCGGAACCTGCTTCCTGGAAGCCACGGGCGGATCCCTGCGGCCCTAGCCTCTGGCACGCGGCAGGTCCGGCCCGGGTCAGGACTTCTTGGCCCGGCCCCGGGCCGTCCGGCTGCGGCCTGTGGAGCGGGGCCTCAGCTCCAGGACCAGCAGATAGACGGCAAAACCTGCGACTAGTACGGCGCATACGGCCACGATGATCGTGTGCGAGCGGCCGTAGGGCTCGCCTGGGTACTGGGCGAGCCGGGCAGCCTCGGGCATTTCGGCAACGTAGACCACCTCGACCCTCTGCCCCTGGGCATAGCCGCGGTTTGAACCCTCGGTGAAGACCCTGGTGGTGACGGTGCTGCCCTCAACCGTTTCGAAGCGGACCCGCAACACCCTGCTGCTGCTTTTGCTGCTGTGGCCGAGCTCGGTGACTGTGGCCGGCACCCGGTGGAAGGTGTTGCCGGAGTTTTCGAAGGCTGCCGATCTGGTCTCATCGGCGATGCCCTTGATGGCGCCGGCGGTTCCGCCTGCCACGGCGAAACAGAACATCACCACGCAGCCCACGATGCCCACCCAATTGCGGGGCTTCTTCTTCGGCATGCTGGGGGATCTCCTGCTGGTGGGGCTGTTGCGGCCCCACCAGCCTAGCGTTCAGGCGGCCCAGGGCCCGGTGCGCCGCATGTGAGATGCCACGCGGACAGCACCGGGCCGCAGCCGGAATCAGCCCTGGTTGAAGCGGACCATATTGCCGGACGGGTCGCGGAATGCGCAGTCGCGCGGGCCCCAGGGCTGGTCGATCGGCTCCTGCATCACCTCGGCACCGGAGGCGCGGAGGGTTTCGAAGGTGGTGTCGAGGTCGTCAGTGCTGAACACCAGCATGGGCATGACACCCTTGGTGAGCAGTTCCTGGATGGCGTCGCCGTCGGCCTGGGAGCGGCCGGCATGCGGAGGGGAGAGCACGATCTCAAGATCGGGCTGGGCGGCGCTGCCGAGGGTCACCCAGCGGTGTCCGTCGGAGCCGACGTCGTTGCGGACTTCCAGCCCCAGGGCGTCGCGGTAGAAGGCCAGGGACTCATCGAGGTCGTTGACCGTGACATGTGCGTACTTCAGTGAAATGTTCATGAAACCAACACTATGGAGCCGGGGTCTGCCGCGCTTCTTCAATCCTGCTCGGTGTTCCCGGCAGGAGCGTTCCGGCCGCGGCCCCAGCGTTCTCAGATGCTGCCGGGGACCTGCGCGAGGGGCGGGTGTGCGTCTTGGCGATGCACGTCGGCATGGCCTTGACGGCGTGGTGTTCGCGCGCACGGTAGGCGCTGGGCGTCATGCCGACAATCTCGGTGAAGCGTGAGCTGAAGGAACCCAGCGAGGTACAGCCAACCTCCATGCAGGCGTCAGTGACGCTCATGCCGGCGCGCAGCAGGGCCATGGCCCGCTCGATCCGCCGGGTCATGAGGTAGTTGTACGGCGTTTCGCTGTAGGCCGCCTTGAACTGGCGGGAGAAATGCGCAGGGGACATCAGGGCGCCGGCGGCCATCGTGGGCACGTCCAGGGGCCGGGCGTATTCCCGGTCGATTAGATCGCGGGCCCGGCGCAGGTGGGCCAGATTGGCCAGTTCCTGCGGTGTCATGGGGCCAGTCTAGATCAGCGTGCCCGGCTGCGCTTTGGGTGGACCCAACTTATCCGCGGCCGTCCACCGGCGGCGCGGTTCCCTCCATTGCGGGCGGCTGCCCGTGGCCGTAGCGTCGGGGCAAGGCCGTCTGCAGCGGCCGGCAAGGAACTGCACAGGCTCGGAGGATCTTATGGGCATGCCGCCGGACGGACCGGAACAGCCGCTCCACGGCCAAGGACACCAACCGCCGGGGCATCCCGCCGATCCGCGGCAGGGACATCATGAATCCAGCGGCCTGCCGCGCCGGCGCAACCGGCGGCGGATTGGCTGGGCGGTTGCCACCGGTCTGCTGTTCCTTGTGCTGGTTGCGGTGGGCCTGGCCGCCCTGTCACAGATCCTTGGCGGCATGGGTGCGCCCGCGGTCCCCTGAGACCTTGCCTAGTGGATCGTGCCGTACAGGTGTCCTGCACAAGCTGCCGAGGCCCGGAAGTTGTCCACATCCCCTCGAGTCCCCGTTGAATGGCCGGTCTTTGCCGCCCTAGCCTCTTCCCAGGGACGCCAAAGCGGCGCCATGGGACGGAGGCATCGACATGGATGAACGACCAATTGCACCGGCGCCCGGGCTGAAAACATCGGCGTTGTGCTGGATCGTCTGCGCTGGCCTAGTGAATGCCATTGCAGTGGCCATAGTCGTATGGAGTGGAGCCGTGGCCGTTTCCACGTGGGCCGCGGCAGCGCCGGAACCTGCCCCGGCAAAGTACACCTCGGGTGCGACGGCGTTCCGCTACCCATCCGGCATGCAGGTGATGGCCGACGGCGGCATGGTGCACATTGTCAACGGCCACCCAGTGGCCGACCATGCCGTGATCCAAATTCCGCCCACGCAAGGCACGAAGTCCCCAGTGGTGGTGCTCTACGAGTCGATTGCGCCGCCGCCGGACGGTTGGCCGCAGGAGGAGACCATCCAGGCAATCATTGACGAGACCCTGGCGTGGCAGACCGCGGCCACTCCGGCCCAGCTGCTGCGGGAGCACCGGCAGACTGCCATCGGGTGCATCGCGGGATTCACTTTCACGGATCCGCCCATGAGGATAGAAGGAGCGGGACTGCAGGGCCTGGTCCACAGCTACACCTGCTTGAGCAGGCAAGGCCCCATCGTGGGCACATTCCTGACCGCCATAACCCCGGACGGCATGGCGCACCGGCTCAGCGTCGAGGCCAGTGAATCCTACTGGCATTCCCATGCCGCCGAACTCGATGCCATCGCACACTCGCTGGCGTATTCGGCACCGTGACGGTGCCAGTGCCGAAGGCGGCTCGCCAGGACAGTGCAGGACCGCCTTCGGTGTTTGCACTCAGATACCGGACCGTGCAGTCAGGTCGGACCCGCCGCCGTCGTCGTATGTCTGCAGCGCGTGCTGCTGGAGCGGGATCCGCTAGTGGATTTTGGGCAGCAGGTCCGCCACCGAGTCCAGCACCTCGTCGGGGCGGAACGGGTAGGCGTCGATGTCCTCGGCCGCCGTGATGCCGGTGAGCACCAGCACCGTGTGCAGGCCGGCCTCCATGCCCGCGATGATGTCCGTGTCCATGCGGTCGCCGATCATGGCCGTGGTCTCTGAGTGGGCCTCGATCCGGTTCATGGCGGAGCGGAACATCATCGGATTCGGCTTGCCTACAATGTAGGGCTCGCGGTTGGTGGCCTTGGTGATCAGCGCGGCAATGGCGCCGGTGGCCGGCAGCGGGCCCTCGTTGGAGGGGCCGGTGGCGTCAGGGTTGGTGGCGATGAAGCGCGCGCCGTCGCCGATGAGCCGGATGGCCTTGGTGATGGCCTCAAAGGAGTAGGTGCGGGTTTCGCCCAGCACCACATAGTCCGGGTTCTGGTCCGTGAGGATGAACCCGGCCTCGTGCAGGGCGGTGGTCAGCCCGGCTTCGCCGATGACGAAGGCTCGCCCGTGCGGCATCTGGGACTTCAGGAACTGGGCCGTGGCCAGCGCCGAGGTCCACAGGTTCTCCTCGGGCACCTCCAGTCCGGAGGCGCGCAGCCGCGCGGCGAGGTCGCGCGGGGTGTAGATGGAGTTGTTGGTCAGCACCAGAAAGCGCTTGGAGGTGTCCACCCAGCGCTGGATCAATTCCGCAGCCCCGGGGACCGCCTGGTTCTCGTGGACCAGGACGCCGTCCATGTCCGTCAGCCAGCATTCGATGTCTGCCGCCGTGCGGGATTCGACCTTCGTCATGTAGATTCCTCCTGGATCCGCGGCCAGGCCGCAGCTGTGGTGCTCGATCGATCTGTGGCCCCAGTCTTTCAGGTTCGGCGCCGCTGCGGCACTCGGTAGGCTTGATAGGTGAGCCACACCCCCGAATCCCAGCCCGCCGCGCCCGCCCCCGAGAGCCCGGAAGCCGCCGTCGTGCCCGCCCCGGACGCCGACTACCGGGCCGTGTCGGACCCGGCCAGCGAGCACGCCGCCGCCGTGGGCGTGGGGCCGTGGGAGGGTGAACTGCCCGCGGGGGAGCACTGGGACGAGGAGCTGCTGCGCGAGGGCGACCGGCGCAATGTCCTGGACAAATACCGGTACTGGAAGATGGATGCCATCATCGCCGAGCTGGACACACGGCGTCATGACTTCCACATCGCCATCGAAAACTGGCAGCACGATCTGAACATCGGCACCGTGGTGCGCACGGCCAATGCCTTCCTGGCCAAGGAGGTGCACATCATTGGACGACGGCGGTGGAACAAGCGCGGCGCGATGGTCACCGACCGCTACCAGCACGTCCGCCACCACCCCACGGTGGAGGACTTCGTCGCCTGGGCGCAGGGCGAAGGCCTGGCGATCATCGGCATCGACATCTTCCCGGACTCCGTGAAGCTGGAAACCTACGACATCCCGCGCAATTGCGTGCTGGTGTTCGGGCAGGAGGGCCCCGGCCTGAGCGAAGAGGTCCACGCCGCGGCCGAGGCCACGCTCTCCATCGAGCAGTTCGGCTCCACCCGCTCCATCAATGCCGCCTCCGCAGCCGGGATCGCCATGCACGCCTGGATCCGCCGCCACGTGTTCGGCCAGCACGTCTAGGATTTTCACCTCCCGTGGAGGGCAGCGCTCCGCGATCTGGACACGGTGCGCATCCCCGCGCCGTCTTGGCTACGATGGGAGGCGAAACGACGTTCGGTGCGTCACAGTTTCCCACCTCATACAAGGAGTCAGCGTGCCCATTGCAACCCCGGAAATCTATGCCGAGATGATCGACCGTGCCAAGGCCGGCGGCTTCGCCTACCCCGCGGTCAACGTCACCTCCTCCCAGACGCTGAGCGCCGCCCTGCGCGGGTTTGCCGATGCCGGGTCCGATGGCATCATCCAGGTCACCACGGGTGGGTCGGCCTACTGGTCCGGTTCCTCGGTGAAGAACATGGTCACCGGTTCCCTGGCGTTCGCGGCGTATGCCCGCGAGGTGGCCAAGCACTATGACATCAACGTGGCCCTGCACACGGACCACTGTCCCAAGGGCCACCTGGCCGACTTCGTCCTGCCGCTGCTGGCGGAGTCCGAGGCTGCGGTCAAGCGTGGTGAGAACCCGATCTTCCAGTCGCACATGTGGGACGGTTCGGCCGAGACGCTGGAGGAGAACCTGCGCATCGCCCGCGAGATGCTGGACCGTGCCGCGGCGGCGAAGATCATCCTGGAGATCGAGATCGGCGCCGTGGGCGGCGAGGAGGATGGGGTGGAGAACGCGATCAACGACAAGCTGTACTCCACGGTGGCCGATGGCATGGCCACGGTTGAGGCCCTGGGTTCGGGGGAGAACGGCCGCTACATCACCGCGCTGACGTTCGGCAATGTGCATGGCGTGTACAAGCCGGGCAATGTGAAGCTGCGTCCGGAGATCCTCAAGGACATCCAGGCCCAGGTGGGTGCGAAGGTGGGCAAGGCGAACCCGTTCGATTTGGTCTTCCATGGCGGCTCGGGCTCGACCGAGCAGGAGATCAAGGATGCGGTGTCCTATGGTGTGATCAAGATGAACATTGACACGGACACGCAGTACGCGTTCACTCGTCCGGTGGCCGGGCACATGCTGGCCAACTATGACGGTGTGTTGAAGGTTGATGGCGAGGTGGGCAACAAGAAGACGTATGACCCGCGCGTGTGGGGTGCCCTGGCTGAGGCCGGCATGGCGGCCCGTGTGGGTGTTGCGGCGCAGGAGCTCGGCTCCGCGGGCAAGACGTTCAAGTAGCCATGAGCGACGAATTCCGCAAGAACCTGCTGGGCCCCGAGCCCACCCTGCTCCCGGTGGAAACCGAGATCCAGGCACGGCTGGACGCGGGGGACGAGGCTGTCGATCTGGCAGCCACGCACCCCACGTCCTCGCTGCTGTGGGCCATTCTGGCCGATGAGGCGTTTGCGGAGGGCCGCACCATCGAGTCCTACGCCTACGCCCGCACCGGCTACCACCGCGGCCTGGATGCGCTGCGGCGCAACGGCTGGCGCGGAACCGGTCCGGTTCCGTTCGAGCACGAGGGCAACCGCGGCTTCCTTCGCGCGCTCTATGCACTGGGACGGGCGGCCGGTGCGATCGGCGAGGCCGACGAGGCCGCCCGCATCGCCACGTTCCTGAACGACTCGGACCCGGCGGCCCTGGCCGCCATTGAGGCCAAGTAGCACCTGCACCACCAACTGAGGCGCGGCAACTGCAGAGAATCGGAAGATTCCCTGCAGTTGCCGCGCCTCAGTTTTTTAAGTGGTGCCAGGCGGCCTAGCTGTTCTTAGGAAGTGCGGCGGCGGCGCACCAGCAGGGTGGTGCCGGCGGCGAGCAGCGCCGCGGCGGCTGCTCCGATCCAGGCGAGGCCGGCCGGGGTGCCGGTGAAGGCCAACGAACCCGCGTCGCCTGAAGTGGTGCCGGCGGTGGTGCCGGTTCCCGCGCCGGCGGATCCGGCGGGCGCCGTCGTCGGCGTGTCGGTGGAGCCCAGCGCGGCAATGGCCACGGAGGCGGTTCCATCGGAGGCGTTGCCTGCTACGTCGGTGGCGCGGAACTGGACGGTGAGTGCTCCGCCGCCGGCTGTGAGGGGGGCGGTGTACGGCTGCCAGGTGGCGCCGCCATCGACGCTGGATTCAACGCCGGCCAGCCCGGACCCGGTCTCCTCGGCGGCCGCGACGGCGGTGCGCGCGGATTCGGAAGCCGTCACGGCCGGGGCCGTGGTGTCCACCTTGATGGTGCCCAGGGTCTTGGCGTCCTCCACCACGTTGGCGATGCTGGTGGAGCGGAAGTTGAACTCCGTGGAGCCCTCCGGCATCGTGACGGGGCCCGTGTAAGGGGTCCAGGCGCCGGCACCCAGCTGGTATTCGGTGGTGGACCCGTCGGCGGCCAGGGCGGCCAGGGCGGCGCCGCCGGTGCTCAGCGTGACCACGGGTGCCTGGCTGTACCAGCCCGATGCCGGAGCGGCCTCGATAGTGGCGGTGGTGGTCGGTGCCACGGCGGGCTCCTGGCTGAGGCCCACCTGGTCAACGGTCCAGAAGGCGCTGTTGGTGCCGGTGTACTTGAAGCGGAGCTGGGCCTTCGTTGCGCCCGCCGGGACGTCCACGGCCAGCTGCTCAAACCGGTTGGTGTTGCTGCGGTAGGACTTCACTGACACGGGTTCGGCACCGTCAAAGCTGACATACACGTCGCCGGTCTGCGGGCCGTCGATCACATAGTTGGTGGCGAAGGAGACGGTGGCGGTCGGCTGGCCGTTCAGCGGGTATTCCGGGCTGACGAGCGTTGAATCGAACTTGCCCGCGGCGTGGGTCTTGTCGTCCCACTCGTCGGAATCGGCGACGGCGAAGACGTTGCGGTTGCGCACGCTGGTTTCGCGGCCTTGGTTGCGGTCCACATTGGTCCAGAACTCATCCGTGGCGAAGGACCAGCCGCGCCACTCGGTGACGCCGCCGGTGGGCATGGCCGAGTTGTCGATGCTCCAGCCGGCCGGTGTGGAGTGGGTCCACCCGGCCACGCCGGCGGCCACGGCAGTTTCATCGGCGCGGGCAGCCAGTGAGCCGCGCAGGGAGTCGAAGTCATCGGCGGCGAGGTCCGAAATCGGCGTGCCGTCCAGCTTCCAGGCGGGGTCCACGGCCACGCCCTGGTGCTTCAGCACCGTCGGGGCGATGTCCACGATCTTGACATCGTTGCGGGTCGAACCCGGCGTGAACCCGGCGCCCTTGGCGATGACAAAGGTTTCACGCTCAAGGGGCGTGTTTCCACCGTGGCCGCCGGTGGGGGTGTGGCCGTGGTCGGCGGTCACCATGACCAGCCAGTCCTCTGCGGAGTAGGTGGGGCGGGAGGTGACGGCCGCGATGAGCTCGCCCACCTGGGCATCCACCACTGCCAGGGCGTCCCGGTATTTCTGGCTGGCGCTGCCAAAGCTGTGGCCGGCGCCGTCGACCTCGTCCAGGTGCACAAAGGTGCTGTCCGGGTTGCCGTTGGCGAGGTAGTCCTTGGCCACGTCTGTGGTGTTCGCATCGTCGCCGCCGGGGATCTTCAGGTCCGCCGTGCCGTTGAAGACGATGCCGGGGATGGGGCCCCAGGTGCCGACGACGAGCGTGGACGTGGCCGGGTCCGCGGTCTCGAGGCGGGTCTGGTAGTCCCGGTACTCGCTGAGGTTGTTGCCGGCGAAGCTGTTGTCCACGGCCTTGTGCTTGTCCGGCCAGGCGCCTGTGGCAATGGTGGACCAGCCGGCGCCCGAGACGGTGGGGGCCATCGGGTTGGCGTACAGGTTGCTGGCGGCGGTCAAGCCACCGGCCCGCAGGGCGGCGAGGTTGGGCATGGTGGCCCCGGCGAAGGTGCTGAAGGTGGCGCCGTCCAGGCCAATGACGAGGGTCTTCTGGGTCTTGGTGCCGGCGGGCAGACCCGCATAGTCGGGTGTGCCGACAGCCAGGGCCGGGGCGGCCGGGGCGAGGACAAAGGCGGCGGCGGCCAGGGCAGCGGTGGCCGCCAGTGGGCGGAGGGTGCGGTGTGATGAACGCATGATGTCTTTCGGATCGGGTTCAAGCTGTGACATCCATGGACTGTACGGTGCGCCAGCTGTGCGAATCATGTGAATCATCTGATGTATTGGCAAATTCTGGATGAACAATCAACCTCGTCGCGCGGCCGTAAATGGGGCTCAACTTGTCTGGTCAGACTTACCGCAGGCGTTTCGCTGGATGGAAATCGGTGCCGTATTGGCTCTATTCTCCGCAGAGTTGTTGTGTGTACAACTGGTGCGCCGTGGCAATGCCAGCTGCCGGCAGGTGCGGTTCGGGTCGATTTTCGAGGCCTTGACAAACGTGGGATGTTTGGCTATGGAGCTCAGTCACCAGGGAAGCCGCCCCGGCGCGCTCCGGAGGCCGTGGATGGCAACGCAAAACTGGGGCGCGCCAACTGCCGGAAATCCAAGGATTTCCAGCAGTTGGCGCGCCCCAGTTGGGTGCTGTGGGTCAGTGTTGGGTTGGTGCTCTCTAGGACGCCGGGTGCGGGCGGCCCAGGGGGATGACCAGCGGCGTGTGCGAGACGGGGTCCTCGATGATCCGGCAGGGCAGACCGAAGACGTGCTCCACCAGTTCCTCGGTCATGATGTTCGACGGCGCCCCCTGCGCCACGATGGCCCCGTCCTTCATGGCAATGATGTTGGTGGCGTAGCGGCAGGCGTGGTTGAGATCGTGCAGCACCGCCACCAGGGTGCGGCCCTGGCCGACGTTCAGGTCCCGGCACAGGTCCAGCAGCTCGATCTGGTGGGCAATGTCCAGGAAGGTGGTGGGCTCATCCAGCAGCAGCAGTTCGGTTTCCTGGGCGAGCACCATGGCCACCCACACGCGTTGGCGCTGGCCGCCGGAGAGCTCGTCCACGGGACGCGCAGCCAGGGCACCAACACCCGTGGCAGCCATGGCGCCGGCGACGGCGGCCTCATCCCTGGTGGACCACTGGCGCAGCAGGGACTGGTG
The DNA here is from genome assembly GCF_000482545.1 of Arthrobacter sp. 35W. Classification (GTDB taxonomy): domain Bacteria; phylum Actinomycetota; class Actinomycetes; order Actinomycetales; family Micrococcaceae; genus Specibacter. Next base: position 1,531,288 of record NZ_KI519455.1, read on the forward strand.
CGGATAGCGGCCGCGGGCCACCAGATCCGCCACTGTGATGCCGTCGGGGGCAATGGAGCTCTGCGGCAGCAGCCCCAGCCTGCGGGCCACCTCCTTGGCCGGGAGGGAGGTGATGGCGCTCCCGTCGAGAACCACCTGGCCGCTGCGGGGCTTCAGCAGCCGTGCCAGGGCGCGCAGCAGGGTGGATTTGCCGCAGGCGTTGGGGCCGACAATCACCGTGAAGGAGCCGTCGGGGATTTGCACGCTCAGATCGGTGGAGATGGTTCGCTTGTCGTAGCCGATGGTGACGGCCTCGGCGCTGAGCCGGTGGCCGGCGGCGGCGGCCGGAGCCCCCGCCGTCGTCGAGGGTCCGGAGCCAGTGGTGGTCTTCGTCATGATTTCCTTGCCTCGCGGGCCAGCAGCCACACCAGATAGAGCCCGCCGGTGCAGACCGTGACAACACCCACGGGCAGCTGGACGGGGGAGAAAAGCCGCTGCGCGGCCAGATCGCTGGCGGCCAGCACCAGCGCACCCATGAAGGCCGCCGGCACCAGGGCAATGCCCGCGCCGCCGGTGAGGCGGCGGGCCAGCTGGGGCGCTGCCAGTGCCACGAAGGCGATGGGGCCGGCTGCTGCGGTGACGGCCGCGGTCAGCGCGACGCCCAGCACCAGCAACACCAGGCGGACCGGTTCGGCCCGCACGCCCAGGGCGCGGGCGGCGTCGTCGCCCATTTCCAGCATCCGCATCCGCGGCGAGTAGAACAGCGCCGCGGCAATCAGCAGCGGGACGGCCACGATGGCCGGCGCCGCCTGCGTCCAGCTGATGCCGTTGAGTGTACCGGCGCCCCAGACGGCGGCGGACATGGCCGCCTCCAGGTCCGCCTTGAGAATGATCCAGTGGTTCACCGAGGCCAGCATGGCGCTGATGCCGATGCCGACGATGATCAGCCGGAAGCCGTGGGAGCCGCGCCGGTAGGCCAGCAGGTAGACGGCCATCGCCGTCGCCAGTCCACCGGCCAGCGCGCCGAAGGCCACCTGGAGGTAGTTGCCGCCGGCCAGCAGCATCACCACCAGGGCCCCGGTGTAGGCGCCGGAATTGAAGCCGATGATGTCCGGGCTGCCCAGCGGATTGCGGGTCAACGACTGGAAAATGCCGCCGCTGATGCCCAGTGCGGCGCCAAAGAGCAGCGCCATCAGCACCCGCGGCAGGCGCCACTGGAGCACAACCGTGGGGGCCAGCCCCTGCCCCTGGCCGGCCAGTGCCGCCAGCACCTCGGAGATCGAGAGGTGGAATTCGCCGGTGGCCAGCGCCACCACCGAGACGGCCGCCGCTGCCAGCGCCAGCACAAGGCAGACGACGACGGCGCGCGGCGTGGCACGGCCGCTGATCCGTCCGCCGCCGGTCCGCAGGACCCAGGGGGACCGCGTCTTCAGGGATGTGCTCACAGCTGGGCCACCTTCCGGCGGCGGGCCAGCGCCACCAGCACCGGCGCACCCAGGAAGGCCGTCACGATGCCCACCTGGAGTTCACCGGGCACGGCAATGCGGCCCAGTACATCGGAGACCAGCAGCAGGATCGGCGCCAGCACCACGCTGAACGCCATGATCCAGCGCTGGTCCGGACCGGTGATCCAGCGCGCGGCATGGGGCACCATGAGCCCCACAAAGCCGATGGCGCCCACGGCGGCCGTGGCGCCGCCGGCCAGCAGCGTAATCGCCACGACGGCCCAGATCCGGGTGGCGGCCACGCTGGTGCCCAGCGAGGTGGCCACATCGTCGCCCAGGGCGACGGCGTTCAGGCCGCGGGAGCAGGCGGCGGCAATCAGCAGGCCGACGGCGATGAAGGGCAGCACCGTCAGCACCACATCCATCGTGCGTCCGTCCAGCGAGCCAATGTTCCAGGCCCGCATCTGGTCGAAGGCCTTGGGGTTGACCAGCATCAGCGCGGAGCCGATGCCGGTGAGCACGGCGCCCAGTGCGACGCCGGAGAGGGTGAGCCGCAGCGGATTGATGCCGCCGCGCCCCGAGGTGCCGATCAGGTAGACGGCAGCGGTGGTGAGGATGGCGCCGGCAAAGGCGAACCAGATGTAGCCCGGGAGCGAGCCGACGCCGAAGACGCCGATGGCAATCACGATGGCGAACGCGGCTCCGGCGTTGACGCCCAGGATGCCCGGGTCGGCCAGAGGGTTGCGTGTCACGGCCTGGATCAGCGAGCCGGCGGCGCCCAGGGCCATGCCGGCCACCACCCCCAGCAGGGTGCGCGGCAGGCGGTTGGCCACAATGATGGCCTGGTCGGAGGTGTCCTGCCGGTGGGTGAACGCCTCCAGCACCGTGGAGAAGGGGATGAACTTGGCGCCCACGCCCAGGCTGAGGACGACGGCGCCGGCAAGGACCAGCACTGCGGCAAGCAGCAGGAATGCCAGCAGGGTCCGCCGCCGAGGGGTGCGCGGTGCTGGCGGGGCTGGGGGTCCTGACGGTGCCGGCGGGGCGTCGGGCGCGGCGCTGTGCGCGGCCGGCTGGGGCGGGTGGCCGGTGGCCGGCACGGAGGCGGGGGACAAGGCGTGGGGCAACTCTCGACTGGCCCGGTGCGTGGCACGCGCCGGCATCTGCGGTGTGCATCACAGTCGATGCAACGGTTCTCATAATTAGGATAGCTTTACCTTGTGAAATTCGAAGACTCCACTCCTGCACCGCGGTCATTCCGCCGGATGCGCCGCGCCGCCCTTGCGGGCGTGGCAGCTGCCCTGACCATCACCCTGCTGGCCGGCTGCGGTGCCTCCACCCCCGCCGGCGGCGGATCGGGCAACACCGACGTCGCCATCGGCGGCAGCAAGTTCACCACCGCCGACGCGGAGACGGCCAAGCTCGGCAGCGACGCCGCACCTGGCGTCTTCCCGCGCACGCTCACGCACGCCAACGGTGAGACCACCATCGAGGCCAAGCCGAGCCGCGTCGTCGTCCTGGACACCGGCGAGCTGGACGATGTCATCTCCCTGGGCCTGACGCCGGTGGGCATCCCGACCACCGAGGGCGCCAGCTCCATCCCCAGCTACCTGCAGGACAAGGTGGCCGGCGCCAAGACCGTCGGCACCATCCAGAACCTGAACCTCGAGGCGATTGCCGCGCTGAAGCCGGACCTGATCCTGGGCAGCCAGCTGCGCGCCGACAAGCTTTACCCGCAGCTGTCCGCCATCGCGCCCACCATCTTCAGCATCCGCCCGGGCTTCCCCTGGAAGGAAAACTTCCTGCTGGTGGGCGAGGCCCTCGGCGAGGAGAACAAGGCCGTGGAGGTGCTCAACGCCTACCAGAGCGCGGCCGACGAGCTCAAGGCGGACGTTCCCGCCGACACCAAGATCTCCCTGGTCCGCTTCATGCCCGGCAAGATCCGCCTCTACGGCAACAAGTCCCTGATCGGCGTGATCCTCAAGGACGCCGGACTGGCCCGCCCGGAGAACCAGAACATCGAGGACCTGGCCGCCGAGGTCTCCCCGGAGACCATTGAGCAGGCCGATTCCGATTGGATCTTCTACTCCAGCTACGGCGAGCCCGCCGCGACGGGTGAAGACGCCGTCGTCAACGGCGCCCTGTGGCCGCGCATGAGTGCCGTGTCCTCCGGCCATGCCAAGCCCGTGAACGACGACGTCTGGTTCCTGGGTCTGGGCCCGACAGGCGCCCAGCTGGTCCTGAAGGACCTGCGCACCATGATGGTTGCCAAGTAGCCTGCACTGAAGCGTTCCTGAAAGGGGATGCGCCCCGCGGTTTCCGCCACGGGGTGCATCCCCTTTTTGTGCCGTTCCGCTCGCCCGCCCTGTGCCGGTCGCTGGCCTGCGCCGTAGGATTGCGGCCATGGACTCAGCACCCTCCTCCCCGGCCGCCGTTGCCGCCTTCGAATCCGTCGCGGCGGACCTGGCCTCCACCGGCGTCGTCGCTGGCAAAATGTTCGGCGCCCGCGCCCTGCTGCTGGACAAGAAGGCCCTGGCCTGCCTGAACGGGGAGCACATGGCGTTCAAACTGGGCCGGGACTCGCCCCGCCACGCCGCGGCGCTCGCCGTCCCCGGCGCGGAGCTCTTCGACCCCTCGGGCATGGGCCGTCCATTCAAGGATTGGGTGGACGTTCCCCTGTCCGAGACGGCCGCCGCGGGCTCCAGCTGGGAGGATTTTGGGCACGACGCCGTTGCCGCCGCGGCCGCGTGATGTGACGTGGCACCCGGTGCAGGCGTGAAGTCCGCTAAACTTGGCTGGTAAGAGCCCCGAACTCTTGCGCATGCGCAGCACGGCCACGGCCCCTGCGGTGCAGCATGGGTTGGGGCGTACTCATGTGCGGTGCCCGGCCCGGTGCCAGCAGGTCCACAGCCGGGTGCCCAACGAATGGGGGAGGATCCCATGCCAGCAATCGTGATCGTCGGAGCCCAATGGGGCGACGAGGGCAAAGGCAAGGCCACTGATCTTTTGGGCGGCCGCGTCGACTATGTAGTGAAGCCCAATGGCGGCAACAACGCCGGGCACACCGTCGTCGTGGGCGGTGAGAAGTATGAGCTCAAGCTCCTTCCCGCCGGCATTCTGAGCCCGAATGCGGTGCCGATCATTGGCAACGGCTGCGTGGTGAACCTCGAGGCGCTCTTCGCCGAGATCGACGGCCTCGAAGCCCGCGGCGCCGACACGTCCAAGCTGCGCATCTCCGCCAACGCCCACCTGGTGGCCCCGTACCACCAGGTGCTGGACAAGGTCACCGAGCGCTTCCTGGGCAAGCGCGCCATCGGCACCACCGGCCGCGGCATCGGCCCGGCCTACATGGACAAGGTGGCCCGCCTGGGCATCCGCGTCCAGGACGTCTTCGACGAGTCCATCCTGCGCCAGAAGGTGGAGGGATCGCTCAAGCAGAAGAATGAGCTGCTGGTCAAGGTGTACAACCGCCGCGGCATCCTGGTCGATGAGATCGTGGAGTACTTCCTGGGCTACGCCGAGCGCCTGCGCCCGCTGGTCATCGACTCCACCTACGTGCTGAACAAGGCCCTGGACGAGGGCAAGGTGGTCCTCATGGAGGGCGGCCAGGCCACCTTCCTGGACGTGGACCACGGCACCTACCCGTTCGTGACCTCCTCCAACCCGACCGCCGGCGGCGCCTCCGTGGGCTCCGGCATCGGCCCCACGCGCATCAACCGCGCGGTGGGCATCATCAAGGCGTACACCACCCGTGTTGGCGCCGGGCCGTTCCCCACCGAGCTCTTTGACGAGATGGGCGACTACCTGCAGAAGACCGGTGGCGAGTTCGGTGTGAACACCGGCCGTCCGCGCCGCTGCGGCTGGTACGACGCCGTCCTGGCCCGCCACGCCTCGCGCGTGAACGGCTTCACCGACTACTTCGTCACCAAGCTGGACGTGCTCACGGGCATCGAGCAGATCCCCGTCTGCGTGGCCTACGACGTCGACGGCGTCCGCTTCGACGAGATGCCGATGACGCAGACCGACTTCCACCACGCGAAGCCGATCTTCGAGTACTTCCCGGGCTGGACCGAGGACATCACCGGCGCCACCACGCTGGAGGATCTGCCGCAGAACGCCCGCGACTACGTGCTCGCCCTGGAGGCCATGTCCGGCACCCGGTTCTCCGCCATCGGCGTCGGCCCGGACCGCGACCAGACGATCGTCCGCTACGACCTGATCGCCGAGTAGCACCACAACCACCAAACTGTGTCGCAGTTAACGTTCACTTCAGCCCTGAAACGGACGTTAACTGCGACACAGTTGTGTCCGGGGCTTGTTTTGCGCGGGGACGGCACGGGCTAGGCTGGAATTTCTTTCGTAGCGAAGCCAAGGAGAAGCCATGAAGGTCAGCGTCGGGCAGTTCAATCCCGGGGGCGACGTCGCCGCCAACCTGGCCGTCATGCGGCGCCTGGCCGTCGGGGCGCAGTCCGAGGGTGCCGGGCTGATCGTCTTCCCGGAGGAATCCATGTTCTCCGTGGGGCGCGTGGAGGGCAGCTTCACGGCAGCCGTGGACGCCCAGTGGACCACCTTTGTCCACGGCGTCTCCGTGATGGCCGCCGAGGTGGGCATCGCCGTGATCGCCGGCGGCTACGAGTCCAGCGGCGAGGAGCGCCCGTACAACACGCTGGTGGCCGTGGACCACGACGGGCGGATCCTGGAAACCTACCGCAAGCTGCACCTCTACGATGCCTTCTCCTACAAGGAATCGGATCGGATCAAGCCCGGCGACGGCGGCATCAAGGTGGTGGAGATCGGCGGCTTCAAGGTGGGCGTCATGACCTGCTACGACCTCCGCTTCCCGGAGCTGGCCCGCGCGCTGGCCGTGGAGGGCGCGGACCTGATCTGCGTGTCAGCGGCCTGGTTCAAGGGCGACCACAAGATTGAGCACTGGGAGACGCTGCTGAAGGCCCGCGCCATCGAAAACACCGTCTGGGTGGCCGCCGCCGGCACGTCCAGCGCCCACTGCATCGGCCACTCCGCCATTCTGGATCCGATGGGCATCCCGGCCGACTTCCTCAACGACGACGCCGAGGGGACGGCGACGGCGGAGGTCACGGCCAAGCGGATTGCCGAGGTCCGCGAGTTCCTTCCGGTGTTGAAAAACCGGCGGCTGGAAAGCTCCCGCGCGCTTCTCTGACGCGGCCCAGACCGGCCGGCGTGAACCATTGACGGGGCCAAAGGCCGTGGCTAGTGTCAGGACAAAGGGGAGGTTGTGATGGACGATAACCAGATTATGGCCGGCCTTGCGCCATTGGTTCCCATCGGCTTGGAGGACATTCCGCTGGCGGGGGAGTGGTTGGAACCGCCGTTTGAGGACGATGAGGCCGGCCGGGCCGTCATCCTCAATGACGGTGATTTCCAATTTGTCGTGGTGGACAGGGATACGGGCGCCGTGCGCTGCGTGTGCGAGGACGATGAAACCCTCATTGCCTCCTCCCTGGAGCAGCTGGTGCAGATCGCCGGGCAGTGGGCCGCCATCGACAGGGACGCCGTGGGCCCGGAGGACGACGACGATTTCGACAAGATGGCCCGGGACTTCGAGGCCAAGCTGAAGAAGATCGACGCCGCCGCCGCCCGGCCCAACGAGTTCTGGTCCCTGTACGCCGAGGAGCTCAGCAGCGGAGGGTGAGCCGTTCCGCGTCCTTTGGCCGCCCTGTCCGGCTGTCCGGTGTGTGCAGGGAACTCCAATCCGGCAGGGGTATGCTCGGCTCATGGTGCATGTCAACGATCCCCAGGTCATTACCCGGCTCCTCTCCAGCCCCGGCCGCTGGGCGGTGGTGGGGCTGTCGAACAACCCGCTGCGCCCCGCCGTGGGTGTCTCCCGGTTCCTCCAGCAGCGCCTGGGCATGGAGATCGTCCCGGTGAACCTGAAGGGCGAGGACGTCCATGGTGCCAAGGGGTACACCTGTCTGGCGAACGTCCCCGGTGGGATCGACGTCGTCGACTGTTTCATCAACTCAACCCGGGTGGGTGCCGTGGTGGATGAGGCGATCGCCCGTGGTGCCGGTGCCGTGTGGCTGCAGCTGGGCGTGGTGGACGAGGAAGCGGCCGCGCGGGCCGCCGCAGCGGGGCTGGATGTCGTCATGAATGCGTGCCCAGTGATCGAAGCGGCGAAGCTTTCGGTGTAGGGGAGCGCGGGCTGCTAGTCTGCGAGTGACCCGCAAGCCGACCGGAAGGCGACCCGTGCCCCGACATGTCCGTGCCGAGCCACGGCCCTGGCCCTGGATCTTTGCCATCCTGAGTGTTCTCGTTGCCGCCGCCCTTGTCTGGGGCGGCATTTCCTTGCTCGGCGGGCGCCCCGCTGCGGACTCCGGCAGCGGGCAGGAAACGCCGCCGGCCACGACGACGGCGGCCACCTCCGCAGCGGTGCCGACGTCCACGGCGTCGTCCACGCCCACACCCACACCGACGCCCACGGCCAAGCCTGCGCTGGTGCCGGACTACGTGCTGCCGCCGATCCAAAACGGCCTGGCGCCGGTCCTGACCCGGGTGCCGACGGAGCAGAAGGTGGTCTTCCTGACCATCGACGACGGCGCCAACAAGACACCCGAGGAACTGCAGATCCTCAAAGACAACGACATCAAGGCCTCGCTGTTCCTGGCCCAATCCTTCATCCTGGACAATCCGGGCTTCTTCAAGGACTTCGTGGCGGCCGGGCACAAGGTGGAGGACCACACCCTGACCCATCCGCTGAACCTCATCAAGATGCCCTACGCCGCGCAGAAGGCGGAGATCTGCGGGATGGCCGACTACGTTGAGCAGACCTACGGCCGCCGGCCGGTCTTCTTCCGCCCGCCAGGCGGTCCGTACACGGACAACGTGCGCCGGGCCGTGGCCGAATGCGGCATGAAGGCCGTCATCGATTGGGAGGCCAAGGCCAACGCCGGCGGCATGGACTACCAGGTGGGCCAAAGCCTGCGCCCGGGGGAGATCGTCCTGATGCACTTCCGCAAGGAGTTTGCGGCCGACATGGCCGCCTTCCTGGCCGCACAGAAGGCCGCGGGGCTTCAGGTGGTCCTGCTGGAGGACTACCTCGCCACCGGCTGACGGCTGAACGGCGCCGGGCTGCCCGGCGCCAAGCGCCGCCCCTGGCCCCACAATGGCGCCGCCGGCGCCCCACACCGGTGGCCAGGTATAGGCTCGGAGGGTGGATGCTGACACCCTGAGAAACGCCGCGCTGGCACTGCCCGGCGCCTACGAAGATTTCCCGTTTGGCCCGGAATCATCCGTCTTCAAGGTGGCGGCACCGGCCAGCGCGGGGGCTGCGCGGACGGGCAAGATGTTCGCCATCTCGGTCCTGGACGGCAACCCGCTGAAGATCAGCCTCAAATGCGAGCCGGAACTGGCCCGCCAGCTGCGTCTGGCCCATCCGGGCATCACGGGCGGCTGGCATCTGAACAAGAAGCACTGGAACACCGCCGACTGCTCGGTTCTGGCGGACCGCATGGTGCTGGACATGCTCGAGGATTCCTATGATCTGGTGGTGTCGGCCCTGCCGCGCGGCCAGCGCGAGGCCCTGGGCTGGAGCGGGCTGGCCCGTGGACGCTAGGGCAGCGCGCGGGCAGCTGACGTACCCGCAGGTGGGGCTCACCAGGGTCCTGGCCACCGAAGACAGCGGCGAAATCCACTGGCCCCCGGGCTGCCGCGGCGTGGACATCAGCATCGAGGTGGGCTCCGGAGCCGGCGACTTCCACGCCCTGGCCGACGGCATCCTGACCTGGCAGATCCAGCGCCGCGCCGGCCTCACTGTCCACGCTGCACCCACTGTCGAAGCAGGCGGGCGGGTGGTCAGCGGATTCGGTGTGGGACGCGTGCGCCTGCCCGTTCCCTGCGAGGTGGTGTGGGTGGAACCCGTCCCCGCCGAAGGAACCGGGGAGCCTGCCTGCGCCACGACGCGGCTGGCCGGCTTTGGCTACGGGACGCTCCCGGGGCACCCGGCCAGCGGTGAAGAGGCGTTCGTTGCGACCATGGACGAGGAGGGCATCGTGCGCTTCCGGCTGCTGGCGTTCAGCCGCCCGGCCGGACTCGTCTTCAAACTCGGCAGCCCCGTCACCACGTTGACGCAGAAGCTGGTGACGCGGAACTATCTGGCCGCGGCGGCGTCGCTCGTGGCCGCGGCACACAAACGACAGGAGCGGCAGTGATAGCGCAGCAAATCTTGGACGAACTCTGGGACTTTGGCGATCCCGCCGGTTCCGGGGAGCGCTTCCGGGCGGCGATGGCGGCCGACGGCGTGGAGCCGGAAGAGTCGGCCGAGCTGGCCACCCAGGTAGCGCGGACGCTGGGGCTGCAGGGCCTCTATGCGGATGCCTTCGGCGTGCTCGATGCATTGACGCCGCACGATGCCGCCGTGGCGGTGCGCATTGAGCTGGAGCGTGGCCGCGTGCTCAATTCGTCCGGCCAGGTGGCCGCGGCCCTGCCGCACTTTGAGCTGGCCGCCGTGCTGGCCCGCACGGACGGCCTGCACTTCCTGCAGGTCGACGCCCTGCACATGCTGGCCATCGCCGACAGCGGGCACATCCGCAAGTGGACGACGGCGGCGCTGGCGGCCATCGACGACGCCGGCGGCACTCCGACAGAGCTTCGCCGGCTGGCCCGCTGGCGGGTGCCGCTGCTGAACAATCTGGGCTCCGCACTGGCCGACGACGGCGAGATCGACGCCGCCGTCGCGGCCTTTCGTGGAGCCTTGGAGGCCGCGGACGAGGTGGGCACGCCAGAGCAGCAGGCCTACGCCCACGAAGCACTGGACGAGGCTCTGGCAGCCCAGGAAAAGGCCCCAAAGCAGGAATGAGCCCGTTTCCGCATTCTGACACCGTTGCAACGGTGTCAGAATGCGGAAACGGGCTCATAAATGGCGCGGATCCGCCTCCTGGGCGGTCTCCGCCGTCGCTTCTATGCCGTGGCGCGCCGGCGTGAGCGGCCCAGCAGGAACAGAACGGCTCCGGCAATCAACACCAGGCCCGAGCCGGCGGCCCACGGCAGGGCCTCGACGCCGGTCTCCGCCAGAGCCGGTGCCGCCTCGGTGGGGGCGATCGGTGCCGCGGGGGCAACCGGTGCCACGGGGACCGCTGGCTCCACGGGCGTTACTGGTGCAGGGGCTGTCGTGATGGTGAATGCCTGCTCTGCGGTTCCGGCCGCGTTCGTGGCGGTGACAGTGAAGCTCGCCGCGCCGGCGGCCGTGGGTGTTCCTGAAATGATGCCGGTGGCGGGGTCCAGAGCCAGACCGGCAGGCAGTACGCCCGCGGCTACCGCGAAGGTGAAGGGTGCGGTGCCTGTCGCGGTGAGCGTTGCCGAGTACTCCTGGCCCATGATGCCGTCGGGGAGGGAATCGGTGGTGATGGCCGGCGCCTCATTGGTGGAGAAAGTGAAGACGTGCGAGTCGGAGCCAACCGTGCCGGTGGCCGTGACAGTGAAACTGGACGGACCGGCCGAGGTGGGTGTCCCCGAAAGGATTCCGGTGGCGGGGTCCAGAGCCAGGCCTGCGGGCAGCGCTCCCGACGTCACTGCGAAGGTGATGGGTCCGGAGCCTGTGGCGCCAATCGTGGCGGAGTAGGCCGCACCCACAACTGCCGGGGCAAGGTCGGTGGTGGTGATGACGGGCGGCGTCAAGGCATCAATGATCGACAATTTGTTGCCATCGCGCGTGGCGTAGACAGTGTTGGCCGCGGTGTTCAAGGCCAAGGCACGTGTCGAGGCACCCACGGCGACCGTGGAGGCCACTGTATTGGTGGCACCATCGATCACCGACACAGTGCCGGCATCTCCGTTCGCGACGAAGACGGTGTTCCGGCTGTCATCCACCTGGATTTCGAAGGGCGCGTCCCCCACGGCTATGGTGCTTACGATTGCACGGGTCGCCCCGTCGAGCACCCTAACGGTGTCGGTCGCGAAGCTGGTGGTGTAGATCGTGTTTGTGGCCTCATTGACGGCAACCCCGAATGGATTGCCGCCCACCCACTGGGACGCCTGCCATGTGAAACTGGCTCCGTCGATTTCAAACAGCTCGCTGCCGATGTAGTCGACGGCGTAGATCTTGTTCGTTGTCTCATTTACGGTGATCGCGGTGGGTTGGCTAAAGACGTTGCCCACGTTGATGGTCCTCACCGCACCCGTTGCGCCGTCGATCTCTGTGACGGAATGGCTCAGATTGGCCACGTAGATCTTGTTTGTCGTCTCGTTCACGGCCATGGCGTAGGGATACAGGGCCACCGGGATGTGCGTCAGCACCCCCGTTGCGATGTCGATCTTCGACACTGTGTTGTAGCCCGGGGTGGCCGGATCGGTGTTCGAATTGGCAACGTAGACCGTGTTGGTGCCTTCGTTCACCGCGATGGAGCTTGGCTGGCTGGGGTTTGCCATCAAGCCCGCGGAGAAGGTATCGGTTACCGCGCCGGTTGATCCATTGATTGCCGACACCGTGTTGTCGTCAGTGTTGGCAACATAGATCATGTTGGTGGTCGCATTGAAGGCCACATCCGTTGGCCTGGCGCCGACGTCGACTGTTCCGCTGGCCTGGTACGTCGACGGGGCGGCCTGTGCCGCAAGCGGCATCTGGGCCGTCAGCAGAACTGCACCGGCCACCGCAATTGCGGACCATCGGGGCAGGGACAATGGGCGGGTTCTCATGGAGGCTCCTCAGCGCGGGCAAGTGCACCCACACCGGGCCGCTCCCAGACTAGTGTATGCATCCTGCCTGCGAAGCTTCATTCCCCAAAAGTTGCGTCCGGAAGACCCCACCCGACGGTCCCACGGTCGAATATGATGCACGAATGCAAAAACCCCGGCCAACTCGCAAGGAGTGGACCGGGGTTTCCCTTGGTCTAGCTCCCCACCCGCCCCCTAACCTCGCTGCGCTCGGTCAGGGAACCCTGCGGGCGTGGCCCCAAGCTCAACCAATGGCTGGGCCCACGCGCCCGAGGGCCCCTCATTGCAGACGCGCCAGCGTTTGCAATGAGGGAGGGCGTGGGGATTAGCCGAAGTACTTCGGCAGGGTGGCCTCGTGGGCCTCGCGGAGCTCGTCCAGCGGAACGCTGAACTGGCCCTGCAGGTCCAGGGAGCCCGAGGCTGCATCCACGACGCCGATGCGTGCGGCCGGGAAGTTCCGGGCGGTGCACATGTCGGTGAAGCGGATCTCCTCCGAGCGGGGCACGGCCACGATGGCACGGGCCTGCGACTCGGAGAACAGCAGCGTGAACGCGTCGACGCCGTCGCGGGCGGCAACCTCGTCCAGCGCGATGCGGGCACCGGTGTTGTATCGCAGCGAGGACTCCACCAGGGCTGCCGCGAGGCCACCCTCGGAGAGGTCGTGCGCGGCGTCCACCATGCCGTCGCGGGAGGCGTTGATCAGGATCTCACCCAGCGCGCGCTCGGCGGACAGAACAACCTTAGGCGGCAGGCCGCCCAGGTGGCCGCGCAGGTTGGCCCACTCGGAACCATCCAGCTCGTCCGCCGTCGTGCCCAGCAGGTAGATGGCCTGGCCGTCTTCCTTCCAGCCTGAGGGGGTGCGGCGCGCGACGTCGTCCAGCTTGCCCAGCACAGCCACCACGGGGGAGGGGTGGATGGGCGTGGTGCCGGTCTGGTTGTACAGCGAGACGTTGCCGCCGGTGACCGGGATGCCCAGTTCCATGCAGGCGTCGGACAGGCCGCGGATGGACTCGGCCAGCTGCCACATGACATCCGGATCCTCGGGGGAGCCGAAGTTCAGGCAGTCGCTGACGGCCATGGGCACGGCGCCGGAGGTGGCGACGTTGCGGTAGGCCTCGGCCAGCGCCAGCTGTGCACCGTGGAACGGGTCCAGGAAGGTGTAGCGGCCGTTGGCGTCGGTGGCCAGGGCAACGCCCAGGCCGGTCTCCTCGTCCACGCGGACCACGCCGGCATCGTCCGGGAACGCCAGGGCGGTGTTGCCGCCGACGTAGCGGTCGTACTGGTTGGTGATCCAGTCCTTGGAGCACATGTTCGGGGAGGCGATGAGCTCCAGCACGGCGGCCTTGATGTCCTCGGCCGAGGCCGGGCGGCCACCGTCCTGGACGCTGCCGGTGAAGGTGTCGGCCTGCAGGGCATCCTGCCACTGGGGGCGGGCGTACGGGCGGTCGTAGACCGGACCGTCGTGTGCCACGGTGCGCGGGTCGACGTCGACAATGACTTCGCCTTCCCACGTGATGATCAGGCGGCCGGTGTCGGTGACCTCGCCGAGCCAGGAGTACTCCACGGCCCACTTCTCCATGACAGCCTCGAACGCGGCAATGTTCTCCGGCGTCACGACGGCCATCATGCGTTCCTGCGACTCGGACATCAGAATTTCGCCCGGGGTCAGCGTGGGGTCGCGCAGCAGCACGGAGGTCAGCTCAACCTGCATGCCGCCGTCGCCGTTGGAGGCCAGCTCGCTGGTGGCGCAGGAGATGCCTGCGGCGCCCAGGTCCTGGATGCCCTCAACCAGGGAGCCCTTGAAGAGTTCCAGGCAGCACTCAATGAGCACCTTCTCGGCGAAGGGATCGCCCACCTGCACGGCGGGGCGCTTGGAGGGCTTGGTGTCGTCGAAGGACTCCGAGGCCAGCACCGAGGCGCCGCCGATGCCGTCGCCGCCGGTGCGTGCACCGAACAGGACCACCTTGTTGCCCTTGCCCGAGGCGTTGGCCAGGCGGATGTCCTCGTGGCGCATGACGCCCACGGCCAGTGCGTTCACCAGCGGGTTGCCCTGGTAGACGGCGTCGAAGACCATTTCGCCACCGATGTTCGGCAGGCCCAGCGAGTTGCCGTAGCCGCCGATGCCTGCCACGGCGCCGTGCATGACGCGGGCGGTGTCCGGGTGGTCGATGGCGCCAAAGCGCAGCGGGTCCATCACGGCCACCGGGCGCGCGCCCATGGAGATGATGTCGCGGACGATGCCGCCGATGCCGGTCGCGGCACCCTGGTAGGGCTCCACGAACGACGGCGAATTGTGGGACTCGATCTTGAACGTCACGGCCCAGCCGTCGCCCAGGTTGGTCACACCGGCGTTCTCGCCGATGCCGACCAGCATGTCCTTCTTCATCTCCTCGGTCACCTTGGAGCCGAACTGGCGCAGGTGGTTCTTGGAGGACTTGTAGGAACAGTGCTCGCTCCACATGACGGAGTACATGGCCAGCTCGGCACCGGTGGGGCGGCGGCCCAAAACCTTGACGACGTCGTCGAACTCGTTCTGCTTCAGGCCGAGCTCGGCCCAGGGCAGTTCGACGTCGGGCGTCTTGGCGGCGTTTTCGACAGTGTCGATGTTGAACTTCTTGGCCGACTCTGCCGCTTCGGTGGTCGAGCCTGTCGAGATCTCAGACATTTATTTGCCTCCCAGCAGCGTGTTCAGGACCGACGTGAAGAAGCCAAGGCCGTCCGTGCCGGTGTGGTCCGGGCCGTAGCCGACCTCGATGGCGTGCTCCGGGTGCGGCATGAGGCCCACCACGTTGCCCGCGGCGTTGGTGATGCCGGCGATGTCGCGGCGGGAGCCGTTCGGGTTCATGCCGACGTAGCGGAACGCCACGCGGCCCTCGGCCTCAAGGGCGTCGAGGGTCTTCTCGTCGGCAATGTACTGGCCGTCCTGGTTCTTCAGCGGGACGGTGATTTCCTGGCCCGCTGCGTAGGCGTTGGTCCATGCGGTGGTGTTGTTCTCCACGCGCAGCACCTGGTCGCGGCACAGGAACTTCAGGTGGTCGTTCTTGATCATCGAGCCGGGCAGCAGGTGCGCCTCGGTGAGGATCTGGAAGCCATTGCAAATGCCCAGCACGGGCAGCTTGGCATCGGAGTTGGCGGCATCAACGATGCGCGACATCAGCGGGGCGAAGCGGGAGATGGCGCCGGCGCGCAGGTAGTCGCCGTAGGAGAAGCCGCCGGGGATGACGACGGCGTCGACGTCGGCCAGCTCGTTGTCGCCGTGCCACAGCTCGACGGCGGTGGCGCCGGCCAGGCGTACGGCGCGGGCGGCGTCGCGGTCATCAAGGGTTCCGGGGAACGTGACGACGCCGATGCGGGCGCCGCTGAGGGCCGCGCTGGCAACGCCAGACGACACCTCGCCGATCAGAGGAGTTTCGGTCATGGCTAGTCCGCCACTACTTCGACGTTCACTACGTCTTCGATGACCGGGTTGGAGAGCATGGTCTCGGCGGCCTCGCGGGCCTTGGCCAGGATCTCGTCGGTCACCTCGCCGTCCACGGTCAGTTCGAAGCGCTTGCCCTGGCGGACTGCGGAGAACTCGGTGAAGCCCAGGCGGGGGAGTGCGCCAACGATGGCCTTCCCCTGCGGGTCCAGAATTTCGGGTTTGAGCATGACATCGACAACGATCCGGGGCATCCGGGAACTCCTGATGTGAAGAGAGGGGTTGGCCACGGAGTTGCCGTCTCACGCCGAACTGGGGGATCCAAGAAACCACATGACACAGGCGCTCCGCGAGCTTGCCCTTCCATTCTACCGAGTGTTCGCAAGCCGAGGGGACGTGGGCAGCCGCGCCCCGGGCCGCCCTGCGGCCACCCCCGCGCCCGGTCCACGGGGAACGGGCCGATTGCAGGACTCGCCGGGGCCATGTGTGAAATGGGCTACACAAGTGACTCGACTCACCCTACGATAGGTAGGACATTCCATGTCTGATGATCAATGGCACCCCCAACCGCTCATGATCAATCAGATGTGGCTCGGCGAAGCGGCCGGACCAGGCCGCAACGAAAGGAACCGGATGACGTCCCCGAACACCCGACGCAACCTGCGGTTTGCCGCCAAGGCCTCCGCGGCCGGCGCATTGACCGCAGGTCTGCTGGCAACGATGCTGGCACCGGCCCAGGCCGCGGAAACTCCCGCGCCCTCCTACTCCCAGCAGGTGCTCGCCTCCAACGGCGACAATGCCATCAGCTCCTCGCTGGCCCCCTTCTACCGCATCCCCGCCCTGGCCGACCTGGGCAACGGCGTCCTGCTGGCCTCCTACGACGGCCGCCCCGACGGCGGCGACTCGCCCTCGGCCAACTCCATCGTCCAGCGCCGCAGCATCGACAACGGCAAGACCTGGGGTGCCCCCACCTTCATTGCCCGCGGCCAGCTGGCCGCGACTGGCACGTTCCGCTACGGCTTCTCGGACCCGTCCTACGTGGTGGACCGCGAGACCGGCACGATCTTCAACTTCCACGTCTACTCCAAGGACACCGGCTTCGCCGCCAGCGCCTGGGGCAATGACGACGCCGACCGCCAGGTGGTCAGCGCTGAGGTCTCCGTTTCCACCGACGACGGCCTGACCTGGTCCACCGACCCGGCCAACCAGCCCACGCTGCCCACCCCCGTGTCCTACCCGGCCGGTTCCCCGTACGCGGGTTTTGACGGCCCGCTGGTCACCGATGTGGTCAAGCCCGTTGGCACCACCGTGAACGGCGTCGCCAACGTCGGCGGCGTCAAGGGCGTGTTCGCCGCCTCCGGCGAGGGCATCCAGCTCAAGTACGGCGCGTACAAGGGCCGCCTGGTCCAGCAGTTCACCGGCGTCGTACGCCAGGCGGACGGCTCGACGCCCTACCAGTCCTACAGCGTCTACTCGGACGACCATGGCAAGACCTGGCAGCGCGGCGCCTACGTGGGCACCGGCATGGACGAGAACAAGACGGTGGAACTCTCCAATGGCGACGTGATGCTGAACTCCCGCGACAGCGCGGGCAGCAAGGGCCGCAAGGTGGCCATCTCCAAGGACGGCGGCGCCACCTACGGTCCCGTGACTGTCAATGCCACGCTGGCCGATCCGACCAACAACGCCTCCATCACGCGCATGTACCCGGATGCCGCACAGGGCAGCGCCAAGGCCAAGATGCTGCTGTTCTCCAATGCCAACAGCACCTCCTCGCGCTCCAATGGCACCATCCGCTACTCCTGCGATGACGGCACCACGTGGTCCGCCGGCAAGCAGTTCAAGTCCGGCACCATGAGCTACTCCACTGTCACGGCACTTTCCGACGGCACCTTCGGTCTGCTCTACGAGGGTGACAACAACACCATCACCTACGGCGCCTTCAATGCCGAGTGGCTCGACGTCTACTGCGGCGCCAGCGTCAGCGCCGCCGCCATCACCGGCGCCAACGGTGCCACTGTCAACGCCGAGCTGACCGTCAGCAACACCGGCGAATCCGCGCTGGAAGGTGCCACGGCAACGTTCACCGAGCTGCCGGGCTGGACCTTCGGCTCCACCACCGTGCCCAGCATCCCGGCCGGCGGCTCCGTCGTCGTCCAGGTCCCGGTGACCATTCCGTCCTACGCCAAGGCCGGCACCGCCAACATCGCCGCCAAGGTTGTGGCCGGCACCCGTTCCGTCTCGGCCCCGGCCAAGGTCACCATCACCGGCGGCTCCACCGAAACCATTGTGGGCGCCGACATCAAGGGCGAGCGCAACGATGCCGGCCGCGACCTGGCCACATCCCCGTATGCAGCAGGCGAGGCCCTGCCTTACAAGTTCACCGTCACCAGCACCGGAAACATCACCGAGTCTGTTGTCCCGCAGACGGGCGCCTTCAAGCCGTTTGTGCCGGCCGACGGCGGCGGCAACTGCCGCTTCAGCACGCTGGCTGTCTGGGCCGGCTACGTCTGCAGCACGCCCAAGCACACCGTGACAGCGGATGAGGTGGCCCAGGGCTTCTTCACCCCTGTCACCACCTGGCAGGTCACCGGCACCGGGGCAACCACCCAGAACTACACCATCACCGGTGGCGAGGTGGACCTGATGGTCCGCAACCCGGCTCTGGCCGGCACGGCCGCTGCCGTCTGGAACGACGTTGACGGCGACGGCTACGCCACCCCCGGCGACACCATCACGTACTCCTACGCCGTCCAGAACAACGGCAATGTGCCGCTGACCGGTCTGGCAGCGCCGGGCCTCGGCCTGGACCCGATGGCCCTCGCGGTGGGTGCCTCGGCCACCGCCACCACCACCTACGCCCTGACTGCGGCGGACCTCGCCGCGGCCCAGGTGCCCGGAACGGTTGTGCAGGCCTCGGCGCAGAACGGCGCCAAGACCGCCACCGCCGATCTGGTGGCAAACGCCGTCGCACTGCGCGTCCTGCCGGCCAAGCCCGGCACGGATCCGGACCTCTCCAAGGAAAACCTGAAGGGGGCGCCGCCGGTGGATCTGGGGCTGGGCACCGCCAAGTACAGCGTCGGCGACACCGTCACCATCCACAACGTGGTCTACGGCCAGTGGTACTACGTGTACCTGAACCAGCACAGTGCCCGCATCGGTTGGTTCCAGGCCGAGAAGAACAACACCGTCACGTTTGTCCTGCCAGCCGGCACGAAGAACGGCATGGACAACCTCGTGGTGCGCGATGCCGCCGGAAACCGCCTCTCCTGGGGCTCCTTCCAGGTGACTCCCGCAAAGTAGTCCCCACCCGCACACCCTGCATCTGTGCGACAGAAGACGCTCTTAAACCACTGGGTTGGGGACGTTTTCTGTCGCACAGTTGTGCTGACGTCCATGAAGGGTCCTGCTGTTTGGCAGGGCCCTTTCGTCATGTTGTGACACACAGCACGCTTGTTATCCGTATCACTTAGGCTCGTAGGACATTCCATGTCCTCCCGTCTGATCCTCGAAGGATCCGGCGCCTCGATGGAGGTAGGGATCGGCTTCTCGGCCCGCTCAGGGCCGCAGTGAAAGGAACCGGATGACGTCCCCGAACACCCGACGCCGCTGGCGGATTGCCGCCAAGACCTCGGCGGTCTGCGCACTGTCTGCCAGCCTGCTGGTGGGAGCGCTGGCCCCGGCCAATGCCGCGGAAACCCCAGCCCCCAGCTACGCGGAGCAGAGCCTGGCCTTCAATGGCGACAACGCCATCGACTCCGCCCTGGCCCCGTACTACCGGATCCCTGCTCTGGCGGATCTGGGCAACGGCGTCCTGCTGGCCGCCTACGATGGCCGCCCCGACGGCGGGGACTCGCCCGCTCCGAACTCGATCATCCAGCGCCGCAGCACCGACTACGGTGCCACCTGGAGTGCTCCCACCTTCATCGCCCGCGGCCAGCTCGCCGCCAATGGCAACCTGCGCTACGGCTTCTCGGATCCCTCCTACATCGTGGACAAGGAGACCGGCACGGTCTTCAACTTCCACGTGTACTCCAAGGACCAGGGCTTCTGGGGCGGCACCTTCTCCAGCGATGACACGGACCGCCAGCAGGTCACCACCGAAGTTTCGGTCTCCACCGACGGCGGTCTGACCTGGTCCACCGACCCGGCCAACCAGCCCGTGCTGCCCACGCCTTCCAACTACGCGGCCGGTTCCAAGTACGCAGCCTTCGACGGCCCGCTGCTCACCGATGTCGCCAAGCCCGCAGGCACCACCGTCGGCGGCGTCGCAGGTGTGGGCGGCGTGGCAGGCTTCTTCGCCTCCTCCGGCGAGGGCATCCAGCTCAAGTACGGCGCGTACAAGGGCCGCATGATCCAGCAGTTCGCCGGCCGTGTCCGCCAGGCCAACAACACCGAGGCCATCCAGGCCTACAGCGTCTACTCGGACGACCACGGCAAGACCTGGCAGCGCGGGGCCTTCATGGGCACCTCGATGGATGAGAACAAGACGGTTGAACTTTCCGATGGCCGCGTGATGCTCAATTCGCGCGACAACGCCAATGGCAAGGGCCGCAAGGTCTCCATCTCCAGCGATGGCGGCGCCACGTGGGGGACCGTCACCTATGACGCCAACCTGGTCGATCCGACCAACAACGCCTCCATCACCCGCATGTACCCCGATGCCGCCCAGGGCAGCGCCAAGGCCAAGATCCTGCTGTTCTCCAACGCCAACAGCAACTCCTCGCGCACCAACGGCACCATCCGCTACTCCTGCAACGACGGCGCCACCTGGTCTGCGGGCAAGCAGTTCAAGTCCGGCACCATGAGCTACTCCACCGCCACCGCCCTGTCCGACGGCAGCTTCGGCGTGCTCTACGAGGGCGACAACAACCGCATCACCTTCGGCAAGTTCAACGCCGAGTGGCTCGGCATCATGTGCGGCGTCACCGTCGCGGGCACCGCAGCCAGCGCCGCCAACGGCGCCAGCGGCACCTCCGCGGTGACCATCACCAACAACTCCGGCGCACCCCTGGCCGGCGCCACGGCGGCATTCGCCCCCAAGGCCGGCTGGGCGCTGCCCAGCGTTGCCGTGCCGACCATCGCCGACGGCGGCACCGCCACCGTCAACGTTCCCTTCACCATCTCGCCCACCGCACTGGCCGGCACCGTGAACCTGGCTGCCACCGTCAGCGTGGGCGCCAACCAGGCCAGCGGCATCGTTGCGATCACCGTAACCGGTGGCTCCGGCCCCGTCGTCGGCGCCACCATCGTCGGCTCCCGCAACGACGCCGGCCGCGACCTCGCGGCAAACCCGTACGTTGCCGGCAACCAGGTTGCGTACAAGTTCGATGTCACCAGCACCGGAAACATCACCGAGGCCGTGGTGCCGCAGAGCGGCAACTTTGCCCCCTTCCTGCCGCCGGGTGGCGGCAACTGCCGCTACAGCGCACTGGGTGCCGCGGCCGGCTACACGTGCACCACGCCCCAGCACGCGGTGACGGCCGATGAGGCGGCCCAGGGCTTCTTCGTCCCGGCCACCACCTGGCAGGTCACCGGCTCCGGTGCCACGACCAAGGACTACACCATCACCGGTGACGAGGTGGATCTGATGGTCCGCAACCCCTCGCTGTCCGTCACCCACACGGCCGGCGCCCTTGCCGACGTCGACGGCAACCGCTACGCCAGCGTGGGCGACACCATCACCTACACCACCACCATCACCAACAACGGCAATGTGCCGCTGGCCAACGTCACAGGCCTGCCCGGTGCCGCTGCCGCCTCGATGGCCCCGGCCGCCACGTCCACCGCCACCACCGTGCACACGCTGACGGCGGATGAGGTCACGGCCAAGTCCGTGGCCGCCTCCACCATCTCCGCCACGGGTGCCAACGGCGCCAAGACCGCGGCCAAGAGCGCAACTGCCGCTGCCATCACCCTGTGCACCGAAGGCGCATGCGGCGGTGACGGCCCCGTCGTCGGCGCCACCATCGTGGGCTCCCGGACGGATGCCGGCCCCGATCTGGCCGCCAACCCCTACGCCGCGGGCAGCAAGGTTTCCTACCAGTTCGTCGTCACCAGCACCGGCAACATTGACGAGGCAGTGGTCCCGATGGGCGGCAACTTCGCTCCGCTCGTCCCCAACGACGGCGCCGGCAACTGCCGCTTCAAGGTCCTGGCCGCTGGCGCAAACTACACCTGCGCCACGCCGAAGCACACCGTCACCGCCGACGAAGCGGCCCAGGGCTTCTTCATCCCGTCCACCACCTGGCAGGTGACGGGCGCAGGCGCTCCGACCAAGGACTACGCCATTGACGGCGGGGAGCAGGACCTGCTGGTCCGCAACCCCGTGCTCACCGTCGCTGTCACCGGCAGCGAGCTCTACGACGTCGACGGCAGCGGGTACGCCAGCGCCGGGGACACCATCGTGTTCACCACGACGGCGAAGAACGCCGGCAATGTGTCCCTGACGGATGTTTCCGGCCTGCCGGGCACCGATTCCGCCGACCTGGCCGTGGGTGCCACGCTGACAGGCACAGCCACCTACACGCTCACGGATGCCGATGTGGCCGCCGGTTCGGTGGAGGGCCCCTCCGCCACCGTCACCGCGTCCAACGGTTCCCGGGACATCGAGGCCAGCGGCACCGCCTCGGACACCACGCTGAAGCTGGCACCGGTCAAGCCCGAAGCGGCCCCAGCCCTGCCGACGGACGAGGACCTCGCCACCGCGAACCCCGAGGTGGCATGTGATGGCCAGCAGGCCGCCCCGGGTGAGACCTTCAAGCTCCCGGGCCTGGCTGCCAACGAGTGGTTCTTCGTCTCGCTGCACTCCGAGCCCGTGGGTCTGGGCTGGTTCACCGGTGCCCAGCTGGCCGCCGGCCTCGCCGTGCCGGCCGGCTTCCCGGCCGGCTCGCACACCATAGCCGTCCAGAACGCCGCCGGAGAGCTGGTGGGTACGGGAGCGCTGATGGTGCCCGCCGTCGTCGACCCGGGCACCACCCCGCCGGCCGCGGAATCGCCGGGGGCCGCCCCGGCTCCGGCCCCCGTGCAGGGCGAAGGTGCCGTTGACCAGACGCTCGCCAGCACCGGCTTCGACGGCCTGGCGCTGGGTGCCTTCAGCGCAGCCTTGCTGCTGGGCGGTGTGCTCCTGCTGGTGCGCAACGCCCGCCGCCGGGCCTAGCGGACACGGCTTGGCCTGAACACAGCTGTGGCGCGGTGCCCGCCCCATCTCCCTGCGGAGGATGGGGCGGGTGCCGCGCCACAGCTGCTTAACAGGCCGAAATGCGCTGCCAAGAAAAGGCAGAGGGGGAGGACTCTGGGTTTCCAGGATCCTCCCCTTCTGTCCTGCGTCCGGCAGGTGCCTACTTGACGGGCTGGAGCGGAAAGACGGGAGTTTCAGGGCTCAAGTCCACCTCGTACTCGGCCCGCATTTTGTCGCCGCCCTCGGCCCGCCACCGCTTGAGGATCTCCGCATGCTCGGAAACGCTCGCCCGGCCTGTGATGATGTCAACGGTCTTGTCACGGACCAGCTTCTTCAGTTTGGGGCCAAACTTGGCTTCAGAGTCGGAGTACAGGCCCAACGTGGGGTTCCGCCAGGCGTTCTCAACCAGCTTCGCCGTCTGGCCCTGGATGTAGGTGGTCAATTCGGGTGCACCGGCGATGAAGTTGACAGGCTCAGCGGCTGTCAGTGAGTTCAGCGGCGTGGAAACACCCGGAACATTTCTGGCGCCATCCTTGGTCAGGATCGGGTTGCCGTTCGCGTCGAAGGTGAAGTCCCGGCCCTCGAATCCGAAGTTCTTCGCTAGGTATTCCTTGGTTCCGAAAGGCGCGGCAATCCAGTTCAACAGCGACAGTTGTTCCTTGATGGCCTTTTCGTCCGCGTTGCGCTGCAGCGCCGCCATGCCGATGACACCATTGCCGAGGTCATAGGTGGGGGTGGTCTTGCCGTCTGCACCGAAGGGAATGAGGATCTCCATCTTGACCGCCGGGTCGATGCGATGGTGTGTTCCCAGCTCCCTGGGACTCGCGACAACCTGCGCACCGACTGATCCATTGACCACCATCGAGTCGAAGGAGGGAACACTGCTGTCCGGATAGAAGACTCCGGCCTTGAAGAGTTTGGCAGCGTATTCCAGACCGGCCACGTAGGCGTCGGTCTCGTACACATGGGTCAGCGTGCGGTCGTCGTTGACGGCCCAGTTGTTCGGTGCACCGTACCATTCGGTGAACATGTGGAGCATGTTGATGTACGTCGGCTCCAGGGCGTACTTCTTGTCCTTGGGATTGGTGATTTCCTTGGCCTTTTCAAAGAACTCATCAGCGTCCTTTGCGTTCAAGCCGCCAACCTTTTCCCACACGCTGGCATTGCCGACCATGACTTGTCCCAGGGGTGTGCTGGTGGTGGGGACGCCCCAAATCTTGTTGTTGACCACCACTGTCTGCCAGGTGGCGGTCTTCAAGGCGGCCAGGTTGGGGTATTCCAGTACGGCGTCGCCGGAAAGGTAGGGGGTCAGGTCCTGGAACCTTGCTTCCAGCATGGCCGAGAGGTTGGGGATGTTGCGGTAGCCCACGCAGGTGATCTGTGGGAGATCGTTCGAAGCCAGGAGCGTGGCGAATTTGGCGTCGTAGCCGTCGCCGGCTTCTTCCACAATCTGCATTTCGTAGTTGCCGCCAAAGGCTTCAAGGATGCCCTGCCAATAGGGGTTGTCGCCCAGGGGCGGGGCAGGGGAACCAAAGTTCGCGGCCATTGACGTCACAGTGCCCGTCAGCGGCTTCCCCGTGGTGGACGCCACGGGGTTGGGCATGTTCAAAAAGCCGTCCAACAACGCCTCACCATCGCCGGAAAAGTCCGGTGTCACACCCGTGAAGGGCTTGTAGGTCGGCAGGGCGAGGGTGGACTTGTTCTTTGTGGCGGCCCCTGGCCCGCCGGAGGATGCACAGCCGGCCAGTGTTCCCGTCAGTGCGACAGCTGCCACGGCCGTCCCCGCCAAACCCAGAAATTTCCGTCGGGAAAACCCCGCGGGGTTGCTAAAATTCTTCATAGTGGGTCTCTCATTGAATATTTGATGGATGGGTTGTCCTGCTGAAACCTTGGTGGTGCCATGCAGGGCACCACCAAGGGTGAATCGTGTTCTCGGTGCGGCATTTTTCAGCGGCTACGTTGGCCCCGAACCAGCGCGGTCTCGCACCCAGGAACCGGACCTTGATTTCCGCACCGCTGGCCTTGGCCGCCAGCAACGTCCGCCGCATCTCCTTGCGTCATGCGAGCTGCCTTGTCCACGGTCACTACCTGCCCACAGTCCTGTCGTAGATGGTCCATCTCGAATGAGGATGGCGAAATTTGCTCCGATAATTTTCGATAGACGGCGGTGTTCGTGCCGAATCTACTTGCGGCAACTCGTGTGTGTCAAGTCACAATCAGGGGAGCCTTCTCCTGACTGTGTGGCTGCCCGCCGAGCCGCACGCAAGCGGACTGTGGAAAATTGGCAAGGCAATGTGAGCGCCGCCCAAACGGGCTGTTCGGCGCCAGTGAAGGGGCGTGGAGCCGGGCGCAGGTCGGAGACGCTGCCATGCCCTTGGCTTACGAAACCCCTGGCGGGGCCGTGGTGGAGTCGCGGATCTGCAGAGCGGTCGCCAGTTCCACGTGCGCCGAATCCAATTGTTCCCCCCGGATCAGGCGCAGGACCGATCCAAGCGCCGCCCGCCCCATGTCGTGCAGCGGCTGCGCCACGGACGTCAACCTCGGCAGCGTTTGCTCAACCACCGGCAGTCCGTCAAAGCCAACGACGCTGAGGTCCTCGGGCAGCCTGAGGCCTTGACGCCGGCCCTCTTGCAGGACTCCCACCGCGGTGTAGTCACACACGGCAAAAACAGCAGTCGGAGGGTTCTTCAACGCCAAGAGTCGGCGGGTCGCCTCGGCCCCAAACGTACTGCCAAATTCGCCTTCCAGAACGTACTCGGGCCGTGCTTCAATGCCGTGGTTCCGCAAGGCTGCCAGATAGCCGTGCAGCCGGGAGTTGCTCGATTCTGATGCGGGGTCTCCACCTATGAAGGCGATTTTTGTATGGCCCAATCCAATGAGGTGTTCCACTGCCGCCTTGCCGCCGGACCAGTTGGTTGCCCCGACCGTAATGCATCCCACTTGCGGGGCGCTCCACGGGTCGATGACGACCACGGGAATGTTGAGCCTTCCATAGGGCTTCACCAGGCTGGCATCGACGTTGGGAGTGGCCAAAATCAAGCCCTTGCGGCCCGATTCAGACATGCGCCGCGCCCAGGCCTCGTGATTGGCGCTTCGCAGGTCAGCCTCCGACGTGTTGGTCACAACAACTTCCACACCGGCAAAATTGGCGTAGTCCAGCAGTCCCGTCATGAGTGCGTGGGAGTACTGGCTGGCGACGCCATTCACCACAAAATCGACCATGATGGGCCCCTCCGCAGGGACCCGGGGCTTGAACGGCGATACATAGCCGAGCTCGTCGAGTGCCGCCTGGACCCGGATTCGAGTTTCGTCGGCTACGTCCTCGCGGCCATTGATGACCTTGGAGACAGTGGGGACTGAGACTCGGGCCAGTGCCGCGACCGTCGCAAGCACCGGCCGCCTCGCCTTGGCATCTGAAGACAATTTCACACCTTTACCCTTTTCGAAACTTTTCCTGGAAAGACAGCGCCCGGTGCAGCGAGGCCTGGCCACAACTCATAGAGTCGGTATGGGCATCGTTGTGATGTAGATCCTAGTTGACACGCCCGAACGGCTGTGACTTAATTCATACTATCGCAGAACGTTATCGAAACATATCGGTAAGTTTGCGAGGATGACGCTGCCATTGCGACGGGCCTGAGCCCCTGGCTCCCTCGGCAGCAGCCACGCCCGCTCTCCTGTCCACTGAGATCCTCAGAAACCAATCGGAGCCACAAGACACCTTGAACACCAGAAATCCACCACTAAATATTGGCATGGTCGGGTGCGGAAACATCAGCGCCCAATACCTGGCCACCATCGACAGCATCGATTCGCTGAATCTGGTGGCTGTCACCGATCTGGATCCGGCACGGGCCCGGGAAGCAGCCGCCGGGCGCGCCGGAGTGCGCGCCATGCCCCTCCCCGAGCTCCTCGCGGACCCGGAGGTCGACGTCGTCTTGAACTTGACGGTCCCCGCGGCGCACGCCGAGGTGGCCCTGGCCGCGATTGCCGCCGGCAAGGACGTGTATGGGGAGAAGCCCCTGGCAGCAACCACCGCGGATGCACGGCGCATCATGGATGCGGCGGCAGCTGCCGGTACCGCAGTTGGGTGTGCCCCGGACACCGTGCTGGGCACCGGGATCCAAACGGCGCGGGAGGCCGTTGACCGGGGATTGATTGGCACCCCCATCTCGGCCACAGCCACCATGATCGGCCCGGGCCCCGAACCCTGGCACCCGAATCCGGACTTCTTCTATGCCCCAGGGGGCGGGCCGCTGATGGATATGGGCCCCTATTACGTTTCCGCCCTCATCACGCTTCTGGGCCCAGTGTCCCGCGTCATGGGGGCAGCAAGCCGGACCAGGGACGTCCGCACCATCGGCAGCGGGCCCCGGGCTGGGGAATCCATCCCCGTTTCCGTGGATACCCATGTCACAGGGCTCCTCACCCATGCGTCAGGCGCCATCTCCACCCTGGTCATGAGCTTTGACGGTGTTGGCACCCAGGCATCCTGCATCGAAGTCCACGGGGACATGGGGTCATTGGTTGTTCCCGACCCCAACGGATTCCGCGGCCAGGTGCAGCTGCGCACCCTGGGCAGCGCCGAGTGGGAAACCGTGGCCACGTCGGCTGGCTACGCACCGGCTGGGCGTGGCATCGGCCTGGCCGACATGGCGGCCGCGCCCGGAGGAGCAGGCGGAAGGGCAGGCGGAGAACTGGCCCTTCATGCGCTGGATGTCATGGAGTCCGTGCTGGCTTCGGCGCATTCCCAGCAGTCGGTTGGCATCCAGAGCAGCTGCCGCCGGCCCGCAATGGTGCCGCTGGCCGAAACTGTCCCGGCCGGACTGGATCAGGCCTTCGGGAATTGACTACCTGCACCGCATAGCGGCAGCAGCGAACACAAAACATGAGATTGCCGCCAATGCCGGCATGGAAGGTGAACAGAATGAATCAAAAAACCAGCTGGGGAATCATCGGACCCGGCGGGATCGCCCACAGCTTTGCTGCAGGGCTGCAGGCAAGCACGACGGGCCGCCTGGCTGCGGTGGCCAGCCGCAGTGAATCGAAGGCCCGGGCGTTCGCTGATTCCTTCGGCACTGGCATCAGCAGCTACGGCAGCTACCAGGAGCTCTTTGACGATCCGGCCGTGGATGCCGTCTACATTGCAACAGTGCACACCAGCCACGTTGAATTGGCCATCGCGGCCCTTGACGCCGGCAAACACGTGATCTGCGAAAAGCCTTTGTCGATCAACCACGCCGGCGCCATGGCGGTGCTGGAGGCTGCCCGCCGCAGTGGCCGGTACTTTGCCGAGGGATACATGTACCGGTTCCACCCCCAGACTCTGAGACTGGCTGAGCTCATCGCAGCGGGGGCCATTGGTGAAGTGGCGCATGTTGAGTCGATGTTCTCATTTGCCGCCAACCCGGCACCGGGCCACCGCCTGTTGAACCCCGAGCTGGCAGGCGGCGGCATCCTCGACGTCGGCGGCTATGTCGTCTCCATGGCCCGGCTGATTGCAGGGGCGGCGCAGGGGAAGCCCTTCGCGGAGCCCGTTTCACTCACCGCCAAGGGAACCCTCGGCTCGACAGGCGTGGACGAATGGGCCACGGCCTCCCTCGAGTTTTCCGGCGGCCTGACGGCCCATATCTCCACGGGTGTGCGCCTGTCGGGAGCGAACCAGACAGTTGTGTACGGATCGCACGGCACCATCACGGTGTCTGAGCCTTGGCTGCCCAACGCTGATGCCGGATCTGACATTGTGCTGGCCCGCGTCGGCGAGGCGGCAGAAACCATCCACATCCCGGGTGCGAACCACTATGGGTTGGAAGCCGATGCGGTGCCACAATTCGCATCCCTTCAGCAAAGTCCACAGATGGGCTGGGCCGACTCGCTCGGAAACATCAAGGTTATGGAGCAGTGGAGGGCAGCCATTGGCCTGCAGTACCCCTGTGAGGCGGACGACGCGCGGATTCCGACGGCGTCGGGACGTCCCTTGGCGCGCCGCAGCGATGCAGAGATGCCCTATGGCACCATCGACGGCGTCGGGAAGCATATTTCCAGGCTGGTGATGGGGTGCGACAACCAGGAGACGCTGGGACACGCTTCCGTCATGTTTGATGATTTCGTGGAGCGTGGCGGCAACGCCTTTGACACCGCCCATGTCTATGGTGGCGGCCGCCAAGAGGAACTTGTGGGGCTCTGGATGGCAAACCGTGGAAATCGGGATGACCTCTTCATCATCGGCAAGGGTGCCCACACGCCGCACTGCAACCCGGAATCGATCATCCGGCAGCTCGATGAGTCACTCGGGCGCC
Source organism: Arthrobacter sp. 35W (assembly GCF_000482545.1). Taxonomy (GTDB): domain Bacteria; phylum Actinomycetota; class Actinomycetes; order Actinomycetales; family Micrococcaceae; genus Specibacter. The sequence goes on from NZ_KI519455.1 coordinate 1,560,292, forward strand.
TGCGGACCGATCATGTCGACCTCTACATGATGCACCGGGACAACCCCCAGATCCCCGTTGGCGAGTTCGTGGAGGTGCTCAATACCCTGGTGGACCAGGGCAAGATCCGCACCTTTGGCGGTTCCAATTGGACGACCGCTCGATATGAGGAGGCAAATGACTATGCCAGCGACAACAATCTGCAGGGCTTTGCTGCGCTGAGCAACCACTTTGGTTTGGCCCATGCGCTGGAACTGCCCTGGGCAGGCTGTGAGCACCTGACGAATCCGGCAGACCAGAGCTGGCTTCAGGAAACCGGGACCGCCGTCTTCCCCTGGTCCTCGCAGGCTCGAGGGTTCTTTGCCCGCGCCGATTGGGATGACACGTCCGATGCGGATTTGGTCCGCTGCTATTACAGCAATGAGAACTTTGAGCGTTTGGCCCGTGCCCGCAAACTTGCTGACGAACTTGGCGTTGCGCCGACAGCCATCGCCTTGGCCTACGTGCTGGCTCAGCCGTTCCCGACGTTCCCACTGATCGGACCCCGCACCGTCGAAGAGACCCGCACATCAATGCGGGGCCTGAACATCAAGCTCAGCGTCGAGCAGGTTGCGTGGTTGGACCTGCGCGGCTAGCCGCACCCGGCCAGGAGGTTGGTGGCGTCGGGGTCTTGATGGGTGGGTGGGCCGGGTCTGGCCGGGATCGGGGGATGATTCCGGCCAGACCCGGCCCACCCACGCCGGTGGCGACGACACCGGCACAACCCCGGGGCACGACCACAGGAAGCGGCAACGCAGTCAACAAACGCGGCGGTTGTCCTAGTTGGTGCCGGCCGGTCCACCCAGCACCGGCGCCAGCTGGTTCCACGCGCTGATCTTGCAGCCATCCGTCTGGCCGAAGCTGGCGTTGACGGACGCGCCGTGGAAGGTGCCGGTGATGCTGGCGGTGGCCGGGCCGGCGTACTGCATGGTGCACATGGTGGTATCTGGCGTGGCGGGGGCAAAGGCCGCGGCACCGTAGCTTTCAATGGCGGCACAGGCCGCCGCGGGGTCCGCCACGGTGGAGCCCGGGAGCGCCTCGGCGCCGGCACAGTTGAGCAGCGTCTCCTTGGCCGCACCGTCGGGAGTCGGCAGGACTTTGATGGCCAGCGCCGCCGTTTGGCCCGCCACTGTTGGCGCAGTGGTGGCCGCGGTGGATGTGCTGGACGACGACGGCGCGCCCGTGGACGTGGACGATGCCGGTGGTGTACTGCCCGGGCCGGTGGATGGACCACCGCCGCAGCCGGACAGCAGGACGGCGGCAGCCGCGGACAGGATCAGGACTGTGGCTCGAAACTTCTGCACGGCTGGCTCCTAGGAGGTGTGGGGCAGGGCGGCGACGGCATCCAGCAGCCGGGCACGGAGCACGGCCGCCGCCGCCGCGAAACGGCGTTGGTGGCCAACATACTCCGCCTTGCCCTCCGCCGTCTCGATTCTGATGGGGAGGTACCCCCACTGCTCCAAAGCATAGGGCGAGGCCTGCATGTCCATGGCCCGGATCTGGAACGACAAATCGAAGCAGTCCATCAGCAGCTCGCTGGGCAGCGCGGGGGAGAGCTTGTACGCCCACTTGTAGAGGTCCATATTGGCGTGCAGGCAGCCGGGCTGTTCCAGATCCCGCTGGGTTTCGCGGGTGGGGGCCAGCTCATTCAGCGGCACGGCGTCCGGGGTGTAGAAGCGGAACGCATCAAAGTGCGTGCAGCGGATTTTGCTCTCCTCGACCACCTGGTCCGTGCCATCGGGGCCCAGCCGCAGGGAGAGGTATTCGTGCCGGATGTCATGCGCATCCTGCTTGTAGACCATCGCCCACTCGTGCAGGCCAAAGCAGCCAAACTGCGCGGGACGGGCGGCGGTGCGGCCCAGAATGATCCGGGCAAAATCGATGGCGGCCGTCCGGTCCGCGGCAAAGGCGTCACTGTCGACGATGACGGCGGGGGTGCCGGGTTCCAGCCCCGCCGCGGCCAGTTCCGCGCCGGTGGCCGCGCGGTAATGCTTCCACTCCAACCGCTCCAGCGCCGCCTCGCCGGCCAGCAGGGTGCCGGCCCCGGGGTGCCAGCGGCGCAGCTGGCCGGGCTTGTGGTTGTAGTAGGTGAACAGGAAATCCTCCACCGGGTGCTTCGCCCCGGCTGAGCGCCGGGCCAGATACGGGGCCGCATAGGCATCAACGCGTTCCTGGTGCGCCAGCTGGCGGTCCAGCCACTGCGGCTGGGCCAAAACGTGCAGCGCAGTCGTGGTGGTCATGCTTCCATTATCCGACGGTTGCGCCGGTGCTGCTGCTGCTGATCAGGGCCATCATCGTGCCATGCAGGGCCTGGGCCTGCTCCCGGTCCAAGCCCAGCCGGGCCATCATGGTGCCGGGGACGGCCAGCGCGCGGCGGCGCAGTGCCACGCCGTCGTCGGTCAATTCCACGGCCAGGGCGCGCTCGTCGGTGGCGGACCGGGCCCGGGTCAACAGGCCGGCGGCCTCCAATCGCTTCAGGAGCGGGGAGAGGGTTGCCGGCTCCAGCATCAGGGACGAGCTGAGATCCTTCACGGTGCGGGGACTGGATTCCCACAGGGCCAGCATCACCAGGTACTGCGGGTGGGTCAGGCCAAGCTCCGCCAGCACCGGCTTGTAGGCTCCCACCACCGACCGCGAGGCCACGCTGAGGGCAAAGCAGAGCTGGCGCTCCAGCAGGAGGTCTTCCTCGTGGCTGTCCATGGGCGGATCCTTGGCCTTTCGTTGTACGTGGCACGGATTAGTTAGTGCACTAATAATGAGTGTACCCTGTAGTTGGAACCAGGCGCACGGGCGCCACCCTTGGAAGGAAAGAGGATCCCATGGCCGGCGAACCGTTTGTCCAGAAATTCATGAGGACAACCAACAAGCTGCGCTCCATCTTTGGCCCGGCAGTCTCCAGTTCGCTGGACCACGAGATGACAGAGGAAAACAAGCAGCTTCTTCTGCGCCGGCAGCAGGAGGCCCAGCAGTGGGAGACCGTCACCCGGCCCGACGGCAGCACCTATCTGGTGCCCAAGAACCCCGAGGACCGCTCCCTGCGCTGAGCCATTCCCTTTGCGGCCCTCCGGCGTAAAATTGGCCTTGCTGGGATCCATCCGCTTGCTACAGAGGGGAGGTGTTGACTATGTCGAGCGAAGAACGATTTGTTGACAAATTCATGAAGGTCACCGGGCAGGTTTCACATGTGCTGGGCCAGGCCGACAGGTCCGATGCGGACGCGCCGGTGGTCCACAAGCACGACGACTTCGAGCAGGCCTCCGAGGAGGATCTGTCCCACTTCGAAAGTGAGACCGGTTCCAACGGCGAGCACTACGCCGTCCGCAAGGACGATCCGCACCACTAGAACCCGCCGCGGCCAGCCAACAACAAAAGGACCGTCCGACGCTCTGCGCCGAACGGTCCTTCAGTGGTTAAACAGCCTGTGGTGCGCTGTGCGCCCTAGCGGCCGGTGCCGCCGTACACGGTGGCCTCGTCGTCGCCGTCGAGGTCGAACGCCTGGTGGACGGCGCGCACGGCGTCGTCGAGCAGGTCCGCGCGGGTCACCACGGAGATGCGGATCTCGGAGGTGGAGATCAGATCGATGTTCACCCCGGCGTCGGAGAGCGCCTTGAAGAAGCGGTAGGAGACGCCCGGGTTGGAGCGCATGCCGGCACCGATCAGGGACAGCTTGCCGATCTGGTCGTCGTAGATCAGGTCCTCGAAGCCCACGGATTCCTGGGCCGAGCGCAGCGCGGCCAGCGCGTCCGCACCTTCCACCATCGGCAGGGTGAAGGAGATGTCCGTCCGCCCCGAGCCGTGGGTGGAGATGTTCTGGACGATCATGTCGATGTTGGAGTGGGCGCCGGCGATGATGCCGAAGATCTCCGCCGCCTTGCCCGGAATGTCCGGAACGCCTACAACGGTGACCTTGCCTTCGGACCGGTCGTGCGCCACGCCGGAGATGATTGGCTGCTCCAAGGCAACTCCCTCTGAGAACTTGATCTTGTCATCCGGGCTGGGAAGGACCCAGGTCCCTTCATTGTTGCTGAACGAGGACCGCACATGGATGGGCAGTCCGAAGCGCCGGGCGTATTCCACGCAGCGCAGGTGCAGGATCTTGGCGCCGGAGGCTGCCATTTCCAGCATTTCCTCGCTGGAGATCTTGCTGATCTTCTGGGCGCTCGGCACCACGCGCGGGTCCGCGGTGTAGACGCCGTCGACGTCGGTGTAGATCTCACAGACATCGGCATCCAGTGCCGCAGCCAGCGCGACGGCGGTGGTGTCGGAACCGCCGCGGCCCATGGTGGTGATCTCGTGCGTGGCACGGCTCATGCCCTGGAAACCGGCGACGATGGCCACATTGCCCTTGTCCAGGGCGGTGCGCACCCGGTACGGATCCACATCGATGATGCGGGCCTTGCCGTGGATGCCATCGGTGATCATGCCGGCCTGGCTGCCCGTGAAGGACTGCGCCACGGCGCCCAGGGAGTTGATGGCCATGGCCAGCAGGGCCATGGAAATCCGCTCGCCGGCGGTCATGAGCATGTCGAGCTCACGGGCCGGGGGCTGCTCGGCAACCTCGGCGGCCAGATCCAGCAGCTCGTCGGTGGTGTCGCCCATGGCGGACACGACAACGACGACTTCATTGCCGGCCTGCTGCGTGGCGACAACCCGCGCGGCAACGCGCTTGATCCCCGCGGCATCGGACACGGAGGATCCACCATATTTTTGAACGATCAGGCTCATGCGTGCACACTCATTGGCTAACCTAACGCAGACTAGTGCTTTTCTTGCTGGACAGCTTCGGGACGGTTCTACAACTGCCCTAGCGCCAGGTTGCCGGTGGAACGGTCCGCATGGAGACGGCCTGTGGCCTCAAAAAGGCCGCGCGTCAACCTCGGCACGGGGGCAGGTGGTGCAAGTTTATCCCCGGCGGGTGCCGGGCACTCAATTTGAGTGTCCACATGACGGACAGGCGGGCCAAAGCGGTGCCGTTTTGTGCTGGATTGCCCCTGGTGCCGGTCCTAGGATGGGCGCAAGGCCACCCTGTGGCGCCTTGGGGGAGAGGAAGAAGATGTCGACGACGGCGGCGGGCGCACCAGATGCGCCGGGCAGCGGATTGGTGGCCAGCGGGATTTCCCGCCGGTTCGGCGAAGTCCGCGCCATTGAGCACATGGACTTCACTGCCCCGGCCGGTGCCGTGACGGCATTGATCGGCCCCAACGGCGCCGGCAAGACCACGCTGCTGCTGATTCTGGCCTCCCTGCTGGCCCCCGACACCGGCACCGTCCGCATTATGGGCATCGATCCGGCCGAGCACCCCACCGCCGCCCGGATGCGGGTGGGTTGGATGCCGGACACCCTGGGCGTCTGGGAATCCCTCACGGCCCGGGAGATCCTGAGGATCATGGGCAGGCTCTACCGGATGCCGGCCGCGGCCCTGGAATCCCGGGTGTCGGACCTGCTGGCCCTGGTCAACCTGGAGGGCCTGGCGAACCAGCCCTCGCGGGTTCTTTCCCGCGGCCAGCAGCAGCGGCTGTCCCTGGCCCGCGCCCTCATCCACGACCCTGCGGTGCTGTTGCTGGACGAGCCTGCCTCCGGCCTGGACCCGGGATCGCGCATCCAGCTGCGCCGCATCCTGCGCGAGCTGGCCGCGGAGGGCAAGGCCGTCGTCGTCTCCTCCCACGTGCTGGCCGAGCTGGACGAGATCGCCGATGCCGCCGTCTTCGTCAACCAGGGCCGCTCCGTGCTGGCCCAAACCATCCACGCCGCTGCGGCGCAGGGCAGGCGCTACGCCATCTCCGCCCTGGACCCGGCGGCGCTGTCCGCAGCATTGTCATTCCGGGGGCTGCAGTTCCGGGTGGAGCCCGGCCGCCGGTCCGCCGTCTCGCTTCTGCTTGGCAGCGAGGACGACGCCGCCCGGCTGCTGAAGGACCTCGTGGCCGCGGACATCGCCATCACCAGCTTCGCCCCGGCCGGCGGCGCTTTGGAGGAGACGTACCTGAGCATGGATGCGGAGCAGCGATGACCACCATCAACCCCCTCCCCGCCGATCCCGGCCCGGACGTTTCACCCGCTCCCGACACTTCGCTGCCCGCCGGCAACTACCTGCGCCCCATCGGCGTCGTGCTGATGCTCGAACTGCGCCAGCGGCTGCGCTCGCGGGGCTGGTACATCATGCTGGGCATCTGGCTGGTGGTCACCGGGGCCGTGACGTTCCTGTCCTGGGCCGGCTGGAATTCCTCGCAGAACTACAGCTATATCGTTCCGGACCAGAATCCCGGACCGGGGTCGCTGATCTTTGAGATTGTGCTGGCCTTTGTGCTGCTCTTCGCCCTGCTGGTGGCCCCCGCCTTCTCCGCCAACGCGGTCAACGGCGACAGATCCGCCGGCACGCTGGCCATCCTGCAGATCACCCTCATCACGCCCGGCCAGCTGGTCTGGGGAAAGTTCCTGGCCTCCTGGCTGGTGTCCCTTGCCTTCCTGGTCACCAGCGCACCGTTCCTGTTGATCGGCATGCTGCTGGGACGGATGACGGCGGCCCACGTGCTGGTGGCGCTGCTGATGCTGGCCGTGGAATTGGCGGTGGTCTGTGCCATCGGCGTCGGCATTTCCGCCCTGGCCACGCGGCCGCTGTTCTCGATAGTTGTCACGTACCTGACCGTGGCAGCGCTCGTGGTCGGGACACTGATCGCCTTCGGGCTCGGGGCCATGCTGGCGCAGGGCACCATCCGGGCCAACACACCGGACTACAGCTACTCGGAGGTCTACACGCCGGAGGAGCCCAGGTACACCTGTTCCGGGGACTTCTATGACCTCCACGTCACCCGCACGGACCAGGTGGCCTGGATGCTGGCCATGAACCCCTACGTGGTGGTGGCCGACGCCATCCCGTATCCGGACCGCAGCCAGCCCAACCAGATGATCGGCGGCATGGGGTTCCTTGAGGGCATCAGCCAAGGCGCCCGCTGGGCCATCGCCGGGCCAGAGGCCACCACGCCCTGCGCCAATGGGCAGGTCCACCCCGGCTACCTGCGGCAGACCGTGCCGCTGTGGCCGCTTGGTCTGGGGCTGCAGGTTGTCATCGCCGGGGGCTTGATGGTCTTGGGGCGCCAGGCCCTGCGCACCCCCGCCCACCGCCTGCCCCGCGGCACCCGCGTCGCCTGACGACCCGTGGCGGCCGACGACGGTGCTCGGGGACTCCTACGTCGGACCTGATTTCGCTCCCCACCCGCACCCTAACCTCGCTGCGCTCGGCCAGGGAATCCTGCGGGCGTGGCCCCAGGCTCAATCAGCGGCGCGGCTCTAGAGCAGGGCGTTGCGGCGGCCTTCGAAGGCGCGGCCCAGGGTGACCTCGTCGGCGTACTCCAGATCCCCGCCCACCGGAAGGCCTGAGGCCAAGCGGGTCACGGCGATGCCGATGGTCTTGAGCATGCGCGCCAGGTACGTTGCCGTGGCCTCGCCCTCCAGGTTGGGGTCCGTGGCGATGATGATTTCCTGGATCTGGCTGTCATTGAGCCTGGTCAGGAGTTCGCGGATGCGCAGCTGGTCCGGGCCGATGCCGGCAATGGGATTGATGGCCCCGCCCAGCACGTGGTACCGGCCCTTGAAGGAGCGCGTGCGCTCCACGGCCAGCACATCCTTGGATTCTTCCACCACGCAGATGACCGTGGGATCGCGGCGCGGATCGCGGCAGATGTTGCAATTCTCCTGCTCGGAGACGTTGCCGCAGATGGCGCAGAACTTCACGCGTTCCTTCACCGTGACGATGGCGGACACCAGCCGCTTCATGTCATCCATGTCCGCTTCAAGGATGTGGAATGCCAGCCGTTGGGCCGACTTGGGGCCAATGCCCGGCAGCCGCCCCAGCTCGTCGATGAGCTCCTGAACTGCTCCCTCGTACACCCTTGCCTCTTCATCTGTTGTGTTGCAGCCTGTTGTGCTGCGGAGTTTGGGAGGCCGCCGGCAACTGCGGCGGCCATCCGGGCCAAGTGGCCCAAGTGCCTATTGGCCGCTGAGCGGGCGTTCCTCGATGATCTTGCCGCCGAGAATCCGCTCCACAGCGGCCCGGCCAATGACACCCGATTCCTCGATGGTCACATCCTCGGGACTGGGGATGTCCTCCACATAGGGCAAGTTTACTGCCGCCTCCGGTGCCACCGTGCGGGCAGCCTGGGCTTCCGGGCTGTTGCTGAGCCGTTCGTACAGGCTCATCTTCCCCTTGCGCGGCGCGGCCGGGGCCGGCTCGTCCTTCTCGGGTGCCGCAGCACCCTTGGCGGAGGATTCACTCGTCGCCGAGCCCCCGGCCGGACGCGCCCAGTCCGGCGCGTTGGCAGCGTTGCCCCACCCCGGATCGCTGACCCGCGGCATGGGGGCCACGGGGACATCGAATCCTGGGGCCGGGGCCGGCGTGCGTCCCGTGGCGGCCGCGGCGGACGCTGCAACGGCGGTTGACGCAGCAATCGTCGGTGCAGCAGCTGCGGGTGTTCCAGTGCCGCCGGCGGGCCGGACGGTCCGCGGTGCGCTCTGCTGGGGCGCGGAGCGGATGGCTTCGGCGCCGCCGGGGATTTCCCAATCGGGCATCGGCGGCTCGTCCGGGTAGGGCGGTTCATCGGGGTAGGGCGGTTCGTCGGGGAACGGTGGCTCATCCAAATGTGCCGGGGGTTCCGGGACGGCGTCCCAGCCGGTGATCCACGACGTCTTTCCGGCGGAGCGGTCCGGCTCCGGCTCGGATTCGGGGGCAGCGGTGCGCGCGGCTGCGGACCGGGCCGGGCCGGCAGCCCGGCGCAGGGCTGCAGCCGCCGCCGGGATCGTTGCATTCTCGGACATGGCCGGGCCGCGTCCTGCCTCAGTGGCTGAAACTGAACCCGGCTGCTGGACTTGCCCGCGCGCGGGCTGCACAGCAGATGGCTGCTGGCCGGTCACCTGGGCCGGGGGACCCTGGACGCCCTGACCCTGGACGCCCTGACCTTGGGCGCCAGGAGTCTGGACGCCGGAGCGCTGGGACGACGACGGCGGGACGGGTCCTTGTGCCTGCGCCGCGGGTGAGGCTGCGGGCCCAGCTGCGGACTGGCCTGCCGCTGACGGCCGCGCCGGGGAATGCGCGGTGGCCGACTGGGTGGCCGGCCGCTGGGCAGGCTGCGTTGACTGCTGGGCCTGGCGCGCATGGGGCTGTGCCCCTGCCGGTGTTCCGGCGGCAGCCGAGACTGCCGCTCCGGATCCTGCCGTGGCGGCAGTCTGGGCCGCCATCGGCTGGGCAGCAGACTTTGGGGCTGCGGACTGGGGCGACGTCGAAGCCCCCGAGGGTTCCGCCAAGGCGCCCTGCGGGGCAGCGACCGCATTCGCGGCGGTCGTGGCCGATGCAGCAGGTGCAGCCGTGCGTACGCCGGTGCCACCCGTGGCAGGGCCTGTGGGTCCTGTTGCGTTCGCTGGTGTTGCAGGGTTCGCGGATCGGGCACCTGGCCCACCGCTGGCAGGGCCGGCTGGGTCAGCGGGTGCTTTTGGGCCGGATTCAGCGCCCCTGCCCGGTGTCGGTCCATCGCCGATCACAGGGACAAGATTGGCGGTGATCCCCAAAACGCTGTGGATGGCCTGGCCCAGAACCTGGACATGCCCACCGGCGCCGAAGGAATCAATGATGCCCTGCGTGCTGAAGCGCAGCGTCAGGGTCTGGCCGTCAAAGGTGGCTGGTGTGACGTGCTGGGTGACCATGGCCCACGTCCCGCGGCGGATCTGGCTGACGGCGGTGAGGATTTCCGGCCACGAGCGGCGGATCATCTCGATGCCCTGACCGGGGTGCGGGGCCGGCGCGGCAGCGGCGGCCCCCAGCGGTTGCCGGCCGGCCTGCTGCGGAGCCTGGTCGGCGGCCGCGGACGCTGGGTTCGGGGCGGCTGCACCCTCAGCGGAGGCGCCCTGCGCGGCGTCCACCGAATCCGGGGCGGTTGCTGATGCGGCGGCTGCCGGGGCAGGGCGTTCGGCCGCCGGACTGTCTGGTGCAGTGTCTGCCGGGGGAGTGTTCCGCTGCGCAGGCGGTTCCTGACGCTGCGCCGTCTGCTGCGCCGTCTGCTGGGCCGTCTGCTGCGCCGTCTGCTGCGCTGTCTGCTGCGCAGGAGCGCCCTGGCGTTGGGGTGCGGCCGCGCGGGGGGAGCCGCCCTGTGCCCGGGCAGCGGGTGCCTCGGCCACGGGAAGGCCCCAGGAATCGAGTTCCGGCTCGACTGCGGCAGCCGGAGCGGAGTCAGCCGGAACGGCTCCGGCCGGTTCCGTGGAGGCCGCAGCATCGGCGCGCGAGGGCGCATCCGGGGAACCGGCAGCACCTGGACCACTGGCGGAGGGGGCCGAGGAGGTGCCGGTGCCCGCGGCAGCCTGGCCGCCGCTGGCCGCGCCGGACGAGACCGGTGCAGCCGGAGCCTGCTGTACAGGGGTGGTGGAGGAGCCGGGGCCGGTAGATGCCGCCGCGCCCGAGGCAGCCGGAGCCGCGGCGGCTGCGCCGCCAAGAGTTGCCGGAGAGGCCATGCCACCCTGGGCATCGGAGCCAACGGAAGCAGCCTGTGCCGCCGGGGCTGAGGACGCGGCACCAGTGGTTTCCGCTGCAGCGGCAGCCGGGGCGCCGCCGTCGGCGCCTTCCCTGTTCCGGGCCAGCTGGGCGCGGACAGCCGCCAACCCGCCGCCCGAGCCGCTGGGGAATCCGCCGGGGGCATCGGGCATGCCGCCGAAGCCCTCGGAGGTGCCGGCCGCGGTGAAGCCCGGCTCCGCCGTCGTGCCCTCAAAGCTGGGGGCCGGGGCGCCACCCATCGGTGCACCGCCGTTGTTGAGCCGGCGTTCGATCTGGTCCAGACGTGCGGCCATGCCGCGGGCAGTGTGGTCCGCACCGGGGAGCAGCAGGCGGGCGCCCAGCAGTTCCAGGTGCAGGCGCGGGGAGGTGGCCCCCGTCATATCGTTCAGCGCAGCATTGGTGACATCGGCCGAACGGGAGAGCTCGGCCGCGCCCAGCTGCGCAGCCTGCGTGTGCATGCGGGCAATCTGGTCCTCCGGCAGTCCACGCAGGATGGCGTGGGCGCTCTCCGGCATGGCCTGGACGATGATCAGATCGCGGAAGCGCTCCAGCAGATCCTCAACAAAGCGGCGGGGATCGTGCCCGGTCTGGATGACCCGGTCCACGGATTTGAACACCGTGGCGGCGTCGGCCGCGGCCAGGGCCTCGACGACGTCGTCCAGCAGCGAGGCATGGGTGTAGCCGAGGAGGGAGACGGCGAGCTCGTAATCCAGCCCGTCCGGTCCGGCGCCGGACATGAGCTGGTCCAGCACCGACAGGGAATCGCGTACGGAACCGCCGCCGGCACGGATCACCAGGGACAGCACGCCCGGGGCAACCGGGACGTTCTCGGCTTCGCAGAGCTGGCCCAGATAGGCCATCAACGGCTCCGGCGGCACCAGCCGGAAGGGGTAGTGGTGCGTGCGGGAGCGAATGGTGCCGATGACCTTGTCTGGCTCCGTCGTGGCAAAGATGAACTTGATGTGCTCCGGCGGCTCTTCAACGATCTTCAGCAAGGCATTGAAGCCGGCCGAGGTGACCATGTGGGCCTCATCGATGATGAAGATCTTGTAGCGGTCCCGCACCGGGGCGAAGGTGGCGCGCTCACGCAGATCGCGGGCATCGTCCACACCACCGTGGCTGGCGGCATCGATCTCGATGACATCCAGCGAGCCGGAACCGCCGCGGGCCAGCTCCACGCAGCTGTCGCAGACGCCGCACGGGATGGCCGTGGGACCCTGGGCGCAGTTCAGGCAGCGGGCCAGGATGCGGGCGGAGGTGGTTTTGCCGCAGCCGCGGGGGCCGGAGAAGAGGTAGGCGTGGTTCACGCGGTTCTTTTCCAGCGCGGCCATCAACGGCTCGGTGACATGCTCCTGGCCGATGACGTCCGCGAAGGAATCGGGGCGGTACCGGCGGTAAAGAGCTGTAGGTGCTGTCACAGATTTAACCCTATCTGGTGCGTAGGACATTCTGCAGGTCTGCGCTGGGGCCAGCCCCGCGGGGAGCGGACCAGCGGCCTGGAAGGGCCTGGAAAAATAAAAGACCCCTCATGCACCCGCCAGAGCCCGCTTACCCTTGCTACCTTCCGGTCCTGGGGGAGTTCACAGGATGACGCCACATGAGGGGCCGGGAAACAGCCTACCCGATGTTGGCGGCGGGGATGAAACCGGGCGGGCGCCGGGAACCTTAACAACGCGTGCCCGCGGTGGTACGTTCGCCCATATAGCGGATTCGCATATCAATCAGGGCCCGGCCGGCCGGTGGTGTGCACGCCGAATGACGGGTCCGCGTATGAGTTTGGGGTAGTCATGGAACTGTACGGCGTTTTTCAGTGGCTCTTCTGGATCCTGGCATTTGCCACGGGCATCCTGACGTTGTCCCGCACGGAAGTGTTCTCCACCGGCAGCACCCAAAGGTCCAAGGGCCATGCCGGCCAACAGTTCTTCCTGTGGTTCATGACGGCGGCCTTCGCCCTGTCCGGTTTCATCGCGGCCGTCCTCGCCATGCGCGCCGACATGGCGAGGTAGCGCATGCTGCGGGGCCCGGAGCCACGCAAAAGAAGATTCCAGAAATATTCTCCCAAGGGTTGTCACATCCCTGTGACAATGTTGTAAAGTCTACGTAAGGGGATCGGCCCGCGGGAGCAGGGTCCGATTCTCCAGCGGTCGATCAACGCTTTGGCGTAATCGGGTGTAGGAACGGTCTGCCTTCCAGAGGGCCGAGCGAAATAGGGGTGATTGGGCTTGAACGGGGTCCAATCACCCCTATTTCTATGCCCATTTCCTTGCCCGAAGATGGCTCCGCGAACGGCCCAAACAGGCCGAAGGGGACCCTCCCGTTGGCCCGATTCGTTGATTCGGCCATCTGTCAGGTACTCTTGAACCTGCCGTGTTCACCACGGTTGCCTGGAGGATTCGCCTAGCGGCCTATGGCGCACGCCTGGAACGCGTGTTGGGTTAACGCCCTCGGGGGTTCAAATCCCCCATCCTCCGCCAGCATGAAAGCGGCTCCGATCAGAAATGATCGGGGCCGCTTTTGTTTGCCCCGGAACCCTTGTCATTTGGTGAAATCGGGTGGGGACCCCGCCCGGCGGACACTATGAGTGATGTCTCCTTCGGAATACTGGGCCCGCGCACCGGGTTGGGGCCAGTGGAACAGGAATCCACGTGAAAGAGGCACCCTTGAAGCTTTTCTCCCCGCTCGCCCTCGGCGATCTCGACCTGCCCAACCGTCTTGTGATGGCCCCGCTGACCCGTGTCCGTTCCGGGCGCGACGGTGTTCCCGGAGCGTTGGTGGCCGAGCACTACGCCCAGCGTGCCAGCCTCGGGCTCATCGTCAGCGAGGGTGTGTACCCCAGCCATGCCGGGCAGGCCTTCCCCGGCCAGCCGGGTCTGGTCAGTGCCGCCCAAGTGGCGGGTTGGAAGCAGGTGACCGGCGCCGTCCACGCCGCCGGAGGGCGCATTTTTGCCCAGGTGATGCACGGCGGCCGGGTCAGCCACGAAGACACCACCGGTGGACACGAAGTGGTGGCCCCCAGTGCCATCGCGATCCAGGGTGAAACCCGCACCTACACCGGCAAGCAGCCCTATCCGGTGCCGCGGGCCCTGGAAACGGCCGAGCTCCCCGGGATCTTGGCGGAGTTTGTTGCCGCTGCCCGCACGGCCATCGAGGCCGGCTTTGACGGCGTCGAACTCCACGGTGCCAACGGCTATCTGCTGCACGAATTCCTGGCCCCGACCTCCAACCAGCGCCACGACAGCTACGGCGGCACTCCGGCCAACCGTGCGCGGTTTGTGGGCGAGGTGGCCCGTGCCGTGGTGGCGGAGATCGGTGCCGGACGGGTGGGCATTAGGATTTCGCCCGAGCACAACATCCAGGACGCTCTCGAAACAGATCCGGCCGACGCCGCCGCCACCTATGGTGCGCTGGTGGACGAACTGGCGCCCCTGGGCATGGCGTACCTGAGCATCCTGCACCACGCTCCCCAAGGGGAATTGGTGCAGGATCTGCGCTCGCGCTTTGGCGGACCGGTGCTGTTGAACACCGGCTTTGCCAGCGTGACCAGCCGCGCCGAGGCTCTGGCCCTGGTTGAGAAGGGCCACGCCGACGCCGTCGTCGTGGGCCGCCCGGCCATCGCCAACCCCGATCTGGCCCGCCGCTGGGCCGAGGATCTGCACCTGAACGAGCCCGATGCCGCCACCTTCTACGGCGACGGCCCACGCGGCTACACGGATTACCCGTTCTGGGACGCCGGGCTGAACTAGTCCGGGCAAAAGCCGCCCACGTTTTGAGGGCCCCGCTGGAATTCCGGCGGGGCCCTTGGCGTGGATGGGGGTTGAGAGGACTGGGGCTGTGCAAACTGGGGCTGTGGGCCCATAGATGGGAGCATGGAGGCATGAACGACGCTGTTTATTCAACCCAAGACTTCCCCTCCACACCGTTCCTGGCGGTTGATGCGGCCATCATGGACCGCAATCTGGAGACCATGGCGGCGCGGGCCGCAGCCTCATCGCTGTCGTTGCGCCCGCATGCCAAGACCCACAAATCCCCGCAGATCGCCCGGCGCCAGCTGGAGCTGGGCGCCGTCGGCCTGACAGTGGCCACCCTGGGCGAGGCCGAGGTCTTCGCAGAGGCCGGCTGCACCGACCTCTTCCTGGCCTACCCGCTGTGGGTCACCGATGCCCGGGCCGCCCGGATCCGCGCGCTGGCCGAGCGCTCCACCCTGCGCCTTGGCGTGGATTCTGCCGACGGCGCCGAGCAGCTGGGCCGTGCTGTGCGCGGGAGCCACGTGCAGGTGATGATCGAAGTCGACAGCGGCCACCACCGCAGCGGCGCCCAGCCCGACGACGTCGCGCTGGTCGCGACGGCCGCCCAGGCCGCGGGCCTTGAGGTGGCCGGCGTCTTCACCTTCCCCGGCCACGGCTACGGTCCCGGCCGCCGTGCCGCAGCTGCCGCCGATGAGGCAGCAGCCCTGGCCACCGCCGCACGCGCTGCCCGCAGCGCCGGTGCCGCCGCCGTCGTCATCAGCGGGGGATCGACCCCGACGGCGGCCGACGCCGATGCCTCCGTCCTCACCGAAATCCGCCCGGGGGTCTATGTCTTCAACGACGCCCAGCAGGCCGAACTCGGCACCTGCGGCTGGGACGACGTGGCCCTCTTCGCCGTGGCAACGGTGGTCAGCAGCTCCGGCCGCACAGTGATCCTCGACGCCGGCTCGAAGGTCCTCGGCGCCGACCAGCCCGCCTGGGCCACCGGCGGCGGCCGGATCCTGGGCCACCCCGAGGCCCGGATCACCGCCCTGTCCGAGCACCACGCCACCGTCGTCTTCCCGGCGGAGGGCGCCCTGCCGGCGCGCGGGGACATCCTGCGCGTCGCACCAAACCATGTGTGCGCCACCGTCAATCTGGCCGATGAACTCGTGCTGGTGCGCGGCGGGGCCATGGAGGACGTCTGGCCCGTGGCCGCCCGCGGCCGGAACAACTAGCTCCGCCGCACCAGCCATCGCCGCAGCATTTCACCCGGGACGCAGATTCCCGCCGGGGACGCCATTGAACCTGCGTCCCGGGCGGGGAGCGGCATCCCGGCGTGTGGGCGTGCTATTCCTTGCCGGTGGACTCCAAGGCCAGCCGTGCCAGCCGGGCCCGCGCCGCCGTTTCGCTGGGCCCCACCCGCTGCAGCCCGAGGTGGACCACACCCAGCGCCGCGCGGGCGGCGGTCCGCGTGGGCAGGGGCAGCGGCCCCAGATGCGCCGTCCGCAGCCCCAGCATGGTGCGGTACTGCGGCTCCAGAGAGGACACAGCCGCGGCAAAGAGCACGCGGTAGCCCGGCCGCAGCGCCGGATGCAGGGGTGGGTTCTTCATGAACAACACCACCTCGGCCACCCGTGGATCAAACTTGAGTTCGCCGCCGTCGTACCAGGCATCGCGCATCCGCCGCAGCTCTGCCTCCGAGCGCGGAGGATCCTGCACACCCATCAGCTCGCCCGCCAGTGCCCACTCGCGCACATAGGCGTCGGGTCCGCCCGGAATGGGTCCGCCCCAGATCTTGTGGGCACCCAGGAAAGCGTCGGTGAAGGCGATGTGGACCCAGCGCAGCAGCTCCGGATCGGCTGCCGAATAGTGCCGCTGCATGCCGTGGCCGTCGACGTAGCTGCCGTGGACTTGCTGGTGCAGGCGCTGCACCCAGGCCGTGGCACCCCGCGCGTCGGCGGTGGAGCCGTAGGTCACCGTGAAGATCCACCGGATGGTGCCCGCCAGCCGGCCCAGTGGATCCTCCCGGAACCGTGAATGGTCGTAAACCCCTGCCAGCGCCCCGGGATGCAGGGCCTGCATCAGCAGTGCCCGGATGCCCGCAATGATGGTGGCCATGGAGCCGTGCACCGCCCAGGTGGCCGATCCCGGCGCGAAGTACCCGGCGTCGTCGCCGTCGGCCAGCCGCGGCACCCACTCGGGAACGCCGTCCGGAGTGCCCGACAGCGTGCGCCGCAGCTCGCCGCGCCATGATTGAACAATGTTGGCCATGGGCCATTCTCCCGCCGCAGGCTGGACGTTTCCCGGGCTTCCTTGGCGCCGCCTACTTGGCGATCTCCCAGATGTGCCCGCTGGGGTCCTGGAAGCTGGCCGTCCGGATGCCCCACGGCCTGTCCATCGGCCCGTTGAGGAGCGCGACGCCGCGACGCGCAAGTTCCGCGCAGGCGGCATCGACGTCGTCCACCTCCACGGTGAACTGCGCCCGCGCCCCGCTGTGCGGGCCACCGACAGCGGCCGGTTCAATGAGTTCGACGGCGGCGCCCGTGGCCAATAGGTTGACCAGCGTATTGGGGAAGGCGAAGACCGCCGAGTCCGCATCCTCAAAGACGACGGGTAGGCCGAACACCTCCTGGTAGAAGCTCTTTGCCAGGTCAAGGTCGTCGACAAAGAGCGTGATGGCGGAAACCCCACGCGGCCACGATGCGGTGCCTGGCTGGTTGTCGCTCTGCTGCTCTGTCACAAGGGCTCCCGAGGTCGATGGAGTGTTTGGTGCCGTGTTGAATGGCGCGCCGGGTTGTCCAGGAGGCTGTTCCAGGCGGAACCACACCGCCAGCCTAGCGCCGCAGGCCCGCCGGTTGAAGGGCCGTCGAGCGGCCGGGCGGACGTGATGCGTCCCGGCGGCATGCGCCTTAGGGCATCCAGCCGCGGACGGCGGCCTCGAGTGACGATTCGTAGACCCCGGCCCAGTCCATATCGTCGGGGCCCATGCCGGCCAGTTCAAGAGTGGTCAGCCCGTGCACCATGCCCCACAGCTGCGTGGCAACGACCTCCGCGGGTTCCGCGCGCAGAGCCCCAGATTCCTGTCCCCGGCGCACCGCCGCCAGCAGTGGGGACAGGCCGTCCGCGGCGCAGGCCAGTGTCTGCTCGGACACCAGATAGGCGTTGAGCGCGCCGCTGAACATCAGTGAAAACAACACGGGGTGGGCCAGCGCCCAGTTCCGGTATTCCCGTCCCAGGGCCGCCAGCTCGGCAGCAGTGCGCCCTGCCGGGGCGAGGTCGCCGTCGAACCCGCCAGCCACGGCGTTCTGCGCGGCCGTGAACGAGGCGAACCCCTCCAGGACCACTGCCTCGAGCAGCTGCTCCCGGCCGCCAAAAAGGGTGTACACGGCACTGGTGGAGGTGCCGGCGTCGGCTGCCAGCTGGCGCAGGGACAGGGACTCGACGCCGTGTGCGTGCACAGTGGCCGCGGCCAGCTCCAACAGGTGGAGGCGGAGTCCGGCGTCATGGATCTTGGGTCTTGCCATGTACGGATTATTGCATAACACTGTTTTATAACAGTGTTTCAAAACGAAGTTTCTGGACGGAATCCGCCGGTGGCGGCGATGTCCGGGCTTGAATCGAAGGAGCATGCCATGGCAAAAGAAGTGTTTAACGGCCGATACACAGTCCCCGCCGACGGAGCTGACGTCACGGTTTTTCTGATCGGCATGCGCATCAACAAGCCGTGGCAGATCCGCCGCTGGGCCAAGGTTGCCGGGGCCATGCCGAGAATGCTGCGGCATTTGGGCGGGCATCCCGAGGCTGGAATGCTCGGCTTCCACAACTGGTTTGGCCGCACCACAGTGCTGTTGTCGTATTGGAAGTCGCCGGAGCATCTGCGCGCCTTCGCCGCGGATCCCAACGCCCCGCACGCCGCCCCCTGGCGGGCCTTCATGAAGGAAGTCGGTGCCAGCGGAGATGTCGGCGTGTGGCATGAGACCTATGTGGTCCGGGCCGGCGACCGCGAATGCATCTACGCCAACATGCCGCTTTTTGGGCTCGCGGCCGCCACCAGCCACGTCAAGGTCGGCGAGGGGCGCAACACGGCGCGGCAGCGGCTGCGGTCCGAAGGCTAGACTCGGGGTCGTGACTACAGCAACGATGCACAGCATCCCCCTGGCCCTGAATGATGGCACCGAGGCGGACTTTGGCCGCTTCGCCGGCAAGACAGTTCTGGTGGTGAACGTCGCCTCCGCCTGCGGATTCACCCGCCAGTACGACGGCCTGCAGGCCCTGTACACCCGGTTCCAGGACCGTGGGTTCGAGATCCTCGGCGTGCCCTGCAACCAGTTCGGTGCCCAGGAATCCGGCTCCGACGCGGAGATTGAGGACTTCTGCCGCAAGAACTTCGGCGTCACCTTCGCCCTCGCGGCCAAGACGGACGTCAACGGCGAGGACCAGCACCCGCTCTACGCGGCCCTGATCGGTTCCGGCGATCCCATCCGCTGGAACTTTGAGAAGTTCCTTGTGGGCCCCGACGGCGCCGTAATCGCCCGCTACGCCTCCGACGTCGAGCCCGAGTCCGAAGATCTCCTCGCCGCCATCGAGGCTGCCCTCGTCTGACCCCAACTGGGTGACAGTTGTCGCACATTTTCATCGCGAAAACGTGCGATAACTGTTACCTAGTTGGGCCGGAGACGGCCTCGAGCCAGGCGTGCAGGAACGCGCCACCGGCGTCGTCGTGGATCACCTCGGGGCCAAGCCCCAGATCCGCAGCGGTCAGCACCGGGTACGGCTTCTCCGGCACTCCGTCGGCCGGGCGCACATCCACGTGCTTCACCTCGTGGTCCTGGTGGTGCAGCCAATCGGCCATCGCGTAGTCCGTGCGCGAATCACCCATCGTCCGCCACGCCTCGGGCGTGATCCCCGCGGCCGCAAGCAGCTCCACGGCCCGGCTGGCACCCAGATCCTTGCCCAGCCGGATGGATTCAATGTCGGTGGAAATGATGGTCGGATCCACCCGGTAGTCGACGGCGTCGTCGCTGTCCGGCACGTGGTGGTCCAGGCGCACCACGCCCAGATCGTAGCGGGACATCAGCTCGATCGCCTCGGCGTCAAAGAGCTTCTGCTCGGCCAGGTAATCGGCGCTGGGGACGTCCACATGCTGCTCCACCGACACCATGGCGCGCTTGGTCTCGTCAAAGAACATATGTGCCGCGTAGTCCTCCGCCACCAAACGGCGGATGTCGTCGCCGTATGCCGACGGGACCGCCAGAGTGGAGTCCACGTGAACCGGGCCCGCGCCGTCGGCCGTGTAGGAAAACCAGACGGCACCCTTTTCGCAGATCGCGTGCACCACGGCGCCGTCGGGCATCCCAGCGGCAATCATCGGCACCATGACCTGCTCCTTGATGAACGCATCCGAGCGCCCGGTGTTGAACACCACCGGAATTCCGGCAGCCACCAGGGCCAGCAGATCGGTGATGATGCCCTCGGGCACGGTGCGCGTCACGGGGCTCGCGATGGGGCCGTCGACGTCGAGGAGGAGGGCCAGGGGCGGTGTCAGCATGGTCATGCTCCATGATCCCAAAACCGTGGGGACAATGCCGAACCTCGGCCAATCAAGACGGATCAATTTGAGTAACCATTTGGCAACACGTCCCGGCGCGCCCACGGCAAACCATCATTCCCGCGGCCATGTCCTTACTCTGGGTAGGTGATCTTCAAAGCTGTTGGCGACAAACGCCCGTATCCGGACCATGGCTACCTGACGCCCAAGGACTGGGCCTCGGTGCCGCCCCGCCAGGTCCGGCTGGCGGATCTGGTAACCACCAAAGCGACGCTCGATCTCGAGGCCCTGCTGGCCGAGGACTCCACCTTCTTCGGCGATCTGTTCCCGCATGTCGTCCAGTGGCGGGACACTCTCTACCTGGAAGACGGCCTGCACCGGGCCGTGCGGACCGCCCTGCACCAGCGCACCATCCTCCACGCCCGTGTGCTGGTGATTGATGACTGAAGGCTCCCAAGGGACATCGTCGTCCACGCCGCACATCCCGCCGAAGCCCGCATTGACGCCCGATGAACTGCACAAGAAGCAGGCCAAAGAGGCGCGGGCCAAGGAAAGGGAGGACAAACGCGCGGCGAAAGATGCCCGCTTTGACGAGCGCCGGGCGCTGAGGCATTCCTCCGATCCCGGCGTTTTCCACGGCCACCACGTGATCGGTGCCGCCCAGCTGAAGGAAGCGTTCCCTGAAGAGGACGACGACCGCGACAATCCCGTCCGCTTCCGGCACCGGCTGTTGCACGGGATCACCCTCACGGTGCTGGGCGCGATGATTGTCACAGCCGTGGTGCTGGCCATCATGGTGTCCCGCGGCGATCTGGACCTGTTCCCTGCCGCAGCAACCACACCCAAGCCCACCCCGCAGTGCCCTGCGGAGACTTTCAACTATCCGCCCAATGCGGAGATCCATCTGAACGTCTACAACGGCACCCACCGCGAGGGCCTCGCCGGGGGAGTGGCAGAGCAGCTCAAACAGCGCGGCTACTTGGTCGACATTGTGGACAACAAGAGCACCAGCTTCTACGGCTCCGCGGTGGTGGTTTCGGGCCCCACGGGCCAGGCTGCAGCGTTCAACCTCCAGCGCAACATACCGGGTTCCGACTATGTCCAGGATTCCCGCACCGACGGCACTGTGGACGTCTATCTGACCAGCGGATTCTCTGATCTGGCGGCCCCGGACCTGGTGGACCAAACACCAGGGACCCTGTCCTGCCCGCGCCTCAGTGCCGCGCCCACCAGCACGTCATCGGGCAGCGAGACGGTGGCAAGCGCCCCTGCGCCGTAGGTTTAAGCGGCAGGTTTAAGCGGCAGGGTTGGCCGTGGAGGTTCACGGCCGGGTTCGCCGGGCGCGGTGGGGCACGGCTTGGCATGGAACACGCTTGCACTTAAGTCTGCGGACCAGCTTGTCCTGGCCTGCGTGGGTCTGCCCCTGTTGGATTGGCCGACTTAGCCGAGCTTGAGCGGGCTGCCGTCGTCGTCGAAGGCGGCGCCGACGCCGGCCTGGATGAACCGGACCGTCACACCGATCTTTTCCTCGAGGTCCTCATCTGCAACATCCCTGCCCCGTGAAGCGCTGGCCGTCAGGGATCCGTGGATCAACTGGGCGAGGGCCTCGATGTCCGCCTCGGGGAGGTAGCCCTGGTCCATGGCATCGCGCAGGATGTCTTGCAGCAGCGTGTTCAGCTCGCCAACGTGCACGGCCAAGCGCTGGAA
Organism: Arthrobacter sp. 35W; assembly: GCF_000482545.1. Taxonomy (GTDB): domain Bacteria; phylum Actinomycetota; class Actinomycetes; order Actinomycetales; family Micrococcaceae; genus Specibacter. The sequence continues at coordinate 1,581,824 of NZ_KI519455.1, forward strand.
GGAATCGGGTGAGAGTACGGACCGCATCGCCGGACCGGGCGGCAGATGCCTGCGGGCCAGGTCCTGGATCTGGGAGCGGACGTAGACGGCCAGCCGGTCCACGGGGTTGTCCAGACCATTGAGTTCGGCCTTGAGGTCGTTCAGGAAGCGGCCGGTCTCGTCCAGAGCGTAGGCAACCAGCAGCTGTTCGAGATCGGCAAAGTAGTTGTACACGGCCGTGCGGCCCACTCCCGCGCGGCGGGCCACGTCCGTCATGGTCAGGCCGGGGAGGCCATGGGTGAAGAGCAGATCGCCGAAAGCGTCGAGGATTTTCCGCTGCGTCTGCTCGCGCTGTTCCGCGTTGGTTTGTGCAGCAATTCGAGGCATATAGACACTTTACCCGCAAAGCGTCAGTAAAAGTTCCGTGACACCGTTCAGCCGACGTGGAGCGTACGCCCAGACTTACGCGACTAGTGCCATTCCGCGGGCCTGCATAGCAACGGTGGCGGAGCCCAGGCCCACGGCCGCGGCTGGTGCGCGAGACCCTGCTCCGTTGGTCGAGCCTGCCGAGACCCTGTCCCGCGGGCCGGTCGAATCTGTGCCCACGGCCGCGAGGGGTCTGCAACGGGACTGCGGCCTGTGGAAGCGATCCCGGCAGCAATCACCGCCGCCGGCCACCTGCTCCACTGTCAGTGGCCGGCCGGCCCACCCGGCTGTCCGGGCCCGCCCAGACCTGCCGCTGCCGCGCAGGTCCTACTCACCCGGCCCCTGCGTGGTGGAAGGCGTTGCGCAGCGGCCGCCGGAGCGGATCGATCGACAACGGTGGCAGAAACCAGGGCATGCCGTTCACGGTTTCGACCTCCCAGCCGGTGTGGTGGATGAGGTGGTGGTGGTAGTTGCACAACAGCACACAGTTCTCCACCGAGGTCTCCCCGCCCTCGGACCAGGGGATGATGTGGTGCGCGTCGGTCCACTGCACGGGCCTGTCGCAGCCCGGAAACGCGCACCCCCGGTCCCTGACCAGCAGGGCCCTGCGGATCGCGGGGGTGACCAGGCGCTGGGACCGGCCCACATCCAGGACCTCTCCGTCGGCGCCCAGGACGGCGGGGATGACCCCGGCGTCGCAGGCCGCCCGGCGGATCGCGGCCACGGGGATCGGCCCGGTGTGGGGCACGGCGGCGGACCCGGACCCGGCCATCAGGTCGGCCAGGGTCATGGTGATGAACAGCTGCGGGCGCAGGCCCCCGTTGTCCGGGAGCGTGTCCGTGCGCGAGGCCAGGCGGACGCAGTCCAGCAGGGCGTGCAGGAGCAGCTGCGGCCGGGGGCGTTGGGCGGCCAGCAGCCGCCTCGCCACGTCAGGGTCCAGCCCGGAGTGGTCCATGGCGTCAATGAACCCGGCGCAGTCCCCGGCCGCGGTCCCTGCACCCAGGCCCTCTTGTCCGGATTCGTCCGGTCCGCCGGCGCCCGCACCCGTGCCGGATGCACAGGACCCGCCGTGCCGCGCGTCAGGGGCGCCGCGCGTGCCCGCGGCTGGCGGCGGCCCGCCACCAGCTGCGGCGCGGGCCCGGTCCGGACGGCCCTTGGCCGTGGAGCACGGTCCTGGCCCACCCATGCCGGGCGCGCCGCCTCCAGCACCGCCACCCCCGGTGGCGTTCGGGGCGCCGGCATCCGCACCGCCGCCGTCTGGGGTGCCGACGGCCCAGGCCGGGGGTGCGCCCTGCCCCGGCACCGCCACCATGCCACCGGCACCGCCGGTGCCACCGGCACCACCGGCCTCGGCCACGATGCCGGCCAGGGTGCGCGGGTTCGTGCCCGTGCCGATCGCAGCCATCAACTCCTCATACGACAGCTGGGTCAAATGCCCCTCGAAGCGGACCAGGCCCCGGCGGGGATGCCCGAAGTGGATGCCCTCCTTGGCCAGCAGCTCCGCCTCGGTGGGCTCGGACCCGTCCGGATCCAGATGGGCCAGGATCCGCCGGGCACACCGGGCCAAAAAGTCCGGGGACTCCACCACTGCCACCGCGGCCAGGCGGGCCTCGACCTCCTCCAGCTCCGAAGCCGTGATCCGCCCGCCGGAGGCCAGGTGCGAGGCGTCGGTGACGGCCCGCGAGGCGGCCAGGGCGGCCTCGGCCGAACATGCCCCGGACAGGAACGCGGCGCCCAGCACGGGCTGGCGGGCCGGGGACACGGCCAGCGTGATCGGATCCGTGGCGGGCAGGAACGCCGTGGCGAGGGCGAGGCGTTTGGCCGCCTCGGCCGCGGAGAGCTGCAGGACCTGGCGGAGCATCGCCACCGGGGTCGCGGCCCCGGCCTCCCGGTACCGGCTCGCCAGGGTCCGGGCGGAGATCTCCCCGGCGCACTGGACCTTGAAGGCGTCCAGGCGGCGGGAGAGGGTTTCCAGCTGGCCGGCAAGCTCCACCAGGCCGTGGTCGCCCAGGGCCTCCAGACCGAGGAGATCAGGGCCGCAGGAGGAATCCTCCTCGCCGCCGTCCGCATCATTGGAGTCGGTTCCAGCACCCGCCGGATGCGTCGCGGCGAGGTAGGCAAGGGCGATGATCCGGCGGGCATGCCCACCGGCCCTGCGCCCCGAAGCGTCGGGGGAATACGCCGCCGTACTCATACACATATTCTAACTAGTGGCAAATTCACCGACGTTGGTCGAATGTATGCGCCGAACCAAACACCCGCCTGCGGGGCCTGTGGAGGGATCGGCGCCCAACAGGACCGCGAAAGCCGATGGGAATGCCGTCCCGGCCACGCACGTTGACGCCAGCATGAGCACAGAGCCATTCAAGAAGCGGATCGGGTTCCTTTCCTTCGGCCATTGGGGCCCCGGCCGCGGATCCCGCGCACGCACTGCGGGGGACGGGCTGCTGCAGGCCATCGATCTGGCCGTGGCCGCTGAAGAATTGGGCATCGACGGCGCGTTCTTCCGTGTGCACCACTTCGCCCGCCAGCAGGCGTCGCCCTTCCCGCTGCTCGCCGCCATTGCCGCCCGCACCAGCAAGATTGAAATGGGCACGGGCGTGATCGATATGCGCTACGAAAACCCGCTGTACATGGCCGAGGAAGCGGCCGCCGTCGACCTCATCAGCAACCGCCGGCTGCAGCTGGGCATCAGCCGCGGCTCGCCCGAGCCTGCCCTGCGCGGCGCGGCGGAGTTTGGCCATGTACCGCTTGACGGCGAGAACGACGCCGACATGGCCCGCCGCTATACAGCCACGTTCCGCCACGCGATCACCGGCGCAGGCGTCGCCGAGCCGGGCCCCAACGTTTACATGGGCGGCGAGCCGGGGCTGCTGCCGATCCAGCCGACGTCGCCCGGGCTCAGCGAGCGGATCTGGTGGGGTGCCGGCAGCCGGGCAACCGCCATTTGGGCCGCGCAACAGGGCATGAATCTGATGAGTTCCACGCTGCTTACCGAGGACACGGGAGTGCCGTTCGACCAGCTCCAGGCCGAGCAGATCAGCCTTTACCGAGCCGCATGGGCCGAAGCCGGGCACGACTTCACTCCGCGCGTTTCCGTCAGCCGCAGCGTCATTCCCATCGTGGACGACGAGGACCAGATGTACTTCGGCCTGCGGGCCCAGGCCGATGGCAAGGACCAGGTCGGCATGATCGATGGCTTCATCTCGCGCTTCGGCAAGAGCTACATCGGCGATCCCGAGCGGCTGGCCGGCGAGCTTGCGGCCGATGAGGCCGTGCAAGCTGCGGACACCGTGATGCTGACCGTGCCGAACCAGCTGGGCGTTGAGTACAATTCCAAGATGCTGGAAAACATCGCCAAGTACATTGCCCCGGCGATCGGCTGGACACCGAACTAGCGGACCGAACCAGACCGGTGATCGAGCTTGGGGCCACGCCCGCCGGGTTCCCTGGCCGAGCGAAGCGAGGTTAGGGAGCGGGTGGGGAGCGAGATCCGGGATTGTCCGCGGAGCCAGCCCGACGACGACGGCGCCGCTTCGCTTGACCAGCGGGGTTTGGGCTCCGCTTCAGGGGCGGGAAATCGACACAGCAGATATGGCGGCCTCCTTCGAGCGAAAGCCGCCATATCCGCTGTGTGGATTCTCCAACCGCGCGTCAGCCGAGGGATCCAAGGAACGATGCAGCGTCCTGGGCGAGCTGTTCCGGGCACTCCCAGAGAACCAGGTGTCCAACGTTCGGATAGACCTTCAAGACGGAGCCCGGTATGCGGGCCGCCAGGGTTTCCTGCTGGCTCCGCGGCAGCACGCCGTCGTCCGCGCCCCACAGGAGGAGGGTTGGCGCATGAATGGTCCCGGCCTCGGTGGGCGGGGTGGCCGCGCACAAGCCGTCCAGAATCCCCTTCCACGCGTGCGCGGGCACCTTTGTGCCGTCGCGCACCCGGTCCTCAATGAACCAGAGGGGAACCGCCCGCCGCAGGGGAAACCACGACAGCGATTCCCGTACCCAGTCGTCTGCCACGGGATCCGTGAGACGGTCGACGTCGTCGGCAAAGGCGGGCCGGCCCTGCAGGCTCAGGGGAGAACCCACCAGCACTAGAGCGGCGACTTGCCCGGGGTGCAGAACTGCCAGCTCCTGGGCGACATAGCCGCCGCTGGAGGAACCCAGGATGAACGCTTTGGGTACGTCGAGGGCATCCAGAATCGCGGCGGCGTCCTCAGCTTGTCCAGCCAGCGAATAGCCGTTCTGTGGTTTGTCGGCACCGCCCTGGCCGCGGAGGTCCGGGGCGTAGACACGCAGGCCTGTGAGCAGGGGTGCAAGACGGTCGAAGCTGCGGCGGGATTCGCCCCAGGCGTGCAGCAGCAACAGTGGGGGTGCATCGGCGGCGCCTTGGACGAGGCAGGGCACGGTGATGCCCGTGCGGAGCACCAGATTCCGGACCGCGGATTCCATAGGCACAGGGTACGCCCCGCACTGCACGCCAGACCGGGTCTCGACGAAGCTCGACCAGCGGACCCGGACTCAATCAGCGGCCCAGCCTCGATCGCTGGAAGGTGCGGAGATAGTCTGGGGGCACCGGCCGCTGTCGATCGTGGCAGCCGCCGGATCCGGCCCATCCGCCTGCAGACCAGGAGAACCACGTGTCCCAGCCAGTAGCGTTTGTCACCGGTGCCTCCACCGGAATCGGTTTTGAGGCAGCGAAACAACTGCGCGCGAAGGGTTTCACCGTGTACGCCGGGGCCCGGCGGGTCGAGATGATGGAGCCGCTGAAGGCGTTTGGGATCAACGTCCTGTCGCTGGACGTGACGGACGGGGCGTCCATGAGTGCCGCCGTCGGCGAGGTCCTGAAGGCCCACGGCAGGATCGATGTGCTGGTGAACAACGCCGGCTACGGATCCTTCGGATCCTTGGAGGACGTAGAGCTGGCCGAAGGGCGGCGGCAGTTTGACGTCAATGTCTTTGGCCTGGCGCGGATGACCCAGCTGGTGGTTCCGGGGATGCGGGCCGCTGGGCGGGGGCGGATCATCAACGTGTCCTCCATCGGCGGCAAGTTCTACGAACCGCTGGGCTCCTGGTACCATGCCACCAAATTCGCCGTCGAGGGCATGAGCGATTCACTCCGGCTCGAGCTCAAGCCCTTCGGCATCGACGTGTCCATCATTGAACCCGGGGGCACCGACACAGAGTGGGGCGGCATCGCGAGCGGCACCCTGATGGCGTCCTCGGGAGAGGGCCCATACCGGGACCAAGCAAAAATGATTGCTGCCGCCATTGAATCCGCCGGAATGTCCACGAAACCGGGGGTTGTCGCGGAGGCCATTGTGCACGCCGCGACGGCGGTGCGCCCGAAAACGCGCTATCCGGTCGGCAGGGGTGCCGCGGCCATCCTGGCCCTGCGCCGCCTGCTGCCCGACAGGGTCTACGACGCCCTGATCGTGACAGTTCTGAAGCGGTTCTAGCGGCGGGACCTCGGCGGGATCTCGCTCGCCAGCCGCTCCCACGGCTCGCAGGTTCGCCACGGCTCCCTCGCGGCAGTGGGCCCAGGCTCGACCACGGAGGACGACTAGTCCCCGCGCAGCCGGTCCATTTCGCGGCGGTCCTTCTTGGTGGGGCGGCCGGCGCCGCGGTCGCGCTGGGGCAGGCCAAGGGCAGGCAGCACGGGGCGCGGCGGCGTGTGGTCCGTGAAGCAGCGGGCGGCTGCCTCGGCGCCCACGCGCTTGGCGATCAGCACGCGGACCTCCAGAATGCGTTCCCAGCCGGATTCGCGCACGCGGATGGTGTCGCCGGAGACCACCGACTGCGCGGCCTTGGCCGGTTTGTCGTTGAGCCGCACGTGGCCTGCACGGCAGGCGGCGGTCGCGGCCGAACGCGTCTTGTAGACGCGGATGGCCCACAGCCAGGCATCGACGCGGACGGAGGCGGGCGCGTTCTTGGGGAGGAATCCGGGAGTACTCATGCTGCAAGCGAGTCTAGCCGGATGCCGCCGAAGAGGGACGACGACGGCGGGACGCGCCGCCGTCGTCGAACGCCCCGCCGCCGCCGGACGGCCGCCGCCCAGGTTCAGCCGGGCCCACGCCGGGCCCACTCCAGCTCAGTCGAGCGATTCGAAGACGTCCGCCAGCAGGGGCGCCCCCGCAGCCCGGGGCGGCCAGGCCACTACGTAGGATTCCCGCCCCAGCACCCGCAATTGCTGGTCCCGCGTGAGCGTTCCGTCGATGATGACGTGCCGTTGGCTGCGGTGTTCCAGCAGGCCCGCGAGGATGTGCGTTGCCACGGAGCGGGTGTCGACTTCCAGTCCAATGGACTCATCCGGAACCGGGCGCAGGTGGTACATCCGCCCCGGATCCCACGGTTCCAGCCCGTGGGCGCTGCGTGACTCATTCCAGCGCAGGAAGGTGGATTGGCGCATGGCGCCGTGGACCAGGCGCTCCATCCCGGAACAGCCTTCCGTGCGGAGCCGTTCAAAGGCCGCATCGGTGGCCCGGCCCACGGTGATGTGGTCGGGGTGGCCGGTGATCCCGTCGGGGCCAAAGGTGCCCACCACCCGCGGACGCTCCTCGCGCAGGATGGAGGCGATCCGCTCCACCAGCTCCTCGAACGGCACGTCGGACACGCCGCCGTCGGGGTAGTCCAGCCATTCATGGCGGTCCGGCGGGCGTCCGTGCGCGTGCCAGGCCGCTGCATCCTCCCGGCGGCGGCATGCACCCAGGGTGTCGGGCGTGGCGTCTACGCCGGGGGCAATCTGCCCGGCGGCGCCGTCGGTTGCGTGGATCAGCACAAAGCGGAACCTGGGATTGTGCGCGTGCAGGGCTATGGTGCCGGCCATACCGTAGGCGTCGTCGTCGGGGTGTGCGACGACGAGGGCGACAGACAGATCCCGTTCCGGGCTCATGGCTCCGGTTTAGCAGCAGACGGAGGCCTCTTTCAAGAGCCCGCGGCCAGGCACTTGGGGAACAGGCACTTAGGGAACAGTCAGGAATGACGCGTCGAAGGAGTTCAGATCGATGGCGACACCGTTGTAGCTGAACTCGAACTGCTGCTGGTTGGCGATGCGCATGGTGCCCGGCGCGTTCCAGCCGCCGTAGGCCACGGGGGCCGGGGCCAGATGGTCGGGCTCCCAGCCGGCGAAGGGGAAGACGGAAGTGTCGGTGTCCCAGAGGGGCACGTCGGAGAAGCTGCCTGCGGTGGCGCCCTGCAGGCCGTCCCACATGCCGGAGCCGCTATAGATGATGGGCCGTACACCTGTGGAGGCGACGCCGTCGACCATGGCGCGGGTGACGGGCACGCCGCCGTTTTCCACGTCCAGGGCGAAGAACTGCAGGCGGTTGGCATAGGGGCCGGTGGCGGCAATGCCGGCTTCCCAGCAGCGCGGGTCGCGGGTGTAGACGGCAATCATCAGGCCGGCGTCGAGCGCCATCTTCAGCTGCGGCACGGTGCGGTCCCACGCCGTGCAGCTATCCCACATGACCGAATGCATCACATATAGGCGGAAGCCGTCCGCGTAGGCCTGGGTGAACCAGGCCGGGTCGGTGATGGGGTTGGCCGAGTCGATGGCCTTGACCGAGCCTGCCAGCCGCGCCTCGACGGCGCCCTGCGGTGCGACCTCGGGTGCTGCCACGGTGTTGGCTCCCTCCGCCGGTGCGGGCTCCTGTGCCGCTGCCGGCTGTTCCGAGGCCTCAATGGAAGTGTCCAGGCGCGCCAGGCTGCGCTCGGAATGTTCGACGGCGGCTGCCGTGCCGGGTGAGACGCTGGGGCTGGTGGCGACGGCGCCTGCCACGGACAGGGCGCCCACGGCTACGGCCAGTGTAGCCAGCAATGCCGTGGTTTTGGCGAGGGGGCGGCGGCGGACATGGGCAGGCAACGGGCGCGAAAAGATAACGGAAAACCTAACGTGTTCTGTGTGTTCAATGCCCCACCGGTGATGCGCTTAGATGGCAATCACGGGGCAGTCCCCTCCTTCCACGGTAACCCGGGGACATGGGATGTCGTTAGGACGACCGTCACACGGCGTAGGAATGACCCCCCGGCACACCGGGGGGGGCGTTTTGTTTCCGCGGCGTGCCGGCGGCGGGCATTAGTAGAATTCCACAGTATTGACGAGGTTCAGCAGGGGCAGTCCATCCAGCAGGCGGGTGGCATTTTGTGCGAAGAGTTCCGCGATCAGCCGCTCCTCGCCGGTGTTGATGGCGGCAGTGTGCGGGCTGATGAGAACATTGGGCAGATCCCACAACGGGCTGTCCGGGGACAGCGGCTCGGATTCGAACACGTCGAGCGCCGCAAACCCGATGCGTCCGTCGGCAAGCGCCTCCACGAGGGCACGTTCGTCAATGGTGGAACCTCGTCCAACGTTGACAATTGTCACCCCCGGTTTGACGTTGGCCAGGACCGTTCGGCTGATGATCCGGTGCGTCGCATCCGTCCCGGGTAGGCAGACGACGATGGCGTCCACATCCCGTACGGCGCTGGCGAGCTCGCTCATGGCAATGATTCTTTCGACGCCCGGTGCTTCCACCTGCCGCCGGTGTGCACCCACGACGTGCACCCCCAGCGCTGAAAGCTTTCCGGCCACGGCCCGGCCTATTCCCCCAAGCCCGACGACGAGCACCGTCTGGCGCGACAACTGGGGTACGGCGCGGCGTTGGCCCCAGATGTGGTTCCGTTGGTCTGTCAGGAGCCGGGGGAGTTCCTTGGCTCCTGCCAGCACGCCAAACACGGCGAATTCGGCCAGGGGCTGTCCGTGGACGCCGCCGGATGCGGTGAAGGCGACGCGCTTGAGGTGGTGCTCGGCAAGGCCGGCTGCCTTGACCTGGCCGCCACCCCCGGCTGGGGTTGTGTGGACCCAGCGCAGGCGCGGGTTGCCCTCGACGGTGCGCTTGAGCTGGGCCGCAGACTGGTCCGGCACGCCAAAAAGAGCATCGGCCGAATCGACCAGTTCCTCAAAACGGGTCTGGGCCGCCGTCGTCCGTGCGAATGACTCCTCGCCCAGGTGGTCGCCGGGGTACCGCTGCGGGGGCAGGAGTGTCTGGTCGCGGATGAGGTCAATCCGTGGCTCGGCCCGCTGAATGAAATCACAAAGCTCTTCGGGCAATGGCGTTGGTATAAAAACGCGGAGTCTGTTCACTGGTTCCACCTTTGATGGTTCGTTGGCACGTTTAGGGGTCGCGGGGGATGAGGGGAAACCGCGGCTGGTGGCCCGCGAAGACGCGTTCGACCTCGTCCACCATGAGGTCGAAGAATCGGGGTTCGCAGGCGGCCGTAACCCCGGCAATGTGTGGGCTGAGGAATACGTTCGGCAGGGAGCGCAGGACGGAACCAACGGGCACAGGTTCTGGGTCGAAGACGTCGATCCCGGCAATGATGTCCTGCCTCTGAAGCCGCGCGACCAGTGCGCTCGAGTCAACGACCGCCCCGCGGGAGACATTGACGAAGACGGTGCCGGGGCGCATCGCCTCGATCTGGGCCTTGCCGATCAGGCCCTTCGTTTCTCCGGTGAGGGGAGCGAGGCAGACGACGACGTCGGCAGTGGCCATGAGGGTGTCGAGCGAGGTGAACGCCAGGTCGTAGACCCCGGCCAGTGCGGCAGGGGCGTATGGATCAAAGGCGAGGGGTTTGACGTGGAAGGGGGCGAGCAACTCCAGCAGCCGCCGTCCGATGTTGCCGACGGCCACGAGGCCGACGGTTTTTCCCGTGAGTTCACCGTTGAGGTATCCGGGATCCTTGAGGAAGACGTCCCTGTCCGGCCAGAGCAGCTCGCCTTCGATGAGCCGGCGAAAGTGGGCTCCAGCGTTGCGCAGGCCCAGGAGAATGAGGGCCAGCGCCCACTCGGCAACTGGATCGGAGGATCCGTTGGTGGTGTCGACCACGGCAATGCAGGCCCGCTTCGCCGCTGCAACGTCAACACGGGCGGCAAAACGATCGCCATGGGTGTCGCCGATCATGGCCAGCCGGGGGGCTGCCGCCATGATGCCGGCCGTGATGCGGGGCGCCCCGTGGCTGACAATGAGCGCATCCAGATCCGGAACAAATGCCGCCAGCCTCGCCATGGACTCCGGATCCGCTGGCGGTGGCGAGAGAGTCCGCGAAGACCCGGGGAATTCCAACCAGACGATCTCGGCGAGGGCCGACAGCCGTTTGAGGGCAGCCTCGCCCACATACCGGTCCCATGACGCCTGGGTGGCGACAATGCCCACCCGGCGGCGGGCGTTCATCGGGCCCCCTCCCGCCGGGGGCGGGCCGATTCAAGGGCGCGGTGGAGGTTGCCGCCAAGGATCTTTGGCAGGTCTTCGGCCGACAGGAACGAAGCCTCCTCCCGGACGATCTCCAGCGACTGCCGATAGGACATGTGGGGAAGCAATGACGGCCAGTCCGATCCCCAGACCAGCCGGTCTGGACCGAGGGACTCGTAGAGCATTTTCGACACCTCCAGTGCTTCGGGATGAGGATAGGCCCACGGCCGTGGCGTTCCGTAGTGGAAGCCGGAGATCTTCACCAGCAGGTTGGGCAGGTCTTCGTCCGAAACCACCAGACGTGCAGCGTCCCGCACTCCGCCCGGCCACAGGGTCATGCCGGCCAGATGGTTGACCATGATGGTGGCCTCGGGGAATTCCCGGGCGGCTTTGCGCAGGTCCTCGTGCCAGAGGGGGGAGCAGGCAAAGTTGACGATGAGCCCGGCTCCGCCGGCAGCTGCGAAAAATTCGGCACCCGCTTTCGAGAGCAGCCAGCCATCATTTTCGGGTGCCAGGTAGTGGGATACCCCTGCCGGCCGGAACGTTTCGATCAGGCGGCGCAAACGCTGGGTCGACCCTGGTGCGTGGTATTCGGGAGACCAACGGCCGTCAAAGTCCACAAAGTGCTCAAAGCGGTCGGGGTGCTGGGCAACGGCTTGTGCACCATAGTGGTTGTTGTCTGCGCTGTGGGTGATCCGGGCATTGACGACAATCGCCTTGTCGACGCCGGCGGCGTCCATGGTGGCCAGCAATTGCCCGTAGCTCCCACGGGTCGCATCATCCGGAACCGGAGGGTCGTAGGGCCAGCGGGGCCAGACATGGGTGTGGGCATCGATCAGCTGGCTCATCCCTTGACCGAACCTGCCGTGAGGCCCTTCATGACCCGCTGGTTGATGAACATGTAGATGGCCAACGTGCCGAAAATGGTGAGGCTGATGGCGGCGAACAACGGACCGTACTGGAGTGATCCGTACTCATCACTGAAATTCAAGAGCCCAACCTGGACGGTGGCCAGCTCCTTCTTGGTATTGAAGGTCAACGCGATGAGCAGGTCGTTCCAGATTGAGAAGAACATGAGCAGTGCCACGGTGAAGATGCCGTTGCGGACGAGCGGAAGCCCCACGGACCAAAAGAGCCTGTAGATTCCACCGCCGTCGAGGGTCGCGGCTTCGAAGAGTTCGCGGGGAATGGATCGGAAGTACGTTGCCATCAGAAAGACGCAAAGAGGCAGTCCGTGTCCGACATAGGTGATGATCAGCGGCCACAGGGAATTTGTCAGACCGGTCTTGAAGTACACGGTGTAGAGGGGAAGCAGGATGATCTGTGCCGGCACCATGATGCCCCCAACGATGAGCAGCAGAATGGGATTTCGCCCTCTCCAGACCATGACTTCCAACGCGAAACCAGCCGCGGCGCCCAGCAGGAGGATCAGCGCCAAGGACGGGATTGTCACCAGCAAACTGTTCACAGCATTCGTGGCGAGGTTCCCCTGGGTCAGTGCGCTGAGGTAGTTGTCCGGTCCAATCGCCGCGGGCAGCGTCCAGAGCGGTTGGTTGAGGAATTCATCCTGCGTCTTGAACGAAGCGGCAAGAATCCACCCCAACGGGTACAGGACCACGATGAGTAGCGCGGCAACCAGCACCTTCGTGAGGCTCCGCGAGGAGACCAGGGGCGCCCGCCGGCGCGGACGTGGAACTGCCGGCTGCAACGTCGGCGTGGTTTTGGTGATCGTCGGATTACTCATTTGGCAGATTCCTTCGAGTTGTCACGTCAGTCTTTGGTCAGGTCGCGTCGTGACGATCGGAAGATAAAGAGCGTCACGACCAGACACAGAACGGTGATGAGGATTGCGATCGTGCTGCCGTAGCCGTAGTCGCTGTAGAGGAAGGACGTCTTGTACATGAAGAGATTCAAGGGGGTTGTGTCGTTCCCTGGTCCACCCCGGGTCAACGCAAGGACGGAATCGAAGACCTTGAGTGAGGAGTTGAAACTGAAAACCACCGACGAGAGCAGCACCGGCAGCGACATGGGCAGGATGATGTGCCTCAGGAGCTTTCCGCCCTTCGCCCCATCAACCCGGGCCGAATCAAGGATCTCGTCGGGGATGTCGATGAGCCCGGCATAGAGCAAAACGGCGTAGAAGCCTTGGGAGCGCCAGAGGTCCATGAGGACCAAAACCAGAAACGAACCAGGGCCGGTCGCCATGAAGTCGATGGTGTCCGCCCCCAGGAACTTGAGCAGGGAATTGATGGGCCCTTCCTGCGGAGCAAACTGGAAGAAGCGGGAAAAGAGCAGGCTCACGGCGACAGTGGGCAGGACCACCGGAAAGAACACCATTGTCCGGACAAAGGTTGAGCTCTTCTTCAGGACAAATACATAGAGCAGGGCGAGGGCATAGCCGAGGACAATCTGGGCTGCGGTAACGACGACCGAATATTTGAGGGTGAAGAAGAAGGCTTCGTGGGCTTCGTCGTCGTTGAAGAGCCGGACAAAATTGTCGAACCCGACAAAGGTAAAGCCGCGGATCACGTTTCCGGTGTACAAGCTGTAGGCGAAAGACCACACCACAGGAATGACCATGACGCCGACGAAGACGAGGAGGGCTGGCCCAAGCAGGACGACAATGGCCTTCTTGTTGCCAAGTACTGAGTTCATTTGATCCTCTAACGATGTGCGGAGCGCGACGCTTCGCTGCTGGGGGAGGCGGCGGCATGCAGACTCTAGGATGCCGCCGCCTCGCCATTTATGGGATGCTGATTGCCAACCCCGCTAGTGCGCCGTATCCAGGTCCTTTTGGAGCAGGGACATGTAATCCTGGGCCGACGTCGAACCCGTCAGGAATGCGGCGGCGTAGTCCTTGGCATCCTGGGTGGCTTTCGCATTGAAAAGGGCCTCGAACCACAGAACGCTGCTCGTGGAAGCATCGATGCGCTTCTGAATGTCGGCTGTTATCGGCGGAACGGCGTCAACAGTTCCGTTGACCTTGAACCCGGAAAAGGTTCCGGAGTTCTGCAAGGAGTCGGCACCGTAATTGGTCGCGATGCACTTGATCCAGTCGCCGACCTTGGGGCCGTACATCTTGGGGTTCACCGATGTGGGGGATCCGGCATTGGCGGGGTACTCGTCGATTTTTCCCTTGCCGCCGCTGACCTCCGGGAAGGGCATGAACTGGGCTGCGTCGCCGATCTTGTTCTGCGCGGGATCGTTGACCTTGGCCAGGAGCCAGCTGCCCATGTACATCATGGCTGCCTGGCCGCTGAGGAACTGGTTGTTGGCAGTGTCATAGTCAATGCCGGAGACCCCCTCCGGGAAATACCCGGCCTTGGCCAGATCCTGGATGGCCTTGGCTGCCTCAACATACTTGGCATCGGTGAGCTTGGCCCGGCCCTCCTTGACATCCAGCATCGCGTTCTGCCCAAGGGATCGGAACAGATAGGCTCCGATCCACCTGCTGATTGTCCAGCCCGTCTGCCCGGATGCAGTGATGGGTGTGACTCCGGCCTTCTTCAACTTCTCCGAAGCGGCGGTCAGCTCCGACCATGTCGTGGGGACGGCTATGTTGTTGGCGTCGAAAATCTTCTTGTTGTACCAGATGCCCTCGATGTTGTACTGGAAGGGCAGCGAGGGAACGGTATCCGTGTACAGCTTCTTGAGTGTCGAGAGCGCTGACGGCGTGATCTGGTCGAGGATGCCGAGGTCCTTGAAAGTGCCCTCGACATCGAGGATCTGCCCATTCTTTTGGAGGTCTCCTCCCTTGTCGATGTATGAGTTCCCGGCGGCAAACATGACAGGGAGGGCATCCTGGCCGGCCAGCAGCTGGATCTTCTCCTGGATGCTGGCGCTTGGAGCCTGTTCAATCGACAGGGGGAGGCTCTGGCTCTGGGTGCTGCACTGCTTGTCGGCGAGCTTCTTCAGTTCCGCCGGCACTTGGGTGTTCTCTGTGGTGACAAGGATCGACAGCTTGGTGGCCGTGTCACCGCCAGCAGTGGGCTGGCTTCCGCTGGCCTGTGCGCAGCCGGAGAGCGCCAACACGGACACGCTCAGGCATGCCGTGACTGTGAGAGCGAGATTCCGGCGCCTCTTGACGTTCTTGATCACAACTAACTCCTTTGTTATTGACTGTGAATTGGTTTCTGCCCGAATGCACCGGCGCCGTGATTTGGGCGCGCCGAAGGCACTTTTGGGCGTGGAGAAGTTTCTGTGTGGACTGGGTGGACCAGTTCCGGTTAGAGCGCCCGGCCGCGGAGTGTCTGGCCTACCGCCTCAAGGTTTTCCAGCGACATTTCGGAGTACTTGCGGGACAGGATGATCCCGTCGGCGCCCGCATCGAGCGCGGACGTAATGGAGTCGGCAATCTCGGCGGGACCAGTCTGCTTTACGTGGGGCGGGGTGGGGACATTTACGTCAAGTCCGGGGTAGACCGACGCCTTGCCTCCGATTCCCCCCAGCGCACGGGCTGTCTCGCGGCGCACGTAGTCAGTCGACAGGCCCTGGGCCGGCAGGTCGTCAAAGGCGATTGCTTCCTCGTATCCCAACGTCTGCCGGTAGAGGTCGTAGATGGTTTGATCGTCAACGCCCCGGAAGATGCTTTGCTTCACCTCATTGATGTGGGCGTGCAGCCGGTATCCCGCGCAGTTGTTGTACATTACCGGCTTGATGAAGTCGGAGTAGTCGGCGATCTTGGTGAAGTCCATCTGGGCCCGGTAAAGAGGGGAGAAGGAATTGTGGTGCCAGACGTGCCATCCCACCTGGACCTGGGGGTTGAGGAACTTCACGGTGCCATAGATCCGCTTCTGAAGTTCCTCGTATCCCTCGTGCCACAGCTGCTCCCAGGCCATGATCTCCGGGTAGGTGAGCAGGAGCCTGAGGAACCGGACGAAACTTGAATCGCCGGGAGCCTTTGAATCATCGCCACCGCGCGCGAGCTCGTGCAGCTTGATGTACCCCTCGGCAGCCCTGCGGGAATCAATCCCCCTTCTCTCGCCGGCCGACACGCAGTGCGGACAGAAGCAGTACGGCTTCCCATCACGTGCGAAGCCGCCATTTTCAAGGACATTGCCGAGTGGACCGTTGCGTTCGGAGCCAAACATGATCCCGTCAAGGGCATAGCTCTTGACCTGGTCCTCCACGAGGCTGAGCCACCAATTGATGTATTCAGGGTTGCGCATGCAGGCGTACATGTCGGAGCGTCCCCAGGCGTCGTGCTGAAGCACTTTTGGCCAGTTGGGAACGTTCTTCGTCAGCCCGGAGTGCGAGTTCTCCAGGATGAACGAGAAGACCTTCATCCCGCGGTCCCTGGCCGAGGGGAGAACGGACTCCAGAACATCGAAGCCTTGGACTTCCCGATCCGCCGCCGGGAAGGGCTCCAGGACGGTGCCACGGTAGAACTCCCCATGCTGTTGGACATAGGAACCTCCCCAGTGGTCGTCGGGACCATCCGGCCCGTGTCCGGGGTGGGGGCGTCCCAGGATCTGACGGCCCTGCAGACCTCTGTCGAATGCCTGGGTTGCCACAAACAGGGCGTTAACCTCTGCCTTTTGGGCCACGTCAAGGACACCCTCGACGCCTTCGTCTACGAACGATATTGCCCCAACCTGAATACCTACCAGTGGTCGCACTTGATCTCCTCTTGGACGTTCACGTGTGAAGCATCAGGGGCGCGCCGTCGACTTCTGGATCAGACTAGGCCGCTGCCTTGAAACGTGTCAATGGTTGGTCGTGCATTAATTTGAATTTCATCCACAACCATCGGATCCCGAATCCGACTAGGAAAGTGGGGGCGGTGCACATGCCGAGAATCGCGTCCCATGTGGTGGTTTCTGCCGGCAACTTTCAACGCCGCCACCCTTGACACGTGTCAAGTGAACGGTAAGAATTGGGGCGGTCCGCGGCACGACGCAGCAATTCCAGGAAGAGGGTGCGGATCAGGATCCACGGCCCCACCACCGCTGGGTTCCGACGGGCCGGCCCACCGGGTTTCGACGGGCCAGCCCGCCGGGGCCCTATCGCTTTTCGCGGGGCCCGGCGGGGTAGCCGTTGCGGCGGCTGGCGATGGCAACGGCCAGGGCCGCCGCCGCCGGGATGGCAGCGGCGAGGGGCACCAGCAGGGCGCCGGCGGTGGTCAGCGCGACGGCACCGTAGACGGCCCCGACGGCGATGCCGAGCTGGATGGTGACGACGGTGAGCCCGTTGGCGGCGTCCCGGTGCTCGCCGCCCGCGCGCAGGATCGCCGCCTGGTTGTAGATGCCCATGGCTCCAAACGCTGCGCCCCACACGGCCATCAGGGCCAGATTGCCCACCAGCGTGCCGCCCAGCACCGGCAGGAGCACGAAGGCGGCCACCAGGACGGCGACGGCAGCGAGCAGGGAGCGCCGCGGCCAGGAATCGGCGGTGATGCCGGCAATCCAGATGCCGACCAGGCCGAACGCTCCGACCACCGACAGCGAGATGCCGGTGGTGGAGCCGGGCAGGCCCGAGGCCGCGATGAAGGGGGCGATGTAGGTGAAGAGCGTGAAGTGGGCCAGCAATAGCAGGGGCCAGGCCGTGGCAACGGCGATGACCCCCGGCTGCGCCAGCGCGCCGCGCAGGGACGGGGCCGCCTTGCCGGCGCTGTGCGGGACGGCGGGCAGGAGGTACGCGGCCAGCAGGGCCAGAAGGCCGGCGACCCCGGCCAGGACCAGGAAGGAGGTGCGCCAGGACAGTGCCGTGCCCATCATGGTGCCGATGGGGGCGCCGATGGCCATGGCGATGCTGTTGCCGCTGAACACGATCGCCATCCCCTTTCCCACGGAACGGGCCGGCACGATCCGGGCCACGTAGGGCGCCATCGTGGACCAGAGCAGCCCGTGGGCCACTCCGCCGAGCAGCCGGGCGCCGACGGCGAGGCCCAGGTTCGGCGCCAGGGCCAGCAGCACATTGCTCAGGGCAAAGGCGAGCACAGTGGCGATCAGCAGGCCCTTGCGGGGGACCCGGCTGGAGAGGAAGCGGGACAGCGGGAGCGCCGTGACGACGATGACGGCGGCATAGGCCGCGGTCAGTGAGCCGACGGCGGATTCCTCCACGCCCAGGTCATGGCTGATCTGCGGCAGGAGCCCGGAGGGCAGCAGTTCGGTGGTGACGGCGGTGAAGCCGATGGCCGCCAGGACCAGCAGCCCGGCCCAGGGAATCCGCGCGGGCGTCGGC
Organism: Arthrobacter sp. 35W; assembly: GCF_000482545.1. Classification (GTDB taxonomy): domain Bacteria; phylum Actinomycetota; class Actinomycetes; order Actinomycetales; family Micrococcaceae; genus Specibacter. The sequence goes on from NZ_KI519455.1 coordinate 1,599,634, forward strand.
GTTGATGTGGAGGTTGGTGGCGGTGCGGGTGCGGCGATGCCGGAGGATTCGTGCGTCAATCGGTGCTCCTGAAAATCTGGTGGGGGTGTTCTCCGGCGGGCATGGCAGCATCGGCCGGCGTCGTTGATCCCGGCGTCCATGCCCACGCCAGCCACGCTGCGTATGCCGACGCCAACTATGCGGCCAGGTAGCTCCTGATGGACTGCACCACCAGTTGGTGGTCCTCATCGGAGGCCAGTCCGGAAACGGTGATGGCACCGACAACGCCTGCCCCCTGCACCCGGATCGGGAAGGAGCCGCCCGCCAAGGTGTAGTCCGCCGGAGCAAGCCACCCACCCTGTGTCGGGTCGAAGTCCTTGAACTGCTCAGCGAGAAGGGCCGTGCTGTGTTCGAAACGCAGGGTGGTTGCCGATTTGCGGCGGATCCATTCCTCCTGGTCGGAGGTGGCCCCCGGCAGCACGCAGCGGAACAGGACAATGTTGTGGCGGCGGATGTCGATCGCTACGCCATGGCCGCCGGCAATGGCGCGGTTGGCGATGAGCGAACCGAGGCGCCAGGCGTCATGGTTGTCGAAGCTTGGGAAGACCAATTCGTCTTCGTGCTGGCGCAGTTCGGCGATCCGGGGTGGGGAGGGTTCAGTCATGGTCAATGCCCTGCAATGGCGGTGTCGGCAGCGTAGCTGAGCCCGATCTGGCGGCGGATCTCATCCATGGCGGCCATGATGGCGATGCTCTCGTGCGGTGGGAGGATGGTGCCCGCGGTGGCGCCCTCCCTGACCAGGCGTTCCGTCTCCGCCGCCTGGAACTGCATCCCTCTGCCGGCAACCGGCTCATCGAACCTCTCCAGGACCGTTCCCTCGGAATTGAAGACGGTGAAGGGCGTCGGGGCGTACCAGGTGGCCTCGATCTCGATCCACCCGTCCGTCCCGATGACCACGGCCCGGTTGGGCCCTGCGGCATCCAGTTGGCAGTCCAGGATGGCCTGCTGCCCGTTGGCGTAGTCGAAGACCGCCGCGGTCTGGCGGTCCACACCCGTTGCCGTCATGGCGGCGCTGGCCCGGATGGTGTCCGGAGCACCGAAGATGTCAAAGGCAAAGGAGATGGGGTAGACACCGAGGTCCAGCAACGCGCCGCCGCCCAACGCGGGATCGTTCAACCGGTGCGCGGGATCCTTGGGGAGGTTCTGGTTGTGGCTGGCCAGCACCTTGCGGACCTCGCCAATCGTGCCTGCCCCGATGATTTCGCGGAGGCGGATCATATGCGGGAGGAAGCGGCTCCACATGGCCTCCAGAGCCACCAGGCCCTTCGCCTCGGCAAGCTCAACGATGTCCTGCGCTTCGCGGGCGTTGATGGTGAACGCCTTCTCCACTAGCACGTGCTTGCCGGCATTGAGCGCGAGCAGCGCGTTCTCGTGGTGGAACGGGTGAGGTGTGGCAATGTACACGACGTCCACGGCCGGGTCCGCAACCAGGGCTTCGTAGCTGCCATGGACGCCGGGAATGCCGTACTTTTCCCCGAACGCCGTGCTCGATTCAGCGGTGCGCGACCCTACGGCCTGGACCGTGAAACCGCTCTCGATGAGGTCCTGTGTCTGCAGACCGGCAATGAAGCCGGTGCCGAGGATTCCCCAGCGGAGTCGTCCATCGGAAGTGCCCTTGGGAAGGTTGCTCACGTTAGTCCTTTGAAGTTTCGGAATTGCTGAACGGATAGGCAACGTAGGCGAACCCGGTGGAATCGGGCGACCAGCTGTTGACGTTGAGGGTACCCTGCCCGCCGAAGAGTGGCCACGTATGCAGCGGTGCGGCCCAGTCGGCGGTGGAGACCAGCACGACGTCGACAGCCAGATCGGCGGGATGGCCCACCGTGCCGGCCGGGAACCGGATGTAGCTGGCCAACGCTTCGTCGGGGGAGAGATGGGGGAACCAGTCGACGGTTCCACTGGAAAGGAGTCGTTCCGCCGGGGCGCCGTTGGAAGTGTGGAGCCTGGCAAGCTGGGCATGGCCCGGCTCCTCGGTGAAGGCCTCGGTGTTGAAGTACAGCCACTCGCCGTCGGGGGAGTACTCGGGCCCGTCGCAGTGGCCGTCGACATCCAGCCTTGTGGTGGCGCCGCCGCCGGCCGGAATCGTCATGAGCCTGCCCGGCTGGGTGAAGTTGCCGCCGTCGATTCCAACGTAGGCAAGTTCGCCACCGTCCGGGCTGACGCCGTGGAGGAAATGGAAGCTGCCGTCGTCGTCTGTGATGCGGTCGGCCTGGCCACCGCCCAGCGGCGCACGGTAGATGTGGCCGTCGTTCGCCGAGAGGTAGATGTCCCTGCCATCGGGTGCCAGCACGTGGTCGTTGTTCAGGTCCGGAATGCCGGTGAGGGGGACCTGGACCAATTCGTTTCCGGGAACGGACTCTTCCTCTGGAACAGCCAGGGTCCACAGCTTCCCATCCCCGTTGAGGATGAGCGAGCCGCCGTCGAGGGTCCAGTTCGGTGCCTCCAGCAGGATCTCATCACTCGCGTAGACCAGTGTGGATTCCCCGGTGGCGGAGGCGATCCAGACCTCGCAGCGCTGGCCGGGTTGAAGGGTCCGGTTCATGTGTGGTCCTCTCCGGAAGCTGATGTGAGATCTTTGATGCGGATGTTGCGCCATCGGCATTGGGCTCCGACGCCCCAGCGGGCCTCGCCGAAATGGGCGTCGTTGTCGTGCACTTCCAGGGCTATGTGCCCGCGCTCGCCGAGAACCGCCAAGACGGCGTCGGCGTCGTAATCGGGGGACTGCAGGGCGGCGGTGTCGAGCTCGGCGATCTTGAGCCCGTTGACCCAGGTGGTGATGACGGGCAGAGGCCCCACGCACCGGATCCGCAGTTCATTCCAGTCGTCCCACCGCCAGACGTCCAGGAAATCGTCGACGTCGGCGGCGTGGGTGAGCCGGGCACGCTTCTCCTCCGTGACGGGTTCCACAGATGTTGAAGGGTCATCGGCGACGAGCCCGATCGGCTGGCCGCCGGCGTCCCGGGCCACGTCGACGGCGAACGGAACTGCGGAGAAGCTCGCCAGCCCGTTGCCGAAGAAGCCGCCGATGCCGCCGGAGGGGCGGTGGTCGACCAACACCTGGAAGCCCTCCCAGCTGTCCCGCTGGCGCCTGACCATCACGCCCGTGTCCGCCGGCCAATCGTGGCGCATGTCCAGCACCAGCTCGAAATCCCCATAGGCCTGCTCGCTGACCAGGTAGCCGCCGTAGCCGCTGCCGGGCGCATCCTGTTCGCCGATGAGGACGCCGTCGGACACGAACCAGCGCGCAGGGTGCAGCTCGGGCTCAACAGGGCGCTGAAGGCCCATCGCGTCAAAGTGCTCCAAGACCGAGGGGCCGCCGGGGAAGACGGTCCCGTAGATGCGTGGAACGGCGCGCCAACCGGCCAGGCTGGCGCCGTCGAACAGCGCAACGAATCCATTTTCGTCCCGGGTGTCGGGAGCTGTTGAGCCCATGGGTGGAATTTCCGCTCTGCTTAGGCCTGGTTGGAGAAGGCGGCGTCGAAGGAGGTCTGCGAGGCCGGGAAGTCGAACTTCTTCAGCGCGGCCAGGGCCTCGGGTGCCCCGTGCAGGCGGTCCATGCCGGCGTCCTCCCACTCGATGGAGATGGGGCCCTCGTAGCCGATGGCCGTCAGGGCACGGAAGGAGGATTCCCAGGGAACATCCCCGCGTCCGGCGGAGACGAAGTCCCAGCCGCGGCGCGGATCGCCCCAGGGCAGGTGCGAGCCCAGCACGGTGTTGCGGCCGGTCATGCGGACCTTGGTGTCCTTGCAGTCCACGTGGTAGATCCGGTCCTTGAAGTCCCAGATGAAGGACACCGGATCGATGCCCTGCCACATGAAGTGCGAGGGGTCCCAGTTCAGCCCAAACGCGGGCCGGTGGCCGATGGCCTCCAGCGTGCGCACGGTGGTCCAGTAGTCGTAGGCGATCTCGGAGGGGTGCACCTCGTGGGCGAAGCGGACCCCGCATTCGTCAAAGACGTCCAGGATCGGGTTCCAGCGGTCGGCGAAGTCCTGGTAGCCGGCGTCGATCACGGATTCCGGCACGGGCGGGAACATGGCCACGTACTGCCAGATGGAGGAGCCGGTGAAACCGACGACGGTGTCCACGCCCAGCTTCTTGGCCAGCCGGGCGGTCAGCTTCATTTCTTCGGCGGCGCGGGTGCGCACGCCCTCGGGGTCGCCGTCGCCCCACACCATGGTGCCGACGATCGCCTGGTGGCGGAAGTCGATGGGGGAGTCGCAGACGGCCTGGCCGGTGAGGTGGTTGGAGATGGCCCAGACCTTCAGGCCGTGCTTTTCCAGCACGGCCAGCTTGGACTCGACGTAGCCGGGCTCGTCCCAGCGCCAGGGGTCCAGGTGGTCCCCGGAGCAGGCAATTTCCAGGCCGTCATAGCCCCAGCCGGCGGCAAGGGCAGCCACTTCTTCGAAGGGGAGGTCGGCCCACTGGCCGGTGAACAGGGTGTACGGGCGGGGCATGGAGAGTTCCTTATGAATTGGTGACGGTGACGACGGCGCTCTTGGCCGCCGCTGATTCTTCGATGCCGGCCAACACGCGCTGGACGGAGAGCCCCTCTTCGAAGGAGGGCGACGGCGGTGTTCCGGTGGCGATGGCGGACAGGAAATCGTGGGCCTGGTGTGTGAAGGCGTGCTCCCATCCGATGACATGGCCCTGCGGCCACCAGGCGGAGAGGTAGGGGTGTTCCGGCTCGGTGACCAGAATGCGGGAGAATCCCTGCTCCCGCACCGGCACGGTGCCGTCCAGGAAGTAGAGCTCGTTGGGGTTCTCCAGGTCGAAGCGCAGGCTGCCGTCCGTGCCGAAGACCTCGATCTCCAGCGCGTTCTTGCGGCCCAGGGCCACACGGGAAACCTCCACGCTGGCCACGGCGCCGCCGGCCAGCGTCAGCGTCGCCCAGGCGGCGTCGTCGACGGTCACGGGCTCCGGACCGTCCGGGCCGGGGCGTTCGGTGATAAAGGTGTGCAGGCGGCCGGAGACCTCGGTGACGGTGTCGCCGAGCAGGTACTGGACCTGGTCGACGGCGTGGGAGGCGGTGTCGCCCAGGGCACCGGAGCCGGCGGACTCCTTGCGCAGCCGCCAGCTCATCGGCGTCGCCTCATCGGCCAGCCAGTCCTGCAGATACGACGCGCGGACCTGCCGGACGGTGCCCAGCCGGCCCTCGGCAATCAGATCCCGGGCCAGGGTGAGGGCCGGAACGCGGCGGTAGGTGAAGCCCACCATCGACTGGACGCCGCGGGCGCGGGCGGCCTGGGCCGCGGCCACCATGGCCTCGGATTCGCCGAGGGTGTTGGCCAGCGGCTTTTCCACCAGCACGTGTTTGCCCGCCTCAAGTGCGGCAACGGCGATCTCGGCGTGCAGCCAGCCCGGGGCGCAGATGTCCACGATGTCGATGTCATCGCGGGCAATCACATCCCGCCAGTCGGTGGCCGATTCCGCCCAGCCGTATAGCCGGGCGGCCTCGGCCACCTCGTCCGCATTGCGCCCCACCAGCACCTTCTGCTCAAAGGCCGGGACGTCAAAGAAACTTCCCACATTGCGCCACGCATTGGAGTGCGCCTTGCCCATGAAGGCATAGCCAATGGCGGCAATGCCCAACGGGCGGGGTCTGCCGGCGCCGCCGGCGTCGGTCGTGGAGTGGGTGGGGTGTGCTGCGGATTCCATGGATGCGTCCTAGAGGGTAGTGGCCGCCGGATCCCAGTCCTCGGGGAGGGCGGGGGCGACGGTTGCAGTGCTGTCGACGGTGATGAAGGTGCCTGTGTCGATGGATTCGGCGATCGAGACCATGGCGTCGAGCACATGGTAGGCCAGCTGGCCCTGTGCCCTGTGCGGGATGCCTGCCCGGATGGAGCGGGCCATGTCCAGCACGCCCATGCCGCGCCCATTGGCGGGGCCGGTGGCCGGAACCACGGTCCACTCTTCGTCCCCGGCGCGCCAGAGGCGCAGTTCGCCGTCGAAGTTGTTGGGGTCGGGCAGGGAGATGGTGGCCTCGGTGCCGGTGATCTCCACAAAGCCCATCTCCAGGCGCGGGGATTCGAAGCTGTAGACGCTGTGCGAGGACGCGCCGGACTCAAACTCGGCGATGGCGCTGACATGGGTGGGGACCTCGACGGCGAATTCCTCCCCGGCCTTGGGGCCGGAGCCGACGGTCCGTGTGGCCCGCGACGTTGAGCCGACGGCGGCCACCCGGGCGATGGGGCCGAAGGACTGGATCAGGGCCGTCAGGTAGTACGGTGCCATATCGAACAGCGGGCCGGCCCCCTTCTGGAAGAGGAACGCGGGGTTCGGGTGCCACAAATCCGGACCCGGCACCTGGAACACCGTGCGCGCCGTCAGAGGGGTGCCGATGGCCCCGGATTCGATGAGTCGGCGGGCGGTCTGCAGCCCGGCGCCCAGGAAGGTGTCCGGCGCACAGCCCAACCGGACGCCGGCGGCGTCGGCGGCCTTAAGCAGGCCCAGCCCACTCTCGCGGTCCAGCGAGAACGGCTTCTCGCTCCAAACATGCTTGCCGGCGTTGACTGCGGCGGTGGCCACCTCCACGTGGGCGGCGGGGATGGTCAGGTTCACGACGATCTCGACGTCGGGGTGGTTCAGCGCCAGCTCCGGCGCGCCCCACTCGGGGATGCCGTACTCGGCTGCCCGCGCGGCCGCGGCGTCCTCGAAGAGGTCCGCGATGACGTGGACCTTCAGGTCCGGGAAGGTGGTGAGGTTGTCCAGGTACTGCTTGGAGATGTTTCCGGCGCCGATGACGGCGACGCCGACCGGGCCGCGGCCCGTGCCCGCAGCGGCGCTCATGCCTGGACTCCGGCGGTTGCGTCGGCACCCTGCAGGTAGGCCAGGCTGGCGGCGATGCCCTCGAAGATGTCCCCGGCGTAGTCGTCGAACTCCACCACACCGACCTCCAGAGAGGTGGCGGCGGCAATGACGTCGAAGACCGGGATGCTGCCCTCGCCGGCCGGCAGCTGGGCCTTGGTGTCGGTGTTGATGGGGCCGTCCTTGATGTGGATGAACTTCACGCGGTCGCCCAGCCGCGCCAGCAGCTCCACGGGATTCTGGCCGCCGACGGCTGCCCAGTAGGTGTCAACCTCCAGAACCAGTTCCGGGTCCAGCAGGGACTCGAAGTACTCCAGTGCCGTGGTTCCCTCGATAGTGGACTCGAGCTCCCAGGCGTGGTTGTGGTAGCCGACGCGGATGCCGTACTCGGCGCCCTTCTTGGCGGCGGCGTTGAGCTTCGCGGCGGTGGCGGCGATGTCCTCGGCGTTCTGCCAGTGCTCAGCCGGCAGGTACGGGTCGATCACGGTGCTGATGCCCAGCGACTTGGCCGCGGCAAAGATTTCATCCTGGTCCGCGCTCAGCAGGGGTGCATGGCCCGAGGGCGCGGTCAGGCCGTTTTCCTTCAGGGCGGCGCCCAATTCCGTGGCGGTGGCGACGAAGTTGTAGGGCTCAACCTGCGTAAAGCCGATTTCGGCGACCTTGGCGATGGTGCCGGGAAGATCCTCCGAGATGGCGTTGCGGAGGGTGTACAACTGGATGGAATACGTCATGGGTTTTCTCCTTTGAATGCCATTTGAAAATAGATAGCGAAGTGGAATGTGGGGTTGTTGAAAATTGTGTAATGGGCCGCCTCAGCGGCCGGCGAGGGATCCGCCGATGCCGCCGACACTGAAGTACTTGTTCAACGTGGCGAAGACGATGATCGGCGGGAGCATCATGACCACGGCCAGGGCCATGACTGACGTCCAGTCTGTCTGGTTCTGCTGGAAGAAGGACTGCACCCCCATCGGAAGGGTGAAGATTTCCGAGGACCGCAGGAACACGATGGCCACGAGGTAGTCGTTCCAGGCCAGCAGGAAGGCGAAGATCGCGGTGGAGAGGATGCCAGGCAGCGAGTTGCGCAGCACCACCTTGGTGAAGCTGCCAAAGACGGAGCAGCCATCGATCCAGGAGGCCTCCTCGAGGCTGATCGGGATGGAATCGAAGTAGGCGGCCATCATCCAAGTGGCGACCGTCATGGTCGAGCCGACGTAGATGATGGTCAGGCCCATGAGGTTGTCCACCAGGCCCAGGCCGGCGAACAGGATGAACAGCGGCACCACCGAGGTGATGATGGGCAGCGACTGCATCACGAACAACAGCAGCGAGTAGCCGGAGACCGCCTTGCTGCGCCCGCGGGAGAGGACATAGCCGGCCGGTGCCGCCACGGCGACGGAGACCACCACCGTGCTGAGCGTGGTGATGAGGCTGTTCGACAGCCAGGTGGAGGCGAGCGTCTGGGAGAAGACGTTGCCGAAGTTCTCAAAGGTGAAGCCCGTGGCCGTACTGGTGGGGCTGGGGGAGAAAGCAAGGACGACGGTGACCATGATAGGCACCAGTACGACGGCGGTGATGGCCAGGATCAGGGTGAACCGCCACCAGCGGCCGCGCATGCCGGCGTCAGAGAGGACTCGTTTGGACTTGCCGGTTCCCTTGGTGGTGCCGGAGGCGCCGAGCGCGGAGCGGGACTGTGGCTGGGTGTGGACTGCTGCACTCATTATTCGACGCTCGACTTTCGGATCTGGCGGTACAGGAGGACCGACACCACCACGAGGGTGATCGTCATGAGGAAGGCGATCGCAACGCCCGGTCCGGTCTGGAAGTCCTGGAAGACGGTCCGGTAGGCCAGCACCACGAGGGACGTAGTGGCATCCACGGGTCCGCCACCGGTGAGCAGGTAGATGGTGGGGAAGTCGTTGACGCAGAAGATCGTCATGAGGATCCAGCTGATGTAGGTGGACCGGGCGGTCAGCGGCAGCGTGATCTGGCTGAACTGCTGCCAGCGGCTCGCGCCGTCCATGCTGGCGGCCTCGTAGACGGTGCCGTCCACCGAGGCCAGGGCCGCGGACGTCATCATCATCATGAACGGGAAGCTGACCCAGACCTTGAACACCATGACGGTGATGGCTGCAAGGGTCGGGTCCGCCAGGAAGAGCGGCGTGCCCAGACCCAGGTTCCGGAACATGGCGGGGATGAGGCTGTCAGGGGTGCCCACCAGCCAATTCCATGCGGTGGAGGACACCACGATCGGCACCACCCAGGGCAGCAGCAACAGGACCTTGAAGAGCCCGCCGGCGGGAATCTTGGTGCGCAGCAGCAGGGCCAGACCAAGACCAACGGCCCAGGATCCAAAGACGCCGACGATGGTGAACAGCAGCGTGAAGCGGGCCGCCTTCCAGAAGGCCTCGGAGGCGACGACGGAGGCGAAGTTGTCCACCCCGACGAAGTTCCCGGTCTCGATGAGGGAACCGTCATGGGTGGCCTGGACGCCGGCGTAGATGAGCGGGTAGCCGTTGATCAGGATGAGCAGGACGATCGAGGGCAGCAGGAGCCAGAAAAACGTTCGCCGGGTCTGTGCACTGAGTTTGCTCTTGCGGTTGGGCGCCCCGCCCCCGGGCCCGCCGGGGGCAAGCCCCTGGCGGGCCCGGGCGAGGCCGGACTTCGTAGTGGTGGTTGACATGGGTCCTCCGGCCTACTTCTTGATGGTGGATTCGAGGCCGGTTTTGAACGCCTGCAGGGCGGACTTGGCATCGGTCTTGCCGGTGAGGATGGTCTGGGTGAACTGGTTGATGGCCTGGCCGCCGTCGAGCACCGCGAGCCCGGCATTGAGCGTGCTGCCCTGGGCCGCAAAGTTCTTGGAGATGGGCTGCCATTCCTTGACGATCTTCACGTTGTTGGGATCGGAGGCGAACTCGGGAAGTTCGGTGATGGACTTGAAGACCGGGAGGGAGGTCACCAGCTTCTGCTGCCACAGGTCCTTCAACTTGCCCAGGTAGTCGACGAGGAAGGCCTCGGATGATTCCTGCGACGGGGTGTTCTTGTACATCATGATGTTGTTCGGGAACATGATCGAGGCCTTGTCCCCGTGCGGACCGGTGAGGGGATCGGCGACGAGCAGCTCGCCGGTCGTGTCGCCGATGCGCCCCGGGAGGCCGGCGGTGAACATGCCGTAGCCCGCCTTGCTGTCCTTCCACTGCGCGTTCAAATTGTCGGAGGTGTAGCTCACCGCCGCGGGGTCGATGATGCCGTTGGACACCAGTTCGAGCAGGAATTCGACGGCCTCAACGTTGCGGTCGTTCATCACGTCGAGTTCACCGTCCTTGTTGAACACGCCGCCACCGTTGTTGACCATCATCATGATGGACGCGTGGTTGCCCAGGAAGTTGCCTGCACCCGCGCCGATCGCAAAGCCGACGGCGCCGATGTTCTTCAGTGCCTTGCCGGCCTCCAGCAGCGAGGGCCAGTCGGTCGGCACTGCGACGCCGGCCTTCTCAAAGAGCGAGGAGCGGTACCACATCACACGCATGTCCAGCTGCCACGGGATCGCCACGTAGCCCTTGTCCGTCTTGAACGGTTCCAGAACGCCCGGCAGGAAATCGTCGTACATGCCGTTCGACTTTAAGGCTTCGACAACCTTGTCGGCGTAGGCGATCTGGCCCTGCTGCTCGAACTGGAAGGCCTGGAATCCACCGCCGGTGCTGACGGCCGGGCCGGTCTTGGAGGCGATGGCCGAGGAGAACGTTTGGTAGAAGTTGTTCCACTGGATGGTCTGGTAGCTGGCCTTGAGGTTGCTGCCAGTGGGCACGTAGGCGTCAACGATCTTCTTGGCGGCGTCGTTGTAGGCCGGTGCGGCCCAGGGCATGTCCCAGAACTTGACGGTGCCGCCGGAGTTGGCGGTTGAACTGCCACCGCCGCAGGCGGCCAGCAGGGGAACGGTGGCGGCCGCGGCAGCCAGTCCGAGGAAACCGCGCCGGGAGAAACCGGCGGTGGTGGAAAGGGGAGAGGTCATTGCAATTCCTTTCAGGAACCGGCCGGTGCACGGGGCACCGGGCCGGTGTCTAGCTCGACAGTGAGTTATGGAACCAAAGCGCAGAACAACTAGAGATGCAGTACTTCGTGGGTGGAGCTGTCAGTGCCGGCGGAACCGGACGAGTGTGGAGGAGAGATGGTCGAAACCGGGCAGATCCGGAGTCTGGGCCGAGGCAGCCACAGCGCCGGTGAGGCGGCGCCAGCTGGTGCGGTGGGCCGATTCAAAGATGGTCGGCAGCGTGGTGGCGCCGGACGGGGTGGTCACAGTGGTCTCGGCAGGACGCGCCGTGTCCGGATCGGGGACGGAGATCCTGACGCCGCCGTCGGCCGTCAGCAGGTCCAGACGGACGCCTCCCGGCAGTGCCCGGGTGAGGATGCCCTGAAGCGCAACGGGCGCCCCGTTGGGCAGCCGGCCGGCCGCGGTGTAGCCGCGGGGGCCGCTGGAGATGATGTGCAGGTCCTGGACGCCGCCGGCAATGCGGAAGACCAGGGCCAGATGTTCGCCCAGCAGCAGTTCCGGATCGGTGTGCGGCGCGGCGGCGGCGGCGGAGTCCAGCAGGGCTGCCCCGCCGGCCAGCTCGAGCACCGCTGCAGCGGCGCCGTCCACTGCGGCGTTGGATGCCCAGCGGTGGTCAAGAACCACCGGGACGCCGGCGGATTCCGCGGCGGCGGCGAGGACAGCTGTGTCTTCGGCGGCCGGCTCGACAACCACCAGGCCCCGGGCTCCGCCGGCGATGGCGGCCAGGGCCTCGGCGGTCCAGCCGGGCTTCCCGGAGATGGCGCGGATGTCGGCGTCGGCGCCGCCCGGGCCCAGGGAGACGGGCAGGGAGGCGAGAACGGAGCCGACGGCGCCGGCAGCCTCCGCCGCGGGGCTGGCGTGGGCGCTCAATTGCGGGCTCATGCGGGCACCTTCTCGGCGAGTGCTGCGGCAGCCGTTGCCGCGGCGGCGGTTCCGTCAGCGATGTCCAGGGCAAAGGTCAGGTCGTTGATCAGAGTTTCGGCCGAGGGGGCCGTTCCCGTGCCGTTGGCCAGCTCGGCCAGCTTTCGCCACTCGCCCTCGTAGCCGTTGTGGCCGTAGGGGCCGTACGTGGTGGTGGTGCCGTTGCGGGTGATCCGGGCGGTGGCCGATCCGGCCTGGACATAGGAGGGGCTGAACTCGATGTGCAGGGCGGCGTCGTAGCCGATGGCCTCGAAGGTCCACTCGGGCTGCCACGTCGCCGTCATCGCGGCCCGCAGTTCAATGCTGCGGCCGCCGGCCTTCAGGGAGATGACGTAGCCGAAGGGCTGGACGATCTCCGCGTGCAGGACCTCGACGTCCTCGAAGGCGGGCAGGAACCGGCGCACCAGTGGAAGGTCGTGGATGGCCAGGCCCATCACGCCGCCGCGCAGCATCCCCTTGACCACCTCAAGGTCCGAGTAGTCGGGGGACCCGGCGGCCGGGCGGGTGAGGATCTCGGTGGCGAAGTCCTCGAACCGGCTGTTCGGCGGGAGGACGATGGAGGACCTGATGGTGTGCGCGGTGGCGGGCAGATCGCCCCAGGCGCTCTCTGCGGCGAGCCAGCCCGGGTCAAAGGTGTGCATGGCGCCCACGAGAATCGGCACGCCTGTCTTCGCGGACACCTTGGCAATCCGGGTGGCTTCCGAGGCGTCCATGGCGAACGGCTTTTCGCACAGGACGGCCTTCTTGCCTGCCAGGCAGCTGGCGATCACCTGCTCGGCATGGAACTGGTGCGGGCTGCAGATGGCAATCACGTCGACGCCGGGGTCGGCCAGCAGGGCGTCCATGCTGGAGGAGGAGGCGGCGCCCACGCGGGCTGCCACGGACTTGGCGACGTCGGGATCAACGTCCATGATGTGGCGGACTTCAAGGAGTCCGCTGAGCCGGGCGAGTGCCGGCAGGTGGATGGCCTGTGTGACAGGACCGGCGCCGAGAATGCCTACGCCCAAGGGCTTGGCTGGCGGCAAGTAATTGTTGGTCAACGTGCAACTACCTCTTCTCATCGTTGAGCGCTTCTCGGCCGGAGGGGGATTCGGAGGAGGTGATACGGCTCACAACTCAACGTAGTGACACTTATGACGAACGTCAAGCAAAAGTTGAAAGAAGCTCGACAACCTTTTTCTGGCGTGACACGCATAACCATTCGTGCTATCACTGGATGCATGACCCAAGGCACCGGACATGGAACCTCCTCACAGGACACCACTGGCACTTTTGCCCGCGCCGGAGAACTGTTCCAGCTGCTGCGCGATGGCAAGGCCCGGACCCGGGCGGAGCTGGCCCTGAACACCGGGCTGGCCCGGTCAACGGTGGCGGCGCGGATCGACTCCCTGATGCTCTCGGGGCTGGTGGGTCCGGCCGGCGAGGCCACCTCCAGCGGCGGCCGTCCGCCGTCGAGGTTTGCCTTCAACCCCGCCGCACGGGTGGTTCTGGCCGTCGACATTGGCGCCACCCACCTCAGCGTTGCCCTGACGGACCTCAACGGCACGGTGCTGGGCCAGCGGGGGGTGCCGCAGGAGGTTGCAGCGGGGCCGGAGGTGGTGCTGCGCCGGGTGGTGGAGCAGGGCCAGGAACTGCTGGCCGACAGCGGCCGCGACCCTGGCGATCTTGCCGGCATCGGCATCGGCGTCCCCGGGCCCGTGGAACACGCCACGGGGACCCCGGTCAAGCCCCCGATCATGCCCGGCTGGGACGGCTACAACGTGGTCGCGTACATGCAGCGCTGGCAGCATGTCCCCGTCCTGGTGGACAACGACGTCAACATCATGGCGCTGGGCGAGCGCACCGCCCACTGGCCCGAACACCGTAACTTTCTCTTCATAAAAGTCGCCACGGGCATTGGCGCGGGCATCATCAGCAGCGGCGAGCTCCAGCGCGGCGCCAATGGCACGGCCGGGGACCTGGGCCACGTCCGCGTGCCCCGGGGCGAGGATGTCCTGTGCCGGTGCGGCAACTACGGCTGCCTCGAGGCCCTGGCCTCGGCGCCGGCGATTGCCCATGCCCTTGCCGCCGTCGGTGTCCACGCGGAGAACAGCGCGGACATCCTGCGGCTGGTGGCGGCGGGAAATCTGGAAGCCATCCAGGCACTGCGGCAGGCCGGGCGGGATCTGGGCACGGTGCTGGCCACCTGCGTGAACCTGCTGAACCCCTCGATGATCGTCATCGGCGGCAGCCTGGGCCAGGGCGGAGAGCACCTCATGGCCGGAGTGCGCGAAATCGTCTACCAACGTTCGCTGCCGCTGGCCACGTCACATCTGCGCATTGGCCTGTCCAAGGCCGGATCCCAGGCAGCCATCCTTGGCGCCAGCCAGATGGTCACCCAGCATGTGCTCTCGTCCGAGCTGATCGAGGCAACCCTCCAAGCCACCGTTTAAGGAAGAACTGTCCCGCACCATGTGCGGGACAGTTCTTGTGTTTGGAGCTAGATGGCGCAGCCGTCGGGGCCGCAGGCCTCGCCGCCGTTTGACCCATCGGTGGCGCCCACCATGGCCAGCGGGTTGGCTTCGGTCCAGGCCTCGTTCAGCGCCTGGCTGAAGAGCTCGGCCGGCTGTGCGCCGGAGATGCCGTACTTGCGGTCGATCACGAAGAACGGGACACCGCTGACACCCAGGGACTGGCCCTCGGCGAAGTCGGCGCGGACGTCGTCGGCGTACTTGTCCGTGTCCAGTGCCTCGGTGATCTCGTCAGCGTCAAGGCCCACGGAGGCGCCGGTGCGGAGAAGGTAGTCGCGGCTGCCGATGTCCTCGCCCTTTTCAAAGTGGCCGGAGAGCAGGGCTTCCTTGACCTCATCGCCCTTGCCATGGGCCTTGGCCAGGTGCAGGAGCTGGTGGGCGTTGAAGCTGTTGGCCACCACCAGATCATCAAACTTGTAGTCCAGGCCCTCGCCGGCTGCGGCATCGGTGACGTGGCCCATCATGGAGCGCACCTTCGCCGGATCCATGCCCTTGCGCTCGGCGAGGTAGTCCACCTCGCTGCCGTGGAAGTGCTCGGGGATGCTGGGATCGAGCTGGAAGCTCTTCCACGCCACCTCGACGTCGTCCTTGTGGGCAAAATCGTTCAGGGCTGACTCAAAACGGCGCTTGCCGATGTAGCACCACGGGCAGGCGACGTCGGACCAAATCTCAATCTTCATGTCAGTTGGCAACCGGGGCTGCCGCCGAAGTATTCCGGCCGGCTGGCGCATGTGGGGGAGTGCACAGAAAATGGCCGGCCCACCCGCCCCGGATTTCGGGGGTGCTGTGGCTTGCACGTGGGTGGACCGGCCAATTCTTCTGGGTCCGGGTCTCGCGAGACCCGGGGAGCGGGACCCGCTAGACGGCGGCCAGGACGCGTCCGGTGGCGTGTTCGTCGTCGCGGTCGGTGGACTCGCGCAGGAAGCGGGCGTAGGCCGGGATGGTCAGGAAGGCCGGGAACACCGTGCCCAGGGCGACCTCCTCGAAGATCTCCCGTGCGTCGTCGAACCTGTCCTCGTCAAAGCGCGGCAGCTTGTCGAACTCCTCATCCACCAGTTCCGCCACCCACTCGGCGGTGACAAGTTCGCCGTCGTCGGTGATGGCCTGGGCGTAGATCCATTGCCAGATCTGCGAGCGGGAGATCTCCGCCGTCGCCGCGTCCTCCATGAGGTTGTTCAGGGCGACGGCACCGTGGCCGCGGAGCCAGGACTCGATGTACTGGATGCCGACCCAGATGTTGGAGCGGATGCCCGCCTCGGTGATCAGGCCCGTGGTGGCGGCGATGTCCAGCAGCGCGCGGTCGTCCGGGACCACATCCTCGCGCAGCCGATCCAGCTGGTTGGGGCGCTCGCCGAGGGTGGCGTTGAAGACCTCCAACGCCACGGGGACGAGGTCCGGGTGGGCCACCCAGGAACCGTCGAAGCCGTCATTGGCCTCGCGGGTCTTGTCCGCACGCACCTTCTCCATCGCGATGGCGTTGGCATCGTGGTCCCTCCGGTTGGGGACGAATGCCGCCATGCCGCCGATGGCCATGGCGCCGCGCCGGTGGCAGGCACGGACCAGCTGCTCGGTGTACGCCCGCATGAACGGCGCCGTCATGGTGATCTGGTTGCGGTCCGGGAGCACAAAGCGCGGGCCGCGGGTGCGGAAGTTCTTGATGATGGAGAACAGGTAGTCCCAGCGGCCGGCGTTCAGGCCCGAGGCGTGGTCGCGCAGTTCGTAGAGGATCTCCTCCATCTCGAAGGCTGCGGTGATGGTCTCGATCAGCACCGTGGCCCTGATGGTGCCCTGCGGGATGCCCAGCAGGTCCTGGGCCACGATGAAGATGTCGTTCCAGAGGCGCGCCTCCAGGTGGTTTTCGATCTTTGGCAGGTAGAAGTACGGCCCCTTGCCCTGGGCGATCAGGCGGTGGGCGTTGTGGAAGAAGTACAGGCCAAAGTCCACGATGCCGCCGGCAATCGGCTTGCCGTTGACGAGCATGTGCTTCTCCGGCAGGTGCCAGCCGCGGGGCCGGACCACGATGGTCGGCAGGTCCTTGGCGGCGCCCAGGCGGTACTCCTTGCCCTCGGGGGAGGTGAAGTCGATGCGGCGTTCCAGCGCGTCGATCAGGTTCAGCTGCCCGCGGATGACATTGCCCCAGGTGGGGGTGGAGGAATCCTCCATGTCCGCCAGCCACACCTTGGCGCCGGAGTTCAGGGCGTTGATGGTCATCTTGCGGTCCACGGGGCCGGTGATCTCCACGCGGCGGTCCTCCAGCCCGGGGGCTGGCGGGGCGACGCGCCAGTTCGGGTCCTCGCGGATGGCGGAGGTTTCCCGCAGGAAGCGCGGGTCCGAACCGTTGGAGATCTGCTGGCGCCGGGACTGGCGTTCCTGCAGCAGTTCCTGGCGCCGCGTTTCCGTGGCGCGGTGCAGGGCGGCGACGAAGTCCAGCGCCTCCGGCGTCAGGATCTCCTCCTGCCGGTGGATGGGCTGCGCGGTGAGCGTGATGCCGTTGAAAGTAATGCCATTGAGGCTGTTGGTCGAATTCATGGGAGCGTCTCCAATTCTGGCCAACTGTGCGACAGTAGATGTCCTTAAAACCGCGTTTGGGAGCATCTGCTGTCGCACAGTTGAGGATAAGGGAGGGGTGGACGGGTCCCTGCGTGGCGACGGAGTCGCTCACGATAGGGCCCGCCCATCCCGTTAGTGGAACTGCTGGGCTTCGGTGGAACCAGCCAATGCGAGGGTGCCGCTGTTCGGGTTCAGGGCTGTCGCCACCAGGTCGAAGTAGCCGGTGCCCACTTCGCGCTGGTGCTTGGTTGCGGTGTAGCCGCGGTCTTCGGAGCCAAATTCGCGCTCCTGCAGTTCGACGTAGGCGCTCATGCCGTTGCGGGCGTAGCCGTGGGCGAGGTCAAACATCGAGTAGTTCAGGGCATGGAAGCCAGCCAGGGTGATGAACTGGAACTTGAAGCCCATGGCGCCGAGTTCACGCTGGAACTTGGCAATGGTGGCGTCGTCGAGGTGCTTTTTCCAGTTGAACGACGGCGAGCAGTTGTAGGCGAGCATCTGGTCGGGGTATTCGCTGCGGATGGCCTCGGCAAACTTCTTGGCCAGCTCCAGATCCGGCGTGCCGGTCTCCATCCAGATCAGGTCCGCGTACGGTGCATAGGCCAGGCCGCGGGCGATGCAGGGCTCCAGGCCGTTGCGGACGTTGTAGAAGCCCTCGGCCGTGCGCTCGCCGGTGACGAAGGGCTTGTCGCGGTCGTCGACGTCGGAGGTGATCAGGGTGGCCGCCTCGGCATCCGTGCGGGCCACGATCACCGAGGGGACGCCGGCGACGTCGGCCGCGAGCCGGGCCGCGTTGAGGGTGCGGACATGCTGGGAGGTGGGGATGAGGACCTTGCCGCCGAGGTGGCCGCACTTCTTCTCACTGGCCAGCTGGTCCTCCCAGTGCACGCCCGCCGCGCCGGCGGCGATCATGGACTTCATCAGCTCGTAGGCGTTCAGCGGGCCGCCGAAGCCAGCCTCGGCGTCGGCCACGATCGGCACCAGCCAGTCCTCAACACTCTGCACGCCCTCGGAGTACTCGATCTGGTCCGCACGGAGCAGCGCGTTGTTGATGCGCCGCACCACCGTGGGGACGGAGTTGACCGGGTAGAGCGACTGGTCCGGGTAGGTGTTGCCGGAGGTGTTGGCATCGGCGGCGACCTGCCAGCCCGAGAGGTAGATGGCCTTCAGCCCGGCCTTGACCTGCTGGACGGCCTGGTTGCCGGTCAGGGCGCCCAATGCGTGGGTGTACTCCTCGGGAGCGGCGTTGCGCAGCTGGTTCCAGAGCTTCTCGGCGCCGCGGCGGGCCAGGGTCTGCTCCTCGGTGACCCGGCCGCGGAGCTTGAGGACATCGGCGGCGGTGTAGTCGCGCTTGACGCCTTCCCAGCGGGGATTGGCGGCCCATTCGAGCTCCAGCGCGGCCACGGCTTCGGCTGTGGTCTGCTCCGGCGTCGTTGCGGGATCAAATGCTGCAGTCATGGTGGCGCTCCTTGGTAATCGTGGACCCGGTGGTCTCGGCGGTTGAGCATGTCGGGACCGGCTGTTCTTCGTGAATTCCACTATTCAGGGCATTGCAAGGGGGTTTCTAGGGGGAAATGCTGGAAATATTTGCATTTCTTC
Organism: Arthrobacter sp. 35W; assembly: GCF_000482545.1. Lineage (GTDB taxonomy): Bacteria > Actinomycetota > Actinomycetes > Actinomycetales > Micrococcaceae > Specibacter. The sequence goes on from NZ_KI519455.1 coordinate 1,618,102, forward strand.
CCGTATTCTCAAGAAATGAATTCTGCGGGATGGAATCTGCCCGGACGGGGCACAGATGCAGGGGCCAATGCGGCCGACGACGGCGGCCTGGACGTCATCAGCCTGGGCCGGCGCGTGCGCCATCTGCGCAAGGCGGCCGGCCTGACGCTGGATGGTCTGGGAACCGTCGTCGGCGCCGCACCGAGCCAGCTGTCACTGGTCGAAAACGGCAAGCGCGAACCCAAACTCGGCATGCTCCAGAGCCTGGCCCGCGCCCTCGGTGTGAGCATCGATGAGCTGCTCGGGGCCGAGCCGCCGAGCCACCGCGCCGCCCTGGAGATCGAGCTGGAGCGGGCCCAGCGCGGGCCGCTCTACCAGTCCCTCGGGCTGCCCACGGTACGCGTCAGCTCGCGGCTTTCGCTGGAAGTGCTGGAGTCCCTCGTGGGGCTCCAGCATGAGCTCGAACGCCGGCTGGACGAGCAGTCCGCCACCCCCGAGGAGGCCCGCCGGGCCAACTCGGAGATCCGGGCGGAGATGCGGGCGCGCAACAACTACTACTCGGACATCGAGGCCCAGGCCCAGGACCTGCTCAAGGCGGTGGGCCACGACCGCGGTCCGCTGTCCCACCATGTGGCCGCGGACATCGCCGAACACGTTGGTTTCGACCTGCACTATGTCGGCGATCTGCCCCATTCCACGCGGTCCGTGACGGATTTGAAGAACCGCAGAATTTACCTCACACAGGGTCAGCGGGCGGACCATGACCCGCGCTCGGTGCTGCTGCAGGCCCTGGGCCACTACCTGCTGGGACACGAGACGCCGCGGGACTACGGGGACTTCCTGCGCCAGCGCGTCTACACGAACTACTTTGCCGCGGCCCTGCTGATGCCCGAGCGCGCCACGGTGGACTTTCTCAAGGAGGCCAAGGCCGCCAAGGAACTGGCCATCGAGGACATCCGGGACGCCTTCGCGGTCTCCTATGAGACGGCAGCGCACCGCTTCACCAACCTGGCCACCGAGCACCTGGGGATCACCACGCACTTCCAAAAGGTGCATGAGAGCGGCATCATCCACAAGGCCTATGAGAACGACGGAGTGAACTTCCCGGCTGACCACACCGGCGCCATCGAGGGCCAGCCCGTCTGCCGGTTCTGGACGTCGCGGGCGGTGTTCGATGTGCCGGACAAGTTCCGCGCCTTCAACCAGTACACGGACACCGCCGTCGGCACCTATTGGTGCACGGCCCGCACCGAGCGGCATTCCTCTGGCGAGTACTCGCTGAGCATCGGCGTCCCGTATGCGCACGTGAAATGGTTCCGCGGCCGGGACACCACCGAACGCTCGCAGTCCAAGTGCCCGGACGAGTCCTGCTGCCGCCGCCCACCGGCGGATCTGTCCGCCCAGTGGGCCGGCCACGCCTGGCCCAGCACGCGCGCCAACTCGCACCTGCTGGCGGCCATGCCGGCCGGCGCGTTCCCCGGCGTGGACGAGACGGAGGTCTACCGCTTTCTGCAGGCTCACGCGCAGCGGTAGGGCTATCTGCGCAGGCGCAGGGCGGCCAGCCGGGACTCCACCTCGCCGCGGTCGAAAACGGCAGGATCCAGGGGTTCCCCGTCAGCCAGGCCAAGCCACTCGCGGTAGGCCTCGTGTTCGGAATGCTCCGGGTCGTTGGCGGCGTCGACCTTGTCCATCCACCCCCACGATCCACCGGAGTCCTCCTGCGGAGCCAGACCGCGGCCGCCAGTGCAGCGGGCAACCTTCGCGGAAGCCGGCAGTACCTTTTCCAGCGTGATGGTGTGGTCCCAGTCATCGCCAAAGTCGTAGTTGTAGGCCAGCGTGTCCTTCGGCGCCGCCAGCAGCGTGGACAGTTTGACCGTCGATTCGTCCACGGGTGGTTCGCCCCAGTGGTCGGCATCGGGATCGTAGGGGGCATAGCTGGCGCCGTCCCGGCCACCGAGCCGGAACTCGTGCAGGTGGTAGTCCTCCCAGCGGAAGATGGTTTGGATGACGCGGTGCAGGTCATCCAGGTGGATGGCCGCCGGAACCTCGATGCGGCGCCAGACGGGCGGTTTGATTCCATCCACCTGGATCTTCAGCTGGTATTTCGCTTCGGACGATTGAACGTGGAGTGAATCCGGATCGTCCTCCGCCAACGGAGCCTCCGGCAAAACCCCGCCCAACGCTGCCGACAGTGGTTCGCGGAGCACAGGCGGCACCACAATGTGCTCACCCACGGTCAGAAGACCGTGGTTGGCCCACTGCTGCAGGCGTGCACGGATTATTCTCGACGCCATGTCGTTCCCGGCCGCGTCGTCCAACGTTGCAAGGACCTCTTGGGTCGGCGGCGGAGTGTTCTGGGAGGCAGCGGTGAACAACGCCGTCGTCATGGGCTCCAGCAAGTCGGCAGGCACCCAGTCGGGATTGTTGTAGATGACGTCCGCGTAGACCATGGCGGCCATGGCCTGGGCTGTCGCGAGTCCAACCGCCGGATCGGCGCGGACGGCTGCGGCCCGTGCGGTCGGCCGGACTTTGGTGGCGGTGACCTCGATCAGCCCGGCGGACAGCATGGCCTCCCAATAGGTCATGAGCCACGGCAGCTGCAGCATGGAGGTAACAGGCACTGGTTCGTCGTCGCGCCACGGTGTCCGGGTGGCGGTGCCCACCGCGTTGATGCCCACGCAGGCGGCGGCCGCAGCGATGTCCTTGCGCCGCAGGACACCGGTGTCGGTGACGGCCTGGCCCGCCCCGATCCACTGAAGCAGCGCCACAGTGCGCTGCCAGAGCGGGACGTCCTGGACCAGTTGCCAGGCGGCGTCGGGCGCAAGGTCCGGGACGACCACTGGGGGCAGCAGAGGCGGGGCGCCGGCGGACGCACGTTCCGCCACCTCGTGCAGACGGTTGAGGTTCTCGGTGCTGCCCGTCCAGCGCTCGGAGGCGATAAGGAAATGCACATAGTCGTGGAGAGACTGCCCCAGATCTTCAGCGGCTTCCGGGGTGGCCTCGCGGACAAGTTCCAATGCTGCGGATGCGGCCTCGGGGTCCAGATCTGTGGCACTGACGGTGCCGGGAAAGGTGCCGCACATGCTGAAAAATGCCTTGAGGTCCCCCAAGAGAATCTGGATGTCCTCCTCGGGTCCAAACTCCTCCAGGGCCCAGGCCGTGAAGGCGGGGACGACGTCGGACAGTGCGCGTTGGGCACGCACCACACCGAGGGAGGCAACGGAGCTCGCGGTGCCCCTGGCTGCGGGGTTGCCCGAGCGGTTCTTGAATGCCTTGCTGCCGGGCTTCTTGGCCATATGGATCCTCCGGGGTGCGTCAGCGTGCGAATGTCCTCAACTGCGATTCTATGGGTCCCTGCAGCGGAGGCGTCGTTGGGCGGGCAACTCTGGCTGAGGCCGGAAGCCAGCTGGCATACTCGGTTCCATGGGACTCTCTGCGGTGGATCTGGAACATTTGCGGCGCTGTGTCGAGCTGGCTCGGGAAGCGCTCGACGACGGCGATGAACCCTTTGGGTCGCTGCTGGTCGACGCCGGCGGCCGGGTGCTCTTCGAAGATCGGAACCGCACCAGCGGCGGCGACCAAACGAGGCACCCCGAATTCGAGATCGCGCGGTGGGCGGCGCGGAACATGGAGCCGGGGGACCGGGGCGAAGCAACCGTCTACACCTCCGGCGAGCATTGCCCGATGTGCTCCGCGGCGCATGCCTGGGTTGGCCTGGGCCGGATTGTGTATGCAGCCTCCAGTGAGCAGCTGGGCAGCTGGCGGGCCCAGTGGGGTGCGGCCCCATCATCGCCGGTGGCGGCCCTGCCGATCCAGACGGTGGCCCCGGACCTTGCGGTGGACGGGCCAGCGCCGGAGCTGGCCGAGGAGCTCAGGGAACTGCACGAGCGGCGCCACCGCCTGCGCTGACACCAGACGCCGGCGACAGGCCCTGCCGACAGGCCATGAACGAAGGCCGCCTCCGGGGATTCCCCGGAGGCGGCCTTCGCCACTGCTGTGATGCGTTGGCGCTAGCTGCCGTCCGCCCTGCGGCGGCGGAGCACCAGAAGCAGGACTCCCGCCACCACCAGGACCGACGCCCCGGCGATCAGCAGCGGCGTCAGGGCGCTGGCGCCGGTGGCGGCAAGGCTGCCCTGTGCCGAGACTCCGGCATCACCGCCGCCAGCCGCATCCGCGGCTGTCACCGTCAGTGGGATGCTGAACGTGCTGCCGTCGGCCGCGAGGAGCACGATGGTGTGCTCGCCGGCGGGCGTGTTGGCCGGGACGATGGTGTCCACGGCGAAGGCTCCCTCGGCCGACGTCGTCACGGCGGCCAGCTGGACGGGATCCGAGTGCAGGGTGACCGTGGCGGCCATGCCGGCCGGGAAGCCTTCGCCCGAGACGGTCAGCGGTGAACCCGCCTGGACGGAGGCCGCGGACGATGTGCCCTTTGGCCCGTTGCCGTTGCCGTTCCCGTTGTCGTGCTCAACGGTTGCGTCAACCACCTGGGCCTTCTGGCCGCTGGCGTTGTGCAGGTGCAGGAACAGCGCCTTGGCACCAGTGGTCTTGGTGTCGCGATCCACGCCAATCGCGGTGCCGGGGGTGTCTTCGAAGAGTCCCGAGTCCGAACCGCTGAAGGACAGCGCCGGGGCGACGATGTCGAACGCGATGGGATCCGTCTCGTCAACGACATTCGCGTCGGCATTGGCATTGTTGTAGGCGTACTGGGTGCGGGTGACTACCTTGTAGGTGATCGGTGCCGGCTTGGTCAGGTCCAGGCCCAGCGCAGCCGCCGAGACGGGCAGCGAGATGACGTTGGTGTCCAGGCTGTTCGTGTCGACGTTCCCCCACACGCCATTGGCGGGCTGCTGGTCAACGAGGGTCCCGGTGGCGAGGTTGGTGGTGCTCACAATCACGCCGTCGAAGTCCGTCACGTGGCCGGTCATCACGGAGTAGTCAGCAACGCCGTCGCCGGTGGTGTCGATTTCGACACCGAGTGCGCTGGCGGTCAGCAGTGAGGCCCAGTTTCCGTGGGTGGCAATGCCGAAGTTCACCATCCCCCTGGCAGCCAGGTCTGCGGGGGTGCCGCCGGACTTGGCAACCGAGGGGACTGTGGTGGCGGCTCCGACAAACGCCAGGTCCATGGACTTGTTGGTGAGCGGCGCAGCCTGGGTGGCGGCCAGCTCACCGCTCTCGGCGCCCAGTACAAATGGGGCTACCAAGGAGGTGTAGTTCTCAGCACCGCTTCCCTGGCTGACTCCGCGGCCGGTGAGCTGAGCCGTGGTGGCGAGCTCCTTCTTGCCGAAGGCGATGGCGCCGGCGGACATGGCTGCGGAGGGCTTGGGTGCCGCGTAGACGGGAACGCGCAGGGCCGGGGCTCCGGCGGCCGTGAACTCAACGCGGCCGGAGGCATCGGCAAGGAACTGGCGGGGCAGGCCTAGCATGAGCGGGCTCATGGTCGGATCCAGCGCCTTGGCGAGCGCTGCGGGGTCCGCGATGGTCATGGTGATGGTGACCTCGGCTGTGCCGTTGGCGGGCACGGCGACCGACGACGGCGACACCGAGTAGGCGACGCCGGGCATGGCGGTGGCCGCGTTGTAGGCCACAGAGTAGCTGGCTGCAGCGCCGCGGTTTTCCAGGGTGATGGACTTGGCCACCGTGACGGGCTGGCCCTCGACCTCAACGACGCCGAAGTTGACGCTGGTCAGGGCGGGATCATCCGTGGCGTAGGCCATCACATGGCTGGTCAGCGCATCGCTGGCGTTGACCCGGCCAGATCCGACCCGGTTGGGGCCATAGATGGTGGCGCCAACCTTCACATCGACGTTCGCCGTGTTCATGATGGTGGTCTTCAGCTGTGCGGGTGACAGATCGATGGTCGACAGCAGAGCTGCCGCGATGCCTGCCACATGCGGGGCCGACATGGAAGTGCCGCTCTTGACGGCCGCGCCGCTGCCGGAGGCAACGCCGGCGGAGGCGATGGAGGTCCCCGGTGCTGCGACGTCGGGCTTGACGATGCCGTTGGAGCCGTGGACGCCGCGCGAGGAGCCGGCGTTCAGCGTGTCCAGTGCCCCTGTGGGCACTGCTGCCAGGCCCTTGTAGCCCGGAGCCAGAGCGATCTTCAGGGTGCCCGCCTTGGCGGCCGGGGTCAGTGCGTCGCTGGCGGCCTTGTTGAACTGCACGCCGGGGATGGTGGCGTTGCCGGCAATGCCGGCCTCGAAGACGGTGCGCTGGGAGTCGAAGACCACGCCGGTGGCACCTGCGGCCTGGGCGTTGTTGAAGCGCGCTGCGGACCCGCAGGGGCGGGTGGCATCGTTGTCATCCCAGCTCAGCATGACCCACTTGCCGGCAAGGACTGCAGCCTCCTCAGAGCTGAAGGCCGTGCAGCCTGTCAGGTTGGGGCCGGGGGCGTAGAGCACGGTGCCGGTGAGGGTGGCCGGGGTGACCCCGGCGCCGGAGTAATTGAAGGAATCGGAGTACTGGCCTGCGGCGGTTGATGCCACGCTGCCGTCCTGGGCCAGGACATCGATCTTGTCCAGCGCGGCCTGGGATCCCACGCTGTTGGCGACCGTCAGCGCCGACCGGGCATTGCCCGGAGCGCCGCCGATGTCGAAGGTGTCGCCGGAGTTCCCGGACGAGGAAACCGTCAGGACGCCGTTCTCCGCCAGCTTGTCGATCAGATCACTCTCGGGGTCGTCGGTGGGTGAGCCGTTGGACCCCAGGGACATATTGACGATGTCCATGTGGTCGTCGAAGCTGCCGTCGCCATTGGGATCCAGTGCCATGTCGAGCGCCTTGGCGACAACATCCGTGGAGCCCTCGCAGCCGAAGACGCGCAGGGCGTAGATCTCGGCCTCCGGGGCGGAGCCCGGGCCGATCCGCAGGGCGTTTACGGCATTGGCATCAAGGGTGCCGTAGTCGCCGTCGAACGTGGTTCCGTCGGCATTGACGCCGTAGCCGGCCGCTGTTCCTGCTACGTGGCTTCCGTGCCCGGCGGTGCCGCAGTCCAGCGGGTTGGCATCCGGATTCGGAACAGGCTGGTAGCTCGCGGAGGTCGGGTCTGCGTTGTAGGTATCGCCCACCAGGTCCCAGCCGCCGACAAACTTGAGTGGATCATAGAGGCCTGATGCCTCGGTGGGGAACGTCGTCAGCGCCTTGGCCTGGGCATAGGCTTCGGGAGTCCCGGGGCCGCCAAAGTCCGTGTGCGTGTAGTCCAGCCCGGTGTCGATGACGGCGATCTTGACGCGGCTGCCGTCGGCGCGCTTGCCGGTGGCCTGGCTTGCGGTCCACATGCCCACGACGCCGGTGTCGATGTCGGTGCCGGCGTTGGTGACGGTCTTGGGGACGATCTGGGTGATCTTGAGGACGTCGGGGCGCTTGGCCAGCTCGCGGATCTGTGCGGCGTCGGCGGTGATGCCGGCGCCGGGCAGGGTGTTCGTGGTGGTGTAGAGGTGCGTGCCGGCGGACTCGGCGGTGACGGAGGCGGCCGTGGATTCAATGCCCGCACGGATCTGCTGGACTGCGGCGGAGGCGTCCACCGTTTTCGACGCGGGGTTGTCCTTGACCGACTGCGGCTGGGTGGCGTCGAAGGCGCCCTGTCCCTGGAACTGCACATAAACGGAGATGGGGCCCGAGGCCCCTGCGAGGTTGCTGCCGAATTTCTGCGCCGGGGCGATGCCCACGGGCGCGGGGGCTGCCGTGACGGCCTTGGCCAGGGGCTGTGGGCTGGATGACTCATCGGCAACCGCTGTTCCTGCTGCTGTGGCAGCAAGGGCCAGGCCGGTCAGCGCCGCCAGGATTCTTGATCCGGCGCGTCTGTGCTGCTTGTTCATCGATCTCCTCATGCAGGATTGCTTGCCCTGGGTCCCTGCGCAGGACCGGCGGAGCACGCAATGCGGTGGTGAAGCGGCCGCCGGGCTGGTCGCCGGGGCCGCAGGAGCCATCCATGGTGCGAAAGTGATGTCCGTCTCCACCCTTGTGGCTTTTGACTATCTTGTCAAAGGTGCCGCGCGCTTTTGTTTTGACGTGACTTCATGTCGTGAATGCGCCTGCAGCACGTCAACGGCGCCACCGGCGGAAGCAGACCAGCTTCAGCACATGGAGCGGCCGTCCCGGGGAATCCCCGGGACGGCCGCTCCATTGGTTCCACAGTTGTGGGCAGTGGCTATGCGGTGCCCCTAGCCGGCGACCCGAGGCTTGCCATGGCCATTCCCGTTGCCATTCCCGTTCCCGCCACCGTTCCCATTCCCGTTGCCGTTCCCGCCACCGTTGCCGTTTCCGTTGGAAACGGTGGCCGAGACCACCTGTGCCTTCTCGCCGCTGGCATTGTGCAGGTGCAGGAACAACGCCTTGGCATCTTTTGCGCCGGCTGCGCGGTTGACCTGCAGGGCAGTTCCGGGGGCATCGACGAACAGTCCGGACGCACCGTTGCCGTCGAACCACAGGGCCGGTGCCACGACGTCGAACGGAATGGCCGCTGTCTCCTCCACGACAGGGGTGTTGACGTTGGCCGAATTGAAGTTGTACTGGCTGTAGCTGACCACCTTGTAGCTGATGGGGGCTGGCTTGGACAGGTCCAGGCCCAGCGCGCCGGCCAAGACCGGCAGGGTCAGCACATTGGTGTCAAAGGTGTTGGTGTCCGTGTTGCCGAGAACGCCGTTGGCGAACTCCATGTCCACCGGCTGCCCCGTGGCCACGGAGTAGGTGGTGACGACGACGGCGTCGAGGTTGTCCACCATCCCGGTCTGCACCACGAAATCGGGGTTGCCGTCTCCGGTGGTGTCGATTTCCACGCCGAATGCCGTGGTGGTCAGCAGCGCCGCCCAATTGCCATAGGTGGCAATGCCGAAGTTCACCATGCCGTCCGCTGCCACGTTGCCGCCCGCCTTGGCGATGGCCGGGACGGTGGTGGAGGCGCCCACATACTGCAGGTCCATGGACTTGTTGGTCAGTGGAGCCTTGTCGGTCCCGGGCAGTTCGCCGCTGGTTGCACCGAGGACAAACGGGGCCACCAGCGAGGTGTAGTTTGCCGCCCCGCTGCCCTGGTTGACGCCGCGCCCGGTGAGCTTCGCCGTCGTCGTGGTGCCCGTACTGGAGAAGGAGATGTTGCCGACGCTCATGTCTGAGGCCGGCTTCGGCGCCGTGTACACGGGAACCCGGAGCGTCGGGTTCCCGGCCGAGGCGAATTGCACGCGGCCCGAGGCATCGGCCAGGAACTGCCGCGGCAGGCCCAGCATGGCAGCGCTCATGGTCGGATCCAGCGTCTTGGCCAAGGCCGTGGGATCGGCGATGGACATGGTCACCGTGACCTTGGCAGTGCCGTTGGCCGGCACCTTCACGGACGACGGCGACACCGTGTAGGCGACTCCCGGCATGGTGGTCGCCGGTAGGTAGCTGGCCGCATACGTGGCCGCTGCACCGCGGTTCTTCAGGGTGATCTTCCGGGAGAGGCTGACGGACTTGCTGCCGACCTCCACGACGCCAAAGTTGACGCTCACCAGATCAGCATCGTCCGCAGCGTAGGCCAGCACCTGGGAGTTCAGGGCGTCGGAGGCGTTCACCCGGCCCGAACCCACCCGGTTGGGGCCGTAGGCGACGCCATTGGCCAGCACGTCCACATTGGCGGTGTTCATGATGATGGTCTTGATGGTGATGGGTGAATTCTTCGCACCGGCTTCGGCGGCCGCGGAATAGAGCAGCGCGGCGATGCCGGCCACGTGCGGGGTGGCCATCGATGTGCCGCTCTTGACGGCCACACCGCTGCCCGAGCCGACGCCCGCCGAGGCGATGGACGTGCCGGGCGCGGCGACGTCGGGCTTCACAATCCCGTTGGAGCCATGGACGCCGCGGGAGGAACTGGAATTCAACGAGTCCAGGGCACCGGTGGCAGCAGTGGCGGTGCCCTGCCAGGCCGGATCCAGCTTGATCTGCAGGGTTCCTGCCTTCGCGGCAGCCGTCAGGGCATCCGTGGCGGCCTTGTTGAACTGCACGCCCGGGATGGTGGCGTTGCCGGCGATCCCGGCCTCAAAGACGGTGCGCTGGGAAGTGAAGACGACACCCACGGCGCCGGCCGCCTGGGCATTGTTGAAACGCGCCGCGGAGCCGCAGCGGCGGGTTGCATCGTTGTCGTCCCAACTGAACATGGCCCACTTTCCGGCGACAGCGGCCGCCTGCTCTGGGGTGAGGGCGGTGCAGCCGCTCTGGTCCACACCGGGGACAAACTGGACAGTGCCCGTCAGCTGCGCGGGGGTGACGGTGGATGCGGAGTAGTTGAAGGAGGCCGAGTACTGTCCGGCCACGGAGCCCACCTTGTCGGCGGGGGCCAGAACGTCGATCCGGTCCACTGCGGCCTTGGAGCCAACGCTGTTGGCCACCGTCAGGGAGGTCTTGGCATTGCCCGGCGAGCCGCCGATGTCGTGGGTGTCCCCGGCGTTGCCGGATGCCACCACTGACAGCACGCCCTGCTTGGTCAAGTTGTCCACGATGGCGTTCTCGGGGTCGTCGGTGGGGGATCCATCGGAGCCGAGGGACATGTTCACGATGTTGGCGCGGTCATCAAAGACGCCGTCGCCGTTGGGGTCCAACACCTTGTCCAGGGCGTTGCCCACGACATCGGAGGAGCCGGCGCAGCCGAAGACGCGCAGCGACACCAGCTTGGCCATCGGGGCCGAGCCGGGGCCAATGCGCATCGCGTTCACGGCCGCCTCATCGAGCGTCCCGTAGTCGCCGGTGAAGGTGGTCCCATCTGCTTTGACGCCGTAGCCCGCAGCGGTGCCGGCGACGTGGGTGCCGTGCCCGGCTCCGGTGCAGTCCAGAGGATTTGCGTCGGGCGCCGGGACGGGCTGGTAGCCCGGGCCGGCCGCGGGGTCGGCATTGTAGGAATCTCCGACAAGGTCGTAGCCGCCGGCAAACTTGGCGGGATCGTAGGTGCCCGGCACCAGCGTGTTGGAGGCCTTGGCTGCGGCATACGCCGCTGCCGTCCCGGGTCCGCCAAAGTCGGTGTGCGTGTAGTCGATGCCCGTGTCGATCACGGCGATGGTGGCCTTGGCGCCGGTGGCATGGTTCTGCGTCCAGGCACTGAGCGCCTTGGTGTCAATGTCCGTGCTGCCGTTGGCATAGCGCTTGGGCACAATCGGGGTGATCTTGACGACGTCGGTGCGCTTGGCCAGCTCGCGGATGCTCGCGGCGTCGGCGGTGATGCCGGCGCCTGGAATCGTGTTGGTGGTGGTGTACAGCGTGGTGCCTGCCGCCGCGGAGGTGACGGCGGCCGCCGTCGACTCAATGCCGGCGCGGATCTGTTTGACAGCGGCCGAGGCATCAACCGTCGCGGCGGTGGGATCGTCCTTGACCGACTGCGGCTGGGTGGCGTCGAAGGCGCCCTGGCCCTGGAACTGGACGAAAACCGAGATGGGTCCCGCGGCGTCGGCCAGGTTCCCGCCGTACTTCTGCGCCGGAGCCAGGCTCAACGGCGCAGTTGTCTTGGTGAATCCCTGGGCCAGCGGCAGGGCGTCGGATGAGTCGTCGGCGACGGCGGTTCCTGCTGCTGTGGCGGCCAGGGCCAACCCTGTCAACACGGCCAGAACGCGGGTTCTGGCGCGATGGTGGTGCTTGCTCATCGATCTCCTCATGCAGGATTGCCCGGGCCGATGCCTTTGTGGGGAACCGTCGGAGCCAGACAATGCAGTGATGACCATGCCTCCGGGCTGAGTCCCGATGGCCGGTGGGACCGCCACGTCTTTGTGGTGATTCCCGTCCCAACCTTTATGGCTTTTGACTTTCTTGTCAAAGGTCTGGAGAAAGTTGTTGCGTGCAGTGACGCCGACGGCGGGGCCTGGTGCCGATTCCCGCTGGGCGGCGGTTGTTGCAGCCAGGTGGCGGCCGCCGCGCTTCGTGGCAGAATTGACGCTGGCCCGGGTGCAGACGGGTCCAGTGCTAATACAGCTCCGCCGGGGACTCCGCTGCGGATGCGAACCACTAGGTAGATTTGAGAATTCCCATGCCACAGCTGCAAAACAATGCCTCCGCAGAACCCTTCAAGAGCGCCGACGCCGGCACTGCCGTGCGCCCGGCGGCCAAATTTGCCGCCGTCGGCAGCCCGCATTTCGCGATCCTGCTGGCCTGCATGGCCGTCATCGTCATCCTCTCCAACATCGGTGCCGCCAAGGGTGTCCAGTTCGGCCCCATCATCACCGATGGCGGGTTCTTCCTCTTCCCCTTTGCCTACATCCTGGGCGATGTCATCTCCGAGGTGTTCGGCTTCAAAGTGGCCCGCAAGGCCATCCTGACCACCTTTGCCTTGAGCGTGTTCGCCTCGCTCACCTACTGGGTGATCATCGCGCTGCCCGGGTTCACCGACGACTACGGTGTGGCCAAGCAGGCCGCATTGGAGGGCGCTCTGGGCCCGGTGCCGCAGATCGTGCTCGCCAGCCTGGTGGCCTTCCTGGCCGGCCAGCTGATCAACTCCCAGATCATGGTCCGGCTCAAGGCCCGCCAGGGCGAGCGCCGGCTGTGGGCGCGCCTGATGGGCTCCTCGGGCGTGGGTGAATTCGTCGACACGCTGATCTTCTGCACCATCGCCGCCCCGGTCATCGGCATCACGGACCTTGGCATGTTCGCCAACTACGTGGTGGTGGGCTTCCTCTACAAGACCGCCGTCCAGTACATCCTGATCCCCGTGACCTCGCTGGTGATCGGCTGGATCAAGCGCCGCGAGCCGAGCTACGGGGTCTAGTCCGGCTTCCCTGGGGTTGGTTCGGGCTGCTGGATGCGCCCAATAGTTGACACTTCAAGCAATTGTCTCAGAGGCTTTAGTTGAAGCGTCAAGTTATTGACGCTCTGCGCTGTTCCTGACGGCCTGCCCCATGACCTTGAAACGGTGACAATCCCATGAACCACCCCGCACTGGCCACGACCGCCCAGACTGTCCTCCGCGTTGTCGTCGGCTTCCTCTTCGCTGCCCACGGCTGGCAGAAGTACAACCAGTTCACCATTGCCGGCACCCAGGGCGCCTTTGCCCAGATGGGTGTCCCCGCGGCCGACGTCGTTGCCCCGATCGTGGCCACATTGGAGCTCGTGGGTGGCATCGCCCTGGTGCTGGGCCTGCTGTCCCGCCCGATTGCGGCCCTGCTGACCCTGAATGTGCTCGGCGCCCTGGTGCTGGTGCACGCCCCCGCCGGCGTCTTCGTTGAAAACGGTGGCTTCGAGCTGGTGCTGCTGCTGGCCGCAGCTGCCCTGGCCGTGGTGCTGGTGGGCCCCGGCCGGCTGTCGGCGGACTACGCACTGTTCGGCCGCAGCACGTCCAAGCTGAGCGTGCTGGCCTAGCCAGGAGATGTGAAAAGCGGCGCAGGCCTCCCGAAAGGGACGCCTGCGCCGCTTCTTTGTGCCGTACGGCTTGGCGCTGTGCGGCGGAGAGCTGAAGTCTATGTGGCGGGGTAGTAGCGGCCCAGGGTCTCGGCCTTGAACTCGAAGAAGGTGCCGTCCTCGATGGCCAGGCGGGCATCGTCCACCATCTTCACCACGAAGCGCTCGTTGTGGATGGACACCAGCGTGGCGGCCACCATTTCCTTGGCGCGGAACAAGTGGTGGATGTAGGCGCGGGAGTAGTTGGCGCAGGCGTAGCAGTCGCAGCTGTCCACCAGCGGGCCGAAATCGCGCTTGAAGCGGGCGTTGGAGAGGTTCAGCCGGCCGTCGGGAGTGTAGAACGCCGAGGAGCGGGCCACGCGGGTGGGGGAGACGCAGTCGAAGGTGTCAGCGCCGTTTTCGATGGCGGTGAAGATGTCATCCGGCTCGGAGATGCCCAGCAGGTGGCGGGGCTTGTCCTCGGGAAGCTCCTCGGAGCACCAGCGCACGATGGTGCCCAGATTTTCCTTCTCCAGCGCACCGCCCAGGCCGAAGCCGTCGAAGTTCATCGACCCCAGATCGCGGGAGGCCTTGCGGCGCAGGTCCTCGTACTGGGCGCCCTGGATGACGCCGAAGAGCGCCTGGTACGGCTTGGCCGCACGGTCTTCGGTGAGGCGGAAGTGCTCGCTGATGCAGCGCTCGGCCCAGAGCCGGGTGCGCTCCAGCGACATCTCCTGGTAGGCACGGGAGTTCATCAGCGTGGTCAGCTCGTCGAAGGCGAACATGATGTCCGCGCCAATCTGGTGCTGCACCTGCATCGACACCTCGGGGGTGAAGCGGTGCTTGTCGCCGTTCAGGTGGGACTTGAACCAGACGCCGTCGTCGTCGATGTGCGCCAGGCGCTCCTTGCCCGCGGCCACCCTGTCATCGCTGCCAGCGAGGTCACTCTCAGACGTTCCGTCTACGGCGGCCATGCTGATGACCTTCTTGAAGCCGGAGCCAAGGCTCATCACCTGGAATCCGCCGCTGTCGGTGAAGGTGGGGCCGGACCAGTTCATGAACTTCCCCAGCCCGCCGGCCGCGTCCAGCACATCCGGCCCGGGCTGCAGGTACAGGTGGTAGGCGTTGGAGAGCAGCGCCTGGGCGCCGAGTTCGGCCATGGATTCCGGCAGCACGGACTTCACCGTGGCCTTGGTGCCGACGGCGATGAAGGCGGGGGTGGAGATGGTGCCATGGGGCGTGGTGATGACGCCGGTACGGCCCTGGAATCCGCCGCCGTTGGCAGCCACCGCCTCCTCCGTGGGGTTGCAGCTTTCGTCCAACCGGGTCTTGACGGAGAAGGAAAACTCGGACTGTTTGGCGGAACTGGATTCGGGGGAGGGCATTTGTCCATTTTGCCAGCCTTTGCCCGCACCCCCGAACCGGCGGCGGCACCGGACCCTGCCCGGCGCCGCCGGCATGGCCCTAGTCCAGCGGGTAGTGCGTCTCCATGAAGGCGTCCCAGTGCGAGCCCACCGCATCCAGCGCGGCGGCCCCCAGCCCGTAGGTGGAGGCGATCAGCAGGGCGCCGGAGTGCTCGCGGATCCCCTCCAGCGGGGCCTGTTCGGTGAGGATCAACAGCCCGTCGCTGTGCTCTGCGTAGGAGTGCACCGTCAGGCCCAGCTGCGTGCCGGTGCGGTACCAGACCTTGCCGGACAGCACCTGCCCCGTGGTCAGCGTGGCCTCGTAGTCCTCGCCGGGGTCCGGGAGCCAGCCGGTGTCGATGCCCAGAGCCTCCCACAGCGTGGTGGCGGCGGTGGTCTGGCCGTCCACGTAGACGGTGCGGCGCTCGGCATGTGGATGCCGTTCAAGCATGAACCGCAGCTGCTGCACAAACATCTGCCAGCCCTCGACGATGTCGGCGTCGTACTTCGCCCACTCACCCGTGCCCTTGGTGTGGTGGATGGTCAGCACCGTGCCATCGGCCACCGGTTCCAGCACAAAGGCATCGTCCTTGCCCAGATCCAGGCGCAGGTGGTCGGGGGATTCGACGGCGTCGGAGTAGTAGATCTGCTGGATCTCCTCGGCCAGGCCGTCCAGCTGCCAGCCATGCCATTGCGCCGTCAGTGCCGGTTCGCGCAGGGCCCGCCACACCTGCTCGGCGTCGGCATTGATGTGGACCGAAATCTGCTTGGTATCCATGGCACGAATCTACCCCGGCGCGCGGGGCCCGGCTAGGTGCCGGGGAGGGGCCGCGGAGCAGCCGGAGCAGTGGAGGCCGCGGAGCCCTCGCCGCCGCGGGCCCAGCCGGCGCGCAGCCGCTCCAGCTCCTCGGCGATCCGGCGCTCGAGCTCGGCGTCGTCCAGGGTCTGCGAGCCGCCGTGGGCCAGCAGATGCAGCAGCACATTCAGCCGCAGCTCGCGCCATTGGAGCTCCGCAGCCCGCTCACCGGTGTCAACCGCCCGGGTGATTTCCTTGGTGTACAGATTGGGTTCGTTCAGGGTGCGCTGGCGGACCTCGGCGTTCGTCTTGGCCCGGAAGGCGTCCAACTCCGCACGGTCCGGCGCCCGCAGGGCATAGGCCAGCTGGTCCGCCCGCAGCGGATCATCCGCGCGGGCCATGTAGTGCTCCAGCGCAAGGGCCTGCTCGATGGAGGACCAGCGCCCGGGGGTGCTGTCGTAGGGCAGATCGGTCAGGAGCCCCAGGACGGCACGGGCATTGGCCGGGTCGTTGAGCTGGACGAACAGCACCTGCGCCAGATCCTTCAAGTCCGCCAGATTGGCCCCGGAGCGCGGGTTGAACCCCTTGCCCAGCCGGGCAGTGAGCCGCTGGACGCTCTCGTGCGCTCCATGGGCGGCCGCCGCGGCGCTGAGGATGCCTGCCAGCACCGCCGGATCGGCCGCGGGCAGCTGGCTCGGCGGGAGGGCCGGCTTCGGCCTGGCGAGCACGGTGGCGGTGGTTCCGGCCGCGATCCGCACGCTCCCGCCGTCGTACTCGACGACGGCGACCGCGGGCTGGCCGTAGTCGTCACGCTCCCAGCCGACGGCGGTGGCCACCACCACCTCGCCGCCCGGGGTGGTGATGGTGGTGCCGGGGACGAGCGTCTTGAGCGGATCGGCGTGCATGGGAGGACCTATCCGTTGTAGCCGGCGAAGGCCAGCGCCTGGCGGAGCAGCTCCCCGCGGCCACCGGCAAATTCCTGCTGGACGTCCGGGCTCAGCACCTCCGCCGGCGTCATCCAGGTCAGCTCAAGCGCATCCTGGCGCGGGGAGCATTCACCGGTGACGGGGATGACGTAGGCCAGTGCGACGGCGTGCTGGCGCTCGTCGGTGAAGCCGGTCTGGGAAGGGGCGGGGAAGTACTCGGCCACCGTGAACGGCACCGGGCTGACCGGCAGCTGCGGCAGCGCCATCGGGCCCAGGTCCTTTTCCAGATGCCGCAGCAGCGCGGCCCGGACGGTCTCGCGGTACAGCACACGGCCGGAAACCAGCGTGCGGACCATGGCGCCGTCCTCGTCGGCCTGCAGCAGCAAACCCACCTCGCTGACGTAGCCCAGCGGGTCCAGCCGGACCGGCACGGCTTCGACGTAGAGCATGGGCAGCCGGCTCCGCGCCTCATAGAGGTCGTCGTCGGAAAGCCAGCCGGGGAAGGGATCGGGGGTGCGAACACTCATACACCAGTTGTACCGGATGTTGGGGCCCAGCGCCCGCCGCCCCCGCCGTTGGCGCCGCCGCGCCTCGCCAAATTCGCTGCGCTCATTTGGGGCCCCGCGGGCGCTAGCGCCGTCGCACCCTCCCCAAATTCGCTGCGCTCATTTGGGGCCCCGCGGGCGCTAGCGCCGTCGCACCCTCCCCAAATTCGCTCCGCTCGATCGGGGCCCCGCGGGCGCTAGGCTTGGGCCATGGCGGAACTGCTTCCTGAACTTTTGGTCCCCGACGCCGCGGCGTGGCGGGACTGGCTGGCCGAACACCACGCCACCAGCCCGGGTGTCCGGCTGGTGCTGCACAAGAAGGGCGGGAACGTCACCTCGCTGCTCTATGCCGAGGCGTTGGATGCGGCGCTGTGCTTCGGCTGGATCGACGGGGTGGCCGGCAGTCGGGACGACGGCAGCCACCTGCGGCGATTCACTCCGCGCACGGCACGCAGCATCTGGTCCAAGATCAATGTGGGGCACATAGCCCGGCTGCAGGAGGCCGGTCTCATGCAGCCGGCAGGACTTGCCGCCGTCGACGCCGCAAAGGCCGACGGGCGCTGGGAGGTGGCATATTCGGGGCAGGCATCGTCCGAGGTGCCCGAGGATCTGGCCGCTGCAATTGCGGCGAACCCCGATGCCGCCGCGATGTTTGAGGTGCTGACTGCCACCAACCGGTACGCGCTGGTCTACCGGGTCGGTTCGGTGAAAACGGCCGCCACGAGGGTGAAGAAGATCGCCGGTTTTGTGGACATGCTGGCCCGCGGCGAGACGCCCTATCCGCAGAAGCGCCGCCCCACACCATAGCCTGCCGCCCCGCACCGCAGCGACGATCTCCGCGCAGCATCCAGCGCACGTCCAGCCTTCGTCCGGGCAACGGCCAGCGGCGGGGTGGAGCATTGGATGATGACATCCTCCACCCGCCCGGCCACTAGTGCGCGCCGGCCACCCACCGCTGCCCCGAAACCCAGGATGGGCGTCCTGCTGCTGGTGCTGGGCACCGCTGTCTTTGGCGCGTTCGCCTGGCAGATGCGCACGGCCACCGGGCTGGCCGCCATCGATCCGGACGTCCACAGCTGGCTGGTGGAGCACCGCACACCGTGGGCCACAGCTCTGCTGGAGGCCGTCACGACGGTGTCCTCACCCACCTGGCTCACCGTCCTGGGCATCGGCTTCGCCGCGCTCTGGGCCTGGCGGCGCCGGGAGTTGTGGCGCCCGGGCCTGCTGATGGCCGCGATGGCTGCCACCGTGGGAGTGTCCTGGATCCTCAAGCACCTGCTGGCCCGCAGCCGTCCCGCCACCGAGCAGATGCTGATGGGCCCGGATGATGCCTTCTCCTTCCCCTCCGGCCACACCCTTGGCATCACCGTCTTCCTGCTCTCGCTGGCCTATCTCGTCCTGTCCCGCCGGTCCTCGACGGCGCGCCGCACCGTTCTCGTGCTGTCGGCCGTTGCGTTGATCCCCACGGTGGCGCTCAGCCGCGTGTACCTGGGCTACCACTGGCCCACCGACGTCCTGGCCTCCATCGGGCTCGGCGTGGCCATGCTGGGCGTCGTGGTGCTGGTTGACGGAGCCGGGTCCCGTTGGGCCGCGTCCCGGCGCCGGAACACTGCTTCAATCCCCTCGCCGGCACCCGTCCGGTAGGGCCCGCCCGCCAGCTGCGGCCTACCGTCCCCGCTCGATGACGTCGGCGGCCTCGAAGGCCAGCCAGGCCTGGAGCTGCGAGGAGAGCCCGACGGCGTCGTCCGGGCCAAAGCGCTCGGCTGCGGTCTGGCCTGTGGTGTCCGGGAAGGCCAGAAATGGTGTGCTTCGGCGCCCGGCCCACAGGGACTCGGCGGTCCCCTCCACCAGGGCGGCCGCCACATCCCGGGTCTCCTGCGGCAGCCGGGGATCGATGGCTGCCTGGGCCAAATGGCGCAGCAGGATGCCGGTGAACAGCCCGCCGTCGCCGGAGCCATGCAGCACGACGGCGCCGGCCGGCTCTGCGGCGGCGAAGCCGCGGCCCACCGCCGCAACCAGTTCGGCCGCACGGGCGAGCTGCTCGGCCGAGCCGAGTTCCAGCAGGGCGCCCAGGATTGGCCCCTGGTTGTAGGTGTACAGCGTCCGCTCCACTTCACGCCCGGTGGCCGTGGGGTGGACGCCGTCAAGATAGAGCCCCGCATCGGGATCAAAGAGCTCCCGGTGCAGCCAGTCCACCAGCGCCCCGGCGGTGTCCACAGAACCCTGCCGGGCAAAGTAGAGCGCGGCCGGGCCGTTGGCGGGGGTGTTCTTGTAGTCCCGGGCCGTGGACCAGTAGATGCCGCCGCCCAGCCTGTCGCTCTGCCCGCCCCGGAGCCGGCTGCCCAGCACGGCATCCGCCCGGCGGGCACCCCGCCAGCGGGCAACACCGCTCTGCGCCGCGAGGGCGCTGGCGCGGCGGGCGGCCAAGGCCAGCCAGGCCATGTCGTCGAAATAGTTGTTGCCGAGCCGGGCAAAATTGCGGATCCGGATGCCGCGCAGCAGCGCGCGGATCCTCGCCAGCTCAGGGGCGCCCGGCGCCACAAATCCGCCCGGAGGAACGGAGTTGGCCGGCACCCCGGCTCCGCCGTGTACTCCAACTCCGTCCGGCGACCCGGTCCAATCCTGCTCGGCGTGCCGGAGGGCGGCGTCCACCAGGGCATCCAGATAGTGGGCCTGCCACCAGTAGTGCCAGCCGGACCACGGCCACTGGAAGCCGGTGCGGGGGTGCGCCACCGAGGCGATCCACGTCCCCGGCAGGCCCATCAGCCGGTGTCCGTAGCGGCCGTTCACGACGGCGGCGGCCGCCTCGGCGCGCGCCGACCAGCGGCCGGGCCCGCCGCCGCCACGGTCCGGCCCGCCGTCGTCCGGCCCGCTGTCGCCGCCACGGCCGTCCGCGCCACCGGCCCCGGCATCGTCCGCCCCGCGGGGTCCAGGGCCTGGTGCGGGCATAGAGTTCATGTCAGCAAGGGTACGTCGCACCCCAGCCGGGGCACGGTACCGGCGGGGCGGCATTTCAGTTAGGCTTCATTAACAGTTTGCACAGTATTATCAGTTTGCACAGTGGCCCATTCGTGGTGCCTGGCCTCAATGAGGAGGACATATGGAGATTTCCAATGCTGCGGCATTGATCACCGGCGGGGCATCGGGTCTGGGTGCCGCGACGGCCCGGCGCCTGCATGCCGCCGGCGCCGCTGTGGTGCTGGTGGACCTGCCGCAATCGCGCGGCGCCGAGCTTGCCGCTGAGCTGGGGGAGCGGGCGCTCTTTGTCCCCGCCGATGTCACCAACGAGGAGCAGGTCGCCGCGGCCGTGGCGGCCGCCGGAACCCTGGGACCGCTGCGCATCCTGGTCAACTGCGCCGGGGTGGCCACCCCGGGCAAGTTGCTGGGGCGCGACGGCGTGCTGCCGCTGGAGTCCTTCTCCAAGGTCATCCAGATCAACCTGGTGGGGACCTTCAACGTGCTGCGGCTGGCGGCCGAGGCCATGGCCGCCACGGAGCCGTTGGCCGGGGAGTTCGGTCCGGAGCGCGGGGTCATCATCAACACCGCATCCGTGGCTGCCTTCGACGGGCAGATCGGCCAGCCCGCCTACGCCGCCTCCAAGGGGGCCGTGGCCGCCATGACGCTGCCCGTGGCGCGCGAGCTGGCGCGGTCGCTGATCCGGGTGGTGGCCATTGCCCCGGGCATCTTCGAGACGCCGATGCTGGCCTCGCTGCCGCAGGAGGCCCAGGACTCCCTGGGCGCCCAGGTGCCGCACCCCTCCCGGCTGGGCAAGCCGGACGAATATGCGGCGCTGGTGGAGCACATCATCTCCAACGCCATGCTCAACGGCGAGACCATCCGGCTCGACGGCGCCATCCGGATGCAGCCCAGGTAGCCCCACGCCGCCTCACGTTCCCGGGTTTTCCGGACCACCAGATTGGAGGGCTCGATGACGAGCCTGGAGTCCCTGCCGCCGGCGGATTTCTACCACTACGAGCACCTGCTCAGCGCCCCCGAACGGGCCAAGCTGGCCCAGCTGCGCGGGTTCCTCGCCGCCGAGGTGGAGCCCCATGCCACCGGCTGGTGGAATGACGCCGAATTCCCGGTGCACATCCTGCCCAAGCTGGCCGCCCTGGAGCTTTCGGGCCCGGACCGGCGGGCCTATTCCAGCCTCTTCGCCGGCATGGTGGTGGCGGAGATGACCCGGGTGGACACCTCGCTGGCCACGTTCTTCCTGGTGCACCACGATCTCTTTGTCCAGGCGCTGCACGATTTCGGCTCCCAGGAGCAGAAGGACAGGCTGCTGCCCGATGCGCTGGCGCTGAAGACCACCGGGGCCTTCGCGTTGACGGAGCCGGAGCACGGCAGCGATGTGGCCGGCGGCATGGCCACCACCGCCACTCGGGTGGAAGAGGCGGACGGCTCGGTGCACTGGCTGCTCAACGGGGCCAAGCGGTGGATCGGCAATGGGACCTTCTGCGACTACATGCTGCTCTGGGCCAAGGACAGCGAGACCGGGCAGATCCGCGGCTTCATCCTGGATGCAAACCTGCCCGGCGTCACCCGGACCCGCATCGAAAACAAGATCGCCCTGCGCACTGTGCAGAACGCCCACATCACGCTCGATGATGTGCGGATCGAGGAGCGCGACCGCTTTGCCGGCATCGGTTCGTTCTCGGACACCAATGTGCTCCTGCGCGGCTCGCGCATCATGGTGGCCTGGCAGGCCGTGGGCCAGCAGCTGGGGGCGTTCGACGTCGCCCGCGCCTACGCCGTCGAACGCGAACAGTTTGGCCGGCCGCTGGCCCGCTTCCAGCTCATCCAGTCCCAGCTGGTGCAGATGCTGGGCAACGCCACGGCCTCCATGGCATTGATGGTGCGGATCGCCCAGCTGCAGGACGACGGCGGCGGCGCCGGCCCGGGCGCCGGGATGGACCAGGTGGCGCTGGCCAAGGCCTTCACCACCACGCGGATGCGCGAGACGGTGGCCAGCGGACGGTCCATTCTGGGCGGCAATGGCATCGTGACGGATTACAAGATGGCCAAGATCTTTGCCGACGCCGAGGCGATCTACACTTACGAGGGCTCACAGGAGATCAACACGCTCATCGCCGGCCGGTCCATCACGGGGATGTCCGCCATCACCTAGGTGCCGGGCACCGGCGGCACCCGGGGCAGGTGCCCGTGGTGCCGCCCGCGCTGGGTTAGAGCAGCCCCACGGAACTGCCCAGGGCGTACAGGCCGGTCTTGCCCATGCCGAAAAGGGTGATGCCCACCGCCACGACGGTGTAGACCGCCACCGGCACCAGCATCAGCCATTCCCGCCAGGAGCCGGCGTTGCCCAGCAGAGGCAGAGCCATGTTTCCGTTGGGCCGCCAGATCGAGGACAGCACCGGGATCTTCCGCCAGAACTTGGGCGGCTTGATGGCAAACGGCCAGATCAGGTTGCAGCCGCCGGTTGTGAGCATGTCGCCAAGGATGTGGACTGTGGCACCCACGCCCATGGCCACCGGGAACCAGCCCTGCATCTGTGGGGCAAAGAACATGATGAACGCGCCCGTGGCCAGCCCCAGCGCCCAGGGACATTTCTGCATGGTGTCGGGGATGATGGCCAAAACCTTCGCAGCGAAGGCCACCAGGAGCACCGAGAGCAGCCCGGCGCCCGGGAAGATGGTGCCGAAGTTCTCCACCTCCAACGTCCACATGCCCGCCAGCCAGGCGATGAGCACGAAGAACACGATGCCGATGATCGAATGCGTGCCATGGCGGTGGCCGCCGGACATCTTGCCCAGGCCCCGGCACAGGGCGTTGGACAGCGGCGGCAGCGAGTGGGCGATGGTGGCGTTGTGGTGGTCCGCGTCGGGGAGCAGCGCCGCCCCTGCGGTGACAAGGGCGCCTGTGAGGACGCCCATCGGGGAGACATCAATGAGCCCCATGCCCAGGACCAGTTGGTCCGGGAGCGCGGGAGCTATCTGTTGGAGGGCGGTGAGGGGGATATCGAATTGGGTGGAGATGGCAATCCATGCGGCGGCGCCGCAGGCTGCATGGTGGGCGCCCATCATGGCCGGGAGTCCTTAAGGAAGTTGGAGACGGTGTGGCATTGCCGGGCGGGCTCTGCAGCCCGTCCACCAATCTCCCGACCTTACCGGCGGGCACCGACAATCAACTCTTTGGGGTTGTGGACCCCCTACTCGGGCAGCTTCTCCCCAGCCTCGATGGGGGCCTCGATGAGGTTTCCGGGCACCGGCATGGGGCAGGTGCCGTAGTCGGTGAAGGCGCTTGGGTAGTTGATGGTGCGGTTGAAGTCGACCACCACCGTGCCGTCGGGGCGGGGGCGGGTCAGCTCCAGCTTGCGCCAGCCATCGGTGGTGTCGCCGTTGGTGGCGTCGTGGAAGGTGATCACCAGCGAGCCCAGCGCACCCTCCTCCGCGGCCAGCCGGTAGGTGGTTCCGGCCAGCTCCAACACCACCTCGCCCACGACGACGGCGGTGCCGGGCACCTCGGGGTTGGCGGTGCCGATCTCCACGGCGCGCGGCTCCTCGAAGGGTTCAAAGCGGCCCTCGACCACCATCATCTGGTTGTAGCCGAACACCGGTACCTCGGTGAATTCGGTGTAGACGGGGGAGGCGGCGTCGCGGGTGCGGATCGCGTAGCGGCCGGCGCGCATGGCCAGCTCCACCACGACGCTCCCGTGCCGGACCCACATCAGCGATTCCTCATCGTCCAGCACGGCCTCGATGGTGCCGTCCACGGGTTCGCCCGTCTCCACCAGCACCAGGCCCTCGTCCGCGCCGGCGGTGAGCGTCGCCGTCGTGCCATCCGTGCTCCACAGCCCGGGGACCAGCTTCAGCGGGCCCGGCCCGGCGGGCAGCCACTGGAAGGAGGTGAGGGTGAGCCAGCCGTGTTCGGCGGCGAGGGCCTTGTTGCGCCCCGTGCGGAACCGGTTCCAGCGCTCGGTGAGGGCTGAGGCGGCGGATGGTGTGGCGCTCATGATGCTCCTTTGCCAAGGAAAGGTCCACGGGCCCGGGCTCCGGGGCGGCGTGCTGACGCCTTCCACAACGGCGGCTGTGGAGTGGATATTCCTTATCCTAGAAGGAGACCATCGATGCGAGGAGCCCCCATGAGCACAGAGTTGAACACGGACATGACGCGGCACCCGCTGGGGACCGCCGCGCACACCGAGGACGGGACGGCCGTGCTGGCCCTGGTCCGCGAATACCCCGCCCCGCCGGCGGTGATCTGGGCGATGCTGACCGATCCGGCCAAGACCGAGCTGTGGTGGGCCCGCACCCGCGGCATGGCCCGCACCGGCTCCTCCTTTGACCTGAAATGGCTCAACGGCAAGGACATGGGCGAGGGCACAGAGCTGGATTGGTGGAATGGCAAGGTGCTGGCCGCAGAGGACGGGCGGCTGCTGGAAATCAGCAACGCCATGCACGGCGTCATCCGCGCCGAGCTGTCCGAGCTGCCCGGCGGCGGCACCCGGTTGGTCTTCACCAACACCATCAACGCCACCGACGACGTCGTGCTGATGAGCCTGGCGGGCTGGCACTGCCATCTGGACCACCTGCAGGAGGCCCTGGACGGCAAGGCCGTGGACTGGCCGCGCTGGTGGGACGACTTCTACCCGGCCTGGGAAAAGATCCACGCCGCCTACCAGCAGGCCCAGGCGTAGGGCAGCCCCAGGGCCGGGGCCGGCCTCAGGCCGGGGCCAGGCCCAGCTCGCGCTTCACGAAGCTGACCAGCAGCTCCCTGGAGGCCTCCACCGAAATCGCCGGATTGCGGGCGTAGCACTGCACCGCCAGGCCATCGACCATGGCGGCCGTTTCGGTCGCGAACCGCTGCGGGTCGCTGCAGGTGAACACCCCATCCTCGACGCCCTTGCGGGTGATCTCGCGCAGGGCGTCGCGCCAGGCACCGTAGTGCTCGGTCATCCAGCGGCCGTAGAGCTCGTCCCGGGTGGCGGCGGCCCAGAAATCAAACCAGATCAACCAGTGCCTGCGGGCGTCCTCGTCCGAGCCAAACAGGCCGCGGAGGAAGTACAGCAGCTCCGCCGCCGGGTCCCCCGTGCCGCGGGCCCCCTCCTGGAGCGGGACGTAGAAGTTGGTGGTCTCGGCCTTGACCACCTCCATCAGCACCTCGTCCAGGCCGCTGAAGTGGTAGGTGATGGTCCCCGGGGAGACCCCGCAGGCGGCGGAGATGTCCCGGATCTGCACACCGAACAGCCCCTTGTCCGCGATGAGGTCGCGGGCCGCACTGATGACCAACTGCCGGCGCACCTCGGTGGGGTGGCGCCGGCGCTCGCCGGCCCGCTTGGCCCGCGGTCGATCCACTTGCTCCTGGGCGGCCCGTGTCATGTCGGTATTGCTCGCTTTCATCGGATTAAGCGGAGGTCCTGGCTATGTTCTTTTCGAAGGTCTTCTCAAAGAATAGTTCGTCGCCTTTGAAGGTCTTGACGGTGTTGTGCAGGACGTAGTGCTCCCTGGTGGCGGTTACCGTGGCGTGCGTTTGGATGCGCACCGCCCAGTCATCGCGTTCCATGGTGACGGTCCATTCCGATTCCGCCTTGGCGCTGAGCGGATCGTTGCCGGAGATGGTGTACCGCTCGGTGGCGTCCTCGCCAAACTTCAGCCCATCAGGGTAGACCCGGTTGCCGCCGTAGTTCGGATCCACAGTCAGCGTCCAGGTCTGGGAGTCCGGCTCGTAGTGGACCTCGCGCTCCGGGCGTGGCGGCAGTGCGGGTCCGGGCTGGATGGCCAGCGGAGCGGACTGCTCGGGTTCCTCGAACTCGATGGTCCGCGCGCCGATCACGGCGGGGTCGAGGTCGTCCAGGTCCAGGGTGCTGTGGGCCGCATCGATGGTGACGCTGCCCGCCTCCCCGTGCGGCCAGATCCACGGCCAGTAGGTGGTGGACAGCGCCAGCCGCAGGCTGTGGCCGGCGGGGACCTGCCAGCCCATGCTGGTGAACTGGATCTCGGCGTCGACGAATTCACCGGGCACCAGCTCGTCCGCACGGTCCATGCCGTTGCGCCGGGCCAGATTGATGGCGCCGCGGGTGATGAGCGTTGAGGATCCGTCCGGCGCCACATCGCAGAGCCGGGCGAAGACGTTGGCCCGTGCCGTGCTGCTGGAGACCCGCAGCTTCAGCCGGGCGTAGCCCAGCAGGTTGATGTCCTGGGCCAGCACCGGCGTCTGGAACACCACGGAGCGGCCGTCCTCGGCGCGCTGGTCCGGCGGCAGATCGGAGAGGTTGCCGAAGGGGAACCAGCGGGCGGCGTCGACGCCGTTGTGCTGTTCGGTGTCCACCACGGCCAGCCCGTCCGCACCGGTGGCGAGGCTGCGCAGGCCGGTGGCCAGGTTGAAGCTGCGGGTTCCGACGGCAGCCGACGGCCAGCCGTCCAGACCCACCCACGTGCCGGCCCGCTCGGGGTAGTGCGTGGCCGGTCGGACCGAATCCTGGTGGTAGGCGCGCAGGGCGGGCTCGTCCATGATGGCCGTGTCCTTGCCCTTGAGCCAGTGGTCCCACCAGCGCAGGGTCTCCTGCAGGAAGCCAATGGTGGGTCCGGGTGTGCGGGCTATGTCCGGGTACTGGTGCGACCACGGCCCCACCAGGCTCTGGACGGGGGACTGGAGGTTTTCCAGCAGCCGGAACACGGTGTTGCGGTACGGATCCGCCCACCCGCCCACGGCCATCACGGCGGCGGTGATCTTGGAGTAGTCCTCGCAGACGGAGCCGTGGCGCCAGTAGTCGTCGCGTTCTTGGTGGTCCAGCCAGATCTCGCTGAACGGCTGCAGGGCCTCAAGCCGTTCCTTCCACAGCGTTTCCCAGTTCCCGCCCACATTCCACGGGGCCGGCGGCCGGCACTGGAAGGCAAGCATGGTGCCGGCCCAGGAGGTCATGTCGATGCCCAGCATGGCGCCGCCGTAGTAGTGGACGTCGTCGGCGTAGCGGTCGTCGGTGGAACAGACGGTGACGATGGCCTTCAGGGCCTCGGGCTGCTCGGCGGCGAGCTGGAGGGCGTTGAAGCCGCCCCAGGAGATGCCGAACATGCCCACGTTCCCGCTGCACCAGGGCTGGGCCGCCAGCCATTCGATGACCTCGACGCCGTCGGCCTGTTCCTGCTGGTGGTACTCGTCCAGCATCACGCCCTCGGAATCGCCGCAGCCGCGCATGTCCACCCGCACCGACGCGTAGCCGTGGCCGGCGTACCAGGGGTGGCGCTGCGCATCCCGCGGCGCGGTCCAGTCGCTGCGCCGGTACGGCAGGTATTCCAGCAGCGCCGGAACCGGGGTGGCCTGGGCATCCTCGGGCAGCCAGATGGTGGCGGCCAGCCGCACGCCGTCGGACATGGGGATGAGGACGTTCTCCAGAACGGTGGTGCGGTGGGGAAACTCGGTGCGGATCTTCACAGGGGGTCCTTAGCTGTGGGCGAGGGTGCTGGGGCTGAGCTCGGAGGCGTCGGCGTGGCACATGATCTGGTGGCCTTCGCTGACGCGGATGGCCGGCGGCGCCTTGGTGCGGCAGACGTCCCGCACCAGCGGGCAGCGGCTGGCGTAGGGGCAGCCGAATTCCGGCGGCGCGGCCGGGATCTCGTCCTTGACGTTGCGGGGCTTGGCGTCGTGGTCGTCGCCGAGCTCGATCACCGAGTCCAGCAGGAGGCGGGTGTAGGGGTGGGACGTTTCGGAGAAGATGGCTTCCACCGTACCCTCCTCCACCACGCGGCCCAGATACAGCACCACCACGCGGTCCGCCACCGCCCGCACCACCGCGAGGTCGTGCGTGATGAACAGGAAGCCGATGCCCTTGTCCCGGCTCATGGTGTCCATCAGGCGCAGGATGGAGGACTGCACCGAGACATCGAGCGCCGAGACGATCTCATCCGCCAGCACCAGGGAGGGGCCGGCCGCGATGGCACGGGCAATGCCCACGCGCTGGCGCTGGCCGCCGGAGAGCTGGCCCGGCAGCCGCTGGGCAAAACCGAGGGGCAGGTCCACCTCCGCCAAGGACTGCGCCACCGTGGTCTTCTTGATGCCGAAGAGCTGCAGCGGACGGGCAATGGCGGCGTGCACCGTCTTGCGCGGGTTCAGCGAGGTGTCGGCGTTCTGGAAGATCAGCTGCACCGCCTGCCGGATCCCCTTGGGGCGCGCGGACACGGTGCGGGCCAGATCCGCTCCGCCGGCGAGGACCATCGTCCCGGCCTCGGTGCGCTGCAGGCCGGCGATGGCGTTGGCGATGGTGGATTTTCCGGAGCCGGATTCACCCACCAATGCCACGATCTCGGAGGCGTTGACGTCGAAGCTGACACCCTGGACGGTGGGGCCCGTGCCCGGAACCGGCCGGCGCCGGTAGTCAATGGAGAGGTCGCGGACCTGCAGCACCGGGGGAGTGCCCGACGGCGCCGTGCGGACGTAGACCTCGCGCTCGCCGGTCGACTGGATCCCGGCGTCGATGGCGGCGGTGTCCATGCTGGGCGGGATGCCGGGGACGTCCACGCGCGGGACGCTGTAGACGAGCCCCTGCGTGTAGGGGTGCTGCGGCTGGGCCAGCACCCGGCGGGTGGCCCCCGATTCCACGATCCGCCCCTCGCGGAGCACGGCGATGTCGGTGCACATCTTGTCGATGACACCCAGATCGTGGCTGACCAGCACCATGGACATGTTCAGGGTCTGCTGCAGATCCGCCAGCACATCCAGGATGGCGGCCTGCGTGACGACGTCGAGCCCGGTGGTCGGCTCGTCGAGGACCAGCAGGGCGGGGTTGGCGGCCACGGCCATGGCGATGCCGATGCGCTGCTGCTGGCCGCCGGAGAACTGGTGCGGGTACTTGCCCAGGGCCTGGGCAGGGTTGGGCAGGCGGACCAGGCGCAGCAGCTCCTCGGCCCGGGCCCGCTTGGCCGCGCGGTCCATGCCCGGGGTGTGCAGGGACTCGGCGATCTGGTCCATAATGCGCATGGTGGGGGTCAGGGCGCTGCCGGCGTTCTGCGGCACCAGGGCGACGTCGTTGCGGCGCAGCTGGCGCAGGGCCGGGGCCGGCAGGGCGAACACGTCCTGCCCCGCCACCTCAACGGTGCCTTTGGAGATGAACGAGCCGCTGCGCAGGGCGCCAAGGAAGGTGCTGGCGAGGGTGGACTTTCCGGAGCCGGATTCGCCCACCAGCCCCAGGGTGCGGCCGCGCTCCAGGCGCAGGGAGATGTCCTTCAGGACGTCCACCTTCAGGCCGCCGGAGGTGTAGGAGACGCTCAGGTTGTTGACACTGACAATGGTTGCATCGCTCATTAGCCCAGCACTTCCTTCATTCGGTCGACACCAAAGCTCTTCGCCAAGCCGTCGGCGGCCAGGTTGAGGCCCACGATCAGCGTTGCCAGGGCAAGGATCGGGGACAGGGTGGCCCACGGGACCACGGCCATCAGATTGCGGTTCTCCGCCACCATGAGCCCCCAGTCCGGCGTCGGCGGATTGGCGCCGAAGCCGAGGAAGGAGAGCGAGCTGATCAGCAGGACCACCCAGGAGGCGCGCATGGCGAATTCAACGAGGATGATGTCCAGGACGTTGGGGAACACCTCGCGGACCAGGATGGAGAACATGCCCTCGCCGCGGGCCTTGGCGGCGGTGATGTAGTCCCTGGGCATCACATCCATGGCTGCGGCGCGGACGATGCGGGTGACGCCGCCGGTGTAGACCACCACCACGGCCAGGATGATGACCCAGGGGCCGGAGCCGAAGACAGTGACGATGACCAGCATCGACAGGATGGCCGGCACCGCCAGGACGGAGTCCAGGAAGCGGGAGATGACGTCGTCCACGATCCCGCCCTTGAAGGCGGCGATCCCGGCGATGGTGGAGCCAAGCACGACGGCGATGGCCGTGGCGCTGAAGCTGATGGCCAGCGCGTACTGGCCGCCAAAGAGGGTGCGGGCCAGGATGTCCCGCCCGAGGGCGTCGGTGCCCAGCAGGTGCACCCCGCCCGGATTCTCCAGCGGGACCAGGCCGTCGTTGGCCGTGGGATTGAACGGCGTCAGGACGGGAGCCAGCAGGGCCAGCGCGATGTGCAGGAACACCAGAGCGAAACCGAAGGTGGCCATCCGCGAACGGAGCACCGAGCGGACCACCCGGCGCAGGGCCCCGGGGGCCGCAGCCACCGGGGCAGGGCTTGCTGTCAATGTGGTCATTTGGCGCTCCTAGGGAACCGCAGCCGGGGATTGAGCAGGTGGGCGGCCAGATCGGCCAGCAGATTGCACAGCACGTACGTCAGGGCGCTGAGCACCGTGATCATCAAGATGGTCGGCAGGTCCCGGGTCTGCACGGAGCGGATCATCAGCGTGCCGATGCCGGGGTAGTTGAAGATGCTCTCGACGACGACGACGCCGCCGATCAGCCAGGCGATGTTCATCGCAATCACGTTCAGCGTGGGCAGCATGGCACTGGGCAGGATGTGCTTGAAGACCAGCCGGGAGGTGGAGTTTCCCTTCAGCCGGGCCGTCAGGACGAAGTCGCTGTCCAGCACGTCAATGACGGAGGTGCGCATCATGCGGATGATGTACGCGCTCAGTGCGCACACCAGCGCCGCAGCCGGCAGCCAGATGGAGGGCAGCAGCTCGGCCAGGCTGGCATCCTGCCCCGCCACCACCACCGCGGGGAAGATCGGGATGTAGATGGAGAAGAGCAGCACCAGCACTGTGGCCACCACGAACTCCGGCACACTCATGCCGACCAGGGCCAGTGTGGAGATGGTGGCATCGGGCCACTTGTCCCGGAACAGCCCGGCCAGCAGGCCCAGCACCACGGAGAGCGTGATGCCCACCAGGATGGTGACGGCGGCCAGCAGCGAGGTGTTCAGCAGCGCCCGCCCCACCTCCGCGCCGACGCTCTTGCCATCCAGCAGCGAGGTGCCAAAGTCGCCGGTGAAGGCGCCGCCGAGCCAGGAGAAGAAGCGGGAAATGGCCGGCTCATCCAGGCCCAGCTGGCTGCGCAGGGTGGCCACGGCTTCGGGGGTCGCGTTCTGCCCCAGGATCTGGGTGGCTGCGTCCCCGGGCAGGGACTGGATGGCCGTGAACACCAGGATCGTGGACAGCAGCACCGTCACGAGGGACCAGCCCACGCGTTTGGCGAAGAGTGAAATCATCGTCCCGCCTCAAATCCAATGTTGATGTAGTCGAACTCGAAACCGTGCTCGTTGTAATTGACCACCCTCTGGCTGATCCCCACCAGGCGGTCGGAGAAGAAGGGGGTGAGGGATCCGCCGTCGTCCACCAGAATCCTCTGGGCATCCTGGTAGAGCGTCTTGCGTTTGGCGTCGTCCACCGTGGCGCGGGCCGTGGCCAGCGTCTGGTCGAAGAGGGGGTTGGAGTAGGCCGTCTCGTTGTAGGAGGAGCCCGTGGAGAAGATCTGGCCCAGCAACTGGTCGATGGGCCGGCCGGTGTACCAGTACGTGGTCATCAGCGGCTTCTGCATCCAGATTTCCGAGTAGTAGGAGTCCGCGGAGGCATTGGTCACCGTGAGGTTGATGTTGGCATCCTTCATGGAGCCCTGCAGCGCCAGCGCCAGCGGGGTCAGCACCGGATCGTACGTGGAGGTGTAGATCGGCACATCGAAGGAATCGAAGCCGGCCTGCTTCAGCAGGGACTTGGACTTCTCCGGGTCGTAGTCCAGCCCATAGTCCAGGTAGTAGGCCTGGCTGGGCGGCACCGGATTGTTGTGTGCCACCGTCCCGTAGCCCTGGACCGCCAGCTTCATCACCAGGGCTGGGTCGTAGGCGTGCGCCATGGCCTGGCGGACCAGCGGATTGCGGAACTGCTCGCTTGTATTGAGCATCGGCACCGGGTACCACTGGGCATTGGACACCGTGGACACCGTGGCGACCCGGGAGGTGGAGACCATCCGGGCGGTGGCGTAGTCCAGGTTGGTCTGGGACACCAGGTCCACCTGGCCGGCCAGCAGGGCGTTCACCCTCGCCTGTGTGTCGGCGATGGAGGAGAACTCGATGGCATCCACCGTGGGCGCCTGGCCGAAGTAGTGCGGATTGCGCACCACGGATCCCGGTCCGGCGGCCCGGAAGGAGCGCAGCATGAACGGACCGGTGCCGACGCCGGTGGCGCCAATGGTGGCCGCCGATCCGGCCGGGATGATGTAGCAGTTGTAGCCCGTGAGCAGGCTGGCAAACTCGGCATTGGGCGAGGACAGCGCGAAGACCACCGTGTCCGCCGTGGGGGTGCTGATGGATTCCGGCCCCACGAACGGGGACAGCACGCCGGCCTGCGGGGACTTGGTGGCCGGGTCCAGGATGTGCGCGATGCTGTAGGCCACGTCGGCCGAGGTCAGCGGCATGCCGTTGTGCCAGCCCACGTCACTGCGCAGGGTGAAGGTCCAGGTCAGAGCGTCCGGGGTCTGCTCCCACGACGACGCCAGGTCCGGCAGGATCTCGCCCGCCGGGGACAGCTTCACCAGGCGGTTGTAGAGGGCGCCGAGGTACTCGTAGGCGGACAGCGAGCTGGCCGGATCGAGCGTTTCGGCCTTGGATGCCGGCGGCCGCGCAATCCGCAGTGTGCCACCCGGGGCGGCCGCGCCCTGCCGCGGCGGGCCCATGGCTCCGGGGTTGGGCTGCAGTGCGCAGCCACCGAGCAGAGCGGGTCCCAGTACGGCGGCGGCAGTGCCCAACAGAAGGTTCCTTCTGGACAGCACCCTCCCGGGCAGGGCTTGCATTGATCCACCCATGATGAGCGTCCACATCCTTCGAGTATTTTGCTTCACCGAACGATCTAATTGTTGTAGTGTACGAATAACTTCTTGTGGACATCAATAGGTGCCCAGAACATTTCTTGGCCGGCTACCGCTGACGGTCCAATCGAAAGGTGGCGCCCGTGTGGCGATGGCTTCGCCGGCCCGATGTCCTCATGGTTCTGGCCTCTGCGCCGACCTATGTGACAACCCGGGAAGCGCTCAAGGTGTTGGACCCGCAGACGCTGACCCCGCTGCGGTTTCTGGGCTCCGCCGCCGTGCTGGGAATCTTCCTGCTGCTCCGCCGCCAGCGCCTTCAACTGCGCTGGCGCGACGCCCCGAGGATGGGCCTGGCCGCCCTGCTGGGCTACGCGGGCTATGGGCTGCTGCTGAACATGGGCCAGGAAACGGTGCCCGCCGGGACCACCAGCCTGCTGCTGAACCTGTCCCCGGTCTTTGCCTTTGTCCTGGGCTATGTGGTGCTGCGCGAGCGGACCACCGGGATGGGCTACCTGGGGATGGGGGTCGCCGTCGTCGGCGTCGCGGTCATCACCCTCGGTGACGGCATCGGCGGTGTGGGCGGGTTCAACGCCAGCGCCCTGTACATTGTGGCCGCCGCCCTGCTGCTGGCCGTCTTCCTGATCGTGCAGCAGCCGCTGTTCAAGCGGCTGGGCGCCGCGGAGGTGGCCTTCTGGGGCAGCCTGGTGGGCGGGCTCGCGACCCTGCCGACGGCGAATCCCCTGGCGGGTGCCGCCGGCGCCGGTGACCTGGCCGGCGCCGGGCCGGCGTTCTGGGCCGCGCTGGTGGTCCTCATCGTGGTCAGCACCGCGTTGGCGTACGGTTTCTGGAATGTGTCGCTCGCCGGCACCAGCGTGGCGGCCGGCGGATCGCTGCTCTACGTTGTCCCGGTCTTCTCGCTCCTGCTGGGCTGGCTGCTGCTGGCCGAAGTACCCAGCGCCGCCGCCATGGTGGGCGGAGCCATCGCCCTCACCGGAGTGGTCCTGCTCAACCGGGCCGCCAAGACCTACATCCCCACCGTTGAATTGGAGGCCGCCCGATGACCAGCTCCCCGCAGGTGGTTGAAGACATCATCCCCGTCGGCCTGCCGCCGGGTGCCGCTGCGGAGCTGGCGCACATCGCCGGGGAAGCGGGTGCCCAGGTGGGTGCCCGTCTGGTGACGGTGTCGCTGTGGCGCGCCGGATCCCGGGACCTGGTGCGCGTACATTCCTCCCGGCCGGAGGTCTACGCCGTCGGCGGCATTTCCCGCGTGCTGGGTGCCGAGTGGCTCCAGCGCTGCGTGGAGGACCAGGAGTCCTATCTGGCGGAGGATGAAGCAGCCGTGAATTCGGATGCCTTCGAGCACCACGATGTGCTGGCCGCCCTCCAGCTGTCCGCAGCCGTCAACGCCGTCGTCGTGGACAACGGCAGCTTTCTGGGCTGCCTGAACCTGCTGGACGGGGCCGGACGCTATACGGCGCAGAGCGTGGCCCTGGCGGAGTCCTACGCGGCCCAGTTGGCCGCCGTCCTGCGGAGGATTCCCCACCCCCGCGGGTGAACAAACGTGAACACCTCCCGCCCCACATAGCGAGACAAATTTCCGCCCCCGCGGCAGCCTCGGTAGGATCCCTACTGGTACGCCCGCGCCCGCGGCCGGACCACCACCGCTATGTATCCAGCGCTGCATACGAGCACCAGAATCACCTGACCGTAAGGACTTCTGAATGAGCTCCACTGTGCCCACGCCCGCCGCCAGCCTGACGGCGGAGGCGAGTGCCGCCGTCGAACTGGCCGCCTCCCTGGATGCCGAGCTGCGCCGCGACGTGCGCCGCGTCAGCACCCTGCTGGGCGAGTCGCTGGTGCGCCAGCACGGCCCCGAACTGCTGGACATGGTGGAGCAGGTCCGCCTGCTGACCAAGGAATCCAAGGAAGCCGCCCGCGGCGAGACCGGCACCGGACCCTGGACCGCGCACGACGTCGCCGAGCAGGTCCGCGAACTGCTCGCCTCCCTGCCGCTGGAGCAGGCCACCGACCTGGTGCGCGCCTTTGCCTTCTACTTCCATCTGGCCAACGCCGCCGAGCAGGTCAACCGCGTCCGTGGGCTGCGCACGCGCCAGGAGAAGGACGGCTGGCTGGCCAAGGCCGTCTCCGACATTGCCGAGCAGGCCGGCCCGCAGGTGCTCCAGGACGTCGTCAACGAGCTCGACGTGCGCCCCATCTTCACCGCCCACCCCACCGAGGCCTCGCGCCGCTCCGTGCTGGACAAGATCCGCAAGCTCTCCGACATCCTGGCCACCTCGACGGAGGAGGGCACCTCCGCCCGCCGCCGCCAGGACCGCGCGCTCGCGGAGATCATCGACCAGATGTGGCAGACCGACGAGCTCCGCCAGGTCCGGCCCACGCCGATGGATGAGGCCCGCAACGCCATCTACTACCTGAACACCATCCTCACCGATGCCATGCCGGAGATGCTGACCGACTTCTCCGAGCTGCTGGGCGAGCACGGCGTCACGCTGCCCGCCGACGCCGCACCCCTGCGCTTTGGCTCCTGGATCGGTGGCGACCGCGACGGCAACCCGAACGTGACCTCCGAGGTCACCCGCGAGGTGCTGGTGCTGCAGAACCAGAACGCCGTGAAGATCAGCATTGCGCTGGTGGACGAGCTGATCTCCACGCTCTCCAACTCCTCCGCCCTGGCCGGCGCCGACGCCGAGCTGCTGGACTCCATCGAGGTGGATCTGAAGAACCTCCCCGGCATCGACAAGCGCGTCCTGGAGCTCAACGCCCAGGAACCGTACCGGCTCAAGCTGACCTGCATCAAGGCCAAGCTGCTCAACACCCGCAAGCGCGTGGCCGCGGACAGCTACCACGAGGACGGCCGCGACTACGAGAGCACTGCCGAGCTCATCGCGGACTTCGAAATGCTGGAGCGTTCGCTGCGCAACAACTCCGCGGCCCTGGTGGCCGACGGCGCGCTGGCCTCCGTGCGCCGCGCGATCTCCTCCTACGGCCTGCACCTGGCCACCCTGGACATCCGCGAGCATGCCGACCACCACCACGACGCCGTCGGCCAGCTCATCGACCGCATCGGCGAGCTGGCCGTCCCGTACGCAGACCTCACCCGCGACGAGCGCCTGCGCGTGCTCAGCGGCGAGCTGGCCTCCCGCCGGCCGCTCTCCGGCCACCCGATCACGCTCGACGGCGCCGCCAACGGCACCTACGACGTCTTCCGCGTCATCCGCCGGGCCCTGCGCACCTACGGCCCCGACGTCGTCGAGACCTACATCGTCTCCATGACACGCGGCGCCGACGACGTGCTGGCGCCGGCCGTGCTGGCCCGCGAGGCCGGGCTGGTGTCCCTGCAGGGGGAGAACCGCTACGCCAAGATCGGCTTCGCCCCGCTGCTGGAGACCGTCGACGAGCTGCGTGCCTCCGCCGAGATCGTGGACCAGCTGCTCTCCGATCCCACCTACCGCGAGCTGGTGCGCCTGCGCGGCGACGTACAGGAAATCATGCTCGGCTACTCGGACTCCAACAAGGAATCCGGCGTGCTGACCTCCCAGTGGGAGATCCACAAGACCCAGCGCAAGCTCCGCGATGTGGCGGCCAAGCACGGCGTCAGCGTGCGCCTGTTCCACGGCCGCGGCGGATCCGTGGGCCGCGGTGGTGGACCCACCTACGACGCCATCCTGGCCCAGCCGAACGGCGTGCTCGAGGGTGCCATCAAGTTCACCGAGCAGGGCGAGGTCATCTCCGACAAGTACTCCCTGCCTGAGCTGGCCCGCGAAAACCTCGAGCTCTCGCTGGCCGCCGTCATGCAGGGTTCGGCCCTGCACCGCACCCCGCGCAACTCCGTCAGCGAGCTGGAGACGTACGGGGAGGTCATGGAGGTCATCTCCGACGCCGCCTTCGCCCAGTACCGCGCCCTGATCGACCACGCGGACCTGCCGGCCTACTTCCTGGCCTCCACCCCGGTGGAGCAGCTGGGCAGCCTGAACATCGGCTCCCGCCCCTCCAAGCGCCCGGACTCCGGCGCCGGCCTGGGCGGCCTGCGCGCCATCCCGTGGGTGTTCGGCTGGACCCAGTCCCGCCAGATTGTGCCCGGCTGGTTCGGCGTTGGCTCCGGCCTGAAGGCCGCCCGCGAGGCCGGCCGCACGGAGGAGCTGGTGGCGATGCTGTCCAAGTGGAACTTCTTCCGCTCGGTCCTGTCCAATGTCGAGATGACGCTGGCCAAAACGGACATGGACATCGCCGCACACTACGTGGCCACCCTGGTGCCCGCCGAACTGCGCCACTTGTTCGCCGTCATCCGCGCCGAGTACGAGCTCACCGTGGCCGAGGTGCAGCTGCTCACCGGCGAGGACGAGCTGCTGGACAACCAGCCCACGCTCAAGCGCGCGCTCTCGGTCCGCGACCAGTACCTGGACCCGATCTCCTACCTGCAGGTGGAGCTGCTGCGCCGCGTCCGCGAAGCGGACGCCGGCATTGCCAACTCCGAGGTGGATGAGCGCCTGCAGCGCGCCATGCTGATCACCATCAACGGTGTGGCCGCCGGCCTGCGCAACACCGGATAAATTTCCACTGCAGAAGGCCCGTGGTGCAGATGCACCACGGGCCTTCTTGCGTTCTTGGCGGGCCCAAGTCTCGCTGAGCCCGACCACTGAATCCGGTGATTGAGCGGAGCTTGCGTAGCCGAAATCCGGTGCGCCGGAAGCGTCCCTACGTCCGGCCGTCGGGTGCGGGAGGTGTCTGCTCCGCTCGACCGGACCGGCAGCGGCCAGTCCTAGCCGTTGAACTCGGCCGGGTGGGGTCCGGTGCGGCCGTCGTTCTCAAGGGCGTCCAGGGCTGCCAGTTCCGCGTCGGTGAGCTCGAAGCCGAACAGGTCCAGGTTCTGCTGGATTCGGGCCGGCGTCACGGACTTGGGGATGATGATGCGGTCCTGCTGCAGGTGCCAGCGCAGCACCACCTGGGCCGGGGCCACGCCGTGGGCTGCCGCGATGTCCAGCACCGTAGCGTCGTCCAGCAGCGCCCCCTGCGCCAGCGGGCTCCAGGCCTCCGTGGCGATGCCATGGGCCACGTTGAACGACTGGATGCCGCGCTGTTGGAGCGTTGGGTGCAGTTCCACCTGGTTGACGGCCGGCACCACGGTGCCCGCCGCCAGGATCTGTTCCAGGTGCTCCGGCAGGAAGTTGGATACCCCGATGGCCTTGATCCGACCCTCCGTATAGAGCGTCTCCAGTGCGCGCCAGGACTCGACGTACGTGTTCCGTGCCGGGGCCGGCCAGTGGATCAGGTACAGGTCCAGGTAGTCCAGGCCGAGCTTGTCCAGGCTGGCATGGAATGCCGCCAACGTCTCGTCATAGCCCTGGTCCGAGTTCCAGACCTTGGAGGTGATGAAGAGGTCGCCGCGGTCCAGACCGGAATCCGCAATGGCCCGGCCCACGCCTTCCTCATTGCCGTAGATGGCCGCCGTATCGATGCTGCGGTAGCCGGCGTCCAGCGCCGCGGCGACGGCGGCAGCTGTCTCGTCGTTCGGGACCTGGAAGACGCCGAAGCCGATCTGCGGCATGGCGACGCCGTTGTTCAGGGTGATGGTGGGAATGCTGGTCATGATTGCTCCTTGAAGGATCGGTGGTTTGGAGGAAGGATCAGGCGCCGACGGCGGCAGGTGCCGCCTCGACGTCGGGCGCGGCCGCCGTCGTCGTGCTGTTCTGCGCGGTCTTTTGCGACTGAGTCTTGGCCTTGCGGGCGGCAATGGCCATGACGCCAAGGCCCAGGACGGTGATGGCCGCGCCGGCCCAGATGGGGGAGGTGTAGCCCAGCCCGGCCGTGATGGTGACGCCGCCGAGCCAGGCGCCCAGCGCGTTGCCGGCGTTGAACGCGCCGATGTTGGCGCCCGAGGCCAGCGTGGGGGCTGTGGAGGCGTACTTCATCACGCGCATCTGCAGGCCGGGGACGGTGGCGAAGCCGAAGCCGCCCATCAGCAGCAGCGAGGCGATGGTCATGATCTGGTTGTGCGCGGTGAGCGCAAAGACCACCAGAATGACGGTCAGCACGGCCAGCACCACCAGCAGCGTGGCGTCGACATTGCGGTCCGCCGCCTTCCCGCCCACGGCGTTGCCGATGAACAGGCCCACACCGAAGAGGATCAGCAGCCACGGCACGGCACCGGCGTCGAACCCGCCCACCTCCGTGAGCGTGTAGGCGATGTAGGTGAAGGCGCCGAACATGCCGCCGTAGCCGAGGATGGTGACGGTGATGGACAGCCACACCTGGGCGGATTTGAAGGCGCGCAGCTCACCGCGCAGCCCGGCGCTGTTCGCCTGGCCGCGGCCGGTTTCCGGCACCAACGTGAGCACGCCGATCAGTGCCACAACGCCGACGGCGGTGATGGCCCAGAAGGTGGAGCGCCAGCCGGCGGCCTGGCCCAGCAGGGTGCCAAAGGGGACGCCGAGGACGTTGGCGGCCGTCAGACCGGTGAACATGATGGCGATCGCCGCGCCCTTCTTGTTGGGAGCCACCATGTCGGCCGCCACCACTGAGCCGATGCCGAAGAAGGCGCCGTGGCACAGGGCGGCAATGACGCGGCCCAGCATCATCAGTTCGTAGCTGGGGGCGACCGCGCTGAGCAGGTTGCCGATGATGAACAGCACCAGCAGCGCGGCCAGCACCGGCTTGCGGGGGAGCCGGGTGACGGCGGCCGTCACCAGCAGGGCGCCGACGACGACGGCGAGGGCGTAGCCGGAGATCAACCAGCCGGCTGCGGCTTCGCTGACCTGGAAGGAGACGGCCACCTCGGGCATGAGGCCCATGATGATGAACTCCGTCAGGCCGATGCCGAAGCCACCGAGTGCGAGGGCTATGAGGCCAAGGGGCATGGATTTCTCCTGGAGACTGTGGGGATTGGGGGTGTGGCGCGTAAGCTTGTAGTTGCAGACGCTTGGTTTATTGTTGCACGCGCAACTATCCAGCGCAAGCAACTAATTATTTGCCGTGCCCTTTTGGGTCCGGTTTGGCGAAAGGGATCCCGATGGGCATCAAGGACGACGCGGTGGAAATCCGGGCCAAGGGCTGGCGTACGCTGGCCGCCCTGCATGGCCTGATCGAGGCCGAACTGGAGCGCTCGCTGCAGGAAAGTGCGGGGCTTTCTGTGGTGGAGTACACAGTGCTCGACGCCCTCAGCCGGCAGGATGGCTGGCATATGCGCATGCAGCAGCTGGCCAGGGCTACGGCGCTGAGTCCCAGCGCCACCACGCGCCTGGTGAACCGGCTGGAGGACCGCGGTCTGCTGACCCGGATCCTGTGCGCGGACGACCGCCGTGGCATCTACACGGAACTTACAGTTCCCGGTCTGGACCTGCTGGAAGGTGCGCGACCGGTGCATGATGCGACCCTGGAGCGGGCGCTGGCCGAGGCCGTGGAGGTGCCGGAGCTGGCTCCGCTGGTGCTGGCGCTGCCGGAACTGCACGTTCCGGCAGCCGGTTGAGCGGGTAGGCATGCCTTCGTTCCGCGCCCAATTGCAGATCATGGGCCTACGCCCCGGCAACGCCCCGGAGGCCGTGATGGACTCCGCCGTCGCCGCCATCGGGTCCATCCACGTGGTGGAGGCCAACCAGCTGGACCTGGTGGCCGGCATTCCCCGGATCACTGTTCGATTCATGGTGGAATCCACCGAGTACACGGCGGAGAATCTGCACGCACTCAATGCCGGGGCCGCGATGCGGCATGCCGTGGAAACGGTGGCCGTGGCGGGGCGGCTGGCCATGTTGCGCCGCAACCGCGGCAAATGGATGCCGCTGCGCTGACTTCGTCCGCCGCTTGAGGCAGGGGCCGCCGTGCTCCGCGCTGTGCCGCGATCGCTGGAACGGAGTGTCGCTGTAGGGGCTGCTTCGGAAGCCCTGGACGGCAGCTACCGCGAAATCCTTACTCAAACATCTGTTCTAATAGACAATCTTGGAATAGAATAAGATCATGAGCGTTCCGGTCGGCACTTCCGGTGGCGCCGCCACCACGGCAGGGCCGACGATGGCGGAGCAATTGGCCGCGCTGAGGCTCCCCACCCTGCCACCGGCCGCCCCCGGCACCCGCGGCGAAGCCCTTGCCGGCACCCTTGATGGAACACGTGGCGCCCTTGGGGCGGTGCGGGCGGACTACGCCGCCTGCGTTGACGCCCTCGCCGAGGTCGCAGCCCTCGAAGCCCGGGTAGCGGCCTGCAAGGCCGCCCTCATTGACAGGCTCGCCGCCGCCGGGACCAGCGAAGCGCAGGCGTTGGGCTTCGACACCCGGCAGCAGGGCATCGGCGACGCCTCCACCACGGCCGAACTGGCCACCGTGTTGTGCATCCCGGAACGGAGCGCCTCCAACCTCCGGGCCCAGTGCGTGGCGCTCGTACGCGAGCACCCCCACACCCTTCACGCCCTGGGGGCGGGCAGGTTCTCCTGGCAGCACGCCCTCGCCATCCTGGACCAGGCCCTCTCCGTCCAGAACGTGCCCGACATGCCCCGGGACGTGGTCGACGCCTTCGAACGCGACCTGGTCGAGGCCGCCTGCGGGGTGACGGTGTCGAAGTTCACCGCCGCGGCCAACCGCCGCCGTGAACGCCTGCACCCCGGGAGCATCCAGACCCGGGCCGCGGCCGCCCGGGCGGGCAGGTGCCTGGACCTGCAGCCGGGCCGGGACGGCATGTCCTACCTGGGCCTGTACCTGCCCGCCGAAACGGCCCAGGCCGTGTGGAACCACGCCACCGCTGCCGCCCGCGCCCTGCAGGGCCCCGCCGAGCCGCGCACCCTGGCCCAGCTGCGCCTGGACGTCGCCGCGGCCCTGCTGCTGGGCCAGGAGACGGCCGACGCCAAGGCCGGGCACCCGGCACCCCGGGCCCAGATCCTTCTCACCGTGCCCATCCTGTCCCTGCTGGGCGTCTCCGACGGGCCGGCCGAGCTGGAGGGGTGCGGGCCCGTCCCGGCCTCGATCGCCCGCCGGCTGGCCGCGCAGGCCCCCTCGTTCCAACGCCTGCTCACGGACCCGCACAGCGGGGAGCCGGTCGCGCTCTCACCGGGCACCTACCGGGTCAGCGAGGCCATGCGGGCCTGGCTGCGGGCCAGGGACAGGACCTGCACGTTCCCCGGCTGCACCACCGTCACCGCCGACACCCAGCTGGACCACCTGCTGGCCTGGGAACACGGCGGAAAAACCCGCGAGGACAACCTGGCCAGCGAATGCCCCAAACACCACCTCGTCAAACACCATAAGGACGGGAAAACCCGCACCGGCCCCACAAAGACAAACCCCCAGAAAACAAAACAGGGAGGTGCGCCCGCCGGGCCCGGGATCAGGGGCTGGACACCGCAGATGACCGAGACCGGGCGCCCGGGCTGGACCTCACCCGCCGGCCGCTACTACCCGCCCGAACCCACCGACGCCACCCCGCCCGACTACCCGCACTGGCTGCAGGACGGCATCAGCCGGCGGAAGGGCGCCACCGACTACAGCATCCTCGAGCACGCCCTCACCGTACGCCTCACCGGCTGATGCAATCTACGGTTGGAATCATCGATCCCGGCAGCGTCAGGCAGCCGCATCAGGCAGCACGATCCGCGGGAGCGACGGGTTCAACAGGGCACAGCGTCAGCTGGTGGCGCTCGACTGCAGCGCAGGACGCTCGTGTGGGATTCCGACCGGGTCGCCGGTGCGGGCAATGGCTTCGGGCATCAGTCCGCAGAGCAAAACACTCCAGCCGGACTCCGGCCCTGCCGCCGTCCTTGTGACGGAGGATCCGGCAACCTGGGAACAGCGACGACGGCGCCAGCAGAGGCAGCGGCAGCCGTCGTCGTCGTCGTTCTGATTGTCGCTCTAGTTGCCTGAGGGGAAACCGCTCAGTTTCAGCTTCGAGTCGTAGCGGACGGGCTGCTTGGTCAGCGGATCGATGAACTCGATGCTCTTGGCCAGCAGCTGCAGAGGTTTGGTGTAGTCGTCCGGTGCCTGCTCCAGCAGCACGGGGTAGAAGGGATCGTTCATGATCCCGAGGCCCTGCGAGGCCAGGTGTACGCGCAGCTGGTGGGTCTTCCCGGTGTGCGGGGAGAGCTTGTAGAGCCCGACGGCGCCGTCCGGACCCATGCGGGTGTCCTCCAGCTCGATGAGGGTCTCGGCGTTGTGCTCGCCCTCCACCTCTTGGGCCAACAGGTAGGTGCGGGATTTGATCATCCGGCTGCGGACGGTCATGGGGAACTCGAGGTCCTCGCGCACACCGGCCACGGCCTCGTACGTCTTCTGGACTCGGCGCTTTTCAAAGAGCAGCTGGTAGTCGCCGCGGGTCTCGGGGTTGGCGGAGAACAAGAGCACGCCCGCCGTCATCCGGTCCAAGCGGTGGATCGGCACCAGATCGGGCAGATCCAGCAGCACCCGCAGGCGCACCAGTGCGGATTCCTGTACGTACATGCCGCCGGGCGTGGTGGGCAGGAAGTGCGGCTTGTCCACGACCACCAGATCGTCGTCCTGGTGCAGCACGTTCAACTCCACCGGGAGGCGGTCCTCCACGGGCAGTTCGCGGTAGTACCAAATGAAGGTGTGCTCGTTCAGCGGAGTCTCGGGAGTGACCACGTCGCCGCCCAGGGCCTTGACCTCGCCACGGACAAAACGGTCCACGATGCCGTCCGGATCAACGTGGTTGAACCGGTCCAGAACATAGGCCATGGCCGTGTCCCAGGGGCCCTCTTCGGGCATGCGCATCCGGGTAGCATTGACACCGTTGCGCACGGGAAGGGGAGATTTCATCACGTATCAAGCGTACCCACGTCCAACAAATGACGGCCCTGTGGACTCCTTGGACCTTCTTCCGACAGAGCTGGCCGCCGCCGTCCGGCAGGTCTTTGAACCGCACGGGATGGCCTGGTCGAATCCCGTGGCCGAGCCGGAAAGCGCCGGGTATTCGGCCTTCGCCCTGGCCATCGATGGCCGCAGCACGCGGTTCCGGGTGGCCAAGACGACGCCCACCAAGGCCGGGCAGTTCGCCACCCTGTGGCAGCGTTCCGACGCCGGCCCCACCCGCCCCTTTGACGTCTCGGACGGCGTCGAACTGTTTCTGGTCAGCGTCGCCGGCAGCGGCCAGTGCGGGCTGTTCGTCTTCCCGCTGGACGAGCTCGTCCGCCGCTCGGTGGTGTCCACCGGCATGGCTGGCGGCAAGCGGGCCATGCGCGTCTACCCGCCGTGGGTTGAACCCGCCAGCAAACAAGCCGCCGCCACGCAGACGTGGCAATGCCGATGGTTCCTGCCCCTGGACGGCGACGGCAGCAGTGCAGTCGACGCCGTCCGCGTACGGGAGCTGTTCCATTCCTGAATCGACCCAGCGAACCCGGTGGTTGAGCCTGTCGAAACCCGGTGCGGCGCGAGTATCCGCGGGTTCCGCCGTGGGGCGTGGGAGGTCTCGGCTCCGCTCGACCCAGCGAGGCCGCGGAGACCCTAGCCGATGCGGTCGAGCATGGACTGGATTCTGCCGTCCACGATTGTCCCCAGCACGGCGCTGGCGGCCAGCTCGTCGGGCGCTGCCGTGAGTGGGTCCAGCTCGAAGGCGGTGAAATCGGCGCGCTTGCCCACAGTGATGGATCCA
The DNA here is from genome assembly GCF_000482545.1 of Arthrobacter sp. 35W. Lineage (GTDB taxonomy): Bacteria > Actinomycetota > Actinomycetes > Actinomycetales > Micrococcaceae > Specibacter. The sequence continues at coordinate 1,662,360 of NZ_KI519455.1, forward strand.
GACACATCCCATTGGCCGGCAGCGCGGGCGGCGTGGGAGGTGTACCCCTCCAGGGCCTGCAGCGCCGTGAGCGCCTGTCCGGGAAGAACGGGTGCCTGGTCCGGATGGCCGGCGCGGCGGCGCAATTGGGCTTCCGCCAGGATAGGCAGCGGCTCGAAGGGGGCGATGGGCCAATCCGAGCCAAGGCCGAGCACCGCGCCGGCGTCGCCCTTGGCCACGCCGGCCCGCCGCAGCAGCGCGGGGAGGACGCCTTCAACTTCGGGCTGGAGATCCTGATCGCGGGGCTGCGCTCGAGGCTGCATGCCTAGGTTGCCCGGAACCCGCGCGAACAAGCACTTGGGGATAGTCCCGGGCTCCAACACTGTCCCCAAATGTTTGTTCGGCGGAGGTGTTTGGGGGTGGGGGTGTGCGGCGTGCGTGGGGTTTGCGGGCCAGGTCAGAGAACTGGCTGGCAGTGGGGGCAGTAGTAGATGTCCCGCGGCTGGCGGGTTGGAAAGGCGGGATCCGCCTGCTTTGCGTGCAGGATGACGGAGCCGCAGCGCTTGCACGGTTTGCCCGCCAGGCCGTAGACCCACGACGACGCGTCCCCGGCGGCAGGTCCGCCGGTGGTGCTGCGCCGTGGCCTGTCCTTGTTCGCCTCCAGCAGCCGCTTGGCCAGGTCAACCAGCCGGGTCAGCTCCGGCACGCGGCCGATGGGCATTTCCGGGTGGACGTGGGCCAGAAAGCACAGCTCATTGCGGTAGATGTTGCCGATCCCAGCCAGGTTCTGCTGGTCCAGCAGGGCCAGTCCCACAGGGCGCTCCGGTTCGGCCAGCAGCCGGCGAAGGGCCTCGGCAGCGTCCCAGCCCGGGCCCAGCAGATCCGGCCCCAGATGGCCGACGACGTTCTCCAGTTCGCGTTCCGGGACCACCTCCAGCAGGCCCAGGGAGAAGCCGACGGCGGTGCCTGCATCTGTGGACAGCACGGCCCGGGCGGTGTGGGCAGGCCTTCGCCAGCGCGCCGCCGGGCTGCCGGAACGGCCCGGACCACCGGAACGGCCCTGGGGTGCAGCGGGGTAGACCTCCCAGATCCCCTCCATGGACAGATGCGAATGGATCACATGCCCGGCCACGTGGACCAGCAGGTGCTTGCCGCGGGAGTCGACACTGTCCACGGTGCTGCCGGTGAAGTCCACTGTGGCAAACGCCGGCACCCGCAGGTCGCAGCCCGTCAGCACCCGTCCGGCCAACGCCCCGCGGAGCAGCTTCGCCTGCCGCCAGACGGTGTCGCCCTCAGGCACGGATCCGCAATCCGCGCGGGGTTGTGTAGGCGCCGGCCTCCACGAGGGCCTTGGCCAGCGGGGTGTCCAGGATGTCGCCGCTGTTGACCTTTTCGATGGCCAGCTTGTCCACCGTTCCCCGGTGCACCACCGACACCAGGGCCCGGGCAGCCAAGGAGATGGCGCCGTCGTCCTCGGTGAAGGCGAGCAGTGTCTTGCCGCCGCGCTCCACATACAGCGCCAGTGCGCCGTCGACCATCACCACCAGGGCACCGGCCTTTCGGCCCGGACGGTGCCCGACGTCCAGCGCCGGCCAGGGCAGCGACGCCCCGTAGGGGTTCGCCGGGTCCGTGGCGGCCAGCGCCAGGGCCTGGGGCGGCGTCGGGTTGAGGGTGGCGTCCTCGCTGAAGGAGCGCAGCCTGTCCACGGTGGCGGGCACGGCAAACTGCGCGGCGCCCAGATGCTCAATGAAGTAGCCGCGGCGGCATTTGCCACCCTCCTCCAGCCGGGCCAGCACCTTGTACATCAGGCCGAAGCCGCCGGGAATGCCCTCGCTCACCACCGAACCGCGGGTGATGACGCCGTAGCGGTCCAACAGCAGCTCGGCCAGCGCGTGCGTGCGCACGGTGGTGTGTTGTTCCTGGCCGGGCAGCAGGCTCCAGCGCCCGGCCCCCAGGGGAGGCGCGCTGCGCAGGGCGCCGCCGGCCAGCCCGGGCGCGCGGCCCAGGCGTCCGTAGCGTCCGGCGGGCCGCAGCCTCGAGGGCGTGGGGCGCTGCCGGTGGGCCGTGTGGCCGCCGGCGATGAGCGAGCGCACGGGGGCGAAGGTGTCGTTGCCCAGCCGCCCGGCCCACACCAGATCCCACAGGGCCGTGGTCAGCTCGTCGTCCGAGGGCAGGATGCCGCCGGACAGGCCGTCGACGGCGGACGAGCCGGGCAGCGGGCCGGCGGCCAGTTCGCGCAACTGGTGGAAGAAGTAGGCGCCGCCGCCGGAGAGCTGGGCCAGCACCCGCTGCTGCAGCTCGGTGGGGGTGAAGTCCGCGGCCGGGTCCAGTGTCAGCGGGGCGGCCTCGGCCACGTGCAGGGAGAGCCAGCCGTCGTTGCCGGGCAGCGAGCCGGCGCCGGAAAAGAGGACCTCACCGCTGGCCATGAGCTCGTCCAGCATGGCGGGTTGGTAGTCCGCGACGCGCGCGGCCAGCACCAGCGGCTCCCAGGCCGACGCCGGAATGGGTACGCCCGCCAGTTGGTCCACCACCGTCAACAGCCCGTCGAGTCCGCGCAGCGGAGCACCGGCGGATGCTGCGCTGACATGCTGCCAGGCGGGCAGGAACCTGGCAAAGGTGGCCGGATCCACCGGCTCCACCTCCGCCCGCAGGGCCGCCAGCGACCGGCGGCGCAGCTTGCGCAGCACCTCGACATCGCACCACTCGCTAGGCGGTCCGCCCAGCGGCGAAAGGGCCGGGGCGGGGGACTCCCCGTCCAGATCGGCCGTTGCGAGCAGACCCTGGGGGCGGAATTCGCCCTCCACCACGCGGCCGTCGGCGGCCAGCCGGGCCATCCCACCGGCTACGACGGCGACGCCGAGTCCCAGCCGGACCGCGGCTTCGCCGGCCGTGAAGGGGCCGTGGGTGCGCGCATAGCGCCCCAGCAGATCGCCCAGGGGATCGGCCACGGGTTCGATGAACGCCAGCGGGATGCCCATGGGCAGCGGAATGCCGAGGGCATCGCGCAGCCGGGCGGCGTCCTCCACCGCGGCAAAGCGCTCCCCGCCGGCCATGTTGACGCGCAGGGCGCGGTTCACCCGCACCAAGGCGGACAAATGGGACAGCGCCGCGGCTGCTGCGGCAGGTGGTGATGGTGCGCCGCCGGCGGCATCTACACCGGAGGGCGTGCCCGAGTCGCCGGTGGTGTCGGCCCCGCTGCGCGGGCCGGGTGCGCCGCCCGCGGCACCCGCACCGCCGTCGTCCTCGGGCTGGAGGCGTTCCGCCACCTCCGCCACGGACAGCGGTCCGAGCAGGCGCAGCAGATCAGCCACACCCTCGATGCCCCGCACCAGCCGGTCCGGGGCCAGCCGCTGCAGCTCGGCCTCGGTCTGGAGGATCACCTTGGGGTCCAGCAGTTCTCGCAGCTCGGCCCGGCCCAGCAGCTCGTTCAGCAGCGAGGGGTCCAGGGACAGTGCTGCCGCGCGGCGCTCGGCCAGCGGGGAATCGCCCTCGTACAGGAAGGATGCCACGTAGCCAAAGAGCAGCGAGCGGGCAAAGGGCGAAGGCTGCTGCGTCGTCGTCTCCACCACGCGCAGTTCGCGCCGTTCGATGGAGGAGGCAATTTCCTTCAGGGCCGGCAGATCGTAGACATCCTGCAGGCACTCGCGGACGGTCTCGAGGACGATCGGGAAGCTGGGGTACTTGCGGGCCACGTCCAGCAGCTGGGCGGAGCGCTGGCGCTGCTGCCACAGCGGCGAGCGTTTGCCCGGATTCTGCCGCGGCAGCAGCAGCGCTCGGGCGGCGCACTCGCGGAAGCGGCTGGCAAACAGCGCCGAGCCGCCCACCTCGGCTGTGACAATGCCGTCCAGCTCACCCGGGTCGAAGAGGAACAGGTCCGCACCCGGCGGCTCATCGTCCATCATCGGCACACGCAGCACAATGCCGTCGTCGGAGGCCATGGCGGAGCCGTCCAGCCCATAGCGGGCATGGAGCCGCGCGGCCACGGCCAGCGCCCACGGCGCATGGACGGGCATGCCGAAGGGGCTGTGCAGGACCACGCGCCAATCGCCCAGCTCATCGTGGAAGCGCTCCACCAGCAGCACCTTGTCGTTGGGCACGACGGCGGTGGCCTGCTTCTGCTCGTCCAGATAGCTGAGCAGGTTGTTGGCTGCCCAGGCATCCAGCCCGGTGGCCTCGCAGCGAGCCAGGGCCTCCTCGCGTGGGGCGGCGCTGAGCTCGCGGGTGAAGGCGCCGACAGCGCGCCCCAGTTCCACGGGCCGGCCCAGGGAGTCCCCCTTCCAGAAGGGCAGCTTGCCCGGCTGGCCGAAGGCGGGGGAGACCAGCACGCGGTCGTGGGTGATGTCCTCGATGCGCCAACTGGTGGCGCCGAGGGCGAAGACATCCCCCACCCGGGACTCGTAGACCATTTCCTCATCGAGCTCGCCCACCCGCCGCCCGCCGCGGGAACCGCTGTTCGATGCCGTGCCCGGGACCCCCTCGGCCTCGGTGCCGATGATGTAGACGCCGAAGAGCCCGCGGTCCGGGATGGTGCCGCCGGAGGTGACGGCCAGCCGCTGTGCGCCGGGGCGGCCGGTCAGCGTGCCGGCCACCCGGTCCCAGACGATGCGCGGGCGCAGCTCGGCAAACTCATCGGAAGGGTAGCGCCCGGCCAGCAGATCCAAGGTGGCGTCGAAGGCGGAGCGGGGGAGGGCATTGAACGGGGCGCTGCGGCGGACGGTGTCGAACCATTCCTCCACATCGATGCTGCCCAGGGCGGCGGCGGCCACCGTCTGCTGGGCCAGGATGTCCAGCGGATTGGCCGGGATGTACAACGGCTCGATCTGCCCGGCCAGCATCCGCTCCACGGTGACCGCGGAGTGCACCAGATCCGCCCGGTGCTTGGGGAAGAGGACACCTTGGGAAACCTCGCCCACCTGGTGGCCGGCGCGCCCCACGCGCTGGAGGCCGCTGGCCACCGAGGGCGGGGACTCCACCTGGATCACCAGGTCCACGGCGCCCATGTCGATGCCCAGTTCCAGGGAGGACGTGGCCACGACGCAGCGCAGCCGGCCGGATTTGAGGTCGTCCTCGATGAAGGCGCGCTGCTCCTTGGACACCGAGCCGTGGTGGGCCTTGGCCAGCACCAGCTCGGCCCCTGACGTCGACCCAGCCTGGGCCATCATCTCAGCGGGCAGCCGTGCCTGTGACTGTGGTCGGACGGCGGTGGAGGGTCTGCCGGACGTGGCACCGCCGTCCCCGGGCAGTGCATCCAGCCCGAAGGCGCCGGGTGCTTCGGCGGCAAGGGCCAGCCGTTCCGTGTAGATCTCGTTGAGCCGGCCGGTCAGGCGTTCGGCCAGGCGGCGGGAGTTGGCGAAGACGATGGTCGAGTTGTTGGCCAGCACATGGTCGACAATCTTCTCCTCGACGTGCGGCCAGATGGAGGCATTCGGCGCCAATCCGGAGGCTGGTCCGAGGTCGTGTGCGGAGGCGGCGGAGGGGAGCTCCGTCATGTCCTCCACAGGCACCGTGACGGTCAGATTCCAATTCTTGGTGCTCGCCGGGGCGACAATCTCAACGGGTGCCGTGCCCGCCAGGAAGCGGGCCACCGTTTCCCGCGGCTCCACCGTGGCGGAGAGGCCGATCCGCTGGGCCGGGGAGTCCAACAGGGCGTCCAGCCGTTCCAAAGACACGGCCAGGTGGGCGCCGCGCTTGGTCCCGGCCACGGCGTGGACCTCATCGATGATCACGGTGTGCACGCTGGCCAGGGTCTCGCGTGCCTTGGAGGTCAGCATGAGGAACAGGGATTCCGGCGTCGTGATCAGGATGTCCGGCGGGTGGCTGAGCAGGCGGCGGCGCTCACTGGCCGGGGTGTCACCGGAGCGCACGCCCACGCTGACATGCGGGGCCGGCAGATCCATGCCCTTGGCGGTCTGGGTGATGCCGATCAGCGGTGCGCGCAGATTGCGCTCGACGTCGACACCGAGCGCCTTCAGCGGAGAAATGTACAGCACCTTGGTGCCGCTGGACTTCGGAACCCCGCCGTCGTCCTCCAACGCCTCGGCGGAGATCAGCCGGTCCAGCGCCCAGAGGAAGGCTGCCAGCGTCTTGCCGGAGCCCGTGGGGGCGACCACCAGGGAGTGGGCACCGGCCGAAATCGCCTGCCAGGCACCGGCCTGTGCAGGGGTCGGCGAGCCAAAGGCGCCCAGGAACCAGGTGCGGGTGGGCGCGGTGAACTGGGCCATCGGGGAGGACCCGGCGGCGGCGTCCGGCGGCACTGTCAGGCCTGCGGTTTTCTTTGGCGGCACGGCTCCATCATGCCGCAACGGTGCGACATTTGTCCGGGGACGGTGCGCCCGTCTCCACACCCCGGGTATTCGTTGTAATCTGGCGGTACAAATGGCAATGCTGCCTTTGCCGTTTCCCGTGCACACCGCTCGGTTTTCTTCTGCGGCAAGGGTGCGTACAGCGGGGATGGAGGGGCCGTGGTTTCGCGGCATGCGGGCAACAACTGGGTGCCCCTGCTCGGTCTGTCCCTGTTGTTCCTGCTGGGCGCGGCCGTTGACCTTGTCACGAACCCCACCTATGGGGCTGTGCCGCAGTATTTTGTGGTGGCCTCGCTGCTGTGGGGTGCCTGCTCCGCCCTCTGGCTGTGGAAGCACCCGTCCACCTGGGGCGAAGAGCCCAAAAAATACCTTTACCTTGTCGCAGCAGTGCTGGCCGGCGTGCTGCTGGGCTCTTTGCTGCCGTTCCTGCGCGGCTGCGGCCCGTGGCTGGCGCTCGCGGGCGGTTTGGTGGCCTACGGCGTCTTTGAACGCACGCGCATTCTGGTGACGGCCGGTGCCGGAGTGGCCGTGGCCGGATTGCTCTCTGCCGTGGTGGCGGCGCCCGTCTGGGGTGGTCTGATGCACGCCCTGGCCGCCGCGATCTGCGCCTTTGCCGCCAACCGGCTGCACCTGCTGCGCCACGGCAGGCGCCGCACCGTCCACGAGGAAGACATTGACGTGCTGGACTTCCTGCAGGAGGATCTGGACGACTCGAGGGCCTCCTAACCGGACGCGCCGCGGCCGGATCCAACGTTGCGATCAAGCCAATGCAGGACAGCCACCCCCGTCCGGGACGCAGTTGTAGTTGCGTCCTCGAAGGGAATGGCTGTCCTGGTTGGCGGTGGGCCCGGCTACGGCTGGAAGGCCCCGATGGTCAGCAGCTTGATGTCCTCGTTGGAGCAGGCCGTCAAGGGGTGCGCGATGTAGAGCGCATCGGTGGCGCTGGGCGGGTAGACCCGCAGCCCATCGGCCTCCACCCGCTCGCAATTCTGGTAATTCCCCGCCTGGGTGTAGCGCAGGACGCCGGCGGCCGAGGCCCCCGGTTCCAGCGTGATCGGGCCCGACGACGGCGCTGCCGGGTCGCGGTCGGCCGCGGCGCCGATCTGGGTGCCATTGCCGTCACCCACCAGCGAGACGCCGGGGTAGCCGTCCAGGATGCACACCTTGTCGGTGGTGTTCTTCACGATGAGCTTCATGTAGATGCTGCCGGCCGCGCCGCCGCCGGAGTCGTCCACGGAACCGCTCAGCATGGCCGCCGTACACAGGGCAGCGGCCGCGGAGGTGGACGGCGCGGTGCTGGGCGTGGCAGTTGCGGTGGGGCTGGCAGACGTCGTCTGCTCGGACGGTGAACTGTCGGCGGTGGTCGTCGTCGAGGCCGGTGTCTGGCCACCTCCACAGGCGGTGAGTGCCAGGGCAAGGGCAGCGGCGGGCAGGGCAGCGATGATGAGTTTGCGGGAGAGGCCGCGACGCGCCGTTGCCCCCATGGCAGGTCCTGTGGTGTTCATGGTTCCACCCTGTCCGCCAGCGGTGCCCGCGTCAATTGCGGCACGGCCGCCGCGTTCAAATTGCAACATAAGCAGCAGCAAGAACGGCGGCGCCCAGAGGCACCGCCGTTCTTGCTGCACCCACCCTCGGGCGGGCCGTTGGGTTGGACTACTTGCCGGCGGCGCCCGTGCCGGAGCTGCCCACAGCGGTGGCCACGGCCGGGCTGGTCTTGCGGGTGCGGAACAGCGCCACGGTACCCAGCACCAGACCCATCACGCCCGCGCCCAGACCGATCCAGGCCGGGGTCTGGTTGGCAGCGGTTGCCGTGGTTTCGGCAGCAGCCGTGGTCCCGCCGCCGGCCGTGGCAGCGGCACCGTGGCCGCCGTGTCCATCACCCTCAGCGCTGGCAGCGGTGACCACCAGGCTGGGGGCGGGGGACTTCAGGGACTCGGGGTCCTGACCGTCGGCGGGGACGTCGGCCCAGTTGGTCGCGCCCGTCTCGCAAGTCTGCAGCGTGGGGAAGTAGAGCGTCTTGCCTGCAGTGTCCGGAACCTTGAGCGAGAGGGTCAACACGTCCCGCTGGTGTGCATCCAGGGGCGCCTTGGCGGTGTAGGTGATGACGCTGGTCCGCTCGGTGATGGAGCTGCCGTTGGCCTGCTTGATCGGCTCGGCGAGCTTCTCGGTGGTCTTGGCGATGGTCCAGTTGGCGTTCACCGTGGGGGTGGCATCGTTCAGCTCCGCGGGCAGCGAGATGGCCACTGACGTGGTGTTGGAGCCGTTGCAGCCGTGGCCGATGGCGAAGGACACCGCCGAGTAGGTGTTGGCGTCGGTGGACGTCGGATCCGCCGAGACGTGGGCGGAGGCGGCGCCAAGGCCGAGCCCCATCAGTGTTGCGGTGGCGCCGACGGCGACGGTGGTCTTGAGGGTGCGGGAGATGGTCTTGCTGGTCATGGGATTGCCTTTCGGGTGCGCCAAAGGGCGCGCAGAAAATGTGGGGATGGGAAATGGCACCCCCACAGATCCGTCCGAGAGGGGTGCTAGGCGAAGGAGGGCGCGAAGTCCGGGGGCCCGCGCCGGCTGTGGCTGCGCAGATAGCGCCAGGGGCGCGGTGCCGCGGAGGTGCCGGACACCGGCACTGCGGGCAGCTGGGGGAAGACGGCGGTGACGACGGCGGGGCGGACGAGCGGGCGAAGCCAGCCGGCCAGTGCCCACAGGGCGTCCTCGCCGCGGGCCAGCACGATGGCGGTGGCCAGCGTGGCGGCGGCGTGGGCTGCCAGCATGGCCCAGGAGCCATCGTGGACGGCCATGGCCGCCACAGGCTCGCCGAGGCCGGCCGCCGTCGCATCCTTCAGCGCCGCGGCCGTTTGGGCGGCGGCGGAGAGCGAATGGTCGTGCAGGGAGGGCATGTCCACGCTTTGGTGGAGCCCTGCCGAGAGGGTGTCAAAGGCTTGGTGCAAGGCAAATTGGCTGGCGCCGAGCAGGCCCACCATGGCGGGCAGGGAGAGCTTGAACCGGGTGGCGGCTGTGGTGCCCAGCGCTGTCAGGGCGGCGATGGCCGCCAGAATCAGCGGGGCCGGCAGGACGCCGCCGGCGGCTACGTGCGCCGCGGCAGCGAGGGCCAGGATGGCCGCACCCAGCGAGGCGGACCGGAGCAGGCGGAAGGGCGGTGTACGCATTGGCACAAGCCTCCCTTCATCCGGAATAATCTGCCTCATTGTACCGAAGGGTGCGCAAGAGCGGGTCCCGGGTGGTGCAACGTGTCGACATTTGCCGGCACTACTGTCCACCGGGTCCGGCCTGCGGGGCCGCAGGACCGGCGTCGGGACCGGCGCCGGCGGCAGTGCCTGGACCGGTGCCTGGGCCGCCGTCCGGACCGGCACCGGATGCGCTGGCGGCGTCCGCGCCGCCGTCGGGCCCACCCTCGACGGCGAAGGTCCGCGTGGCACGGGAACCGGCCAGGGCGCCGGCCGCGATGGTCACCAGTGCACCGAGCAGCAGGGCGGCATCCTCGCCCGGTGCCAGGATGCCCAGCTGCTTGCCCACGGTGGCCGCAGCAATCGGCAGGCCGATCTGGGCGGCGGTCAGGACGCCCAGGGCCACTGGCTGCCCGAACAGCCGCATGGCCCCGTGGGCCAGCAGAGCGCCCACACCCAGGCTCAGGCCCAGTGCGATCATCTGCGGGTGGCTGGCCAGATCGCCCAGGCTGATGGAGGCGCCCAGCCAGACGTAGAACACCGGCCCGAGGAACCCGTCGCCGACGGCGAAGAGCTGGTGGGCAAGCCGGCGTGGTTCGCCGACGGCGGCCACCACCAGGCCAAACGCGAAGCCGGCAAACATGATGGAGACGTGGCCCGCCACGGCAATGCCGGCCAGCGTGAAGAGGATGGCCAGTTGGATCCGCAGTTCCATGGCGAAACGGCGCGACTCCGAGACCTTGTGCAGGCGGTTCCGGACGCCGTTGCGCTCAAAGCCGCGCAGCAGGAAGAACAGCACAATGGAACAGCCCGTGATGGCTGCCAGAAACAGCGCGGAGCGCCCCGCATTGGCCGGGTCGGCGGCCAGCGGCAGGGCGATGATGGCTGCCGTATCGGCGATGGCGACCTGCGCCGTCATCGCCAGCACCGCAGGCCCGCGCAGCCGCAGCGAATCGACGATCGGCAGCACCAGGGCCGCCGAGGAGGAGGCCAGCAGCACGATGTACATCGGCGCGTGGCCGGTGCCAAACACCGCCGCAATGCCCAACCCGATGCCGACGGCGAGCACCGCAGCGCCCAGCGCACGCAGGGCCCCGGCCGCTGCGGCACTGCGGATGGTGGCGTCGCGGATGGGCACGTGGCTGCCCGCCACGAACATGATCAGTGCAAAGCCCAGGTCCGCAAGGAAGGTGAAGACGGGGTTCGCCGAATCCACCAGGTGCAGCCCGGAGCGGCCGATCAGCAGCCCGGCGAGCAGCTGCCCCAGGACCACGGGCAGATGCCATTTCGCCGGCCAGGCCAGCAGCGGCCCGGCCAGGGCGACGACGGCGATCAGCGCCAACGTGAAGAAGTCCACTGCCCGCCCTCCGTCTGCCTAGGCCGGCCCGGTGCCGGACGTGCCGGTCTCAGCCATTGCTGACGGGCTGTGCGGCTGCGGATTGCATGGTTGCGCCGCCTGAGGCGGTGGGCCGGAGGCCGGCGGCGCCGCCCCCGGTTGCGCCGCCCCCGTCGTGGCGGATGGCCGTGGTGTCCACGTCGGCGGGGTGCACCAGACGGGTGATGCCGCGGGCGGCGAGATGTCCGGCGTCGTCGGCCTTGGACGCCAGCACCACGGTGGGCCGGGCGCCGTCGGCCGCCAACGCCATCCATGCCTCGAAGAACAGCCCGCCCGGGGCACATTGTTCGCGGTTCGGGGCGGAGGTCTCATCGCCCACATCCAGCACCAGAGCGGTGGTCCGGGGCGCCGGGGCCGGGCGGCTGTCCGCCTGCTCCCGGTACCCGCGGGCGGCGTCGGCCAGGGCCGCACCCTGGGGCTTGACCGTCTGGTCGTTGGCCAGCAGGCCCAGGCTGTACTCCAGCTCGGGGAAGTCCGCCAGGCCGCGGCTGACGTCGTGGGAGCACCACCAGGTGACGCCCCAGAGGTTTTCGCAGTCCATCGCGTAGGCCAGCGTGCGGCGGGTGAATTCCGCGGCATCCTCGGCACTGACGTGCGGGCTGGGCGCCCCCACCTCCTGCAGCCAGATGGGCATGTCCGGATCCGAGGACCAGCCGCGGGAGACCTCGATGAGGTACTCGGCCAGCCGGAAGCTGGGCTCGCTCATGCCGCCGTACAGCTGGGCGGTGTTGTTGAAGATCCACGAGTGCACGGTGTTCATCGAGCCGTGGCGCGCGGCCATGGACGGGGTGAACCCGTGGCGGCCGTCAAAGAACGCGGCATCGTATTCGGAATGGTGGTGCCACGCGTTGGGTGCGCCCTCCTTGCAGGCATTCAGCATGGTTTCCAGCCACGCGTCCGCCTCGGCGGTGGTGGGGGCGCTGCGCTGCGGGTGGATGGCGGAGCTGAACTGGCTGAACTCGTTGCCCAGGCTCATGCCCAGGAAGTTGGGCCGGGTGGCCAGCGCCGTGGCCAGGGCCCTGAGGTACTCGGCCTGGCCGGCCACCACCCGCGCGTCGGTGAACAGATTGGCGCCGTGCCAGGTCTGCGTCCACGCGGGCAGGAAGTCGAAGCTGGAGAGGTGGCCCTGCAGGCCGTCCACGGAGACATCCAGGCCGCGCTCGGCCGCCGCATCAACGACGCTTAACAGATCGTCGATGGAGCGCTGGCGGATGAGGGAGCGGTTGGGCTGGAAATGCGGCCAGAGGGCAAACACCCGGATGTGGTCCATGCCCAGGGCGGCAAGGGAGTCCAGATCGCGGCGCACAACATCCAGGTCAAAGTCCAGCCAATGGTGGAACCAACCCTGCGACGGTGTGTAGTTTGCGCCAAAGCGGGTGTGCAGCTGACCCATGAATTCTGCCTAACGTTGTAGAACGGTGGAATGCGGCCCTCGAGCGCGCTTATGGATGACAATACATATGACCTCCGCCACATATGGAAAGGGCCGCCCGCCCATGACCGAAACCACCCCCGGCCCCGCCCTCTCCGCGGAGCCCGGAATCGCCGTCGTTCTTGAGGACTGCGCCACCAAGATCCGTGCCGCCACCGGGGACGAGCGGCTCGCGCGGATGTTCCTGGCCTGCATGCGCAATACCTTGGACACCACCATTTCCCGGGACGAGGACGGCTCCACCTTTGTGATCACTGGTGACATCCCCGCCATGTGGCTGCGGGATTCCTCGGCCCAGATGCGCCCCTTCCTGCCGCTGGTGGGCTCCACCGGCGCCCTGTTCGATGTCGTCGCCGGGCTGGTGCGGCGGCAGTTCGCCTTCATCAACCACGATTCCTACGCCAATGCCTTCAACCGGGAGCCCAACGGCGCCTCCTACGATCCGGACGATGCCTGCGACGATCCGTGGATCTGGGAACGCAAGTACGAGATCGATTCCCTGGCCTTTCCCGTCCAGCTGGCGCACCAGTTGTGGCGGGCGAGCGGGCGTACGGACTTCCTCACGTTGGACGTGCACCAGGCGCTGGCCACCATCGTGGAGCAGTGGCGCACCGAACAGGACCACCGCGCCAACTCGCCCTACCGGTTTGAACGGGCGACGACGCTGGCCTCGGAAACGCTGTCCGACGGCGGACTGGGCGCCCCGGTGGCGGTGACGGGCATGACGTGGGGCGGATTCCGGCCCAGCGACGACGCCTGTGTCTACGGCTACAACATTCCGGCCAACCACTTCGCGCACCTCGCCCTGGGCCACATCGCGGAGTTGGCCAGCGAGGTCTTTGACGACGCCCGGTTGGCAGCCTCAGCCGCCGCGCTGGCAGGGGAGATCGCCGCCGGCATCGCCGCCCACGGGGTGGTGGAACACCCGGAACACGGACCCATCCACGCCTACGAGGTGGACGGTATGGGCGGGGTGCTGCTGATGGACGATGCGAACATGCCCAGCCTGCTGTCCCTGCCGCTCACCAGCGCCGTGCCCGCGGACGATCGGCTGTACCTGGCCACGCGGCGGTTCATCCTGGGCCCGGAGAACCCCTACTTCAACAGCGGTTCGTTTGCCTCTGGAATTGGCAGCCCGCACACACCACCCGGCTACATCTGGCACATCGCGCTCGCGGTCCAGGGCCTTACCAGCGGATCCCGCGCGGAGGAACTGCGGATGCTGGAGCTGCTGCGGGACACCGATGGAGGCACGGGCTTTCTGCACGAGGGCTTCGACCCGGCGGACCCCACGCGGTTCACCCGGCCCTGGTTTTCCTGGGCCAACTCGATGTTCTGCGAGCTGGCGCTGAAGTACGCAGGGGTGGCCGTCTGAGGGCGGCACCTGCCGTTCTGCGCCGTGTTTGTCCCGAGACTGTGCGCAGCCCACAACTATTGACTCTAAACACTGCGCAGAACGGACCGCAGGAATGACAAAGGGCGTCTGCCTCGCTGGTTTTCCGGCGAGGCAGACGCAAACCCTGGATTCGAGGGAATCTGATCGGGACAGGTCAAATGGAACCACAGCCCATGCGGGAGGATGCGGGCGAGGTCGGAAGGCCTTGGCTTAGCTGGCGTCCATGACTTCCTTCACCCCGGATCTCCAAGAGAAGACCGTTTCGGCTGGCCTGGCACTAGCCATGTACTCGCTCGGGAAACGCAAGCTACCGAGCAACAACAAGGAGACAGCCGAACTAGGACGATTGCGGGATGGGTCTGGTCACTGGCCCGCAGACGCCCTTGGCGGATTCGAGTGCTCTATTTCACCCCCAGCGGGCCGATAGCTGGTACGGATCGGCGGTGCCTTTGGTGACCAGTCCCTCAGCATGCCCGCAGCTGGCATGTCTTCGAACCACTCTGATGCGACCTTGAGGTCCGTGGTGGGGAAGAGGACAACACCACGCAAAGGTGGCGGCCGGATGCGTCTGCCCTCAGAGAGTTTTGCCAATTCTTTGCCGACGAGGCCAACCCGGGCAAAGCAAAAGGCCCTGCTTCCCTTTGTTTACAAGGTAAGCAGGGCCTTTCTGATTGGCGGTGACGGTGGGATTTGAACCCACGTTAGGCTCTCACCTAAACAACATTTCGAGTGTTGCACCTTCGGCCGCTCGGACACGTCACCAACTCGATTACCTTACCGGACACAGGGCGCTGATCCCAAAATGAGGCCTCCACAGCCGGGGTTCGTGCAGGATGGTGCCATGGATGCAGAGATGGATGTTGCCAAACTCCGGGCCTGGTCGTGGCACAAGCAGGGGCTTGACGGCTCGCTGGCCGGGGCAGACTCGGCCAAGGTTTTGGGTCGTGCGGGATGGGCCAGGTCCGTGGGTGGGGCCAACCCCTACCTGACGCTCTTTGCCCGGGCCGGCATCCGGCGCCCGCAGGCGGATGCGGACGTCGCAGCCCTGCAGATCCACGAGCTCCCCACGGCGCGGGGCTGCACCTATGCCCTGGGTTCAGAGGACTTTGCCTGGGGGCTGCAACTGGGCGGCGGCGCCGCTGCGGCCACGGCCAAGGTCGTTGAGAAGCTGGGGGTGGCGACGGCGGAGCTCGCCACGCTGCAGGAACGGGCGTACGCCGCTCTGCAGGAGCGCGGCCCGCTGGATCCCAAGGACCTCAAGGACGTGCTGGGCGACGCCGTCCGCAGCCTGGGGGAGGAGGGCAAGAAGAAGGGTGCCTCCACCACGCTGCCCACGGCGCTGGGTCTGCTGCAGGCCACGGGCCGCATCCGCAGGGTGCCTGTCAACGGCCGGCTGGACCAGCAGCGCTACGCGTACACGGCGTGGGATCTGCCAGGCAGCGGCCTGACGGACCATCAGGCCCGCGCCCGCCTGATGGAGTGCTATCTGGGTTGGACCGGGGGAGCGACGCTGAAGCAGACGCAGTGGTTCACGGCCTTCACTGTGGCGCAGACCAAGGCCGCGCTCACCGACGCCGGGGCCGTGGAGTCCCACGGGTTGTGGATTCTTCCCGACGATGCGCAGGCATTCGAAGCCTTCCAAGTTCCGGCAGACGAGCAGATCCAGCTGTTGGCAGGCACCGATTCGCTGGTGCTGCTCCGCCGCAACTCGGAGGAGCTTTTTGCCGAGGAGGACAAGGGGCGCAAGCTGCTGGATTCCACGCTGGCCATTCAGGCGGATCTGCCGGACCACCCGATCGTGGACCGGGGCCGGATCATCGGGCTGTGGCAGTACGACCCCGACAAGGAGCGCATTGCGCACTGGCTGTTCGGGGCTGCCACCACTGCCGTCAAGAACCGCATTGCCGAGGTGGAGGAGTTCATCCGTGAGGACCTGGGCGATTTCCGCTCCTTTTCGCTGGACTCGCCGGCCAGCCGGCAGAAGCGGATCGACGCACTCGACGCCGCCGGCTGACCAGATCCGTCCGGCAGCTGTCCCGCAATGCCCTCCCGCACACGGCGGAACGACACTAGCGTGAAGGGTATGAAAGCACTCCTCGTTATTGACGTTCAAGAATCCTTCCGCCAGCGCGAGTCCTGGAACGCTGTCTCCAACCCGGATGTGGCGGCCCAGGTGGGCCGGCTCGTGGACCACTACCGGGCAGCCGGGGACGCCGTCGTCTGGATCATCCACAACGAGCCCGGCACGGACACGGTGTTCGATGCGGTGAACGGCTTCAATGTGCCCATCGCCCCACTGGCACCGGAAAAGGGGGAGCCGCTGTTCACCAAGACGGCCCACAACGCCTTCACCACCACGGGCCTGCAGCAGTTTCTGGTGGAGCGCGGGATCACCGAGCTGGCCGTGTGCGGGATCCGCTCGGAACAGTGCGTGGAAACCACCGCACGGGTAGCCAGCGATCTGGGCTACCGGGTGGACTACATCGTGGACGCGACGGCCACCATGCCGATCGAGCACTGGGATGCTCCGGCCGGCCGCAGCCTGGCGGAGATCATGGCGGACCCTCGCACGCTGGGGACAGCCGAGACCGTGGAGCGCACCTGCTATGCCCTCGCCGGCCGCTTTGCCACCATCCGCACCGTGGATGAGGCCGTCGGAGTACAGTGACCGGATATGACCGCCATAGTTCTCCCCCTCATGGACGGGGTGCACCTGCTGGACGTGGCAGGCCCGGCCCAGGTGTTCGGCGACGCCGCGCAGCTGGGTGCTGCATTCACGCTGCACTTCGTTGCCGACGCCACCACTCCGCTCGTCTCCGCGCAGGGCCTGCCCCTGGCGCCGTCGTCCGTATGGCCGGAGCTGGCCGAGGGTGACATAGTGCTGGTGCCCGGGGGAAGGGCGCCCACGGTGGCCGCGGCGGCCCGGTTGTCGCCGCCGTCGCTGGCTAAACTCCGGAGCCACTACGACGACGGCGGCCGGGTGGCCAGCGTCTGCTCCGGCGCCGTGTCGCTGGGCCTGGCCGGGCTGCTGGACGGGCGGCGCTGCACCACGCACCATGATCTGCAGCGGGGCTTGGCGGAGCGGTTTCCGAGGGCGCATGTAGTGGCCGATGTCCTCTACACCCAGGATGGCCGGATCCTTACCTCGGCAGGGATTGCCAGCGGCATCGATCTGGCGCTCCACGTCGTGGCGCAGCAGGAGGGTCCCGCCATGGCGGCGCGGGTGGCCCGCGGAATGGTCATGTACACGCGCCGCAATGGCAACGCCCCGCAGGAGAGCAGCATTCTGCGGCACCGCGCCCATCTCAGCGATGTGGTCCACCAGGCGCAGGACGTACTGGACGAGCGGTTCCGGGAGCGGCTGCCGCTGGTGGATCTCGCGCGCAGCGTGGGCGTCAGCGAACGCACGCTGACCCGGGCGTTCAGCGACGCGGTGCAGTTAACACCACTGCGCTACCAACAGCTGCTCCGGCTGGAGGAGGCGCAGTCCTTGATCCAGCACGGCAGCACGGTGGAATCGGCCGCCGCTGCTGTGGGCTTCGACGACGCGCGGATGCTGCGCCGTCTGCGGGCCCGCGCCGCCTGACCCAGGGAAGCGGTCCGGCCCAGCGGTGTCAGCCCTGGCGGTGTCCGGCGAAGAAATCCTTCAACAGGGCCGCGCACTCGTCCTCACGCACTCCCGGGTAGACCTCCACCCAGTGGTTCAGCCGGCGTTCGCGCAGCACGTCGAAGACGCTGCCGGCGGCCCCGGCCTTTTCATCCCACGCGCCGAACACCACCCGCGGCACCCGTGCCAGCACAATGGCCCCGGCGCACATGGTGCACGGCTCCAGCGTGACCACCAGCGTGCAGTCAGCCAGCCGCCATTCACCCAGCGCGGCAGCCGCCTCGCGGATGGCCACCACCTCGGCATGCGCCGTCGGATCCCCGTGCGCCTCGCGCTCGTTGCGGCCGGTGCCCAGCACCGCGCCGTCGGGCCCGATCACGACGGCGCCAATGGGAACGTCGGCCGTGGCCAGTGCGCCCCGGGCGGCGTCCAGGGCCATGCCCATCCACTTTTGGTGGGCCAGGGATGTGGGGCTGGACTCGTGTTGGCGGTTTTCCGGGGTTGTTGGCACGGCTCAATGGTAGCTTTTATCTATGCGCGTACTCGTTGCGGACCACCCGCTTGTAGCCCACAAACTCACGGTTCTTAGGGACAAGAACACCCCGTCGCCGGTCTTCCGGCAGCTGACGGAGGAACTCGTCACCCTGCTGGCCTACGAGGCCACCCGCGAGGTGCGCGTGGAACCCGTAAACATTGAAACCCCCGTCACCGCCACCGTCGGCACCGGACTGGTGAAGCCGACGCCGCTGGTGGTGCCGATTCTGCGCGCCGGACTGGGCATGCTTGAGGGCATGGTCCGCCTGCTCCCGACGGCCGAGGTTGGCTTCCTGGGCATGGCCCGCAACGAGGAAACCCTCGAGGCGATCACCTACGCAGAGCGCCTGCCGGACAACCTCACCGGCCGCCAGGTCTACGTGCTGGACCCGATGCTGGCCACCGGCGGCACCCTGCGCGAGGCCATCAAGTTCCTCTTTGCCCGCGGCGCTGCTGACATCACCTGCATCTGCCTGCTGGCCGCCCCGGAGGGTCTGGAGATCCTGCGCGAGGAGCTCGAAGGCAAGAACGTCACCATCGTACTGGCCTCCATCGACGAGAAGCTGGATGAGAACTCCTACATCGTTCCCGGCCTGGGCGACGCCGGCGACCGCCTCTACGGCGTCGTCGACTAACCAGCTCCAAACAGACATAACGAAGGGCCGGACGCTGCAGCGTCCGGCCCTTCGTTATGTCTAATGGGCTGCCCGGCCGACCGGGACCATACAGCGGCTTAGTACCAGTTGACGGATTCCGAGTGGGCCCAGGCGCCGCAGGGGTTGCCGTAGCGGTCCTTGATGTAGCCCAGTCCCCAGCGGATCTGGGTCTGGTAGTTGGTGCGCCAGTCGGTCCCGGCGGAATCCATCTTGGACGCCGGCAGGGCCTGCACAATGCCATAGGACAGGCTGGAGGGGTTCTCCGCCGTCGTGGTCCAATCGGATTCGCGCTGCCACAGGGGCACCAAGCAGCTCATCTGGTCCTGGCCCCAGCCGAAGGCGGCCATCTGGCTGGCGGCGTAGGCCTTGGCGCCGGCGGGGTCGTTGATGGCCCCACCGTTGGCGCCCAGGGGGGCCACGGCATCCGAGACGCCCTTGAGGGCGGGGACGTTGGTGGTGTTTTCGCTGCTGGAGCCCACGGTGGGGCGGGCGAAGGCCAGCGGGGCATCGGCCGCTGCCGTGATGTCGGCGTCGGCGCCGTCGGCCGAGACGGCGGAGGCGTCCAGCGGAGTGGTGGAGCTGGCCCGGGCGGGGGAGGCGCTGGCCTGTCCGCTCGGGGAGGTGGCGGCGCCCATGCCCACCAAAAGGGCTCCGGCGACGGCGACGACTGCCATGCGCTGGCCCGCGGCGGTGGGCTTCGGTGCGGCCGCCCAGAGCTGGCTGGCCAGCGACTGTTTGCGGGCGGGCAGGGCGCGGCGGCGCCCGTGGTGGGGTTTCGTGGACATGCGGGTGGCCTCTCTCGACGCCTGCGAGGTGAGCTGTCGGGTTCGGATGGAGAGCATCCGGCCGGGCGCAAGGCACCGGCTTAACCCCAAGGGCAACCACTAGGTGGAGGCCCGCAAATCGTGGGTCCCCCGTCTCTGCCAAAGATGTGAACGGGCCTCGGGCGGCGGCAGAGCTCGGCGAACCGCCCGTGGATGCCAGTGAGCCTGATGGCTGCAGACGGCACCCTCCCCACTGTACAGACCGGGAGGCGAATAGTCACGCTTTGGTAACGAAGATCAATGGTGGCGGGAACCGTGTGAGGCATTCGTCATTTACTTAGCATTGCTAATGACCTAGGCTAATAAGTACGACAACACTTTAGTGATACGCAACGCAGCCACAGGTAGATGACTTTGATGACGCAGGAAAAGCCCAAAAAAAGCAGTACGACGACGGCGGTGCCGCCCGCCCAGCCCAAGCCCAGGACACCCGCTCCGCTGCCGGTGGAGTTGAGGATTGCCATCATGCGCACCTCGCGCCGGCTTCGCGCCGAGGCCAGCTCCGACACCGTCTCGCCCGGCCAATATTCCGTTCTGGCCGCCGTCGCCCGCGAACCCATGACGCTGCGGGCCCTGGCCGACAGGGAGAACATCGCGGCTCCGTCGATGACGCGGATCGTCAATGCCCTAGAAGCCAGCAAGCTGGTGGAACGCACCTCGCACCCCACGGATGGGCGCCAGGTGCTGGTGGGCATCACCGGCGCCGGAGCCGCGGCACTGTCCGAGGCCCGCACCAAACGCACCGAATGGTTGGCCAAACGCGTGGCCAAGCTTAGTTCCGAAGACCGCGCTGTTTTGCGCCGCGCGGCCGCGATCCTGGCGGAGATGAGCGCAAAATGAACACAATGTTCCGTGCCCTGAAGGTATACAACTACCGGCTCTGGGTGGGCGGGGCATTGGTTTCCAACATCGGCACCTGGATGCAGCGGGTGGCCCAGGACTGGCTGGTCCTCACCGTGCTCACCCACAATTCGGGCACCGCCGTGGGCATCACCACGGGTTTGCAATTCCTCCCCATCATTTTCCTTGGACCCTACGCCGGAGTGCTGGCGGACCGCGTGAACAAGCGCAAGCTGCTGCTGGCCACGCAGACGGCCATGGGGCTGTGCGCCCTGGTGCTGGGACTGCTGGTGGTCACCGACACCGCCGTCCTCTGGCACGTCTACGCGCTGGCACTTGCCCTTGGTGTGGCCAGTGCCATCGATGCGCCGGCCCGCCAGGCCTTCGTCTCCGAAGTGGTCTCCACCCGCGACGTGCCCAACGCCGTCGCCCTCAACAGCGCCTCCTTCAACCTTGCCCGCTTGGCAGGCCCCGGCATTGCCGGCTTGCTCATCGCCTGGGTGGGGACCGGCGCCGCCTTCCTGCTCAACGCCGCCAGCTTTGCCGCGGTGATCATCTCGCTGGCCAAAATGCGCTCCGCCGAACTGAACCCCGTCGAACGCGTGCCGCGCCGCAAGGGGCAGATCCGCGAGGGGCTCGCGTACATCCGCCAACGGCCGGATCTGATGATGATCATGGTGCTGGTCTTCCTGGTGAGCACCTTCGGGATGAACTTCCAGATCACCAACGCGATGATGGCCACCGAGGTCTTCCACCTGGGCCCGGGGGAGTACGGGCTGCTGGGCTCCATCATGGCCATCGGCACTCTGGCCGCGGCCCTGCTTGCCGCCCGGCGCAAGGGCACCCGGATGCTCTACGTGCTGGGCGGAGTGCTCAGCTTCGCGCTCTTCACCGCCATCGCCGCCACCATGCCCAGCTACTGGCTCTACGCGATTGCGCTTATTCCGGTGGGTCTGGCGGCGCTGACCTTCATGAATGCCTGCAACACCACCGTGCAGCTCTCCACCGACCCCGCCATGCGTGGACGCGTGCTGGCCGTCTACATGGTGGTGCTGCAGGGCGGCACGCCGCTGGGGGCGCCGCTGGTGGGCTGGATCGGCACCGAATTCGGCGCCCGCTGGTCGCTGGGCATCGGGGCAGTGGTGGCTTTGGCTGCCGGAGCCATGGCTCTGGCCATGATGAACAGGCGCAACGGCGTCCGGCTGCGGGACCAGCTGGCTGATCTGGCTCCGGTCCGGCTCCGGCACGCACTGCACCACTAGAGGCGCAGAGCGGCTCCTGTCCGGCAATCAATCCGGGCAGGACCGCCCCGCTGTCCACGCGCGCGTGGACAGCGGGGCCCAGCTGGCAATAGCCATCACGGGTCATTCCACGCGGAAGGACTCGAGCACCGTCAACTCCATGGTTGAGGGATCGAGGCTGATGTAGTCACCGGTCTTGATCTGCTCGAACGCCTCGAGGGCAAGGCCGCTGGCAATTGGAATCCCGGCGGTGACGGCGCCCTGGACCATGACGGGGTTGGTGTCGCCGAAGACCAGGCCGGCAAAGCCGACGCCCCGGGCCTCCATGGCCAGCAGTGCCCAGCCGGCCGCGACGCCGCCCTGCACACCCGGGGCCAGAAAAATCTTGCCCTTGATCGACTCGCCCTGCAGTGGGTGGCCGATGCGGCTGATGACGCCATTGACCCGGTCTAGGTCATAGCGGGCGCTGAACGGAACCGGGCTGACCAGGGCTTCGCCTTCGATGGTCTTTCCCACGGCGCGGGTGAGGTTGAATTTCATGTCAGTTGCCCTTCTGGGTGGAGACTGCCCCGCTGGCAACGAGGGCAACGGTGGAAGCCAGAATGCACTCGGCCGTGGTCAGGACGGTTGGCGTGTAGCCATGTGCCTTGACGATGTTGGCCAGCTTGGCGGAATTGGTGGCCAGAGTGTTCCAGCCGAAGGACTTGCGCTGCTGTGCGGGGTCCATCAGGTACCAGCAGGTGTCCTGGAGGATGGATGCGCCCGATCCGGTGATGGTCTGCAGCAGGCCGGTCCGTTCGGCCTCGACATAGACGCTGCGGTTCGTGGTGATGATCATCTTGGTGCCCTCGCGGATCTTGCGGCCTTCAAGTTTGAGGGCCAGGTCCTGGATCTCGAACATGGACAGCTGTGGAGCCGTGAACACCACCACGTCCGGGGCGAGGTCGTCGGGGGAGTAGCTGCCCATGAACTCCTCCAGGTCGGCCTGGCTGAATTCCCCCTCGCCCAACAAGCCACGTTCGCCGCGCGCCATGTCCAGGGTGGAGGCTTCAGGAGTCTGTCCGACGATGTGGAACATGGCCATGGAACCGTAGCTGGCGATGGCCGCAGCCAAGTGTTTCAGGGCATCTGAGCTTGGAATGACGCCGTCCGGGAGAACGAATGCCACTACGTTGTCGTAGCCGCGGTATCTGGTTCCGGCCACGGCGCCAAGTGCGCCCCAGTGCGCAAGGTCTCCCATGGTGGCCGCAACTCGGACGATGGCGTTGGCCTTGCGGTTTTCGTCGAGGTGGAAACCGTAGGCCGGCGTGCGGCCGGTCATCCCTGCAAGCAGGGACGCGGTGCCGGATTCATAGTTGGTGCGGGCACCGAGGACGGAGTTGGCGTATGCCACGGTTCCGGTATCGCCCCAGGCAACATGTTCACCTAAGCGGGGCTGGTAGAGCGTCTGGTAGCCGATGCACGTATTGACGGCCATGACGCCCAGAGCCGTCAGCTGCTTGCGCACTCCGATTTCCCCCTGCGCCAGTTCCTTGGACTGTTGGAAGCTCTCCAGATGCTCCAGATCCACACAGGTGGCATTGCGGCTGGTGGGAATTGCGGTGCGCAGCCCCGCAGCGGTGAGGCGGGCAAGATAGGCCGCCCCAGCGTCGCCGAACACCTCGGGATCCCCCATGAAGTGCGCGTTGCTGACAGGGACCATCCGCTCGGCGCCGAAAAACTCGCCAACTTGGATCTGTTCGCGGAAGGCATCCGCAAGGGCATCTCCTCGAGCCAGGATGTCCTGCTCTTCATCGGTAAGGTGCATCGGTGTCTCCTCAAGCTTTGAGATATGTTTAGATACGTTTCAGTACCTTTATAGACCTGCGATCCTTCGTCCGCAAGTACCCGGCCCCAGTAGGCACTGCCGGATCGTCACATACTTCCTTGAAATACCGGGATTTATGCCGATGGTGGCGGGCGGGTTTGGAAACTTTTCGGCAGACCTTGCGACCCAGCTCACAATTGGCTACGGTTACCACAATACGTATCCATACGTCTTACCAACCCCTAGTGCGGTCCACTGGTCAGGAGCACGTCAATGACGACACAGCCGGCCGCCGGTGCCAGCCGCTTGAAGGAGCAAGGCATGAGCGTCACTCTTCCAACCCAGGAGAAGATCGTCTTCTCCCAGGTCGACAAGCTATTCGCTTCACCGTCCAAGACGGGCGACCAAGTCCGTGCCCTCGTCGGGTTGGACTTGACCGTCCACAAGTCCGAAATCGTCTCCATCGTCGGCCCCACCGGGTGCGGCAAGTCCACGGCGCTGAACATGGTGGCCGGCTTTGATGCCCCAACCAATGGCAGTCTGCGCCTCGACGGGAAGGCCATCGTCAAGCCCGGTCCGGACCGGGCCGTCGTGTTCCAGCAGGCGGCCCTGTTCCCGTGGATGAATGTCCTCGAGAACATCACGTTCGGCATCAAGTCCCGCGGCGTGGCCAAGGAGCAATACATGGCCAGTGCGGAAAAGCTGATCCGTGCAGTAGGACTCAACGGCTTTGAAAAGCACTTCCCGTACCAGATTTCCGGTGGCATGCAGCAGCGCGTCCAGATCGCCAGGGCGTTGATCTCCAACCCCGAAGTCCTCCTCATGGATGAGCCATTTGGTGCGCTCGACTACCAAACCCGAATCCTCATGCAACAGCTGCTGCTGGAGCTGTGGCGCGAATTCAAACCAACCATCCTTTTCATCACACACGACGTCACCGAAGCCATCTACATTTCGGACCGCGTCATCGTCATGGGCGCCCGCCCCGGCCGCGTCAAACTGGAAGTCGCAGTGGAAGAGCCGAAGCCCCGCTCATTGGATTTCCTCACCTCCGAACTATTCACTGGGCTCGAACACCAGATTCTGGAGACAGTCCAACACGAAGCCACCGCCTCCCACGCGGCCCACTGACAGGAGCACATGAAATGCTGAAGAAGAAACTTCTGGCCGCTGCGGCAGCCGCCCTCGTCCTCGGTTCCAGCCTGACCGCCTGTGGCAATGCAGCCGAGGCCGGCTCAAACAACGCGGCATCGGGGGAGGCCATCAAGTTCAACTGGGGCACGGCCCAAGGCTCGTACCTTGCTTTCTACGTTGCGTCCGAGCGTGGCTACTTCCAAGCCGAAGGACTCGACCCGACGTTCCAGGTGTTCCAGACCGGCACCCCGCTGCTGGCCGGCCTCGAGAGCAAAAGTCTGGACATTGTTACGACTGGCCTGGCCTCCGTGTTTGCCCTTGGACAGGGCATCCCGCTGCGGTACATCACCCTCGAGGGCGATGCTTCCTCTGCCGAAGGCCTCGTAGTCGCCAAGGACTCGCCCATTGCCAGCGTCAAGGATCTTGCCCAGGCCGGAAAGATTGGCGTCCCCACAGGTACCTGTGCCCAGGTGTCCGCCTACCATGCGGCGGCCGCTGCCGGCCTGAAGTACTCGGACCTGGACACCGTCAACATCAGCCCCAACTTGTTCGCCAACGCCTTCGAAAGCAAGTCCATCGGTGCCGGCTTCAGCTGGTCTCCCTATCTGGTGGACCTGGAGCAGCAGGGCAACAAGCTCATCGGGTTTGACACGGAGTGGGTGCCCGGTGGTGGCGCCTGCCCCGAAATGCACGCCGGCCGCCCGGAATTCCTGGACGCCCACCCCGAAGTGCCTCAGAAGATGCTCCGTGCCCTAAGCAAGGCCCGCGCCGATATCAACGCCGACAGCAACGTGGCCACGCAGGTCCTCATGAAGCGGCTCAGCGTCAGCGAAGCAGTCGCCAAGGAGACCGCCCGCCGCTACATCGCAGCCCAGCCGACGCTCCAGGACGAACTGGATGCCGGAACACGTTTTTCCTTCACCGATGAGAAGGGGCTCCTGGCCCAACTGACCCTGGCCTCGGAGACGTTCGCCCAGCTCGGTGTCATCAAGACCCCAGTTCCTGTGGACACGCTGAAGGCCGCCCTCGACTCCCGATACATCAAGGCCGCCGTGGCCGCAGGAGTGAAGTAGCCATGGTCGTGACAAATGTAGTCAAACAGCAGGCCCCTGTCGGGGTGGACGCGGAGACGAGCAAGCCGTTCCCCAGCGTGGCCATCTCGCTCATCTCCCTGGGTGCCATCATGGCGGTCTGGTTCGTCGTGACGAACACTGGGATTCTGGGCCCAAAGCAACTGCCGACGCCCCAGGCACTTGTGTCACGCTTTCTGGAATTGATCAAGGACGGCTACCAGGGCTCCAGCCTCATGGGCCACATCACCACCAGCCTGACGCGTACCCTGAGCGGCTTCGTGATCGGTTCGGTCGTGGGCATCGTCGTCGGTCTTGTAGCCGGCTACAACAGGGTCATCTCGGCGGCACTCTCGCCCATCATGTCCTTCATCCGGCCCATCCCGCCGATCGCGTTCATCCCCATGGCCGTGCTTTACTTCGGCCTGGGCGAGACCGGCAAGGTCATCCTCATCGCGGTGACGTCATTCAATTACACAGTGGTCAACGCCCAGTCGGGCGCAGCCGGAGTTCCGATTGCCTACCGCCGGGCGGCAGCGACCCTGGGTGTCAGCAAGACCCAGGAATTCTTCAAAGTCATCGTCCCGGCAGCACTGCCGTCCATCTTCACCGGACTCAAGACGGCCCTCGCACTGAGCTGGGCTGTGGTCGTGGCCGCGGAGCTCGTCGGCGCACAGAAGGGCCTGGGCTTCTTGATCAACCAGGCCGCACTCTTCTTCGACATCCCCACTGTCTTCATAGGCATCATCCTGATCGGCATCATCGGACTGTTGCTGAACCTGGCCCTGAGCCTGCTGGAGAAGAAGCTGGTCCACTGGCGGGGAAGAGGCTGATTCCATGAATTCGAACGCACATTTCCGGCACTTCGCGGAGCGTGCAGCGGCGGGCGAGCCCGTTCTGCCGCAGTGTGGGAGTTGCCAGGCAGTCTTCATGCCGCCCCGGGCCGTGTGCCCGGAGTGCGGCACCCCCGGACCCGGGTGGGTTCCTGGGGCGGGCGCCACAGGAACCCTGTACAGCTACACCGTGGTGGAGTCCAGGGAGGGGCCGATCATCATCGGCCTGGCCGAGCTGGACATGATCACGGAGGGCAGCAAGTTCTACGCCAGCGTCCTGGGCATCGACGCCGGGGACGTGGCGGTGGGACAGCGGGTCCGGCTGGATACTGCGGAGAACGAGGACGGCGTGCTGGTGCCTGTCCTGATGGTGGAAGGTGGAACAAAATGACCGATGTGGCATTGGCCGGCATGGGGATCGCGGAGACCTGGGCCCCCGGCCACCGGGACACCATGGATGTCATGGCGGACGCTGCGCTGAAGGCGCTCGCCGACGCCGGGCTCCGCCCCGGTGATGTGGACGGCGTGTTCACCGCAACCGCCCAGGTCATGCTCCCCACCCTGGCCCTGTCTGAATATCTGGGCATCCAGCCCCGGTACCTCGATTCAACTGTCCACGGCGGTGCCTCCAACCTCTCCCACATCCACCACGCCATCGCCGCCATCCGTGACGGCAAGTGCGAGGTGGCCCTGGTGGTCTACGGCAGCACGCAGCGCACCGCGCTGAAAGCCAGTGGATCGCGGCCTGCCGTAGCCAGTGTTCCACCGGTCGAGTCGCTGGCCTCGCCGATGTTCCCCATTTCTTCCTACGCGCTGATGGCCCAGCGCCACATGGCTGAGTTCGGCACCACCCGTGAACAGCTCAGCTCCGTGGCCGTTGCGGCCAGCCGCTGGGGGTCCCTGAACCCCGCGGCGCAGCGCCGCGACATTTTGACGCACGAAGAGATTGTCGCCTCGCCCAAGCTGTCGTCACCGTTCCACAAGCTCGACTGCTGCCTCATCACGGACGGTGCCGGCGCCGTCGTCGTCACCACCGCCGAGCGGGCACGGAAACTGAACACCAAGGCTGTGCAGATCAACGCTTCAGCCGAGTTCAGCGGCCACGAAGGCGTGATGGCCATGAAGGACCTTGTCAGGACCGGCGCCTCCGTGACGGGCCGCGCGGCCTTTGAGATGGCAGGCATCGGCCCCGGCGACATCGACGTCGCCCAGGTGTACGACGCCTTCACCATTAACACCATTCTCCTGCTGGAGGACCTCGGCTTCTGCCCCAAGGGCGAGGGCGGAAAATTCATCGCCGAGGGCAACATCGACCCAGGCGGCTCGCTGCCCACCAACACCAGCGGCGGAGGATTGTCCTTCTCACACCCCGGCATGTTTGGCATCTACACAGTGCTGGAAGCCATGGCGCAGCTGCGCGGCGAAGCCGGCGGCCGCCAGGTGGCCAACGCCCGCCGGGCCGTTGCCCACGGCATCGGCGGCACGATGTCGGCACATTGCACCCTCGTCTTGAGTAACTGAGCCACCAGAGAATTAGTAGGAGAAACCCCACATGGATCGTTTGTTCAAACCCCAGCGGATCGCCGTGGTCGGCGCATCGGCCAACGAAGACGCCATCGGCGGAAAGCCGATCAAACAGCTCAAGAGCCACGGCTTCAAGGGCGAGATCTTCCCCGTCAACCCCAACCGCGACACCATCCAGGGCATCCCGTGCAGCCCCTCCGTGTCGGCCCTGCCCGAGGGCATCGACCTGGCGATCATCGCCGTGGCGGCCCCACGTGTGGCTGCCGTGATCGCGGAGTGTGGAGAACGTGGAATCCCCTTCGCCGCGGTCATCAGCTCCGGCTTCGCCGATGCAGGTGGCGACGGAGCCGTCCTGCAGGAGCAGCTGCTCGAGGTGGCAGCACAGGCAAATGTCAGCATTCTGGGCCCGAACAACGTGGGCTTCATCAACATGGGTGCCAGCGTCTACGCTGGCTTCGGCGCGTTCTTCGACTACAACTTCAATGCCGGTCCGGTGGGCTTTGTCACCCAGAGCGGTGGCGTGGGCGGTTCGCTGTTGACGGTGGCCGACGAGGAAGGCATCGACTTCGGCTATTTTGTCCACACCGGAAACGCCGCGGACATCGACATCGAGGGCGTGCTGGGACACTTCCTCACCGACCCGGACATCAACACCATGGTGGCCTACGTCGAGGGCCTTGGCGACGATGCCCAACTTAAGTCCATCGCCTACTCGGCCCTCGCCGCCGACAAGCCCCTGTTGGTGTGGAAGGCCGGCCAGTATGCGAGCAGCATGTCCGCCGTCGTCTCCCACACCGGCCGCCTCGCCGGCGACATCGACCGCTACCGGGCCATCTTCGACAAGTACGGCGTGGTGGAGGTCAACGACACCTCGGACATGGTGGACGTCCTCCGTCTGGCCCAGAGAAGCTACCGCCCGGCCGGCGGACGCATCGGTGTCGTCTCCGTCTCCGGCGGTGCAGGCGTGGTCGCAGCCGACTACCTAGAGGGCTCGGCAAACCTGTCCCTGGCCGACCTTGGCGAGGAGACCGTCGGCAAGATCGCCGCGATGCTGCCCACCTTCGCCACGGCCCGCAACCCGATCGACGTCACGGCCCAGATCTTCAACGAGCCGGATCTGTTCGAACGGGTCGTCTCGGTGCTGCAGGAAAACTCGGCCGTGGACCAAATCCTGGCCTGCGTCGCCTCGGTGCACAGCGCCGTCGGCGTCCAGATTGCGGAGGCAATCGTTGTCGCGGCCGAAACGCTCAAGCTGCCCATCGTGGTCTCCTGGGCCGCCCGTGACAGCTTGAACGCGGAGGCCTTCAAGCTGCTGAAGAACGCCAACATCCCTGTCTTCCGCAGCCCGGAGCGCGCCCTGAAGGCCATGGACTCGATGACCTCCTTCACCAACGCCCAGGCAGGCCTGCCCAGTTTGTTGGACCCCGCAGCCGCCTCCGGCACCGCCGAAGGGGAGAAGCGGGGATGGGCCCGCTCCGTGGAGTTCGATGTCCTCAACGCCCTCGCCGGCTATGGCGTCACCATCCCGGCCCAGCGGCTGGCAGCCACTGCCGAGGAAGCCGCCGCCGCGGCCGAAGCCGTTGGCTACCCCGTGGCCGTCAAGATCCAATCCCCTGACATCCCGCACAAGGTGGCGGCCGGCGGGGTGCGGCTGCGCCTGAAGAATGCCGCCGAAGTTGCGGACGGCACCACGGAAATCTTCGACGCCGTCGCCACGCTGGGCGCCATCGAGTCCCGCGGCGTGGTGGTCCAGAACATGGCTGCACCCGGCACCGAACTCATCCTCGGATACATCCGCGACGCAGCACTGGGCGGATTCATCCTCTGCGGCCAGGGCGGTTCTGACGTGGAAGCGGTCAGTGACCGGGTGCTCATTCCCACACCGGCCACCCCTGCCGAAATCCTCGCCGGTCTTGAGTCGCTGCGTGTTCTAAAGGAGACCAAGGCCAGCGGCGCCGAGCTCGAAAAGGTGGTGGGCGTCATGGTGGCCCTCCAGCGGCTCGTGTCCGACTCCACTGGCGCACTCCAGGAAGTGGAGATCAACCCCGTCATCATCAGCGCAGGCAACGTCACCGCCGTCGATGCCCTCGCCGTCCAGGCCTGACGCGGCCGGGCACCAAGACCGAAGGAACGAGAACGAAAGTGGAAACTAAAATGACTGAACAGGCCCCCACCCTCACTTTCCAGGAACTGGACAGCATCCTGGCGATCATTGACGCCGCCCCGCGTGACGGCGAAGTCAAGATCACCGTCGGTGATGTGACGCTCGAGATCGCCACCCGCAGCAGCTCCCCGGCAGCGCAGCCGGCAGCAGCCACCGCCCCTGCGACGGTGGCTGCTGCAACACCCGAAGCAGCGCCTCCGGCACCCGCAGTCCCGGCACCGGCAGTCGCGGCACCGGCCCCCGCCGCGGCAGCTTCCGCCGCCGCCGATGGCGACGATCTTGGCGGCCTCACCGCCATTCCGGCGCCAATGACAGGCGTCTTCTACACCAGGCCCAACCCGTCCGCCGAGCCGTTCGTCGCTGTGGGGGACACTGTTGTCAAGGGCCAGGACCTGGCCATTGTGGAGGTCATGAAGCTCATGAACCGCATCGGATCCCCGGTGGATGGCATTGTCCGCCGCATCTGCGCCGAGAGCGATTCCCTGGTGGAGCATGGCAGCGCGCTGTTCTACATCGAAGCAATCGGTGGGGCTGCCTGATGAAGCGGGTGCTCGTTGCCAACCGGGGCGAAATCGCGGTCCGGATCATCCGGGCCTGCCAGGAGTCCGGCATCGAAAGCGTTGCCGTGTACTCCGAGGCGGACCGCGATTCCCTCCATGCCAAGCTGGCGGACCGCGCCGTCTGCATCGGCCCACCGCGCCCGGGCGAGAGCTACCTCAGGCCCGAAACCATTGTCCAGGTCGCCATCTCCACGGGCTGCGATGCGGTCCATCCCGGATATGGCTTCCTGGCCGAAAACGCCGGCTTCGCCCGGATGTGCGCCGAGAACGGCCTCATTTTCGTCGGACCATCGGCTGAAGTGATCGACGAACTCGGCGACAAGGTCTATGGGCGCCGTCTGGCAGCCGCCGCGGGAATCCCCGTGGTGCCGGGGACCGGCGACAAGCCGGCCACGTACGAGGACCTCGTGGAACTTGGCCGCACCGGCGGCTACCCGATCCTGATCAAGGCCGCTGCCGGCGGCGGAGGGCGCGGCATGCGCATCCTCCACGACGAGTCGGAGGTCCGTGCCAACTTTGAGGACGCCCAGGCGGAATCCCTGTCCGCGTTCGGCAGCCCGGTCATCTTCGGTGAGCGCTTCCTCACCCGGATCCGCCATGTGGAGGTCCAGGTGATCGGCGACCACAGTGGCAACGTCCAGCACGTCGGCACCCGCGACTGCAGCGTCCAGCGCCGCTACCAGAAGGTCATCGAGGAAGGCCCCGCGTCCAGCATCCCGCTGGAGTCCCGGCACCGGATCGAGGCCGACGCCGTCAAGCTCGTCTCCCAGCTTGGCTACGTCGGTGCAGGAACGGTGGAGTTCGTGGTGGACATGGACACCGGCTCGCACCACTTCATCGAGATGAACACCCGCATCCAGGTTGAGCACCCGGTGTCCGAAATGGTGTCCGGCTTCGATTTGGTCCGCGAGCAGCTCTGGGTGGCAG
The DNA here is from genome assembly GCF_000482545.1 of Arthrobacter sp. 35W. Classification (GTDB taxonomy): domain Bacteria; phylum Actinomycetota; class Actinomycetes; order Actinomycetales; family Micrococcaceae; genus Specibacter. Next base: position 1,693,765 of record NZ_KI519455.1, read on the forward strand.
ACCCCGAAAACACGCTGTCCTTCACGCAGGAGGAAGTCTCGCTGCGGGGCCACGCAATTGAGCTGCGCATCTGTGCGGAGGACCCGGCCAACGGCTTCATGCCGTCCCCCGGGCTCATCACCGAGCTGGTGCTGCCCGGCGGTCCGGGCATACGCGTGGACACGCACTGCGTGCCCGGTTGGAAGGTTTCCCCGTTCTACGACTCGATGATCGCGAAACTGATTGTCCACGACGTCGACAGGAACCATGCCATCAGGCGGGCGCTTCGGGCCTTGGACGAGACCACCATCGGTGGCCTGAAGACCAACATTGAGTTCCTCAAGGCCATCCTGGGCCACGAGGACTATGCGGCCAACGAAGTCCACACCAAATGGGTCGAGGAAAAGCAGGGCGAACTGCTCGGCCAGCGTTCCGGCCAACTGCAGCCCACCTAGAAAGACGGAGTTCACCATGTCTAAGAAAGTAAGCATTGAAGACATCACCATCCGCGATGGTGTGCAGTGCCTGTGGGCGACTCGTCTGACCACAGAGGAAATCATCCCGATTGCCACCACCATGGACCGGGCTGGGTTCGAGGTGGTGGACGTTGCCGGCGGGGCGATGATGGACACCTCCATCATGTACCAGCGCGAAGACCCTTTCGAGCGCATCCGCCTGCTCAAGAAGCTCATGCCGAACACGCTGTTGAACTTCAACTCCCGAGGCCAGAGCGTGTTCCGCTGGACCCAGTACCCCGACGACGTCGCGGAACTGAGCATCCGGACCTTCGCCGAGAACGGCATCGGTTCGATCATGCTGTTCGACCCTCTGAACGACATGCGGAACCTGGCGTACTCGGCCAAGGTCTCCAAGCAGCTGGGGTTGTACGTTATCGGCAGCGTCACCTACACGGAGAGTCCATACCACACGGACGAGCACTTCATCGAGAAGACCAAGGAACTGGTTGACATGGGCGTGGACGCTGTGTCGCTCAAGGACCCCAGTGGATTGCTCACCCCGGACCGGGGCCGCATGCTGCTCAAGCAGATGCGCTCAGTCCTGGCCGGCCAGAAGCTGCAGCTGCACTGCCACACCTCCACGGGCACTGGGCCAGATGTCCACAAGGCTGCCATGGAACTGGGCGAAGACGCGCCGGACGTCTTCCACGGGGCGGTCCCGCCACTGGCGTGGGGGACCTCGCATCCCTCGCATGAGTTTTTGTTGGACAACTTGGAGCAGCGTGGCTTCACTGTCGACGTCGACCGCCAGGCGATCAGGGAGATGGAACACTACTTCACCCTCCTGGCCCGCAAACGTGGTTTGCCGACCAGCCACGTGGCAAAGCACGACCCGGAAATGCTCAAGCACCAGGTCCCGGGCGGCATGCTCAGCAACCTCCGCCAGCAGCTGACCGACCAGGGCATGGTCCACCGCCTTCCCGAAGTCCTGGACGAGGTCAGCCGCGTGCGCGCCGATCTCGGCTATCCGCTGCTGGTCAGCCCCATGGCCCAGTATGTCGGTATTACCGCCGTACTCAACGTGGTCACCGCGGACCGGTACTCGGTGGTTCCGGATGAAATCCGCAACTACCTGCTCGGCTACTACGGCACCCCTCCCGGCCCCGTGGACGAGAATGTCCGCGACAAGGTCACCAAGGGTGAGGCAGCCATCACCAAGCGCCCGGGCGAAGTGCTCGAACCGATGGTGGAGAAGTTCAAGGCCGAAAACGGCCCGTTCGAGACCAACGAGGCCCTGACGCTGGCCCTGTTCTATTCCAAGCCGATCCTTCGCGACTGGAACCTCAAGGACTGGAATGGCTACCGGGGTACTCCGAAGGATGCCTTCAGCTACCTCATCGACTCCGTCAACCGCAACACGAGAATCAGCAACTTCCGGCTGACCAACCCGCAGAAATCCGTCCACTTCAGCTTTGACGCAACGTAAGGAAAAGACCATGACGAACAACAACGCATCAACAGCACTCCGCCCCGCACTGGGCTCCCTTTTTGACCTCCACGGCCGCAAAGCACTCGTGGTCGGCGCCGGTGGCGGCCTGGGCCTGGCCGTCTCCCGCGGCCTGGCCACGTTCGGTGCAGACCTCATCGTGGCCGAGCGCAATGCCGAACTGACCGACGCTGCTGTCAACGCACTGCGCGAGGAGGACCTGGACAGCACCGGCATCCCCGTCGACATGACCTCCACCGCGGCCATCGACGCCCTTGTCGACGCCCATCCGGACGTTGACGTCCTGGTGATCACGCCGGCCGTCCTGGTCCGCAAGACCCTGCTGGACCACACCGAGGACGAGATCGACCTCCAGATGGACCTCAACATCAAATACACCCTGCTGCTGGCCAGGGCCTTCGGAGCCAAGATGGCCGAGCGCGGCCGCGGCTCGATCATCACCTTCTCGAGCATCCGCGCCTCCGTGGTGGAGCCGGGTTCGGGCATGTACGCCGCCACCAAGGCAGCTTTGGTGCAGCTCATGCGGACGCTCGCCGTCGAGCTCGGCCCGCAGGGCGTGAGAGTCAACCTCATTGCACCGAGCCCCGTGGCCACGCCGCTGACCGCGGATGTCCGCTCCAAGCAGGAATGGGTGGACATCGTGGCCAACCGGTCCATGCTGCGCCGCTGGGCCGAGCCGGAGGACTTCGTAGGGCCGGTGCTCCTGCTTGCCTCCGACGCCGGGGCCTTCGTCACCGCCAGCAACATCGCCGTCGACGGCGGCTGGACCGCCACGGACGGCCTCGCCCGCATCGAGTAGCGGCTGCGCGGCGGCGTGCACGCCCTTCGCGTGCACGCCGCCGCAACCGGCACACCCATCGTGGTGGAAGAATCTCAAGAGAAGCCACGCTGCGGCACCTTATCTCATTGCCTGCGTGCTAGCATCAGTCATCTCGAGATGTAGTGAAACATTACTTCGAAGGTCACAGCAGGTGCCGGACGGCGCTGGATAGGACGTGTGATGAACGGGCGAGTCGACAGCGCCGGCGCGGCAACCGGGGTACTGCAGCGGGACAGCCCTGTCGCCGTGTACCAACAAATGGCGGACGTTCTGACCGAGCAGGTCAGCAAACTGCATGCAGGTTCGCGCTTCCACACCGAAGAAGAGCTGATCGAGGACTACGGCGTCAGCCGTACCACTGTTCGCAAGGCAATCCAGACGCTCGTGGAGAAGGGGCTGCTGGTCCGGCGCCAGGGCAAGGGCACCTTTGTCACCTCTCAGCGGCCCATCCAGTCGCTGAACCGGCTGGCGCCCTTTGTGGAGTCTTTCACCGCGGCAGGCATCACCCCTGTTGTCAGCCTTCTCGAGTTCAAGTGGATCGAGGACGGCGAAGCTGTCCCGCCACAGATCGTCTCCGACGACAACTCCTTCCTGATGGTCCGGCGCTCCTATTTGAGCGAGGGCAAACCCTACGCAGTTGCTGAAATCTATCTGCCCTCCTCCATTGGCAAGTACATCAGCCGGGCAGACGTCGAACGGCACCCCATCTACCAGGTGATCCAGGACCGCACGCAGCACCAGCTCGTCCATGCGGAGATCGTGGTCACGCTTCAACCCCCGCCCGAAGAGCTGGTCGACTTGCTGGATGTCAGGTCCTTCCAATTGATCCCCCGTCTGGAACGCACCACCTTCGGGCCAGGCGGTGAAGCACTGGAGTGCACCATCACCCACTTCCACCCGGCAGGGTTCGAAATCCGGGCTGACGTGGCAACGGATGCCCCATCCACCTACGACTACACCTTCAGCACCGACAAGCCCTAGCTGTAGTTCCCACCGCCGCTGCCATGCTTGAAAGGCCCGATTCCGCCACCGGCGGGATCGGGCCTTTCCATTGCGATGCAGTCCGATGCGCTGCCTGCGCCGGGCTAGATCTCGATGTTCTGTGTATCGCGGATCCACGTTCTGATGGTCTTTGCGCCGCTGGCTGCCGTGTGCTCGCGGGCGGCCTGCCACTCGGCGGATTCGTAGGCGGCCTGCGCGGCATCCCAGTCGGCGAACTCCAGGTAGTCGGTGCCGGCAATCTGCGGGTCGTTGCCGTACTCGTCAAGGTCGGCCAGGTTGATCGTGTAGCTGAGCAGCCCGGGCATCTTCTTGGCCAGAGGGGCGTGGTCTTCCAGCCACCAGCGGTGCTGTTCGGCGAGGGTCTGCTCGTTGCGGAAGAGGATGATGGCGATCTTTGCCATGGTGGTTCCTTTCAGAGTGGGTCGAATTGCGGCGTCGGGCGATGGTGGAACTAGAGGGCCTTTTGCAGGCGGAGGATTGCCTTCTCTGGACGGATGAGAACCATGGCCATGGTGCCACTTACGATGAGCAGAACGGCGAGGAGTCCCCAGGCGTGCTGGTATCCCTGGGCCGGAGTGGCCGCGGCGTCGATCATCAGGCCTGTCACGTAGGGCCCCACGAGGCCGCCGAAGGTCAGCAGCGCCAGGAACGTGCCCTGGACAGCGCCGCGCTGGCTGTCGGGGACGATCTCGGCCAGGACCACCATGGCCACGGACTGGATCATATGGCCGAATTCGAAGCCGATGACCAGGGCAACCACGGCGATGATGCCTTGGGGGCCCCATGCCAGGGTGGCGATGGCGATGCCGGAAAGAACCACGCCGGCACCGCCGAAGACTCCGCGTGCAAGCCGGCTGGAGACGCCGCGGTCCATGAGCCACTGCGAGGCCACCGCTTGGAGCATCAGGCCGCCGGCACCCACCAGCCACGGCAGCACGATGATAGTGCCCACCTCTGTGGTGCTGAAGCCCATGACTGTGTGCAGATACGACGGTACCCATGCCACCAGTACGGCCAGGGACCAATAGTGGCAGAAGCACACGAAGAGCGCCCCGAGGAAGGTGCCGCTGCGGAACAGCTGCCAGTAGGACACCTTCCTGAGCTGCTTGGCGGCGGCGTGCACCGCTGCCTTCGTGGCGCCGGCCGCACGGACCGCCCCTGTCCCGCCAGCCGCCGCGGCAGAAGAGTCCGTTGGAATGGCGACGGCAGGGGTGCCGGGCTTGGCGCGTGACGAGAGCGGGCCTTCCTTGCCGATGAATAGCCAGACGACGCCCCAGACGGCGCTGCAGGCGCCCAGCAGGGCGAAGGCGACGTGCCAGTTGTAGTGGGTAATGATCCATGTCAGGCCAGGTCCGGCCACAACGACGCCGATGGTGGAACCGGCCGTGATGAGCGCCGTGGGGATGTTGCGGCGGTTGTTGGGGAACCACTGGTGGGCAGTGTGGATGGCGAGGGGGTAGGCGGGGCCTTCGCCAGCACCCAGTGCGATGCGGCTGATCATCAAAGCTGTGAAGCTCACGGTGCCAGCGACGGGAACGAGGGCGATGGTCCATACGGCGGCCAGGACGATCAGCAGCCACTTGGAGGACATTCGATTGGAGATGAAACCGACTCCGAGCGCTGCGACGCTGAAGAGGAAGTAGAAGGCACTGGCCAGCAGGCCGAACTCCGTGGCAGTGAGTCCGAGTTCTTCGCGGATGGGCCCTGCAGCCAGACCGATGACGGCCTTGTCGCCGAAGTTGATCAGGATGAAGAGGAACAGCAGGCCGACGATCACCCAACGGCGCCGGAAGGATTCCTGCGGACGAGGTGCTGTGAGGCCGCTCCCCGGCAAGGGTGTTTCAGAACTGCGAAGTGCCACAGGACTCCTTGTGCCTGGCGCAACGCTGCGCGGCTGGATCGGCGTATCAGTGCTTCGAAGACGAATAGATCTCCCTAAGTAGGAAATGTTATGAAACGTATCTTGTCAAGGGTGCCCCATTGACAGTGCGGGCCTGGCGGCGTCCCGGGCGCGACTCTGCACCCGGGACGCCGGGCTCCGCCGCGTCCGCCTAGAGTGCGGCCAGGAGCTGCTGCATGTCCTTGATCTCGGTGTCCTGGCTGCTGGCGATCGCCGTGGCGAGGGCGACGGCGTCGGCGTTCAGGCCGGCGGCCACCTCGGTCCTGGCCATCTCGATGGCACCCTCGTGGTGGGCGGTCATCTGGGCAAGGAACAGCTTCGATGCCTCGGTGCCCTCGGCGGCGGCCAGCGCGGACAGCTCCGCCTCGGTCAGCATGCCGCTCATGGTGTGCCCGCCGCCCATGGTCGTGGGCTCGCCCCAGGTGGCCAGCCACCCGGTCAGCGTCTCAATTTCCGGTGCCTGGGCGTCCTTGATTTTCAGGGCGAGGCCGCGGACCCGCGGATCGAGTCCGCCCTTGGCCAGCATGGCCTCGCTCATTTGAACGGCCTGCGCGTGGTGCGGGATCATCATCTGGGCAAACATCGTGTCCGCCGCGTTGTGGCCAGCCGACTGCTGTCCGCCGGTCGTCGACGACGGAGCGGCGGACGACGCGGAGCCGTGCGTCGAGTGGTCCATGCCCGGCATGGAGCCGGTGTCGGTGGTGGCGCTGCAGCCCGCGAGGGCAATGGTGGCGGCGAGGGCAGCGGTGGAAAGTGTCACAAGCTTTTTCATGGTGCAGTCCTTCTCTGGGGTTCTCGGGAAGCGCGGGCGCCAGGAGGCGCGGCGCAGTCAGGATGGTCCGCCGGTGGGCGGGGCAAGGCAGCGGCCTATGTCCTGCTGATCGAGAGCTCGTCCAAAGTGGGGCTGTCGGGAATGTAGCTGTAGCCACTGGCTTGCCCGACGGCGCCCGCGCGGGGTTGTGGAGCGCCGGAGGCAGCGGGGGAGAGGTGGATGCCCGGAGCCCCCGCCAGAGGGATGCAGCCACCGGCCATCGCCATCCCCGTGGAGCACCCGGAGGCGCAGTCGCAGGCGGGCGCTGGATCTTCGTCATGCGGGATGTCACCCCGTGAAGCGTGTTCGGCCGCCGCCTGGACTGCGGGCACAGCGTGGCCAGCTGCTGTGTGGACCCCGCCCGCTGCTGTGGGCGCCGGAAGGCCGTTGAGCGCGTGCATGCCCAACACTCCGCCGGCAATGGCCAGGACGAAGGCGGCAAGGGTGAGCCGAAACAGCCAGGATCCGGCGCGGGTCCCGGGCTGGGGACGGAGCATGGAAGCGGTCCTAGCGGGCGGTGATGCTGTAGCCGGCGGCCTCGACAACGCGCGTGACGGCGTCGGCGTTGGCAGTTCCCGCAACGGTCAGCGTCGAGGCGCCGCCGGCCACCAGATCGACGACGGCGGACTCGACGCCGTCGATCCCGGCCACGGCCGTCTCCACCTTGCGTACGCAGCTGCCGCAGGTCAGGCCGGAGACGGCAAACTGTGTGCCGCCGCCAGCGGGGGCTTCGACGGAATCGGTGGCTGTGGAGTCCGTGGCGCAGCAGGCGCAGGAGGCGCCGCCGACGGGCGTGAGGGTCAGTTCTTCGGGGGTGTTGGTTCCGCACATGGCAATGTCCTTGAAAGAGGGGAGGTGTGCGTTGTGGGTTGAACGGAAGTGGCGGATCCGGAACCCTCCGGCCGCGACAGGCTACTCACTGACAACTCTCAAAATATACCCCCTAGGGGTATTTCTGTGCAAGCGACGGATGCCGGTCCTAGGGCCGGGCGGGGAGCGCCACGGTGAAGCAGGTGGAGCCGGGACGGCTGGCCAGGGAGACCCTGGCGCCGTGCGCCGCCGCGATGGCCTGTACAATCGACAGGCCCAATCCGGTGCTCGGAGCCGTCTGCGTTCGGGCGGAATCGGCCTGGGCGAACCGATCGAAGGCCTGGCTCTGGAAGGCAGCGGGGATGCCGGGGCCGTTGTCCGCCACGGACAGCAGCACCATGCCGTCGTCGGCGGTGGACAGCGAGACGGCCACGGTGGTGCCCGGCGGCGTGTGCTTGTGGGCGTTTCCCACCAGGTTCAACAGCAGCGTCCGCAGCTGTTCCGGGTCCGCCGTGGCCACTATGGGTTCCTCGCCCAGGTCCAACTCCCAGCGGTGCGACGGAGCCGCGACGGCGGCGTCGGCCACCGTCTCAACGACCAGCTCGGTCACGTCCGTCGCGGCCCACTGCGGCGCCCGGCCCTCGTCCAGGCGGGCAAGCAGCAGCAGATCCTCCACCAACTGCGCCATCCGCGCGCTGTGCTGCTCCACCCGCTCCAGCGAGCGGCCGCTGTCCTCGCTCAGCTCCGCATCGGCGCGCATCAGTTCCGTATAGCCGCGAATGGCCGTCAGGGGGGTGCGCAGCTCATGGCTGGCATCGGCCACAAAGCGGCGCACGCGGGTTTCGCTGGCCTGGCGGGCTGTGAGGGCATTGGCCACGTTGTCCAGCATGCCGTTGAGTGCATGGCCCACTTTGCCCACCTCGGTGTCCGGATTGGCACCGCGGGCGGGCACGCGCTCGGCCAGCGCCACCTCGCCGGCATCCAATGGCAGGCCCGCCACCTTGGTGGCGACGGCGGAGAGCTCCTCCAACGGGCGCAGGGTGCGGCGGATGATCAGCGTCCCCACCAGGCCCAGCGCCAGCAGGCCCGCGGCCGAAACCACCACAATGGTCCTGGCCAGCGCGGCCAGGGTGTTGTTCTGCTCCAGCAGGGGCAGGCCCGTCACGATGACGTCGCCGGAAGACAGCTGGACGGCGGCCAGCCGGTATTCGCCGATCGAGAGGTCCTTGTCCACGAAGCCGTCCCGTGCCGCGGCACCGGGGTCAGTCGCCAGGGCGGACAGAATCTTCGCATCGGCGGACGTGAGCTGCGGCTGGCCGGAACCCACTGCGAGGATGCCGGCGCTGAGCACTGTCCCGGTGGGGGACAGCCGGGCGGTCAAAGTGCCCACGCCCGTGCCCCGGGCATCGAGGGGGTTGGGCCGCACGGAGATGCCGCCGGACTGGCCGCCAAAGGCCGCGGCCCGGTGCGCGGCAGCCGCCAACGCCGTGTTCACCTGTCCATCGAGGGAGATCTTCACGGCCGTGTAGCTGACGGCGCCCACCACCGTGCAGATGGTGGCCAACAGAACCATGGTGGCCGCGATGAAGGTGGTGCGCAGATGCCACGCGCCCGGGTTGCGCCAGCGCGGCCTGGGCGCCGGTGCCGCCGGTGCCATCTCGGCGGCGGTCACGGGGCCGGCTTGATAACGTAGCCGGCGCCGCGGACGGTGTGGATCATCGGTTCGCGGCCGACGTCGATCTTCTTGCGCAGGTAGGAGATGTACAGCTCCACGATGTTCGCCTGGCCGCCAAAATCGTAGTTCCAGACCCGGTCCAGGATTTGGGACTTGCTGAGCACGTGGCGCGGGTTCTCCATCAGGTAGCGCAGCAGCTCGAACTGGGTGGCGGTGAGGGCTATCGCCTCCCCGCCGCGCACCACCTCGCGGGTGTCGCCGTCCAGGGACAGGTCCCCCACGGTGAGCAGGGCGGAATCCGGGGCGGCCACCCCCGCGCGCTGGACAATCCGATGCAGCCGCAGCAGCACCTCCTCCATGCTGAAGGGTTTGGTCACGTAGTCGTCCCCACCGGAGGCCAGGCCCGTGACCCGGTCCTCGACGGCGTCCCGGGCCGTGAGGAAGAGGGCAGGGATGTCCGGGTGGAAGGTGCGGATCCGGGACAGCAGCTCAAAGCCGTCGATGCCGGGGAGCATCACGTCGAGCACCAGGACGTCGGGCCGTGCCGCCCGGGCGGACTTCAGCGCCTGCTGGGCATCGTGGGCGACCTCCACCTGCCAGCCCGCCATGGACAGGCCCATCCTGAGCAGGTCGGCGAGGCTGGGTTCGTCGTCGACCACCAGGGCCCGGATCGGGGAGCCATCCGGGTGCGACAGTGCGGGGAGGTTGCTGGTGAAGGAGCGGGGAGCGGCCATGCTCCAACTCTGTGCGATGCGCGCCCCAGACTGCTGGGAATTGGCTGGGAGCCGGCTGTGTCTTTCTGCGCAGGCAAGGAGGGCGGAAGGTGCCCAAATCCACCGTCAAGCGCTTAACCTGAGAAGCTGGGTGTTTCCTGACCGTTAGCAACCCGCCAACAGTGGGATGTCCCACGTGGTGGACGCCACTGTCGAATAATTCTGGAAAAAAGATGCATTGCGTCGAACAATTTCAGCCAAAATATGTGTATTTGGAGAAAAGGTTCGGGGAAGTGGCAAATCTGGCGCCGCAGCGAGGCGGAGATGGCTATGTAAGCTTCATCACACTTTGCCCAAACGTCTCACAATATGGACCCTTTGGGGCTTTATTACTTGCGAGTTCGCATTGTTACGTAGAAACTCAAGGTGTGAACACCAACGCAATGGCATCTGCAGTCGCAGCGATCCGGCCGGGCAAGACCGGCGGATCATTCGTGTGCTGTTGTCGAATGCAGCCCTAACTCACACCCCTCGAGCTAGCTGTTTCGGCCCCTCTGGCCAGCCCGGCAACGGGCATCCAGTTCTGACAACCAGAACACGAAGTTACATTCGCGCCGTGACAACGGTCATTCACCCTTAGGTAGTTCTAATGTCTGTAGCATCCGGATACGTCCACATCTCTGTTCGCAATGCCAACAAGGCAGCTGCACTGGCTTCCGGCGCAACCCGCCAGCCCTTCGCGCCGCGCCCGTCCTTTGCCCCCACCGCCGCCCCCCGAGGCTTCGGACACGACCTCGACAGCGGTGCCGGCCACGGCCACCTGCGCAGCGTCGCTCCGGCCCAGGCGGCCCCCATGACGGCGCCCACCCCCATAGTGGCCGGTCCGGATGTTCTCCGCAGCGTCAGCCAGGACAATGTGGCCCGCGGCTTCGTGCTCTACGTGGGTGTGGATGAAGACACCGCGGCCGCAGCCGGCACCTCGCTGGCCAAGCTGGCCCAGGACATCCGCGCCTACGCACAGTCCCTGGTGCCGCAGGCCCAGAGCTACGCCGCCGTCGCCATTGCCCCCGCCGACACCCCCGGTTCCCCGCTTGACGTGGTCCGCTCCACCTTCGGAGATCCCACGGTGGCCGCCCGCCAGCGCCAGGAATCGGCCCGTCTGGCCGCTGCCCAGGAGCCCCGCCCGTCCGGCGTCCTGATCGACCTGGCCCGCCGCGAGGTCCACCTCGACGGCGAAACGCTGAACCTCACGTTCAAGGAATTCGAACTGCTCAACTACCTCGTCGAGAACGGCACCCGCACCGTGGGCCGCGACGAGCTGCTCGAGGGCCTGTGGAGCAACGCCGACGAGGTGCCCAACGAGCGCACCATCGACGTCCACATCCGCCGCCTCCGCTCCAAGCTGGGGCGCCTGGCCAACACCGTGCGCACCGTGCGCGGCGAGGGCTACCGCTTCTACGAACACCCCGAAGTTGTTGTCTGGGCCGCTCCGGAATACTCCATCTAGGCTTCAAACACGCTCCTTCCGCTGTACAACCACAGCTGCACAAGGCCCGCCGCGGGAACCCCGCGGCGGGCCTTGTGCATGCCGGGACCCATGCGGGCCGCGGCTCACTAAACTGGGCCTATGAGTGAACACCATGTGAAGCGGCTGATCCTGATGCGCCATGCCAAGGCGGCCTACCCGCTGGGCGTTGGCGACCATGACCGCCCGCTGGCCCAGCGCGGCCACAACGAGGCCCCGCTGGCCGGCAAGTGGCTGCTGGAGAACGGGATCGTCCCCGACTTCATCCTGTGTTCCTCGGCCCTGCGCACACGGCAGACCTGCACCTGGGTCTGCCAGCAGCTGGGGGACAAGGCACCCACCCCCAAGCTGGAGGAGCGGCTCTACGCCACCAGCGCCACCACCATGCTCTCGGTGATCAACCACGTGCCGGACACGGTCCGCACACTCATGGTCATCAGCCACCTGCCCGGCATCCAGGATCTGGCGCTGCGGCTGGCCTCGCGGGATTCGGATGAATCCGCCTACATGGGGCTGGCCTCGAACTACCCCACCAGCGCGTTCTCGGTCTTCGAGCACACCAAGGATTGGGCGGAACTGGACGGCCAGGATGCCCGGGCCGTCCACTTCCACATTCCGCGCTAGACCTCGATCTCCGGCTGGAGCCGCTTCAGCGTCCAGAACTTGTGCTTGTTCACGGCCAGCAGCGACAGCGCCAGCCCCACCAGCGTGTAGCCCAGCAGCCCGAACACGATGGGGACCAGTGTGGCCAGGTCGGCGCCGTAGATCAGATGCCGCATGCCCTCCACCACATGCCCCATGGGCAGGATCTGGTGCATGATGTGCAGCGGCTCCGGGGTGGTCTGCCAGGGGAAGGTGCCACCGGAGGAGACCAGCTGGAGCACCAGCAGGATCAGCACCACAAACTTGCCCGGGGTGCCCATCAGCGCCACGATGCCCTGGATCAGGGCCGTGAAGGCCATGGCCGCCAGCAGCAGCAGGCCCAGTGTCAGCCACGGATGCGCCGGTTCCAGCCCCAGACCGAAGTGGACGACGGCGTACAAGAGCAGTGCCTGGCCGACGGAGACCACCAGGAACGGCAGCCAGCCGCCGACGGCGATCTTCCATGAGGGGGCGTTGGAGGCCAGAGCGCGGGTGGTCAGCGGCCGCATGGCCTGGACCAGCATGAACGCGCCGATCCACAGAGCCAGCACCAGGAAGAACGGGGCGAGCCCGGAGCCGTAGTTGGCGGCGGTGGCCAGGGAGGTGTTGCTGACCTTGATGGGGCTGGCAATGACGGATGACGCGATGTTCTTCTGCGCATCGTTGGGGTTGGGGACCGAGGAAGCCCCGGCGCCGAGCTGGCTGGCAAGCTCCGCCGCGCCGTCGGAGAGTGCGCCGGCGCCGTTGCTGAGGTCGCCTGCGCCGGCGTCGAGCTTGTGCGCCCCGGCCGCCAGCTGGTTGGCGCCGTCCAGAGCCGTGTCCTGGCCGGCAGCCAATGTGGCCGCCCCATCCGCCAGTGATGCAGCCCCTGCGCTGGCTTGGCCGATGGCACCGGTCAATGCGGGTGTGGCCCCGGCCAGCGTGGCCGCGCCGTCGGAAACCTGCTGCGCCCCGCCAGCCAGTTTCGCGATGTCTCCCGCGTCGGTGGCCAGTTTGTTCTTCAGCTCCTGGACGGGGGCGCTGGTGCCAAGATTGGCCACGGCCGCGGAAATCTCACTGTGCTGCGCCGGCGTCAGGACGCCGTCGGCCAGCATCTGGTTGAGCTTGGCGGTGACGGCACTGGCAGCCGCGGCGTCAATGTCCGAGAGGGTGCCGACGGTGTTCTGCACCTTGGCGTTGAGGGCGGCGTTGCCGGCCGCCACCTGCGCGGCGCCAGTGGCCAGGGCTTGGGTGTCCGCCGGCAAAGTCGATGTCTTGCTCTTGAGCTCGCCCAGCCCGGAGTTGAGGGTGGCCGCGCCGTCGGAAAGTTGGTGTGCGCCGGTGGTGAGCTGTACCTGGCCGGCCACCAGTTTGTCGGCGCCGGTGGCCAGGTCCCCGGTGCCCTGGTGGAGGGTGGCGGCCCCATCCTTGAGCTTCGCGGCGCCGTCGGCCAGTTGCTGCGCACCGTCAGCGGCCTGGACGAGCTTGCCGTGGATGGTTCCGTAGCCGGAGAGCAGGGCATCGGCCGTCTGCTCACCCACCTGCTGGGCCACCGAGGCGTGGACCTGGGTGGTCACCTTGTCCACGATGTTGGTCAGCAGATAGTTGTTGGCGTCGTTGGTGGTGACGCTGAGGATGGCCTGTTGGGCCGAGTCAAAGTCCTCCGGAGAGGCCAGATTGGCCGAGAAATTGGAGGGGATCACCAGTGCGAAGGCGTACTCGCCGGATTCTACGCCGTGGTTGGCCGCCTCGGGCGAATCCACAGTGGTCCAGTCGAACTTGTGCCCATCGATGAGGTTCTTGGCCACCTCTTGGCCGACGTCCAGGCGCTTGCCGTCGGAGGTGGTGGCGCCCTGGTCCTGGACCACAATCGCGGCCTTGAGCTGGTCGAGGTTGGAGTAGGGGTCCCAGTTCGCATAGAGGTAGACGGCCCCGTAGAGCAGCGGAACCATGGTGAGCGCGACGATGGTCAGCTTGGGCAGCAGCCCGCCTGTCATGCGCTTGAGTTCGGACATTGCCAGCCGCAGCACCGTCATCAGTGGGACTCCTCTTCATCGGACCGGTCTGCACCAGGTGTGGAGGCTGGTTCAACGGCCGGTTCCAAGGCAGGTTCAACGGCCGGGATGGCGGCCGTTGGCGGTGCCGGATCTGCGGCCGGTTCCGGTTCGGGTTCCGCAGCCGGGGCCGGTGCCGGTTCGGGCACGCTGGGCTCCTGCTCCGCGCCGACGTAGGCGGCATCGCCCTCCCACCCGTCGGGGATGCGGCCGACGACGGCGATGACCGCCAGGTCCCGCTCCGCGCCGGCGGCAAGGCCCTGGAGGTAGGGCAGCCACTGGCCCTCATCGGAGGTGTGGCGGTCCGGGGAATCGACCACCAGCACGTCGACCTCGGGATTCGCCAGGGCCAGCTCGGCCAGCAGCGCCAGCAAGGCGCCGGATTCCAGCTCCTCCACCCATTTGTCCAAAATCTCCGTGTGCCCCTGGCGGACCAGCCATGCAGTCGGTTTGGTCCTGTCGCGGAACTTGCGCGGCACCAGGGCCAGATCCTCGGCCACCAGGCTGCGCACCGTCAGATGCCGCTCGGGTTCATTGACGTCGGGGGAATCGAGAACGGCGCTGTGCCGGCGCAGCCTGGCGATGCTGTCGTCGTGGCCAAGGGCGACGCTCCCGGAGGTCGGTTTCATCCGTCCGGTGAGCGCGAGGGCCAACGCCGTCCGGCGGTCCTGGCCGTCCGCCTGGACCAGCAGCAATTTGCCACGCACCGCTGAAAATGTGGTGGCCGGTAGAAGATTGTGATGTCTTCCGTTGACGTGGATTTGGACGGCTGACAGCACAGGATCTTCTTTCTGTCGGGGCGGGGGGTCATGCCAACGTATCAAACGAACCCGAGCCCCCGGTTCAGTCCCCGGGCGGTGGTGCGGCCCCCAGCAGGGCGCCGGCCGGGAGTCTTGCCGTGATGGCGAGGGCGGCCAGCTGGGCCAGTGCGGCCGCATCGGGGCCGGCGAAGGTGGCACCCAGCAGCCGGGAAGTGTCCGGGTCGACCAGCAGCTGGCTGAAGACATCGGCGTGCCCACCTGCCCTCCGGGCCGGGGTGGCGTCCGCGGAGGAGACCCGGTTGAGCAGGACCGTCGGGTCCAGGCCCTGGTGCCGGGCCTGCTCCAGCGAAGGGCCGACGGCGGCAATCAAGGGATCGGTGTAGACCATCCGGGGTGCCAGGGCCGGCCCTGCGGCGCCCCGGGCGGGGGAGGCCCGTCCGTCCTCCACGCCGGCCGCCGCCAGGATTGATGCGGCGGCCCGGCGGCCCTGGTCCGCGGCGGCCGTGCTGCTGAATGCGGCTGTGTTGGATCCGGCCGTACTGGATCCGGCTGTGTTGCTTCCGGATGTGTTGCTTCCGGCTGCGCCGGGTGCTGTGCTGCCGGATCCCGCGCTGCGCAATCCTGCGCCGGCCGCGTCGCCGGCGAGGTACAGCCAGTCCGTGCCCTGCACGAGGCCGTGGGCGTCCAGGCGCAGTGCGTCCAGGCGCAGGCCGCCGGGGCTGCCGGGACCAGAGGGTATCTCCAAGGATTCCAGCCCCAGCCCCGCCAGCAGGGGGCGGCGCGGGGTGTCCACCAGCAGTGCGTCGCAATCGACGGTGTGGCCGTTGGCCAGTTCCACCACGAGGGAGCCGCCGCCGGCCGTGGCCTTCGTGGCGCCGGTGGTGCGCCACAGCTGGATCCCATCGGCACGCATCGAGGCCGCGGCCAGCTCGACGGCCGGTGCGGGCCATCCGGGCAGCAGACCATCGGGCGCCGCGAGCACCACCCGGGAGCCAAGCCGGGCATACGCCTGGGCGATGGCCGCTGCGAGGGGCCCGCCGCCGGCCACCACCAGGCGGTGTGGCACGGTGGCGGCGCTGAGCGCCTCGCGCGTTCCCCAGCAGGCGGCGCCCGCGGAGTGGAGTTCCTCCCCGACAGGTTCAGGCGCCGAGCCGGTGGCCAGCACCACGGCCAGGGCGGCCTCGGCCACCTCGGTGCCGCCGTCGAGCCTTGCCACCGACACCTGCCGGGGGCCGGTGATCCGGGCCCGCCCGCGCAGCAGCTGCACGCCGGCGCGTTCGAGTGTGGCGGCAGCGGCGTCGTCCTGCCAGTGGTGCACCAGAGAGTTGCGCCACTGCAGGGTGGCTGCGGCGTCCAATGTGGTGGTCACGGCGTCCTGGGCGCCGGGGACGGATTGGGCCGCCAGCAGCACCTCCCCGGGAAGCCGGAGGGCATCGAGGGGTATATCGGCCCAATAGGCCGCAGCACCGCCGGCCAGCTCGGCCTCCACCACCGCCACCGAGAGCCCCGCGGCGGCCAGCGTCCGGCATGCCGCAAGGCCGGCCGTGCCGGCACCCACCACCACTACGTCAACCGCCACTGGCTCAGCCATGAATGGAGCATACGACTATTAACGACGCGGGGCGAGGCACCGTAGTGGTGCCCCGCCCCTGATCAAAGGCAAGTTCCGCGGCTAGGCGGTGATGGCGTCCTTGAACCAGCCAGTGATGGAGGCCGGGTGGGTGATGGCGGTGCCGACAACGACGGCGAAGGCTCCGGCGTCCATGGCGGCGCGCGCCTGGGCGGGGGTGTGGATGCGGCCCTCGGCAATGAGCGGGCGGCCCAGGTCCGCGGCGGCGATGGCGGCCAGCAGTTCCAGATCCGGGCCGTGGGTCTTCTCCCGCTCGCCCGAGTAGCCGGCGAGGGTGGTGCCGATGATGTCGGCGCCGGCCTCAACGGCGGCGACGGCGTCCTCGAAGGAGCCGCAGTCCGCCATGACCAGCGCGTTGGAACCCTCGTGGATGCCGGTGATGGTCTCTTTCAGCGTCAGTCCGTCCGGGCGCGGGCGGCGGGTGCCGTCGATGGCCACGATGTGGGCGCCGGCATTGGCGCAGGAGAGCGCATGGCGCAGCGTGGGGGTGATGAAGACGCCGTCGTGGCCATCCTTCCAGAGGCCGATCACCGGCACCTCCACGGCGGCACGGGTGAACTGGATGTCAGCGATGCCCTGCACCCGGATGCCGGCGGCGCCGCCGATGACGGCGGAGGCGGCAACCTGTGCTGTGGTGCGCGGGTCGCGCATCGGCTCGCCCGGGTACGCCTGGGCGGAAACGATCAGCGCACCGGCCAGCGCATCAAGGTTGGTGAGTTTCAAGGTCATGGTGGCTCCTGGGTGGGATGGTCTGGGAGGCGGAAGGTGGTGGGACGTTAGTTCAGGACGAGGCTGGCCGCGCCGGCAATGGCTGCGGTGTTGCCCAGCGTGGCGCGCAGCACCGGGACGTCGGCCAACGGGGCCAGCAGTTCCTGGCGCAGGGCGCGCTCCATGGCGCCCCACCAGAGCTCGCCGGCATCGGCCAGTCCGCCGGAGACCACCACTACCTCGGGATCGAGGATGTTCACCATGCCGCCCACGGCCTGGCCCGCGGCGCCGGCACCGGTGCCAATGGCCTTCAGTGCCGTGGCATCGCCGGTGCGGGCCAGATCGAAGACGGCGCGGGTGTCGGGGACCTCCGCCGAGCCGCCAAAGCGCAGGTAGCTGGCGTGGATGGCCGGCCCGGAGGCGATGGCCTCCACATGCCCCACGTGGCCGCAGGAGCAGTCCAGTGCGGTGCCGTCGTGGTAGGCGTAGGGGGAGGCGAAGTGGCCCACATGGCCGCCCACAAAGCGGTGGCCCAGCAGCGGGTGGCCGTTGACAACAAAGCTGCCGCCGACGCCGGTGCCGAAGGCCACCATCAACGAGGAGTCGGTGCCCGCCGCAGCGCCCAGCCACGCTTCGCCGAGGGCATGGGCGTGGACATCGTTGACCACCGAGACCTGAAGACCGGTGCGTGCGCCCAGCCCCGTGCGGATGTCAGTGCCGCTCCAGCCCAGAATCGCGTCGGTGGCGGAGATGACAGTCCCGGCCGCCGCGTCAATCACGCCCGCCGAGCCCATCCCGATGGCCGAAACCTCAATGCCCTCGGCCGCCGCGCGGCCGCGCAGTGAGGCAACCAGCGCCGCCGTAGCATCCAGGATGGCCTCCCCGCCGTCGCGGTTGCGCGTCGGCGTCTGGTCCATGAACAACACGGATCCATCAGCCCCAACCACCCCCGCCGCAGTCTTCGTCCCACCCAAATCAACGCCAATTACGTACTGCATGCCATTCCTCGAAAGAGAGTTGCGGTAAAGAAAATCAAAAAAAGCAATGAATGAAGTCCGAGGGTCAAACCTAAGATTCCATCCCCGGTGGCGGTGCCGGAGGCGCCGTTTTGCGTAGGCGCGCATCGCGGACGCGTGTGGCGCGCCGCGAGCTCTGCGAGCAAGCGACACACCGGACGTGTCTAAGCGACGGCAAAACGGTGCGCAGGCACCGCCACCCAGGAAAGAGCCTTAGATCAGGCCGTTGCGCGCCAGGATGACCTTGACCGCAGCGGTCTCATCCTCATCCAGGGACAGCATCGGAGCGCTCATCACGTTCGTCTTGATGATCCCCATCAGCTGCAGCGCGGTCTTGAAGGCGCCCAGGCCCGCGGCATTGCCGGACATGCGGCCAGCCTTGGGGGTGTAGACGATCTCGAAGACGTCAGCAATGCGGTCCTGCTCGGCGGCGGCCTTGGCCCACTCGCCGGCAACAGCGGCGTCGTAGAGGCGGCGGTAGGCGGCCGGGTCAACGTTGCCCAGACCCGGAACAACACCCTGTGCGCCGCCCAGCAGGGCGCCGTCGACAACCACTTCGTGGCCGGTGAAGATGTCGAAGTTGGGGATGTCGCGGGCGGCCAGCAGCAGCTGGCGGAAGGAGACGTCATCGCCCGAGGAATCCTTCACACCGGCAATGACACCCTCGCGGCCCAGCTCAACCAGCAGGTCGGTGGGCAGCTTGAAGTGGGTGCGCACCGGAACGTCGTAGGCGAAGACGGGGACGTCGACGGCTGCGGCGATGGAACGGAAGTGCGTGCCGTTCTCCTGGGCGTTGGAGATGGCGTAGTACAGGCTGGTGGCCACGATGGCGTCGGCACCGAGGGAGATGACGCGCTGGGCTTCCTCGATGACGCGGTTGGTGGTCTGCTCCACGGCGCCGGCGATGACCGGGACCTGGCCGGCGTTGACGCCGGCGATGGTGGTCAGGACCAGGTCGCGCTCGGCGTTGGTCATGTGGGTGACCTCGGAAGAGGAGCCCAGCACGAACAGGCCGCTGACGCCGCCCTCGAGGAGGTGCTTGGTGACGTTCTCCAGCGACGGAACGTCGATGGCGCCTTCGGCGGTGCGGGGGGTGACGACGGGCGGGATGACGCCCTGGAAACGGGAAGCGACGGTTGTCACAGTGTTCTCCAAAATATTGATTGTTAGGTGAAAAATCTTGCGGGGGAAGCTAGATGTGAAGGAGCGACGGCGCGGCGCCGAGCAGCTTCTTCGTGTAGTCGTTGCTCGGGTTGTCGAAGATCTGCTCCGCGGAACCCTGCTCGACGATCTGGCCGTAGTACATGACGCAGATGCGGTCGGAGACGTAGCGGACGGTCTGGATGTCATGGCTGATGAAGACCATGCCCAGGTTCAGTTCCTTCTTCAGATCCGAGAGCAGGTTGAGCACCTGGGCGCGGACGGAGACGTCCAGTGCGGAGGTGGGCTCATCCGCCACGATCAGGTCCGGGCCCAGGGCCAGGGCGCGGGCGATGGCCACACGCTGGCGCTGGCCACCGGAGACCTGCGACGGCGTGACCTCGGCCGCGGACTGCGGCAGACCCACCAGGGCCAGCAGTTCCTTGACCTTGGCCGAGCGGGAGGCCGCCGTGCCAATGCCGTGGACCTGCAGGGGGTCCGTGAGGATGTCGTGGATGGTCATGCGCGGGTTCAGCGCCGTTGCCGGGTCCTGGAAGACCACTGAGACGGAACGGCCGAATTCCTTGCGCATGGCGGCGTTGCGCTTGATGGCGGGCTTGCCATGGAAGAGCACCTCGCCGGAGGTCGGCGTCTGCAGACCCACCAGCACGGAGGCCAGCGTGGACTTGCCACAGCCGGACTCGCCCACGATGCCCACCGTCTCGCCGCGGCTGACGGTGAAGTCAACACCGTTGACGGCCTTGACGTAGTTCGGCTTGAACAGGCCGCCGGAACGGGTCCGGTGGTGGACGTGCAGGTCCTTCAGTTCAATGACGGGGGTGGTTGCGTTGCTCATTTGGCACCTACCTGGGTTTCAATCGCGGCTGCTGCCGGGGCATCCTTCTTGAGGTGGCTGGCCCAGAAGTGGTCCGTGCCTTCGCTCGCGCCGCCCAGCTTGGTGAACGCCAGCTTCTGGTTGGGGTCCGCGCCGGCACGCAGCGAGCGGCTGGCGAAACGGTCGCCGGGGGCGAACTCGCGCGGGGAGGGAACGGTGCCGGGGATCTGGTGCAGACGCGCGGCGTCGGCCTCGATCGAGAGCACGGCGCCCAGCAGGCCGCGGGTGTACTCGTGGGTCGGGTTCTGCAGCAGCTCGGAAGCCTGTGCGGATTCCACCACCTGGCCGGCGTACATGACGGTGATCCGGTGGGCCAGCGAGGCCACCAGGGCCAGGTCGTGGCTGACGAACACCATCGCGAAGCCCAGCTGCTCGCGCAGCTCGTTGAGCAGATCGACAACCTGCTTCTGGACGGTGACGTCCAGCGCCGTCGTCGGCTCATCGGCGACGACGATCTTCGGTGAGCGGGAGAGCGCCATGGCGATCAGCACACGCTGGCGCTGTCCACCGGAGAGCTCGTGCGGGTAGCTCTTGAGCGTGCGGACCGGATCCAGCTTCACCAGTTCCAGCAGCTCGGCGGGGGTCTTGCGGCCACCGCGGTTGGTGAGCTGCAGCATCTGGTCCTTGATCAGCATGGACGGGTTCAGCGAGCTGAGCGCATCCTGGTAGACCATGGCAATCTGCTCGCCGCGCAGGCCCTCGTAGGCCTTGACGTCGGAGTGCTTCGTGACCGGGTTCAGCAGTTCCTTGCCATCGAACTTGATGGACCCGGTGACCTGGGCGGACTTGGGCAGCAGGCCCATGATCGCCAGGGAGGAGATGGACTTGCCGCAGCCGGACTCGCCCACCAGACCCATGGTCTCGCCCTCGCGGACGGTGAAGGACACGTTGTCCACGATGGCGATGTCGCCGTAGCGCTCCGGGAAGCGGATGGAGAGGTTCTTGACCTCCAGAACATTGCGGGCGCCGGCGCCAACCTGGGGCAGGCGGTCGGTGCGCTTGGCCTCGATGTCGCGCAGCAGGGTCAGCTCGTGGTCCAGCAGGGCGAACGGGTTGGCAGCGGCCAGGACCGGGTCCTTGATGGCGCTGGCTGCCGCTTCGGCGTCGTCCAGTTCGGAGTGCAGCGGGGTGTCCAGCCGGTCCAGCTCGTGGGTTTCCACAATGGAGACTGCCGTCGGCGAGGTGCCGATCTCGGTGTCCACGCCCTTGGCGGCGATGGCGGCGGCGGAACCGTCGTCGTCGGAGACCTTGGGAGCCTTGCGCAGCTTCGGGTTGACCATGGCATCGGTCAGGCCCTCGGCCAGGATGTTCAGGGCCAGCACGGTCAGCAGGATGGTCAGACCGGCAAAGGTGGTTGCCCACCAGCCGCCGGAGAGGACCAGGTTGCGGCCGTAGGAGATGACGTTGCCCCAGGACGGATCGGGGTCCTGGATGCCGGCGCCCAGGAAGGACAGCGAGGCTTCCAGGATGATGGCGTCGGCCACCATCACCGTTGCGAACACCAGCACCGGGGCGGCGGTGTTGCGGATGATGTGCTTGATCAGGATGAACGGAACGCTGGCGCCCATGACCTTTTCGGCACGGACATAGTCCTCGCCGTACTGGGAGAGCACGTTGGCGCGGACCACACGGGCGATCTGCGGCGTGTAGATGATGGCGATGGCCACGATGATCGTGGGGACCGAGTTGCCAAAGGAAGCCAGCAGCACGGCGGCCAGGGCGATGCCCGGGAAGGCCATCAGGATGTCCATGAGGCGCATGATGACCTCAGCGACGTTCTTGGACGCGGTGGCGGCAATGGAGCCGAGGGTCGCGCCGACAACGATGGCCAGGGCGACGGCGCCGAGGCCGATCATCAGCGATGCGCGGGCACCGAAGACGAGGCGGGAGAACACGTCACGGCCGATGCGGTCCGTTCCGAACAGGTGGTCCACACTGGGCGCCTGGGCCGGGATGTCCGAGGCCAGGGGATCGTGCGGTGCGATGAGGGGGGCAAAGATTGCCACGATGATGATGAAAAGAAGGAAGAGCAGGGCAATTTTCGATCCCAGGGCAAGAGCCTTGAATCGCAATCCGGGGGCGCTCAACCGTTCGGCAAGTTTGCTGCGCATGACTTAGACCGTCCTGATTCGGGGATTGATGAGCAGGTAGAGAAGATCCACCAGGATGTTGACCAAAACGAAGGTCACGGCGATGACAAGGACAACACCCTGGACGAGGTTGGTGTCCTTGTTGGTGATGCCGTTGAGGATCTGCTGTCCCATGCCAGGCAGGGAGAAGATCATTTCAATCACGACGGCGCCGCCGAGCAGGTAGCCCACGCGCAGACCCAGCACCGTCACCGGGGTGACGAGGGCGTTGCGGAGCACATTGCGGGACACCACGGTGCGGTAGGGGACACCGTTGCCGATGGCCGTACGGACGTAGTCGCGGTCCAGCTCTTCAACCATCGAGGTGCGGACCACGCGGATCAGGGAGGCGGAGACCGGGATGGCCAGAGCCAGTGCCGGCAGCGCCATGGACTTCAGCCAGCCAACGAAGCCGTCGGCCGGATCGGCCAGACCACCCGAGGGGAAGATGGAGTCGGTGCCCAGGGCGAACCACTGGATGAGCAGGATGCCGAGCCAGAAGGACGGAGTGGCGATGGCGGCGATGGAGAACACGCGCACCAGCTGGTCAACCCAGGTGTCGCGGTACAGCGCGGCCAACACACCGAAGACCAGGGCCAGGACGACGGCGATCAGGACACCCACGAAGGTGAGCTGCAGCGTCAGGGGGAAGGCGCCGGCAATAACCTCGGTGATGGGCTTCTGCGGCGGCAGGGTGTTGCCGAAGTTCAGAGTGACCAGGTTGCCCAAGTACCGGAAGTACTGCAGGAACAACGGGTCGTTGAGTCCGTTTTCAGCACGGAACTGGGCGAGGGCCTCGGGGGAGGCGCCTTCGCCAAGAGCCGCAACGGCACGGTCGCCTGGGGCGAACTGCAGCACCACGAAGACCAACAGGGTGACACCCAGGATCATCAGCGGAAGTGCTGCGAGCCGGCGTCCCAGCAGTCGCAAAAACATTACCAATTTACTTCTCCGGTTCTATTAGCAGTGTGTCCTGCATCATAGGATTTGTGGTTTTAGACCAGAGGGGCCATGGCCGAAAGGCCACAGCCCCTCTGGTCTGTGTCGTGCTGTGTTGCTACGCGGTGCGGCCCACGCCCACGAAGCTCACGCCCGTGGTCGGCAGCGGCTGGAAACCGGCAAGCTTCTTGCTGTCCCAAGCGGACGGCAGCTTGCGGTGGAAGATCGGGTACAGCGGCGCCTCTTCGGCGATGATGTCCACGATCTCCTTGTACAGGGTCTTCTGCTTGTCGCCGGTGGCCTGTGCAGCCTCGTTCAGCTTGGTCTGGACCGTGGCGTACTCCGGGGTGGTGCTCCAGGCGAAGCGGTTCTTGGCCCAGGTGTCGCCACGGAACCACCAGCTGAGGAGAACGTCAGCGTCGTTGCCGAAGACGGAGGGGTCGCCGGGGGCGGCCACGACGTCGTACTTCAGGCCGCCAACCTTGTCCGGTCCGTACAGGGCCGAGGAAGCCAGCGGCTCCAGGGTGGTGTTGATGCCAATGGCATCCCAGTTCTTCTTGATCAGCGGTCCGACGTCCTTGACCCAGGCGGTGTCGGTGGTGTTCAACGTCAGGGACAGGTCCTTGACACCGGCGGAGGCCAGCAGGGACTTGGCCTTCTCTGCGTCGTAGCCATAGACCGTGGAAGCCTTCGAGTAGGACGGGTGGCCCTGCTGGAAGTAGGAGGTGGCGGCGGTGGCGTTGCCCAGCAGCGCCGTCTTGATGATGGTTTCCTTGTCCAGGGCGTAGTGCAGTGCCTGGCGGACTTCCTTCTTGTCGAAGGGAGCCTTGGAGAGGTTGAACATCAGGAACAGCAGGCCGAAGGACTGCACGGACTCGACGCTGACCTTGGACTTGAGCGAGTCAACGTCCAGGTAGGGGACGTCCTCGATGGCCTGGACACGGCCGGACTGGACGGCGGTGACGCGGGCGGCTGCATCGGAGAGCAGGAACCAGGTCATGGACTTGGCCAGAGCCGGCTTGGGGCCGTTGTAGGCCTCGAAGCGCTCAAAGACGATCTTGTCGTCCTTGGCGGCGGAGACGAACTTGTACGGGCCGGTGCCGACGGGCTTGGCGTCGAATGCCTTCTGATCTGCCGAGGCCAGGGCCTTCGGGACAACCTTGACGACGGAGATGCGCGGGCCGAAGCCGGCGAACGGGGTCTTCAGCTTGAACTCGACGGTCTTGGCGTCAACGGCCGTGACGGTGTCCAGGAAGAAGATGAACTGGGCGAACAGGGCCTTGTTGGCCGGGTCCAGCACGCGGGTGAAGGAGTAGACGACGTCGTCGGTGGTCACCGGGGTGCCATCGTGGAAGGTTGCACCGTCGCGGAGGGTGACCTGGTAGGTCAGGTCGTCGACCTTCTTGGGGTCGGCGGCGGCCAGAGCGTTGTACGGCTCGCGGGTGGCCGGGTGGAGCTCAACGAGGCCCTCGAAGATGTGCAGGTTTGCGGCCATCGGGGTTGCACCCGAGGAAGACATCGGGTCGAAGCCCGTCGAGAGCGAGTAGGAGATGCCTGCCTCGATGGTCAGGTCCTTGTTGACGGCAGCGGTGGTGGCTGCGGTGGTGCCCGTCGACGTCGACGAGGAGCCGCAGGCGGCAAGCGTACCGGCAAAGGCCGTCGCAGTACCAAGGACGCCGGCAACCTTCAAAAAGCTGCGGCGGGAAGCATCCTTGATCAAAGGCAGGTTCTCAAGAGTGTTGCTCATTGTGGGACTCACCATTTCGTAAGTTGGTTATCGGATGTAGGACGTCCGATGCTTGTCAATAAACTGTAAGAGGCGTCACAGTGATTGGTCAAGTGCGATTCGGATTACAAATCGGTTACGAGCGGCACCTGGCGACGGGGTCGCGGCGGCGGGTTCTTAAGCACGTTCCTGAGTGGCGGCGGTTCTGCCGGAGAAATCCGAGGAGGGCGCGCCACGCCGTGCCTATTCTAGTCGTCGGACATCCGATATCATATGTGCTAGATCACTTTTTTGGGTACGGATGACTTGCCCAACTTTACACCGAAGGCACCATCGCCCACAGGGTTCCGCACCGCTCGGATCCCGTGGCGCAAGGCCGCTATAAAGGAGCACC
This sequence comes from Arthrobacter sp. 35W, assembly GCF_000482545.1. GTDB lineage: Bacteria > Actinomycetota > Actinomycetes > Actinomycetales > Micrococcaceae > Specibacter. The sequence goes on from NZ_KI519455.1 coordinate 1,718,978, forward strand.
GATGGCAGCATCGACAGCCGCACCGCAGGCGCGTTTCAGCGCGCAGGCACGTTTGAGGGCACTGCAGTCGGACATCATGGAGCTGATCCTTGACCGCGAGCTGGAGGCCGGGGACGCACTGCCGACCGAAAACGAGCTCTCGCTTGCCCTGGGCGTCGGCCGCAACACCCTGCGCGAGTCGCTCAAGGTGCTGCAGGCGCTGGGCGTCATAGAGATCCGCCACGGCTTTGGCATGTTCGTTGCGCCGAGCAACTTCGACGCCATGGCAGACGGCCTTACGTTCCGCGGGCGCCTGTCGCTGCGCCACCAGGGCATTGAGGCACAGCAGCTGGTTGACATCCGCCAGGCGCTGGAATCGGGGCTGATCGGCAGCTCCATGGACATGATGACGGCGGAGCAGCATACCGCCATTGAAGCCGCGGTGGCCCGGATGGAGGCTCTGGCTGCCAAGGGTGAAAACTTCACCGAGGCCGACGCCGAGTTCCACTCGCTGCTCTTTGAGCCGTTGGCCAATGACCTGCTGGCCAACCTGATGGGCGTCTTTTGGAAGGTCTACCGCAAGATCCACGCGGAAATCGACGCCGGTGATCCGGACCTGCTGGCCATTGCCGCCGTGCACCGCGCCATCTTCACCGCCGTCAAGGCCGGCGACAAGATTCTGGCCGCCGAACTGCTCAACCGGCACTTCGACGGCATCCGCAACCGCATCGCCGAGGTTGTCGGCCTGCCCTAGCGGCAGCACTCCATTTCGCCCGGCCATCAGCGCCGCCGTCGTGCCTCAAGGGCATGGCAGCGGCGCTTTTGCGTTCTCTTCGGACGTGGTGCGGCCGGGGCGGGTCCATGGTGTGGTCAGATGGGGCCATGGACCCGGTGGAGATTTCCCGGCAGGAGGCTGGACCGGGCTGTGCGCTGCTGACGGCACGCGTCCTGGGCGCTGTTGTGGGATCGGTGGTGCTGGCGGCGCCGGGGGAGTCCTCCGACTGGCCGCTGGCGCCGGTGCTCCGCGATCTGGCCGTGGAGCCGTTGTGGCGCCGCCGCGGGATCGGCACGGCCCTGGTGGCGGCCGCAGAGTCCCTGGCCGCCGAGCAAGGGGCCGAGCTTCTGGTCTTGGAGGTCGACGCCGGCAATGGCGCCGCGGCCAGGCTGTACGCCGCGCTGGGCTGGCTGCCTGTGGGGGAGCCCAGCGGCTATTCCTATGCCTCGCTCAATGAGGACGGTGTGGCCACGCTGGTCCAGGTGGAGCGCCAGAGCTGGGCGAAGGCGCTGATGGACGATGCTGGCTGACTGGCCGGATTGAATGACGAAAAAGCCCGCCGGATCCAGTGGATCCAGCGGGCTTTTCCTCAAAGTGCGCGCGAAGGGATTCGAACCCCCAACCTTCTGATCCGTAGTCAGATGCTCTATCCGTTGAGCTACGCACGCCTATTTGGTTTTCGGCAACAAGGCCGGGAACTACTCTAGCGTACTTTTTCACCAACGTTGAACCACGGTCCCTGCGGCCCGCTGTGGGAGGGCTGGAACCGGTCCATTGGACAACGAAAAAGCCCGCTTGATCCAGTGGATCCAGCGGGCTTTTCCTCAAAGTGCGCGCGAAGGGATTCGAACCCCCAACCTTCTGATCCGTAGTCAGATGCTCTATCCGTTGAGCTACGCACGCCTATTTTGTTTTCTTTCGGCTCTCGGGCCGGGAACAACTCTAACCTGTTTCGATCGGCAGGACAAACCAGGGGCCATGTGTTCCGCCCCACACTAGACCGGTCTACGTGAGTTAGATCACAATTTTGAGTCCGCCCCGAAATGGAAAACCCCGGAATCTAGGGGTTTTTCAATTCTGGCAAGCCATAAGATCCCATGTCCGGCCCCCGGAAGCCGCCGTCGAGCGCCCCTACATTTGAAACACACCACTGACCCACCGAAGGGAAACACCATGGGCCACGCCTCAGCGCAGCAGATTGTTGAACATGCACCGACGACGCACCGCCGCCTGGCAGCATGGGTAGCCGAGGTCGCAACGCTGACCCAGCCGGATGCAATCCACTGGGTTGATGGTTCCGAAGCGGAGAACCGCGCACTGACGGATGCCCTGGTAGCGGCCGGCACGCTGGTCAAGCTGGATGAGGGGCAGTTCCCGAACTCGTTCGCCGCGTTCTCGGACCCGAAGGACGTTGCCCGCGTGGAGGAGCAGACGTTCATCTGCTCCAAGAACGAGCGCGACGCCGGCTTCACCAACAACTGGATGGAGCCCTCCGCCATGAAGGCCAAGCTGGACGGCCTCTTCGCCGGATCCATGCGCGGCCGCACCATGTACGTCATCCCGTTCGTCATGGGGCACCTTGATGCCAAAGACCCCAAGTTCGGCGTCGAGATCACCGACAGCGCCTACGTGGTGGCCTCGATGCGCATCATGGCCCGCATCGGCACCGCCGTCCTGCGCCGCATGGAAGAGCTGGACGCCTTCTACGTTCCGGCCCTGCACTCCGTGGGCATGCCGCTGGCCGATGTCCAGGCCGATGTCGCCTGGCCGTGCAGCGATGAAAAGTGGATTGTGCACTTCCCCGAGGAGCGCTCCATCTTCTCCTTCGGCTCCGGCTACGGCGGCAACGCACTGCTGGGCAAGAAGTGCTTCGCCCTGCGCATCGCCTCGGTCATGGCCCACGATGAGGGTTGGCTGGCCGAGCACATGCTCATCCTCAAGCTCACCTCCCCGGCGAAGAAGACCCACTACGTCACCGCGGCGTTCCCCTCCGCCTGCGGCAAGACCAACCTGGCCCTGCTGGACCCCACCATCGATGGCTGGGAGGTGGAGACCCTGGGTGATGACATCGCCTGGATGCGCTTCGACTCCGAAGGCCAGCTGCGCGCCATCAACCCGGAAATGGGCCTGTTCGGCGTGGCACCTGGCACCGGCTGGCACACCAACCCGAACGCCATGCGGGCCATCGCCCGGGGCAACTCGATCTTCACCAATGTCGCCCTGACCGACGACGGCGGTGTCTGGTGGGAGGGCATGACCGAGGAGGTCCCCGCCCACCTGGTTGATTGGCAGGGCAACTCCTGGACGCCGGATTCCGCGACCCCAGCGGCCCACCCGAACTCGCGCTTCTGCACGCCGATCGACCAGATCGACATGATTGCCGATGAGTTCACCGACCCCGAAGGCGTGCCGATCTCGGCCATCCTCTTCGGCGGCCGCCGCAAGACCACCATCCCGCTGGTCACCGAATCCCGCGACTGGGCCAATGGCATTTTCATGGGCTCCACGCTGTCCTCGGAGACCACCGCCGCCGCTGCCGGCGCCGTCGGCGTGGTGCGCCGCGACCCGATGGCCATGCTGCCGTTCATCGGCTACGACGCAGGCGACTACCTCAAGCACTGGATCGCGCTGAGCAAGAGTGCGGACCAGGCCAAGCTGCCGAAGATCTTCCTGGTGAACTGGTTCCGCCGCAAGGGCGACGGCTCCTTCGCCTGGCCCGGATTCGGCGACAACGCCCGGGTGCTCAAGTGGGCCATCGAGCGCATCGAAGGCACCGCAGACGCCGTCGAGACTCCAATCGGCTTCATCCCGGCCGCCGGTTCGCTGGACATCAGTGGTCTGGACCTGACCGAGGCCGACGTCGAAGAGGCCGTCCGCGTGGACCCGCTGGAGTGGGAGGCGGAGCTGGACAGCATTGACGAGTGGTACCGCCGCTTTGGCAGCTCGCTGCCGGAGGAGCTGCTCAACGAGCTCGAGGGCCTCAAGACCCGCCTCGGCTGAGTGGTCTAGACCGGCAGCCCCAACTAGGTGACAGCTATCGCACATTCCGAGCCTCGGAACGTGCGATAACTGTCACCTAGTTGGTTGCGGGGTTAGTTGGCGCCGGCCAGCCAGAGGTCCGGGCCAAAGACCTCGTAGCGGATCTTGGCCGCGGGGATGCCGGCGTCGATCGCCTGGCTGCGAATCGCCTTCATGAAGGGCAGCGGCCCGCAGACATAGACAGTGGCGTCGGCGGGAAGCTCCATGCCCTGCAGTGACATGAACCCGTGGTGGAGCCCTTCGGCGGCCTGCGGCAGGGGATCCTGCGCGGGCTCCTCAAGCCAGAGCCTGAGGATCGCGCCGTCCAGGGCGGCGATGTCGGCACTCATCTGTTCGCGCAGGGCCCATGCCTGAAGGTTCTTTTCGGCGTGGAGCACGATGATCTCCCGCTCCGACCCGGCGCTGGCCAGCGACCGCAGGGCGGAGGCCGACGGCGTGCAGCCGATGCCGGCAGTGGCGAAGACCAGTGGGCCGTCGCCCGGCTCCAGTGTGACGTCACCATAGGGGTTGGACAGCTCCAGGACATCGCCGACGACGACGTTGTGGTGCAGGGCGGGGGAGACCTCGCCGCCGTCGTCGAGCTTGGTGGTGAACACGCGCCGGCTGGTGGACTCGGCGTCGGCGGAGAGCGAGTACTGGCGGCACTGGCGCAGACCGTCCGGCAGGGCCACCCGGACTGACACAAACTGGCCCGGGCGGGCGCTCGTGGCCGGGGTGTCATCGGCCGGTTCCAGCACGAACGTCATACTGGCGGTGCCGGCGGCGTTCTTTTCCACCACCGTCCATGGCGTGAACATCTTGTCGTTGGCCTGGCGCGCATACAGTCCCTTCTCCAGGGTGATCAGCGCGTTGGCCATCAGCCAGTAGACCTCGGTCCAGGCTGCAGCGATCTCAGCGGTGATGACATCGGCCAACTCCTCGGCGATGGCGCCAAAGAGGTGGGTGTAGACCACCTGGTACTGGTCCTCGGCGATGCCCAGAGAGGTGTGCTTGTTGGCGATGCGGCTGAGCATGGCCTCCGGGAGCAGGTCCGGATTGGCCACCAGTGCGCCGGCGAAGGCCGCAATGGAGCCGGCCAGTGCCTTCTGCTGCTCACCATTGTTCTGGTTGGCCCTGCTGAACAGGCCGTCCAGGAGTTCCGGGTGGGCAGCAAAGAGCCGGCTGTAGAAGTTCGGGGTGATGGCGCCCAGACGTGATCCGACCAGCGGCAGCGTTGCCTCAATGATGGGGCGGGATTTCTCGGAGAGCATCGGTGCTCCTTGGGTGGAAGGTGTATGACTCCTTCAAAGTAGCATCTGAAATGCGTATTTAAATCCAAACTTCTACGGTTTGTAGAAAAAGCATTGATTTTGCGGGCCTACTCCGGCCGGTGCGTGCCCAAGGTCACAGGAACGGGGCCGTGGCGCCGGGCCGGCGCCAGGCTGGAAACCACCACCGGGTCCAGCTCGGCATAGAAGGCCTCGCGGGCCCGGGCCAGCGCCCCGCGCAGCCCGCAGCCGTCGAGGAGGGGGCAGTCGCCGTTGGCCGAAAGGCACTCGGCGACATCCTGGCGCTCATCGAGGGTGCGCAGCAGCGAGCCCACCGATGCAGACATCCCGGCCGTGCTGATCCGGACACCGCCGGAGCGCCCCCGGACGGCCTCCACCAGGCCGAGGTTGCGCAGTTTGAGTACGGCCTTGCTGACATGGTTGTAGGGCGTCCCCACGGCCTCGGCGAGCTCCTTGGTGGTGGAGAGCTCAGCCCCGGGGTCCGCGCACAGCACCATGAGCACCCGTAGGCAGACATCGGAAAATGCGGTGAGGCGCACGGATCAACCGCCCTGTTGCCACGACGGGGAGGTCATCAGGACCAGACGAGCTTCTCGCCGGGCTCCCAGATGGGATCGGCAAAGGTGAATCCTGCCTCTGCCTCGGCCTCAGCTGGGGGCGTGTACGGCTGGACTGCGGCAATGGAGACTCCGCCGCTGTGCTCGGCCACCACATGGATGGCATCGCTGTTCTCGTCCGGCAGGTGGATGTCGCAGACCACTGCTGCGGCGCGGTTGCCCGCCCGCTGCTGGCGCAGCACCTCGTAGAGGTCGGCGATCATTGCGTCGGCGTCGAGCTCGGGCTCGACGCCGTCTGCACTGTCGGGATCTTCCCCGGGGCCGACGGCCACCAGCTGGACTTCGCCGTCGGCGGCCACCACCAGGGCGACCGGCAGGAAGGCCCCGTGCTGCTCAAGCTGCTCCTGGGCCAGGCCCAGGGCCGTGCCGACCAGCTTGTTGAGGTCGTCCTGGATGGTTTCTTCGCTCACAGTGGTCTCGTCGGCCATGCCGTTCACCGCTTCCATGGTTCAGTGCTCTCTTGAGGGATGCCGTGCGGTTAGGCGCGGACGAGGGCCAGCACGTCGTCGCGCAGACCGGCCATGGTGGCCGGGTCCACGGCCTCGGCGTTCAGGCGCAGGAACGGCTCGGTGTTGGAGGCGCGCAGGTTGAACCACCACTCGCCGTTGTCGGCGGTGAAGGTCAGGCCGTCCATCTCGTCCACGCTGACGCCGGGCCGGTCGTAGGCTGCGCGGACGCGTGCCACGGCGGCCGGCACGTCGGCCAGCTTGGAGTTGATCTCCCCGGAGGAGGTGTAGGGCTCGTATTCGCGGCCCAGCTCCGACAGCGGCCCGTCCTGCTCGCCCAGGGCGGCGAGGACGTGCATGGCCGCCAGCATGCCGGTGTCGGCGTTGTAGAAGTCGCGGAAGTAGTAGTGCGCGGAGTGCTCGCCGCCGAACACGGCGCCCTCCTCGGCCATGACGGCCTTGATGAAGGAGTGGCCCACGCGGGTGCGGACCGGGCGTCCGCCGTCGGCGAGGACCAGCTCGGGCACGGCGCGGGAGGTGATGAGGTTGTGGATGATGACCGGGGTCTGCTCGCCGGCGGCCCTGGCCCGGGCGATCTCGCGGCGGGCCACCAGGGCGGTGACGGCGGAGGGGGAGACGGGGGCGCCGAGCTCGTCGATGACGAAGCAGCGGTCCGCGTCGCCGTCGAAGGCCAGGCCGATGTCCGCGCCGTGGGCGATGACGGCGGCCTGCAGGTCGCGCAGGTTCTCCGGCTCCAGCGGGTTGGCCGGGTGGTTCGGGAAGGAGCCGTCGAGCTCGAAGTACAGCGGGACGATCTCAAACGGCAGCGCATCCAGCAGCTCCCCGCCCAGCACGGCGGGGGTGGTCATGCCGGCCATGCCGTTGCCGGCGTCGACGACGATCTTCAGCGGGCGCGAGCCGGCCAGGTCCACGAGGGAGCGCAGGTATTGGGCGTAGTCCTTCAGGACGTCGCGCACGCCGATGGTGCCGGTGGTCAAGCCGGCGGACTCGGCGGAGGGGATGCCCCCGGCCAGGTAGAGCTGGGCGACGGCGCGGATGTCATCCAGCCCGGTCTCGGAGGACAGCGGCACGGCGCCGGCCTTGGACATCTTGATGCCGTTGTATTCGGCCGGGTTGTGGCTGGCGGTGAAGACGACGCCGGCGGCGTCCAGGGACCCGGAGGCGAAGTAGAGTTCGTCGGTGGAGATCAGGTCCAGCAGCGTGACGTTGGCGCCGCGGGTGGTGGCGCCGGCGGCGAAGGCCGCGGCGAATTCGGGGGAGGAGGGGCGCATGTCCCCGCCGACCAGCACCGTTGACCCGTTCAGGCCCAGGACGTCGACAAAGGCGGCGCCGACGGCCTTGACCGACTCGGCCGTGATGGTCTCGCCCACGAGGCCCCGCACGTCATAGGCCTTGAAGGATTCAGACAGGTCAATGGTGGTGTTATCTACGCTGCTCACGCCTCCATGGTACCGGGAGCTTATCCACAGCCTTCGCCGCACTCCCCGGAAGTGTCAGAGCAGGCTGGGATACTGGGGGGATGACCCAGCCTGCTGCAGCCAGCCCCACTGACACGATCCCCACCTACGGACAGGCCCTGGACGTGCTCCGCCGTCTGGTGGGGAACGAGGCCGCCCGGTTCCATGACGGCCAGTTCGAGGCCATCGAGGCGCTCGTCGACGGCGGCAAGCGGGCCCTGGTGGTCCAGCGCACCGGCTGGGGGAAGTCGGCTGTGTACTTCGTCTCCTCGCTGCTGCTGCGCGCCCGCGGTGCGGGCCCCACGCTGATCGTGTCCCCGCTGCTGGCCCTGATGCGGGACCAGGTGGCAGCAGCCGAGCGCGCCGGAGTGCGGGCCATGGCCATCAACTCCGCCAATGCCACCGACTGGGATCTGGTCCGCGATGCCTTGGCCGCCGATGAGGTGGACGTGCTGCTGGTCTCCCCGGAGCGGTTGACCAACCCCTCCTTCCGGGAAAACCAGCTGCCCGATCTGATCCGCCGCACCGGCCTGCTGGTGATTGACGAGGCCCACTGCATCTCGGACTGGGGCCACGACTTCCGCCCCGACTACCGCCGCATCGCCGATCTCATCGGCCAGCTGCCGGACACGGTGCCCGTGCTGGCGACCACCGCCACCGCCAACTCCCGCGTGGTGGCGGACATCGAGGAGCAGCTGGGCGCCGGCGTGTTCACCATCCGCGGCGCCCTGGCCCGCGAATCGCTGCGGCTGGGCGTGCTGCGGCTCGCCGATTCCCGCGACCGCCTGGGCTGGCTGCTGACGCACCTCGCCGAGCTTCCGGGCAGCGGCATCATCTACACGCTGACGGTGTCCGCGGCGGAGGACACCGCCCGGCTGCTGGCCGAGGCCGGGCACAAGGTGCTCAGCTACACGGGCCGCACGGATCCGATGGACCGCGAATCCGCCGAACAGCAGCTCAAGGACAACCAGGTCAAGGCATTGGTGGCCACCAGCGCCCTGGGCATGGGCTTCGACAAGCCGGACCTGGGCTTCGTGGTCCACCTGGGGGCGCCGTCGTCGCCCGTGGCCTACTACCAGCAGGTGGGCCGTGCCGGCCGTGGCTCGGCCAATGCCGACGTCCTGCTGCTGCCCGGGCGCGAAGACAAGGACATCTGGGCGTACTTTGCCACCGCCTCCATGCCCTCGCAGGAAAAGGCCGCCGCCGTGCTGGACACGCTGGCCGACGCCGGCAAGGCCCTGTCCACGGTGGCCCTGGAGGCGCGCGTGGATCTGCGCCGCACCCCGCTGGAGCTGCTGCTGAAGGTGCTCGCCGTGGACGGTGCGGTGGAGCGCGTGGGCGGTGGCTGGACCTCCACCGGGCGCCCGTGGGTCTACGACGCCGAGCGCTATGCGCGCATCGCCCAGGCCCGCGTGGACGAGCAGGATTCCATGATCGAGTACGAGCGCGGAAACGTTTGCCGGATGGAGTTTCTGGCCAAGGCGCTCGACGACGAGACGGCCGCCCCGTGCGGGCGCTGCGACAACTGCGCCGGGCGCTGGTTCTCCGACGCCGTGGACGGCGCCGCCGTGGCGGTGGCGGGGGAGACCCTCAGCCGGGCCGGACTGCTGCTGGAGCCGCGGCTGCAGTGGCCCAGCGGCATGGACCGCCTGGGCGTGCCGGTGAAGGGGAAGCTGGCCGCCGGGGATCTCAGCGGCGGCGGGCGTGTACTGGCCCGCATGACGGACCTTGGCTGGGGCACGGCCCTGCGCTCGCTCTTCGCAGCCGGAGCGCCGGATGCCCCCATCGATCCGGGCATGCTGGCGGCCTGCGTGGCGGTGCTGCGCGATTGGGGCGTGGGCGGCTGGAGCGGCGAGGGCCGGCCGGCGGCCGTGGTGTCCATGCCGTCGCGCAGCAAGCCGGAGCTGGTGCGCTCACTGGCCGAAGGCATCGCCTCCGTGGGACGCCTGCCGTACCTGGGTGAGCTGGAGCTGAAATTTGGCGGCCCGTCCGGCCAGCGCGGCGGAAACAGCGCCTACCGCCTCGCCGGCGTCTGGGACCGCATGAGCGTGGGGGAGGCCCTGGCCGAGAACCTGCAGCAGATTGCCGGCCAGCCGGTGCTGCTCATTGACGACCTCGTGGACAGCCGCTGGACCCTGACCATCGCCGGCCGCGCCCTCCGCCACGCCGGCGTCGGCCAGGTCCTGCCCCTCGTCCTCGCCCAGGCCGGCTAGGCGCGAGCTCCCCAACGGGGACGCAGTTCCCCGCTTGAGACATGACTACTACTGCGTCGTCAACGGGGAACTGCGTCGCGGGCCCACCGCGCGCAACGGGGACGCAGTTCCCCGCTTGGGACATGACTACTACTGCGTCGTCAACGGGGAACTGCGTCGCGGGCCGGGGTCGGTGCCGGCTACTGGCCGGCGGGGCGCAGACGCAGGGCCTGCATGCCGCCGTCGACGGCGATGGAGGTGCCGGTGGTGGAACCGGAGAGCGGGCTCGCCAGGTAGGCCACGGCCCCGGCAACCTCCTCCGCGCTGACCAGGCGGCCGTGCGGCTGGCGGGCGTTCAGGGCTGCGCGCTCGGCGGCCGGGTCATCGGCGGAATCCAGCAGCCGGGCCACCCAGGGGGTGTCGGCCGTGCCGGGGTTGACGCAGTTCACGCGGATGCCCTCGCGCAGGTGGTCCGCGGCCATCGCCTGGGTCAGGGACAGCACCGCACCCTTGGTGGCGCTGTACAGGGCGCGCTGGGGCAGGCCGGCCGTGGCGGCGATGGAGCAGGTGTTCACAATCGCCGCGGCTTTGGACTTGCGCAGGTGCGGCAGCGTGGCGCGGCTCAGGCGCACCATGCCGACGACGTTGATGTTCCACACGCGGTGCCATTCGTCGTCGTCGTTGTCCTCCACCGTGCCTTGGGCGCCGATGCCGGCGTTGTTCACCACAATGTCGATCCCGCCCAGCTGCGCGGCGACGGCGTCGACGGCGGCACGGACCGAGGCGTCGTCGGAGACGTCGCAGGCCAGGCCCAGCTGGCCGGCCGGAATCCCGGCCGGGTTGAGGTCCAGCACGGCCACCGAGGCGCCCATGCCCTGGAGTTTGGCCGCGATGGCCGCCCCGATGCCGGAGGCGCCGCCGGTGACGACGGCGGTGAGGGTGTCCAGTTCGGTGCTCATCTACTGCTCCTGAGTGGTTGAGGTCGTTGCAGCGGTGGCCAGGGCGGCGGGTGCGCCGGGGACGGTACGGAAGAATTCCTGGCGCTGGCGGCCCAGGCCCTCGATCTCGACCTCGACGACGTCGCCGTCGGCGAGGTAGGGGAAGCGGCCGGAGAGGGCCACGCCCTCGGGGGTGCCGGTGAGGATGACGTCGCCGGGCTCCAGCAGCATGTACTGGCTGACGTGGTGGACGATCGTGGGGATGTCGAAGATCAGGTCCGCCGTGTTGGAGTCCTGGCGCGGTTCGCCGTTGACCCAGCTGCGCAGGCGCAGGGCGGAGGCGTCGATGTCCCCGGCGGGCACGAACCACGGGCCCAGCGGGGTGGACTTGGGCAGGGACTTGCCCTTGGTCCACTGCCCTGCGGCACCGGGGATCTGGTATTCGCGTTCGGAGAGGTCGTTGGCCACCACGTAGCCGGCGACGGCGGCTGCCGCCTCCTCCAGCGAGCCGGCGTAGCTGAGTTCGGTGCCGATCACGATGCCCAGTTCCACCTCCCAGTCGTACTGGCTGCTCAGCGGCGGGATGGGGGCGGCGTCGTGGGGGCCGGCCACGGTGTTGGTGGGCTTGAGGAAGACCACCGGGATGGTGGGCGGCTGGGCGCCGGACTCGGCGGCGTGCGCGGCGTAGTTCATGCCGATGCAGACCACGTTGTTCGGGCGGGCGACCGGCGTGCCCTGGCGCAGGTCCGAGGCCCCGGGAAGTTCGGGCAGGGAGCCGGCGGCCAGGGCCGCGCGGACGGCGTCGATGCCGCCGCCTGCCAGGAAGGCGCCGTCGACGGCGGTTGTTACGGAGCGCACGTCATAGGCGCGCTCCGTGCCGGTGGAATCGGTGGCGAAGACGACGGGGATCTCGTTCCCCGGGGTTCCAAGCTGTGCAATCTTCATGGGGAAATCCCTCTCAACCGCCGCGGCGGTGCGCTGTTGTTCCGGCATGGCAGCTCCTATAACATCTGAGCTTTGAAGCCACTTTACCTATGATTCTAGGCGATGCGTCATGATTGACAAGTCAAACATCGGATGTTTATCTAGAGGGAGTATGGGTGACTGCCACGGCAGGACACCGCGCCGCCACCAAAACCTAGGGAGCAACCACGTGAGTACCGTCATTGCGGTCGAGACCAGCGACGTTCGTTTTCCAACCTCCCGCGAGTTGGATGGCTCCGATGCCATGAATCCGGACCCCGATTACTCGGCGGCCTACCTGCGCATCCGCACGGACAGCAGCGATGGACTGGAAGGCCACGGCTTCGTGTTCACCATCGGCCGTGGAAACGACGTGGAGACCGCCGCGATCAAGGCGCTGACGCCCTACCTGCTGGGCTGCAATGTCGAGGAGCTCCTGGCAAACATGGGAGCCACCTACAAGGAATTCATCAACGATTCGCAGCTGCGCTGGCTGGGTCCGGAGAAGGGCGTCATGCACATGGCCATCGGCGCCGTCGTCAACGCGCTGTGGGACCTGAAGGCCAAGCGCGCGGGCGTTCCGCTGTGGCAGCTGCTGGCGGCCATGAGCCCGGCGGAGCTGGTGGAGCTGGTGGACTTCCGCTACCTTTCCGATGCGCTGACCCCCGCCGAGGCGCTGGAGATCCTTGAAGGAGCCGTCGCGGGCCGCGGCGAGCGCCAGGCCACCTTGCTGGCCGAGGGCTACCCGGGCTACACGACGACGCCGGGCTGGCTGGGCTACTCCGATGAGAAGCTCACCCGGCTGGCCCGCGAGGCCGTGGCCGACGGCTTCAAGCAGATCAAGCTGAAGGTCGGCGCCGATCTTGCGGACGACATCCGCCGCGTCCGCGCGGCCCGTGCCGCCGTCGGCCCCGGCATCAAGATTGCCGTGGACGCCAACCAGCGCTGGGATGTGGGCAGCGCCATTGAGTGGATGAAGCACCTGGCGCCGTTCGACATCGCCTGGATCGAGGAGCCCACCAGCCCCGACGACATTCTGGGCCATGCGGCCATTGCCCGCGGCGTTGCCCCGATTCCGGTGGCCACCGGCGAGCACGTGCAGAACCGCGTGGTGTTCAAGCAGATGCTCCAGGCCCAGTCCCTGCAGGTGCTGCAGATCGATGCCGCCCGCGTGGCAGGTGTCAACGAGAATGTGGCCATCCTGCTGCTGGCGGCCAAGTTCGGCGTCCGCGTCTGCCCCCACGCCGGCGGTGTGGGACTGTGCGAGGCCGTCCAGCACTTGTCCATGTTCGACTATGTTGCAGTCTCCGGAAAGAAGGATGACCGCATGATTGAATTTGTTGACCACCTGCACGAGCACTTCGCGACCCCGATCGATGTGCGCCAGGGCTGCTACTGGCCGCCTCTCGCACCGGGCGGCGGCAGCGAAATGCTGGCGTCCTCCATCGAGGAGTACAGCTTCCCGGATGGCACGTTCTGGCGTGAAGACGCACTGGCCCAGGCGGCTCGGCACGAATTGAAAGAAGCGGTCTAGAACAATGTCGTCGCAGGTCCACATCCCCCATGCCCCCTGGTTCACCGAGGCCCGGTTTGGCATGTTCGTGCACTGGGGGCTCTACTCCCTCCCCGCCCGCCACGAGTGGGTGCGCTACCGCGAGCAGACCTCGATCGAGGACTACAACAAGTACTTCGAGCACTTCGACCCGGACCTCTACGATCCGCGCGAGTGGGCCGCCACCGCCAAGGCCGCCGGCATGAAATACGTGGTGCTGACCACCAAACACCACGATGGCTTCTGCCTGTGGGATTCGGCCCTGACGGACTACAAGGCCACCAACACTCCCTACGGTGCGGATCTGCTGGCGCCCTACGTTGCCGCCCTGCGCGAGGCCGGGCTGAAGGTGGGCTTCTACCACTCCGTCATCGACTGGCACCACCCCGATTTCGCCATCGACGCCAACCACGTCGAGCGGAACCATCCGGATGCGTTGGAGCTGAACAAAATGCGCGACGGCGCCAAGTACCGCGAGTACCTCCATGGCCAGGTCCGCGAACTGCTCACCAACTATGGACAGATCGACTACCTGTTCTTCGACTTCTCCTACCCGAACCCGGGCGGCACGGCCCCGGCCGGGGACAAGTTCCCGGGCAAGGGCCGCAAGGACTGGGGCTCGGAAGAGCTGATGGGGATGATCCGGGCGCTCCAGCCGGGCATTGTGGTCAACGACAGGCTGGACATTCCGGGTGACTTTGTCACCCCGGAGCAGTACCAGCCCACCGGGGCCATGGTGAGCGGGGACAAGGAGGTGCCCTGGGAGGCCTGCCAGACGCTGAACGGCAGCTGGGGCTATGACCGGGACAACCTTGACTACAAGTCCACCGACCTTCTGGTGCGCATGCTGATCGACGGCGTCTCCAAGGGCGGCAACCTGCTGCTCAATGTTGGTCCGACGGCGCGTGGCGAGATCGACGCACGCGCCCGGGAGGCGCTGGCCGGCATGGGCGAATGGATGCGCGTCCACGGCAGGTCCATCCACGGCGCCGAAGCCACGGAGCTGGTGCCGCCGTCGGACGCGCGGTACACCCGCCGGGGGAACCGGCTGTACGTGCACCTGTTCGCCTGGCCCTTCCAGTTTGTCCACCTCCCCGGCCTGGCCGGCAGGGTCCGCTACGCCCAGCTGCTCAATGACGCCTCCGAGGCGGCCATGCAGGTGCTGGACCCGGACCAGGAGGCGGGCCACATGACCCCCGCGGGGCAGCCGGAGGGCACCCTGACCCTCAAGCTCCCCGTGCAGCGGCCGGATGTTGCAGTACCCGTCATCGAACTTTTCCTCAACGAAGGAGATTGACCCGTGGCACAGACCATTGCCCTGCACACCCGGCTGAAGCCGGGCAAGGAAGCGGAGTACGACGCCGTGCACGCGCGGATCAGCGATGAGCTGGACGCCGCACTGCGCGCCGCCGGCGTGTCCACGTGGCGCATCTGGCGCAGCGGCCGCGAGCTGTTCCACGTGGTGGAGGTGGCCGACTACAGCGCCATGCGCAAGAACATGGCCACCCATCCGGTGAACATCGCCTGGCAGGCCCAGATGGCCGAGCTGCTGGAGATCGAGGACGACTACTCCGGCAACGACGATGGACTGGCAAAGGTGTGGGAGCTGCCATGACCGAAATGACCACGCTCGGCTTCGGTGCCGCGGGCATCGGAAATCTGTACCGCGGGGTGTCCGACGACGATGCCGCGGCCACAGTGCACGCCGCCTGGGACGCCGGGATCCGGTACTTCGACACGGCCCCGCACTACGGGCTGGGGCTGTCAGAACGACGTCTGGGCGCCGTGCTGGCGTCCAAGCCGCGCGATGAATTTGTCATCTCCACCAAGGTGGGCCGGGTCCTGGACCCCACGGACAACCCCGACGGCGCGCTGGACACCCAGGGCTTTGCCGTCCGGGCGGACACCGTGCGCCGGTGGGACCCGTCCGAGGCCGGCATCCGCCGCAGCATCGAGGACTCCCTGGAACGCCTGGGTCTGGAACGCATCGACATCGCCTACCTGCACGATCCGGACGTCTACGACCTCGACGCAGGAATCAGCCAGGCGCTGCCCGCCCTGCAAAAGCTGCGTGCCGAGGGGTTGGTGTCCCAGATCGGCGTCGGCGCCAACTCCGCCGAGGCCCTGGCGGCCTGCGTCCGCGGGGCGGATCTGGATCTGATCATGCTGGCCGGCCGCTACACCCTGCTGGAACAGCCCGCCCTGGCCGAACTCCTCCCGCTGTGCACGGAGAACGGCGTCGGCGTGGTCAACGTGGGCGTCTACAACTCCGGCCTGCTGGCCCGACCCGTGGTTCCCGATGATGCCCACTACAACTACGCCCCCGCGCCTGTTGCCATCCTGGCCAAGGCCCGCGCGCTCGCCGCCTGCTGCGCCGAGTTCGGCGTGGACCTGCCGACGGCGGCGCTGAAGTTCAGCCTGCGGCACCCGGCGGTGCGCAGCGTCGTCGTCGGCGCTGCCACGCCGGCGCAGATCAGCCAGACGGCCGAGCGGATGGCGGCCGATGTCCCGGCGGAATTGTGGGAGGCGCTCGTGGAGCAGGGTCTGCTGCCTCTGGAGGTCAGGGCATGAACCAGTCCGGCTCCGCCGCTGGCAGGGTTGGTGCCACTGGTCCGGATGCCGCGGCAGCGGACTGGGTGGACGCCCACCTGCACCTGTGGCAGCTGGAGCCCGGCCGGTACTCCTGGCTGGGCCCGCAGCACGGCGTGCTGCACCGCAGCTTCGATGCCGCTGACGCCTGGACCGAGTTGTCCGCGGCCGGCATCGGCCGGGCCATCCTGGTCCAGGCCGAGGACTCCACCGCGGACACCGAGTTCATGCTGGCCACGGCCGAGGCCAATCCGTGGATTGCCGGCGTGGTGGGTTGGGTGCAGCTGGATGATCCGGCGGCAGCGGCGCGGCAGCTGGAACTCTTCGGTCTCCGGCCGGCATTCGCTGGCGTGCGCCACCTGATCCATGACGATCCGCGCAGCGGGTTTCTGGCACTGGCGTCCGTGCGCAAATCCCTGGCTCTGCTGGCCGGGGCGGGGCTTCCGCTGGATGTCCCCAATGCCTTCCCCGGCCATCTTGGCGACACCGTTGACGCCGCGGCGGAGCTCGAGGAGCTGACGGTGGTGGTGGACCACCTGGCCAAACCGCCGGTGGACGACGCCGGGCTGGCGGACTGGGAGGCGCAGCTGCGCCGGCTGGCCCCGCTGCCCAATGTGGCAGCGAAGATTTCCGGGCTGCACGAGCCCGGGCGGCCCTATTCCGCCGCGGCATTGCGGCGGATCTTTGACATTGCACTGGACGTCTTCGGCCCCGCGCGCCTGATGTACGGCGGGGACTGGCCCGTCAGCCTGCTGGGGGCACCCTACGCACAGACGCAGGGGGTGCTGGCGGAGCTGGTGTCCACGCTGAGCCCCGCCGAACAGTGCGAAATCCAGGCCGGCACGGCCCGCCGGATCTACGCCCGGGCGGCCTGGTAGGCAACCGGCGAGTAACTTTCTAGTAAACATCGGATGTTTTTGGAAAATCTGATGTTTCCGACACGTAAATGTCGTACCATTGTGTAAGCCAAGTCACTGTGGTGGCGCAACAAATGAACCTTCTCGAAGTGTTTGAGCCGATTTCGACCCAAAATACTCAGAAGTCGGCCCAAGTTTCCAGGAGGACGTATGATCTCTCTGACCCATAGACATCAGATCTTAGTCTCACTGCATGTATCCGCACCGAATGTATCCGCACTGCATGGATCCCCACAGCATGGATCCCCACAGGGTGGGGTCAACGCATGAGCAGCGAATTGCTGAAGATCAGCGGCGTTTCCAAGAGCTTCCCCGGCGTCAAGGCCCTGTCGGACATGCAGCTGGAACTGCGCGGCGGCGAGGTGCTGGCCCTGGTGGGCGAGAACGGCGCCGGCAAGTCGACCCTGATGAAACTGCTGTCCGGCATCTACGTCCCGGACGAGGGCCGCTTTGTGGTTGACGGCGAGCCAGTGGTGATTGGCGGCACGAAGCACGCCCAGGAACTGGGCATCAGCATCATCCACCAGGAATTCAACCTGATGCCGGATTTGACCGTCGCGCAGAACATCTACATTGGCCGCGAACCACGCATCGGCGGAATCTTTCTCAGTGAGACCGCCATGAACCGCAAGGCGCAGTTCCTGTTCGACAAGATCAACATCAACCTCAACCCGAAGCAGCGGGTGGGGGAGTTGACGGTGGCCAAACAGCAGATGGTGGAGATTGCCAAGGCGCTGTCGTACAAATCCAAGATCCTGATCATGGACGAGCCCACGGCAGCCCTGAACGACGCCGAGGTGGCCACTCTGCACGACCTGATCCGCAACTTCATCAAGCCCACTACCGGCGTCATCTACATTTCGCACCGGATGGATGAACTCAAGGCGATCTCCAACCGGATCACGGTCATCCGCGATGGCCAGTACATCGACACCGTGGACACTGCCACGACCACCATGCCCGAGGTCATTACCTTGATGGTGGGCCGGGAGATCTCCGGTGAACAGCGGCCGGTGGCGGCGCCGTCGTCGTCCGAAACCGTGCTGAAGGTCAGCGGCCTCTCCACCAAGGAACTGCTGAAGGACGTCAGCTTCGACCTCAAGCGCGGAGAGATCCTGGGCTTCGCCGGGCTCATGGGCGCCGGCCGCACCGAGGTGGCCCGGGCCATCGTCGGCGCGGACAAGATGAGCGCCGGCACCGTCGAGCTCAACGGCAAGGCCGTGGCCATGTCCAACCCTGCCGTTGCCGCGGACCTGGGCGTCGGCTACCTCTCCGAGGACCGCAAGCACCTGGGCCTGATGCTCGAACGCGACGTCAAGGACAACATCGCGCTGAGCTCGCTGAAGCGGTTCTCCAAGCTGGGCTTCCTGAACAACCCCGCGATGAAGGCCGCCAGCGAGGAGTACGTGGCCACGCTGCGCATCAAGACGCCCTCCATCGCCCAGGCCGCCAAGAACCTCTCCGGCGGCAACCAGCAGAAGATCGTCATCGCCAAATGGCTGGTGCGCGACTGCGACATCCTGATCTTCGACGAACCCACCCGAGGCATCGACGTCGGCGCCAAGGAGGAAATCTACGCCCTGCTCAACCAGCTGGCCGCGACGGGGAAATCGATCATCATGATCTCCTCGGAACTGCCCGAGGTCCTGCGCATGAGCCACCGGATCGCCGTCATGGCCGAGGGCCGCATTGCCGGTTTCCTGGCCAGCGCCGAGGCCACGCAGGAGAACATCATGGAGCTGGCCACCCGCACCGCCGCGGGCGCCCGGACCACCGAAACACCTGCCGGCGTGCAGGGCTAAGCAACTGAAGAAGGAACTTCATCATGACTTTGCTACAGGACGCTGCGCCCGCAAAAGCCGCCAGCGACAAAAAGAGTGAAAACATCACCCGGCTCAAGTCCAGCCTGCAGCAGCTGCTCGCCTTTGCCTCGCTGCTGGCCCTGGTCATCTTCTTCTCCGTGGCGAGCCACAGCTTCTACCAGCCGGCCAACCTCTCCAACATCCTGCTCTCCACCGTGGTGACGGGTCTGCTGGCGCTGGGCACCACCTTCGTCATCATCACCGGCGGCATCGACCTCTCGATCGGCACGGGCATGACGCTCTGCTCGGTCATGACGGCGGTGTTCATGACCAACATGGGCATGCCGATGTTCGTTGGTGTGCTCTGCGGCATCCTCTTCGGTGCCATGATCGGCGCCATCAATGGCCTGCTGATCGCGCTGCTGAAGATCCCGCCCTTCATCGCCACGCTGGCCATGATGATGGTCGCCGCCGGCCTGGCCCTGGTCATCTCCGGCACCAAGCCCGTCTACACCACCGACGTCGAGGGCTTCCAGAAGATCTTCGCCCTGGGCAAGTCCATCCCCGGACTGGTGATCCCCAACGCCGTCTTCATCCTCTTCGCCGCAGCGATCATTGCCGGCGTCGTGCTGTCCAAGACGGTGCTGGGCCGGTACACCTACTCCATCGGTTCCAACGAGGAGGCCACGGCGCTCTCGGGCGTCAACGTCACCAAGTGGAAGATCTGGATCTACACGGTGGCCGGCTGCTTCACCGGCCTGGCCGGCGTCATCGCCACCGCCCGCCTGAACTCCGCCCAGCCCGCCGGTGGCATGGGCCTGGAACTGCAGGCCATCGCCGCCGTCATTATTGGCGGAACCTCGCTGCAGGGCGGCAAGGGCACCATCATCGGCACCGTGATCGGCGCGCTGATCATGGCCGTGCTGACCAATGGCCTGAGCATCATGTCCATCCCGCAGGAATGGCAGAACGTCGCCGTCGGCGTCGTCATCCTCCTGGCCGTCTACCTGGACATCCTGCGCCGCAAGGAATCGGCAAAGTAGCCGCACCAGTTTTTTGCTCCACCCGCTTGTGCACCACCATGTCCACCCGTTCTGACCGTTCTTAAACAAAGTTGATGACAAAGGAGTTTTGATACACATGGATAGAAGGAATTTCCTGGCCCTGGGTCTGGCTGCAGCAGCAACCGTCTCCCTGGCCGCCTGCGACACCGCCGCCTCCTCCGCCCCCACCAGCGGTGCCGCTGATGGCAAGAAGCCGTACATCGCCATCGTCTCCAAGGGCTTCCAGCACCAGTTCTGGCAGTCGGTCAAGCAGGGTGCCGAGCAGGCCGCGAAGGAATTCGACGTCGAGATCTCCTTCGAGGGTCCGGACAAGGAAACCAACGTCCAGCAGCAGATGGACCAGCTGAACAATGCCATGGCCAAGGGCCCGGCCGCCCTTGCGCTGGCCGCCCTGGACTCCAAGGCCGCCGAGGGCGTGCTGCAGGAAGCCAAGGCCAAGAACATCCCCGTGATCGCCTTCGACTCCGGCGTTGCCTCCGACATCCCGCTGGCCACCGCGTCCACGGACAACAAGGCTGCCGCAGCCGAGGCCGCCAAGCACATGGCCGCGCTGATCGGCAACGAGGGCAAGATCGCCATCATCGGCCACTCCCAGACCTCCACCTCCGGCACCGACCGCCGCGACGGCTTCGTCGACTGGATCAAGGCCAACGCCCCCAAGATCACCATCGCGGACATCCAGTACGCCGACGGCGACCAGCTCAAGTCCACCGATGCCGCGAAGACCATCATCGCCGCCAACTCGGATCTGAAGGGCATGTACGGCACCAACGAGGGTGCTGCCATCGGCGTCGTCAACGCCGTCCAGGAGCTGGGCATCACCGGCAAGCTGACGGTGGTCGGCTTCGACTCCGGCAAGGCCCAGATGGACGCCATCAAGTCCGGGCTGATGGCCGGCGCCGTCACCCAGAACCCCGTGGGCATTGGCTACGAGACCGTCAAGGCCGCCGTCGCCGCCATCAAGGGCACCAAGGTGGAGAAGGTCATCGACACCGGCTTCTACTGGTACGACAAGAAGAACATCGACGACCCCAAGATTGCCTCCAACCTGTACGCCTAGTCCTTGTACGCGAAGGCGCCCCGTCCCAGCTGGGACGGGGCGCCTTCGCGTTGGGGGCGTTTCCTGGGCTAGAGGGCCTCGCGGAGCCACTGCTCGACGCCGGAAATGTGCACCGTCAGCAGGGCCCGGGCCAGCTCGGCGTCCCCGCGCTCCAGAGCGTCGGCGATGGCGGCGTGCTCGGAGAGCGTGCGCGAGACGGCCTTCTCCTGGGTCAGTCCACGCCAGATGCGCGCACGGACGGTGTTGGAGGAGAGCCCATCGAGGAGGCTGGCCAGGTAGGAGTTCTCGGCGGCCTGGGCAATGAGGCCGTGGAACACGAGATCGTGGTTGACGAGGTCCTCCACGCTGGTGTCCTCGTCGACGTCGGCCATGGTGGCGCGCAGGGCGGTGAGCTGCTCGGCGGTGATGTGCCCGGCGGCCATGGCGGCCGCGGCGGGCTCCAGGATGCGGCGGACCTCGAAGATCTCCAGCACCGACTTGTCCTGGTGCAGGTCCACGATGAAGGACACGGCCTCGGTCAGCAGCGCCGGCTCCAGGCTTGTCACGTAGGTGCCGTCGCCGCGGCGCACATCCAGCACCCGGATGATCTCCAGGGCCTTCACGGCCTCGCGCAGCGAGCTGCGGGACAGGCCCAGCTTCTCGCTGAGCTCCTTCTCCGGCGGGAGCCGGTCCCCGGCGGAGAGCTCGCCGGAGAGGATCATCTCTTTGATCTTGTGGATTGCTTCATCGGTAACGGCCATCCACCCATTGTATTGGTCGGATGTTTATTCCGCCCGCAGGCGCGGCCCGGTACCCCGACCGCATCCATGACGCCGTTTCCCGCCGGGGATATGACTACGACTGCATCCTGGGCGGGAAACTGCGTCGCCGGACGACGGCGGTGGCCGGCGACGCGGGCGTGGCACTGGGTTTCGACTCCGCTTCGCTGCGCTCAACCACCGGCGGGGGCGCCCAATAAGGCACGGGCGTACAGCCCGGGATTGGCCCGGACCTCGGTGGACACGACGAGGTGCCGGCGGGTGATGCGCCGGGCGTACCAGCCTTGGTAGGGGAGGGTGATGATGGAACCCAATCCGCCCTGCCACGCTTCGATGAGGGCGGGTAGGGACAGGTGCTCGGGGCTCTGCTGCACCCGGAGGGGCGGCGGAATTGGCTGCAGGGAGTTCTGCCACGTTCCGTAGGCATCCCAGTCGAGCCCCTTATCGCCATGTTCGGCATACCAAAATGGTGGGACCAGGGGGTGCAGGGGCTGGCCGGGGGCAGCCAAAGAACGGAGCATTTCCTGCGTTGGAAGCTGGCCGGACCGCGGCTCCTGGATCTCGTACCAATCCCAGGCCCGCCGCCACGCGACGGCCCAGCGGGCGCCCCACTCCTGAAGGCTGGCGGTGTCAGGCGCTGCGGAGGTGCCGCGTTCCGGCACCGGAACCAAGGGAGGTACATCGGCGTCGGCGGCGATGCCCCACGCGCTGCGGATGTACAACAGCATGCAGATGTTGGACGGCGCCGGGTCCACGCCGATGACCATGTCGTGCGGCCACGGGTTGCCCGGCCGAGGGTGCAGCAGTCTCATGAGGTCCCCACTCCAGTCTGGTTGCGTGGCTCCATCCTCGGCCAAAGCGGTACGGAGGGGAAGGGCTCGACGGCGGTGGGCGGGGTCTACGCTCGGCCCACGGGGTTTCGGCAGGCTCAACCACCGGGAAGGGTTTCGACGAGCTCAACCAGCGAATCGTCCGGGTACGCAAAAGGCCCCCTCCGAAGAGGGGGCCGTACGCGGAGACGGGGGGATTTGAACCCCCGGTGGAGTTGTGCCCCACACTTCATTAGCAGTGAAGCCCATTCGGCCGCTCTGGCACGTCTCCAGGTGCTGGTTCCGGTAGAAGCCCGAAACCAGCTTCCATAGATTATCTAGAAACAGGTGCACAAAGCAAAACGACGGTGCAGGTGCACGGGTCCGTGACCGCCTCCCGTGCGGTGGAGCCTAGATGGACCCCGCAGCGCCGGTGGTCCCGGTCAGTGCACGCCAGAGGAATTCCTGCGAGGCGGTGTGCAGCCGGGCGCTCTGCTTGTTGTCCGTGGCGCCGGCGTGCCCGCCCTCCAACGACTCGTAGAACCACAGCCCGGGAATGCCCATGGCCTCCATCCGCGCCGCCATCTTGCGCGCCTGCACCGGGCCCACCCGGTCGTCGCTGGTGGCGGTCCAGATGAACGTGGCGGGGTAGTCCACGCCGTCGCGCAGCAGGTGGTACGGCGAGAAGGTCTGGACAAACTCCCATTCCTCGGGCACATCCGGGTTGCCGTATTCGGCAATCCACGAGTAGCCGGCGGAGAGCTTGGTGTAACGGCGCATGTCCAGCAGCGGGACGCCGCAGGAGACGGCGCCGAAGATGTGCGGGTAGTGCGTGAGCATATTGCCCACCAGCAGCCCGCCGTTGCTGCGCCCCTCGCAGCCGAGGTGTTCGCGCCGGGTGACGCCGCGGCGGATGAGGTCCTCGGCCACGGCGGCAAAGTCCTCGTAGGCGCGGTGCCGGTTTTCCTGCAGGGCCGCGTGGTGCCAGGTGGGTCCGTATTCGCCGCCGCCGCGGATGTTGGCCACCACGTAGACGCCGCCGCGCTCAAGCCCCTCGACCTCCGCCCGTCGCGAGAGCCAGGTCCGGCCATTTGCCGCGCTGTAGGCCGGAGTCATCGAGTGCTCGAAGCCGCCGTAGCCGTAGAGCAGGGTGGGGTTGCCGCCGTCGAGCACCAGATCCTTGGCCGCGATCTGGAAGTAGGGCACCTTGGTGCCGTCGGCGGAGGCGGCAAAGTGCTGCTGCACCTCGTACGGTTCCGCGTCGAAGAACGACGGCGACGCCCGCACCAGGGCGGCGGCGCCATCGGCAGCTCCGGTGGACCCAAGCGTCCCGCGGTACACCGACGACGGCGTCAGGTAGCCGGTGGCGATGAGCCAGTAGTCATCGCCCTCCTCGTCGTCCACCGCATAGGCGTCCACGGAGTGCAGCGGCGGGCAGGCGTCAAGCTCCCTTGCCGTCCAGTCCTTGGCCGGATCCAGCACCAGGATGGTGGAGGAGACATCGCGCAGCAGGTTCAGCAGCAGGAAGTTCTCCGTCCAGCTCCAGGACTGCAGGGCGCTGCGCTCATCCGGAGTGAAGAGGGTGTGCAGCGTCCGTTCGCCGGCCAGATAGGCCTGAAGTTCCACGGCCAGCAGCGAGCCGGCGGCGTGGGTGGTGCCGTCAACGGTCCAGGCGGTGCGGGGGCGCAGCACCAGCCACTGCCGGTGCAGGGAGGTGCTGACGTCGTCGGGCACGTCGATGTGCACCCACTGGCCGTCCACGCGCAGGTGGCTGCGGCTGTTGTAGAAGTCCACGATGTCGAAGGCGACGTCCCGCTCAAAGCCGGGCGTGCTGTCGTGCACCGCGCCGCCGCTCTGGTGGTCCTCGGGGACCTCGAAGTACACCTCGGCGTCGGCCAGGGCCATGCCGCGGCGCAGGATCCGCGAGCTGCGCGGGTAGGAGGAGGTGGTCAGGGAGCCGGGGCCGAAGTCGGTGCCCACGTAGAGGGTGTCCGCGTCCAGCCAGGACAGCCGCGTCTTGGCGGTGGGGATCTCGAATCCGCCCGGGACAAAGGCGCGGGCGGCCAGATCGAACTCACGGTAGGCCACGGCGTCGCCGCCGTCGGGGGAGAGGGCCACCATCGCCAACCGGTACTCGTCCCCTTCCGCGGGGCGGAGCACGCTGGCGCCGGCCCAGACCCACTCGGTGTCCTCGGCGGCACAGAGCGCATCGACGTCGAGCAGCACCTCCCAGGAAGGGGTTCCGGCGGCGTAGCTGTCCCAGTCCGTGCGGCGCCACAGCCCGCGCGGGTTCTCCTCGTCGCGCCAGAAGTTGTAGTACCAATCCCCACGCTTGGAGACGAAGGCGATCCGGTCCTTGGAGTTCAGGGCTTCCAACACCGAACCCTCCAGAGCGAGGTAGTCCTCGGTCAGCAGCAGCTCGTCGGTGCGGGCATTGCGCTCGCGGACCCAGTCCAGCTGCTCTGTGCCGTAGATGTCCTCGAGCCAGAGGAATTCGTCCGCCGGTTCCGGGGCCAGCGCCGGCTCTGGTACCGGGGCAGAGGCGGCGCCGGATGGCGTGGGAGGTTCGGTGGCTGCGGGCACTGTGGCGTTGGTGGTGGAGGTCATGGATTCATCCTAGGCAGCGATTCCGGTGCCCGCCCGGCTGCCCCCGCCACGAGAGGTCGGTTAAGCTCAAGGCATGGTGGATGCGGGGAAACAGACGGTGGTTGTTGTGGGGGCAGGCCCTCGCGGCACCTCCGTGCTGGAGCGGCTGCTGGCCCGCCACGCCCGCGGCGGCACCGGGGAGCTGCACATCGATCTGGTGGATCCGTACCCCGCAGGTCCCGGCCATGTGTGGCGGACCGACCAGTCGCGCCTGTACCTGATGAACACCCAATCCTTCTTCCCCACGCTGATCCCCGGCCACGCACCCGCCGCCCCGCCGCTGCTGGGCAGCAGCTTCGACGCCTGGCGCCGCGGCCAGCGCGAGGACCCGTCGCCGGAACTCAGCACCGCCGACAAGACCGAGCTGGTGGGGCTGGAATCCACCGGCTTCCCCAGCCGCGCCCTCTACGGCCGTTATCTGCGCTGGACGTTCAACCGGCTGCTGGAGAGTCTGCCCGACGGCGTGAGCGTGCGGGTGCACGAAACACACGCCCGCCGCGTGGCCCGGCACGGCACCGGGTTCGCCGTCGGACTCAGCACGGGAGGGACGCTGGACGCGGACCACGTGGTCCTGGCCCTGGGGCACCTGCCGGCCCGGCTCAATGAGCGCGCCCGGCGGCTGGCGGACAAGGCCAAGGCTTCGGGGCTGAATTATTGGCCGCCCGCGGTGCCCAACGACGTCCAATGGGATGGGCTGCCCGCCGGCGAGAAGGTGCTGGTGCGCGGCATGGGTCTGAACTTCTTTGACGTGCTGGGCCAGCTGACCGAGGGCCGCGGCGGCCGCTTCGAGGACACCGGGCTGGCCCCGGGGGAGGCCGTGCGGTACGTGAAATCCGGCCGCGAACCACTGATCCTGGCCGCCTCGCGCCGCGGCACCCCCTACCGGGCCAAGGCCGAGCTGGACCGCTACTACCCGGCCAGCGTGCGCCTGCGCTTCCTCAGCGAGGACGCCGTCGCGGGCCTGCGCGCCATGGGCGCAACGGCCGGTTTCGACCACGATGTGTGGCCGCTGCTGCACCGCGACGCTATTTGGGCCTACTATTCCACGCTGGTCCGCGCCGTACCGGGCGCTGTATCGGACGACGGTTTCCTGGACCGGTTGGACGCCGTGCTGGACCTCGACGCCGCCACGGACGGTCTGCCGGGGCGCTCCTGGGAGCGCGCATTGGCGGTCCTCGTGGACGCCTCCGTAGTGCCGGAACACCGGCTGGATCTGAACGGATTGGCCCGTCCGCTGGCCGGGCGCAGCTTTGCCAGCCATGCCGAGCTCGACGACGCCGTGCTGGGGTACCTGCGCGAGGACGCCGCCGGCTCGGCCCGCGGCGAGGACGATCCGGTGAAGATGGCCATCGGCGCGCTGAACGCGGGGCGGGCCGTGGTGAAGTCGCTGGTGGCCGACGGCGGCATCACCGAGGAGTCCTGGCTGGGCGAGCTGCGCGGCTGGTTTGAATCCTTTGTGGAGGGGCTGGCCAGCGGTCCGCCCGCCCTGCGCATGGACCAGCTGGCCGCCTTGGTGCGCGCCGGCGTCGTCCGCTTCATTGGCCCGGACCCGGTGTTCAGCGTGGAGGATGGCCAATTCCGCGCGGATTCGCCGTGGGTCAAGGACACTCCGTGGCGGGCACGGCATCTGGTGGAGGCGCTGGCGCCGGCCAACCGCGTGCTGGAAAACCAATCGTCCCTGTTGGAGGGGCTGCTGGCCGATGGCCTGGTGCGTCCGCGCATCATGATCGCCGCCGACGGCGAGGCCGTCACCACCGCCGGTCTGGACGTCACGGCGCCGCCCTACCGCCCGCTGGATGCCAACGGCCACGCTGTGGAGGGGTTGTTTGTGCTGGGCCTGCAGCTTTCCGCCGTCCAGTGGGGCACGGCCATCGCCGCCGAATCCGGACCCGTCTACCGCAGCGGGGACAGGACGCTGCGCGACGCGGACGCCATCGCCGCAGCGATCCTCGGCTGATGGGGGATTCCCTGGCCGGCACCACTCTCCGACCGGCAACTCCGGCGGACCTGCCCTTCATCCTCCGCGGCGAACGCAGCTACATCCGCGAGATCGAACCCGCCGCTGAGGCCGGCTGGACCAACGCCGTGGACAGGAACCTGCAGCTCTGGGTGGACAACCTGGAGCGCGCCGCCATTGCAGAGGATGCGGGCGAATCGGTGGGCTACTACCTGTGGATGCCGGACGGCCCAGACGCGCTGCTGGCAACGCTCCACGTGGTGCCCACGCACCGCCGCCGGGGTCTGGGGCGGGTTCTGTTGAGGGCTTGGATGGATGACGCCCGGGCCCGTGGGGCCCAGCGGCTGCTTCTGGGCGTGCACTGCGACAACCCGGCGCGGATGCTCTATGAGCAGAACGGCTTTCTCCGCACCGGCACCGACGGCGACTATCTGAACTACCGGGCCGAGCATTAGGTACCTCCGCACCGGCTGCAGACGCCCGCACCTTCCAACGTTGGCACAGCCAGGATGAATTGCAGGTCCCATCAGGTGCACGGCGAACTCACGCCAAATCAGATCTTCCGACCCGCGGCTCCTTCGCTGGGGCCGGAAGGTGTTCGCTGCCTGTGGCTTCCAAGACGGAGGTGAGGCGCTCC
The DNA here is from genome assembly GCF_000482545.1 of Arthrobacter sp. 35W. GTDB lineage: Bacteria > Actinomycetota > Actinomycetes > Actinomycetales > Micrococcaceae > Specibacter. The sequence continues at coordinate 1,746,464 of NZ_KI519455.1, forward strand.
ACTTGGCCGGCCAGTCTTTGGACTTCCTGCCGCAATGTCGCATCGGCCTGTGCTGTGGCTGATGCCGCCCCTGTTGCTACGTGTTCCACCAGCCATGACGCAACAGAGGCTGTGACAACACCGAGAACGGCTATTCCCGACACCATTAGACCGGCAGCCACGCACCGGCCAACAAACGTGACTGGGTAGTAGTCGCCGTAGCCCACGGTGGCAATCGTCACCAATGCCCACCACAGGGCATCGCCAAAGTTCGTGATGTTTGACCCGTCCGCGTTCTCTTCGGCGTCCAGAACCGCGAGCGCTCCGCAATACACCAGCAGCGCCGCCGAACCGAGTACAAAAGTCAGGATGCGGCCGCGCAGGGCATTTCCGGCCGTGCGGTGGAAGACTCTGAGCAGCGCCCACCGGCCGCGGTTCGGGGCAAGGTACAGGTTCGCGGCATAGTCCACGACGAACACCGCCCACGTAGCCCAAATGACGACGTCCACTGCGAGGGATGGTGCCTCATTCAGGTTTGCAATGACCTGCACGGAATAGGCGGCGAGAAAAATCAGCGCGGCCGCAAACAAGGGCCATTCCGAGTGGCGCCGCCACCGATCCTGAGTCATTCCTCGATGATAGCCAGATGTCCGACGCAGCCTCGGCCGGACGTCCATGGGCTGCAATCCAGGGAATTCCGGCCAATTGGGACAAGAAAAGCGGCCCCATCACTGGAGCCGCTTCCCTATGTTCGCGCGGAAGGTGCGAGATTCGAACTCGCGGTACGGGGTCACCGCACACTGGTTTTCAAGACCAGCTCCATCGGCCGCTCGGACAACCTTCCATACCCTTGTAGTGTTTCATACGGTACGGCTTGCTACAAAAGGCGCCGGATCAAGGTCGGCACCAGCAGGAGGCAGTTATGAAGGCGATCGTCACCACGGAGTTTGGCGGCCCGGACGTCCTGCAGCTGCAGGACGTACCCGCACCCGTGCCCGGACCCGGTGAGGTGCTGATCGACGTCGTCGCCGCCGGGCTGAACCGCGCGGACGTGCAGCAGCGCCGCGGCTACTACCCGCCGCCGGAGGGCGCGTCCCAGATCCTGGGGCTGGAAATCTCCGGCAAGATTGCCGGTTTTGGCCCCAATGTGGCCCGCCCGTTCTCCAAGGGCGACAAGGTGGTGGCCCTGTTGACCGGTGGCGGCTATGCCCAACAGGTGGTGGTTCCGGCCGAACAGGTGCTGCGGATTCCCGACGGCGTGGACGTGGTCACCGCCGCGGCGCTGCCCGAGGTGGCCGCCACCGTCTATTCCAATCTCTTTATGACGGCGCAGCTGCAGGCCGGGGAGACGGTGCTGATCCACGGCGGCACTGGCGGCATCGGCACCATGGCCGTGCAGTTGGCCAAGGCGCTTGGCGCACGCGTTGCGGCCACGGGCTCCAGCGCGGAAAAGATCGGCACGCTCACCGGCTACCTCGGTGCGGACATTGCGATCAACTACAACGAAGAAGACTTCGTCGAGTCGCTGCTCCAGCAGACGGACGGCCACGGCGCCGATGTCATCCTGGATGTGGTGGGCGCCAAGTACCTCCAGCGCAACGTCGACGCCCTGGCCATGTACGGCCGCCTGGTGGTGATTGGGCTGCAGGGCGGGACGACGGCGGAGCTGAACCTGGGCACGCTGCTCGCCAAGCGCGGGGCGATCATCGGCACCACGCTGCGCGGGCGTCCTGTGCGCGAGAAGGGTGCCATCATGGACGCCGTACGCGAGCATGTCTGGCCGCTGCTCACCTCCGGCGCCGTGCAGACGGTGGTGGACAAGACGTTTCCGCTGGCCCAGGCCGCCGAAGCGCACCGCTACTTCGACTCCGGCAAGCACGTGGGCAAGATCCTGCTGCTCGCGTAGGGGCTCCAGCCAGAGGGCTGCCTGTAGGGTGGCGGCATGCGCGTGGAGGACGTCGACGAGCGGGACAGCTGCTGGGAACGGCACCAAAGCCGCTTCCGTGTGTACTTCTTCCGCGGCCGCCCGCTGGGGGCGTGGGTCTCCACGCACGACGTCACGGATGCCACGTTCGCGCAGACCATGGCCTGGGCCGAGGAAACGGTGGGCGCAGATCTGTATGCCATCGCCCTGGTCTCCAGCGATGACGAGGGCCGGCGCGGGCTCGTCTGGCTCCACGGCCTGGACGTCAATGACAATCACGAGCCCTTTGGCCTGGACCCGGAACCCGAGCCCGCCGCCCGCCTGCGCCGGGAAATGCTCCGGCACCGCAGGGAGCGGCTGCGCAGGGAGCGGCAGCGCAGCGCAGGCCTGGCCGATCCACCGGAGTAGCCAGCTGGAGCCAGCTACCGGCTACGGTGAGACGGCCGTGCCCAAGGAGAACGCGCCCTCCACCTTTGGAGCCCCTGGTTCGTAGAACACGTCCAGCTCCGCAATGGTGAAGCCTGCCTCGGTGAGCAGGTCCGCCGTGGACCGGGTCAGGTGGCAGCCGCCGACCAGCAGCATCTGGAGCGGCTCGAGGCGGTGCTGCCAGCGCTGCACCGCCGGATCGGGGGCGAGCCCGTGTTCAACGAAGTGCAGCGTGCCGCCGGGTTTGAGGACCCGGCGGAGTTCGCGCAGGGCGGCTCCCGCGTCGGGGATGGTGCACAGGGTCCACGTGGACAGGGCTGAATCGAAGCTGTCGTCGGCGAACGGCAGTGACTGACCGTCCAGCCCCGAGCGCTGCACCGGGACGGCCGCCGCCTCCAGGCGCGCGCCGGCCAGCCGCCAGGCCAGATCCGAGGGCTCGACGGCGGCCACCGAGGTGACCGCGGCAGGGTAGAAGGGGACGTTGTGCCCCGAACCGAAGCCGATTTCCACGACGTCGCCGCTCAGGCCGGTGCACACCCGCCGCCGGGATTCGTCGGCGGCCGCCACCCCGCAGGTGGCGTTGATGATCCTCGGCAGGATGCGCTCGCGGTAGATGCCCATGGGTCCTCCTTGTAAGTGCCGGTGCCGTGCCGCCTGGACCTACGCCCGCGGCGGCCGGCGGGCGAACTTCGGCGCGTGTTCGGGCCGCGGGCCGTAGCCGATCAACCGGGCCGGGATGCGCTTGAACGGTGGCACATGGCGGGCCAGCCAGATGATGAACCGCGGCGGCTGGACCTCCCGGCCGGAGAGCGCCGTGGCAAAGATGACCCGGTGCAGCAGCCGTTGGGCGCGTTGGATGACGACGGTGGGAAAGCGGCGGCGGCGTTCGACGGCGGCCAGGTGCTGCTCCGACAGCGTCCCCTCCAGAAGCGGCCCGGCCAGCAGAGTCGCTGCAGCCACCGCATCCTGGATGGCCAGATTGATGCCCACGCCTCCGGCAGGAGACATGGCGTGGGCGGCGTCGCCGAGCACCAGCAGCCCCGGCCGGTGCCAGCTCTGCAGCCGGTTCAGCTTCACATCGAGCATGTGCAGGTCATCCATTGAGGCAATCTCACCCACCCGGTCCGCCAATTCCGGGCGCAGGCCGGCGATCCGCTCCCGGAAGCGTTCCACGCCCTCGGCCCGCAGCCGCGCGTCGTCGCCCTTCGGCGCGAGGTAGGCAATCTGGAAGTAGGTGGTGCGGGTGAAGCTGAGCAGGATCTCGCTGCCCCGGAACGTCGGTGCCAGCGTGGCTTTCTGGCCGGTGTCGCCGGGTGCACGCGAGAGCCTGAACCACCAGGTGTCGAACGGCACGGGGAACTCCCGCGGCACCATGCCCGCCGCCTGCCGCAGCACTGAGCCGCGACCGTCGCAGGCCACCACCAGGTGGGCGCGGAGGGTCCCGGTGGCGCCGCCGCGGGTGCGGTAGGCGACGCCGGCAACCGTGCCGCCGTCGTGCACCAGCGAGGTGGCCTCTGTGTCCATCCGGATGCTGAAACAGGGTTCCCGCGCAGCGGCGGCCACCAGCAGGTTCAGCAGATCCCACTGCGGCACCATGGCGATGTAGTCGTAGGGTTTGGGCAGCGTGCCGAAGTCCGCCAGCAGCACGCTCCCGCCCGCGCCGTCAGGCAGTGAGAAACTGTCCAGCCGGCTCTGCGGGAGGGCGCGGAACTCGGCGCCCAGGCCCAGCTCGTCCAGCAGCCGCATGGTTGAGGCATGCACGGTATCGCCGCGGAAATCGCGCAGGAAGTCGCTGTGCTTCTCCAGCACCACCACCGTGATGCCGGCGCGGGCCAGCAGCAGGGCGCACATGATGCCGGCCGGACCTCCACCGGCCACCACCACCGTGGCGTAGTCCTCATCTGGCGTCGAGGCAGTCATCGATGCTCCCAACAAATCAATGGGTGGTGGCTTCATAGTGGACCTGCGTGTTCACGGCTGTCCAGAGTCCGCGCCGACCGCCGGCCACGGCACTGCACCCCGTCCGGGGCGTGTGGCAGTATGGCCCTATGAGTGAAGAGGCACAGGCCCCGGTGGAGGGCAAGACATTGGACCAGGAGCCCAAGGCCAAGCACCAAAGCGTTGCGGAACTGGTGGACCAGCCGGCCAAGGTGATGCGGATCGGCACCATGGTCAAACAGCTGCTGGACGAGGTCAAGAGCGCCCCGCTGGACGACGCAGCGCGCACACGTCTGGCGGAGATCCACGAGCGCTCCATCGCCGAGCTGGAGGACGGACTCTCGCCGGAACTCGTGGCCGAGCTGCACCGCATCAGCCTGCCCTTCTCCGAGACCGGTACGCCGTCGGACGCCGAGCTCCGCATCGCCCAGGCCCAGCTGGTGGGCTGGCTGGAGGGGCTCTTCCACGGCATCCAGACCGCCATGGCCGCCCAGGCCCTGGCCAACCAGCGCACCGCAGCCCAGCTGCAGTTGCGCCAGCTGCCGCCCGGAACCGTCATCGCCCCCGGCGTCATCGTCGGTGAAAACGGGGAGCCGCAGCGTGCTCCGGCCGGCCCGGGCAAATCCACTGCCGATGGCGACGGGCTTGGCCGCTCGCCCGGCCAGTACCTCTAGAGCGCTGGTTCATGGGTTTTTTCTCCTCCGTCCGGCAGGGGCGCAAGGACGACGCCGAACTGGGCACGGGCGTGTGGCGCCGTGCCCACGACCGCTTCCAGCGCGGCCTGGACCGCTTCCACCAGATGCTCGAAGGGATCGACGAGGGTCCCAGCTATGACGCGCTGGTGCCGCTGGCCAACGAACTCTCGGATCTTCTGCCGCGGGTGCGTGCCGTGGCGGCCGCCGCGCAGAGTGCGGCGCCGAGCACCGGCAATGACATCCCCGCCAGCGAGGGGGGCGAGCTGAACGAGGTGCACCGCGAGCTGTCCCGCAGCGGCAACGCCCTGGCCACAGCGGCCGAAGCCGTGGCCATGGTGCGCCTCGGCGTGGGCGATGTGGCCGCCGTCGAGCGCCGTGCCCACGCCGTCGCGGGGCACGTTGAACGGGCCGCGGAGCTGATGGATGCGGCCGGGCAAGGCAAGGCTTCTCACAGCTAGGCAAGGCACACAACACTTGTTCCGCCCCGGTGGGCTGCATAGGCTCGGGGCATGAGCACCCCTACCTTCACCGAACTTCTGTCCACCCAGGTAGCCAACGAGTTTGCCGCCTCCCAGCAGTACATCGCCGTCGCCGTCTACTTTGACGGCCAGGACCTTCCCCAGCTGGCCCGGCACTTCTACCAGCAGTCGCTGGAAGAGCGGAACCACGCGATGATGATGGTCCAGTACATGCTGGACCGCTCACTGCCCGTCGCCATCCCCGGCATTGCCGAGGTGCGCAACGACTTCACCTCCGTCACCGAGCCCATTGCTCTGGCCCTGGCGCAGGAGAAGCAGGTCACGCAGAACATCGAGGACCTGTTCCGTGCCGCCCGCAACGAGGGCGACTTCCTGGGCGAGCAGTTCATGCTCTGGTTCCTCAAGGAGCAGGTCGAAGAGGTTGCCTCGATGAGCACGCTGCTGAACATTGCCGAGCGCGCCGACAACCTCTTCGACATTGAGAACTACATTGCCCGCGAGACCGTGGGCGACAGCGGATCGGACACCACCGCTCCGGGTGCCGCCGGCGGCGCCATCTAGGCAGTGCGCACGGGGTCCTGGTCTTCCAGGGCCCCGTGGCAGAGCCGGTCCACCACTTCGGTCAGCATGGCCAGGCCGGCCACGATGTCCTCATCGGTGGTGTACTCGTGCTCGTTGTGGGAGATGCCGTCCACGCTGGGCACGAAGAGCATCACGGTGGGGACGATGTCCTTCATATTGGTGGAGTCGTGCCCGGCAAGGGTCATGACCGTCTTGTTGGACAGCCCCAGATCCGCTGCGACCTTGGCCGCGAGCTCCACGCCCTCGGGCTGGTACGGGGTCACGGGCCAGGAGTGCGAGTGGTTCTGCTCCACGGCGACATTGGCCAGCGCCTCGATCTCCGTGATGCGCTCGTGCAGCAGGGCGTCGGCCTCGGCCAGCACTGCCTCATCGGCACTGCGCAGATCCAGCAGCAGCGAGACGCGGGACGGCACCACCACGGGGGAGTTCGGGTAGACGTTGAGCTGGCCCACGGAGGTGTGCAGCACGCCGGGGAAGCGGTTGGCGAGCTCGCGGGCCGCCACCACCAGCATGGAGGCGCCCAGCAGGGCATCCTTGCGGTCCTCGATCACGGTGGAGCCGGTGTGGGCCTGCTCACCGTGGACGACGAACTCGTACTTGTTGGCGGCCCAGTTGGAGGAGACCAGGCCGATGGTGATGCCTTCACGCTCCATGCTGCGGCCCTGCTCGATGTGGATCTCCGCGCAGTAGGCGGCCGTCGGCCCGGCGAAGGTGCCGCGGCAGCCGATCGACTCCAGGGCCTCCCGCACTGACGTGCCGGCGGCGTCCGTCGTGGCCAGCGCCGTCTCCAGCTCCAGCTTGCCGGTGTAGACGGAGGAGCCCATCATGGAGGGCTTGAAGCGGGATCCCTCCTCATTGAACCAATTGACGACGGCGATGTTGAACGTGGGTGCCGAGGCTCCCGGCTCGTTCCACCGGGCCGCCAGCCGGAACGCCGCGTGGGCGGCGGCGAGGACTCCGTAGGCGCCGTCGTAGCGCCCGGCCGTCGGCTGGGAATCCATGTGGGATCCGACGACGACGAACGGTGCGCCGGGCACGGTTTCGTAGAGGCCCCACTGGTTCCCTGCCGCATCGAACTTCACGGTGAAGCCGCGGTCCTGGAGCAGGGAGGTGAGCCAGCGGCGCTGCTCGCCGTCGGCAGCCGTGCCGGCCTGGCGGTCCACGCCGCCGTTTTCGGTGGCCCCGAAGGTGCTCATGGTGTGGAAGTCCGCCACGAAGGCGGTGTCCAGGGCGGTGAAGCTGGTGGTGGATGTCATGGCGGTCCCCTTTGGACGGTGGTTCAAGAACTCGTGCTGGGATTCAGTGGACAGGATGTTGTGGGTGAAGCGGCCGCCGACGGCGGTGGCCAGGACGCGCAGGCCCGCAATGTTCTCCGTGGTGAGCGGCGAGCCGGACAACACCGTGAAATCGGCAAGCTTGCCCGCCGCCAGTGAGCCCTTTTCCGCCGCCGTGCCGGTGGCAGCGGCGGCTCCGGTGGTGTACGCAGCCAGGGCCTCGTACGGGCTCAGGCACTCCTCCGGACTGCCGAAAACGGCGCCGGAGGAGGTCTTGCGGTCCACAAAGGCCTGCATGCCGCGCAATACGTTTCCGTCGGCCACGGGCCGGTCCGAGCTGCCGGCGAGGGTGACACCGGCGGCCAGGAATGAGGCGGCCCGGTAGGCCCACGGCAGCCTCTCGGCGCCGAGCGAGGCTGCCATGGCGTCCCCGCCGTCGTGGAAGAAGCTGGCCTGGGGCGTCACGGCAATGCCGGCAGCGGCGAGGCGGGCCAGCTGGTCCGGGCGGACCACCGAGGCATGCTCAATCCTGTTGGGCATCGTGCGCGGGCCGTACGTGGCGCCGCATTCACCCAGGATGTCCAGGGCCAGATCCACGGCCCTGTCGCCGATGGCGTGCGCCGCGATCGAGAATCCGGCGGCGTAGGCGGCCTCGATCCGCTCCCGAAGCAGTGCGGGATCGGCTTGGAAGTAGCCGGTGTTTCCGGCGTTGTTCTTGGCACCGTGGCTGCAGTAGTCGGCGCTCACGGCCGCCGTCTCACCCAGCAGCGAGCCGTCCAGGAACACCTTGGCCGGCCCGATGAAGAGCATGTCGCCACCGAAACCGCTGGCGATGCCCAGGTCAAGGCCGGCCGGCGCAGCGGCGGATCCGCCGCCGTCGTCCTTGTGCCCGCCCAACGGGTGCAGAACATTGAGCACCGGCATCACCTGGGCCCGGGCATGCAGCCTGCCGGCGGCGGCGGCCCGCTGGTAGGCGGCCAGCTCCACGGGGCTGTGCCCGATCCAGCCGCCGCCCACGCCGGCCTCGGTGAAGCTGGTGATGCCCTCGGCGGCGTAGTGCCGGGTGGCCCGCTCCAGTGCCGCCTCAATGTCAGCGGTGGAGTAGGGCAGGATCAGCTGCTGGACCAGCGACTGGGCCGTTTCCTGGACCAGCCCCGTCGGCCGGCCGGCGCCGTCGCGGACAATCACACCGCCGTCGGGATCCGGGAACGACGGCGACTCCGCCCCCGCCAGCCGGAGCGCGGCGGTGTTGACCACGGCCATGTGGCCGGAGTTGTGCCGCATGAACAGCGGCCGGTCCCCGGTGATGCGGTCCAGGGCGGCGATGTCCGGAAACGCGCCGTCATGCTGCTGCTGGCTGAAGCCGGTGGCCAGCAGCCAGCCGTTCGCGGCGGCGGATTTCCCGCCGTCGGCCGCCGCAGCGTCAGAAACCGCAGCCTCAAGCAGCTCGTACAGCTGAGCCAGCCCGCGGGCCCCCGAGACGTCCAGCTCCGCCAGGCCCAGCCCAAACCACGTGGTGTGGCAGTGGGCATCGATGAAGCCCGGGGTCACGATGGCACCGTCCAAATCCAGGACCTCGGCGGCGTCCAGCCCGTCGACGTCGTCGTCCAGGCCAACAATCCGCCCCGCCCAGATGCCCAGCGAGCGGGCACTGGGGCGGTGGGCGTCCATCGTGATGATGTCCGCGTTGCGCAGCAGGAGGTCCAGTTTCATGGCACGCCTAGCGGTGGGAGGTGGTGACGGATTTGAGGCGGGTGTAGTCCTCCAGGCCGTAGACGGAGAGGTCCTTGCCGGTGCCGGAGTGCTTGAAGCCGCCGTGCGGTGCCTCGGCCGGGATCACCTGGTGGCAGTTGATCCACACGGCGCCGAAGTCCAGCTCGTTGGAAACCCGGGTGACCACGCCGTGGTTGTTGGACCAGACGGAGGAGGCCAGCGCGTATTTGGTGCCGTTGGCCAGTTCGATGGCCTCCTCCTCGGTGGTGAACGGCTGCACCGTGACGACGGGGCCGAAGATCTCATCGCACACCACCTCGTCGCTCTGGAAGACGCCGTCGATCACCGTCGGCTGGAAGTAGTAGCCGGTGCCGGTGCGCTTGCCGCCGGAAACCACCGTGGCGTTCTCCGGCAGCCGGTCCAGGAAGCCTTCAACGCGCTCCAGCTGGGCCGCGCTGTTCAGCGGGCCAAGGTCCGCGTTCTCGCCGCCCACGGTGAGGGCGTCGGCAGCGGCGCCGAGGGCCGCGGAGAACTCCGCGTGGATGGACTGTTCAACCAAAACACGGGTGACGGCTGTGCAGTCCTGGCCGGCATTGAAGAAGGCGCCCAGGGCGATCTCCTTCGCAGTCTGGGCGATGTCGACGTCGGCAAAGACGACAGCGGGTGCCTTGCCGCCGAGCTCCAGGTGGACATCCTTGAGCGTGGCGGCCGCGGCCGACATGACCTGGGCGCCGGCGCGGGTGGAGCCGGTGATGGAGACCATCTCCGGGATCTCATGGTCCACCATGGCGGCGCCGGCCTCGCGGCCGCCGCAGATGATGTTCACCACACCGGCGGGGAACACCTGCTGGGCCAGTTCGCCCAGCAGCACGGTGGACCAGGGGGTGGTGTCCGCGGGCTTGAGGACCAGGGTGTTGCCGGCGGCCAGGGCCGGGCCGATCTTCCAGATGGCCATCATGAACGGGTAGTTCCACGGGGTGATCTGGGCGACCACGCCCAGCGGCTCGCGCCGCAGCGTGGACGTGAAGCCCTGGACATACTCCGTGGAGGCGGTGCCGGAGACCACGCGGGCGGCGCCGGCGAAGAAGCGCAGCTGGTCCGCCCCGCGCAGGACCTCCAGCTCGCGGGTCGCGGCCCGGGGCTTGCCGGTGCATGCCACCTCGGCCTCCACGAGCGCGTCGACATTGGCCTCGATGAGGTCCGCCAGGGCCAGCAGCAGCGCCTGGCGTTCGCCCGGCGTCGTGCGCTTGTAGCTCATAAAGGCCTGCTGGGCGGCACGGAAGGCGGCGTCGACGGCGTCCGCGCCGCTGTCCGGGGCGGTGCCGATCTGCTGGCCCGTGGCGGGGTCGAAGAACGGCAGGGTGGCGGGGGCCTCGACGGGGAGGCCGTTGATGATGTTCTTGAGCGTGGTCATGGCGGGCTCCGGTCAGTTGCTCTGGGGGGAACGGGTGGTGGGGTCCTGCGGCAGGTGCAGCACGGCCGGCAGCCCGGAGGCGGCGGCGCGGCGGAAGGCGGCGGGGAAGTCCTCGGCCCGCTCGACGCGTTCGCCGTGGCCGCCGTAGGAGCGGGCCAGGGCGGCGAAGTCCGGGTTGGTCATGTGCGTGCCGGAGGGCCGGCCCGGGTAGTGGTTTTCCTGGTGTTCGCGGATGGTGGCGAAGATGCCGTTGTCCACCACCAGCACGATGAACGCCGCGCCGTGGCCCATGGCCGTGGCAATTTCCTGGCCGTTCATCATGAAGCAGCCGTCCCCGGCCACGGAGATGACCTGCCGGCCCGGGTACGCCAGGGAGGCGGCGACGGCGGCCGGAATGCCCATGCCCATGGCGCCGTTGCGCGGTGCCGCCAGCGAATTCGCCGAGTTGTGGGCCAGGTAGCGGGCCGGCCAGAGGGCGTGGTTGCCGGCGCCGAAGGTCAGGACGGCGTCGTCGGCCATTTCCTGCTTGAGCAGTTCCATCACGACGCCGAGGTCCACGCCCGTTCCGCCATCGGGCTGTGCTGCGGAGAACTTCAGGTGCTCGGCGCGGGCCCCGGCCAGCCAGCCGGGGGCCGGTGCGACGGCGGAGTCAGTGCCGGCCAGCATCAGGGAGAATGCCGTGGCATCGGCGGTGATGTGCTGGTCCTCCCGGCCGAAGTGGCCCAGCAGGTTGGCATCGGCGTTGACCACCACGGTGTTGGCGTCCAGGCCGCGGGTGTAGCCGTCGGAGAGGACATCGCCGCGGACGCAGCCAATGAAGAGGAGCAGGTCAGCCGCGTCCAGGCGCTCGGCATTGGCATCGCTGCGGCCGTAGCCCAGGTATCCGGAGTAGGCCTCCGAGGAGTGCGGAACGGCGTCGTAGGCGCGGAAATCGGCCAGCACGGGGATGCCGTGGCGGGAGGCCCAGCCGGCCAGCGCGTCTCCGGATTCCTGGGTCCAGCCCTCGCCGCCCACCACGACCAGCGGGCGGGCGGCCGCGGCGAGGCGGGATTCCAGCTCGGCCATGGCCGCCGCTGCGGGCTCCGGACGCGAGATGCGGCGCGGCTCCACGGTGCCGGCGTCGATCGCGTGGACCAGTACGTCCTCCGGCAGGCCGATGACGACGGGGCCGGGGCGGCCGCTGAGGGCGGTGAAGATCGCGTCGTCCACCACGCGGGCGGCGGAGGCGGCGTCGTCCAGGGTGACCACCTTCTTGGCGGTGCTGCCAAACCAGGCGTTGATGTCGAATTCCTGGAAGGATTCCCGGCCGCGGTCCGCCACCGGGATCAGGCCCACGAACAGGATCATGGGGGTGGCGTCCTGGTGTGCGGTGTGGATGGCGATGAAGGCGTTGGCCGCGCCGGGTCCGCGGGTCACCATCGCGACGCCGGGCAGGCCGGTCAGGCGGCCCTCGGTGAGCGCCATGAACCCGGCACCGCCCTCGTGGCGGGTCACGACGGTTTCGATGGAGGAGCCGTGGAGGCCGTCCAGTACGTCAAGGAAGCTTTCACCGGGGACGCCGTAGACGCGCTTGATGCCGGCACGTTCGAGCTGGGCAACGATCAGATGGCCTGCGGTTGTGGTGCTCAATGCTTCATTCCTTCTTCTGTGGTGCTCAGACCGGACGCACGGCGCCGGACAAGAGTGGGGGCTCGGGGTGGACGGTGTGGACAAAGCCGGCTGCGGCAACCCTGCCGCGGCATGTGATGGGACTCACCTTCGGGCCTGAATCCATTGTTCCAGTAGTTTCATCCAAAATATCTAGCGGTGCACCACGGAAACGGGGCCTTAGAATGTGAAAATGCACAATCTTGAAATCCCCGTTGGCAGCGCCCGCTGGGCCGAATTGGTGGAGCAGTTGCACGGACGCCTGGATGGGCTGGTTGATCTGTTCCTGGAGCGCGTCCGCGAGATCCCCGAATACGCCGAAAACCGGGTGTCCACGGCCCAGATGCGCGACGCCGCGCGTGAGACGTTCAGACGGCTCGTGGACGGGCTGCGGGACAAGCAATTGCAGCACTTCTCCGTCAACGGCGGCCACGACTCGCTGGTCCGGTTCTCCTCGGAGCTCGGCGCCAGGCGGGCCAGGGACGGGATTTCACCGGAGGCGCTGACCTCCGCCGTCCGGCTCGATTTCAGCATCCTCTGGGGGGATCTGCTGCAAATCTCCGAGCCGGAGGACGCGGCCCTGCTGACCTCCCGGGTGGACCAGGTCTGGCAGGTGGTGGACGAGTTCGCCACCAGGACGCACTCCAGCTACTCCAATGAGCGCGTGAGAATGGCGCAGGAGGAATCAAACATCCGCCGGGAGTTCATCGCCCGGCTGTTCAGCAAGACGGACCTCTCTGCCGAAACCATCAGCCAAGCCGGCGCGGCGCTGGCCACCGACCCGGAGGCAGCGTTTTCCATCGTCGCGGCGAGCGGGGAGGCCGCAGCCAGGCTTCGAGGCGCCGCGGCCCAGGGCGGCTGGCCGGCGCCATCACACCGGTTGTTTGTCCATGAATTCGGCGGCAGCACCTATGTGTTCTGGTCGCTGGCCAAGACCTCCGGCACCCTCCGCCCCGGCGCCCTGGAGCCGTACCTGCCGCCGGCCATCGCGGGCATTCCCTGCGGCTACGTGGAGGCGTTCTCCGGCCTGCGCGCGCTGCCGTCCGCCGCCCGGACGGCCGAACGCCTGGCCCTGCTGCTCCACTCCGGGGACAGCGGACCGCTGACGGCCGAGGCGGCCTGGGCGCGGCTGGCCAAACAGCAGCTCCAGGATGCCGGCCTCGACCTGTGGGGGGATCTCGACGACGATCTGGCCGAGTGCCGGGGTGGGGAGCGGGAGCGGCTGGAGGAGACGGTGCGCCACTTCCTGTCCACGGGCAACATCACCACCACGGCGCAGGAGCTGTTCTGCCACCGGAACACCATCCTCAACCGGCTCAACCGCTTCCAGGAACTGACGGGGATCGACCTGACCGTCCCGGCGCAGGCGGCGCGACTGGTTGTGGCGTGGGCCTAGGCCGGATCAGCCCGGGAAAACTGGAGCTGTGTGAACACACATTCTCGCCAGGTCTTTGGTGGGATTTCAGCCATTGAAGTGTGGTGGGCGACACAGCCATAGTTGAATTCATCCTCTTCGGGCACTCGTCCCTACACTCATCTGGAGATTCTGATGGCTCAATCGGTAGCAACCGACTCCGCATCAACGGCGCGGCTGGACCTCGTCAAAATGCGCAAAATTGCCCTGGCCAGCGTCATTGGCACCACTGTCGAATGGTACGACCTGTTCGTCTTCGGCACGGCCTCGGCCCTCGTGTTCAACAAGATCTTCTTCCCCAGCTTCGACCCCATCGTGGGTACGATGCTGGCGTTCGGAACGTTCGCCTCGGCCTACATTGCCCGCATGGTGGGTGCCATCATCTTCGGCCACTTTGGAGACCGTCTTGGCCGCAAGTCCATGCTGCTCGTCTCGCTGCTGACCATGGGTGCTGCGACGTTTGCCATCGGTCTGCTGCCGGACTACAACAGCATCGGCATCATGGCGCCACTGCTGCTGCTGTTCCTGCGTGTCATCCAGGGTCTGGCCCTCGGCGGCGAGTGGGGTGGGGCGGTCCTCATGACCGTTGAGCATGCTCCCGCGGCCCGCCGCGGCTTCTACGGCTCGCTGGTCCAGGTGGGCGTCCCGGCCGGAACGCTGATCGCCAACATCGCCTTCCTGATCGTGGCCTCCACAGTCAGCAGCGATGACCTGCACGCCTGGGGCTGGCGCATTCCGTTCCTGGCCTCCGCGCTGCTGGTGGCCGTGGGCATCTACATCCGCCTCCACATCGAAGAAACTCCGTCCTTCCAGGCCGTCAAGAGTGCCGGGGCGAAGGCCAAGATGCCCTTCGCCGCGCTCATGGCCAAGTACTGGAAGCAGGTCGTCCTCGGCGGCATCGCCACCCTGTCCACGGGCAGCACCTTCACGTTGCTGGTGGCCTCCGGCGTCTCGTACGGCAAGAAGCAGCTGGGCCACTCCGAAAGCCTCATGCTCTGGGTGGTACTGGCTTCCTGCGCCCTGTGCTTCGTGTTGATTCCGTTCTTCGGCAAGCTCTCCGACAAGCACGGCCGCAAGCCCATCATCTACGCCGGTGTTGCCGCCGAGGCACTGCTCGCCTTCCCGATGTTCTGGCTGATGGACACCAAGTCCGTGGCGCTGCTGTTCATCGCCTACCTGGCCATGATGACGGCCTTCGCCGCCAACTACGGCCCCATCGCCACCTTCCTGGCCGAGCTCTTCGGCTCGAAGGTCCGCTACTCGGGCCTGTCGGTGGCCTACATGCTCTCCGGCCTGCTGGGCAGCGCGGCCACGCCGTTCATCACCACCTGGCTGCTGGGCCTGACCGGCCAGAGCTCCTCCATCGCCTGGTACATCATGGGTGCCGCCATGGCCTCCCTGGTTGCCCTGTACCTCCTGACCGAAACCCGCCACGGCAACATCGACGCCGTGGACGTCTCGCCGGTTGACGCGGCGGCCGCCAAGTGAGCGCCGTCGAGCGTCTGGCCGAGATTCCGGGACAGGCAGCCGCCGTCGGACCGTTCTCCCACGCGGTGATTGCCAACGGTTTTGTCTTCACCTCCGGCCAGATACCCGCCATCACGGGCCTGGACGACCAGCCGGACACCTTCGAAGGCCAGGTGCGGCAGACCATTGAGAACCTGCGCACCGTCCTGGAGGCTGCGGGATCGTCCCTGGCGCATGTGGTCAAAGTGAACACGTACCTGACGGATCCGTCCCAGCTCGAGGAGTACAACCGGGTCTACGTGGAGTACTTTGGCACCGCGAAGCCGGCGAGGACCAGCGTCTGTGTGAGCCTGTGGGGCGTGTCGCTGGAGATCGAATGCGTGGCCGTGCTGGCCACCGCGGAGCAGGAAGCATCATGAGCACCGCGCTGCTTCCCGATCTGGTTCCCGCGCTGGCGGCCGTCAGCTACCCGACCATTGGGCACTTCCTCGAGGACGGGTTTGTCGACCCCGCTATCCAGTCACTGCTCGACGGCGTCAAGATCGCCGGCCCGGCCGTGACGGTGCGGATCGCCGACAATGACGCGATTGCCATGAACCACGCGCTGCTGGCCCTGCGCCCGGGCGATGTGCTGGTGGTGGACATGTCCGGCGACCACCGTCACGCGCCGGTGGGGGCCGTCACGGCCGCCGCCGCCGTGGCCCAGGGTGCGGCAGGCGTCGTCGTCGACGGCGTGGCGACCGACGTCGTGGAACTGCGGGAGACCGGCCTGCCGGTGTTTGCCCGCGGCACCTCCTGCCTGACGACCAAGCGGCTCTATGGCAGCGGCTCCGCCGTCAACGTCCCCGTCCAGTGCGGCGGCGTGACGGTCCATCCGGGCGATCTGGTGCTCGGGGATGACAACGGGCTTGTGGTCCTCGCCCCCGGGGTGGTCGAGACGGTGCTGGAGCAGGTGCTGGCCTCGGACGCTGCAGAGCCGGCAATCCTCGCCCGCATCGCCGCCGGCGAACCGCTCGCCTCGATCCTCGCGGTCTAGGAGTTCCCGGCACCACCGCCAAAAATGCCACCGTTTCCGGTTTCTGCCACCGCTCTACCCCACGTGTCAGGCTTGACTGTTACACAGCGTGTTCAGTCCGGTCTGGTGCGTGGGGCGGGGAACGGATCGTCAATGTTTGAGATTCCCCAGCGTCCCTCCAGGAACCACAGCTTCTCGAAGGAGCAGAAGTGGTCGTTGCTGTTGGAGTATGACAAGTGCCTTGACCGGGGCGCGAAGGCCGCGTTCTGCCGGACGGTCGGCCTCACCGCCGGCACGATGCGAGACTGGGCCATCGCCCGTGAACAGGGCCGCCTCATGCCCCCGGGCACTGCAGGGAAATCGACGAAACCGGAAATGAGCGGGTGGATGAACAACCGTGATCGTGACGAGCTGAACCGGCTGCGCAGGGAGAACGAGACGCTGCGTGCCAAGTTGGAGAAGTCCGAGGCCGCGGTCGACATCCTGGGAAAAGCGTCCGCACTTCTGGATGCCTTGGCCAGGAGTGCGACGGCGACGGATCCGCATCTGGAAGGCCCGGTACCGGGACGTCCGGACTGGTTGGCGAAGACGACGCCACACCAGGTGGAGGACCACAGCGCCGAGTGATCATCCTGGGCATAGTCGCGGGCCTGGTCGCTGCGGACTGGGCCGTCCGGGCCGCCTGCCGGGTGGCTGGTGTGTCCCACATGTACTGGTACCGGTCCCAGGCCCCGGAAACGACCCGGGGCATCCAGATCCCGCACAAGGACCGGGCCTATCCGAACCGGATCAGTGAGGATGTTTGCCAGGAGCTCTTGGCCCGGTTGAACGCGCCCGAGTTCGAGGACCTCTCCATCACCCAGGCCTGGCACCGCTTGCTCGACGGCGGGGAATACTATGCCTCGATGGCCTGCACACACCGGATCGTGAAACGGGCCGGGCAGAACGGGGACCGCCGCCCCCAACGGGCCCCCGGCACCGGTGCCGTCCGCCCCAAGCCGGTTCTGGAAGCCACCGGCCCGAACCAGGTGTGGTGTTGGGACATCACGGACCTGCATGGCCCCGGCCGGCAGCACCTGAAGCTGTACACGGTCATGGATGCCTTCTCCCGCAAGGTCGTCGGCCACCGGGTCGAGCAGTCCGAAACCGCGGTCCACGCCGCGGAGCTGATGGAGGCATCCGTGCTGGCCAACTGGGGCGCCCCGGAGGTGATGCATGCCGACAACGGGGCGGCCATGCGTGCCGGGCACACCTACGACATGTACCGGATGTTGGGGATCCGTCCCTCACATTCGCGCCCCCGGACCTCGAACGACAATCCGTTCATCGAGTCGCTGTTCAAGACCGTGAAGTACTCCCTGGCGTTCCCGGGCCGCTTCGATTCCCTCGAACACGCCCGGGACTACACCCAGGGGTTCTTTGCCGGCTACAACGAGAACCACCGCCATGCGGGACTGAACGGGTACACGCCCGACTCCGTGCACGGAGGGTACTGGAAAACGGTCCGGACCCTCCGGCAGGAAGTCCTCGACGAGCATTACGCCCGAAACCCGGAACGATACACCCGCCCGCCGATCATCCAGCCCCCGCCCCGCGAGGTGTGGATCAACCGCCCCAACCACCAGCTGTCACACACAGCTTGATAAATTCCGTCTACAGGGCGCAGATTCCGGAAACGGTGGCATTTTTCATGGGCCGGAACGAACGGTGGCACAAAAAACCCCTCCGCCACAAGGGCGAAGGGGCTTAGGCTCGTGGAGCCTCCAATCAGAATCGAACTGATGACCTTTTCATTACGAGTGAAACGCTCTACCGACTGAGCTATGGAGGCATGCGCCTTGCAGATGGGGCCTTTCGGTCCCGTTCGTTCAACGCAAGATAAAACTCTAATGGAGGCTGCGGCCAAGTCAAAATCGGGCCCTCAATAAGGAGTGCACCGCAGAAAAGAAGACGATCGCCGTCGGGGAGCATGTTCGCGCATGTTCCCCGACGGCGATCGTCTTCGAAAGTGGGTCCCGCAGCTAGCAGCGCAGCCCGTCAGTGGGGACTGTGCCATCCACGAAGTAGCCGTCGACGGCGTCGGTGATGCACTTGTTGGCGCGGCCGTAGGCGGTGTGGCCGTCGCCGTCCCAGGTCACCAGGACGCCGGAGGACAGCTGCTCGCTCAGCGCGACGGCCCACTCGTACGGCGTGGCCGGATCGCGGGTGGTGCCGACCACCAGGATCGGGCCGGCGCCGTCGGCCGTGATCTTGGCGGGCTCATCCACGGGCTGGTACGGCCAGCCGGCGCAGGTCAGTCCGGAGTAGCTCAGCAGCTTGCCAAACGTGGGGTAGGCGGCCTGCAGGGCCAGGGAATCGGCGTGCATCGAGGCGGGGTCCATGTCCATCCGGTAGTCGAGGCAGTTGATCGCATTGAAGGCGAAGGCCGTGTTGGAGCCGTACTTGCCGTCCAGGCCACGGTCCGCGGAATAGTCGGCCAGGGCCAGCATCGCCGAGGAGTCGCCAGCGAAGGCCTTGGTCAGTGCGGCGGAGAGCAGGTCCCAGAGGTCTGTGGAATACATGGCAAACGCCACGGCATTGGTGAACTCGGTGGCCGTCAGCAGCCGGCCGTCGCGGGTTCGCTGCGGATTGCCGGCGTAGACGGCGTTGAGTTCGCGGATCTGCTCCACAGCCTGGTCCGGGGTGCCGCTGACGGGGCAGTCGGAGTGGGTCATGCAGTTGGTGGCCCAGGCGTGGATGGCCGTTTCAAAGCCCTTGGCCTGGCCGCGGGAGATGTCCTCGATGTCCAGGCTCGGGTCCATGGCGCCGTCGAGCGAGAACCTCCCCACCTTGGAGGGGAAGAGGCCGGCGTAGGTGGCGCCCAGCTTGGTGCCGTAGGAGAAGCCCATGTAGTTCAGCTTGGGATCGCCCACCACGGCGCGGAGGATGTCCATGTCTTTGGCGGAGCTGACGGTGTCCACGAAGCCCATGACAGCGCCGGTGTTCTTGGCGCATTCGGCGGCGTAGGCCTCGTTTTCCGACGTCAGGCGGGCCAGATCGCCGCTGTTGTCCAGATCGTAGGACTCCTGGCGCATCCTGTCCCGGGTGGCGTCGTCAACGCACTGCACAGGGGAGGATCGCTGCACGCCGCGGGGGTCGAAGCCCACCACGTCGTAGGCCTTGCGCAGCTTGGCCGAGAAGTAGCTCTGGCCGCCGTCCTTGACCATGTCGTAGCCGGAGGCGCCGGGTCCCCCCGGGTTGACCAGCAGCGAGCCCTGCTTGGTGCCCGTGGAGGGCAGCCGGATCGCGGCCAGAGAAATGGTGTCGCTGGCCGGGTTGGCGTAGTCCATGGGGACCTTGACGGTGGCGCACTGGAAGTTCTCTTCGCAGTTGGTCCACGTGACCGGCTGGGAGTAGAAGGACTCCAGGGCCGCCGGCACGTCGCCGATCACGCCGGGAGCGGCGCTGGTCACGGCCGGGCCGGTGACGGCAGGAGGGAAGAGCACCGAACAAGAGCTCAGCAGCAGGGCCGCGACCACGGATGCGGCGGCCGCAGCCAGCGCGCGCGGGCGTCGTCGAATAGTGCGGGCAGCATTCATGGTGTGCAGATCCTTAAGGGTCAAAGCAGACTGACGGCCATGGCCTCGAGGGCCAACAGGGGGGAAACGTTGGTGGTGGTGATGCGCCGGCGCACCTTGTTCACGGTGTCCATGCGGACCAGCGTAGTTTCTGCGGTGGAGCGGGCGGCATAGGCCACCAGTTCCATGCGAAGGGTTTCGTTGACCAGTTCAACGGCGCCGGGGCCGCCGGTCCCGGTGGAGAGTTGGAGTACCAGCACATCCCGGTAGAAGGAGAGCAGGTCCGTCAGCGCGCGGTCCAGGGTGTCGGTGATGGAGCGCTTGGAGCGGCGCTTCTGGTCGTCCTCCAGCGCGCGCACCTGGGAGCGCATCGACGGCGGCAGGGTGCCGGTCTCCGGAGCTCCCAGGGAGCGCAGCAGCGATTCTTTCTCCGCGGCGTCGCGCTGTTCATTGCTGGAATTGGCCTCCGCCGTCGCCAGTTCCACCAGCGAGCCCGCGGCGCGGACGGCGGTGCTGACGTCCACCAGGGCCAGCGGCAGCTTCACAATCTCCTGGCGGCGGCTGCGGGCACCCTCGTCGCTGGCCAGCCGGCGGGCAATGCCCACGTGGCTCTGCGCGGCCCGGGCGGCAAGTTCGGCCATCCGGGGGTCGATGCCGTCGCGGCGCACCAGCAGCGCCGCCACGTCGGCCACCGGCGGCACGCGGAGTCCGACGGCGCGGCAGCGGGAGCGGATGGTGACCAGCACGTCCGCGGGACTGGGGGCGCAGAGGATCCAGATGGTGCGCGGCGGCGGCTCTTCGATGGCCTTCAGCAGTACATTGGTGGTGCGCTCGGTCATGCGGTCCGCGTCCCCGACGATCATCACGCGCCAGCGCGAGGAGGAGGGGCGGTCCTGGGCCTTGGTGACCAGCTCGCGCGCCTCGACGATGGCGATGGTGGTCTTCTCGGTGGCGACGAAGGTGACGTCGGCATTGGTGCCGGCCAGGGTGGTGTGGCAGGCATGGCATTCCCCGCAGCCGCGCTCGGCCAGCTCGGTGCGTTCACAGACCAGCGCCGCGGCGAAGGCCCGGGCCGCATTGGAGCGGCCGGAGCCGGGCGGGCCGGTGAGAAGCCAGGCATGGGTGGGGGAGTCCGACGACGCCGCGCGGCGCAGCTGCTCCACCACCGGCTCCTGGCCCTGGAGATCGTCCCAGACACTCATGCCAGCAGAGCCCCAACCCGGGTCAGGATCGTGCCGGCCAGCTCGGCGATGGGCAGGCGGGCATTGAGGACGAGGTAGCGCTCGGGGTGGGCCGCAGCGGCGTCGAGGAAGGCCGCCCGGATGCGGCGGTGGAAGTCATCGGGCTCGGATTCCATCCGGTCCTCGCCCGTGTCGCCGGCGGTGCGGCGGATGCGGCCCTCGCCGGGGTCGACGTCGAGCACCACCGTCAAATCCGGCCACAGGCCCCCGGTGGCCCACTCGTTCAGGTCCGCCACGGCGGCGGCGCCCAGCCCGCGGCCCACGCCCTGGTAGGCCACGGAGGAATCGATGTACCTGTCCGAGACCACCACCTCGCCGCGGTCCAGGGCCGGGACAATCACCTGGTCGGCGTGGGCGGCACGGGAGGCGGCAAAGATCAGTGCCTCGCAGCGGGCATCGATGGTGCCATGGCCGTGGTCCAGCACCAGGGAGCGCAGTTTCTCACCAATGGGCGTGCCACCGGGTTCCCGGGTGCGCAGCACCGTCAGGCCGCGGCCCTGAAGCGCCTCGGTCAGCAGCGCCGCCTGGGTGGACTTGCCGGCCCCATCGCCGCCCTCGAAGGCGAGAAAGAGGCCCGGGCGCTGGTGCGGGGAAGGGGAAGTCACGCTCCTAGCCTACCGACAATCCCTGACAGCCAACCGGGACAGCTGCGCGCGTCCACTATGCGTCACTGGTTGCACCGGCGGTGTCTGTGCGCACTAGGGTTGGGCCATGAGTCTGGAGAAGCACCCGCACCCGTCCCATCTGCACGCCGAGACCCTGGTGGTGGCCGTGGGCCGTCCGGAGCGCACCCACGACGCCCCGGTGAACCCGCCCATCGTGCTCTCCTCCACCTATGTCGGAACCGGCACAGTGGTGGACGGCGACAGGGCCTATGGCCGCTATTCCAACCCGACCTGGGATCCGCTGGAGGAGGCCGTCTCCGCCCTTGAGGGTGCCACGCTGCCCGGTCTTCTCTTCGGCTCGGGACTGGCCGCGGTGTCTGCCGCGCTGTCCCTCATCCCCGCCGGCGGGGTGCTGGTGATGCCCAAGCATTCCTACCAGGGCGCCCTGGTGATGGCCCAGGAGCTGTCCGCCAAGGGGCTGTTCGCCCTGCGCACCGTCAACATCGCCGACAACAACGAGGTCATTGACGCCCTCACCGGGGAGGGGGAGCGCGCGGCCAGCATGCTCTGGCTGGAGAGCCCCACCAACCCGATGCTGGAGGTCGCGGATCTGCGCGTGCTCAGCCAGGCTGCCAAGGCCGTGGGCGCGCTGGTGGTCACCGACAACACCTTCTCCACGCCCTTGGTGCAGAAGCCGCTGGAACTGGGCAGCGACATCGTCCTGCATTCGGTCACCAAATACCTGGCCGGCCATTCCGACGTCGTACTGGGCATCCTGGTGACCTCCGATGCGAAGCTGCGCGGCGAATTGCTGCACCACCGCTCCATCCACGGCGCCATCGCCGGCCCCTTCGAGGCCTGGCTGGCCCTGCGCGGACTGCGCACCCTGGCCCTTCGCGTGGAGCGCTCGCAGGCGACGGCGGCGGAGCTGGCGAACCGGCTCCAGGTGCACGACGGCGTCGATGCCGTCCGTTTCCCCGGTCTGGACAGCGATCCGGGGCACCAGCGGGCCAAGGACCAGATGCATGGCTTCGGCTCGGTCCTGGCCATCGAGGTCGCGGGCGGGCCGGAGGCGGCGGACGCCGTCATCGCCGCCCTGGAACTGTGGACCCCCGCCACCTCGCTGGGCGGGGTGGAGTCGCTCATCGAGCGCCGCCGCCGGCACGCGAACGAGCCCGAGACGGTGCCCGGAAACCTGCTGCGGCTGAGCGTCGGCATCGAGAACGTCGAGGATTTGTGGGCGGACTTGGACCAGGCCCTGCAACGCGGCACAAACCGCTAGGCTTATGACGTGATCTTCTTCATTACTAACGCGCTGCTGATCCTGCTGGGCCTGGTGGCCCTGGGCATCCAGGGCTGGGCCCTGGCCGACTGCCTGCGGACCAAGACGGAGGATTTCGAACGCGCCTACAAGCGGACCAAGTCCTTCTGGGCCCTGTTGACCGGCGGTTCGGCCCTGATGGGTGTGCTGTACATCGCCGGCCCGGGCATGGGCTTCTCCATGCTGCTGAACCTTGCTGCCGTCACGGCGGCCTCCGTGTATCTGGCCGATGTGCGCCCCGCGCTGGCGCAGGTGCGCCGCGGCGGCAATCGGAACCAGGGTCCCTACGGCCCCTGGTAGAGGCTCCGGCCGACCGCCGCCTCCAGCAGATGTTGCCTAGGGGGCGACGGCGGCCCAGTCGACGCTGACCTCGCCCAGGCGCCACCGGGCCGGGCCCGCCTGGATGGGCCAGCCGTCGTCGCGCATTCTGCGCACCGATTCAACCCAGCGCTGCCGGTTGCCAAAGGCACCCAGCGGGGCCGCGGCCAGCCATTTGGCGTCCAGCGCCTGCAGGAAACTGTGGATCTTCTCCCCGGGCACATTGTGGTGGATCAGCGCCTTGGGCAGCCGCTCCGCCACATCGCTGGGCAGTTCGAAGGCCCCGAAGCGCATCGACAGCGTCAACGACAGCGGCCCGCTGCGGTCCAGTGCCACCCACGTGCTGCGCCGGCCGATCTCATCGCACGTACCGTCCACGAAAATCCCCTGCGGCGACAGCCGTGATGCCACCAGATCCCAGATGGCCTGCACATCGGCCTCCTCATACTGGCGCAGCACATTGAAGGCGCGGACCATCACGGGGCTGCCGGGGACCGGGACCTCAAAGCCGCCCACATGGAAGGTGAGCGCCTCGTGTTCCAGCGCCTTGGCCACGCGCACCCGCTCGGGCTCGATCTCCACACCCGCCACGCGGACCGTGGGGCAGACGGTGGACAGGCGCTGGTAGAGCTCGACGGCGGTCGTGGGGGAGGCGCCGTAGCCCAGGTCGACCACCAGAGGGCTGTCCTCGGTGCGCAGGCGCCAGGCCTGCGGTCCGGCGAGCCAGCGGTCCACGCGGCGCAGCCGGTTGGGGTTGGTGGTGCCGCGGGTGATGTTGCCGACGGGCCGTTTGGCGTTCCCACCCCTGTTGACCCGCTCCGCCCGTTGCACCACGGGACAAGTTTATCGGTGCGGCCGTAGCATTCCGGAACGCACTGAGGGCCGAGCGCGGGGGTTGGATAGGATGGCGGTATGACTTACAAGCTGATTCTGCTGCGCCACGGCCACAGCGACTGGAACGCCAAGAACCTGTTCACCGGCTGGGTGGACGTTGACCTGAACGAGACCGGACGCGGCGAGGCCGTCCGCGGCGGCCAGCTGCTGGTGGAGAACGATATTCTGCCGGACATCCTCTACACCTCCCGCCTCAAGCGCGCCATCAACACGGCCAACCTGGCCCTGGAAGCTGCGGACCGCGGCTGGATCGACGTCAAGCGCGACTGGCGCCTGAACGAGCGCCACTACGGTGCGCTGCAGGGCAAGGACAAGGCCCAGACGCTGGCCGAGTTCGGCGAAGAGCAGTTCATGGAGTGGCGCCGCAGCTACGACACCCCGCCGCCGGCCTTGGCCGACGACAGCGAGTTCTCCCAGGTTGGCGATCCCCGCTACGCAGACCTCGGCGACGCCGTGCCGCGCACCGAGTGCCTCAAGGACGTCCTCGTCCGCCTGCTCCCGTACTGGGAATCGGACATTAAGGAAGATCTGAAGGCCGGCAAGACCGTGCTGGTCACTGCCCACGGCAACTCCCTGCGCGCCCTGGTCAAGCACCTGGACGGCATCTCGGATGAGGACATCGCCTCCCTGAACATCCCCACGGGCATCCCGCTGGTCTACGAACTGGACGAGAACTTCGCCCCGATCAACGCCGGCGGCACCTACCTGGACCCCGAGGCCGCAGCCGCCTCCATCCAGGCCGTGGCCAACCAGGGCAAGAAGTAGCCCCAAGTTCAAACTGTGCAACAGAAAACGCTCCCAAACTCGAGTTTGGGAGCGTTTTCTGTTGCACAGATGTTTGGAGCTAGACCATGAAGCCTTCGGGCTGCCACTGGCCGGTGACCAGGTAGGAGACCTTGCGGGCCACGGAAACGCCGTGGTCGCCGAAGCGCTCGAAGTAGCGGCTGGCCAGCGTCACATCCACAGTGGTGGCGGCGGATTCATTCCAGTCCGGGGAGGCAATGGCCTTGAACACGCTGCCGTGGAGCTCGCTGATGCGTGCCTTGGCGCTCTGGATGTCCGTCACGGAGGCAAGCTCGCGGGTTTCCAACAGCTCGGTGACCTTGTGGGAGATGAGGATATCCAGCTCCGCCAGTTCGTCGAAGGTGGCCGTCAGCGACGCCGGGATGACCGTGGAGGGGTAGCGCAGGCGGGCCAGCTGGGCCACGTGGCGGGCCAGATCGCCCATCCGCTCCAGCGAGGCGCTCATGCGCAGCGAGCCCACGATCATGCGCAGATCGCTGGCCACCGGACCCTGGAGTGCGAGCACGTCGATGGCGCGCTCATCCAGATCATTCTGCAGGAAATCGATGCGGGCATCGGCGGCGATCACCTCCTGGGCGAGTTCGACGTCGGCGCCGGCGAAGGCGCGGACCGACTTTTCCATGGCTTCCGTGACGAGCGTGGAGATTTCAATGAGCTCCTCGCCAATCTGGTGGAGCTCGGCCTGGAAGACTTTGCGCATTCGGCGTCCTTTCGGTGTGAGACGCAGCAGGCGCGTTCTCAAATCAGTCACGTGGCTCAATGCACGGCGCCACGGCCTGGATGCCATAGCTTTACAGCTCACTTTTCCAGTCCCAGATGAACGGGCGGACTCCGCAAGGTGAACGTTAGTTGAACGCACCACAGCAGCGCCATAGTCGGCCACTTCCACCGGTTCAATGAGCATAAGCTATGGATGTGGACCCCCTGCTCACGGCCGTTGTGGCCGGTCTGATAGGCCTTGTGCTTGGTGTTTTCGGCATGCTCGCCTTCAACCTCAGTGAGCGGCAGCGCCGGGAGACCGTGGACGTGGCCGAGCCGACGCTGCCCGACGGCGCCGCGGAGGTCCTCTCCGTCGTCGGCCGGGCCTTCATCGTCGTGGACGGGACCGACGGCGTGGTCCGCGCCAGCCCCGGAGCCTACGCCTTTGGACTGGTGCGCGGTCACACGGTGGTCCACGAGCAGCTGCGCGAACTGGCCGGCCGGGTGCGCCGCGACGGCGTCATCGAGGAACGCCAGATGGAGCTGCCGCGCGGTCCGCTGGGCCAGGGCACGGTGGTGATGGCCATCCGGGTTGCCCCGCTGGGTGAGGAGTACATCCTGCTGCTGGCGGACGACCGCACCGAAATTGCCCGCACCGAGGCCGTCCGCAATGACTTTGTGGCCAATGTGTCCCACGAGCTGAAGACGCCGGTGGGTGCCATCTCCCTGCTGGCGGAGGCCGTGGAGTCCTCCCCAGATGACGAGGCCGCCGTGCGCCGCTTCGCCAAGCGCATGCAGAAGGAATCCGCCCGGCTGGCTGCGCTGGTGCAGGACATCATTGAACTGTCCCGGCTGCAGGGCACCGATGTGGTGCTGGCCGGGGCGGCCGTGGACATCAACCACGCCATCGCCGACGCCGTCGACCGTTCCCGGCTGCCGGCCGAGAGCAAGAACATCACGCTGGTGGTGGGCGGACGCGTTGAGGCCCCCGTCTACGGCGATGCCGGGCAGCTGGTCACAGTGTTCCGGAACCTGATCGACAACGCCATCCGCTACTCGCCGGAGAACACCCAGGTGGGCATCGGCCTGCGCGCCGCCGACGGACTGGTCATGGTGTCCGTATCGGACCAGGGCGACGGCATGAGCCCCGCGGACCAGGAGCGCGTCTTTGAACGCTTCTACCGGGTGGATGCCGCACGTTCTCGGCATACCGGCGGCACCGGCCTGGGCCTAAGCATCGTCAAGCACATTGTGGCCAACCACGGCGGCGAGGTGACGCTCTGGTCCCAGACGGGCAAGGGATCCACGTTCACCGTGCGCCTGCCGCAGATGGAAAATGAACAGAACGACGGCGGCACCGTGGACGGCGGACGCCTGCACAATGTCACTAGTAGGGAAAACCGAGGAGCCACTGCGTGAGCAGGATTTTGATTGTTGAAGACGAAGAATCCATTTCGGACCCGCTCTCCTTCCTCCTGGGGAAGGAAGGGTTCGAGGTGGAGGTGGTGGACAACGGCCTTGACGCCATCACCGAGTTCGACCGCTCCGGTGCCGACCTGGTGCTGCTGGACCTCCAGCTGCCCGGCCAGTCCGGCACCGAGGTCTGCCGCCAGCTGCGCCAGAGGTCCAGCGTGCCGGTGATCATGCTGACGGCCAAGGACTCGGAGATCGACAAGGTGGTGGGCCTGGAGCTCGGTGCGGATGACTATGTCACTAAGCCGTACTCCTCCCGCGAGCTGGTCGCCCGGATCCGCGCCGTGCTGCGGCGCCAGGGCGAGCCCGAGGAACTGCTCACCGCCACCGTCCATGCCGGTCCGGTGCGCATGGACGTCGAACGCCACGTGGTGAGCGTCCGCGGCGAACAGGTGTCCTTCCCGCTGAAGGAATTCGAGCTGTTGGAAATGCTGCTGCGAAACTCCGGCCGTGTGCTCACCCGGGGCCAGCTGATCGACCGCGTCTGGGGTTCGGACTATGTGGGGGACACCAAGACCCTCGACGTGCACGTCAAGCGGCTCCGCTCCAAGATTGAGCCGGATCCCTCCGTGCCGCAGCACCTGGTGACGGTCCGCGGGCTGGGCTACAAGTTCGAGCCGTAGGCACTTCTTTCCCTTTGGGCCTGCCCGGTTCGGTGCAGGCCCAAAGTTCTCTTAAGGCTCCACCTCCCTGCCCTCCTCGACCCCCAGATACCCGGTGCGGAACGGCGCGGGACGCAGGTACAGGCTGACCAGGCCCGACGGCGTCGTGCTGCTGGAGACCACTGTGAATCCGGAGGGGACCGCGCCGGGGTCGAAGAGCCGCTTGCCCTTCCCCACGACCACCGGGAAGATCAGCACCCGGTATTCATCGATCATCCCGGCATCGTGCAGGGTTCTGACCAACTGGTGGCTGCCATGGATCTGCAGTTCGCCGCCGGGACGGCTCTTCAATTGCGCCACGGCCTTCACGGGATCGCCTGCCAATTGGGTGGAGTTCGCCCAGTCCAGCTCCCCATCCCGGCTGCTCACCACATACTTCGGGAGCTGGTTCATGGCGGTGGCGATGGGATTGCCTGGATCAGTCACGGCACTCCAGTAGGGGTGCATCATCTCGTAGGTGGTGCGCCCGAGCAGCAGTGCCTCCGCCGTGGCGAACCAGCCGTCGACAATCGCGCCAAAGGATTCGTCGGCCAATGGGACCAGCCAGCCGCCCCGCTCGAAGCCTCCGGTGGTGTCCTCGTCCGATCCGCCTGGTCCCTGCATGACGCCGTCGAGGCTGACAAAGGTGTGTGCGGTGAGTTTCATGTGCCG
The DNA here is from genome assembly GCF_000482545.1 of Arthrobacter sp. 35W. Taxonomy (GTDB): domain Bacteria; phylum Actinomycetota; class Actinomycetes; order Actinomycetales; family Micrococcaceae; genus Specibacter. The sequence continues at coordinate 1,774,656 of NZ_KI519455.1, forward strand.
CTCCTTGAGTGGTGGCCGGGCCGTGCGGCGCCGGCCCTCTCAGGCTTGTCCGCGCCTCGCAGCTTGTCAACGGCCGGTTTCGTAATTTTGGCGAGGCATTTCTATAAATAGTGCGATGTTATCCGTCACATAGGGCGATTTTGTTCATTTTTGATTGCAGCTGTGTGATCTGGCTCATATGGTGAGGGGAAATATTCGTTTCGGCCGAGTGTCCGGGCCGCCGCCAGAGGGATGCCACATATGACAGCTCCAGTAAGCAGGCGTTTGAAAGCGGGGGCCTTCGCGGCCGCCGCAGCGTTGGGATTGATGTGCATGGCCTCGCCGGCAGTGGCAACCGGCTCCGCGCCCGCGGCACCCATCGAGGCGGCCGTGGCCCAGCAGGCCAAGGCCGTCAACTTCCCCGGCAATGACGGCAGGCCCCACACCGTCACTTTCGATGAGAAGTCGCTGAAGGTCGACGGCGAACGCCTCAACGTCTGGTCCGGCGAGTTCCACTACTGGCGCCTGCCCAGCACCAACGAGTGGCGCGACATCTTCCAGAAGCTGCGCGCCGCCGGCTTCAACGCCGTCTCGCTCTACTTCTTCTGGGGGCTGCACTCCACCGAGCCGGACAAGTTCGATTTCTCCGGCATCAAGGACATCGACCTGCTGCTGGACATGGCCGAGGAGGAGGGCCTGTACGTCATCGCCCGCCCCGGCCCCTACGTCAACGCCGAGATCTCCATGGGCGGCCTGCCCGTCTACATGACCAAGAGCGGCGCCGGGTCGCTGCGCGGCATGGATCCGGAGAACCTGCGCAATTCGCTGAGCTGGATCGAAGCCTTCAACACCATCGCCAAGCGCCACCAGATCACCGACGGTGGCGGCAGCATTGTCATCTACCAGGCGGAAAACGAGCTGCTGAACGAGGGCGGCGACCGTCCGGCGTTCATGCAGGCCTTGACCACCAAGATCAAGGCCGACGGCATCACCGTTCCGCTGTTCCACAACGACTACGGCATGAACGGGGCCTTTGTGCCGGGCAAGGCCAGCGCCGGCGGTAACGTGGGGCTGGACTTCTACGCCTACGACACCTACCCGCTCGGCTTCACCTGCTCCAACGCCCGCGGACAGATCACCGACCGCGAAACGCAGTTCCGTGCCACGGCGCCCAATGGCCCGCAGTTTGTGGCCGAGGGCCAGGGCGGCGCCTTCACCCCGTGGGGCGCCAGCTTCAACACGGACCAGTGCGCCACCTTCGCGGATACGTCCTTCACCCGCCAGTTCGGCGTCAACAACATCTCCAACGGCACCACCGTGTACAACACCTATATGGAGTACGGCGGCACCAACTGGGGCTGGACGGGATCGCCGTCGTCGGGCTTCACCTCCTATGACTACGGTGCAGCTCTGAACGAGGACCGGCAGATGACGCCGAAGTTCACCACGCAGAAGGAGCTGGGCTACTTCCAGCAGAGCTTCGCGCCCATCTCCGGCGCCGTCCCGCAGGCCGGGCCCACCGTGTTGGTGGACGGTGCGGGCACCGTGAACTCGTACCAGCGCATCACCACCGAGAACAAGGCGGCCACGTCCGCCACCGGAAATGGCGCCCGCTACCTGGGCTTCCGCCAGTCCAGCAGCAACACCACCACCGACGCCAGCTTCTCGTTCCCGCTGACGCTGGGACCGGCCGAGCAGGTGGTGGCCAAGACGTACACCACCGACGACACGGACGTGGCAGGCATTTCGTACCACGGGGCCTGGGAGCACGCCACGGGCAAGTCCTGGACGGCGGGCGACTACAAGGGCACCGAGACCTTCTCTGCCACCACCGGGGACTACCTGGAATACAACTTCACCGGCACCGGAATCAAGGTCATCTCCCCGCAGTCGGTCAACCACGGCTATGGCGATGTCTACATCGATGACGTCAAGGTGGGTCAGACCAACACCTTCCGCGGCCAGAATGCCGCCTACCAGTACGTCGCCTTCCAGGCTGACAATCTGGCGGCCGGTGGGCACAAGCTGAAGATTGTCGTCACAGGCCAGAAGGACGCCGGCAGCTCCGGCACCTTTGTCAGCGTCGATGCCTTCGATGTCACGGCCCCCGCACCCGCCACGGCGGCCAAGGTTGACGACGTCGCCGCCGGCATCCGGTACTCCGAGTCCAGCCCCGGCGTTTCCCAGTGGACCCATGCCACCGGCAAGGTCTGGACGGCCAACGACTACAAGGGCACGCAGACCTTCTCCAGCACCACCGGCGCGTTCTACGAGTACACCTTCCACGGATCCCTGGTGCGGATCATTTCGCCCCAGGCCACCAACCACGCCCTTGCCGATGTCTTCATTGACGGCGTCAAGGCGGGCCAGACCAACACCTATGTGAGCAATGCCAACGGCCAGTCGCAGTTCATGGCCTTTGAGAAGACCGGGCTCGATCCCGCCGTCGACCATGTCATCAAGGTCGTCAACACAGGCGTCAAGGGCAACGCCGCAGCCGATGGCACCTTCATTGGCCTCGATGCGATCGAGACGGACGCCCCGGCGGTGGTCGTCCCGGCGCCGGATGCTGTCAGCTTTGCCCGCGTTCCACAGAAGGCCGGCACCTTCCTGAAGCTGCACGGCCGCGACGCCTCCATGTTGGTGGCCGACTATGCCTTTGCCGGCCAGAAGCTGATGTACTCCACCTCCGAGCTCTTCGCCACCATGCCCGCCGGTGGCGGCACGCTGCTGGCGCTCAATGGAACCAAGGGCGACGACGGCGAGACGGTGCTGCAGTACGCCTCCGCCCCGCAGGTCACCACGCTTGGCGGCACCGCCGTCGAAAGCACCTGGGACGCCGCCACCAAGATGCTGCGCCTGAACTATGTGCACGGCAACGGCACGGTCGTGAAGATCACCGGCGGCGGCACCACGCCGCTGACGGTGTTCACCACGGACCGCACGGCCACCGCCAAGCAGTGGAAGGTCGACGGCGCCGTCGCCGGCGGAACCACCAACAAGACGGTCTTCGTCGACGGAGCCCAGCTGGTGCGCACCGCACAATTCAGCGGCAGCACCGTGGCCCTGACGGGTGACATGAACGCCGCCGGCAGCATCTCCGTCTTTGCCCCGGCCGGAACCACCGCCCTGACCTGGAACGGCGCCCCGCTGGCCACCGCCGTGGGTGCCGCCGGCCAGCTGGTCGGTTCGCTCGCCGGCCCGGCTCCGGCAGTGCTGCCCGCCCTGGTGAATTGGAAGGTCTCGAGTGAAAACCCCGAGTCCGACACCGCTTTCGATGACAGCGCCTGGACGGTGGCCAACGCCACCACCGCGGCCAACACCCGCCAAGGCCCTGGCCCGGTCCAGGGCAAGGTGCTGGACACCGCGTTCTACGGCTTCTACGAGGGCGACACCTGGTACCGCGCACACTTCACCGCCGGCAGCGCCTTCACCTCCCTCCAGCTCAAGGGCCAGGGCGGCAGCGCGGGCAATATGCTCGTATGGGTCAACGGCACCTACGCCGGGGCGGCCTCGGCCAATGGCAGCATGGCCACCATCAACGTTCCCGCCGGTGCCGTGTCCGCCGGCCAGGCAACGGTGGTCTCTGTGCTGGTGCGCAACAACGGCCAGAACCTGGACTGGAGCGACGACGGACTGTCGCGCCAGAACCGTGGCCTGTTCGATGCGGGCCTGTCCGCCACGGGCCCCGTGGTCTGGAAGATCCAGGGCGCCAAGGACAAGGCAGTCCCGGTGGATGTGGACCGCACCATCTACAACACCGGCGGCCTCTACGGAGAGCGTGCCGGCTGGCACCTGCCCGGATACCCGGATGGCAGCTGGGCCTCCACGACGTCGCTCAAGCCCGCCAAGGCCGGCGTCACCTGGTACCGCACCAGTTTTGACCTGAACGTCCCCGCCGGCACCGACACCGCGCTGGGTCTGAAGATCAATTCCAGCCGGTTCGCCGCCGGCCGGCAGGACTTCGCCCGCACGGTGTTCTACGTCAATGGGTGGAACATCGGCACCTGGGTCGGCAACGTCGGCCCGCAGGACACCTTCACCATCCCCAGTGGATTCCTGGACAAGTCCGGCAAGAACGAGCTCGCCGTCGCGATGACGACCGAGCGTGACGGCCAGGGCCCGGAGTCCATCACCATAGTGGACCGGGGCACCACCCTGGGCGGCGTGGCCCGGAAGCAGGAGGCGGCGCCGGCCTACCCGGCGGCCACCGTTTCTGCCTCGGCCAGCGACGATTCGCTGGAGCCGGACCAGGAGACCACCGTCAGCGGAACCCTGGCTCTGCCCGCACTCGTCAACGGTGCCATCGCCAAGGCCAGCGTCAACTGGGGCGACGGCACGCCGGTCCAGCAGGTGGCAGTCGCCGCCGGCGCGTTCTCGCTCAAGCACGCCTACGCCGCCACCGGCAGCTACAACGCCGTCGTGAATGTACTGGATGCCGTTTCCGGCGCCGTACTGGGCAGCAAGACCCTGCCCGTCGCCGTCACCGCGGCGGCAACCGCCACCGCCACGGCAACCGCCACCGCCACGGAAACCTCCACTCCGACGGAGACGGCGACGCCCACCGAAACGGCCTCGCCGTCGGCCACCGCGACCGGGACCGGGACCGAGGGGCCGACGTCCAGCGCCACAGCCCCGCCCCAGCCAACATTCGCCGGCGTCGTGCAGGGAACGGTGGACAACGCCAACCTGCTGCCCGGCGCCAGCATCACCGTCTCCGGCAGCAACTTCAAGCCGGGCACGGTGGCCACGTTCACAGTCCACTCGGATCCTATAGTGCTGGGTACGGCAGTGGTTTCGGCCGACGGCACGGTGCAGCTGCAGGCCACCATCCCTCAGGGGCTGGCCCCGGGGGAGCACACCATCGTCATTGATGGCATCGGCGCCGATGGACAGCCCGGACATGTGGTGCTGCCGCTGACGGTGGGCGGTCCGGCCCAGGCGGACGGCGCCTCCACGCCGGCAGCCGACGGCGGTCTGGCCAACACGGGCTGGAGCGGGTCCCTGCTGGCCGGCCTCTCGGTGCTGATGCTCGGTGCAGGGCTGGCAGTGTTCACCGTGGTGCGGCGGCGCCAGGGCAGCCACTAGGCTCCATCAGCATGCAGGAAGGGCCCCACTCCGCGTGGAGTGAGGCCCTTCCTTGTCCGCCTGCCGGCGGAAATGAACATCATTGCCGCCGGGGAACATGGGATCCCATGTTCCCCGGCGGCAATCGTGTTCGAAACCGGTGGAGCTAGTGGTTGGCGGTTGCCGTTGCCGTAGCGGTCGCCGTTGCCGTGGAGGTCGACGTCGAGGTGGCCTCGGCGGTCGGCGACGGGGTGGGCACGAGGCCCTTGTACTCGGCCAGGGCGGCATCCAGCACGGGAACCCCGAGCTCGGACGTCTGCTGGCCGGGGCCCGTCTGGGTCAGCTTGACCGTTTCCATGCCGCCGGCATGCGTCTTGACGGTGCTGAGCAGGGCCTCATCGGAATCCTTGGTCAGATAGACCGGCACGCCCGGCTTGACCACGACCTGGGTCTGCGCACCGGCGGCACCGTTCACCGTGAGGGTGATGGGGGACTCGGAGGTGTTGAACACGGCACCAATCAGCCGGCCCTCAGCGCCGTCGCCATCGGAAACGATCACCATGTTCCGCAGTTCCAGCTTGCCAAGGTCCGTGCGGACGCCGTCGGAAGGGGACACAGTCATGGTGGTGGACTGCGGGTTGATGTAGCTGCAGCCGGTGGCGGCCATGGCCCCCAGGCCAATGGCTGCGATCAGGCTGATGCGCTGTATGCGAGTGGTTCCCCGGATGCCGGCAGCGATTCTCACGTCTATAACTCCTCAGGAAAAGGTCAGAAATATCTGCCTCCAGCTTATCCGCTGTTGCCGCCACGCGCGTTTCGGGGACTTCGACGTCGCCGCCGGCGCCGGTGGGGCCGTGCGCTGGCCCGGGGTGCGGGGGGAACATGACGTGCCTCCGGAGAATGTGAACTGCACCTTAACTGCGTTTCGTCAAGGGGTCGCCGGAATTGCCCCCGATGTTCATCTTGCGCTGTCGGCGTAGCTCCAGCGGCCCCTGACCTGCGAAAACTCAACGAACTGGGCAGTAGAGCGTGGTAAACTGGAAGCCGGGAAAGGGAGAATCCACATGCTTTTTGAGGTCGGCGAGACAGTAGTTTACCCCCACCACGGCGCAGCCAAGATCGAAGAGATCAAGATGCGCACCATCAAGGGCGAAGAGAAGATGTATCTCAAGCTCAAGGTGGCCCAGGGTGACCTAACCATTGAAGTACCGGCGGAAAACGTGGACCTGGTTGGCGTCCGCGATGTAGTGGGCAAGGAAGGCTTGGAGCATGTCTTTGACGTGCTGCGCGCCGAGTTCACGGAGGAGCCCACCAACTGGTCCCGCCGCTACAAGGCGAACCTGGAGAAGCTGGCGTCCGGCGATGTCATCAAGGTGGCGGAAGTTGTCCGCGACCTGTGGCGCCGCGACCACGACCGCGGCCTCTCTGCTGGTGAGAAGCGCATGCTGGCCAAGGCCCGCCAGATCCTGATCTCCGAGCTTGCCCTGGCGGAGAAGACGGACGAGGAAAAGGCAGCCACCGTGCTGGACGAGGTTCTGGCCTCCTAGGCACAGCCCGTGTGAAATTGTTGGCCGATGGCCATGAACCCCGGCACCGCATGGTGCCGGGGTTTCTTTCTGCCCGGGGATACCCTTGGGGCATGAATGAATCGGTGCAGTTGAAGATTGCCGTACTGGTGGTGGCCGCCGGATCGGGCGAACGCCTGGGCCATGGCGTACCCAAAGCGAGGGTCCCGCTCGGTGGCGAGCCCATGCTGGTGCACAGCCTGCGCGGCATCCTGGCCGCCGGCGTCGCGCACCAGATCGCCGTGGCAGTGCCCACGGGCGATGAAGCCCTGCGTGCCATCGTTGAATCCCTGACGGTGGAAGCCGCCGGCGAAGACAGCCCGCAGATCACGGTGGTCGACGGCGGCAGCACCCGGGCCGAGTCCGTGGCCGCAGCCCTGGCAGTGGTGGATGCCGACAGCACCAGCGTGCTGATCCACGACGCCGCCCGGCCGCTCACGCCTGCCGAGGTGTACCACCGCGTGGTGAAATCCCTCGCCGGCGGAGCGTTGGCCGTGGTCCCCGCACTGGCCGTGGTGGACACGGTCAAGACCGTCACGCAGGCACCCGCCGGAAGCCCCGGCGTCGAGCTGGTGTCAGGCACTCCGGCCCGCAGCCAGCTTCGCGCCATCCAGACCCCGCAGGGCTTTGACCTGGCCACGCTGCGCCAGGCCCACAGCCATGCCGCCGGCCTCAGCGCCGAGGAATCGGCCGCCATCACTGACGACGCAATGCTCGTGGAGGCCATGGGTGTGCCCGTATACGTGGTGCACGGATCGGCCCACAGCCTGAAGATCACCACCCCCACCGATCTGCTGCTGGCCGAGGCCATGCTGCAGGGTCCGCTGGCACCGCGGTGGGTGGAGGGATGACGCTTCCGCGCACCGGCATCGGCGTGGACGTGCATGCCTATGCGCCGGCCGGCGAGCCGGCGCCGCTGTGGCTGGCCGGCCTGCACTGGGAGGGTGAACGCGGTCTGTCGGGCCATTCCGACGGGGACCCCGTGGCCCATGCTGCGGCCGATGCCCTGTTCTCCGCCGCCGGCGTGGGGGATCTGGGCACGCATTTCGGCACCGACCGCCCCGAGTTCAAGGGCGCCCACGGCGTGGTGCTGCTGGCCGAGGCTGCCCGGATTGTGCGGGCAGCGGGCTTTGAGATCGGCAACATCGCCGTCCAGTTCGTGGGCAACCGGCCCAAGTTTTCCCCGCGCCGGGCGGAGGCGGAGGCCGCATTGAGCAAGGCCGCCGGTGCGCCCGTGTCAGTCAGCGCCACCACCAGCGATGCGCTTGGATTCACCGGGCGCGGCGAGGGGATCGCGGCCATCGCCACGGCTCTGGTGGTGCACACCCGGGCAGCGGAGGCCGTGGGCTAATCTGGAGCGGTGACCCTGCGCTTTTATGATTCCGCCACCGCCGTCGTCCGCGACTTCACCCCGCTCATTGAGGGGAAGGCGTCGCTGTACTACTGCGGCGCCACCGTGCAGGGCGAGCCGCACATCGGCCACGTCCGCTCGGCCATCGCCTTTGACCAGCTGACGCGCTGGCTGCGCTACCGCGGCCTGGACGTCACGGTGGTCCGCAACGTGACGGACATCGACGACAAGATCCTTGACAAGGCAGCCGAAAACGGCGAGGAGTGGTGGGCGCTGGCCTACCGTTTTGAACAGTCCTTCGAGGATGCCTATAACGCCCTCGGGGTGCAGAAGCCCACCTACGAGCCCCGCGCCACAGGCCACATCCCGGAGATGCATGCCCTGATCCAGCAGCTGATCGACGCCGGACATGCCTACCCGGCGCTGGATGATTCGGGAGATGTGTACTTCGATGTGCGCTCCTGGCCCGCCTACGGCTCGCTGACGCGGCAGAACATCGACGATATGCAGGCCGCTCCCGACGCCGATCCGCGCGGCAAGAAGGACGCCCGCGACTTCGCCCTCTGGAAGGGCCACAAGGCGGGGGAGCCTGCCACCGCCGCCTGGCCCAGCCCCTGGGGTGCAGGCCGCCCCGGCTGGCACCTGGAATGCTCTGCCATGGTGGGCAAGTACCTGGGCAGCGCCTTCGACATCCATGGCGGCGGCCTTGACCTGCGCTTCCCGCACCACGAAAACGAGATGGCCCAGTCGCAGGCCGCGGGCCACGCCTTTGCCAATTTTTGGCTGCACAACGGCCTGGTCACCTACCGCGGCGAGAAGATGAGCAAGTCCATCGGCAACACCGTGGGGCCGGTCGAGCTGCTGGCCGAGGCCAAGGGCCTGGTGGTGCGCTACTACCTCGGCCAGGCGAACTACCGTTCCGTGCTGGACTACCGCCCGGAGTCCCTGGCCGAGGCCGCCGCCGCCGTCGAGCGGATCGAAGGCTTCCTGGCCAACGCCGCAGCGATGCTGGACGCCGACGCCGTTCCCGCCGGCCTGGCCGGTGCACCGGCCGCCTTTGAGGCCGCCATGGACGACGATCTCAACGTCCCCGCGGCCCTGGCCGTGGTGCACGATGCCGTCCGCCGGGGCAACACGGCCCTCGCCGCCGGCGATGCCGACGGCGTGGCCGAGGCCTTCCGCGATGTCTACGTGATGACGGGGGCCCTGGGCATCAATCCGCTGCAGGCGCCGTGGAAGGAGCACGACGGCGGTGCCGCGGACGGTGCCATGGCCGCCCTGGATTCCCTGGTGGGCTCCCAGCTCCGCGCCCGGGCCGCGGCCCGCGACGCCAAGGATTGGGCGGCATCGGATGCCATCCGCGATGCCCTGGCCGCCGCCGGCATTGAGATTGCCGATTCCGCCGCCGGGTCAAGCTGGTCGCTGCGCCGGAACTAGTCTCGGCATGGCCGGGTGCTGCTGCGCAACAAACCCGCAAGCAATATCACACACCCCCCGGGGCGAAGAATTTGGTCATGCCACGTAAACTAAGTCTGCGGGTAAGAGTGTTCCCCGCCCGACGCTGACAAAAGTTGCTAAGCGCAGTTCACTTGTTTTTGGGGTCCACACCAAGTCCCCGTTCCAACCGTAAGGGTTTCAAGATGGCCAACAGTTCTCGCCCCGGCGCCGTGCGCAAGCTCAAGAAGGGCCCCAGCAAGGGCACAGGCGGGCTCGGCCGCAAGGCGCTTGAGGGCAAGGGTCCCACCCCCAAGGCATCCGAGCGCACGTACCATAAGGCGTTCAAAAACAAGGAGTTGGCAGAGCGCTCTGCCGCCAAGCACGGCGACGGCAACCGCGGCGGCACCGGGCAGCGCCGCAGCGGCCCCAAGGGCCGTGCGACAGAGGAAATGGTCACCGGCCGCAACTCCGTGGTTGAGGCGCTGCGCGCCGGCATCCCGGCCAAGGCCCTGCACGTGGCCGTGCGCATCGAGATGGACGAGCGTGTCCGCGAATCCCTGAAGCTGGCCACCGAGCGCGGCATCCCGCTGATGGAGACGCACAAGCCGGAGCTGGACCGCATGACGGAGGACGCCGTCCACCAAGGCCTGGTTCTGCAGATCCCCCCGTACGAGTACGAGGACGCCGTTGACATGGCCCAGGAGACCATTGCCAAGTGGAAGAAGGGGTACATCAAGAACGCCCCGCTCTTCGTCGCGCTTGATGGCATCACCGACCCCCGCAACCTCGGTGCGATCATCCGCTCCGTATCCGCCTTCGCCGGCCACGCAGTCATCGTGCCCGAGCGCCGCAGCGTGGGCGTGACGGCGTCGGCCTGGAAGACCAGTGCCGGTGCTGCCGTGCGCGTGCCGGTGGCCAAGGCCCCCAACCTGAACCGTGCCCTGGGCGCCTTCAAGGACATGGGGATCTACGTTCTGGGCCTGGACGGCGACGGCGACGTCTCGCTGCCCGATCTTGAGCTCGCCACCGAACCCATCTGCATCGTGGTGGGCTCCGAGGGCAAGGGTCTTTCCCGCCTGGTCCGGGAAAACTGCGACCAGATCGTATCCATCCCGATCGACTCGGCCATGGAGTCGCTGAACGCGTCCATGGCCGTCGGCATCAGCCTGTACGAGATCTCCAAGCAGCGCACTGCCGGGGTCTAACATGGCCGTCACGGTGTCCAACGCGCCCCAGCTACTGGGTGTTTCGCTCTCGCGGCCTTCGCCGCTGGGGCTCACTGCCCCGCGCAAGGGGAATCCGGCGGACACCGTGAACGCCGCCGTTTTTGCCCCGGATCTGGAGCATGTGGTGCTCTGCTACCAGGTGCCGGGCGGGCCGTGGGCCGCCGTCAAGCTGGCGGAGTACGCGGCCGGAGTCCACCACGGCGTGGTGGAGCACATGCCGATCGGCTCGCGCTACGGCTACCGGGCCGAGCCCGGCGCCGGTGCGGGCATTGAGCCGGAAACCGAGCAGCTGCTGCTGGACCCCTATGGGCGGTTCATCGACAACTACGGCACCGATGAGGCACCGCTGTACGCCTCCGTGCGGATGGACGACAGCTTCGACTGGGGCAACGACACCCGGCCGCACACCCCGTGGCGCGACACCATCGTCTACGAGGCACATGTCCGCGGCCAGTCGATGCTGCATCCGGACGTTCCCGAGGATATCCGGGGCAGCTATGCCGGCATCGCCCACGAGGCCATGATCCGGCATCTGAAGGATCTGGGAGTCACGGCCATCGAGCTGCTGCCCATCCACTTCCACCTGGACGAGCCCCATCTAGAGGGCACGGGCATGACCAATTACTGGGGCTACAACTCGCTGGGCTTCTTTTCCCCGCAAACCTCCTACGCCAGCCCCGCTGCCCGGGCCGCTGGTCCGCAGGCGGTGCAGAACGAGCTCAAGGGCATGGTCAAGCTGCTCCACGCGGCCGGCATCGAGGTGATTCTGGATGTGGTGTTCAACCACACCGCCGAGGGCGCCGCGGACAGGCCCGCGGTGAGCTGGCGCGGACTGGCCGAGCGCACGTACTACCGCAATGACAACGGGAACTACATCGACACCACCGGCTGTGGGAACACGCTGGACTTCTCGCAACCCCGGGTCATCCAACTGGCCCTGGATTCCCTGCGGTACTGGGTGCGGGATTTCCACATCGACGGCTTCCGCTTCGATCTGGCCGTCACCCTTGGCCGCGATTCGGACAATGAGTTCAACTCCGAGCATCCCTTCCTGCTGGCAGCCAGCACCGACAGCCAGCTCGATGGCGTCAAACTGATTTCCGAGCCCTGGGATCTGGGCTATGGCGGCTGGCAGACGGGCCGCTTCCCCCAGGAGTGGCACGATTGGAACGACCACTTCCGCGACTATGTCCGCCAGATCTGGCTGAGCGATGCAGCCTCCCTGCACGCCGGCGGCGGTGCGGGCCCGATCTCGCAGCTTGCCGATGCCCTCTCCGGATCGGCGGCGCTTTTCGGCCCCTCCGGGCGCAGTCCGCTGGCCAGCGTCAACTTTGTCACGGCCCACGATGGCTTCACGCTGGCTGACCTCACCGCATACGACACCAAGCACAATGAGGCCAACGGCGAGGACAACCGGGACGGCAGCAGCAACAACCACAGCTGGAACCACGGCGTCGAGGGCCCCACCACCGACCCTGCCGTCAACGGTGCCCGGGCCCAGTCCGCACGCAACCTCATGGCGACCCTGCTGCTCTCCCTGGGCGTACCAATGATCACGGCCGGCGATGAGATGGGCCGTTCGCAGGGTGGCAACAACAACGCCTACTGCCAGGACAACGAGATCACCTGGCTGGACTGGAATCTCGACGAGGATGCACAGTCCATGCTCAATGACACCCGGTCGCTGATCCGGATCCGCAAGAAATTCCTTGCCAGCCAGCCGGCCAGCTATCTGGAGCGGGGCGAGAGCGACCAGCTGCGCTGGTTCGGCGCCGACGGCGAGCTCATGACGGGCGAGCGCTGGAGCGATCCCCACGGCCGCGTGCTGCAGATGTTCACCGGCACCGCGGCTGGAAAGCTGGATGGATTGATCGTCTTCAACGCCTCCCTGGAGGATGTGGAATTCCACCTGCCGAAACGGTGCGACGCCGCCGTCGATGCCCCTGCCGATGCCGCTTCCGTTGCAACACCGGCTGTGGCCGACGCCGCTTCCGCCTCCGAGGCTGCGGCCGTGGTGCCCGTTCCGCCGCCCGCCGGGGACGATGACGGCGGCTGGACTCTGGAACTGTCCACCGCCCAGAAGGCTGCCACCACACCGGGGGATTCCGCAGCGCCTCCGGCCACGGAGGCACTGCCGGCCGCCGGCGGCCGGCAGGCCGCAACGGTGGCTCCCTATGGCGGAGCCGTCACGGTGCCGGCCAACAGCATCCAGATCTACAGCGACCGCCTCGCCCTCTAGGCCCGCACGGCTCCCGGTGGTCGATCCTGTCGAGACCCCGGTACGGCTCCACAAAGCAAGAGGCTCCGCCCCCTCCGAAGCAACGGAGGGGGCGGAGCCTTTCGTCCATTGTGCCTAGGCGTTGACGATCAGCCCAAGCTCGGCCGGCGATGCCAGCGCCTCGTGCTGGGGCAGAACCCGCACGGTGTAGCCGAAGCTGCCCGAGCGGTCGATCACGACGTCTGCCTCGAAGAGGTGGCGGCCATTGCCCAGATCGCGCACGGCCGCCAGCGGAGCCAGCGTCGTCTCGATGAGCTCGTCGCTCTCCAGCGCCCGGCCATAGGCCACCTCCACCAGAACGTCCTCGGCCCGGATGGCACCGAGCGCCACATAGGCCTGGACCGTCAGGGCGTCGCCGATCTGCGGGTCATCGCTCACGCCGGTGGAGTCAACGCGCTCCACGACCACCTGCGGCCAGCCGGAGCGAACTTTTGAGATCCACGCCGCCAGCGACTTTGCCTGCGCAAAGCCATCGGCGCGGGCGTGTCGGCCGGAGACCGCGGCGGGGCGGTAGAGCAGGCCCACGTAGTCCTGGACCATGCGCTCGGCCGAGACGGCCGGGCCCAGGTGGGCCAGGGTGTGCTTGATCATCGAGATCCAGTGCGTCGGCACACCCTCGGCGTCGGCCTCCGAGGGTCCAGCAGCGCCGGCCCCGTCGGACACGGTGGTTCCGTAGAAGCGCGGAGCCACCTGGGTCTCCAGCAGCTCGTACAGGGCAGCGGACTCAATGTCGTCCCGCTCCTGCGCGCTGGCGCCGTTGTTGGCTGTCGGGATGGCCCAGCCGTTTTCGCCGTCGTACATTTCATCCCACCAGCCGTCCATGACGGAGAGGTTCAGGGAGCCGTTGATGGCAGCCTTCATGCCGGAGGTTCCACAGGCCTCCAGGGGGCGCAGCGGGTTGTTCAGCCAGACATCGCAGCCCGGGAACAACGTGCGGGCCATCGCGATGTCGTAGTTGGGCAGGAACACGATCCGGTGCCGGACCTCGGGGTCGTCGGTGAACCGGACCAGGTCCTGGATCATCTTCTTGCCCGCGTCATCGGCGGGGTGGGATTTTCCGGCGATGACCAGCTGGATCGGGTGCTTCTCATCCAGCAGCAGGCGCTTGAGCCGGGCGGGGTCGCGCAGCATCAGCGTCAGCCGCTTGTAGGTGGGTACGCGGCGGGCAAACCCGATGGTCAGCACATCCGGGTCCAGGATCGAATCGGTCCAGGCCAGCTCGGCGTCGGAGGCGCCGCGCTTCTTCCAGGACGCACGCAGCCTGCGCCGGGCATCCTCCACCAGGGCCGAGCGCAGCAGGCGGCGCATCGACCAGACGTCCTCATCGCTGACCTCGTAGACCTTTGACCAGTCGGGGCCGTCCAAAACGTCCTTGCCGAACCTGTCCGCGGCCAGCGCGCTGAGCTGCGGATCCACCCAGGTGGGCACGTGCACGCCGTTGGTGACGGAGGTGATCGGCACGTCAGCGTGGTCGAAGCCCGGCCAGAGCCCGGAGAACATCCCACGGGAGACCACGCCGTGCAGCTTGGCCACACCATTGGCCCGCTGGGCCAGGCGCAGGCCCATCACGGCCATGTTGAACATGGCCGGGTCGCCGCCGTCGTAGTTCTCGCTGCCCAGCCCGAGCACGCTCTCCACCGGAACACCCGGAGCAAGCCCGGCGTCGAAGAAGTGCTTGACGAGCGCACGGGGGAAGCGGTCGATGCCGGCCGGGACGGGGGTGTGGGTGGTGAACACCGTCGAGGCGCGGCCCGCGGCCAGTGCCTGGTCCCAGTCCAGCGGATAGGGCGTGACGGCGGGGTCCATGAGTTCGCGGATGCGCTCGATGCCCAGGAAGCCGGCATGGCCCTCGTTGGTGTGGAACACCTCCGGCTCGGGGCCGCCGGTGATCCGGGCGTAGGTGCGCAGCGCCTTGACCCCGCCCATGCCCAGCAGGAGTTCCTGCTGGAGCCGGTAGTCGCCGCCCCCGCCGTACAGCCGGGCGGTGATGCCGCGGGCGTTGTCGTCGTTGCCTGAGACATTGGAGTCCAGCAGCAGCAGCGGCACCCGGCCCACATCGGCGCGCCAGATGTGGGCCAGCAGCCGTCGCCCGTCCGGCAGCGGCAGGGACACCTGCGCCGGCGTGCCGTCGGCCTCGCGCAGCAGCGTCAGCGGAAGCCCGTCGGGGTCCAGCACGGGATAGGTTTCCTGCTGCCAGGCGTCACGGGAGAGGGACTGCTTGAAGTAGCCGGCCTGGTAGAGGAGCCCGACGCCGATCAGCGGCACGCCCAGGTCCGAGGCGGCCTTGAGGTGGTCGCCGGCCAGGATGCCCAGACCGCCGGAGTACTGCGGCAGCACCTCCGTGATGCCGAACTCCGGGGAGAAGTACGCAATGCACTCCGGCGCTTCCTCGCCCAGGCTCTGGTACCAGCGGGGGGAGGAAAGGTAGTGGTTGAGGTTCTCGTCGGCGGCACGGACGCGCTCGACGACGGACGGGTCCGCGGCGAGCGTCTGGAGCTGTTCGCGGCTCACCGAGCCGAGGAAGGTAATGGGGTCGTGGGCGCTGTCGGCCCAGATTTCCGGGTTGAGCGAGGCAAAGAGCTCCCTGGTCGGCAGGTGCCAGGACCAGCGGAGATTGGTCGCCAGACGCGCCAACGGAGCGATGGACTCGGGGAGTACGGTGCGGACTGTCAATCTACGGATCGCCTTCATCTGCGCCACACTAGCGCAGAAGAATGACGCCACCACCGGGGGATGGATACCAATAGGTAAATTACGTGTGACACGCCGTCAACAACGCGCCACAGTCGGTAATACACCGGCGGCCTTAGCAATCGAGGACCAATCTCGCTAACGTCTAACCTGTGACTACCTCCCAGGCGAAAGCCGATCGACGGACCAGCTCAGGAACCGGTGCCAAGGCGCCCGAAAAGGGTTTGGCACCAGCCGATCCGCGGCAGGGACTGCGGGTGGGCCGCATCCCGATCACGGCAGTTTTCCCGGTGGTGGACGACGGCGCCGTGGCCGCCAAGGCGGTTCCCGGAGCCGATCTGCGCGTGGGCGCCACCGTTTTCCGCGAGGGCCACGACCTGCTGGGTGTGACAGCCGTGTTGAGCGGCCCCGACGGCATTGAGGTCCAGCGCACCGCCCTGGCCCCCGCCGGCGCCGGCACCGATGGCTGGACGGGGACATTGACGCCCACCAGCCAGGGGCAGTGGAGCTTCCACATCGAGGGGTGGACAGATCTCTTCGCCACCTGGGAGCACAACGCAACCGTCAAGATCGAGGCGGGTGTGGATGTTGAGGTCATGCTGGCCGAAGGCGCCGCCCTGCTCTCCGCCGCCGCGGACGATCCGGCCCGCAGCGATGCCGAGGCCGCCGTGTTCACCGAGGCGGCCGCAGTGCTCGCCAATGACTCCCGTTCCACCACCGAACGCCTGGGTGCCGGGCTCTCCGGTGCCGTCCGCGCCGCCGTCGAACGCGTTCCGCTGCGCGATCTGGTGACCAGCAGCCGCAGCTTCCCCATCAAGGTGGAGCGCGACGCCGCAGGCCGCGGGGCCTGGTACGAGTTCTTCCCGCGCTCGGAGGGGGCCCGCCGCCACCCCGAGACGGGCGAGTGGACCAGCGGCAACTTCCGCACCGCAGCCCACCGGCTCGACGCCGTCGCCGCGATGGGCTTCGACGTCATCTACCTGCCCCCGATCCACCCGATCGGCACGATCAACCGCAAGGGGCCGAACAACACCCTCGTCGCCGGCCCGGCGGACCCCGGCTCGCCCTGGGCCATCGGTTCGGCCGACGGCGGCCACGACGCCATCCACCCGGATCTGGGCGGTTTCGAAGACTTCGACGCCTTCGTTGCCAAGGCTGCGTCCGTGGGCCTTGAGGTGGCACTGGATCTGGCATTGCAGTGCGCACCCGACCACCCCTGGGCCACCGAGCACCCCGAATGGTTCACCACGCGCGTTGACGGCACCATCGCCTACGCGGAGAACCCGCCCAAGAAGTACCAGGACATCTACCCGCTGAACTTCGACAACGATCCCACCGGCCTGAGCGCCGAGGTGCTGCGGATCGTGAAGCTGTGGATCAACCACGGCGTGAAGATCTTCCGCGTGGACAACCCCCACACCAAGCCCGTGTGGTTCTGGGAGTGGCTGATCGGCACCGTCAACGCCGAACACCCCGACGTCGTCTTCCTGGCCGAGGCGTTCACCCGTCCGGCCATGATGGCGGCCCTGGGCCGGGCCGGATTCCAGCAGTCCTACAGCTATTTCACCTGGCGCAACACCAAGGCCGAGCTCGAGGAGTACCTGCAGCACATCAGCACCGTGTCGCCGTCGTACTTCCGGCCCAACTTCTTCGTCAACACCCCCGACATCCTCACCGAGTATCTGCAGTACGGCGGTCCGGCGGCCTTCAAGATCCGCGCCGTGCTCGCCGCCACCGGCAGCCCGCTGTGGGGCATGTACGCCGGCTACGAGCTCTACGAGCATGTGGCACGCCCCGGTGCCGAGGAATACATCGACAACGAGAAGTATGAATACAAGGAGCGCGATTTCGCCGCTGCCGAGGCCTCCGGCCGGTCGCTGGCACCCTACGTCACGCGCCTGAATGCCATCCGGAAGGCGCATCCCTCTCTGCTGGATCTGGAGAACCTCACCATCCATGCGTCCACGGACGATGCCACGCTGGTGTTCAGCAAGCACAAGCGGGTTCCGGCCACGGCCAGCCACCCGGCGTACAAGGACACCATCATCGTGGTGGTCAATGTTGACCCGCACAGTGCGCGGCAGGGCACCGTCACCTTGGACCTGGCGTCCCTGGATCTGGACCACTTCAAGGCCGACGGCACCTTCGAGGTGGAGGATCTCATCAGCGGGGCGGTGTGGAACTGGGGGAGTGAGAACTTCTTCCGCTTGGATGCCCACACGGAACCGGCCCACATCCTGCACGTGCGGAGGTAGAGATGGCTTTTGGCTCGGCGGGCGGTGGACAGCAGTTCAACCTCAACGCACCCGGTCTGCAACACGACCCTCATTGGTACCGCAAGGCGGTCTTCTATGAGGTGCTGGTGCGCGGGTTCGCCGATGCCAATGGCGACGGCTCCGGGGATTTCTCCGGGCTGATCGAGCGGCTGGACTACCTCCAATGGCTAGGAGTGGACTGTCTGTGGCTGCCGCCGTTCTTTAATTCTCCGCTGCGCGACGGCGGCTACGACATCAGCGACTACTACTCGGTACTGGACGAATTCGGCACCATCGGCGATTTCAAGCGCCTGGTGGCCGAGGCCCATGCCCGCGGCGTGCGCGTGATCATCGACCTGCCGCTGAACCACACCTCGGACCAGCACCCGTGGTTCCAAGCGTCCCGCGAGGACCCGGAGGGTCCCTTCGGCGACTTCTATGTCTGGAGCGATACGGACGAGAAGTACTCCGATGCCCGCATCATCTTTGTCGACACCGAGGTCTCCAACTGGACCTTTGACCCCATCCGGCGGCAGTTCTTCTGGCACCGGTTCTTTTCCCACCAGCCGGACCTGAACTTCGACAACCCCAAGGTGGTCGAGGCCATCTTTGCGGTGGTGAAGTTCTGGCTGGACCAGGGCATCGACGGTTTCCGGGCGGACGCCATCCCCTACCTCTTTGAGGAGGAGGGCACCAACTGCGAGAACCTGCCGGCCACGCACCAGTTCCTGCGCGATCTGCGGGCCATGGTGGATGACAAGTATCCGGGCCGCATCATCATTGCCGAGGCCAACCAGCCGCCGCACGAGGTGGTGGAGTACTTCGGCACCGAAGAGGCGCCCGAATGCCACATGGCGTTCCACTTCCCGATCATGCCCCGGCTCTACTACGCGCTGCGCGACCAGAAGGCCGCGCCCATCATCGAGACGATGAAGCACACGCCCGCCATCCCGCAGGGGGCCCAGTGGGGCACGTTCCTGCGCAACCATGACGAGCTGACGCTGGAAATGGTGACGGCCAGCGAACGCGAGGCCATGCTGGGCTGGTATGCGCCCGATTCAAGGATGCGCGCCAACATTGGCATCCGGCGCCGGCTGGCACCCTTGTTGGACAACTCGCGGGCCGAGATGGAAATGATCAACGCACTGCTGCTGTCCCTGCCCGGCAGCCCGTTCCTGTACTACGGGGACGAGATCGGCATGGGGGACAACATCTGGCTGGATGACAGGGATGCCTCCCGCACCCCCATGCAGTGGAATCCGGACAGGAACGCGGGCTTCTCCACCGCCGATCCGGGCAAGCTGTATCTGCCCGTGGTGCAGTCGCTGGTGTACCACTTCAACCACGTCAACGTTGAGGCCCAGATGGCCCATGCCAGTTCGCTGCTGCACTGGAACCGCCAGGTGCTCGCCATCCGCAAGGCACACCCCGCCTTCGGGCTGGGGGAGTACCGGCCGGTGGAGGCCAGCTCGGAATCGGTCCTGGCCTTCCTACGGGTGCTCCCGGAGGGCAACCCCGAGGGGGAGGGTCCGGAAACGGTCCTCTGCGTCTTCAACCTCTCCCAGCATCCGGCCGCCACAGTGCTGGATTTGGGGGACTACGCCGGCCGCGGACTGCGCGATGTCTTCGGCGGCACCGTGTTCCCAGCCGTCGGCGCCGATGGCCGGCTGGTGCTGACGCTGGGCAGCTACGACTTCTTCTGGCTGCGGCTGCGCAGCGCCAGCTCCAACCCGGCCTCTCCACAGACCACCTCGCTGCCCGTGGTGGTCCCCCGGGGCGCGGACCAGCCGTGAATCCGACGCCGCCCTTCCCGCAGCCTTTGCCGCAGCCGCTGGCGGAGCTGCTCTGCCGCTGGCTGCCCGCCCAGCGCTGGTACCCGGCCAAGGGTGTCGACGCCGTCCTGACGCCGCGGCAGCTGGAGTCGACGGCCGTTCTCGAGCTGGCGGACCCCGCCGGCCTCGCGGCGCTGGTGATCCACGTGGTGGCGCTGGACACCGGCACCCGCACCGAGTACCTGCAGCTGCCCATGAGCCTGCGCCCGGAACCGGTGGAGCACCTCGCCGGGGCGTTGATCGGCACGCTGGAGGATCCGCTGCTGGGCACCCGGTGGGTGTACGACGGCGTCCACGACCAGGCGTTCATCGGCGCCTGGCTTGATGTGCTCGCCGGCACCCGGGAGGCCTCCGGCTTGGCGGGCGATGCCACGGCGGAATTGTCCGCGGCCCACCAGAGCGGCCAGCTGCCGGCGTCGCGCGTGCTCTCCGGCGAGCAGTCCAACAGCTCCGTGCTCGTGCCGCACCCCGCGCAACCGCTGATGGTGAAGTTCTACCGGACGGTCCATCCCGGCACCAACCCCGATGTCGAGCTGGGCCGCGCCCTGTCCGACGCCGGCTGCGAGGATGTCCCCGCGATGCTCGGTTCCGCCTCGGGTGTCTGGAGTACGCCGTCGGGCCCGGTGTCCGGAACCCTTGCCGTGGTGCACCGTTTCGTCCCCGACGCCGACGGCGGCTGGGAGCTGGCGCTGTCCGCGGCCCTGGACAACACCGATTTTTCAGCGCAGGCACAGGCTCTGGGACGGGCCACGGCCCGCGTCCACCAGGCCCTGCTGGCCGCCCTCGGCGCGCACAGCCCCACGGCCGCGGAGTCCACGGCCATGGTGGAGGCCATCGTGGGCCGGCTGCGGTGGGCCTGGGCGGAATGCGGTGCTGCCGTCGGCCCCTTCGACGCACATCTTGAGGGCGTCATCGACCGGCTGCGCGCCGTCGAGGAGCTGCCGCCGCTCCAGCGGATCCACGGCGACCTGCACCTGGGCCAATGGCTGGCGGCCCCTGCCGGTTCCGCTCCCGACGGTTCCCCATCCGGCGGCGGCACGGATGCCCAGGCCCGCCGCTGGCTCCTGTTGGATTTCGAGGGCGAGCCACTGCGCCCCATCGCGGACCGCAGCCACGAAGATCTGGCCCTGCGCGATGTGGTGGGCATGCTGCGCTCCTTTGACTACGCGGCCGGCACGGGGGCCAACACCGGCGCAGCCGCCGGATCCTGGGCCCAACGGGCCGAGGACGCCTTCCTTGCGGGCTACGGCACTTCACAAAGCGCACGTGCAGGCAAAGGCTCGGCCCTGTTTATGGCATTGTGGCTGGACAAGGCGTTGTACGAAGTTGTTTATGAGCAGCGCAACCGGCCCGGCTGGGTCCACATCCCGGTGGCGGGCGTGCGTGCTGCATTTTTGTCTATGGAAAGCGGTGCACAGATGGCTCAGAATACCCCCACGCCCCTGCCTGTTGATCAGGCGGTGCTGGCCAGCGTAGCGGAGGGTACCTACTATGCTCCCCACTCCGTTTTGGGGGCGCATCTGGACGACGACGGAAACGTCACCTTCCGCACGCTGCGGCACCTGGCCGAGTCCGTCGTCGTCCTGCTCGACGGCGGCGTCCGGCTCCCGATGGTCCACGAACTCGGCGGCATCTTCACCGCCGTTGCGCCCGCTGCGGTGGCGGGCCACGTGCCCGACTACCGGCTCGAGGTGGCCTACACCGGCGTCCCCGCGGCAGTGGTGGACGATCCCTACCGCTACCTGCCCACGGTCGGTGAGGTTGATCTGCACCTGATTGCCGAGGGCCGGCACGAGACCCTGTGGACGGTGCTCGGCGCCCACGTCCAGCGGTACCACTCCATCCTGGGCGATGTCCGCGGCGTGAGCTTTGCCGTGTGGGCACCGAATGCGCAGGCTGTGCGTGTGAAGGGCGACTTCAACAACTGGGACGGGCGCATGAACGCCATGCGCTCACTGGGGTCCTCGGGAATCTGGGAACTCTTCATTCCCGACGCCGAGGTCGGCGCCTGCTACAAGTTTGAGATCCGCGCCAACCACGGCGGTTGGGTGGAAAAGGCCGACCCGATGGCCTACGGCACCCAGGTGCCGCCGCTGACCGCCTCGCGCGTGGTCGAGTCCAACTACGCCTTCACCGACCAGGAGTGGATGGCCACCCGGGCTGCTACGGATCCGCAGAATGCGCCGATGAGCGTCTATGAGGTCCACCTCGGCTCCTGGAAGCTCGGCCTGAGCTACACGGAACTGGCCACCGAACTGGTGGACTACGTGAAATGGATGGGCTTCACCCACGTGGAGCTCATGCCCGTCGCCGAGCACCCCTTCGGTGGATCCTGGGGCTACCAGGTCACGTCCTACTTCGCCCCCACCTCACGCTTCGGCCACCCCGACGAGTTCCGCTTCCTGGTCGATGCGCTGCACAAGGCCGGCATCGGCGTCATCATGGACTGGGTTCCGGCCCACTTCCCCAAGGACGATTGGGCGCTGGCCCGGTTTGATGGCCAGGCACTGTACGAGCACGCCGATCCGCGATTGGGCGAGCACCCGGACTGGGGCACGCTCATCTTCGACTTCGGCCGCAACGAGGTCCGCAACTTCCTGGTGGCCAACGCCCTCTACTGGATCGAGGAGTTCCACATCGATGGGCTGCGCGTGGACGCCGTCGCCTCCATGCTCTACCTGGACTACTCCCGCGAGGATGGCCAGTGGAGCCCCAACCGGCACGGCGGGCGCGAAAACCTGGAGGCCATGTCCTTCTTGCAGGAGATGAACGCCACCGTCTACAAGCGCAACCCCGGCGCCATCACCATTGCCGAGGAATCCACAGCATTCCCCGGCGTTACAGCACCCACCAGCGGTGGCGGTCTGGGCTTCGGGCTCAAGTGGAACATGGGCTGGATGCACGATTCCCTGACCTACATGGCAGAGGATCCGGTCAACCGCGGTTGGCACCACAACCAGATCACCTTCTCCATGGTCTATGCCTTCACCGAGAACTTCCTGCTGCCGATCAGCCATGACGAGGTGGTGCATGGCAAGGGATCCATGCTGGCCAAGATGCCCGGCGACCGCTGGCGCCAGCTGGCCAACCTGCGCGCCTACCTCGCCTTCCAGTGGGCACACCCGGGCAAGGCCCTGATCTTCATGGGCACCGAGTTTGGCCAGGAATCCGAGTGGAGCGAGGCCTACGGACTGGACTGGGGGCTGGCCGACATGCCGGGCCACCACGGTGTCCAGTTGCTGGTGAAGTCCCTGAATGAGACCTACCGGTCCACGCCGGCACTCAGTGATCTGGACAACACCCACGAGGGGTTCACCTGGATCAACGGCGGCGACACCGAGCACAACGTCCTCTCCTTCATCCGCTGGGACAAGGACGGCAACCCGCTGGTGGCAGTCATCAACTTCGGTGGCAACCCGCACCATGACTACCGCCTGGGCCTGCCCCTGGTGGGGGAGTGGACGGAAGCGTTGAACACCGACGACGCCGAGTTCGGCGGCTCCGGTGTGGGCAATGGCGGCGCCGTCATTGCCACAAAGCAGGATTGGGATGGGCAGCCGGCCTCGGCCGCGATCAGCCTGCCGCCTCTTGGCGCCCTGTACCTGGTGCCTTCAAAGACAGCGCCGAAGACCAAGACCACGGCGAAGACCAAAGCGACAGCACAGCCGAAGGCCGCACTGAAGGCACCGGCGAAGGCCAAACTGGCAACCGAGCCGAAGACCAAGCCGGCTGCCAAGTAGAAGGCCGGCCAACAGGCCAACCCCAGTGGTTGGCGGGGCGGGGGAGGGGCCACAGAGCCCTTCCCCCGCCCGGTTTTGTCTCCGGGGCAAAGTGGTGCTAGAGTAGGTAACCCGCCGAGCGAACAGTTCGGAGGGAAAATCCAACACACCGAAGTTCTAACCAGCTTTGTTGTGTGCCTCATGCTTGAGCGAATCAAAAACGCTGAAGCCGGGCAGGAAAAGCCGATTTGACTTCATGGAAGTTGATCGGGTAAGCTTGAAAAGTTGCTCCGGCACTGATCGCCGCGGAAACCGTGATGGTTTCCAGGATGTGCGTGTTGGCCGGAAGCTCCTGTTGTTTGAGAACTCAATAGTGTGCCAAGTTTTATTGATACCAATCATTTATTAATTGGTTATCTGGACCGTTGGCCCCACCCCCGTGGTGGCGGCGGTCCGTTTAGCTGGTTTCAAATTTAGTGCACCACCACCTGCTCCTTTTCCGGGCGGTGGGGGTGTGTCTGTAATAAACATTTATGGAGAGTTTGATCCTGGCTCAGGATGAACGCTGGCGGCGTGCTTAACACATGCAAGTCGAACGATGACCCCCAGCTTGCTGGGGTGATTAGTGGCGAACGGGTGAGTAACACGTGAGTAACCTGCCCTTAACTCTGGGATAAGCCTGGGAAACCGGGTCTAATACCGGATATTTACCCTCCACCGCATGGTGTGGGGGTGGAAAGCCTTGTGCGGTTTTGGATGGACTCGCGGCCTATCAGCTTGTTGGTGAGGTAATGGCTCACCAAGGCGACGACGGGTAGCCGGCCTGAGAGGGTGACCGGCCACACTGGGACTGAGACACGGCCCAGACTCCTACGGGAGGCAGCAGTGGGGAATATTGCACAATGGGCGAAAGCCTGATGCAGCGACGCCGCGTGAGGGATGACGGCCTTCGGGTTGTAAACCTCTTTCAGTAGGGAAGAAGCGAAAGTGACGGTACCTGCAGAAGAAGCGCCGGCTAACTACGTGCCAGCAGCCGCGGTAATACGTAGGGCGCAAGCGTTATCCGGAATTATTGGGCGTAAAGAGCTCGTAGGCGGTTTGTCGCGTCTGCCGTGAAAGTCCGGGGCTCAACCCCGGATCTGCGGTGGGTACGGGCAGACTAGAGTGATGTAGGGGAGACTGGAATTCCTGGTGTAGCGGTGAAATGCGCAGATATCAGGAGGAACACCGATGGCGAAGGCAGGTCTCTGGGCATTAACTGACGCTGAGGAGCGAAAGCATGGGGAGCGAACAGGATTAGATACCCTGGTAGTCCATGCCGTAAACGTTGGGCACTAGGTGTGGGGGACATTCCACGTTTTCCGCGCCGTAGCTAACGCATTAAGTGCCCCGCCTGGGGAGTACGGCCGCAAGGCTAAAACTCAAAGGAATTGACGGGGGCCCGCACAAGCGGCGGAGCATGCGGATTAATTCGATGCAACGCGAAGAACCTTACCAAGGCTTGACATGAACCGGAAACGCCTGGAAACAGGCGCCCCACTTGTGGTCGGTTTACAGGTGGTGCATGGTTGTCGTCAGCTCGTGTCGTGAGATGTTGGGTTAAGTCCCGCAACGAGCGCAACCCTCGTTCCATGTTGCCAGCGGGTTATGCCGGGGACTCATGGGAGACTGCCGGGGTCAACTCGGAGGAAGGTGGGGACGACGTCAAATCATCATGCCCCTTATGTCTTGGGCTTCACGCATGCTACAATGGCCGGTACAAAGGGTTGCGATACTGTGAGGTGGAGCTAATCCCAAAAAGCCGGTCTCAGTTCGGATTGGGGTCTGCAACTCGACCCCATGAAGTCGGAGTCGCTAGTAATCGCAGATCAGCAACGCTGCGGTGAATACGTTCCCGGGCCTTGTACACACCGCCCGTCAAGTCACGAAAGTTGGTAACACCCGAAGCCGGTGGCCTAACCCCTTGTGGGAGGGAGCTGTCGAAGGTGGGACTGGCGATTGGGACTAAGTCGTAACAAGGTAGCCGTACCGGAAGGTGCGGCTGGA
The DNA here is from genome assembly GCF_000482545.1 of Arthrobacter sp. 35W. Classification (GTDB taxonomy): domain Bacteria; phylum Actinomycetota; class Actinomycetes; order Actinomycetales; family Micrococcaceae; genus Specibacter. Next base: position 1,800,102 of record NZ_KI519455.1, read on the forward strand.
TCACCTCCTTTCTAAGGAGCACCAAGCACCCACGCCCCGACGCATGTTGGTGGTGGTGGTGTGAGGAAGCAAAGCCCATTGCGAGAACGCAAGTTTCTCGGTGGGTGCTCAAGGGTGGAATATCAATGAAGCAGACCCCTGGTGGGTGGCACCGGTCGTCCCAGTACGAATGCTGCGCTTGCGCAGGGTTCTGGAAGAGACATCGACCGGTGGCTCCCTGATGGGAATCGTTTGGCACACTGTTGGGTCCTGAGGCAACAGGAACCCGCCGCGCTTTGGCGTGCCGGGTTGGTTGTTGGCTTGGTTTCCTGCGCACGACCCCTTCCCGGGTCGCACCGCACACCTTCAGGGGTGTGCCGGTTCCGGGTGGTGGTGTGTGACGGGGTTGTTGGTTGAGAACTACATAGTGGACGCGAGCATCTTATAAAGGAAGCAATTTCTTATGAGTTGATGAACCTGGATCTGGCACACACGTGTGTGTGCTTGTTTTCATGGTTCTCTCGAATAATTATTTTGAATTCTGTGATCTTTAGTGGTCAAGTTTTTAAGAGCACACGGTGGATGCCTTGGCATTAGGAGCCGAAGAAGGACGTAGGAATCTGCGATAAGCCTCGGGGAGTTGATAACCGAACGGTGATCCGAGGATGTCCGAATGGGGAAACCCCGCCACGCGCTGCAAGGTGACGTGGTGACCCATGCCTGAACACATAGGGCATGTGGAGGGAACGTGGGGAAGTGAAACATCTCAGTACCCACAGGAAGAGAAAACAATAGTGATTCCGTCAGTAGTGGCGAGCGAACGCGGACGAGGCTAAACCGGTCCATGTGTGATAGCCGGCGGGCGTTGCATGGTCGGGGTTGTGGGACTTTCCATTCCAGTTCTGCCGGACTGGTGAGGTGAGAGTGTAGGCATAGGTGAACGGTCTTGAAAGGCCGACCGGAGAGGGTGCAAGTCCCGTAACCGAAATGCTTGTTACACCGCCTGGAGAGTATCCCAAGTAGCACGGGGCCCGAGAAATCCCGTGCGAATCTGTCAGGACCACCTGATAAGCCTAAATACTACCTAATGACCGATAGCGGACAAGTACCGTGAGGGAAAGGTGAAAAGTACCCCGGGAGGGGAGTGAAATAGTACCTGAAACCGTGTGCTTACAAACCGTCAGAGCAGGCTTGGTTCCTGTGATGGCGTGCCTTTTGAAGAATGAGCCTGCGAGTTAGTGTTACGTCGCGAGGTTAACCCGTGTGGGGAAGCCGTAGCGAAAGCGAGTCTGAATAGGGCGAGTGAGTGGCGTGATCTAGACCCGAAGCGAAGTGATCTACCCATGGCCAGGTTGAAGCGACGGTAAGACGTCGTGGAGGACCGAACCCACTTCAGTTGAAAATGGAGGGGATGAGCTGTGGGTAGGGGTGAAAGGCCAATCAAACTTCGTGATAGCTGGTTCTCCCCGAAATGCATTTAGGTGCAGCGTTGCGTGTTTCTTGCCGGAGGTAGAGCTACTGGATGGCCGATGGGCCCTACAAGGTTACTGACGTCAGCCAAACTCCGAATGCCGGCAAGTGAGAGCGCAGCAGTGAGACTGTGGGGGATAAGCTTCATAGTCGAGAGGGAAACAGCCCAGACCACCAACTAAGGCCCCTAAGCGTGTGCTAAGTGGGAAAGGATGTGGGATTGCGAAGACAACCAGGAGGTTGGCTTAGAAGCAGCCACCCTTAAAAGAGTGCGTAATAGCTCACTGGTCAAGTGATTCCGCGCCGACAATGTAGCGGGGCTCAAGTACACCGCCGAAGTTGTGGATTTCGTATAGTAGACAAGCCTTCGTGGTTCAGTCGTACGGAGTGGTAGGGGAGCGTCGTGTGGGCAGTGAAGTCGCGGTGTAAACCAGCGGTGGAGCCCACACGAGTGAGAATGCAGGCATGAGTAGCGAAAGACGGGTGAGAAACCCGTCCGCCGAATGATCAAGGGTTCCAGGGTCAAGCTAATCTGCCCTGGGTAAGTCGGGACCTAAGGCGAGGCCGACAGGCGTAGTCGATGGACAACGGGTTGATATTCCCGTACCGGCGAAAAACCGCCAATACCAAGCAGGGGACACTAACCGCCCGAGACCTGCCCGACCGCCCTTGTGGTGGAAGGGTTTTGGTGGAGCGCGGGACCTGATCCTGGGAGGTAAGCGTATTAACAGGTGTGACGCAGGAAGGTAGCCGAGCCGGGCGATGGTTGTCCCGGTCTAAGGATGTAGGGCGGGCCGTAGGCAAATCCGCGGCCCTTAAATGCCTGAGATCTGATGGGACTCCCGTAAAGGGGGGATTCGGTGATCCTATGCTGCCTAGAAAAGCATCGGCGCGAGGTTTTAGCCGCCCGTACCCCAAACCGACACAGGTGATCAGGTAGAGAATACTAAGGCGATCGAGAGAATTATGGTTAAGGAACTCGGCAAAATGCCCCCGTAACTTCGGGAGAAGGGGGGCCCCACCCGTGATGGAACTTTTCGTTCCGGAGCGGTTCAGGGCCGCAGAGACCAGGGGGAAGCGACTGTTTACTAAAAACACAGGTCCGTGCGAAGTCGCAAGACGATGTATACGGACTGACTCCTGCCCGGTGCTGGAAGGTTAAGAGGACCGGTTAGCCGCAAGGCGAAGCTGAGAATTTAAGCCCCAGTAAACGGCGGTGGTAACTATAACCATCCTAAGGTAGCGAAATTCCTTGTCGGGTAAGTTCCGACCTGCACGAATGGAGTAACGACTTCCCCGCTGTCTCAACCATAAACTCGGCGAAATTGCAGTACGAGTAAAGATGCTCGTTACGCGCAGCAGGACGGAAAGACCCCGAGACCTTTACTATAGTTTGGTATTGGTGTTCGGAGTGGCTTGTGTAGGATAGGTGGGAGACTGTGAAGCTGCAACGCTAGTTGTGGTGGAGTCATCGTTGAAATACCACTCTGGTCACTTTGGACATCTAACTTCGGCCCGTAATCCGGGTCAGGGACAGTGCCTGATGGGTAGTTTAACTGGGGCGGTTGCCTCCTAAAGAGTAACGGAGGCGCCCAAAGGTTCCCTCAGCCTGGTTGGCAATCAGGTGTCGAGTGTAAGTGCACAAGGGAGCTTGACTGTGAGAGAGACATCTCGAGCAGGGACGAAAGTCGGGACTAGTGATCCGGCGGCACATTGTGGAATGGCCGTCGCTCAACGGATAAAAGGTACCTCGGGGATAACAGGCTGATCTTGCCCAAGAGTCCATATCGACGGCATGGTTTGGCACCTCGATGTCGGCTCGTCGCATCCTGGGGCTGGAGTAGGTCCCAAGGGTTGGGCTGTTCGCCCATTAAAGCGGTACGCGAGCTGGGTTTAGAACGTCGTGAGACAGTTCGGTCCCTATCCGCTGCGCGCGCAGGAAATTTGAGAAGGGCTGTCCTTAGTACGAGAGGACCGGGACGGACGAACCTCTGGTGTGTCAGTTGTACTGCCAAGTGCACCGCTGATTAGCTACGTTCGGATGGGATAACCGCTGAAAGCATCTAAGCGGGAAGCTCGCTTCGAGATGAGATTTCCATGGACCTTGTGTCCGAGAGGCTCCCAGCCAGACCACTGGGTTGATAGGCCGGATGTGGAAGCGAGGACTAACGACTCGTGAAGCTGACCGGTACTAATAAGCCGATAACTTACACCACACCCTCCCTGGGTGGACCCGTTCTTCAAAAGGGGTCCACCATATTTGAAGGGGTGGGAAGGTCACTGCATGCTTGCGTCCACTATGTGGTTCCCGACCAACAACTTGTCGTTGTTGGCAGGGGACGAACGCCACACGTTGATCGTGGGATCCTGTTCGGGTCCCGGGTCGGGGTGTGGGATAATTGAATGAAACGTCATCGTTTCCCTAGTTTTCCCCGCCGGGTCCGTCCTGGTGTGTGGAGGTAGAGTTACGGCGGTCATAGCGTGGGGGAAACGCCCGGTCCCATTCCGAACCCGGAAGCTAAGGCCCACAGCGCCGATGGTACTGCACTCGTGAGGGTGTGGGAGAGTAGGACACCGCCGGACAACCATTAAAGGGGGGGCCCCGCACCACTGGTGCGGGGCCCTTCCGCTGTTGACACGGCACCTGCGAAGGGCCGCACCCCCACCCGGGGTGCGGCCCTTTCGTCATTTAACAACGTTCAACCAGGGCCCGGGTGCCCCCGGCAGGATGCTGCGGAGGCGCCGGCACACCGCATCACGTGCAAGGCCCGCCGTGGTGTGGGGAACAACACGGCCCCACGGCACCCGGGCGGGCCGGCCACGGCCACCAGCTCCACGCAGCCGCACCGGACCTGGACACGCCCCTGCCGCCAACGGACGCCGGGTCCGCCACCACACACCGGGACCACGGCTGCAAAAATCGCGCCTGGTCATCCCCAGCTGCTCCCATTGCTCGCAAGCTCGCGATGGGTCCCTTGCAGCCGCGGGCCCAATTTCCGCGCCCGGGGGACGGACAGGAAAATGACGACCAGGCGCGATTCTGGGTAGGGGGCCGTTCGGGTGGCCTGCAGCCGGACGGAGCACGGAACCGGCTACAGGACCGGCAGCGGGGCGGTTTCGGATGCGGCTGCACGCCCCATTCTGTGCAGGAGCCGCCGCGGTGTGGGCAGAAACACGGCCGCACGGCACCCGGAGCAACCCAGCCAGCGTCACTCCCTGCACCAACGGTTGTGTCCAGCTGCCGTGCCCGGCGGGCGCATGCAGATATGACAAGCAGGCGCGACCCTTGTGCTTTGATGCGACACTCGCAGCAAAGACGGCAAGAAATGTTGTGGGGTGGGCCCAAACCGTTGGCTGTAGAACTCGGATGGGGTACTTCTACCGTGACCAAAGGAATCGGCTCAGGCTGCACCGGGAATTCTTGAGGCCCTACGTAACCAAGGTCACGCCATGGGCCCTGGAATCACGCCGTCGAGCAGGGGAGCCAGATGCGCAGCACCTGGTCTGGTGGCAGAGCAGTGATGAAGCACATCCGGCCACGGCAACCAGACTTGCCGGCAAAGTCGCTGATAGACGGCGTGAGGGTTGCGTGTCAGCGTCCATGGAAGACTGCCAATAGGGGGCCACGAGAGCGCCCGCTGATGGCCATGCGATCTGCGCGCTTCCCTTTCGCGGAGGAAGTCAGCGGCCGGGTGTCCTCCTCGATCCCGGCCCCGACCCAGCAGGCGCTGAGGAAGATCCGGGCCAGCTCATTCGCCCCCAACGCACCGATGCCAGCGTCACCAAGGCCGTCGCCCGGGTGCTGCGCTGCTGATCTGGTTGTGGATGCCCCTCCTGCGAGAAACGCTCCATTGCGATCGACTCCAGCCTTCATCCTGCAGGCCTCGGGGAGCTCATGCCCAAGACCCAGGCCACGGCAACGGTTGACCGGCTTCTGCACCACGCCAACGTCTGCCAAACCAATGGGTACGCCGTCAGACTGACCCCGGCCCAGACCAGGCCCAAGCGCTGGCAGGGAAGGGAATGATGCAACTCAAAAGCCCGGAGCGGAATGGCCACCCACCACCGTCAATTGCGTGGGCAGATCTCATGGCCATATCCGGGCATTTCTACTGGCCGCTGATGGCCAGAAGCCAATAGCCCTTGAGAGTTGCGTCCCGCTGTATGTGGAAGCCGTGGCTCGCCAAGTTGTCCCACTGACGCAAGGGGCCATCGGGCAATGGTCAGAGGGCACCAATCAAAGTCGGTTAGAGCAAGACCCAAACACACGACGGACCTCGACCAGTCTTCCTTGTCGAGTCGCCGGGGCAATTGTCCACATCGGGGAACCGAGGCAGTCCACCGTGATGTGGACATGCGCGGCGCCGGCACACGGATATCGCTCGTGAGGTGGGCCGATGACCCGGGCCTTGGTTGATGTATTAGCACGCCTGCGCTATATGGTGCTTCTGGCCGATATGCAGGTACTGCGCCTGCATATTGACGTATGCAATGCGCGATGGCTGCCCTGGCCGTTCGGCTGGCGCGCGCCCGAGGGGATTGCCCGGGCCCTATGTGGCTTCAGCCTGCTTGCGAATCAGCCCGGCCAGCCATTCGGCGGTGAGCTTGAGCGCGTCCAGTTCACGACGGTTGCAGTCATCGATGGCCTGCCGGGCTGACATGACGATGTCGGGATCACCTGATACCTCAAAGTCATGCTGAATTGTCACGATGGCACCGGTCTCGCCATCGGCAACTGTCCATTCTCCAATGAGGAGTTGCAGGGGTTCCTCGACATCAACTTGTTGAAAGAAGATGGTCCCGTTGTTAGGATCCAACGTCCTGGCCACAAGGCACGAGCTCAGCTCGCCGCCGATCACCACCGATATGCGAATGGTGTGCTCGTTGGCCCCTCCATCTACCTGCTCCTTGTAGATGGTGAGCCCGCTGACGCTTGCCCAGTGGGCAGAATCCCGCAGCGCCTCGAAAACCACACTCGCTGGGGCGTCAATGGCGATCCCGTGCGTGGTTGTCTCCATAGTGGTAGCCATCTGTTCCTTCAATCGTGGACCTTAGTACGTAAGGCTAGGACTTCTGCAGCTCGAAACCATGGGTTTGCTTACGATGGCGCAACACACGTTCACAAGGGGTCATCTTCCTCTGCGGCGAACGGTGCCAGCCGGCCCCTTTGCGGCGAACGGTGCCAGCCGGCCCCTTTGCTGCGACATGTGCGCAGCAAAGGGTCGTTGAATGGGGCGGGATGGACCTCTGTCTGTTTCTCGATTTGCGTGTTCCCGCAAAGGTGTGTAAAGTATTTCGAGTTGCCCCGGACGCCGGGGAAACGAAAAACCCCCCTTGTGAACAGCCGGTGGAACATCCGGTGGTTCACCGCGCCCCGAGTTTTCAATCATTTCATGTGGTTGGCGGACTCGGCGGGACGCAGAGGAGGAAAAGCCGATTTGACTTCATGGAAGTTGATCGGGTAAGTTTGAAAAGTTGCTCCGGCACTGATCGCCGCGGAAACCGTGATGGTTTCCAGGATGTGCGTGTTGGCCGGAAGCTCCTGTTGTTTGAGAACTCAATAGTGTGCCAAGTTTTATTGATACCAATCATTTATTAATTGGTTATCTGGACCGTTGGCCCCACCCCCGTGGTGGCGGCGGTCCGTTTAGCTGGTTTCAAATTTAGTGCACCACCACCTGCTCCTTTTCCGGGCGGTGGGGGTGTGTCTGTAATAAACATTTATGGAGAGTTTGATCCTGGCTCAGGATGAACGCTGGCGGCGTGCTTAACACATGCAAGTCGAACGATGACCCCCAGCTTGCTGGGGTGATTAGTGGCGAACGGGTGAGTAACACGTGAGTAACCTGCCCTTAACTCTGGGATAAGCCTGGGAAACCGGGTCTAATACCGGATATTTACCCCCTGCCGCATGGTGTGGGGGTGGAAAGCCTTGTGCGGTTTTGGATGGACTCGCGGCCTATCAGCTTGTTGGTGAGGTAATGGCTCACCAAGGCGACGACGGGTAGCCGGCCTGAGAGGGTGACCGGCCACACTGGGACTGAGACACGGCCCAGACTCCTACGGGAGGCAGCAGTGGGGAATATTGCACAATGGGCGAAAGCCTGATGCAGCGACGCCGCGTGAGGGATGACGGCCTTCGGGTTGTAAACCTCTTTCAGTAGGGAAGAAGCGAAAGTGACGGTACCTGCAGAAGAAGCGCCGGCTAACTACGTGCCAGCAGCCGCGGTAATACGTAGGGCGCAAGCGTTATCCGGAATTATTGGGCGTAAAGAGCTCGTAGGCGGTTTGTCGCGTCTGCCGTGAAAGTCCGGGGCTCAACCCCGGATCTGCGGTGGGTACGGGCAGACTAGAGTGATGTAGGGGAGACTGGAATTCCTGGTGTAGCGGTGAAATGCGCAGATATCAGGAGGAACACCGATGGCGAAGGCAGGTCTCTGGGCATTAACTGACGCTGAGGAGCGAAAGCATGGGGAGCGAACAGGATTAGATACCCTGGTAGTCCATGCCGTAAACGTTGGGCACTAGGTGTGGGGGACATTCCACGTTTTCCGCGCCGTAGCTAACGCATTAAGTGCCCCGCCTGGGGAGTACGGCCGCAAGGCTAAAACTCAAAGGAATTGACGGGGGCCCGCACAAGCGGCGGAGCATGCGGATTAATTCGATGCAACGCGAAGAACCTTACCAAGGCTTGACATGAACCGGAAACGCCTGGAAACAGGCGCCCCACTTGTGGTCGGTTTACAGGTGGTGCATGGTTGTCGTCAGCTCGTGTCGTGAGATGTTGGGTTAAGTCCCGCAACGAGCGCAACCCTCGTTCCATGTTGCCAGCGGGTTATGCCGGGGACTCATGGGAGACTGCCGGGGTCAACTCGGAGGAAGGTGGGGACGACGTCAAATCATCATGCCCCTTATGTCTTGGGCTTCACGCATGCTACAATGGCCGGTACAAAGGGTTGCGATACTGTGAGGTGGAGCTAATCCCAAAAAGCCGGTCTCAGTTCGGATTGGGGTCTGCAACTCGACCCCATGAAGTCGGAGTCGCTAGTAATCGCAGATCAGCAACGCTGCGGTGAATACGTTCCCGGGCCTTGTACACACCGCCCGTCAAGTCACGAAAGTTGGTAACACCCGAAGCCGGTGGCCTAACCCCTTGTGGGAGGGAGCTGTCGAAGGTGGGACTGGCGATTGGGACTAAGTCGTAACAAGGTAGCCGTACCGGAAGGTGCGGCTGGATCACCTCCTTTCTAAGGAGCACCAAGCACCCACGCCCCGACGCATGTTGGTGGTGGTGGTGTGAGGAAGCAAAGCCCATTGCGAGAACGCAAGTTTCTCGGTGGGTGCTCAAGGGTGGAATATCAATGAAGCAGACCCCTGGTGGGTGGCACCGGTCGTCCCAGTACGAATGCTGCGCTTGCGCAGGGTTCTGGAAGAGACATCGACCGGTGGCTCCCTGATGGGAATCGTTTGGCACACTGTTGGGTCCTGAGGCAACAGGAACCCGCCGCGCTTTGGCGTGCCGGGTTGGTTGTTGGCTTGGTTTCCTGCGCACGACCCCTTCCCGGGTCGCACCGCACACCTTCAGGGGTGTGCCGGTTCCGGGTGGTGGTGTGTGACGGGGTTGTTGGTTGAGAACTACATAGTGGACGCGAGCATCTTATAAAGGAAGCAATTTCTTATGAGTTGATGAACCTGGATCTGGCACACACGTGTGTGTGCTTGTTTTCATGGTTCTCTCGAATAATTATTTTGAATTCTGTGATCTTTAGTGGTCAAGTTTTTAAGAGCACACGGTGGATGCCTTGGCATTAGGAGCCGAAGAAGGACGTAGGAATCTGCGATAAGCCTCGGGGAGTTGATAACCGAACGGTGATCCGAGGATGTCCGAATGGGGAAACCCCGCCACGCGCTGCAAGGTGACGTGGTGACCCATGCCTGAACACATAGGGCATGTGGAGGGAACGTGGGGAAGTGAAACATCTCAGTACCCACAGGAAGAGAAAACAATAGTGATTCCGTCAGTAGTGGCGAGCGAACGCGGACGAGGCTAAACCGGTCCATGTGTGATAGCCGGCGGGCGTTGCATGGTCGGGGTTGTGGGACTTTCCATTCCAGTTCTGCCGGACTGGTGAGGTGAGAGTGTAGGCATAGGTGAACGGTCTTGAAAGGCCGACCGGAGAGGGTGCAAGTCCCGTAACCGAAATGCTTGTTACACCGCCTGGAGAGTATCCCAAGTAGCACGGGGCCCGAGAAATCCCGTGCGAATCTGTCAGGACCACCTGATAAGCCTAAATACTACCTAATGACCGATAGCGGACAAGTACCGTGAGGGAAAGGTGAAAAGTACCCCGGGAGGGGAGTGAAATAGTACCTGAAACCGTGTGCTTACAAACCGTCAGAGCAGGCTTGGTTCCTGTGATGGCGTGCCTTTTGAAGAATGAGCCTGCGAGTTAGTGTTACGTCGCGAGGTTAACCCGTGTGGGGAAGCCGTAGCGAAAGCGAGTCTGAATAGGGCGAGTGAGTGGCGTGATCTAGACCCGAAGCGAAGTGATCTACCCATGGCCAGGTTGAAGCGACGGTAAGACGTCGTGGAGGACCGAACCCACTTCAGTTGAAAATGGAGGGGATGAGCTGTGGGTAGGGGTGAAAGGCCAATCAAACTTCGTGATAGCTGGTTCTCCCCGAAATGCATTTAGGTGCAGCGTTGCGTGTTTCTTGCCGGAGGTAGAGCTACTGGATGGCCGATGGGCCCTACAAGGTTACTGACGTCAGCCAAACTCCGAATGCCGGCAAGTGAGAGCGCAGCAGTGAGACTGTGGGGGATAAGCTTCATAGTCGAGAGGGAAACAGCCCAGACCACCAACTAAGGCCCCTAAGCGTGTGCTAAGTGGGAAAGGATGTGGGATTGCGAAGACAACCAGGAGGTTGGCTTAGAAGCAGCCACCCTTAAAAGAGTGCGTAATAGCTCACTGGTCAAGTGATTCCGCGCCGACAATGTAGCGGGGCTCAAGTACACCGCCGAAGTTGTGGATTTCGTATAGTAGACAAGCCTTCGTGGTTCAGTCGTACGGAGTGGTAGGGGAGCGTCGTGTGGGCAGTGAAGTCGCGGTGTAAACCAGCGGTGGAGCCCACACGAGTGAGAATGCAGGCATGAGTAGCGAAAGACGGGTGAGAAACCCGTCCGCCGAATGATCAAGGGTTCCAGGGTCAAGCTAATCTGCCCTGGGTAAGTCGGGACCTAAGGCGAGGCCGACAGGCGTAGTCGATGGACAACGGGTTGATATTCCCGTACCGGCGAAAAACCGCCAATACCAAGCAGGGGACACTAACCGCCCGAGACCTGCCCGACCGCCCTTGTGGTGGAAGGGTTTTGGTGGAGCGCGGGACCTGATCCTGGGAGGTAAGCGTATTAACAGGTGTGACGCAGGAAGGTAGCCGAGCCGGGCGATGGTTGTCCCGGTCTAAGGATGTAGGGCGGGCCGTAGGCAAATCCGCGGCCCTTAAATGCCTGAGATCTGATGGGACTCCCGTAAAGGGGGGATTCGGTGATCCTATGCTGCCTAGAAAAGCATCGGCGCGAGGTTTTAGCCGCCCGTACCCCAAACCGACACAGGTGATCAGGTAGAGAATACTAAGGCGATCGAGAGAATTATGGTTAAGGAACTCGGCAAAATGCCCCCGTAACTTCGGGAGAAGGGGGGCCCCACCCGTGATGGAACTTTTCGTTCCGGAGCGGTTCAGGGCCGCAGAGACCAGGGGGAAGCGACTGTTTACTAAAAACACAGGTCCGTGCGAAGTCGCAAGACGATGTATACGGACTGACTCCTGCCCGGTGCTGGAAGGTTAAGAGGACCGGTTAGCCGCAAGGCGAAGCTGAGAATTTAAGCCCCAGTAAACGGCGGTGGTAACTATAACCATCCTAAGGTAGCGAAATTCCTTGTCGGGTAAGTTCCGACCTGCACGAATGGAGTAACGACTTCCCCGCTGTCTCAACCATAAACTCGGCGAAATTGCAGTACGAGTAAAGATGCTCGTTACGCGCAGCAGGACGGAAAGACCCCGAGACCTTTACTATAGTTTGGTATTGGTGTTCGGAGTGGCTTGTGTAGGATAGGTGGGAGACTGTGAAGCTGCAACGCTAGTTGTGGTGGAGTCATCGTTGAAATACCACTCTGGTCACTTTGGACATCTAACTTCGGCCCGTAATCCGGGTCAGGGACAGTGCCTGATGGGTAGTTTAACTGGGGCGGTTGCCTCCTAAAGAGTAACGGAGGCGCCCAAAGGTTCCCTCAGCCTGGTTGGCAATCAGGTGTCGAGTGTAAGTGCACAAGGGAGCTTGACTGTGAGAGAGACATCTCGAGCAGGGACGAAAGTCGGGACTAGTGATCCGGCGGCACATTGTGGAATGGCCGTCGCTCAACGGATAAAAGGTACCTCGGGGATAACAGGCTGATCTTGCCCAAGAGTCCATATCGACGGCATGGTTTGGCACCTCGATGTCGGCTCGTCGCATCCTGGGGCTGGAGTAGGTCCCAAGGGTTGGGCTGTTCGCCCATTAAAGCGGTACGCGAGCTGGGTTTAGAACGTCGTGAGACAGTTCGGTCCCTATCCGCTGCGCGCGCAGGAAATTTGAGAAGGGCTGTCCTTAGTACGAGAGGACCGGGACGGACGAACCTCTGGTGTGTCAGTTGTACTGCCAAGTGCACCGCTGATTAGCTACGTTCGGATGGGATAACCGCTGAAAGCATCTAAGCGGGAAGCTCGCTTCGAGATGAGATTTCCATGGACCTTGTGTCCGAGAGGCTCCCAGCCAGACCACTGGGTTGATAGGCCGGATGTGGAAGCGAGGACTAACGACTCGTGAAGCTGACCGGTACTAATAAGCCGATAACTTACACCACACCCTCCCTGGGTGGACCCGTTCTTCAAAAGGGGTCCACCATATTTGAAGGGGTGGGAAGGTCACTGCATGCTTGCGTCCACTATGTGGTTCCCGACCAACAACTTGTCGTTGTTGGCAGGGGACGAACGCCACACGTTGATCGTGGGATCCTGTTCGGGTCCCGGGTCGGGGTGTGGGATAATTGAATGAAACGTCATCGTTTCCCTAGTTTTCCCCGCCGGGTCCGTCCTGGTGTGTGGAGGTAGAGTTACGGCGGTCATAGCGTGGGGGAAACGCCCGGTCCCATTCCGAACCCGGAAGCTAAGGCCCACAGCGCCGATGGTACTGCACTCGTGAGGGTGTGGGAGAGTAGGACACCGCCGGACAACCATTAAAGGGGGGGCCCCGCACCACTGGTGCGGGGCCCTTCCGCTGTTGACACGGCACCTGCGAAGGGCCGCACCCCCACCCGGGGTGCGGCCCTTTCGTCATTTAACGGCGCACCGGATAGCGCAGGTGGAGCACCCGGTTGTCTTGAATCACTACGTCGGGATCCTCCAAGAGGTGCTGTGCGTGTTCCGACCCGAAGTGGCGCTTGCCGGACCCGAACACGACAGGTACGACATCCATGCGCACCTCATCGACCAGGCCCGCGGCTAGCACCTGGCCACCGACGCCGCCGGCGGCGACCTCGACGATGCGGTCGCCCGCGAGTTCCTGCGTCTTGGCCACGGCTCCCTCGACACCGTCGACGAAGTGGAAAGGCGCCTCGGGGTCCCAGCCCTCGGGTTTCGGCCGGTGCGTCACGACGACCACGTGGTCGACCCCGCCCGGAGGCTTTCCGTCCCAGCCGTCCGTCATGTCGAAGACCCGGCGGCCGACGATTGTCGCCCCGATCTGGTTCCAGTACGGCCGGGTGTAGTCGTAGGAGGTCTGCGACACCTTCAGTTCGCCGCTCTCGTCCAACGGGACGTCACCGCTGGACAACCACTCGAACAGCGGTCCGGGCTGGTCGTTCTCGTCCGCGATGAAGCCGTCCACCGACTGTCAACGCCAACCGAAAATAGGGCCATTGTTGCCAACTGAAAACTGGGCCACGGTGTGTTGTTTCAGTGTGCCAGATTCTGTGGCTTGATCCGGCCCTGAAGCCGGTAGCTGTTGCCGGTGAGGTTGATGACCTCGGCGTGGTGGACGATCCTGTCGATCATCGCCGAGGCGATCGTGGCGTCGCCGAACACGTCGGCCCAGCGGCTGAACGCCAGGTTGCTGGTCAGGATCAGCGAGGCCCTCTCGTAGCGGGAGGCGACGAGCTGGAAGAACAGGTTCGCGGAGTCCTGGTCAAACGGGATGTAGCCCACCTCGTCAATGACGAGGAGCTTGTAGCGGCGGAGTTTGGCCAGCTCGGCGGCCAACTGCCCGCGGGCGTGGGCCTCGGCCAGGCGGGCCACCCAGCCGGTCGCCGAGTCGAAGAGGACCCGGTGCCCGGCCTGGGCGGCCCGGGTCGCAATCCCGACCGCGAGATGGGTTTTCCCGGTGCCCGGCGGGCCCAGCAGCACGACGTTCTTCGCCTCCTCCAGGAACTGGGCTGCTGTGGAGATTTCGGACAGCGGGACCCCATGAAATGATGGGGACCACCGGAATGAGGAATGACCAGAATGTCATCAACACGACCCAGGTTCAGCCAGGAATTCAAGGATGAACTGTGCCGCGAAGTCATCGATTCGTCCAAGCCCATCAAGGCCGTCGCCACCGCATACGGTGTCGGCGCCGAGACGCTGCGCAGCTGGCTGAAGAAGTACCAGCAGGCGCACGGGGACACCGGGACGGAGCCGGAGCTGACCGTGTCCGAACGTGCCCGGCTCAAGGAGTTGGAACGTGAGAACCAGGAACTGAAGGCGGAGGCCGCGTTCCTAAAAAAAGCGGCCGCATACTTCGCACGGGAGCCACGGTAGTGGCGAAGTATGAATTCATCGACTCCTACGCTGCCGCCCCGAAGGCGCCGGCGGTGCTGATGATGTGCCGGTGGCTGGAGGTCTCCCGCTCCGGGTTCTACCACTGGCGCTCCCGCGCGGTCTCGGCCACCGCGGCCCGCAGGGCGGCGCTGGCGGTCCGGGTGCAGCATTTCTTCAAGGAATCGGACGGGACCTACGGGTACCGCCGGATCCACGCGGACCTGGCCGGCGGGGGCGTCGAATGCTCCCCGGAACTGGTGCGCCAGATCATGCGCCAGGAGGGGCTGGTGCCGTGCCAGCCACGGCCCTTCAGAACCACCACCGTCGCGGATGCCGACGCGGCCGCGGCGATGCCGGACCTGGTGAGGCGGGACTTCACCGCGGACCGCCCGGGCATCAAGTTCGTCGGCGACATCACGTACATCCACACGTGGCAGGGGTTCATCTACCTGGCCACGGTCATCGACTGCTATTCGAAGAAGGTCGCCGGCTGGGCGATCGAGGACCACATGCGCTCCGAACTCGTGGAACGGGCCCTGTCCAATGCCGCCGCGACGACCAGGATCGAGCCGGACGCGATTTGGCATTCGGACCGCGGAAGCGTGTACACCTCGGCGTCCTTCCGTGCGGTGGTCACCGGGCTGGGGATGCGGTCGTCCATGGGGAGGACCGGTGTCTGCTGGGACAACAGCCAGGCCGAGACCTTCTTCTCGGCCCTGAAAAACGAACGCGTGTACCGCACGACGTACGCCACGAAGGACCGGGCACGCAGGGACGTCATCCGCTACATCGAGGGGTTCTACAACAGCCGCAGACGCCATTCGGCCCTCGGTTACCGACGCCCGAATGAGGTCCACTATAGTTACCAGCAGCCGGCCACGGCAGCGTAGAAAAACCACTAATCCGCTGTCCGAAAACTCCTAAGCAGCCCAAACACCCCGGTGCCCAGATGGGCGATCAGGGACCGGTCCGCGGCCGGCTGGTGCTCGAAGTTGAAGTCCTCCAGCATCTTGTGGCCCGGGAACCTGGCGGCCTTGATCCGCAGCGCCGAACCGGAGGCCTCGCGTTCGGCAACCTCACGGGAGAGGACGGCGGCCAGATATTCCTCATGGGTCCAGCCCGCCTCCCGGGCGGTGTTGGCCAGGGGCCGGTAGCCGTCCCCGATCCGTGGGGCCCGCAGGGCGCGGGCGTAGTACTCAATGTCCTTCCCCGCACCAGCGGCCTGCGCCTTCATCCGGCCGCCCCGGCCAGCTCGCGGGCACGGCCGGCACTGGAGAGCCCGAAGGCCTCGTCATAGACCGAGAGGTCGCGTTCCTGAACGACCGCCTGCCCCGGCGGCCGCCGGGCCGCATTGGCGCGGTAGTCGCGGCGAAGCAGCGCGGCCTTGGCCACGTGGGCCGGATCGGTGAAGATCTGGTGCCTGGCCCATCGGCGTTCATGCCGGGCCAACACCGTGGTGCCAACGGTGACCGTGATCGTGTCCAAGTCCGCGGTGACCTGCACGATCCGCCCGATCGCCGACGGGTCCACCGAATAGTCGTTGGAGAACACGCGCACGTAGTAGTCCCTCGGCAGGCGCACCTCCTTGCGGAACACCGCCAACGGGGCGACCGGGCCCAGCGGGCGCATCGCGGCCCGGTCCGTGCCCACCAGGTCCGCCGGGGCGCCGTGGCGGGAACGGGTATAGCGGGCGTTGGCCTTGGGCAGCCACGCGTCGAGCTGGTCATTGAAGTCGTGCGGGTCAAGGAAGTCGCGCCCGGGCATGAACCCGCGGCGGAAGAATCCGTTCATCCGCTCCACCATGCCCTTGGACTCCGGATCCCTGGGCGGCAGCAGCTTGATCTCGGTGCCCAGCACCCCGGCGAATGCGCTGGCCGCCTCCGTGAGTTTGCCGCGGCCGATGCCGGTTTCGTTGTCCCACAGCAGCCTGGCCGGGACCGCGGCGGCGTCTTGGAGTAGTTCCCACATGCCACCGAGGAGGTCCTCGGTGGTGCGGGTGGGGATCATGCGGGCCTGCACGAACCCGGAGTACGTGGACGTCATCACCAGCACCGGCGGCTTGCCCTCCTGCCCATGGCCCAGGGGCAGCGGCTGGTGCGGGAACCACAGGTCGCACTGGACCGTTTTGCCAGGCTGGTGCACGAGCCGGTCCGCCGGGTCCGCCGGTGCGTACTCGGGCCTGATCGTCGCGATCTTGGCCCGGAACAGCGACGCGGACCCGACCCAGCCGACCCGTTCGGCCAGCACCGTGGCCGGCATCGTCGGCGTGCCGGCCAGCAGCCGGCGGACGTCCTTCTCGAACGTGTCGAACGAGGACCCGGCAGGTTTGCGGTCATACCGCGGGGCCGTCTCGGCGGCCAGGGCCCGGTCGACGGTTCCCCTCGAGACCCCGAGCTGTTTCGCCAGCTCCCGCTTGGAGATTCTCTCGTTCGCGTACCGGTGGCGGATAGTTGCCCAATCATCCAAAGTAATCACCTTCAATGGTGTCAGGTGGCCCCATTTTCAGTTGGCGATTCTGGCCCTATTTTCGGTTGGCGTCGACACCGACACCGAACCGTACATGACCACCTTGCCCACGGGGCACTCCTTTGCTTTGGGGTGCCCCATGCTAGCAGTCTGCCCAAAGCGGTGCTGCGTCCGCGCCCCTGGGTCGCAACAGGAGCGATCCTGTGGCCGATGGTCCGCTCCTCGACGACAGATCAAGGCCTCATGATGCGGCCCAGGATGGCTATATTAGTGTCAGCGGCATCACCAGAATCGTCATCCACGCCAGGGCAGACAGCACACCGGATGGGAATCCTTCGTGACAATTGAAAAGGATTTCTATCATCGAATCCTCGCCGACCCTCCAGCTCAGCTGCTAATGGACGGCGATGCTGTATATGTCGGTGTATCGGGCATTTACAAGGCAGCAAGAATCGCCGGAGACATGGGGTTGTTGATCCTCGGTCTGGACGGGTTGAGAGCTGACGGTGGGCATCTTTATCTCATGATCGACTTCATTGTGGACATGTCTGCCTCCGATGATGACCGGCCGTGGAGCGTCAAGGTTCATGCAGCCGTCGAAGCGCTCCGTGGCATAGAAGACGAGTGGAAGGACGGGCCGGACTTTGTCGAGTTTGTCTTTCTGGCTGAAGATCAAGACCCCTGGGAATATCGATGAAATTTCCCAGGGATTGGCAATAGTCGTTCACCCTTGGCTGGATTTCGCCTCGGACTTTTAAGAATGCAATTTCGAGTTCCCGGCATCGGGCCAATGGTGCCGGGCAACAGCCCGTGGACGTGCTGCAACGAGCCGGGCCAGGGAGCCGTCTAAAGAGCCTGCGGGACGGCTGTACTGTGGCGCACGATCAATCGGGTGGGGTAGGGCTCCGCCGTTGGTGAGTAGCTGTCGTCGGACTTTCGGTCCGTTTCCAAGCGCGCGAGCAGGCGGCGGGCCGCAAGGGCGCCCTGGCCGCGGGGGTCCTGGTCAATGGTGGTGAGGCCGAAGACCTCGCCGAGTTCGTGTCCATCAATGCCAACGACCGACAGGTCCGCGGGAACGCGCAGGCCGAAGTCGCGGGCGGCGAGGATGACACCGATGGCCATCTCGTCTGAGGCGGCGAAGACGGCGGTGGGCCGTTCTGCGGAGCCGCCCAGCAGCTGCCGGGCGCTCCTGTAGGCGCCCTGGACGGTGAAGTCTGCGGTGGCCCGCCATTCGGGGCGGATTTCGCAGCCTGCGGCACGGAGCGAGTCCTCATACCCGCCGCGGCGGGTGTGGGGGAGTTGGAAGTCCGCCTCGTACTCGGCGCTGCCGTTGATATGGGCGATGCGGGTGTGGCCGAGCCGGATCAGGTGGTCCGTGGCCGTCTTGGCCATGTGGTAGTCGTCCACGCTGAGGCTGTCGGCACCAGGCAGCGGGCCACCGATGCCAATGACGGGGCGGTGGATGGCCATGAGCTGGGCAATCTCCGCTTCGCTCAGCTCCAGGGACACGGCCATGACCGCGTCCAGGCGCTGGCGGAGCAGGAAGTCGCTCAGGACGCTCTTGCGGTGGCTCTCGTTCTGCCCTGTGGTGTACAGCGTGAGGTCGTAGCCGGCGTCGATGAGCTCGGAGGAGGCCCCGTCCACTACGGAGGAAAAGAACCACCGGTGGACGGCGGGGACGACGATGCCGACGTTGTGGTGGCGACCGGACGCCAGGCTGGACGCGGCATAGGAGAGGACGAATCCCACCTCTGCGGCCGCATCCAGGGCGCGCTGGCGGCTCTTTTCAGAGACGCTGCCCTTGCCAGCCAGCGCCCTCGAGACGGTGGCAATGGACAGGCCGGCCCGTTCGGCTACTTCTTTGATGCCGGCCACCGATTACCTCACCCAACTTCCAGAACTGGACTCAACCAGATGGTTTCCCCTGAGTTTAGTTGGTCGGTGGGGGCGGCCGAGGAATCAGACCGAATCAAGACGTCGCCGGCGGGCAGGTCCATCGGGGCACCGGAGGTGTTCAGCACCACGAGGGTGTTCCCGTTGAGGTAGGCGAGCGATGAATCGGAGCAGTAGCGCTCCGCCCACGCCAGCGAGCCCGCGCCAAGCCGCAGATCCCTGCGCAGCGCCAGCGCACCGGTGTAGAGGGCCAGATGGGACCTGTCGTCTGCGGCCTGGACGTCGCGGGCCAGCGCACGCCACGATTTCGGGAAGGGGAGCCACGGCGTTCCCTCGGAGGAGAATCCAACGTTGGTGTCCTCAGCGCGCCAGGGCAGCGGCACGCGGCAGCCGTCGCGGCCGATGCGTTCACCGCCGGTCCGCCCGAAGGTGGGGTCCTGGCGGTGCCCGTGATCCAGCGTCGTGTGGTCCGGGAGCCCCAGCTCCTCTCCCTGGTACAAGTAGGCGCCGCCCGGAAGGCCGAGCATGAACAACGACGACGCCGCCGCCCGGCGCCGCCCGAGTTCCAGGTTGGGCTGTACGTCGCCGGGGCCGATGCCGTCACCGCCACGGGGGAGTTGTCCATCCAATCCGAGCCGGGAGACGTGGCGGACCACGTCGTGGTTGGACAGCACCCACGTACTGGGGGCGCCCACCCGGCCCAGCGATCCCAGGGAGGCGTCGACCACCGCCCGCAGGGAGGGTGCGGAGAACTCCGCATTCAGATACGGGAAGTTGAACGCCTGGTGCATTTCGTCGGGCCGGACCCAATCGGCGAGCCTGTCCAGCGGATCCACGTTGGCCTCGGCGCACAGGATCTTGTCCTGCCCATACTCGGCCAAGACCTTGCGCCACTGGCGGTAGATGTCGTGCAGCGCGGGCTGGCCGAACATCGGCGCACGGTGCCCGGGGAATCCTTTGGAGCTGCCGCCGTCGGCCCTGCCGCCCCAATTGGGCAGCCCCTGGGCCTTGACCAGCGCGTGGGCCACGTCGACGCGGAAGCCGTCGACGCCGCGGTCCAGCCAGAAGCGCAGGATCCGCTCAAACTCGGCGTGGACGCGCGGGCTGTCCCAGTTGAAATCGGGCTGGGAGGAATCGAAGAGGTGGAGGTACCACTGGCCGGGGCCGCCGTCAGCGTCCGCCGTCCGGGTCCAGGCGGAGCCGCCAAAGTGGGATTCCCAGTCGTTGGGCGGCAGCTCGCCGGAGGCGCCGAGGCCGTCGCGGAAAATGAAGAGCTCACGCTCCGTGCTGCCGGCCGGTGCCGCCAGCGCTGCGGCAAAGAGCGGGTGCTCACTGGAGCAGTGGTTCGGCACCAGATCAACGATTACACGCAGATTTAGCACAGCTGCGCGGGAAACCAGCGCATCGAAATCGGCCAGCGTGCCAAAGAGCGGATCAACATCGCAGTAGTCGCTGACGTCGTAGCCGGCATCGCGCTGCGGCGAGGTAAAGAACGGTGAGAGCCAGACGGCGTCGACGCCCAGCGCGGCCAGATGGTGCAGCTCGGCCGTGATGCCCGGAAGATCGCCGATTCCATCGCCGTTCAAGTCGCGGAATGACCGCGGGTAGATCTGGTAGATCACCGAGGACCTGGACCAGTGCTCGTTGGCGCTGAGGGGGTGCACTTCGGTCAACTCGCCCAGGGCCATGGAGTGCGGCAGGGCGGCGGGCAACTGTGGGGGAGCGACAGACATGAGGGCAATCCTAGGATGAATTCGGCAGAAATGTAAACGCTCTCAAAAATCGATCGGCTGGGCAGGGCAGCGCATGGGTCTTTCGAGGTGGATCCCCGTCATTTCACATCATGGTGGTTTACAGATAGATTGGAAGCGCTTACAGTTGTGAGTCGTATCACGGATACGTCCACCGCTCGGGCCGATGAGCCGCCCGGTGGCCAATGGGACTTTACGAAGGGACACCAATGAAGGTGCAAGACGCCCTCACGACACCAATCAACCGCCGGGTATTCACCATTGGCGCGTTTTCAGCAGTTGCGGCCGTGGCTCTGAGCGCCTGCGGTGCCAACTCCACCGCCAGCAGCCCCGAGGGCACCGACCTCACCGCTTCCGGTGCGGCAACCATCACCATGTGGGTGGATGCCGAGCGTGCGCCGGCCCTGAAGGACATCACGGCCAAGTTCAAGGAAGACACCGGCATCGAGGTGAAGCTGGTGGTGAAGGACTTCGCCGCCGTCCGCGATGACTTCATCACCCAGGTGCCCACCGGCAAGGGGCCGGACCTGATTGTCGGCCCGCACGACTGGGTGGGCAAGTTCGTCCAGAACGGTGTCATCTCCCCGCTCCAGCTGGGCGACAAGGCGGCCGGCTTCCAGGAATCCGCCATCAAGGCCATGACGTACAACGGATCGCTGTACGGCGTCCCCTATGCGACAGAGAACATCGCGCTGCTGCGCAACACCGGCCTGGTGGCCACCGCGGCGGCAACCTTCGACGAGGTGCTGGCCAACGGCCAGAAGACCGTTGACGAGGGCAAGGCCAAGTTCGCGTTCCTGGTGGGGCTGGACCCCAAGCAGGCCGACCCGTACCACCTCTACCCGCTGCAGACCTCCATGGGGTCCTCCGTCTTCGGCCTCACGGCCGACGGCGGCTACGACCCCAAGAACCTGGTGCTGGGCGAGGCTGCCGGCATCGAGTTCGCCAAGAAGCTGGTGGCCTGGGGCGACACCGGCACCAAGGCGCTGAATTCCAACATCACCGGTGACATCGCCAAGGAGAAGTTCCTGGCCGGTGAGAGCGCCTACTACCTGACCGGCCCGTGGAACGTCCCGGACGCCGAGGCCAAGGGCATCAAGGTGGCCATCGATCCGCTGCCCACCGCCGGCGACCAGGAAGCCCGCCCGTTCATCGGCGTCAACGGCTTCTTCATCAGCGCCAAGAGCGCCAACGCCCTCGCGGCCAATGAGTTCGTCACCAACTACCTCTCCACCGAGGCGGCACAGGATTCCATGTTCACCGCCGGTGGCCGTCCGCCGGCCCTGAAGTCCTCCTTCGAGAAGGCCGCCAAGGACCCGATCGTTGCCGCCTTCGGCAAGATCGGCCAGGACGGCGTGCCCATGCCGGCCATCCCCGAGATGTCCGCCGTCTGGGCCGACTGGGGAGCCACCGAGCTGGCCCTGATCAAGGGCAACGCGGACCCCGCCACCGAGTGGGCCAAGATGGCCGCTTCCATCAAGGCCAAGATCGGCGCCTAGCCGTGCGTCTGGCGTTGCGGCTCCCCGGCTCGGGGAGCCGCAACGCCATCCGTTGTTGCCCCGCATGACCCAAGGAAGAGATCTGTGACAAAAGCTCCAGAAGAGACGCCGCTTGCCCCCGCCCGGGAATCCGCGGCGCAGGCCCCGCGCCCGAAACCACCCCTGAAGGCGGCGAAGCATGTCGGCTTCGATTCGCTCAAGGGCATCATCGCCAAGATCGTTCTGCTGGGCTTGGTTGATGCCTTCGCCGTCTATGTGATGATGATGCTGTTCATCAGCGCGTCCTGGCTGGTGCTGGCCGTGGCCGCCGTCGTCGTGCTGGCCATCAACTGGATCTACCTGCGCAAGGGCGGCCTGCCGGCGAAATACCTTGCCCCGGGGGTCTTGTTCCTGCTGGTGTTCCAGGTTTTTGTTGTCATGTACAGCGGCTACATTGCCTTCACCAACTACGGCGACGGGCACAACAGCTCCAAGGACGACGCCGTTGCCGCCATCCAGATGACGGCGCAGGAGCGCGTCCCGGATTCGCCGGCCTTCCAGACCGCCGTCCTGCAAAAGGACTCGGCGCTCTACCTGCTCTTCACCGATCCGGCGGGCACGGTCCAGCTGGGCTCGGCCGATACGGCGCTGGAGCCTGCTCCCAACGCCACGAAGAACTCCTCGGGCAAGGCCACCGCGCTGCCCGGCTTCCAAACGCTGAACTTCAACCAGATCGTTGCGCAGCAGGATGCCATCCTGAAGATCTCCGTCCCGGTGTCCTCGGATCCGGGTGATGGCAGCCTGCGCACCGCCGACGGCAGCACGGCGTACCAGTTCAAGCCCTCCATGCACTACGACGCGGCAGCGGACACTTTCACTGACCTGGAAACGGGCGTGGTGTACACGGACAACGGCGAGGGCGCCTTCGCCGATGCCGCCGACAACACGCTCAGCACCGGCTGGAAGATCAACGTTGGCTTCGACAACTTCGTCAAGGCCTTCACCGACCCCGATCTGCGCGGGCCGCTGCTGGGCGTGATTGTCTGGACCTTCACCTTTGCCATTGCCTCGGTGATCCTCACGTTTGCCCTGGGCCTGTTCCTGGCCATGACGTTCAACCGCGAGGATATGCGCGGCAAGAAGATCTACCGGATCATCATGATCCTGCCCTACGCCTTCCCGGCGTTCCTGTCTGGGCTGGTGTGGTCCGGCATCCTGAACCCGCAGTTCGGCTGGCTCAACCAGACGCTGCTGGGCGGTGCGGAGATCGGCTGGCTCACGGACCCCGTGCTGGCCAAGATCAGTGTGCTGGTGGTCAATCTGTGGCTCGGCTTCCCGTACATGTTCCTGGTGTGCACCGGCGCCCTGCAGTCCCTGCCGTCGGAGCTGGACGAGGCGGCACGCATGGATGGCGCCGGCCCGTGGCGCGTATTCCGGGCCATCAAGCTCCCGCTGCTTCTGGTGTCGATTGCGCCCCTGCTCATCGCCTCCTTCGCGTTCAACTTCAACAACTTCAACGTGATCTACATGCTCACCGGCGGCGGACCACGGTTCACGGACACCACCCGCGACATCGGCTCCACGGACATCCTCATCACCCTGGTCTACAAGGTGGCATTCGGCCAGGGCACCGGGCGCGACTACGGGCTGGCCAGCGCACTGGCCATCATCATCTTCATCATCGTGGCCACGGTCTCGGCGATCAGCTTCAAGAAGACCAAAGCACTGGAAGACGTGAACTCATGAGCACTCAGACTTCCGTGGCCAGCAAGGCCGCGACGACGACGGCGGTCCTGCCGTCCCAGCCCCGGCGGCCCTTCGGCGTCTGGTTCAGGGACAAGGGGTGGCGCCACCTGGTGGGCGTGGTGGTGAGCCTCTTCGCCGTCTTCCCGCTGCTGTACGTGCTGTCGGCGGCACTGAACTCCAACGGCACCCTGGTGGGTTCAAATGCACTGTTCAGCCAGATCGACATCGGCAACTTCATCAAGCTCTTCGGCGACCCCGCCCGACCGTTTGGCCGCTGGTTCATCAACACCATGATCATCGGGCTGGTGACCAGCGCCGCCACAGTGTTCCTGGGCGCCATGGCGGCCTACGCGTTCTCGCGCATGCGGTTCAAGGGCCGCCGCGTGGGACTGCTCTCGCTGCTCCTGCTGCAGATGTTCCCCCAGCTGCTGGCCGTCGTCGCCATCTTCCTGCTGCTCAGCGGCATCTCCGAGGTTGTCCCGTGGCTGGGGCTGGGCAGCCAGCTCGGGCTGGTCATGGTCTATCTGGGCGGTGCCCTGGGCGTGAACACCTACCTGATGTACGGCTTCTTCAACACCATCCCACAGACCCTGGATGAGGCGGCCAAGATCGACGGCGCCAGCCACGTGCAGATCTTCTTCGGCATCATCCTGCGCCTGGTGACGCCGATTCTGGCCGTGGTGGGGCTGCTGGCGTTCATCGGGATTTCCAGTGAATTTGTCATTGCCAGCGTGGTGCTGACGGATCCTGACAGCCAGACTTTGGCCGTGGGGCTGTACTCCTTCGTGGCGGACACCCGTTCCAAGAACTGGGGCGTCTTTTCCGCCGGGGCCGTGCTGGCCGCCGTCCCAGTGATGGCACTGTTCCTGTTCCTGCAGCGTTACATAGTCAGCGGCCTGGTCCAGGGCGGCGTGAAGGGGTAAATATGCTCGAAGCACAGCCACACCACGACGGATCGGCCCTCTATGTGGGGGAGGTTCCGCCGGCGCTCGCCGAACGGTCTCCCCTGCGCGTGCGGACCCCGCACGACTGGCAGGAGGTCCAGCGGGTCTGGGTGCGCTCCGTCCAGGACGGCGAGCCGCGCTACGACGAGGCCGCACGCCTGGGCGACGCCGACGGCTGGACCTGGTGGGAGGCCACCATGCTGGTGGCCAACCCCGTGGCGAAGTACCGCTTCCTCTTTGAGACGGCCTCCGACGCCGGGCGCCCGGCCTATTGGTGGCTGAACAGCGCCGGGCTGCACAACCGCGACGTCTCTGACTACGCGGACTTCCGGCTGGGTGTCTTTGCGCCGGTTCCGGACTGGGTGCCCCGCTCGGCGATGTACCAGATCTTCCCGGACCGCTTTGCACGCTCCGCCGGTGCAGATGCGCACACGCTGCCGGAGTGGGCCGTGCCCTGCGACTGGAACAGCACCGAGGTGCGCGGCCGCGGCGCGGGTGTGGCTGAGCAGTTCTACGGCGGGGACATCCCGGGCATCACCGCCAGGCTGGACCATCTGGCCGCGCTGGGGATGGACATCGTCTACCTGACGCCCTTCTTCCCCGCGCACTCCAACCACCGCTACGACGCCTCCACCTTTGACAGTGTGGACCCGCTGCTGGGTGGGGACGAGGCACTGATCAAACTGGTGGAGGCCGCCCATGCCCGCGGCATGAAGGTGGTGGGGGACCTCACGGCCAACCATTCGGGCAGCAGCCACGAGTGGTTCCAGCGTGCGCTCGCCGATCCGTCCGCTCCGGAGACCGACTACTACTACTTCAGTCCGGACCACATGAGCTACGAATCGTGGTGGGGGATCCCCTCGCTGCCGAAGTTCAATTGGGCCTCGGCCGGGCTGCGGGAGGCCTTCGTCAGCGGCGAGGACTCGGTGGTGGCACGGTGGCTGAAGCCCCCATTCAACCTGGACGGCTGGCGGATCGACGTCGGCAACATGACCGGCCGGCTGGGCGCCCAGGACGTGAACCACGAGGTGGCCAAGCTGATCCGCGACAGGGTGGTGGAGATCAACCCCGATGCGCTGCTGCTGGGCGAATCCACCAGTGACGCCGCCCCGGACGTTGACGGCTCCGGCTG
Organism: Arthrobacter sp. 35W; assembly: GCF_000482545.1. Taxonomy (GTDB): domain Bacteria; phylum Actinomycetota; class Actinomycetes; order Actinomycetales; family Micrococcaceae; genus Specibacter. The sequence goes on from NZ_KI519455.1 coordinate 1,825,795, forward strand.
GCAGGGTGCCATGACATACTCCAACTTCACCAGGCCGCTGTGGCAGTGGCTCAGTGGCGAGGCTCCCGACGTCGACTTCTTCGGCACACCGCTGCGCGGGCCCAACCGGATCCCCGCCGAGGACTTCCTGGCCACGCACCGGGATCTGGCCAGCGCCTTCAGCTGGCAGGTGCGCTCGGCGAACATGAATGCGCTGAACACCCACGACACGGCCCGCGCCGCCAGCGTGATGCTGCCCGGCGGCCAACTGGTGGGGGCCGCGATGGCGTTCACCCTGCCGGGCATTCCGGTGGTCTTTGCCGGGGACGAGTTCGGCCTCGAGGGCGCCAACGGCGAATTCTCCCGCACACCGATGCCGTGGAACGATCCATCGCGGATCATCACGGATCTGCGCGGGGCCTATGGTGAGCTGGCGGCCCTGCGGCATGGACATGCGGCCGCGACCGGCGGCGGGCTGCGCTGGCTCCATGCGGCCGGTGATGTGCTGGCCTACGTCCGCGAGAGTGCCGAGGGATCGCTGCTGGTGGTTGCCTCCCGGGCGGACTTCTCCGGACTCGGATTTGATGCCCCGATTCTCCCTGCAGCAGCCCTGTCGGCGCTGGCCAGCGCTCCGCTGTTCGCCGCGGGGCAATGGACCTGGACGACGGCGTACGGCGCGGCCGTGCTCTCGGGCACCGGCCCGGGCGCGTACATCTGGGAGCTGCCGGGCACTGTGGTCCCGAATGCCCCGTCGGAGGATGCGGCGGTCTCCTGACGCGGACATGGTTTCTGTGGGTCACCGTCCGTTGCCTAGAATGATACCCAAGGGCCGGGGCAGCCTCCCGGCCGGCAGGAACAAATGGATGGGACTGGCCATGGCGGCACGCACGGACAACGAGACGGCCTTCGTACGCGATCTGGGTGCACAGCTGCGCTCCGACCAGCTGAGCGTGGAGGCTGCGGTCCGCACGGCGTACGCCGTCGACCAGGGTCCGATCCTGGCCTACGCAGAGCCGGTGGCTGTCGTCTGGGCGGAATCCATTGCCGACGTCCAGACGGTGGTGCGCATCGCGGCCCGCCACGGCGTACCGATCATCGCGCGCGGCGCCGGCACCGGCGTGTCCGGCGGGGCCCATGCCACCGAGGGCAGCATTGTGCTGAGCCTGGAGCGGATGAACACCATCCTTGAGCTCAACGCCGCGGACGAGGTGGCCCGCGTTGAACCCGGCGTGGTCAACGCAGATCTGAACACCGCAGCCGCCGAACACGGGTTGATGTACGCCCCGGACCCGGCCAGCTACAAGGTCTCCACCATCGGCGGCAACGTGGCCACCAATGCCGGCGGGCTGCGCTGCGCCAAATACGGCGTCACCCGCGATGCCGTGCTGGCCCTTGACGTGGTGCTGGCCGACGGCGAGTTGATCCACACCGGACACCGCACCTTCAAGGGTGTGGCCGGCTACGACCTGACCAGCCTGTTCGTGGGCTCCGAGGGAACCTTGGGCATCGTCGTCGGCATCACCGTGCGGCTGAAGTACCTGCCTACCGACATCCGCACGCTCGCGGTGTTCTTCCCCACGGTGCAGTCCGCCGCCGAGGGCGTGCTGGCCCTGGGCCGGGCCCGCGTGCAGCCGAGCATCCTGGAACTGCTGGATGGCCCGTCGCTGCAGGAACTGGACCTCCGCAACGGATCCGATCTGGCCAGCCGCGGCACGGCGCTCCTGCTGGCCCAGTTCGACGGCTTGGCCGCCGCCCAGGAAGTGGAAATCGCCATTGCGGCCCTGACGGCGCTGGGCGGGCGGGCCAGCCAGGAAGATCCGGACGAGGCCAACCGGCTGATGGACCTTCGCCGCCACAGCCGTGGCATGGACGTTGACTCGGAGATCACGGTGGGGGAGGACGTGGCGGTGCCGCGCTCGCAGCTGGTCCACTACGTCACGGCACTGGAAGAGATGGCCGTCCGCCACGGCGTGGGGGTACGGGTCATCGCCCATGCGGGGGACGGCAATCTGCACCCGACCTTCCATGTCGCCGAGCACACGGAGGAATCCGTTGCCGCTTTGGGCCGCGCGCTGGACGAATCGATCGACAAGGCGCTGGCCCTTGGCGGGACCATCACCGGCGAACACGGGGTGGGCCAGTACAAGCTCCGCTGGCTGGGGCTGGAGCAGAACGAGGACCTGCTGGAGCTCCAGCGCGGCATCAAAAACTACTTTGATCCGGCCAACATCCTCAACCCGGGCAAGGCCATTCCGGCGCGCCGGTAATTTGCATTAATCCGGCGGCCACGGCAGGATGCCACGGGGGGATGAGTTTGCCGTCCGCCGGGCGGGTGTCCGCCAATCTTCGGAGTTTTGCTTGAAAACGCGTATTCGCACCATTGCCGCCACGGCCCTTTCCGCCCTTGCGATCGGCCTGCTGGGCACCGTGGGCACCTTGACGGCCTCCACCGCCGCGCACGCCGTGGAGCTGCCGTCTCCTCCCGTTGAGCTCCCCAGCAAGCCTGAGAAGACGGTGGAGCCGGCGCCCCAGCCGACGGTTGTCCCGACGGCGACTGCGCCGCCCGCAGCTACGAAGGCGCCTGAGGCTCCGGCCCCGGCCGTCCAGACCCAGCGGGCCCCCGCCGTCGTCGAATCCGAGCCCGCCGACGAGCCGACGGCAACCGCCACGGCCTCCGAGAGCGCCTGGCCCACCTACACAGCAACGGCGACGGCGACGTCCACGGCCAGCATCTCGAAGGCGGCGGTGAAGCCGGAGGCCAACCTGGCCGATGCGCAGCCGGCGTCCACCGGCGGCAGTGTGATGACCTGGCTTATGGTCTTCTTTTCCGCCCTGGTGGTGGCCGGCGGTATGTACACGGTGTACGCCCTCAACAAGGAAAGCGGTCGACACTAGGGTCCCCGGCCGTGGGCCCAGGCACGACCAGCGGACTTCGACGGCGTCGATGGCCGCTTCCGCCCGACACGGAATGAACGCCTGAATTCCCCCAACAACCCGTCCCGCATCCCGCGGTCGCTGCCTGATATCTGCATGCTTTCAGGCTGAATAATGTTGCATGACTGAATATTCAGGGTACCAAAGGTGATCCAAGTCCTATAGGCTCCTACCGCTGATACGTTTCAATCAATCATGTGGAGGACGATCGATGAAGATCACACGACGAAGTATTCTGGCCGGCGCGGCTGCTATCGGAGCCGTCGCGGCCGTGGGGACGTCAACGTCGCCGGCTGTGGCGGCCCCGTCGGCGGTGCCCGCGGACAAGCCTGTGAAGCAGCCCGGGACGGTTGAACAATGGGGTCTCTATGAGATCGTGCTCAAGGGCCCGGAGAAGGGCAACAGCAACCCGTTCGTCGATGTAACACTCGCTGCGGTGTTCCAGGGAGCGGGACAGGCGATCACGGTGCCCGGCTTCTATGATGGCAACTCGACCTACCGCGTCCGCTTCTCACCGCCGCAGGCCGGCGAGTGGACGTGGAAGATTGAGAGCAACCTGCCGCCGCTTCGCGACTCAGGCCGCGTTACGGTGGTAGCGCCGTCCGCCGGAAACCACGGCCCGGTGCAGGTTGTGCCGGGTGGGTACCACTTCGCCTATGCCGACGGCTCGCCATACCGCCAGATTGGCACGACGTCCTACTCGTGGGCGCTTCAATCGGATGAAAAGTGCGCCCTGACTCTGGACACCCTGAGCAAGGCACCCTTCAACAAGATGCGGATGCTGGTTTTCCCCAATGTCCCCTCCGCCGTGACCGATCCGTTTGTGCGCACGGGGCCGGGCCCGAAGGATTGGGACCCGACGCGCTTCAACCCCGAGTACTTCACCCGTTACGAAGACCGGATTGCACGGCTCCTGGAACTCGGAATCCAGGCCGACGTCATCCTGTACCACCCGTACGATTCGACCCGCGGCTACTCCGATATGAAGCGCGCCGACGACGAGCGCTACGTGCGCTACATTGCCGCCCGGTTCGGCGCCTACCGCAATGTGTGGTGGTCCATGGCGAACGAGTATGACGGGGTCAAGACCAAGACCCTTGCCGACTGGGACTATCTGTTCCCGGTTCTCCAGGCGGCAGATCCGCACAACAGGCTGCGCTCGATGCACAACAAGAACATCTACTACGATGCCCGCAAGCCCTGGATCACGCATGCCAGCATCCAGAACCCAGGAGCTGCGCTGGACGTCATCCGGGCCCAACTGCACCGCGAGTTCGCACTCAAGCCCGTCATTTTCGACGAAGTGGGCTACGAGGGCAACATCAGCCAGCGCTGGGGCAAATTCACTGGCGAACAGATCACCCAGCGGTTCTGGAACTCCTTCGTCGGTGGCACGTACTGCGGGCATGGTGAGACGCACAACCCCGAGAAAAACCCCAGCACCTCCTGGCTCGGGCAGGGTGGCACCCTCAACGGCACCAGCGCACCGCGGCTTGCGTTCCTCAAACAGATCATGGACGACGGCCCGGCTCCCGGGATCGACGCGCTCCAGCCGTGGTGGAACTACGACACCGGCGGAGTCGACAGCCAGTACTACATCCACTATTTCGGGGAGGACGCGCCAACCGCGTGGGATGTCCTGCTGCCCAACGGTGCACCGCAGACCTATCGGGCCGACCTCATCGACACCTGGAACATGACCATCACCCCGGCCGGTACGTTCACCATGGCCAAGACAGACGCCGGCGCCCAGGATCCCGCGCGGCCGACCGTCGCACTTCCGGGCAAGCCCTGGATGGCTGTGCGGTTCACCAGGGTCTAGACAAGGAAGGCGGCCGGCCTGGGGTGCCGCTCCCGTCGGGAGCGGCACCCCAGGCCGGGAGCGGCTAGTCGTCCTCGGAGTTGGTGAGGACCCCACCTTCGAGCATTGCCATGGTGGCGGTGTCGGCGGTGAGCATGATGGCGGCCTCGTCACGGCGGTGGCGCAGGATGGTGTCGATGTAGCTCTGCAGCGCCTCGGACAGCGGCGTATTGCGGTCCTGGGCCTGCGACATGTACCAGCGGTGCTCCAACACCTCGTGGACCACCTCGGCCGGCTCCAGCTTGCCGCCGAGCTCGCGCGGGATGGCCCTGACGATGGGTTCGAAGATGGAGCTGACCCAGCCGTGGGCACTGATCTCTTCATCCTGGTCCGGGTCCGTGTCGGCCCGGAACGAGTCCATCTCATTGAGCAGGCGCCGGGCCTGGTTTTCCTGGGCGTCGATGCCCGTCAGGCGCAGCAGGCGGCGCTGGTGGTGGCCGGCGTCGACCACCTTGGGCTGGAGCTGGATGGTGGCGCCGTCGGGGGTGGTCTTGATGGCGTACTCCTCGACATCGAAGCCCAGCTCATTCAGGCGGCGGATGCGCGCACCCACGCGCCAGCGCTCGCCCAGTTCGAAGGACTCCTTCTCGGTGAGTTCCTTCCACAGCCGGCGGTAGCTCTCCATGATGAGCTCGCTGGTGGCCACGGGGTCCACCTTCTCCTCGATCAGACCGCCCTCCAGCAGATCCATCAGCTCGCCGGCGATGTTGACGCGGGCGATCTCCAGATCATATTCGCGCTGCCCCGTGGACAGGTCCGGGTACAGCTCACCGGTTTCGGCGTCCACCAGATAGGCGGCGAAGGCGCCGGCATCGCGGCGGAAGAGCGTGTTGGAGAGCGAGACGTCGCCCCAGTAGAAGCCGATCAGGTGCAGGCGCACCAGCAGCAGTGCCTGGGCATCGATCAGGCGGGTCAGGGTGTCGCGGCGCAGCTTCTGTGAAAAGAGGGCGCGGTAGGGAAGCGAGAACTTCAGGTGCCGGGTGACAAGCACCGGGTCCAGCGGGGCGCCCGACGGCGTGGTGCGGCCGGTGATGACTGCCACCGGTTCCACGCAGGGGACGTCGAGCCGGGCCAGTTTGCGGAGCATGTGGTACTCGTGGCGGGCCACGTGCTCGGAGGTTTCCTTGATGGCGATGACCGAGCCGTCCAGGTGGGCGAAGCGCACCACGTGGCGGGAGATGCCGCGGGGGAGGGCGGCCAGGTTCTCGGCCGGCCAGTCCTCCAGCTTGATGTGCCAGGGCAGATCCAGCAGTCCGGGGTCAGTGGAGGCCGCCGTAATGTTCAACGAGCCAAGCACCGACGCCGGCACGGTGGGGGTGCTGCCGGTGCGCGGCAGCTTGCCGTGCTGGTCGAAATCTGTGGGCTCGTCGGTCCACTGGGCGCCGCTGGATTCAGTCATGGCTCAATTCTTCTCTATAAATCGTGTCGAAACGTTCCGGCCCGGAAAGCAGAAAACGCGGGCGGCCCGCCCGGCCCAGGGACACTGGACCGGGAAAGCCACCCGCGCTTGTCTTGTGTGGACTAGTCGCCCAGGCGCAGACCGGAGGTTGCGTCGAACAGGTGCACGTGGCCAACCTGCGGACGGACGTAGATCTTGTCGCCCTTCAGCGGGGGGCGGCGGCCGTCGACACGGACCACGATGTCGCGGTCGGCGCCATCGATGGAGGTGTGGCCGTACACATAGGCGTCGGCACCGAGCTCTTCGACGACGTCGGCCTCAACGGCCAGGCCTTCGCCGGCGCCAACGATTTCCATGTCCTCCGGGCGGACACCCAGCGTAACGGTGGAGCCGTGGGCGGCTGCCAGCACATCGCGCGGCACGGGGTACACGGCGCCGCCGAACTTCACGCCGCCGTCGACGACGGGCAGTTCGAGCAGGTTCATGGCGGGGGAGCCAATGAAGCCGGCAACGAACACGTTCAGCGGGCGGTCGTAGAGGTTGCGCGGGGTGTCGACCTGCTGCAGCAGACCGTCCTTCAGCACGGCGACGCGGTCACCCATGGTCATGGCCTCGACCTGGTCGTGGGTCACGTAGACGGTGGTGACGCCCAGGCGGCGGGTCAGCGAAGCAATCTGGGTGCGGGTCTGCACGCGCAGCTTGGCGTCGAGGTTGGAGAGCGGCTCATCCATGAGGAAGACCTGCGGGTTGCGCACGATGGCACGGCCCATGGCAACGCGCTGGCGCTGGCCACCGGAGAGGGCCTTCGGCTTGCGGTCGAGGTAGGCCTCCAGGTCCAGAAGCTTTGCGGCTTCCTTCACGCGGGTGGCGCGCTCTTCCTTGGAAACGCCGGCGATCTTCAGCGCGAAGCCCATGTTGTCAGCGACGGACATGTGCGGGTACAGCGCGTAGTTCTGGAAGACCATCGCGATGTCGCGGTCCTTCGGCGGAACGTCGGTGACGTCGCGGTCGCCGATGAGGATGCGGCCGGCGTTGACGTCTTCCAGGCCGGCGAGCATGCGCAGGGAGGTGGACTTGCCGCAGCCGGAGGGGCCAACGAGAACGAGGAATTCGCCATCGGCGATATCGATGTTGAGCTTGTCAACAGCGGGCTTGTCGGTGCCCGGGTAAAGACGCGTTGCGTTGTCAAAAGTAACTGTAGCCACAGTTATTCAGTCCCTTCATCGGCAGGTACGTGCCGAACGATCCGTAGTGAATGGTGAGTATTCAGTTTTTCATTGGCGGTTAAGCCAACGAGTATGAGTATGACATACGCCACGGTGTGCTCCGTCACATTTCACCCCCGCGTCCATCATACGGACGCTATTCGGGCGGAAGGACGCCCACCAGCCGGGCAACTGTTGGTTCGCGGCCCAGCTCAACGTGGGCGTAGGCCAGCGCCGCGGCCAGGTCCGGCTTGCCCGCGGCGATGGCCTCGCACAGGGCGCGGTGCTCGGTGTACTGGGCCTGCGGGTCGCGTTCGCTGGTCAGGGCGAACAGGCGCCGCAGCCGCCCGAGCAGCGGGCGCATGGTGGTCTCCAGCAGGGAACTGCCACTCATCGCGATGATCTCCGCATGGAAGGCGGTGTTGCATTCGGCGATCCGCGGCACATCGTTGGCGTCGGTGGCAGCGCCGCCCTGCACCACCAGTTCCGCCATGCGGTCCGCAGGGGATCCGTCGGCAACGGCCTCGGCGGCCTTGCGGGCGGCAAAGACCTCCAGATTGAGCCGGAGGTCGAAGAGCTCGCCGACGTCCTTCAGGGTGAAGGCGCGGACGACGGCGCCGCGGCGCGGGTAGGTGGTGATGTAGCCGTCGACCTCCAGCTGGGGCAGCGCCTCGCGGATGGGGACGCGCGACACCGACAGGTCCTCGGAGATTTCACGTTCCCGCAGCCGGTGCCCCGGAGGGTATTCGCCGCTGATGATCTTCCCGCTGATCCGCAGGTATGTCTGGGCCGCCAGCGAACTCTGAAGGTCGCCGTCGGACTCGGTGCCGTGATGGTCCATGGATGGTTTCCTCCGCTGCAAATGGGTGGCCGTGCGATTGCCAGCATAAGGGCACCGGCGCGCGGGTGGGGCTAGTCTGCCGCCGGATAGCTGGACGGGAAGAGCTCAGCGGCACTGCGTCCGCGCCAATCGCGCTCGCTGTAGGCGCCGCGCATCTTCTCGAAGATGGGCTGGGCAGCCGCTGCCAGGGCCGGGAGGTCGACGCCGGGCAGGGTGCCGTTGGCCATGACCGTGCGTCCGGCCACCACCGAATGGACGGCGTTGCGCGCCGTGCCATTGAGCAGCAGCGTGCGCAGGGGGTCGTCGATGACGCCGTCGCGGAAATCGGACAGCGAGAAGGCGACGATGTCCGCCTGGGCACCGGGCTCCAGCCTGCCCAGGTCCGGGCGCTTCAGGGCCGCCGCGCCGCCAAGGGTGGCTGCATCAAAGTAGTCCGACGCCGGGGCGGAATCCGAGCGGCGGTCGGCCAGCTTGGCCAGGTGCACGCCGGCATCCATGCCGCGGACGAGGTCCGGCGGGAAGGAGTCGGTGCCGAGGCAGAGGTTGATGCCTGCTTCCTTGTAGACACTGAAGGAATCCAGCACGCTGCCGTAGCGGAAGGAGGTCTGCGGGCAGTGGATGACGGAAACGCCCGCCGCAGCCAGGGTGGCCAGATCGCCGCGGTCCTCGCCAAAGATGCTTCGGTGGCGGTCGATCAGGATGCCGTGGGGGACCAGCAGGCGGTCATTGAGCAGCCCGGCGGAAGCCATCATCTGAAGGGGCGTCGAACTGTGGGCCTCGGCCAAATAGTCCCGCTCGGCCATGCCCTGAAGGCTGTGCAGGCGTACCAGGACATTGCGCTCGGCCGAGGCCTGGGCTGTGGCCCGCATCAATTCCGGGGTGAGTGTCTCGATGCGGCAGGGCAGCAGCACGCCCGTCACCAGCGGATCGTCCAACGCATCCGCGTAGTCGAGGAAGGCCAGGGCATCCGCCAACCCCGCCTCACCCAGGGGTGGGTCGAACAGGACGGTGCGGACGCCGTCGTCGTCGATGATGTTGACCCCCGAACGGTAGGCCGGGCCCAGATAGCCGCGCAGGCCCAGCTCCCGGGAGGTCTCAGCCATGCCCACCAGCTCCGGCAAATCTTCGGCCCAAGCGCTATGCACCTCCGAGGCGATGGGCATGTAGGTGGTGATGCCGTGCAGGGCGAGCTGGACCAGCGCATAGCGGCGGATGGTTTGGCGCTCCTGGGGCGAAAAGACATCGCGGCGGCGGTTGGTGAAGTAGTCGCCGGACCAGGTGAGCCCCTTGGCCGCCTCGCTGCTGTGCCAGGAGTCCAGCAGCAGGTGGTCGATGTCCGTGAGCGCATCCAGATCGATCAGGCCCGGCGCCAGCAGCGCATGGCCCAGATCGATGGACTCGTCCACGGCACCCTTGAAGCCATGGCCGACGTGCACGATGACGTCATCCTCGTACACGACCGTGGCGTCGCGGAACAGGACATGGCTGCCATTCCGATGGCCCAGGACGTGGCTGGCGGTGAGGGACGTGCGCATGGCGGGGCTCCTTGGTGTCGTGGCGTGGTGGTGGCAGTCTATGCGGAAAAGTCAATTTGGTATGCCAAACTTATAGCCATTGGATCTGCAGGTCCCGGAAATACGACACTCTGCGTCAAAAGTTTTAGAATTAGGTATACAAATAAGATGACAGTTCTTGAGCAGACCACCACGGCCACAGCACCGGTCCGCAGTGCTCCGGCCGCCCTGCGCGGGCGGACCCTGAGCCTGGTGGCGCTGCTGCTGGCCACGCTGAATCTGCGGCCCGCCATCACCACCATGGCGGCGGTGCTGGAGGATGCCGGCCGGCATTTTGCCCTTGATGGGCTCCAGCTCCTGCTGCTGAGCATGCTGCCGGTGCTGGCCTTTGGCGCCACGGCTCCGCTGGCCGGCGTGCTCGCGCGGCGGATTGGTGTGGAGCGGACCATGGGCTGGGCGCTGACTGCCCTCGGCGCGGCGCTGGTGGCCCGGGTGCTGGCGGGGCCGCTGCTGCTCCCGGCCACCTTTGCCAGCGGTGCCGCGATCATGGTGGTCAGTGTGCTGGTGCCCCAGGCGCTCAAACAGTACGGAGCCAATGGCTGGTGGACCGGGCTGGCCTCCGTGGGCTTTGGCGTGGGGGCGGCCCTTGGCGCCGGCCTCATCAGGCCGCTGCAGGGACTGGCGGGTGGGTCGCTGGAAACGGCGCTGGCCCTGTGGTCCGTGCCGGCGCTCGCAGCTGCGGCGCTCGTGTTCCTGGCCGCAAGCCGGAACCGGCAGGGTCCGGCTCCGGCACCAGCCGGTTCCAACAGGGGAGCCGTGTCAGCATCCGGCCCCGGCACGCTGCGCGTCCTGCTGGCGCAGCCGGTCGCGGTGGCCCTGATGTTCTACTTCGGCCTGCAGGCCCTGATGTACTTCTCCGTGACGGCGTGGCTGCCCAGCCTGCTGGTGGGCCGGGGAGCCACGCCGGCCGATGCCGCCCTGATGCTGGCCTGGTTCAGTGTGGCGGGCGTCGTGCCCACCTTCCTGATGCCGGTGCTGGCCAGCCGTCCGGGCTGGCTGCGCATCCTGCCCGCGGCCATTGGCGTGGCGGTGCTGGCGGGCTTCCTCTGGTTGATGGTGGCCGACGGGCCCTCGCTGTTCGCGGTGGTGGGCTTCCTGGGGGCGGCCGAAAGCGCCGCCTTTGGCATGGCGGTGGCACTGGTGGTGCTGCGGTCTGCGGATCCGGCCACCGCCGGTGCCATGTCCGCGCTCAGCCAGGGCGGCGGCTTCGCGCTCGCGGCCGGCGGCCCGGCGCTCATTGGCGGCCTCCACCAGATGACGGGCGATTGGGCTCTGCCCGTTCTGCTGCTGGCCGGCTTCGCCGCCCTGCTGGTCGTGGCCGGCGCGGCGGCGGTGCGCGGCCAGCAGGTGCGGAGCTAGACCAGCTGGAGTTGGTCGGCCACCACCCGGCCCCGGTGGATCACCGTGCGGTCCAGGGAGCGGTCCATGACGGCGGCACTGACGCATTCGCCCTCGACGATGACCAGCTCCGCGGGATCGCCGACAGCGGTGCCGGGGCGGTCCGCCGTCGAGGCCAGGCGCGGGACGCTGGGGTCCAGGATGGAGGCGCCGCCCACGGTGGCAATGGCCAGGGCGTGCCCCAACAAATCATCGGCACGGAAGCCGTTGGCGAAGGCGAGCTGCCAGGTGCGGTCCAGCAGGTCGGCGTTGCCGTAGGGGGACCAGTAGTCGCGCTGGCCGTCCTCGCCCAGACCCACCCGAACGCCCGCAGCAACAAGGTCCGCCAACGGAAGCTGGTAGCGGCCGCCCGGGGCAACGGTGGCGGTGGAGATGTCCAACTCGGCCCAGGTTTCGATCAGCCGGCGGGTGTGAGCCTCGCTGACGCCCCAGAGCGGGTAGCCGTGCGAGATGGTGACGTTGCCCTGCATGCCCAGCGCCTTGGTGCGCTCGGCGATGAGATCGGCACTGAAATGCCCCAGCTCGCCGGGCTCGTGCAGGTGGATGTCGATGGGCACTTGGTACTTCTCGGCCAGGCCAAAGACGATGTCCAGGTGGCGCACCGGGTCCCGGTCCAGCGTGCACGGGTCGATGCCGCCCATGACGTCGGCGCCGTTCTTCAGCGCCTCCTCGATCAGCGCGGCGCTGCCGTCCTCCAACAGCAGGCCGGCCTGGGGGAAGGCGATGATCTTCACCTCGGCGCGGTCCTTGTGGGTCTCGCGGGCGGCGGCCACGGCCTCGAAGCGTTCCAGCCCGCAGTCCATGTCCACCTGGGCGTAGCCGCGCACCCGGGTGGTTCCACGCTCAATCATCATGCGCAGCGTGGTTTCGGTGCGCTCACCCATGGACGCCTCGGCATCGCGCCAATTGTTGCGGTCGTTCATCATCATGCCCCACACGCCCGGAGCTCCGGTGTGCTCACGGAACGGCAGCCCCAGGCGCGTGGAATCCAGGTGCACGTGGACATCGGAGAAGGAAGGGATCAGCAGACGGCCGCGGCCCTCCACGACGACGCCGCCCAGCTGCGCCGCCGGGCCCTGGCCGGAATCGGAGCCGGAGGCGGTGATGGCGGCAATGCGGCCATCGGCCAGTACGACGTCGCTGAGCTCGCCGCCCCAGGGGCGGACCTGCCGGAGGACTGTTGAAGACATGAAGAAGCCTTTCACCATGGGAGGGAGTGTTTTGTATTCCAAACATGGCAAGGCTACCGCCAAAAGCCCAAAATCGGCAGCGCTGAGTGCATTTGGGTATACCAAATGCTTATTGTTGCGTTCGGCTCCATCGTTCCCGGCCGGCCAGCAGCTGCTCCAGCACGGCCGGAAGCCCGGCCGGGGAGGGGATCCTGTACCCCGCTGCTGTTTCTCCGGGACCCACCTTGACGCCCACGTCACCGGTGCCCAGTGCGGCAAAGGCATGCTCATCCGTGACATCGTCGCCGGCAAAGAAGACGGCCGTGGCCGCCGCGGCATCCCGCAGCAGGCCCAGCCCCTGCCCCTTGTCGGCGCGGACGACGGCGGCCTCCAGCACGCGCTTGCCATCGGTGAGGTGGATGCCGGAGCCCGCAGTGAGCGCCGACCGGGCCGCGGCAATGGCGGAGTCGCCGACGGCGTCATCGGCCTGGCGGGTGTGCAGCACGGCGCCGGCAGGTTTGTATTCAACGGCGGTGCCGGGGTGCTCGGCGGCCACGGCCTCCAGCGCCGCCACCACCCGTGACAGTGCATCCTGTTCGGCATCGGAAAGCTCCAGCGGTGCGGCGCCGGGGCCCAGCCAGACCTCGGCGCCATGGCTGCCTACCAGCAGGGTCGCTGCCGGCGGGCCGGCAACCAGCCGCAGACTGGCCAGCGCCCGCCCGGAGATGAGCGCCGTCGTCGTCCCCGGCAGGGCCGACAGTGCGGCAAATGCGGTGGCCGACGCCGGCAGCGGCCGGGCGTCCTCGGGGCGCGGCACCAAGGGGGACATGGTGCCGTCGAAATCCAAGGCAACGAGCAGCCGCTCGGTCTGCGCGAGCGCGGCGATGGCGTGCTGCAAATCCGCGGGGATTGCCACGGCGCCGTCAGAGGCCACTGGGCTGCTCCGCGTCCCGGCCGTGGGACCGCTCGGCGGCCATGCCGGCCAGCGTGGACAGGAAGTCCCGCGACCAGCGCTGCACATCGTGGTCCAGCACCTGGCGGCGCATGGCGCGCATCCGCCGGCTGGCCTCGGCCGGACGCAGGCCGATGGCCTTGGTGATGGTCTCCTTGAGGCCGTCGATGTCGTGGGGGTTGACCAGCAGCGCGGCCTTGAGCTGGTCCGCGGCGCCGGTGAACTCGCTGAGCACCAGGGCCCCGGTGTTGTTCACCCGCGCGGCAACATACTCCTTCGCCACCAGGTTCATGCCATCGCGCAGCGCGGTGACCAGCATGACGTCGGCGGCCAGATAGAGGGCCACCATCTCCTCCACCGGGTAGCTGTGGTGCAGATAGCGGATGGCCGTGTTCTGCATGGTGTCGTACTGGCCGTTGATCCGGCCCACCATGCCATCCACCTCCTCGCGCAGCAGCCGGTAGCTCTCCACACGCTCGCGGCTGGGGCTGGCCACCTGGATGAGCGAGGCGTCCTCCACCTTGATCAGGCCGTCGTGGAGCAGTTCGCCGTAGGCCTTCAGCCGGTGGGGGATGCCCTTGGTGTAGTCGAGGCGGTCCACGCCCAGCAGGATGGTCTTCGGGTTGCCCAGATCCTCGCGGATCTGTTTGGCCCGGGCAATGACATCGGGCCGGACGGCCAGCTCCTGGATGCGCCCGACATCGATGGAGATCGGGAAGGGCTCGGCACGGGAGGCGCGCGGCTGGCTTTCGCCGGGGGATTCGAGGTTCACATGCCGGGCCTTGACGGTGGCGCCCAGGAAGCGGCGCGAGCAGCGCAGGAAGTTGGAAGTGTCGTTGGGCCGCTGGAATCCGATCAGGTCAGCGCCCAGCAGACCCTCGAGGATCGACTGGCGCCAGGGCAGCTGGGCGAAGATCTCCGGGGGAGGGAACGGGATGTGGTTGAAGAAGCCGATCATCAGATCGGGGCGGAGCTGGCGCAGATAGCGCGGGACCAGCTGCAGCTGGTAGTCCTGCACCCAGACGGTGGCGCCCTCCGATGCGGCCGTGGCCACGGCCTCGGCAAAGCGCATGTTGACCTGGTGGTAGGCATCCCACCAGGTGCGGTGGAACTCGGGCGGTGCAATGACGTCGTGGTACAGCGGCCACAGGGACGCATTGGAGAAGCCCTCGTAATACAGCTCAACCTCGTCGGAGGACAACGGCACCGGCACCAGGTGCATATTCTCGTTGTCGAAAGGTTCCAGCGTTTCGTCCGGGGCACCGTGCCAGCCCACCCACGCGCCGTCGTGCCCGGCCATCACCGGGGCCAGCGCCGTCACCAGACCGCCGGGGGAACGGCGCCAGCCATGGCCGCCGTCGTCGTCGGTGGTCCTGTCCACGGGCAGGCGGTTGGACACCACGACGAAGTCGTAGTGTCCCCGGACGGCCTGCGGCGGTGGTGGACCTTGGCGGACGATCTGGCTCGGACGGGTTTGAGGATTCGGCAACCGTTGCTCCCACTCATTTGAGGGTTACTTTGTCCCAGAGTAGCCCTTTCACAGCACCGGGTGGCCCTGGCTGCGGACTACAAGCTTGCTTCAAGGTTTCTCGCCTAGACTGAACCAGATGCCGTCGCGCGGTGCAGTCCGCGCCCACAGACACGAGGAAATATGAGCCAGAAGAACGATGACTCACGGCTGTCGAAAGCCGAACGCACCGCCCAGGCCCGCGAACAGGCCCGCGTCATCCGCGAGGCGCAGGCCAAAAAGGAAAAGCGCAACAGCTGGCTGATCCGCGGCGGTGTCCTGGTGGCCGCCGTGGCAGTTGTCGTGATTGTGGCCCTGTTCATTGTGCAGGCCCAGAAGACCGCCGAGCCCATCGCCAACTCCGGTTCCGTTCCGGCCAACGCCAACGCCTACGGCGGCGTCACCCTGGCCGCGAACAACGCCGTCGTACCGCCGACGACCACTGCCACGACCGTGGACAAGGCCACGCTGCCCGCAGCGCCGGCCACGGCCCCGGCCGCCGCTACCGACCTTGAAGGACTTGGCATTGCCAACTCCGGCGACGGCAAGCCCGTGCAGATTGTGGCGTACATCGACTTCCTCTGCCCGCATTGCAAGAACTTCGAGGACACCTTCTCCGGCCAGCTGAAGCAGTGGCAGGACGCGGGCAAGGCCACCGTTGAGTACCGCCCGACCGGTCTGCTGGACGTCTACACCACCACCAACTACTCCTCGCGTGCCGCCGCAGCTGCCGCCTGCGTCGTGAACACGGCTCCGGACAAGTACAAGACCTTCATGGATGCCCTCTTCGCCCAGCAGCCTGCGGAGAACGGCCCCGGCCTCTCCAACGACCAGCTAAAGAAGATCGCCTCCGACGCCGGCGTTGACGTCGGCAACTGTGTCGACTCCAAGACGTACCGTCCGTACGCGGCCTTCACCACCGCCAGCGCCACCTCGCACGGCATCAACGGCACGCCCACCGTGTTCGTTGACGGCCAGCAGTGGAGCACCGGCGACTTCGGCACCTTCGCCACGGCGATTGTGGACGCCAAGAAGTAATTTCGTTCCCCTGTACAACAGGCCGGGCCCGCAGCATTCGCTGCGGGCCCGGCCTGTTTTCGTGATCGGTGCCTGCCTGGGCTAATCTTGTCTAGCGCCAATGGTGCGTGTCTGTGGCCTGGGGGCCGCACGGCACGCGGTGCATGCCTCCTTAGCTCAGTTGGCCAGAGCACCTGTCTTGTAAACAGGGGGTCGCCGGTTCGAATCCGGCAGGGGGCTCCGTCTGAAAGGCCCCGGTTCCTTGCACTGGCAAGGGAACGGGGCCTTTTTTCTGCTTGAGGCTTGGGCCCATTCCCTCCGGGCCATGCGGCTTATCGACCGGCGAGGTCCGGCCGCGATTTGATGCCGTCAGTAGGTGGCCCTGCCTCCGGAGAGGTCGTAGATGAACCCCGTGGTGTAGGACGCAGCCGGAGAGATGATGTATTCGACCAGCGCCGCTGCCTCCTCTGCCGTCCCCAGGCGGTGCATCGGGATGCGTTGCAGATCTGCTTCGGTTGGCGGCAGCGCACTGACGAGTGGGGTGTCGATCTTCCCTGGCGCGATCGCATTGACTGTCACTCCAGACGTGGCGTATTCCTTCGCCAAGGCCTTCACGAGGCCCGTGATTCCCGCCTTGCTGGCGGAATACCCCGTCATCCCCGCCACGCCTTCCTTTCCAGCTGTCGATGAAAAGTGGACAAGCCGGCCGAAGCCGTTGGCCGCCATTACGGGGAGCACCGCCTGGGACAGCGAGAACGCCCCCACAAGATTGATGCGGACCAGCCGCTCGAACTCTTCGAGCGTTTCCTCGCTGGAGGGTTGGATCTTCCCGAGGATCCCGGCCGTGTTGATGACAACATCTAGACGGCCAACCAAGGAGATTGCCTTTTCAACAGCCTCGTGGACGGAGCCGGGGTCGGAGATGTCGATGGGCAGCTGCGGATACTGGGCCGCGGCATTGGGCCAGGTGGCCGATGGAAGGTCGGCTCCGACCACGCGGCCCACCTTGGTGCTGAGCAATTGCGCCGTCGCCTGGCCGATGCCGGAGGCGGCGCCGACAACCAGGCAGCCAAGGCCGGACATCGTCAGGGCGGTGCCATTGGGGGTGGACATTGGCTCAGACTCCCTGTGCTTGGAAGTAGGCGGTTGCGCGTGCGGCGGACAGTTCGGGATCAGGGAACAGCCCGATGCTGTTGGCGGATTCAAAGAGATCCGAGAGGTGCAGGAGCGAGCGGCCGGATTCCAGGCCGGCGATCATGCGGAAATGGTTCTGCCATCCGGTGAGGTAGCTGAGCCAAACGACGCCGACCTTGTAGTACTGGGTCGGGGCTTCGAAAATGAGGCGGCTGAGCGGGACGGTGGGTTCGAGGATGCGGCGGAACCCGGCCACATCGCCGTCGTCGAGCTTGGCGAACGCTGCCGAGGCGAAGCGGGGGACCGCGGCGAATGCACCCAGCAGGGCATCGCTGTGGCCATGGTCGTCCCCGGCGATGAGATCGGCGTAGTTGAAGTCATCGCCGGTGAACAGGCGGACGCCTGCCGGGAGCCTGCGGCGGAGGCTGATCTCATGATCCTTGTCGAGCAGCGAGACCTTGATTCCGGCGATCTTGTCCGTCTTTGACCGGATGAGTGTGAGAACGGTTTCGGTCGCTTCCGCAATGGCGTGGCTTCCCCAGTACCCTTCCAATGCTGGATCGAACATTGAGCCAAGCCAGTGCAGGATCACGGGGCGCCTGGCCGCGTCCAACACCTTGGCGTAGACGGTGAGGTAGTCGTCTGCGTTGTTTGCCGTGCGGGCAAGGTGGCGGCTGGCCATCATGACAACGCTGCCGCCGGCGCCCTCGATCTCGTCGAGTTGTTCGATGTAGGCATCGGTGACTTCTTCGAGCGAATGGGCAGTGGGGTCCAGCTGGTCGGTGGCGATGCCGACGACGACGGAACCGCCAGCGCTTTTCGCCTCGGCCAGTGTGCGCCGTGCGAGATCGAGCGCCGTTGCAGGGCCGAGCCCCATGCCCCGCTGTGCGGTGTCCATGCTCTCCGCGACGCCAAGGCCGAGGTTCCAGAGCGAATGCCGGATGTTCAGGGTGGCGTCCCAGTCAATGGCTGTCGGTGATCCGGTGCTGGAGCGGAGCGGATCGGCCACGACGTGGCCGGCGGCGTAGGCGATGCGCGAGGTGGGCGGAGTGCTGCGGGTGTCCAGCACGGCCGATTCGCGGAGTTCGATGGTGCGGCGCCGGCCGGTGGCGGCGGGAAGCTCGATGGTGGTCAGGGTTTTCATACGGGTTGGCGCTCCAATTCGTTGAGGGGCTCGCCGACATGGCGCTTGAAACCGTCCACGGTGCGGCTGATGATCGTTTCCAACGGCAGCTTCCAGATGTCCTCGTTGAAGATCTCGACCTCGACGGGGCCGGTGAACCCCGCGCGGCGGATCGACGCGGTGAGGGGGGCGAAATCGGTCTCGCCGTCGCCGGGAAAGAGGCGGCCGAACATGTTCTCCGGCGTCGGCAGGGGCAGGGCGAAGTCGCTGACCTGGTAGCCGGCGATGCGCGCTCCGGCCGCAGCGACGTCGTCATGGAAGTTGGGATCCCAGAATGTGGCGTAGGAATCGATGAGGATTCCGACGGACTCGACGGGAAGCCCCGCCACAACGCGCAGCGCCTGGGCGATGGTGGTGACAACGCTGCGGCTGCCGACGAAGAGCGGGTGCAACGGTTCCAGTGCCAGCCTCACCCCGGCTGCCCGGGCATGCGGTTCAAGTTCCTCCAAAGCGGCGCGCACCCGCAGTTCGGCGCTGCGGATGCCGCGGTCGCCGGCAGGAAGGCCGCCGGCGATGAAGGTGAGCATGGGGCTGCCGACGTCGTACGAGAGGTCCAGCGCCCGTTTGACGCCGTCGATCGCCGCCCGCAGCTCGGCCCCTTCCTTGTCGGCGACGAATCCGGCCCGGCAGACCGAGCTGACGGACAGGCCGGTGTCGGCGAGCAAGCGCTTGGTGCGGGCCATGCCGATCTCTTCCACCGGTTCAATCCAGAGGCCGATGTGGCGGATGCCGGCCCGCATTGCCGCTTCCGCTATCGCAACCAGCGGGTACGGGCGGGTGGTGGCCTGGTTGAGGCTCAGTTCCATGGTTTTGCCTTCCTGGGCGGGGTGGCTCATCGGCTTGCCATTGCGTCGGCGGCAAAGGGTTCCAGGTGCGGGAACCGCGGCGATCCGCCCGCCGTGGTGCCGGTGCCGATGCTGACGGGGCGGCCGGCCCGGGCCGACTCGTAGACGGCGGCGACGATCTGCAGGGATTTCAGAGCCTCGCTGCCGCTGA
Organism: Arthrobacter sp. 35W; assembly: GCF_000482545.1. Lineage (GTDB taxonomy): Bacteria > Actinomycetota > Actinomycetes > Actinomycetales > Micrococcaceae > Specibacter. The sequence continues at coordinate 1,844,944 of NZ_KI519455.1, forward strand.
CGGCTGGTGCCCGGCCGGCGCGGACGGCGTCCACGAAGTCTGCGACCTGGAGACGGTGCAGGGGCAGGAGCCGTGCATTGACCTCGGCAACCGGGACGTCCCCGCTGAGGCCGTCGGCAAACACGGTTCCGACGTGTTCCTCCCCGGGCACGGTCCACAGGTCGTTGATGGCGTCGGAACCCTCCGGGTACTCGGTGACGTTCACTGTCGCCCCGTTGCTCCCGGTCACGATGATGCGGGTGCCCAGATTCGGGGATGCAGCCACCGTGGCACTGAGGGTGGCGATGGCCCCGGAGGCAAAGGTGATGAGGGCTGCGGCGGTGTCTTCAACCTCGATGGTGCCGCCAAGGACGAAGGTGCCGGCCTTTGCGCTGACTTCCACGGGGTCGCCCATGAACCACTGGAGGAGGTCGATGTTGTGGATGGCCTGGGTCATAAGCACCCCACCGCCGTCCGCGGCCCAGGTGCCGCGCCAGGGGGCGGCGTCGTAGTAGTCGGTGCCGCGGTGCAGGAGCACCTGGCAGTGGCCGAGCATCGGCTGGCCCAGGCGGCCGTCGTCGATGGCCGCCCGCAGAGCCTGGGCTCCGGGCCAGAAGCGGCGCTGGAATACCACTCCGAGGGTGACATTGTTCCTGTCTGCGGCCTCGACCATCCGTTCGGCCGAGGCGGCGTCGGTGGCGATCGGCTTTTCGCACAGAATGTGCACCCCGGCCTCCGCCGCTTCGACCACGACAGCCTCATGTGTCGGATGCGGCGTGCAGACGCTCAAGGCGTCGATGCCCAGGGCGATCAGTTCGCGGACGGAGCCAACAGCATGTGCAATGCCGCGTTCGCCTGCGAAGGCCTGCGCCCGCCCCAGGTCGACGTCGCAGACTCCGACAACGTCGACGCCGGACAGGGCGGAATAGGACTGGAAATGGTTGTCGGAGATGTTTCCGCAACCGACGATCCCGACGCGGAAGTTCTGGCTCATGAGTGGGCTCCTGGATTCTTGGTGGTGGAGGAAGACGGCGAACGGGAGGTCGAGATCGCGGCACCCAATTGGTCCAGCGGCACCTTGGAGGTTTCTTTTGCCGTGAGGGCCGTGGCGACGGCGATCAGGGCAATGATGGCCGAGATGACCGCGACAGGCATCCAGTTGGTCGGGTTGCTTGCTGTCAATGCTGTGTAGATCGTCGGGGCGAAGCCGGCGGCGATCAGGCCGATCTGCAGGCCCAGAGCCATGCCGGTCTGGCGGACTTTGAGGTTGAACATCTCCGCGAAGAACGACGGGTAGGTGGCATTGATCGCCGCATAGGCGCACGCAACCGAGAGGAACCCGGTGGCGAACAACAGTGGCACGTTGCCTGATTGGATCGCGGCGAAGTAGCCAAAGATCATCACGGCACAACCGATGTTGCCGCCGATGAACACCGGCTTGCGCCCGATCTTGTCCGAGAGCATCGCCAGGAACGGCTGGGTGATGAGCGCACACACGTGGCTGACGATGAGGACCCACAGCATGGTGCTGCGCGGGATGTCGTAGACGGTGGTGGCGAAGGACAGTGCAAAGACCTTGATCACTGTGTCAATGGCGAATGCGAGCGAGCAGAACGTGACACGGACAATGGCCCGCCAGTGGGAGCGGAAGACTTCAATGATCGGCACCTTGACCAGGGCGTCATCCTCCTTGGCTTCGAGGAAGGCTTCGGGCTCGGAAAGCTTCGCACGGATGATGAATCCGGCGATGGTGACGAGCGCACTGAGCAGGAACGGGACACGCCACCCCCAGCTGAGCAGTTGGTCTTCGGGCAGCGCCGAGATCGGCACGAAGACGAGGGTGGCCAGGACGAAGCCGCCGACGATGCCGTTGGGAGCCGAACTTGTAAAGAATCCGCGGCGTCCCTCCGGGGAAACCTCGATGGTCAGCACGGTGGCTGCCGCTGTCTCGCCACCGACGGAGATTCCTTGAAGAATGCGCAGGGTGATCAGCAGCATGGGCGCCCACGCACCGATCTGGGCGTATCCGGGCAGGCAGCCGACCAGGAAGGTGCACGTTCCCATCAGGATGAGAATGAACACGAGCACCTTCTTGCGGCCGATGCGGTCTCCGAAGTGCCCCAAGAGGATTGCGCCAATCGGGCGGGCCACATACGAGACCGCGAAGGTGGCCAACGCTGCAAGCGTCGCGACCCCACCGGCCTCGGGGAAGAAGACTTTCCCGAAGACAAGGGCCGCAGCCAGGGCGTAGATGTAGTTGTCGTAGTATTCCAGCGTGCCGCCGGCCATGCTCGCCACTGCTGCACGGACGGGACTGTTCTTGCTTTTGCTGTGTGGTGGGTGGGCCACCGGGGCTTGTGTCGAGGTGTTCACTGACTTCTCCTTCATTGCAGATTCAGTCTGTTCCAGCGCCGATTGAGGCGAGGCGGGGACTAGGGGATGATGACGGTTTTCCCTCGGCCAAGGTGTCCATGGGCAAAAGCTTCAATCGCGGCGGGCGCGCTGTCGAGCCCCTGGACGATATCGACAGGGAGGGCGGTGAGCCCGTGGCGCGCGACGAGCCCGGCGGCCACGTGGAGGTCCTCCGTGGTGTAGCAGAATGTTCCGGTGAGGGTGAGCTCGCGGCGCACAAGATCCGCCGCGGATGGCATCGTCCCCCCGTGGGCGAGGCCGACGACGCAAATCCTGGAACCTGGTTCAACCAGGTCCATGGCCGCGGTGATGGTGGAGCCAAGGCCCACGGTGTCGATGGCGACATCCCATCGCTCCGCCGGTGCTTCCCCGGGGGCAATGGCCGTGACCCCGTATTCTGCGATGGTCGCCCGGCGGACCTCATCAGGTTCAACGACAGTGACGCTGCCGGCGTGGAGGTTGCGGGCCTGCAGGGCGCAGGCCATGCCGATCGCCCCGCCGCCGATGATGCCCAGCCGTGCCCCGGCTGTGACCCCGGCACGCGAGCAGGCATGGACGCCGACGGCGATGGGCTCTACCAGGGCGAGGGCCCGCGGATCGGATGCGCCGTCGACGTCGATGGCGCGTGCCGGGTCGATGGCGATGTGGCTTTGGAGCCCGCCGTCGATGTCGATGCCCATCAACTTGCGCTGGGGGCACCGGCCGCGGGAGCCCGTGGCGCATTCCCGGCATTCGCCGCAGACAATGTTGGGATCGACGGCCACGTGCTGGCCAATGGTCCAGCCGAGGACTCGCTCTCCAACGTCCACGATGGTGCCGCCGAATTCGTGGCCAATGACAGTTCCAGCGGCAACCCTGGCATTGTCGCCCCGCCACACGCTGATGTCCGTTCCGCATACTCCGATGCTCTCGACCCGGACCACGATCGTGCCCGGTGCTGCAGTTGCCGACGGCGCCCGATCCTCGACGGTGAGCGTTTGGGCCCCCGTCCACGCGACGGCCCGGGTGAGGGTTGGGGTGCTCATGACGCAGACACCAGACGGCCGCCGTCGAGCATCCCTGAGGTCTGCGCCAGGGCGGCATCGGCGGCGCGCCGGCCAAAGACGAATCCGAAGACGAGTCCTCCCACATATCGCAGATCCTGTGCACCGCCCGCGTCGGCGCCCGCGGCGAACAGGCCCGGGACGGGGTTGTTGTCGCGGTCCAGAACCTGGCTGTCGCCGTCCACCCGCAGTCCGCCGAACGGGATGGTGATGCACGGCTGTATTTCAATGGCACGGAACGGGCCGGTCTTCAACGGGCTGGGATTGGCCGGCAGCGGCGCGTCCAGGGCGACCGATTCGCCGACGGAGGCCTGCTGGTAGTTTTCCAGAGTGGTGGCGAGGCCGGCCCGGTCCACACCCCAACCGGCAATGACGTCCATCAGTTCCTCGAGCGTGTCGGTTTCCGCGGTTCGGGCACCGAGAGCCGTTGCTTCGGCGTGGCGGTTCAAGGCCATTCCGCTGGGGTACGGAACCGCCAAAGCGCGCTTCTGCTGCACCTCGTCGTCCCAGATGAGCACACCACGCTGGCCGGGCTGGCGCACCACAAACTGGTTGGAGACCTCATCGCCCAGTGACTCGTCCGTGAAGCGCCGTCCCAATCGATTGACCACGATGCCGTAGGCGGAAAAGTAGAGGGTCATTCGGAGGAACACCTCGGGAGAGACCGGCAGCGGGCTCGGGAGTGTGTGGCCGTAGAATCCGGAAAGGTGGCGGCTGGCGGCACCGCCGGCGGCGGTGCCAAGACGGAAACCGTCGCCCACCGAATGCGGGTTGCTGCGAACGGCGACGTCGTCGGCGCCGTTGCCGATGAACTTCTGCTTGAGCTCGGGGTCGCCCTGGAATCCACCGGTGGCGAGCACGGCAGCCTTGCCCAACGCCGTGCGGTTTACGCCATTGTGGACGAATGCGACTCCCGCGACCCGGCCTTCATCGAGGATGAGGTCAACGTTGCTGACCTTGGTGAGGACACCGCCGCTGCTGCCGTCGACCTTAGCCGTCCACTTTGCGAACAGGTCAAGGATGTTGATCTTGCAGGCACGCCCCCATTCGAGGTGGTCGAGCCACTCGTCGCTGACACTGACGCCGGCGGCGCGGACGTCCTCGACGGCCTGCTCATAGCCCTTGACCACCAGCGGGCCGATGACCGGGTCGCCGTCGGGCTGGATGCGGCGGAGAACGTCTACATTCGGTGCCGTCCAGAGGATGCCCGCCGATAGGGCAGCGGATCCGCCCACGGCGTCGCCCTTCTCCAGCAGCAGGACGCGGGCGCCGAGGTCAACGGCCCGGTTGGCAGTGGCAAGCCCCGCTGCGCCCGCGCCGACGACAATCACATCGAAGGGTTCTGAAAAGTCAATCATGGTGTCTCTCCTTTGAGTCAAGCAATGAAGGTCTAGTTCTACATGGATAACGTTTGCCGCTAAGTCTAAGAGTCAGGTGGTAGCAGTGGAGAACGTTTTCCATTACGCTAGTGAGTGCCAGGTCACTCTGTCAATAGCAATGTCCCAGATCGGCCGGAATCGTTGCCCAGCAGCCCCTCTAGACTGGAGCGATGCCCACCTCGAAGGAGTCGGAACAATGGCCACACTGCGCGAGATAGCCGAGCTTGCCTCCGTTTCCGTTGCCACGGCATCGCGGGTGCTCAACGGTTCGGCCCAGCATCACCCGGTGTCACGGGACGTGCAGGCCAGCGTGCGGGCTGCCGCCCAGACACTGGGCTACACGCCCAGCGCTCCCGCGCAGGCCCTCAAACAGCAGCGGAGCAAGATCATCGGGGTCATTGCCAGCGACATTCTCGACCCGTACTTCGCCGAGATGACCCGGGGCATTGAGATCGAAGCGGCGAAGTACGGATACGTCACCATCTTGGCCAACGCCAACCGCGACCCGGACCAGGAGCGCACCAAGTTCCGCGTCCTGAGGGAACACCAGGTATCCGGAATCATTTTCTGCGGCAGCGACATTGAGGGGTCTCCCGGAACTGCCGAGCTGGCCCGGGAGGTCAACCTCGCAGTGCGGTCCGGCACGCGCGTGGTGGCGCTGGCGCCGCGTGGGTTTGATTCCACAAAGATCGTTATAGACAACGTTGCTGCGGCCCACGAGCTGACCCGCTACGTGCTCTCACTGGGCCACCGGAACATAGCCTTCATTGGTGGGATTCCTGGCCTCTCGGCTGCTGAACAACGGATCGACGGCTACCGTGCCGCGATGTTCGAGGAGCAGGCGCACCCCCACGTCCTGGGCTTGTCGGGAATGAGCCAGGAGTCGGGCAAGGACGCGGTCACGCAGCTCATCGCGTCGGGCCCGCTTCCCGACGCGATTGTCTGCGCCAATGACGAGGTGGCCGTCGGTGTGCTCGCACATCTGTGGGGTTCGGGGTACAAGACTCCTGATGATGTCTCAGTGGTGGGCATTGGTGGCGCGCGCAGCGGTGCCGTCTTCGGGCTCACCACCATGACCCTGCCCCTTGTTGAACTTGGCGGCCTTGCTGCCAGGTACATCGCCACAGCCGGCACGTCGCCGGAAGTTCCTGCTGCCCCCCGGTTCGAACTCCACGTCGGCTCAACCTCGGCTCCGCGCTAGCTGCGCCAGCCGCGGTTGTTTCCGGTGCCTGCTGGGCGCTCGTCGAAGATTAGACCGTTACAGTCCCCAATCGAGGCAGCAGTAGTGGCGGGTTCAGACCGGGCAAAGCCGCCACAGCTGCTGCCTCGAAATGGATTGCGTCCCCGGTGGTCTTCCTGTGCGAGGGTGGGGTGCATGACAGTGGCCACCGCAGTAGACGTCCGTCGGCGTGAAGCCCGGCGGCGGCATGCCACGGCCGCCATGGTTGGGGTCCTGGTCTACATCGCGGTGGACGTGGTGCTGCGGTTCCTGCCGCCGCACTACAGCGTGATCCACGAGGCGGAAAGCAACCTCGCGGTGGGTCCGTTTGGGTGGATCATGGCACTGAACTTCCTGGGCCGGGCCGCCACCACGCTCTTTCTGGTGGCGGCGATTGGCCGGAGCGGACCGGCGACACGGCTGCGGCAGACCGGCATGGTGCTGCTCGCCGCCGGGGCGGCAAGCTCCGCCGTCCTGCCGTTCTTTCCCACCGACGTCGGCCCCGGCAGCGAGATGGGTTCCGGGAGCCACACTTCCACTGGACTCATCCACCTCTGGATCGCCGGTCTCGGGTTCCTTGCGGCGCTGGCCGCCGTCATTGTGCTCACCATGTGGCTGCGCCGCAGCCCTCCAATGGCACGGGCGGTTCCGGGTGCGCTGTTCTTCGCGGCCTTGGCCTCCCTGGGGCTGCTGTGGCTCGGAATCAGCGGTGGATTCATGGTGGGGCTGCTGGGACTCGCCGAGCGGCTTTGTCTGGCGGGGATCCTCGGCTGGGCGTTTGTCGTGGGTCTGGCCATCCGGCGCCAGGCCCGCTAGCGCTGTGTCCTGGCCCTCAGGAAGGCTGTGAGTCCTTCCTCGCCCCGGCGCATCAGCCCGTCATGGGCGAAGGTGAACGCCGGGCCGGCCACCGGTTTGAGCAGCTCCATCCACCGTTTGGTGGTCCGCACCCGCCATTCGATGTCCATCTTTGTCGCCGTGGCATTGATGGGCGCCAGGACCACGCGGCCGACCCCGTCCAGATCCCCGCCGGCGTCGAACACCACCTCGTGCGGGGTCCTGACGCTCGTGGGGTGGAAGGACACCGTCAGGGTGTAGCCCAGGGATGCCTTGAAACGAAAGGTGGACGTCGTCGCCAGCAGCCGCTCCTCGGCAGAGCTCCCGGCACCGTCCCCCCGCACCGGCGGACGCGCCACTGTGCATCCCCGCCACCAGTCGGGCCAGGACATGTCGGGATCTGCTATGACATCCCACACCTCCTGCTGGGTGTTCGGAATCGTCCAGGAGGAGGTGAGGTCGTAGAGACGGGCCGTCATGGGGAAATTGTTGCACGGACCACAGACCGCAGACCACGGAAACTGTGGCGGAATCTCTGGGAGGATGGGGGGCATGACGGCCCAATATGCCTTGATCTCCGCCGAGCTGCGGCGGCGCATCATCGCCGGGGAGTTCGCCGTCGGCAGCCGGCTCCCGAGCGAGGCAGCCCTGGCGGCGGAGTTCGGCGTCACGCGTTCCCTGGTGCGCCGGGCCATGGCGCAGCTGGCGAGGCAGTCGCTGGTCCGCTCCAGCCCGCGGGGAGGCTGGTTTGCCCAGGCGCCGCACCAGATGCAGGAGCTTGACCGGATGCAGTCGTTCGCCCAATGGGCGCAGGCGGGTGGCCGGGTTCCGGGAGGCCTGGTCACCGAGCGCGGGCATCGAGGGGCGACAGCCCGCGAAGCCCAAACGCTGGGCATCCGGCTTGATGAGCCGCTGCTCTGTTTCACCAGGGTGCGCACTCTGGATGGCACATCTGTGATGGTGGAGCGCTCCGTTTGGGCGCCGTGGGCCGCGCCGGTGATCGAGCAGTTCCCGGATGACGGACCGTCGACGACGGCGGCGCTGGCCGCCGCGGGGATCCACGTTGCGCTGGGGCACCACCGGATCGAGGCCGTTGCCGCCTCGCAGCAGGACGCCGAACTTCTGGGGGTGCGGCGCTCCAGCCCGCTGCTGCAGGTCAGCCGGGTCACGACAACACGCGATGGCCGTGCCGTTGAACTGGGGGAGGACCGCTACCGCGCCGGAACGATCGCGTTTGAGGTCAACGCCGGGGAGAGCACACGCACCGTGGTGTAGCGGCGGCATCCGCCCAGTGCGCACATTGGGCCCGCGGGTTTTGCCGCCGTCGGCTGTTGGCCCGTTTCGACGCCCGTTGTTCACCAACGGTTCTTCTAGCCTTGGTTTCCTGAAGTTGGTCTAGACCGAACCCGAACTAAGGAACCACATGTCCAGCGAGCCCGAAGACTTCACGCCCGATCCGTACGAACGCGCGCAGAGCATCCCTGCCGAGATCCTCCGATCCGGCCTTTCGCGCCGTGGCATGCTCAAGGCCCTGGGCCTCCTCGGCGGCGGGGCCGCCCTCAGCGGCACGGCGGCGGCAGCCTGGGCGCAGCCGTCGCAGGCGCAGGGCGCGGCCCAGTATGCGCTTCCTGCGGGCTTCAAGGGTGACATCACCGACATCAAGCATGTGGTGGTGCTCGTGCAGGAGAACCGCTCGTTCGACCACTACTTCGGCGCCCTGCCGGGTGTGCGCGGCTTCAACGACAAGCAGGCGCTGCGGTTCCAGAACGGCACAGACGTCTTCTCCCAGCCGAACGGCTCCTCCTTCGTGAAGCCGAAGCGGGTCACCACCGTGGCCGGCACCACCACCGGCCTGGACCACTCCTACTCCGGTGGCCTGAAGGCCTGGTCGCAGGGCCGCTACGACAACTGGATCGGTGCGAAGGGCGCTGCGACGATGCAGTACGTCACGGGTGAGGAAATCCCCTGGCAGTGGTCGCTCGCCAGCGCCTACACGATCTGCGACGCCTGGCACTGCTCGGTCATCGGCCCCACCACCCCCAACCGGCTCTACCACTGGACCGGAACCTCCAACGGCACCACCGCCAACGGTGGCGAGTCCAACGGCACGCGCACCTGGCAGACCTACCCCGAAGCGCTGCAGAACGCCGGCGTCTCCTGGCGCATCTACGTCGACAACTCCAACAACGGCAGCAGCTGGGTGGGCGATTACACCGACAACCCCATCCGCGGCTTCTCAACCTTCACGACGTCGGGCACGACGGCGACCGACGCCGCCAACCGGGCCGACGCCGAAAAGAACGCACCCGGAACGGGCCTGATCTGGCGCGCCGGGTCGAGTCCGTACAAGGCGACAGGCGCCCCGAACAACGACAGTGACGCCAACCTCAACGCGGTGCTGAAGGACTTCATCGCCGCCTGCCAGCCCGGTGCCGTGAACCCGCTGCCGCAGGTCTCCTGGATCGTCGCACCCTACAGCTGGTCCGAGCACCCCTCGGCCAACCCCGAGCACGGCGCGCACTTCAGCAACCGCGTCATCTCGACGCTGCAGAGCAATCCGGAGCTGTGGAAGAACACGCTGCTCATCATGACGTTCGATGAGAACGACGGCTACTTCGACCACGTACTGGCCCCCTATGCCGAGCCCGGAACCCCGGGGGAGTACTCCGGCAGCACGCCGCTGGGCTACGGCCCGCGCGTCCCCGCCATCCTGGTCTCGCCCTGGACCCGCGGCGGCTGGGTCAGCGGCGAAACCTTCGACCATACCTCCATCATCCAATTCCTTGAGACGTGGACGAGCGCCATCGGCACGCCGGCGCGCAGCACCACGATCACCGACTGGCGCCGCGGCATCAGTGGCGACCTCACCAGCTCGATGGACTTCGCGAACCCGGTGTTCGACATCCCGCAGCTTCCCGACACCGAGGCGCTCGTGCAGATTGCCCGGGCCGGCGGCACCATCGCCAGCCAGGTGCCCGAAGCCGACAAGTGGGACGGCGGCACGCTGCGCCACCGCCCGCTCTCGTTCCACCCGCACGGCACCTTTGTCGAAGACCGCGCCACCGGCACCGTGGCCGCCAAGCTCTCCCTCGTGGGCGGCCCGGTCGGAAAGGCCGTCAGCCTGCAGGGGTTCCCGGACAAGTACGCAGCCTTCGCCAACACGCCCCACACCGTCACTGCGGCAGCGCCGGCCACGTACGACTGGGATGCGGCCAAGTACGACGGCAAGTACGCCTTCTCCGTCTACGGCCCCGACGGCTTCGTCCGCTCGCACGCCGGAACCGTCCTGCCGGCCGGGCAGAACAACGGCCCCGTGCCGCGCGTCGACGTCGATCTGGTGTCCGGCGCCGAGCCGACGGTGAAGATCACGCTGCGCAACGACGGGCTGCAGCCCGTGCGCTACATGCTCAGCGCAAACGACTACGTCGGCGGCACGCACAGCGTCTGGGTGCAGCCCGGAGCGAACGAAACTCTCCAGTGGCCCACCTCGGAGGGCTACTACGACGTTGTCCTCACCGCCGCCACGGGCACGGGCTGGCGGCACCGCTACGCGGGCCGCGTCGCCCAGCTCCCGGCCTAGGCGCCACAAGACCCTCCCACCCCAACTCGCCAGCTGGAGAAGCTTATGGCCGCTACCGCGCGCCCAAAAACCACCATCCTCACCACGAATATGCGCCGCCTCGTGGCTGCGGGCACCTCGGCCGTGATCGTCGCCGCCGGTGCCGTCGGCCTGGCCTACACCGCCTCGGCAGCCCCCGCCTTCGACCCGGCGTCGCCCATCAAACCTGTGGCGTCCTACACCTTCGACGCCGATGCGGGGACCACCGTGACCGACTCCTCGGGCAGCGGCAACAACGCGCTCTGGAAAGGAACTCCGGCCTATGTCGGCGGAGTCACCGGCCAGGCCGCGTCGGTCAGCGGCGGGGCAAACTATGTGAAGCTGCCGCTGGTGGCCGGGCAGACGGATGCCGCCTCGAGCTTCTCCTACGAGTTCTGGATGTCCGAGAAGAGCCGGACGAGCTACGGCACGCTGGTGAGCAACCAGAACTTCGCGGCCTGCAACAACAAGGGCCTGACCCTGTACAACCAGACCACAGCCGGGGTGCTGGACGCCTGCTGGGGCCAGACCAGCGGTGGAACCAAGCAGTATGTGAAGGGCTTCTCCGGCAACCTGCTCAACGCCTGGCACCACGTCGCCGTCGTCGTCGACAGGACAGCCAACACGGCAACGTTCTACGTCGACGGCGTCCAGAAGGGGGCCTCGCCCGCCGGCTCGATCACGGCGTCGACGGCGTTCAACAGCGGCCTGGCGTTCAACGTCGGCGGCCTCAGCGGCAGCGAGGCCGACACCGCCGACGGCTACACCAACGCCTACATCGACAACTTCAACTTCTTCAACGCCGCCATCCCTGCCGCCCAGGTGGCAGCGGACTACACGGCCAGCAAGCCGACGACGGTCAGCTACACCGTCGCCTTCAACGGAAACGGATCCGACGGCGGAGCCACTTCCTCGCAGACCCTGGGCTCCGGCCAGTCCGCCGCTCTGACGTCCAACGGCTTCTCCCGCGCAGGCCACCGGTTCATGGGCTGGGCCACGAGCGCCTCCGGCCCCGTGGTGTACACGGATGGGCAGAGCATCGTGGACCTGTCGACAGACCCCGGGGCCACCGTGTCCTTGTATGCGGTGTGGAACCGCTACCGCGCCCCCGGGGACACCGTCGCACCGATCGTCTCCTACGATTTCACCGACGACTCCGGCACCACCGTGGTGGACAGCTCGGGCAACGGCAACGCGGGCACCTGGTCCGGCACCGCATCCTCTGCAGCGGGTGTCAGCGGAAACGCCGCATTCGTCAACTCGCCCAGCGGCAGCACCAAGGGCGTCAACTTCTTCTCCCTGCCGCTGATTGCCGGCAAGACGGACGCCTCCTCGAGCTTCTCGTACGTGTTCTGGATCAACGAAGCCGTCTCCAGCTCCGACTCGCCGATCGTCTCCAACCAGGACTTCAACCACTGCTACAACAAGGGAACCACCCTCTACAACACGGCCGGCAGCCCTGGAATCCTGCGCGCCTGCTTCGGGCAGAACGGCAGCTCCACCTCGCAGAACTACCTGGCCAATGTCAGCACCACCTCGGTGATCGGCGCCTGGCACCAGGTCGCGGTCGTGGCGGACCGCAGCGCCGGCACCATGACGGCGTACCTGGACGGCCAGCAGACCGTCCAGAGCACCTCCCTCGCCAGCGCATTCAACCTCGCGAGCGGGTTCCCGTTCAGGGTCGGCGCCGAGGGCTCGGGCACCGATGTGGGCGACGGTTTCATCAACGCCACCATCGACAACTTCGACTTCTACAACGCGCCGATCAGCGCGGCCCAGATCCAGAACCAGTACACCGCGGCCAAGCCGCCCACGACGTCGTCCAACACGGGCTCAACGATCGACAAGGGCTTCGTGACCGACACCTTCCGCGCCCCCGAGGTGCGGGCCGGCGGGTCCGTCTCGCAGTCTGTCGCCGGGCTCTGGAACGGCACCGCTGTGTCCTCGTACACAAAGGTTGCGGGTGAGGACTGGCTCAGCGTCGGCGCCGATGGCACCGTCACCGGCACCGCGCCGTCGACGGCTCCGCAGGACCCGGCCGTGATCACCGTGGAAGCCACCGACGGCACCACCACCTCGCAGATCTCCGTCGAGGTGGCCGTGCTCTCCGCCAAGGCCGCCCCGCAGCTCGCGACGGCCACCTGGAACCTGTGGGACGCAGGAACCCATGTTGACGACTCCACCTTCAAGAACCTTGCCGTGATCGCCTCCAACGGCCTCGATGTGATCGGGGTCCAGGAGGATGGCGGAACGGTGGCGACCCAGCTCGCCCAGGCCCTGGGCTGGCATGCCGTGGAGGGCGGCGGCGTCGTCGGCATCATCTCCGCCTACCCGCTGGACGCCGACAGCGCGCCCGCGGCGGGCTCCGTGCCCATGGTCGGGGCCACGGCCCACGTGCTGGGCCAGGACCTGCGGGTGTGGAGCGCCGGGCTCGAGGACGCCGGCTACGGACCGGAGGCTGCCTGCCAGGGTGGAGTCACCGATCCCGCGGCCCTTGTTGCCGCCGAGAAGGGCACGAAGCGCTTCACCCAGGCGCAGGGCGTCGCCGCGGCCGTCGCCAAGGATGTACCGGCCGCCGCCACCACACCGGTGGTCGTGCTCTCGGATCTTCAGTCCCCCTCCGGCGCGGACTGGACGGCGGCCACCTCGGCCGCCCACTGCGGCGTCGGCCCCGTCGAGTGGCCGGCGCCCGCCCAGCTGGCCTCCGCCGGCCTCACGGACTCGTTCCGTGCTGCCACTGCGGATCCGGCGGCTGATGCGGGCAACACCTGGTCGCCGATCGTGCATACCAACCCCTCAACCGGCACCGCCGAACCCCAGGACCGCATCGACTACATCCACTACGCCGGCTCCCCGCTCAAGGTGCTTGGCTCGAACACCCTGGTTGCGGGCTGGCCCTCGGCCACGAACATCCAGAAGAACAGCTGGAGCAGCAACCACCGTGCGGTGGTAACCACGTTCAGCCTCGGCGCCTCGGTGCCGCCTAAGCCGGCACCGGTGGTGACTGTCGCGGAATCCACCATTGCCGTCCAGTCCGGGTCGACGCCCCCGGCGTCCGATCTGCTGGCCAAGCTGGGCGCCGCCTCGACCACCGAGGGGGCAACCTTCGGCCTCGATGCCGGAACCGTCGACTTCACCAAGCCCGGCAGCTACACGGCAGCCGTCACGGCCACCGACCCGGAAACGGGCAAGGTGTCAGCGCCGGTCAGCGTCACCGTGCAGGTGGTCCCCGTCGTCACCATCACCTTGGCCCAGCCGAGTGCCGCCATCACGGTGGACCACGGGCACGAGCTGACAGCGGCCGAGGTTGAAGCCGCCCTGCGGCCCTCGTTGAATGTGCCCGGGTCCATCACCATCGATCTTTCGAAGGTGGACCAGGGAGTCTCCGGCAGCTACGCCGTGGCGGCCACCGGCACGGACGAGCACGGCTTTACGGCGACTGTCGAGGGGCAGGTGGTGCTCACGGTGAAGCCGGCGCCCACCGCAACGCCGACGGCGGACCCCACGGCTTCGCCGACGTCGACCGCCACGGCGACGAGCACCAGCGGTCCCACGGTTCCCGGGACCGGGTCCACGACTGGTTCGGTGGACACCGGCACGGCTGCACCCGGCCAGACCATCACCGTGTCGGGCAGCGGCTTCGGCCCGGGCAGCACAGTGGTCTTCACGCTGCACTCCACCCCGGTGGAACTGGGCACAGCCGTTGCGGATGCCCAGGGCAACGTCACCCTGACGGTGGCACTGCCGGCCGATGTTGCTGCCGGCGAGCACCTCATCGTGCTGACAGGCGTTGACGCCTCCGGGGCACCCGTCGAGGTGTCTATTCCGCTGACGGTCTCCGCCAGCGGGGCAGTTGACCCGGCCGGCACGCAGGCACCGGCGGACTCCGAATCGCTGTCTTCCACGGGCTTCAACGGTTCGCTGCTGGCAGGAGCGCTCATCATGATGCTGGCTGGAGCCCTGGCGGTGGGCGTCAACGCCCGCAAGCGGAGCAGACGCAGCCACTAGGCCCTGAATGAACGAGGGGCGCCTGCCGCACTGGATTCCAGTGCGGCAGGCGCCCCTTGCCACTTATCAGCGCCACTGTATTTGCGGTAAAATTCAACGGATATCCACATGATATTTCCGCTTCATAAAATACGCATTCCACTATTCGAAATTACTTTTTCGGAGGAATCATGAAGAACCCCGTTGATGGAGTACGCGGAACACCGGATCTGACTGGACACACCCACCATCCCGAGATCCAGCGGATCCATGCGGAGGGGCGCGTCGTCAGCGACAGGCTATGGAATGAAGACCTTGCCCCGGCACGGGAGCGCAAGTGGAACGTGCGAAGCCTTTTTGCCCTCTGGATGTGCGATGTGCACAGCATTGCCGGCTACACCTTTGCGGCGGGCCTGTTCATCACCGGGCTGGTGGGCTGGCAGGTGTTCCTGGCCCTCGTGCTGGGAATCACTGTGGTCTACTTCCTCATGAACTTTGCCGGCACGGCAGGGCAGAAGACGGGCGTCCCCTACCCGGTGCTGGCCAGGATCTCCTTCGGGTTGTTTGGCGCGAACCTGGCCGCCCTGATCCGCGCCCTGATCGCCATTGCCTGGTACGGCATCCAAACCTGGCTGGCCTCGCAGGCGGTGCTGGTGCTGGTGTTCTCCATCTGGCCCGAGCTGGCGTACCTGAACGCCCGCGGCACCGTGGACATTCTGGGCCTGACGCCCATCGGCTGGCTGGCATTCCTGGTGCTGTGGGCGGTGCAGTTGCTGGTGATCCGCCGCGGCATGGAAACCGTGCGCAGGTTCCAGGACTGGGCCGGCCCGGCGATTTGGGTGGCGATGTTCGCCCTGGCCATCTTCATCGTGGTCCAGGCCGGCGACAAGTTCAGCCTGGCGATCCCCGGCGTCCAGCCGTTGCAGGGTGCGGCAGTGTTGACCCAGTTCTTTGCCGCCACGGCACTGACCGTCACCTATTTCGCCGCCCTGCTGCTGAACTTCTGCGACTTCTCCCGCTTTGCCCCCAACCGGCGCACCATCCTGGTGGGGAACTTTTGGGGCCTGCCGGTGAACTTCGTCGCGTTCGCGCTGGTGACGGTGGTGGTGACGGCGGGCGCGGCGTCCTACTTCACCGATGAGCAGTACCAGGGTGAGGACATGTTCAAGGTCATCACCGATCCGGTGTCGATCATCAAGGCGATCAACAACCCGTGGGTGACCATCATCGGTGCCGTGACCTTCGTGGTCGCCACCATCGGCATCAACGTCGTGGCCAACTTCGTCTCGGCGTCCTACGACCTTGCGAACCTGGCCCCGCGGCTGATCACCTTCCGCCGCGGTGGGCTGATCAGTGCGGTGCTGGCCATCGTGATCCTGCCGTGGAACCTCTTCAACAGCCCCGTGGTGATCATCTACTTCCTCGGCGGCCTGGGCGCCCTGCTCGGACCGCTGTTTGGCATCCTGTTCACCGATTTCTTCCGGGTCCGCCGCCAGCAGATCAAGATCTCCGATCTGTACCACGAGGACCCGCAGGGCCTGTACATGTACAAGGGCGGCTGGAACCCTAAGGCGCTGGCCGCGTTCATCCCGGCTGCCGTCATCGCCGGGATCGTGGCCCTGACCCCGGCGCTGCAGGACGTCCTGCCCGGCGGGGGAGGGCTGGGACCCTACTCCTGGTTTGTCGGCGTCGTCGTGGCATCACTGATCTACGTGGTGATCACCCGCAATGATCCGGTGATCCAACGCGCGATCGCTGAGGCCGACGGCTGAGCGGCGGTGTCCTCCCGTGGCGGGGTGTTGCCGGACAAACCGCAGGGCTAGGCTTGCGCCATGAGTGAGAACAGCGCCGCCCTTGCCGCCAAAGCCACCGAATTCCTTCGCTTGCACCATGCTCCGGATGTTTTGCAGGTCATCAATGTCTGGGATGCCGTCACAGCCAAGGTCATTGCGGACGTGCCAGGCACCACCGCCTTGGCTACCGCCTCCCACTCGATCTCTGCCTCCTACGGATATCCGGATGGGGAGAACATCCCCATGGAGCTGATGATCGAGGCGGTGGGCCGCATCGCCGCCGCCACGGAGCTGCCGGTCAGCGCCGATCTGGAGTCCGGCTATGGCAATGTAGGAGAGACGGTCCGCCGCGCCATCGGCGTGGGCATCGTCGGGGCCAACATCGAGGACCAGATGCGCCCAGTGGCCGAGGCCGTTGCCATGATGGCCGACGCCGCCCAGGCCGGAGCGAGGGAGGGTATCGACTTTGTGCTCAATGCTCGAACCGACGCTTTCCTCAAGGGGAAGGACCGCGACACCAAGGCAGTTCTGGCAGATGCGATTGAACGGGGCAAGGCGTTCCTTGACGTCGGCGCCCAATGTGTTTTTGTGCCCGGCAAGCTGGACGAAGCAACCGTGGCAGCCCTTGTCGAGGGCATTGGTTGGCACCGGGTCAGCGTCATCAATGTCCCAGGTTCTCTGGCGCCGTCCAGACTGCAGGAGCTTGGCATCGCCCGCATCTCCTATGGCCCCTGGACCCAGCGTGTGGCGCTGACTGCCCTTGCGGATGCTGCCCTCGCCCTCTTGAACGACGGCGCCCTGCCGGAGGGGACCCGGGCGCTGAACTGACGCCGGTGCCGCGGACGCGCAAGTGCACCCAGGACGCAGTTTCCCGTTCATGACACGACCACGATTGCGTCCCGAGGGGGAAACTGCGTCGCCAGTGCCCATTCCCGGCTGCGGCGGCCAAGCAGATCTAGCGCAGGGCAGGCAGCGGCAGGGTTGCCAGGGAGTTGAAGCTGTACAGGTGCAGCCCTGCAATGGCTGTGGGTGATAGGCCGTCGATGAGGTCCTCGGGCTGGTACCGCTCGCCGCCGAGCATGTTCCGGGCCAGCGAGGCCTTCTTGCTGAGGAAGCGCAGGGAGGTGCCGACGCCGATCTTGGAGGCCAGCGCCAGCAGCTTGGTGCGCGGCACCGCCCCGGCAACGCCGGCCCACACCGGGAGCTCGATGCCCTCGCGCCGCAGGGCATCGGCGTAGGGGTTGATGGTGTCGGCCGAGAAGCACATCTGCGTGGTGATGCCAGCGGCGAGTTCCGCCTTGGCCGCCAGATCCGCCAGCAGCACGCCGGCCGGAATGGCGGGATGTCCCTCGGGGTAGCCGGCGACACCCATCGTGATGGTGCCGCCGCTGGACTCGGCGATGTCCCGCATCATGGCCAAGGCGCATGCATACGGCCCAGCCGGCTGTTGCGTGTCGCCGCCGATGGTGAAGACCTCGGTGATCCCCGCCGAGGCACAGTCCGCCAGGATGCTGCGCAACTGCGCCTTGCCGGACACCGCCCGCGCCGCCAGATGCGGAACCGCTGCATAGCCGCGCTCCGCCAGCTCCAGCGCCGCCGCCATGGTCCGCTCGATGCCGTGGTGCGGCAGGCAGGTGACAGTTACTGTGGACCCCACAGGCAGCTGTGCTGCCACGGTGTCCACGATGCCGGCCGTGGGGATGATTTCCACTCGGGTGGGGAACATGGCGGTTCCTCTCGGGTTGCGGTGGTGGTGCCGGTTAGTGTCCGGCGAGGAGGGTGGCGGCCTCCTGGCGGGTGGTGCCGGAGTCCGCGATGCCCTCGGCGATGTGGGCGAGGTGTTCGGGGATGTCGCGGCCCTTCTTGCGCATCGCGGTCGCCCACAACCGGCCGGCCCGGTAGGAGGAGCGCACCAGGGGCCCGGACATGACGCCCAGGAAGCCCAGTTCCTCGGCCTCGGCGGCGAGTTCGACGAACTCCTGCGGCTTGACCCAGCGGTCCACGGGCAGGTGCCGTTCGGAGGGGCGCAGGTACTGGGTGATGGTGATCAGGTCGCAGCCGGCGCCGTGGAGGTCGGCGAGGGCTTCGGAGATTTCGGCGCGGGTTTCGCCCATGCCCAGGATCAGGTTGGACTTGGTGACCATGCCCAGGTCCCGGCCCTGAGTGATGACGTCCAGGGAGCGGTCGTAGCGGAACGCGGGGCGGATGCGCTTGAAGATCCTCGGCACGGTTTCCACGTTGTGGGCGAAGACCTCCGGGGCGGAGTCGCAGATCGCGGCGATGTGCTCGGGTTTGCCGGAGAAGTCCGGGATGAGCAGCTCCACCCCGGTGTTGGGGTTCAGTTCGTGGATCTTGCGGACCGTTTCGGCGTACAGCCACACGCCCTCGTCCTCGAGGTCGTCGCGGGCGACGCCGGTGACGGTGGCGTAGCGCAGGTTCATCTTCACCACGGAGCGGGCGACCTTGGTGGGTTCGAACCTGTCGATGGGGGAGGGTTTGCCGGTGTCGATCTGGCAGAAGTCGCAGCGGCGGGTGCATTCGGAGCCGCCGATCAAAAACGTCGCCTCGCGGTCCTCCCAGCATTCGAAGATGTTCGGACATCCCGCCTCCTCGCAGACGGTGTGCAGGCCCTCCTTCTTGACCAGGTTCTTCATGCCGATGTATTCCGGGCCCATGGAGACCTTGGCCTTGATCCAGTCGGGCTTGCGCTCGACGGGGGTGGCGGCGTTGCGCTGTTCGATGCGCAGCATCTTGCGGCCTTCGGGTGCGAGTGTCACAGTACGGCTCCTTCGCTGGCGGCGGCGCGCATCAGCACTCCACCACATTTACGGCGAGGCCGCCCATGGCGGTCTCCTTGTATTTGGAGCTCATGTCCCTGCCGGTTTCCCGCATCGTGACAATGACCTCGTCGAGGGACACCCGGTGCGTGCCGTCGCCCCACAGCGCCATCTTCGCGGCGTTGATGGCCTTGGCCGCGGCAATGGCATTGCGTTCGATGCAGGGGATCTGCACCAGCCCGCCGATGGGGTCGCAGGTCAGGCCGAGGTTGTGCTCCATGGCGATCTCCGCGGCGTTCTCCACCTGCTCGGGCGTGCCGCCCATGACCTCGGCCAGTCCGGCAGCGGCCATCGACGACGCCGAGCCGACCTCGCCCTGGCAGCCCACCTCGGCGCCGGAGATCGAGGCCTGCTCCTTGTAGAGCACCCCGACGGCGCCGGCGGCGAGCAGGAACTTGACCACGACGTCGTCGACGGCCTTCTCGCGGGCGTCCCCGTCCAGGCCCGCAACGGCAGGGATGTAGTGGGTGGCGTAGAACATGACGGCGGGGATGATGCCGGCGGCGCCGTTGGTGGGTGCCGTGACCACGCGGCCGCCGGAGGCATTCTCCTCATTGACGGCCAGGGCCACCAGATTGACCCATTCCTGCCAGAACTTCGGGTCCCGGTCCGGGTCCTCCGAGCGCAGGCGCGTGTGCCAGTCCGGTGCCCGGCGGCGGACGTTCAGCCCGCCCGGCAGCAGGCCGGTGCGCTTGAGGGAGGAGTTCTTGCACTCCTCCATGACGTCGCGGATGTGCAGCAGGGAGCTGCGGATCTCCGCTTCCGGGCGCAGGCTCTTCTCGTTTTCGAGCATGACGCCGCTGAAGTTCAGTCCGGTGGCGGTGCAATGGGCCAGCAGTTCCGCGGCGGTGCGGAAGGGCAGCGGCAGTTCCTGCTTGGACTCCTCGAGCTCGGCCTTGGCCGTGTCCTCGCTGCCCTCGCGGACAATGAAACCGCCGCCCACGGAGAAGTACGTGGCCTGGTGGAGCACGGTACCGGCGGCATCGGAGACGGTGAAGGTCATGCCGTTGGTGTGGCGGGCCAGCACGGTGAGCGGGCGCAGGACCATGTCGGCGACGGCGTAGGGCAGCGGCACCTCGCCGGCCAGTTGCAGCGTGCCGGTGCCGGCGATGACGGCCAGCCGTTCCTCCACCTCGTCGGGGAGGATGAGCTCGGGGTAGTAGCCCTCCAGCCCCAGCAGGATGGCCGTCATGGTGCCGTGGCCGTGCCCGGTGGCGGCGAGGGAGCCGTAGAGGTCCACCCGAAGTCCGGCGGTCCGGGCCAGGACGCCGGTGGTGCGCAGTTCCGCAGCAAACTCGGCGGCCGCCCGCATGGGGCCCACCGTGTGCGAACTGGAGGGTCCGATTCCTACTGAAAAGAGGTCAAAGACTCCGACGGCCATGGTGTTCCTTACGTGCAAATGCAGTGGTCCGGCAGATTGTCCTGCCGGAGGGTGGGGCGCACTGTGGTGGTGTGTGCTCCCACCGGGCGTCCTGTGCCGGGCCGCCGCGGATGGCGGCGGCCCGGCACAAGACGGAAGCGAACCATCTTATACGGGTTCGGACACTGTGCCGCCTCGCTAGGAAAGGTTGGCGACGGCGGGGTAGAGCGGGTGGGCGTCGGCCAGAGCCGCCACCCGGGTGCGCAGACCGGAGAGGTCTGCATCGGCGTCGGCGGTCAAAGCCTCGGCAATGATGTCCGCAACCTCGGCAAAGGCCGCCTGGCCGAAGCCGCGGGTGGCCAGGGCCGGCGTGCCGATGCGCAGGCCGGAGGTGACCATTGGCGGGCGCGGGTCGAACGGTACGGCATTGCGGTTGACGGTGATGTCGATCGCGGCCAGACGGTCCTCGGCCTGCTGGCCGTCCAATTCGCAATTGCGCAGATCAACGAGCACCAGGTGCACATCGGTGCCGCCGGAGATCACGGAGATCCCCTTCGCCGCGACATCGGCCTGGACGAGGCGCTCGGCCAGGATCCGGGCGCCGTCGAGCACGCGCTGCTGGCGCTCGGCGAACTCCTCAGTGGCCGCAATCTTGAAGGCCACGGCCTTGCCGGCGATGACGTGCTCCAGCGGGCCGCCCTGCTGGCCGGGGAACACCGCCGAGTTGATCTTCTTGGCGATGTCGGCGTCGTTGGAGAGGATGATGCCGCCGCGCGGACCGGCAAGGGTCTTGTGCGTGGTGGAGGTGGTGACGTGGGCGTGCGGCACCGGGGAGGGGTGCAGCCCCGCGGCCACCAGACCCGCAAAGTGGGCCATGTCCACCATCAGGTAGGCACCCACCAGATCGGCAATGCGGCGGAACTCGGCGAAGTCCAGCTGGCGAGCGTAGGCGGACCAGCCGGCCACGATCAGCGCCGGCTTGTGCTCCAGCGCCAGGCGCTCCACCTCGGCCATGTCCACGCGGTGGGTGTCCTCGCGCACCTGGTACGGGATGACGTTGTAGAGCTTGCCGGAGAAGTTGATCTTCATGCCGTGCGTCAGGTGCCCGCCGTGGGCCAGGTTCAGGCCCATGATGGTGTCGCCTGGCTTGATCAGCGCGTGCATCACCGAGGCGTTGGCCTGGGCGCCGGAGTGCGGCTGCACATTCGCGTAGCCTGCGCCGAACAGCGCCTTGACGCGGTCGATGGCCAGCTGCTCGATGACATCCACGTGCTCGCAGCCGCCGTAGTAGCGGCGCCCCGGGTAGCCCTCGGCGTACTTGTTGGTCAGCACCGAGCCCTGCGCCTGCATGACGGCGGCGGCCGTGTGGTTCTCGGAGGCGATCATTTCCAGACCGGAGCGCTGGCGGGCCAGCTCATTGTCGATCTGGACGGCGATCTCCGGATCCAGCTCGGACAGCTGGGCATCGAGGCTCGGGGAGACCACCTGGGCGAAGGTGGCGCCGGCGGTGCCTACAGCGGCGCTCACAGCTCGCCACCGTTCTTGGTGGCGTACTCGACGGCGGAGAGCAACGGCCCGTGGGACTCCGCGGCCACCTTGAACAGCCAGCCGGCGCCGTAGGGATCGGAATTGATCAGTGCCGGATCGTCGACGACGGCGGAGTTGACCTCTGTGACCTCGCCGGTGACGGGGGAGTACAGATCGGAGACGGACTTGGTGGACTCCACCTCGCCGCAGGTCTCCCCAGCGGTGACGGCGGTGCCGACCTCGGGCAGGTCAACGTAGACGATGTCTCCGAGGGCATCGGTGGCGACGGCGGAGATGCCGATGGAGACGAGGTTGCCGGCCTCATTGGCCACCCACTCATGCTCTTCGGAGTACTGGAGTTCGGGTGCTACTTGTGCCATGTGTGCTTCCTTAGGTCTGGTGTGGGTGGGTGGTGTGCGGGGTCTCGCCCCGGGGGCCCAGGCTCGACCACCGGGGCGAGACCGGTGCTACTTGACGCGCTTGTAGAAAGGCAGGGCGATGACCTCGAAGGGCTCGGCCTTGCCGCGCAGGTCCACGTCCAGGGCGGTGCCCAGGGCGGCGTGCTCGACGTCGACGTAGGCCAGGGCCACGGGGTAGCCGAGGGTCGGGCTGGGCTGGCCGGAGGTGACCTCGCCAACGACGACGCCGTCCTTCATCACCGGGTAGTGGCTGCGGCCGGCGCGGCGGCCCAGGCCCTTCAGGCCCACCAGCTTGCGTCCGCTGGTGTCGCCGGCGCCGGCGGCCTTGGCGGCCTCCAGTGCGGCGCGGCCCACGAAGTCGCTTTCCTTGGCGAGCGAGACCACGGGGCCCAGGCCTGCCTCGTAGGCGTTGCCATTGCGGGAGAGCTCGTTGCCGTAGAGCGGCATGCCGGCCTCCAGGCGCAGCGAGTCGCGGGACGCCAGACCGGCCGGCACCAGTTCGCCGTCGTTCGCCACGGCCACGATCTCCTGCCACAGCTCGGCGGCAGCGTCGTTGGCCACGAAGATCTCGAAGCCGTCCTCGCCGGTGTAGCCGGTGCGGGCCAGCAGCAGTTCGGCGGTGCGGCCGCCGAACGTGAAGGGAACCTCGACGGCGGCGTAGTACTTCAGCTCGGTGACCAGGGCGTGGGCCTCGGCCGGCACCAGGCGGAGCAGGATCTCCTCGGCCTTGGGGCCCTGGACGGCGATCAGGGACGTCTCGGCGGAGGCGTCCTCGACGACGACGTCGAAGTCTGCCGCACGCTCAACCAGCGCGGCGGCCACGACGGGCGCGTTGCCGGCGTTGGGCACCACGAGGAACGTGGAGTCTCCGCGGCGGTAGACGATGAGGTCATCGATGATGCCGCCGTCCTCCTGGCAGATCAGGGAGTACTTGGCCTTGCCCACGCTCATGGCGGAGATCTTGCCGGCCAGCGCGTAGTCCAGGAACGCTGCCGCTTCGGCACCGGTGACCCAGACCTCGCCCATGTGGGAGAGGTCGAAGAGTCCTGCGGACTGGCGCACGGCGTGGTGCTCGGCCAGCTCGGAGGAGTACTTCAGGGGCATCTGCCAACCGCCGAAATCGGTGAAGGAGGCGCCGAGCTTCTTGTGCTCTTCGTAGAGGGCTGTGTAGTTCTCAGTCATCGTGGGGGTCCTTAGTTTTCGAACTCGGAGATGGGCGGGCAGGAGCAGACAAGGTTCCTATCGCCTGCGGCGCCGTCGATGCGGCCCACCGGCGGGAAGTACTTGTCCTGGCGCAGCGAAGCGAGCGGGAATGCTGCCTGCTCACGAGGGTAGCCGCGCTCCCAGGCGGAGTCGATGACGGCGGACGCGGTGTGCGGAGCGTTGCGCAGCGGGCTGTCCTCCACCGTGAACTCGCCGTTTGCGACTTGGTCGATCTCGGCACGGATGGTGATCATGGCCGTGATGAAGCGGTCGATCTCCACCAGGTCCTCGGACTCGGTGGGCTCCACCATCAAGGTGCCGGCCACCGGGAAGGACAGGGTGGGGGCGTGGAAGCCGAAGTCGATCAGGCGCTTGGCGACGTCCTCGGCGGTGACGCCGGTGGCTGCCGTCAGCGGGCGCAGATCAAGGATGCACTCGTGCGCCACCAAATCCCCGGCACCGGTGTACAGGACCGGGAAGTGCTCGTTGAGGCGGGAGGCGATGTAGTTCGCGGCCAGCAGGGCGGACTTGGTGGCCTGGGTCAGGCCGGCACCGCCCATCAGCTTCACATAGGCCCATGAAATCGGCAGCACGCCGGCGGAGCCGAAGCGCGAGGCCGAGATCGGCACATCGTTCCCCTCGGTCCAGGACGCGGCGTTGCCGGGCATGAACGGGGCCAGGTGGGCCTTGGCTGCGACAGGGCCGACGCCGGGGCCGCCGCCGCCGTGCGGAATGCAGAAGGTCTTGTGCAGGTTCAGGTGGGAAACGTCTCCGCCGAACTTGCCGGGCTGGGCCAGGCCCACCAGAGCGTTGAGGTTGGCGCCGTCGATGTAGACCTGGCCGCCGGCGGCGTGCACGGAATCGCAGACTTCGCGCACATCGGCGTCGTACACGCCGTGCGTGGACGGGTAGGTGATCATGATGGCGGAGAGGACGTCCTTGTTGGCCTCGATCTTGGCCTGCAGGTCCGCGTGGTCGATGGTGCCGTCAGGTGCCGTGGCGACGACGACGACCTTCATGCCGGCCAGCACTGCCGAGGCGGCGTTGGTGCCGTGTGCGGAGGCGGGGATCAGGCAGACGGTGCGCTGGTCATCGCCGCGGGAGAGGTGGTAGCCGCGGATGGCCAGCAGGCCCGCCAGCTCACCCTGGGAGCCGGCGTTGGGCTGCAGGGAAACCTGGTCGTAGCCGGTGACCTCGCAGAGATCGGCTTCCAGACCCGAGATCAGCTCGCGCCAGCCCTCGGTCTGGGAATCCGGAGCGAAGGGGTGGATGGAGGCGAACTCCGGCCAGGAGATGGCTTCCATCTCGGCGGTGGCGTTCAGCTTCATGGTGCACGAGCCCAGCGGGATCATGGTGCGGTCCAGGGCTAGATCGCGGTCGCTGAGGCGGCGGATGTAGCGCAGCAGCTGGGTCTCGGAGCGGTGGGTGTTGAACACCGGGTGCTGGAGGTAGTCGGAGGTGCGCTCGACGCCGTCGGCCAGGGCGAAGGCCGTGGCGTCCGTGTCCACGCCGTCGCCGGCGGCGGAGGCGCCGAAGACGCCTGCCACGCGGGCGACGATGTCCGCCGTCGTCGTCTCATCCACGGAGACGCCAACGTGGTCGGCGTCGATGGGGCGCAGGTTGATGCCGCGGCTTTCGGCCAGCGCGATGATGGCGTTGGCGCGGCCCGGAACGCGGACGGTGAGGGTGTCGAAGAAGGAGCCGTGCAGCACCTCGATGCCGGAGGCGGACAGCGCCGTGGCCAGCGTGCGGGCGTGGCCGTGGGTGGTCTCGGCGATCGCCTTCAGGCCCTCGGGGCCGTGGTAGACGGCGTACATGGAGGAGACGATGGCCAGCAGTGCCTGCGCGGTGCAGATGTTGGACGTGGCCTTCTCGCGGCGGATGTGCTGCTCGCGCGTCTGCAGCGCCAGGCGGTAGGCCGGGAAGCCGGCGGAGTCCTTGGAGACGCCGACGAGGCGGCCGGGCAGCGAACGCTCCAGGCCTTGGCGGACGGCCATGTAGGCCGCGTGCGGGCCGCCGAAGAACAGCGGCACACCAAAGCGCTGGGTGGAGCCGACGGCGATGTCCGCGCCCTGCTCGCCGGGAGGGGTGATGAGCGTCAGTGCCAGCAGATCCGCGGCCACCGTCACTAGTGCGCCGCGCTCCTTGGCGGCGGCAATGACGGGGGCGTGGTTGAAGATGCGGCCGGAGACGCCCGGCTGCTGGAGGACGACGCCGTTGATCTCGCCGTCGGGCAGGCCCAGGGACAGATCGGCAACCTCCACCTCAAAGCCCAGGGCGTCGGCGCGGCCCTTGACGATGGCGATGGTCTGCGGCAGGAGATCGGCGTCGAGCACCGTCTTGCCGTCGGCGGCCGTCTTGGACTTGTTGGCGCGGCGCATCAGCAGCACGGCCTCGGCAACGGCCGTGGCTTCATCCAGCAGCGAGGCGTTGGCGATGGGCAGGCCCACCAGGTCCTGGACCATGGTCTGGAAGTTCAGCAGGGCCTCAAGGCGGCCCTGGGAGATCTCGGGCTGGTAGGGCGTGTACGCCGTGTACCAGGCCGGGGATTCGAGGATGTTGCGGCGGATCACCGGGGGAGTCACGGTGTCGTAGTAGCCCTGGCCGATCATCTGCACGGCCGTGACATTCTTGGCTGCCAGCTGGCGCAGTTCCGCCAGCACCTCCACCTCGCTCAGGGCGGTCTTCAGCACCAGCGGCGCGTCCTGGCGGATGTCGTCCGGCACAGCGGTGTCGACCAGGGATTCGAGGGAGTCGTAGCCGATCGACTTGAGCATGGTGTCGACATCGGCCTGTCGGCGTGCACCAATGTGGCGGTCGACGAAGGTGGTGGGGGTTGCATTGACAGTCAAGAGGAACTCCAAGGTAGGCCGACGCCGAATGCGTCGGAACGGACCGGGTTCCTCCCCGCTCTGTATTGGACCTGAGAGTTTCCGCGGACCAGAGTCCGCTTGCACCGTCGGTGAGTCCGGGCCTGGGGCCTGACTACTTTCCAGAGTTGCCTCGCCGTGGCGGTACGGGGGCCTGAGAGATTCCTGGGGAGGATTTGCTCCTACGGCGCCTGCCCGCTGGATGGCTGGAGGACTCTCCCGCCACGGTTCAAAAGGCATATGAAGTTGTGGTGATTCAGCACACAAGTTACACGCAATTCGAACCGCAGGCAAGATCTCCGCCCCGCGGCCGCGGCGAGGTCCGGGCGGATTTGGGGCGGTGTGGGCCGGCTTGACATTGTTGTGTGATGCACTCCACACTGATCCCGTAGCCGCCACGGAACACCTGCCGGCCCTGAGATCTCCAGCTGAGAATGCTGGACAACGACCACATTCCCGCTGCACACTCGGCCAGTGGCCGGCCCCTGTGGGCCATGCCGCCAGATGGCCGCGCAACAAAACACCCTTCATTGTCCGTCGCCGACGACGGTCCATGGTGTGCTGTGCCGAGGCCGGCAGATCCACGACACAGCTGCAGCACCACTGCCATCCATCGTTCTTCACAACAGCTTTCCTGATGAGAAAGAAGCCCCATGCCAAAGCAAACGACGGCCACGCTGGGTAACACCCCATCCACCCCCGCAGGCGACGGCCAACAGCTGTCCCGCTCGCTGTCCAACCGCCACATCCAGCTGATTGCCATTGGTGGAGCCATTGGCACCGGCCTGTTCATGGGATCGGGCAAAACGATCTCCGCGGCCGGCCCTTCAGTGATTTTCGTGTACATGATCATCGGCTTCATGCTGTTCTTCGTCATGCGGGCGATGGGGGAGCTGCTGCTCTCCAATCTGCACTACAAATCCTTCAGCGATTTTGCCGCCGACCTGCTGGGTCCCTGGGCCGGCTTCTTCACGGGCTGGACCTATTGGTTCTGCTGGGTGATCACAGGTATTGCGGACGTGATCGCCATCGCCGGCTACTCCCAGGAACTCTGGCCGGGGCTCCCGCTGTGGATCCCGGGACTGGCAACCATCGCCATCCTGCTGCTGCTGAACCTGACCACCGTGAAGGCCTTCGGCGAGACCGAGTTCTGGTTTGCCCTGGTGAAGATCATTGCCATTGCGGCACTGATCATTGTGGGCCTTTTCATGATCTTCAGCGGCTTCTCCTCCGAGGCAGGACCTGCCAGCTTCACCAACCTGTGGAGCCACGGCGGCTTCTTCCCCAATGAATTCATGGGCTTTGTCGCCGGCTTCCAGATTGCCGTCTTCGCCTTTGTGGGCATCGAGCTGGTGGGTACGACGGCGGCCGAGGCCAAGGATCCCGAGAAGAACCTGCCCAAGGCCATCAACTCGATCCCGGTGCGCGTGCTGCTCTTCTACGTGGGTGCCCTGATCATCCTGATGTCCGTCATCCCGTGGACCCAGTTCGCCGCCGGACACAGCCCCTTCATCGCCATGTTCTCCCTGGCCGGGCTGGGCGCAGCGGCCACGGTGGTGAACCTGGTGGTGCTGACCTCGGCCATGTCCAGCGCCAACTCGGGCATCTACTCCACTTCGCGCATGGTCTACGGTCTGGCTCAGGAGGGCGACGCGCCGTCCGTATTCAACAGCCTCTCCGGGCGGAAGGTTCCCCGCAACGCACTGTTCCTCTCCTGCGTCCTGCTGCTCTCCGGCGTCGTGCTCATGTACGCCGGCCAGGACATCGGCAAGGCCTTCGACATGGTCACCACCGTCTCGGCCGTCTGCTTCGTCTTCGTCTGGTCCATCATCCTGGCCAGCTACATCGCCTTCCGCAAGCGCCGCCCGCAGCTCCATGATGCGTCCAAGTTCAAGATGCCCGGTGGCATTCCCATGGTGTGGGTGGTTTTCGCGTTCTTCGGCTTCGTGCTCTGGACCCTGACCACCCAGCCGGACACGCTGCTGGCGCTGCTGGCCACACCGCTCTGGTTCATCGTGCTCGGCGTGGCCTGGTTCATCCTGCGCCGCCGTCCGGCCCATCTGGCCCGCTATGCGAAGTTCCAGGCGGAGCTTCGCAGTGAGAAGGATGCGGTGGACAGCGTCGCGGCCCGCTGACAAAGCCTGATAGATGAGGAACGCCAAGTGGCGGGGACGCAGTGTTGCGTCCCCGCCACTTGGTGTTCCTCGGTGCAACCAGGTCCGGGTGGCGCGCACAAAAATGGGTGCATGTGGCAAGAGATGCCTGCGCCGCGGTGCCGGCATGATGGGGCCGAAGAGTGAAATGCCTTCACAGTACCTGCGGGTGGCACGGATTCGTGTTACGTTTCCGGTGCCAGCCGTATTGATTGTGCTGGCAGGTCTTATTCTTTTTGCCCGGGGTCTATGGGGGCTTGGGTACCAATCACAAGGTTGAGGGGCTAATTGTGATGTCACGACCGCTTTCTGGACGCCGAATCATCGGGTCCACCCTGGCTTTGGCCGTAGGCCTTTCACTGGCGGCCTGCACACCGGGCAGCGACGATTCAGGATCGTTCAGTGCCTGTCTCGATGCCAATGCAGGGCAGTTCACCAACGTCACCGTCAGCCCGGCCGCGCCAGCGGCATGCGGCAACGATGCCGTGGCCGTTTCCTGGTCGGCCAAGCTTGCGGACAATGCGACGTCCGCCGGTCGGGACGGTGCTGCCGGCAAGGATGGCACAAATGGCAAGGACGGGGCCGCGGGAACCGCTGGCCCCTCCGGCGCTGCCGGACCCACGGGTCCCTCCGGCGCCGATGGATTGAACGGCGCCGCCGGGTTGGCCGGTGCCGCTGGAGCGGCGGGCCAGAACGGCGCACCGGGTGCGGCCGGCGCCACTGGCGCTGTTGGAGCGGCGGGTGCCCAGGGCGATGCCGGAGCCGCGGGTGCAACGGGTGCAACCGGCGCCCAAGGCGCTGCAGGTGCCGACGGGGCCACGGGAGCCCAGGGTGCCACTGGCGCCAAGGGTGACACCGGCTCTCAGGGTGCCGTTGGCGCGACCGGCGCGAGTGGAGCACAGGGTGCAACCGGCGCGCAAGGCACACAAGGTGCGACTGGCGCGACGGGTGCCGCGGGTGCGAAGGGTGACACTGGTGCCGTCGGCGCGACAGGCGCTGCAGGTGCCGACGGGGCCACGGGAGCCCAGGGTGCCACTGGCGCCAAGGGTGACACCGGCTCTCAGGGTGCCGTCGGCGCGACAGGCGCTGCTGGCGCAACCGGTGCGCAGGGCGCCCAGGGCATTCAAGGTGCCGCGGGTCCCGCCGGCCCAACAGGTGCCACCGGCGCGACGGGCGACACTGGCGCCGTCGGCGCAACCGGTGCTCAGGGTGCCCAGGGCATTCAAGGTGCCACCGGAGCGACCGGCAACCAGGGTGCGACGGGCGCAGTGGGCGCCCAAGGCATTCAGGGCATTCAGGGCATTCAGGGTGTCGCTGGAGCGACCGGCGCCCAAGGCGCAACGGGCGCGACAGGTGCGATAGGCGCCCAGGGCATCCAAGGCGTCGCGGGTCTGCCGGGAACCAATGGGAACAGCATTCGCAACGGCTCTGGAATTCCCGCGTCGAACCTGGGCATTGACGGAGATTTCTATCTGGACACAACCAGCTTCAAGGTCTACGGCCCCAAGGCCCTCGGTTCCTGGTCGGGAACGCCCCAATCGTTGATCGGACCTCAGGGCCCCATCGGACCCCAAGGCCTCCAGGGGCTCACCGGTGCCACCGGCGCCGTGGGCTCCACGGGCGTGGCAGGCGCATCCGGACTAGCGGGCCCCATCGGCCCCGCCGGGCCGCAAGGCCCTCAGGGTCAGGCCGGTGCCAGCCCGGGCATGATTGGTTCCGTGCCGTTCATCGACGGCGCCGATGCCACCAGCTACTCGCCACTCTCCGGCACCAGCCGGGTGGTCACCACCCAGACGGATGCAGCCATCGAGCTTCCCACTTCCGGAGTGCTCTCCAATTTGTCCGTCCGTGTCTCCTCGCCGGGAGCTGTGACGCTGACGGTGGTGGTCGACGGAGTGTCCAGTGCCCTGGCGTGCACGGCTGCGGCCAACGCCAAGTCCTGCGTGGATTCAACGCACTCGGTCACCATTCCGGCGGGCAAGACCGTGAGCCTCAGGGTGGACAATGGCGGGGCCAGCGTGGCGAATCTGCGCTACTCGATGAAGTTCGCGGGCTGAGCGATGGCACGCTTTCCTCAACCGACCCGCAGGACGGTGTTGGCCGGCGGCGCGCTCGCTGCAGTGGCGGCCGTGGTGCCCGCACTGGGTGTTTCGGCGCTGGGCAGGGCCCAGAACCCCTACTCCATGGCTGCCTGGCAACCGCTGGTCGGCTCCACGCTGACGGTGGACGGTGCACCCGCGGTGCTGCTCAGTGCAGAGTTCGGCAGCTTTGATGCCTTTGCCTTGGTGTTTTCGCTGCAGGAGGGCGCATTGTCCTCCGACGTCCCCTCGGTGGAACATCCGCGGCTCGGGGCAGTACCACTGCTGGTCAGCCGGGGTGCCACCACTGCGACAGCCATCATCAGTGCCTCCAGGGAGGAAAATTCATGAGCGCTGCGGAACCTTACGTTGGCGACATCATCATGGTGGGCTTCTACTTCGCCCCCCGGGGCTGGCTCCTCTGTGATGGCAGTCTGCTGCCGATCTCCCAGTATGAAGTCCTCTTCGTGCTGTTGGGCACCACTTATGGCGGCGACGGTGTTAACACTTTTGCTGTTCCGGATCTGCGCGGCCGGGTTGCTGTTCACCAGGGTAGGTCGCCCGCATCGGGAACCACCTATGTCCTGGGACAAACCGGCGGATCGGAATCGGTCACCGTGACCAATTCGACCATGGCATCCCACCAGCATTGGATGCCATCAGCCGGGTCCCAAATGTCCAGTTCGCCGATGGGCCTGGTTCCGGCCCAGGGTGGCTCGTTTGGTCCCGTGGATGGAACCGTCCTGGCACCGTCCGCGGTCTCAGGCGGGAACCAGCCCCATGACAACATCCAGCCCTTCTTGTCCATCAACTTCGTCATCTGCGCCGAAGGCATCTTCCCTTCGCAGAGCTGAAAGGCCGCTCATGTCCACTGACCCATTCATTGGCGAAATCTCCATCACCGGCTTCAACTTTGCCCCGCGGGGCTGGGCCCTGTGCAACGGGCAGCTTCTGTCCATTGCACAGAACACGGCGCTCTTTTCACTGCTGGGTACCACCTACGGTGGCAACGGCGTCAACACCTTCGCCCTGCCCAATCTGCAGGGGCGGGTGCCCATCCACCAGGGGCAGGGCCCGGGACTGACTCCCTATGTCATCGGTGAAACGGGTGGCGTTGAATCCGTGGCACTCAACCAAACCCAAATTCCCCAGCACGTCCACTCCATTCCGGCCGCGGGGGCACAAACCTCGGACCGGCCCGCCACTTTGGCGCCCGCCACTGGTGGGGTGTACGGCGTGGCGAGCGGCGTCATGGCGGCCACGGGCGTTGCAGGATCAGGCCAGGCGCACGAGAACCGGCAGCCATTCCTCACGCTGAACTACATCATCGCGCTGCAAGGGGTTTTCCCTCCCCGGCAGTGAGAGGCAAGCGGTGCGGTCATTTCGGCCGCTGAGCTTTATGGTGTGGGGAGGTTCCGCGGTTGCCGCGGGACCTCCCCGCACCTGCCTGCAGGCGCAGGTCAGCTGCGCTGCGGCAGCGGGCCGGGCCGCACCAGCGGCCGTCCTACCTGCGCCGCCGCACCGGCGCGCAGGGGGGGGGCATCCGTGGGGAAGAATCCTCCCGCTGGGATGTAAGACGGACCCCTGAGGGCGACACTAAGTAGGTATGAACACCAACCATGAGGTGCCGAGGATGGCAGTCTCGGCACAGCACCTCCGCAGCAGCAGTTCCGAGCGCAGCAGCGACATGTGCGGCGCCAGCTCAAGCACCATTGATTGGCGGTGCAGGTTGCTGGTGTCATCCGGATTTCCGGCGCCGATGGCCCAGCGCTTGTCGGCAACGCCCAGGGTGGACTTCCACGCGCTGCTCACTCTGGTGGACAACGGCTGTCCGCCGGAGCTCGCGGTCCGGATCCTTGGACCCTTCCCCGATCCCCAGCGGCGGGAGTGAGGCAATGGCTGCCCTCGACGGCCCAGGGCTGGCCGGCACAGGCCCGGTGGGCGCCCAGGAGGTTCCGGCGGATTGGGTGCTCCTGCTCAGCGGACCCTGCCCCGGCCACGAGACGGCCTTGGAGGACCTGCATCGGCTGCTGCTGAAGGCGGCCCGGCACCAGGTGTCGGTGATGGCGGCCCAGCTGCCGGCCATTGGCATGGCCCGCCGCGAGGATTTGGTGAACCAGGCCGCAGATGAGGCCATGGTGGCCGTGTTGGGCAAGCTCTCCAGCTTCGAGGGCCGCAGCCGATTCACGACGTGGGCCTACAAGTTCGGCATCCTGTACGCGGCCGTCGAGGTGCGGCGGAACATCTGGCGGCACCGTGATGTGCCGTTGGAACTCGTGGCCGAGCCGGCCGCCGCCGCATCCTCGCCCGAACAGCTGGCTGTGGCCGCGGATTTCTCCGAAGCCGTCAGCCACGCCATCGATGCCTCGCTGACGGCACACCAGCGGATGGTGGTGCTGGCCCTGCTGGTGGACGAGGTGCCCATCGACGTCCTCGCGGAGCGGTTGGGCAGCACGCGCAATGCTCTCTACAAGACGCTCCACGATGCACGGGCCAAGCTCCGTGCGCGGCTGGAGGCGCAGGGATATTTCTCTGACGACGTCTCCGAGGGGGTGATCCCATGACGATGCAACCCAGAAAACTGAGCGAGGAGCAGGCGCAGCGGCTCGCGCTGGCGGCCGAGCCGTGGCTGTCCTGCGACGACTGCTTTGAGCAGATCGACGGGCTCGTGGACAGCCTGTTGGCCGGCACGCCCGCTGGCTTTGCCGCGCTGCGCTCCCACCTGCTGGGCTGTGCTGCCTGCGGCGAGGAGGCCCGGGCGCTCGTGCTGCTGGTGGCCGCGGAGGACGGACTCGATCCGCGCCCCGCACTGCGGTCGCTCACGCTGGACTGACAGGGAGGGGACGCCTGGCAGCGAACGACGGCGGGCCGGCCACCTGAATCCGCCCCGCCACTGCAGCCGCACCCCGCCGTCGTACTTCCTGCCGTTGGTCCGGACTGGCTTTAGTCCAGTTCGATCGGGCCGAGCTCATCCAGCAGATCACCGGGGCCGGGATTGCCCGGCGACGAGGTGCCGCCGAGGTGTGCCACCACGCCCCACAGCGCATTCAACCCCGTGCTCACGGCACCCTCGGCCCAGCCGGCAGTGAAGGAGACGTCGTCGCCGGCCAGGAAGATGCCGCGCTGGGAGGCGGGCAGGCCATCTTGCTTGAAGTGGCTGAAGAGCCGCTGCTGGTAGCGGTAGTGGCCGGGCAGATTGGCCTTGAAGGCGCCCATGAAGTTCGGGTCCGCCTCCCAGGAAACCGTGATGGGCTCGCCCACAATGTGGGACGCGATGTCCACGCCGGGGTAGATCTGGGCGAGGGAATGCAGCATCAGCCGCACCCGCTCATCCGCGTCGAGCGAGAGCCACTTCAGGGCGTCGTCGTTCCAGGTGTAGGAGAGCAGAATGACCGCGGGCTTGTCCGGGCCGTTGTCCAGCAGATAGGTGGCCCGGGGCAGGCGGTCGGTCAGCGTCATGCTAAGCACCTCCTGGCCGGTCACCGGATCGCGGTCCTTCCAGAACGGCCTGTCCACCATGACGAAGGTCTTGGAGGACTGCATGTAGTGGTTGCGCTCGATGGCCGTCCAGAGCCCGGCCGGGAACAGCGCCTCGTCGGTGTGGATGCGAGTGGAGAGCAGCCAGGTCTGGCAGGTGACGATGGCGGTGGGGTAGGAGGCGCTGTGGCCCCAGCGGTCGGTCAGGACGATGTCCCCGGCCGGGTTCGATTCCGTGGGTGCACCGCGGGTGATGCTGGCGACCGCGCCGCGCGGGCTGCCGCGGTGCAGTGACTTCAGCGAGGTGCCCGCGGGCCAGAAGGCGGCGTCCGACGGCGCATGCTCCCACAGTGCTTCGGGCAGCCGCTGGGCGCCGCCCACAATGCCGCGGTGCGCGTCGTCGGCGTCGGTGTAGACCACGCGCAGGATCTCCAGGATGGTGTTGGGGAAGTCCGTGTCCCAGCCGCCCGTGCCGAAGCCGACCTGGCCGAAGGCCTCGCGGTGTGCGAAGCCGGCCTCGCGGAAGGCGCGGCTGGCGGCCACGAAGCCGTAGAACGTCTGCTCATCGAACTCGGGCAGCATGGCGTTCCACAGTTCCTTGATCCGGGCGGTGTCCCGGGTCCGGATGGCCAGCTGCATCTCATCGAAGGAGGCGTGCTCGCGCAGCGCGGCCTTCCACGCCGCCGCAACCTCGCGGAAGAACTCCGGCAGATCCTCGGGCTTCTCTGCATAGTGCTTCTGCCCGGCCAGCTCGATCACGGTGCTGGAGGTGGGCCCGGCCAGCGGGTTGGGGAACTCCTCCGTGGCCAGCCCCAGCAGATCCACATAGTGGTAGAACGCCTTGCCGGAGACGGGGAAGCGCATGCCGCCAAGATCGGCGACGACGTCCGGCGCGCCCGGGAAGGATTCCGTCTTGAGCCGGCCCCCAATGGACCCCGGCTCGTAGATGACCGGCTTGAGGCCCAGCTTCATCAGCTCGTAGGCGGCCACCAGGCCCGACAGCCCGGCCCCCACCACCGCCACCTCGGTGCCGTACAGATGCTCCGGCACGGACCCCAGCCCGGCGGGGTTGGCCAGGTAGTGGTCATAGCTGAAGGGGAAGTCCGGATTCAGCATGGTGATGGGCGCGGACTCCTCCGCGGTGGGCGCGGCGCCCGTGTGGTCCGCGGGGGCGTCTGCGGGGGAGGCGGTGTGCAGGTCAGTGGCTTGCGACATGGCTGGCGTGCTTTCGGTTGTAGGTCCGGTGGTTCAAGTGCGGGTTAAGGGTCAGGTTTGGGGGCAGTCCGGCTCGGCGTCGGAGAGCGTCCGGTAGTCCTCCCGGCTCAGTGCGGCGACGCGGGAGTTGCGCCGGCCGTAGCCGAAGTAGGCGGCCACGCCCACCAGCATCCACACGCCGAAGACCCACCAGGTGGTGGAGCCCAGGTTGGCCATCAGGTAGATGCACATGACGGTACCCAGAATCGGGGTGATCGGGTAGAGCGGGACGCGGAAGGTGCGCGGCAGGTCCGGCCGGCGGCGGCGCAGGTAGATGACGGACAGGTTCACCAGGGCGAAGGCGAACAGCGTGCCGATGCTGGTGGCGTCGGCCAGTGCACCCAGCGGAACCAGCCCCGCGGTGACGGCGACGGCGGTGCCCACAATCAGGGTGCCGGCCACCGGGGTGCCGGTCTTGGGGGAGACGCGGCCGAAGATCTTGGGCACGAGGCCGTCCCGGGACATCGACATCAGGATGCGCGTCTGGCCGTAGAGCACGGTCAGCACGATGCTGGCGATGGCCAGCACGGCGCCGATGGAGAAGACCAGGGCCAGCCACGGGTTGCCGGTGATCTCCTGCAGGATCTGCACCAGGGCGGCCTCGGTGCCGTCGAACCAGCTCCATTCCCGGGCGCCAATGGCGGAGACGGCCACCAGAATGTAGACGGCGGTGATGATGATCATCGAGGCGATGATGGCCCGGGGCAGGTCCCGCTGGGGGTTCTTGGCCTCCTCCCCGGCGGTGGAGGCGGCGTCGAAGCCGATGTAGGAGAAGAAGAGCCGCGAGGCGGCGGCGGACATGCCGGCCATGCCCATGGGCATCAGCGTGTCGAAGTGGTGCCCGTTGAAGGCCGTGAAGGCAATGATGCAGAACATCAGCAGCACCGCCACCTTGACGGTGACCATGACGGTGT
This sequence comes from Arthrobacter sp. 35W, assembly GCF_000482545.1. Lineage (GTDB taxonomy): Bacteria > Actinomycetota > Actinomycetes > Actinomycetales > Micrococcaceae > Specibacter. The sequence goes on from NZ_KI519455.1 coordinate 1,881,280, forward strand.
TCACCCAGGCGCTCTCCTTGGCGCCGCGGACCAGCAGCACCATGGCCAGCAGCACGATCACGATGGCCGGGATGTTGAGCATGCCGCCGTCGGTGCCGGGCGGGGCCGTGACGGCATCCGGGAGCGAGAGGCCAAACGCCGCCAGCGTCTCGTTCACGTATTCACCGGAGCCCACCGCGACGGCGGCTACGGAGACGGCGTATTCAAGGACCAGGCACCAGCCGCAGATCCAGGCGATGCCCTCGCCCATGGTGGCGTAGCTGTAGGAGTAGCTGGACCCGGAGACCGGAACTGCCCCGGCCATCTCGGCGTAGGAGATGGCGGAGAGCAGCGCCGCGAATCCGGCCACCAGGAAGGAGATCCAAATGGCCGGGCCGGCCAGCGGGACCGACGACCCCAAAATGACAAAGATTCCGGTGCCCAACGTGGCGCCGACACTGATCATGGTCAGCTGCCAGACGCCGAGGCTGCGGCGCAGCGAGGGGCCGTGCGTGGACGTGCCGGCCTCCTGGATCATCTGTCCGAGGGGCTTGCGGCGCATGAGCTGCCCGGCCAGGCTGAGCGGCTCATCGCGGACAAGTGTCTGCTGGGTCATCATTGACCTCCATTCGTGCTGGGGCGGCCGCTAAGGGCCGGGTTGAAGGTCCGGTGGCCGGATCTCCGTAGGAACAACAGTGCCATGTGATGCCGGTTACATGTCGGGATGAAATGCCCTACACTGGTCAACCATGAGACATTTTGCACAAATGGAAGCTGCGATGGCGCAGCCGCAATCCGGCCAAATCACCGTGGATCTGGCGGCCATTGCCAGCAATGTGGAGATCCTGCGCCGGTGCTCGCAGAGTGCGGCGTTCATGGCCGTGGTCAAGGGAAACGCCTATGGCCACGGGCTTCTGGAGGTCTCGCGGACGGTGCTGGACGCCGGCGCTGACTGGCTGGGCACGGCCCAGCTGGCCGAGGCCGTGGCGCTGCGCCAGGCCGGCATCACAGCGCCCATCCTGGCCTGGCTGTACCTGGCCTCCAGCAACAGCGGGGCCATCCGCTCGGCGCTGGAACATGACATCGACGTCTCCGTCGGCAGCCTGGAGCAGCTTGATGGCGTGGCCGCCATCGCCCGCGAACTGGGTGTCCGGGCGCAGATCCACCTCGAACTGGACAGCGGCCTGAGCCGCGGCGGTGCCCGGGCGGATGAATGGGAGCAGCTGGTGGCCGCAGCCGCCGCCGCGGGGCAGGCGGCCGGACCTGGCGGGATTGGCGTCCGCGGCCTGTGGACGCACCTGGCCTGGGCCGATGTCCCGGCGCACCCGGGCAACGCGGCCGCCGTCGCCGGCTATGAACGGGCCGTGGAGCAGGCCCGCGCCGCCGGCCTGGACCCCCAGCTGCGGCATGTGGCGAGCTCGGCCAATGTGCTGGCCCGGCCCGAGTACCACTTCGACATGGTGCGGGTGGGGCTGGCCATGTACGGGCTGGCACCGGCGGACCATCTGGACCCGGCCGACTTTGGCCTGCGCCCCGCGCTGTCCGTGCGCGCACCGCTGGTGATGGTCAAGAAGGTCCCTGCCGGCACGGGGGTGAGCTACGAGCACCAGGCCATCACGCACGAAACGCGCTATCTTGGGCTGATCCCCCTGGGCTATGCCGACGGCATCCCCAAGGGCATCAGCGGCCGTGGCCTGGTCACCGTCGCAGGGCAGCGCGTGCGTGTGATCGGAAAGGTGTGCATGGACCAGTTCATGGTTGATTTGGGGCCGGACCCGCGGGGCATCCGCCCCGGCGAGATGGCCGAGCTCTTTGGCGACCCCGCAGGCGGCGGTGCCAGCGCTGACGAGTGGGGCGAGGCCATCGGCAGCCACGGGGATGAGATCATCAACCGGATTGCCCCACGGCTGCCGCGGACCTTCCTCAACCCCGTGGCCAGCGCATGAGCCTGGCCGCACCGGTGGGCCGCGATGCCGCGCTGCCAACGTCCCTGGGCCGCGTGACGCTGGCGGATTTCCTGGCCGCCCTGCCCGCAGGTCCGGAACTGGTGGTGGATGGGGCTCTGCTGGCTTCTGCCGCGGACACCACCGTGGGCTGGATGGAACCCAGTGAGCTGGAGGATCCCACCCCGTACCTGCTGGCGGGGGAGGTCCTCCTGACCGCCGGGCTGCAGTTCATCGGCGACGGCGGCTCCCCGGAGCGGATCGATGCCTACGTCCAGCGCCTGGTCGAGGCCAGTGTCTGCGCCCTGGGGTTTGGGATCAGGCCGTACTTTGATGACGTCCCGGACGCCCTGGTGGATGCCTGCCGACGGCATGGACTCATGCTGCTGCGGGTGCCGGAATCGGTGCCCTTTGCCGCCCTCGGCATGCTCTACGCCCGGCTGCTTGAAACGCAGAACATGCGGGCGCTGCGGCGCATTTCCGATGCCACCAGGGCGCTGCTGCGCGGGGCTCTGTCCGACCAGCCCGAGGGGCAGGTGCTGGAGGTCCTCGCCCGGCATATGCCGCTGTGGGCCGTGCTGGCCGGCTCCGACGGGCGCCCGCGCCACCGCGCCGCAGCGCCCGGGCTGGTCCCGGGGATCGGGGCACCCGCGGCCGCAGGGGCGGATCCGGGGCGGCTGCGGCCGCTGCTGGACAAGCTCTTTGCCGGCTCGGGGCCGCGCATCGAGGTGGATTCCTTTGACGAGCCGCACTCGGCCGTCGTCACGGGCTATCCGCTGCGCAGCGCCCGGGATGCCAACATCGGTGCCCTGGTCATCGGCATGGCCGAGCAGCCCGGGCCGGTGGAACGCAACATCGTGGAGGTGGCGGTGGGCCTGCTGGAGGCATTGGGCCGCCAGCGGACCGGGGGCGCGCTGGCCCCGGGGCAGCTGGCCACCGCACTGCTGCTGCACCCGCAGACGGCCGTGGCCGCCCTGGGCCGCGGCGGTGGGCCGGCCAAGGACCTGCTGGCCCAGTGCACCTCATCCTCCCGTGCGGCCGCGCTGCGGGTGGTCCAGGGCATCCGGGCCGATGCAAGCGCTCCGGCGCGCGCGGCCACGGGGGAGTCCGGGCGGGAGCTGCTGCAATGGCGGCGCATCTTCGACACCAAGCTGGTGGAGCTGACGGACTTCGGCTTCAGTGCCATCACCCGGCTCAAGGTGGACGACGCCGTGATCGCCGAGGCGGAGCGCAACGGCTGGCTGCTGGCAATCTCCGATGCCGCCGAGCCCACGGAACTGGCCGCCGCGCACCAGCGGGCCACGGCCATGCGCGCGCAGGTGCGCAGCTCCGGGCGGAGCATCCGTGTGGACGCTGTCGCGGTCTCGGTGGCCGGTCTGCTGGGCCGGGAGGCCGGCACGCTGCTGGCGCAGCAACTGCTGGCACCGCTGCTGGAGCCCGACGACGAGAAGGTCCGTGCGGTGCTGCGGGTGCTCAACGGCTGGCTGGAGGAGAACGGCAGCTGGGACGCGGCGGCCAAGGCCCTGTCCCTGCACCGCAACAGCGTGCGCCGGCTGGTGGGTCAGGCCGGGGAACTGCTGGGCAAGGACCTTGCCGACGCCGGAACCCGTGCCGAGCTGCTCATCGCGATGCGGTTCCTGGATCCGTCCATGCTGGCCCCTGCTGCGGCGGACCACTCCGCGTAGACCTCCGGGCGCCTGTCGCGCAGATAGGGGACCAGCTCCCTGGCGGCTTCGACCTCCCCGGGGGTGACATCGGCCAGAATCAGGTCAAAGGTGTCTTCGGGTGCAGCGCCGTCGGCGTCTGTGCTGCGCGGGTCCGTGCTGCGCGGTGCCTGGGCCAGGACCCGGCCGTCGGGCCCGGCCACGATGCTGCCGCCACCCAGCACCAGCGTGCCGCCGTCGTGCTCCGGCGCGGTGCCCACGTGGTTGGCGTAGGCCAGGGCCACCTGGCTTTCCAATGCCCTGGCGCGGAGCAGCACCTGGGGGACGTCGTCGAACCCCTCGGAAAGGGCCGTGGGCACCAGGGCCACCTGGGCGCCGGCATCGGCCAGGGCCCGGACGGTTTCGGGGAACTCGGCGTCGTAGCAAACCAGCAGGCCCACGCGCATTCCGGCGATGGTGGCCACGGCCGGCGCCTCGGTGGCTGGGACGAAGGCGGCCCGCTCCTCGGCCCCAAAGAGGTGCACCTTGGCATAGCGGAGGACCTCCGTGCCCGCCGCATCAACGAGCACGGCTCCGATGTGCCAGGCGCCGCCGGCCGCCGGGGTGGGGGCACTGTAGGCCAGGGCAATTCCGTGCCGCGCCGCGATGGCCGAGGCCCCGGTGTCGATGGCGGCGGTCATCGCGTCGGACACGGCCGCCGACACCTGGGCGGGGGCGTATCCGGTGGTGAAGAGTTCAGGGGTGAGGAGCAGATCCGCCCCGGCAGCGGCGGCCCGCTGCGCGGCGGCGTCGACCACTGCCAGATTCTTCTCGACGTCAAGCACTGTGCTGGCAGCCTGCAGAACGGCAATCCGCATGGACCCTCCCCTGTGAGTGGAACAAGTATGGCTCCAGCATAGGCCCCGCCCCGGATGGACAAGGTGGTGCAAATGGCACCAGCAAGAGTCCATCCGGGGCGAAATGCACTGCCTAGTGCAGGTGCGCCGCCCGCACCGGCTCCTCCGTCAGCCGGCCGCGGGCGAGGCGGAACTTCCTGTCCGTCTTGGCGGCCAGCGCATGGTCGTGCGTCACCACGAGGATGGTGGTGTTTTTCTCATGAGAGAGGCTGCGCAGCAGGTCGATGATGAGCTCGCCGGTTTCGTCATCCAGGTTTCCCGTGGGCTCATCGGCCAGGATCAGTTTGGGGTTGTTGGCCAGCGCCCGGGCAATGGAGACGCGCTGCGCCATGCCGCCGGAGAGCTTGTTGGCCTTGCGGTCGTGCATGTCCTCCTCCAGCCCCACCTGGACCAGCAGTTCAGCAGCCCGGCTGCTCCGCTCCGCGCGGGACAGGCCGGCAAACTCCATGGGGAGCATGACATTGTCCTTGGCCGAGAGGTTGGGGATCAGGTTGTACGCCTGGAACACGAACCCGATGTCATCGCGGCGGTAGGCCGTCAGCTTGGCGTCGGGCAGGGCGGAGATGTTCACCCCATCCACCACGACATCCCCCGAGGTGGCCTTGTCCAGGGCGCCCAGCAGGGAGAGCAGCGTGCTCTTGCCGCTGCCGCTCTTGCCCAGGATCGCCGCGAAGGTGCCCTGCTCGACGGTGAACGAAATGCCGTTCACGGGCTTGATGGTGTTGTCGCCGGTCTTGAAGACCTTCACGACGTCTCGAACTTCCAACATCTCTTACTCTCCTCGCAGAACTTCGATGGGGCGGACCTTGGCGGTCAGCAGGGCCGGGACCAGGGCGCCGACGGCGGCAATCACCAGGATGCCCACCACGCCCAGCACCAGGGTCTGCCAGCCCACGGAGGTGGAAATGGTGCCGATCAACTGGTTGGCCCCGGCAAAGGCGCCGCCGCCGAAGTTTCCGCCGCCGGGCACACCGCCGGCGGCCGCTTCGCCAATGGCCTGCGGCGCACCGGTTCCGGTTCCGCGGAACCGGCCACCCGTCGTCGTGCTGGTGGTGGTGTTGCCCGCCACCAGCGCGCTGACGATCGAATTGGAACTGACGGCGGCGACGACGGCCCCCACCACCGAGCCCATCACCACCAGGACCATGGCCTCCAGGACAAACTGGACGCCGATGGTGCGGTTGGAGGCGCCGATGGCCTTCAGCACGCCGATCTCGCGGCGGCGCTCGCGGACCACCATGATCATGATCAGCAGCACGATCAGACCGGCCGTGATGAGGGCTGCGATGAACCCGATCAGGGAGATGTTCTGCACGGTGCCCAGGGAGGACACCGCGGATTCCAGGTTCTGGCCGCCGGAGGTGACGTCCACGCGCGTGGTGCCCAGGGCCGCAGCGACGGCCGTCTTGGTGGCATCCACATTCTCGATGCTGTCCACCGTGACCGTCATGGTGCTGATCTCGCCGGCCTGGTCCAGAAGGGTTTGGGCGGCGGCCAGGGAAACGTAGATGGCGTTGTTGTCGAAGGCGGTGCCGGCGTCAAAGATGCCCGCGACGGTCATGGTGCGGTCCTGGACGGTGAAGGTCGAGCCCACCTGCAGGGAGTTCTTCTCCGCCAGCGTGGTGCCCACCAGGGCCTGGGTGGAGGCGTCGGAGAAGTCATTCAGATCGCTGCCGGAGGTGACGTTGATGGCTTCACCGGCTGCGGTGAGGCTGCCCGAGATGCCGGTGGCCGAGACGGGAATGGTGAAGGAGGGGCGCGCCGCATTGCCCGTGCCGCCCGTGGTGGTGCCCGAGGAGCTGTTCTGCCGGTTGCCCAGCGTGCCCGGATCAACGGCGGAGGTGAGCGAGGTGGTGCCGCTGGCGCCCATCCGTCCGCCCGGTCCGCCGGCCGCGCCTGTAGTGCCTGCAGCCGCCGCGTCGGTGGCTGCTGCGGCGTTGGACAGCCGCGCCGTCAGGGATCCGGTGACGGAGGTGACATGGGGAACCGCCGACGCCTTGGCGACGTCGCCGCCCGTCAGCGGCTCGCCGCCACCGATGCCACCCCGTGCCCCGGCAGGATTGACGGTCAGATTGTTCCCCACCGAGGCCTTCAGCGAGGTGACCTTGGCCGCCACCGCCTGGTTGGCCACCAGCATCGACAGCGCCAGCCCAATGGCGACGGCCAGGATGACCACCACCGCGGACGTGCGCACCTTGTTTCGCAACGCGTTGCCCACGCTGCGGGCTATGACACTCATATTCCATCTCCGTAATTCCTGCGGGCACCCGGTGGCACCGCCTCGCACCCCATCGTCTGGGTGGGGACCCGGCAACAGCTTTGCCCCAGCTGTGCGGAAGCTGTGAAGGTTGGCCGGCGGAGTTCGGGCCCTGGGGCGTCCCGGCGTTCAGCGGATGCACAGGCGGCGCCCGGTAGACTTGGGGCAGGACATAAGCACCAACGTAATTGAGGGTCTCTTGCCAGAATTCACCGCCCGGTTTGCCACTCCCACCGAGGTCGCCAACTGGGACGCGCACGTCACAGCGAACCCCAATGGCGGCAATCTGCTCCAGTCGGAGGCCTTCGCCGCCGTCAAAGCCAACTTCGGCTGGAAGCCGCAGCACCTGGTCTTCGAGGGGCCCCACTACAGCAGCTACAACCTGGTGCTGGAGAAGAGCTTCCCCATGCTGGGCCGGCTCTGGTACCTGATCAAGGGCCCCGACGCCGCCAGCGTCCAGGAGGTGCCGGCCATGATGGCCGCCGCCCGGGAGTTTGTCCGCAGGGACAAGCTGAACGTGTTCATGCTCAAGATCGAGCCGGACATCATCGACTCCGAAGAGGCCCGCGACGTGCTGCTGGGTGCCGGTCTGGTCAAGGCCTACGATCTGCAGCCCAATGACAACACCGCCATCCTGGACATCTCCCCGGAGGAGAACCAGCTGCTGCGCAATCTGCATTCCCGCGGCCGCAACGCCGTCCGCCGCGCCATCCGCGAGGGCGTGGAGGTGCACAAGGTGGAGGTCTCCGAGGAGAACCTGCGCACCATGTTCAACCTCATGCAGGGCACGTTGGCCGCCAAGAGCACCAACCAGCTGCGCGAGTACGAGTACTACCAGCAGTTCTGGAACGAGTTCACCGGCCGCGGCCAGGGCCAGCTCTACTTTGTCTACGAGGACGGGATCCCTTCCGTGGGTGCCTTTGTCATCAACTATGGGCGCAAGGCCACCTACAAGGACGGCGGATCCCTGCAGAACCGCTCCCAGTACGGCGACTCGCACCTGGTCCAGTGGCAGGCCATTGGCGACATGAAGGCCCTGGGCGCCGTCGAATACGATTTCTGCGGTGCCCCGCCGGCCGCCCGGCTGAAGGACACCACCCACCCGCACCACGGGCTGGGCCTGTTCAAAACCAGCTTCACCAAGACCGTGACGGACTTTGTCGGCTGCTACGACCTGGTGCTGGATCCGCTGAAGTACAAGCTGTGGACCAAAGCCGGCGAGCGGATCTTCCGCCAGCTCTACACCCGGCGCACCGGCAAACAGTTCTACTAGGCCCGATCCAGCCACGAGACCCTCAACGACGACGACGGCGCGCACCGCGTGGGTGCGCGGCCAAGAGAAGGGCACATGAGCGAGGAATCCGAGAACAAGCCGGTGCCTGATCCGCAGGTTGGCATGATCCCGGTGGTGCCAATGCCGGGGGTGCAGCCGCCGCCCCCGAAGGCCCGGTTTGCCGCGCGCAAGGTGCTGCGCCGGCTGGTGCAGGGGGAGGCCCCGCCCACGGCGCCCATGAACATCGTGGAGCGGCTGGCGGGCAGCCCCTATGCCAACCCCACCATCCAGGTGGGTGGTGTCGACGCCTCGGCGCGCAAGACCATGGACTTCGCCCTGCACCTGGCGGAGACGATGTTCCGCTACGGCGCCGGCGCCCTGGAGGTGGAGACGTCCATGATCGCCGTCACCGCCGCCCTGGGGCTGCGCAACATCGAGGTGGACATCACCAACCAGTCGGTGGTCATCAACTACGCCAAGAAGGATGCCACCCCCATCACGCTGCTGCGCGTGGTGCGCTCCTGGACCAACAACTACGACGGCCTGGCCAAGATCCACGAGCTCGTCACCGACATCGTCTCCGGCGGCGTCACCCGCGATGCCGCCTACAAACGCCTGGATGACATCATCCGCAGCCCCAAGCCGTTTCCGCGCTGGCTGGTGGTGCTGGCCGAGGCCGTCTTCGCCGGCGCAGTGGTGGCCGTCATCGGCGGCACTTTGGCCGGTGCCTCGGTGGCCTTCCTGACTAGTCTGCTGGTCGGTGCCATCGCCCGCGGGCTGGGCCGGTGGCGCGTGCCGGACTTCTTTGTGGTGGGCACCAGCTCCTTTGTGGTGACGGCGGTGGCCATCGCCTGCGTCTTGCTCGACGTACCCCTGAGCCCTGCCCTGGTGGTGGCCGGCGGCATTTTGCTGCTGCTGCCCTCAGGCCGGCTCGTCTCGGGCGTGCAGGATGCCATCAACGGCTTCCCCGTGACGGCTGCCGGGCGGTTCCTGTCCGTGTTCCTGACCTTTGCGGCCATCGTGGGCGGCATCGCCGTCGCCCTGGTCTGCGGGGCGATGTTCGGCACGGAGCGCTTCGACGTCACCGAGCCGTTGACCGGCGGGCTGCCGCTGCCCGTGCTGATTCCACTGGTGGCGGTGGCCACCGTGGCCATCTGCATTGCCGAGCAGACCGCGGCGCGTTTGATACTGCCCACCGGCCTTGTCGCACTGGCGGGCTATCTGGTGCTCTTTTCCGGCACCTGGGCCGGGCTGGGCGGGCGCTTCGCCCCGGCCGTGGCCGCCGTCGTCGTGGGCGTGCTGGCGCGTGTGGTGGCCCTGCGGATGGGGGCGCCCAGCCTGGTGGTGGCCGTGCCCTCCATCATTTTCCTGCTGACCGGGCTCTCCATCTTCCGGGCGATGTTCGTCCTGACCATCACCCCGGAGGCGTCCGCGGAGGGTGCCCTGGGCATCTTCAACGCCCTGACCACCATCCTGGCCGTCGCTGCCGGCGTCGTGCTCGGTGACAATCTGGCCCGGCCGCTGACCCGGCGCATGGGCAGCAACGAACGCCGCCGCAACCGCCGCCGCTAGGCAGCCGGCGGAAATGAACATGATTGCCGCCGGGGAACATGGGAGCGCATGTTCCCAAGCGGCAATCATGTTCCCAACCTGCGGTGGGCCGCACCGGATTGGTCAGGCAGGACGACGCGCCGGGGCCGCTTCGGCGGCGGGCAGCGTGATCCGCGGCAGGGCCTTTTCGGCTTCCGAGTGGTTGGCGCCGGCGGCCTGCTGAAGGTCCACCAGCAGCGGCCGCAGGACCAGCACCAGGGCCTGCCCTTCCAATGTCTCGATGCCAAATCCTCCAGGTGCCAGCTCCCCGGCCAACCGGGCCAGGGCGGCGCGGGCCTCCGCCAGGCGTGCAGCCCGCCTTTCGACGTCGGACTCGCCAAGGGTCCGGGCCAGCTCCTCCACCGTTTCCGCCGTCCGGTCCAACAGCACGGCCAGGGCCTGGGCCGCGGGCTGCGTGAGCGCCACGTTGTTCAGGGCGTAGGTGAGCCGCCGGGCAAAGACCCTGCTGTTGCGCAGCGCCAGATCCATCGCGGCCATGGCAGCAATCATCGCATCCAGCCCGCTGCGCCGCCGCCGGAAGGGTGACAGCGCTGCAGCCTCCCGCGAGCGGGCCAGCACCGCCGTCGACTCATTGATGGTGGACTGGCTCCGGCGGGCAATGGCCAGGGCATGCCACGCCAGGTCGGGATTCCCGGCTCTCATCGCACCACCGCATTCGCGCAGCACCGCGGCGAGTTCGCCGGCCACGTGGGTGAACGCCAGGTGCGGATGCCGATGCTGCCATTGCGGCGCCAGCGCGGTGAACAGCAGCGCGAATCCACCACCCACGGCGGCGTCGATGCTGGTGTCCAGAATCCGTTCGGCGGTGGCTCCATGCAGCGAGACCAGAACCGCCTGGATGGCCATCTGGGTGGCAAACACCGCGCCCCTGTCCAGAAACCTGGCCAGCAGCACGAAGACGAATACGATGGCCACGGATTGCACTGGACCGGAGCCCAGCAGCACCGTCAACAGGCCGCCGCCCGCCACGCCCAGTGTGCAGCCCAGAGCCACCTCCAGCACCCGGCGGGTGCGCAGGTCCGAGGAAAACTGCAGGGCAATCAGAGCCGACGTGGCGGCAAACAACGGGGCCGGATGGCCCAGCACGCGCTCGGCAAAGAGATACGCCAGCACGGCGCACAGCGCCATCAGCAGCGCCTGGCCCAACGAGGATCTGCTGCGCAGGAATCCGGTCCTAAGGTACTGCTGGAACTTCCAACCCATGGCTGCTAACGCTCTCCCTGTCCCCGGCATGCGGGCACGCCGGGCATTGGCAACACCGACAAGGACGCTCCGGAGGCCTGCCGGGGGTCGCCGGAGCGTCCACGTCCACGCTAGCCGGGCCGTGTTTCGGGATGGTTGCCCGCAGGTTTCACCCCGGCGGCCGCTAATTAGCCCGGGCCTGCCCCCAAATGCTGAGCCCTCCGCTGGGCACCGAAACGATAAGTAGTTTCCCGGGGCCGGAAACCTGCCATGCCTCGTATTTGTCTCCGGGAGGCACCGTTAGCCGCCTACCGTCGGCAAACCACAAGTCAAGGTGGCCGTCGACAAACGCCGTCCCCTTGGTGGCTGTTGCCCGGCGCAGCCCGAGCACCGGCAACAGCTGGGCGACGCCGCCTTCGGGATCGACCACATGGTCTTCACCGGACCTAGTCGAGAGGCCGAACGGCTGCTCGATGCGCAAGGTCAGCCCGTTCGCGAAGAGCAGCGTTATGGCGTAGTCAATGCGGAGCTGCGTGACAGGCTCGTCTGCGACAGGGAGTTCCCAATCGCCGCCAGTCTTTGCCAGTGCTCCTGCTTCGCCGGTCATGCCGTCCCAGCCCGGGCACAGTCCAGAGGGCGGACGGTTGCTTCACGGCACCGTGGCCATGCCAAGCTGTCGACCAGGTGGCCGTTTTCCGCTGAGCAGCCCCCAAGACGTTCCAATGCCCGTTTCATGAGCCGAATCATATCCGCGGTGCCAGCCCACCGCTGAATGCGGAGATATCGCATTCACTTAATAATTCGCTGGCCGCGGTCCACGCAAGTCTTAGTTCAGCGCGTTCGCATAGAGTTTGGTCGAGAATGTAAACCACATCGAAAGGCTTGTTGAAAAGTGAAGAATTGGATGTTCCTTGTACTGTGTGCCGCCATCGGTTTGGCCGTAGCCGGTGCGGGGGCTTGGATTGCCGTCCTGGTCATGTCGGGCCAGACTCCGGAGCTCAAATCAGTCATCGGCTCCATGATCGTGGGCCCGATCGGAGGTGCCTGGTTGGGGTTTAGAATTCGTGAAAACCGACGGACGATTGCCGCCCGGGTCGAGGAATCAAAGCAAGCCGCATCCGAAGTCTGACTTTTCAGCAGGTCCGTCTGGTTCCCGTTGCGTTCGGGGACTTGTTAATGGGGGGTAATGGCTGAATACGATGAAAATGAAACGGTGTCCGCCGAACTAGCCGTGTTCGAACTGGGAATTCTCTGCAATTGCATCAAGGAGACGCTCTCCGCCGTCGAAGAGCGGGAATTGCATCCCCGGATCGGTGGCAGCAAAGCGGAAGCCCTCGCGCTTCAAGAGCGGATTCGTCAGGTGTTGTACCGCATGCAGGGACGGGAGTGAAGCCCGGCTCTGTAGGACAGATCGTCGTCGACGTCCGGTGGTTCATGGAAGCTGATGGCGGCCGCAGAAATGAGCCTCCGCCCGGTCTGCGGTGCGCCCCACGGCAGTCTTTGTTGATGCCCAACTGAGTGACAGTTATCGCACATTCCGGGCCCCGGAATGTGCGATAACTGTCACTCAGTTGGGCGGGACGGCCGAATGCCGGGCCCTGTCAAGCGCTTTAGGCCGGGGCGAGGATCTGGCCGATGGGTTCCTTCTTTTCGGCCTGGAAGTAGTCCTCGGTGCGGCCGTAGGCCCAGTAGCCGGACAGCGACACCTGCGAGCGTTCCAGTCCCTGCTGCTTGAAGAACACATCACGCAGGGCCTTCATGTACTCCCGCTCGCCATGGGCAAAGACGTCCACGCGACCGAGCTCCCAGGGAGCACCCGCCACGGCCTCGGCCAGCAGGTCGACGGTTCCGGCACCCTGGCCGTTGCGCAGAAGCCAGCTGATCTGAACGCCGGCGGGAGCGTTGATCTCCTGGATGTCGGCCTCGCCGTCGATCTCCAGGTAGGCGCGTCCGACGGCGTCGGCGGGCAGGGCCTCGATCGAGGAGGCAATGGCGGGGATGGCGGCGTCGTCGCCGGCGAAGAGGTACCAGTCCGCCTCGGGGTTGGGCTTGTAGCCGGCACCCGGGCCGGACACGATGAGGCGGTCGCCGGGCTTGGCGTTGGCGGCCCACGGTCCGGCCAGGCCCTCGTCGCCATGCACCACAAAATCGATGGCCAGTTCGCGGGACTCAAGGTCCACCCAGCGGATGGTGTAGGTCCGGGTGGCGGGCCACTGCTCGCGGGGGAGGTGCTCACGCAGGGCAAAGACGTCCAGCGGCTCTGTGTAGTCCACGCCGTCGAGGGGGAAATGAATCTTCACATACATGTCGGTGAAGTCGCGCGGCGTGAAGCTGTCGAACCCCGGTCCACCGGCAATGATGCGCACCATGTGGGCGCTGGGCCACTCGGTGCGCAGCACCATCAATGTGCTCTGGGGGCGCGGTTTGACGGCGGGGGCAACTGTCACGGCGGGACTCCTTGGGTGCCGGCGCGGCCGGCCATCGAGGTGCCCAGGTGAGGGCACCCTAACTACTTTAGCCGCGCGGGCAGCTTCCAGTCGACCGGAGCGGCACCCTGCTCCACCAGCAGCTCATTGGTGCGGCTGAAGGGATGGGAGCCGAAGAACCCCCGGGAGGCGGACAACGGGCTGGGATGCGCGGACGCCACGATGGCCGTTGCGCCCAGCAGCGGGCGCAGTTTGAGGGCGTCGTTGCCCCACAGGATGGCCACCAGCGGCTTGTTCCTTGCCACAAGCGCGGCGATGGCAGCCTCCGTAACGGCCTCCCAGCCCTTGCCCCGGTGCGATCCGGCGGCGCCGGGGGAGACGGAGAGTACGCGGTTGAGCAGCAGCACGCCCTGCTCCGACCACGGCCGCAGGTCGCCGTGCGGCGCCGGGTCCAAGCCGAGGTCCGTGGCCATTTCCTTGTAGATGTTGGCCAGGCTCCGGGGCAGCGGCCGGGTGGCGGGGTCCACGCTGAAGGACAGCCCGACGGCGTGTCCCGGCGTCGGGTACGGGTCCTGGCCGGTGATGAGCACCTTGACCTCGGCCAGCGGGTAGGAGAAGGCGCGCAGCACCACGCTGGCCGTGGGCAGGAAGCCGCGGCCGGCGTCGTGCTCCTCCTGAAGAAACCCACCCAGGGCGCGCAGCTGCGGCTTCACCGGGGCCATGGCCGCGGCCCAATCCGGGGCCATGAAGGAGAGCGGATCATCCGCCAGCCGCTGCAGGGCGGCCAGCTCTGCAGGGGTGGTCCGTGCCGCTGCCGTGAGGGGCGCGTCGTCAAAGAGTGCCGGCTGGTTGTCCATTCCACCATTGTTCGCCATCGCTCGTCCGGAGCCCAGTGGGGCCGTCTCTGAATGACAATGCTGTTGTTCGCAATTAGTATGGAGAGACTGCCAACTTATCTGCGAACAGGGAAGGAAGTGAGCCATGTCTGATGCCAATACGGCCGATCATGGGCCGGACCATCCCCTTGGCGAGGACGGCATTGCCGATGCCCCGGCGGAATCCGCTGGCGCTCCGCAGGACGGGGCCGAGCAGGACGCCGCCGAGGAGGCTGCCGGCCTGAGCGAGCGGGATGTGGCCATGCTGGCCCTGGAACGGCAGTGGTGGAAGTACGCCGGTGCCAAGGAACAGGCCATCCGCGAACTCTTCGACATTTCCGCCACGCACTACTACCAAATCCTCAATGCGCTGATCGACACCGAAGACGCGCTGGCCCACGACCCCATGCTGGTCAAGCGATTGCGTAAACTACGTACGTCGCGCCAACAGGCCCGGACGGCCCGCCGTCTGGGCAGCTGACGCCGCCCGTTGCCACAACACCACAAGGACACCGCCGCCACATGAGCACCTACCCTCGGGACGAATTCGACAAGGTCCCGGAAAATTCCTCGCGCCACGGAGTCCACCGCACCAGCATTGCCCCCACCCGGAACAACCTCGTTCCGCTGGTGGCTTTCGGTGTTCTGGCACTGGTGGTGGGCCTGGTGGCGTTCTTCGTCCTCCCGACACTGGGCTTCGGCCCCGCCTCCGCCTCGCCCAACGCCGTGATCACGAGCGGCCCCGCCGCCACGACCGACGCAGCGACCGGCGCCCCCACCGAGGAGCCGAAGGAAACCTCCGCTCCCGCCACCTCCGCGCCCGCCCCCACGACTGCCCCGCCGACGACGGCGCCTCCCGCGGCCGCCGTCGACAAGACCGTTCCCGTGCAGGTGTTCAACGGCTCCGGAGTGGGCGGTCTGGCGGCCAAGTACAGCGGCATCGTCACCGGTGCCGGCTGGGGCGTCTACCAGACGGCCAACTGGCAGGGCATGGCGCAGCCCAGCTCCGTCATCTTCTACAGCGGCACGGCACAGAAGGCGAACGCCGAGTCCCTCGCAGCGCTTCTGGGCATCAACCGCTTGGTGGACACCGCCGAGCTGGGCATCCCGCTGGCCGTGGTGCTGGGCCCGGGCGCCTTCTAAGGCCCTAAACGACAAACTGCCCTGCAGGTGCTTCCCGCTTCAAGCGGGCAGCAGCTGCGGGGCAGTTTTGGTTGGTGCTAGTCCCTCAGGGGGATGCCCTTGGCATCGGTGCGGAAGTTCTCCGAGCCCGTCAGGATGAGGATGCCCTCGATGAGGCCCCAGATGGCGCTGGCAACGGCCAGGAAGCCCAGCGACAGCACGGTGATCAGCAGCTGGGCCACGGCCTTGCCGATGTAGCCAAGGTAGAAGTTGTGGATGCCCAGGGAACCCAGGAAGATGCCCAGCAGGCCGGCAACCAGCTTGGACTTCTGCTCGCTCGGCAGCTGGTAGCCCTGCTGCATCGGTTGTCCGTAGCCGGGCTGGGGGTAGCTCTGCTGCATCGGCTGGCCGTAGCCGGGCTGCGGGTAGCCCGGCGCCTGCTGGGCGTAGGGCGGGTTCTGGACGGGTGCGCCGTAGGGAGGCTGCGCTGCCGACGGCGCTGCCGGGTATGCCGGCGCCTCGGCGGCCGGCGGGGCCGGGGCCGGCTTGTCATAGCCTGCCGGCGGCGCGGGGTAGGCCGTAGCCTCTGGGGCTTCCGGGATGTCTGGCACCTCGGGGGTAGCCGGCTTCTCCGGGGTGGGCTGTTCGCTCATTGTGGCTCCTTGGAATTAAAGGAGGGCATCATCGCTGCCCCCATCGATGCATGTGCAGGAGTATCTCCCCTCCCACGCTATGGCATCTGCCACTTCAGCGGAAGGACATTCGGTTTCACTGGCAGCTCAAGACGCGCGCGTATGTTTGCACTCTCCACCACAGAGTGCTAATTATTGACTTAGCACTCTGTGGTGGAGACTGCTAGAAACAGCTCCACCAGCAGCAGTGAAAACACTTCCAGTGTGGTGAGGGTGAACCGGCCGGCGTATAGAGATCGCCGTCCCGTGCAGCCCGTCCGTCGCGGGCACCACATGTACGGAAACCTAGTCCGAAATGACTGTCCCGAAAGGACTGAAGCCTCCATGGCCAAGATCATTGCATTCGATGAAGAGGCACGCCGCGGCCTCGAGCGCGGATTGAACATCCTCGCCGACGCCGTCAAGGTCACCCTCGGCCCGCGCGGCCGCAACGTGGTTCTCGAAAAGAAGTGGGGCGCCCCCACGATCACCAACGATGGTGTTTCCATCGCCAAGGAGATCGAACTGGACGACCCGTTCGAGAAGATCGGCGCCGAGCTCGTCAAGGAAGTTGCCAAGAAGACTGACGACGTCGCCGGTGACGGTACGACGACGGCCACCGTTCTGGCCCAGGCTCTGGTCAAGGAAGGCCTGCGCAACGTTGCCGCCGGCGCCGACCCGCTGTCCCTCAAGCGCGGCATCGAGAAGGCCACCGAGGCCGTCATCGCCGAGCTGCTCGCCTCCGCCAAGGAGATCGAGACCAAGGAAGAGATCGCAGCCACCGCTTCCATTTCCGCCGGCGACACCGAGATCGGCAACCTCATTGCCGAAGCTCTGGACAAGGTCGGCAAGGAAGGTGTCATCACCGTCGAGGAGTCCAACACCTTCGGTCTGGAGCTTGAGCTCACCGAGGGCATGCGCTTCGACAAGGGCTACATCTCCGCCTACTTCGTCACCGACGCCGAGCGCCAGGAAACCGTCCTCGAGGACGCCTACATCCTGATCGTCAACTCCAAGATCTCCAACGTGAAGGACCTCGTTGCAGTTCTGGAGAAGGTCATGCAGTCCAACAAGCCGCTGCTGATCATCGCCGAGGACATCGAGGGCGAGGCTCTGGCCACGTTGATCGTGAACAAGATCCGCGGGACCTTCAAGTCCGTTGCCGTCAAGGCTCCGGGCTTCGGCGACCGCCGCAAGGCCCAGCTGGCCGACATCGCCATCCTCACCGGTGGCCAGGTCATCGCCGAGGAAGTCGGCCTGAAGCTGGAAAACACCACCCTTGAGCTGCTGGGCAAGGCCCGCAAGGTTGTTGTCACCAAGGACGAGACCACCATCGTCGAAGGTGCCGGCGACGCCGATGCCATCGCCGGCCGTGTGGCCCAGATCCGTGCCGAGATCGAGAACTCCGATTCGGACTATGACCGCGAGAAGCTGCAGGAGCGCCTGGCCAAGCTGGCCGGTGGCGTTGCAGTCATCAAGGCCGGTGCCGCTACGGAGGTTGAGCTCAAGGAGCGCAAGCACCGCATCGAGGACGCTGTCCGCAATGCCAAGGCTGCCGTTGAAGAGGGCATCGTCCCCGGCGGTGGTGTGGCTCTGATCCAGGCTGGCGTGAAGGCATTCGCCAACCTGAACCTGACCGGCGACGAGGCCACGGGCGCGAACATCGTGCGCGTTGCCATCGACGCTCCGCTGAAGCAGATCGCCTTCAACGCCGGCCTGGAGCCGGGCGTTGTTGTCGACAAGGTCCGCGGCCTGCCCGTTGGCCACGGCCTGAACGCCGCCACCGGCCAGTACGAAGACCTGCTGGCTGCCGGCGTCAACGACCCGGTAAAGGTGACCCGCTCTGCTCTGCAGAACGCTGCCTCCATCGCCGGTCTGTTCCTGACCACCGAAGCAGTTGTGGCCGACAAGCCGCAGAAGTCTGCTCCGGCTGGCGGCGGCGACGACATGGGCGGCATGGGCGGTTTCTAACCACACCCGTCTAGCCTGACGACGGCGGTGTCCGGTTCCCTTTTGGGGGGAACCGGACACCGCCGTCGTTCTTGTTTCTGCGCCGCTACCAGCGGTGGGCGACGTCGACCACCAGCCGTGATCCATCGCCCGGACCGTCCAGGGTGAAGACCCGGAACGGCAGGCGGGCCCGAACGCCCAGTCCAATCTGCGTCACTGCTTCAAAGGTGCCCAGGAAGGCCACCTGGCGGAAGGTCGCAAAGCCTGCAACGTTGACTGCTTCCTTCGGGTTGGCCGGGGAGTACGTGGCGTTGTAGTCGCTGTCATGGGCCGGTGCCAGCACCGTCACCTGGAGGAACGCTCCACCCCGCAGCGGAACCACGGCACCCGAGCCATCCTGCACCACCTCGGGGACGTAGCGCACGGTGTAGCGGGGAGCCTCGCCCCGCACGTCCACCACCAGACGGTCGAAGCACGCATGGCGCCCGGCGCGGATGTTGGTGATGGGATCCTGGCTTGGCCCCAGATTGGTGGCATTGGACCTTGGCAGCGATCCCCAGACAATGCCGCAGTTGTGCCAGGACAAGCCGGAAACCGGGACTGCAGCGGCAGTGGATGCCGAGGCTCCTGCCGGTGCAACGAGGCCGAGCCCCGCCGCCAGCAGCACTGCGGCCAATGCGGTGCGCGCCTTCCGCCACCGCGTGGGGATGGTGATGTCCATGTCAGCGCCCTGCTTGGTTGAAGGAATGCGTCAAGTGTGGCTGGGGGATGGCGCACGATCAAGCAAGGATCGGCGGCGATGGGGGTACGATTCGGCATCGCTGGAACTCGTGGGAATCCGCGTGCTCCGTCCCATGAAAGTATTGATGCATGACGATTGTTGCTGCCGCTGATGGGTCCGCACTGGGAAATCCCGGGCCGGCCGGCTGGGCCTGGTACGTGGATGAGAACTGCTGGCAGGCCGGGGGCTGGCCGCATGGAACCAACAACCAGGGCGAGCTGATGGCCGTGCTGGATCTGTTCCGCTCCACGGCGCACCTGCCGAACGAGCCGCTGCGCATCCTCTGCGACAGCCAGTACGTCATCAACTGCATCACGAAATGGATGCCGGGTTGGAAGCGCAAGGGCTGGCGCAAAGCCGACGGCAAGCCAGTGCTCAACGTGGATCTGCTCAAGGACATTGACGCTGCCATCGTGGGCCGCAGCTACACCTTTGAATGGGTGAAGGGCCACGCCGGACACGACCTCAACGAGGCGGCCGACGACAAGGCGCGTGCCGCTGCCACGGCCTACCAGGCCAAGCGCCAGCCGCCCCGCGGGCCGGGGTTCCCCGGCGCCGTCGACGGCGGAACCGCAGCCTCGCCGGCAGGACAGCTCTCGTCGTCGCCCGTGCACCAGGCAGCGCCGCAGCAATCGGTCCAGCTGGACCACGAGCAGCCGGACCTCTTCTCCGCCCTGGCCGACGAGGACGCGGCGCCCTTCGCCCGCACCCCGGCCGACGCCGTCGTCGCGCTGGAACGGGAGCTGCTGGACCCCTCGGTCCGGGCCGACAGCACCCGCGTGGCGACCCTGCTGCACCCCGACTTTGAAGAGATCGGGGCCTCAGGGCGCCTGTGGACGCGCGACGCCGTGCTGGACGAACTGGTGGGCGAGGCCTTTGCGGAGCCGGCCATGGACATTTTGAATGTTGCCATGTTGGACGGCACCACGGCCTTGTTGACGTACCGAAGCACCGACCAACGGGGGAGTTCGCTTCGCAGCTCCCTGTGGCGCCACGCCGACGGCCAGTGGCGCCTGCGTTTCCACCAAGGCACCCCCGAGGCGTAGGGAAGCGGCAGGGGACGCGGACCTGCATCGGCGACGCACTTCCCCGTCCATGACGCGACCACTACTGCGTCCTGGAAGGGGTTCGACGTCGCTGGCCGGGGACATTGACTGCTCACCGGGTTTCGGCTCCGCTTCGCTGCGCTCAACCACCGGGGAGGGTCAGCGGGCGGAGAACATGCGGGTGTTGGCTTCTTCGGCCTGGGCGTATTGGGTGGCGGCGGTGCCGAGGGCGGCGTTGATGCTCTCAAGGGAGGCTTCAACCCGCAGCTGGGTGGCCCGCCAGTCATTGACAAGCACCTGGAAATTGTTCGAGGCCGCGCCGGTCCAGGTGGACTGGAGGTCCGCCAGATTGCGGGTCATGGCATCCACCTCGGCCCTGATGCGCTCCATCGAGCCGTGGACTGCCTGGTTCTTGACCCCGAGCTCGTCACTGTTGACGTTGAACTGTGCCATGGTGTTCCTCCTGGAATCGTGGGTTGCACCATTCCATGCTGGGACGGCCGCAGGCAGCCCAGGCACCCGTACGTCCTAGTTGTGCTGGCCCGCGCCCTCCGCCGCAGCTGTGGAGGAACCGGCGGCATCGGCTGCGCCGGGGGAGGCCGCACCGCCGTCGCTGCCGCCGTCGCTGCCAGGCGCTGGCGCAGTGGCCGCTGCCCCGCCGTCGGCGGCTGTCTCGTCTCCGGCGTCGGAGGCGGACTCGAACGGCAGCGTAATGACCATGGTGGCCCCGCCGCCCTCCGTCGGTTCCAGCCGGACGGTTCCGGAGTGGGCTGCAACAATCGCCGCCACAATGGCCAGACCCAGCCCGCTGCCGCCGGTGTTGCGGTTGCGGGAGGTGTCGGCCCGGTAGAAGCGTTCGAAGATGCGCGGGGCCTCTTCATCGGAGATGCCCGGCCCATGGTCGCGGATGGCCAGCACCGAGACCTGGCGGTCGGCTTCGGTGCGTGTGCCCACCAGAATCTCCAACGGCGTTCCCTCGGGGGTGTAGCGCAGGCAGTTGCCCATCAGATTGGCCACCACCTGGCGCAGCTTGGCCTCATCGCCTCGGGTCGGGGCGCTGGTGGCCGGGCCGCCGTCGAGGCCCTGGACGGTGATGGTCCTGTCCCCGGCGATGGCGCGGGCGTCCACGACGGCGTCGTGGCCCAGCAGCAGCAGGTCCACCGGTTTGAGCTGCAGCGGGCGCTGTTCGTCAATGCGGGCCAGCATGAGCAGATCCTCCACCAATTCGCCCATGCGCTTGGCTTCGCTCTCGATCCTGCCCATGGCGGTGCCCACATCCTCCGGGGTCTGCAGGGCGCCGTGGCGGTACAGCTCGGAGAAGCCGCGGATGGTCACCAGTGGGGTGCGCAGCTCATGCGAGGCGTCGGCAACAAAGCGGCGCATCCGCGTCTCCGACGCCGTGCGGGCGGCGAAGGCGGATTCGATGTGCGCCAGCATCGCGTTCAGCGAGCCGGACAGCCGGCCCACTTCGGTGTTGGGGTTTTCAATGTGCACGCGCCGGGACAGATCGCCGGCAGCAATGGCCGCGGCGGTCCGCTCCACCCTGGCCAGTGGTCTAAAGGATCTGGTGACTGTCCAATAGGCGATCATCGTGCCCAGCGTGATGGCCAGTATGGCGACACCCGCGATGACCACCGCCAGCCGCTCCATGGTGCCGTTCAGCGACTCGTAGGGGAGGCCGACGACGACGTACCCGACAAATTTGGCCGGCCCGTCGGACGCCGTCACCGTGATGGTCGCCGGCGAGACCAGGATCAGGCGCCAGGGGTCGCCGCCGTCGCTGCTGGGCGCGGTGAAGGGCCGCCCGGCCAGCAGGTTTGCCTGGTTGAGGGTCAGCGGCGACATCACCGGCTGGTCCTTGCCCGAGCGGTTCTGGCCCACCAGGGAGCCGTCCTGGGCGAAGTAGCCCACGTAGTACTCGAAGCCGATGGGGTTGTCCGGATTGTTCTCCGCGTGGACGCCGCCGGCGATCGATTTCTGGAAGGTTTGCAACTGCGCGTCCATCTGGTCCTCGAGGAACGAGTGGAGCAGCAGGAACGTGGTGGTCCCCAGCGCCAGCAGCGAGAGGGACAGCAGGGCGCTGATGATGGCCACCAGCTGCGACCGCAGCGAAGCGTTCTTCCAGATGTGGATCAAGGGACTAGCGCTTCTCTGCCGTCCGGAGCACGTAGCCCACGCCGCGCTTGGTCTGGATCAGGGCGGGCAGGGATGGATCCGTGTCCACCTTGCGGCGCAGGTAGGAGATGTAGGACTCCACGATGGAGGCGTCGCCGTTGAAGTCGTACTCCCAGACGTGGTCCAGGATCTGGGCCTTGGACAGCACGCGGTTGGGGTTGAGCATCAGGTAGCGCAGCAGCTTGAACTCGGTGGGGGACAGCTCCACGGTCTTGCCCGCGCGGCGGACCTCGTGGGCGTCGTCGTCGAGCTCCAGATCGTCAACGCGCAGGACGGCGTCGTCGTCCTCGGTCGGCTGGGTGCGCCGCAGCACGGCGCGGATGCGCGCCACCACCTCATCCAGGCTGAAGGGCTTGGTGACGTAGTCGTCCCCGCCGACGGTCAGGCCGGTGACCTTGTCCTCGGTGTCGTCGCGGGCGGTGAGGAACAGCACCGGGAAGTGCCGTCCGGCCGCGCGCAGGCGGCGGGTGACGGTGAACCCGTCCATGTCCGGCAGCATCACGTCCAGGACGGCCAGATCGGGGTTGTGCTCCTCGGCGGCGGCCAGTGCCTCGCGCCCATTGGCGGCGGCGACCACCTCAAAGCCGGCAAACCGCAGCGAGGTGGAGAGCAGCTCGCGGATGTTGGGCTCGTCGTCGACAACAAGGAGCTTTGCTTCGGGTCCAGTCTTTTTCACCATTTCAGTCTCCGACCATTGGCTGGGAATTGGCTGAATATACCTTGTGCGTCCACTGTCAGCGTACGCCCAGCCCGCATCCGGCGTACAGTCAGACGCCGCTCGGCCGCAACACCGGAACTCAGCGCATGCCCTCTCGGCGGATGGCCGTGGCGATGGCGGCCGCGCGCGTCTCCACGCCGAGTTTGGCGTAGATATGGGCCAGATGGGTCTTCACCGTGGCTTCGGAAATGAACAGGCTCCGGCCCAGCTCGCGGTTGCTCAACCCCTGGGTGAGCAGGGTGAGCAGCTCCGCCTCGCGCGGGGTGAGCACGGCCTCCGGATTGCGCAGCTGGGCAAAAAGCCGCGAGGCCACCGGGGCGCTCATGTGGCTGCGGCCGGCGACAGCGCCGCGGACGGCGGCGAAGATCTCCTCCGGGGCGGCGTCCTTGAGCAGGTAGCCCATGGCGCCGGCGTCCACCGAGCGCACGATGTCCGCGTCGGAGTCGTAGGTGGTGAACACCAGAATGGGTTGGCGGGGATTGTCCGCCCGCAGCGCCTTGATGGCCGCGATGCCGTCCATCCCGGGGCCCATGGCCAGATCCATGATGACCACATCGGGGCTCGACGCCGCCACGGCGGACAGGGCCTCTTCGCCCGAGCCGGCCTCGGCCACGACGTCGAGGTCCTCCTGGGTGCCCAGCAGCGCCTTCAGCCCGGTGCGGACCACCAGATGGTCGTCCACCAGCAGGATCCGGATGGTGGTCATGGGGTGTCCTCCAAGAGTGGCAGCGGAATCTGGGCGGCGACGATGGTGCCCTCGCCGGGGGTGCTTTCCACACTGAAGGTGCCGCCGAGCTGCTCCACGCGCTGGCGCATGGCCCGCAGCCCGTAGCCGCCATCCGCACTGGGCGCATCCAGCAGCTGAGGATCGAAGCCGCGGCCGTCGTCGTGGATGTCCAGCGTCACGGCGTCGGGCAGATAGCCGAGGGTGAGCACCGTGCGGCTGGCGCCGGCGTGCAGGGTGATGTTGGCGCAGGCGCTTTGGGCGACCCGCACCATGGCATGGCGCACATCCAGCGGCACCGGCCGTTCCAGTCCCGTGGCCGCCAGCTCCGCCCCACCCACATAGGCGGTGGCGGCCTCGAGCAGCGCGGCAGGGAGGGGGACATCGTCCGAACCGGGGGAGGACAGCTCATGGACCAGGCTGCGGGTCTCGGCCAGGTTCCCGCGCAGCAGCGTGCCGGCCTGCCGGATGTCAGCCAGGGCCGACGGCGCCGGCCAGGACCGTGCGGCGGCCTCCAGCAGGAGGATGTTCGAGGCCAGGCCTTGGGTGACGGTGTCGTGGATTTCCCGGGAGACCCGTTCGCGCTCCGCGGCGGCGCCGGCCTCGCGCTCGCTGGCCAGCAGCCGCTCCTGCGCCGCCTCGACCTCGCGGTGGAGCTGCCGCTGGATGCGGGCGTCGGCCTCGATGCGGTCGTACACCACCGTCAGCAGGACGCCGACGGCGAGGGGTCCCAGCAGCATGGCAATGTCGGTGCCGCCGCTGAGCCTGAACAGCCCGGCGGCGGTGGCCACGGTGGTGGCCGCCGCGGCGGTGTAGGCCACGGCACCGCTGAAGGCGGCGCGGCAGAGGAAGTAGAGGGCGAAGGAGCACCAGGCGAAGCTGGGGGCCGAGAGCACCAGTGGCACCCAGACGGCCATCAGGGCCAGCATCCACACCGGATGGGGTTCGCGGTGCCGGGCCAGAACCGCCACCGAGGCGTACAGGATTGCCACGGCTGCCGCGGCCGCCAGCACCCAGAGGTTGTCCGCCGGGCTGTGCCGCATCGTGTACCGCACCCCGGAGGCCACCATGAGGACGGCAAAGCCAAAGTGGACGACGGCGTCGATCCGCTCCAGGGAGGGCCGCCGGGCAGGGGCCCCGGGCACAGTGTCTGAGGCTCTCATGCGGTGTCCATCCAGGTCCATCCAGCGGCAAAGGGTTCCTGTTCCATGCTAGAGGGCGCGCGGGAGGCTCCGCCTCAGCCATTTGGCTGATACGGCCGCCCCAACGGCTGAGGCCGCGGTGGCCGAAGGCCCGATGCCCGGCGGCGGCAGGTGGCGGAAGCATGGAGGAACACGCAGTTCATTCCATCCGAGGAGACCACCATGAAGAAGTCCACCGCCATCTTTGCCTCCGCTGCCGCGGCAGCCCTGCTCGCCACCGGAGGGGCCACCGTCGCCGCCAACGCCTCCATCGCACCCGAGGCGCCCGCCAAGGTGCAGACCGTGGAAGCGGCCCCGGCACAGGAAAACGTGGTGTCCCAGAACCGGATCTCCGTGGACGCGTCGGCCGCCGCCGTGGCCGCCGCGATGGACAAGTGCCAAGGCGACAAGCTGCCCTTCGTGACGGTGGCCCTGGTGGACCGCTTTGGCACGCTGCAGGCGCTGCTGCGCGGCGACAATGCCGCCGAGCACACCATTGAGGCGGCCCAACAGAAGGCCTACACGGCCGCCGCGTTCGGCGCCCCCACCAGCGAACTGGCCAAGCGCATCAACGGCAACGGCCCCGGCATTGACGATCTGCCGGGCACCCTGTTCCTGGCCGGCGGCGTGCCGGTGAAGGTCAACGGCGTCTCGATTGCCGGCATCGGCGTCGGCGGGGCGCCGGACGGCATGCTGGACGAGGCCTGCGCCGCCGCCGGAGTGGCAGCCCTGGCCGCCGCGGCCAAGTAGGCTCGGTTCCATGGGCTCCTTTCAGCACCGGGCGCTGGCGCTCGCCGCAGTCGCGGCGGGGCTGCTGTTGGCAGGCTGTGCTCCGGCGGGCGGAGCGGCACCCGGCGCCGGAGGGGCAACGAGTTCGACGACGTCGTCGGCCTCCGGATCCCAGCCGTCGTCGTCCGCCCCGTCTCCGTCCACCCCGGCGGCCCTGCCTGCACCTACTCCACTCACGAAAGAGGAACAGATGGCACTGGACACCGACCTCATTCTGGCCGTCAAGGCCAACGACGCGGCCCGCGTGGGCGAACTCATCGCCGCCGGCGGGGATGTGAATGCCAAGGATGCGATCCAGGACTCGGCGTTCCTCTATGCCGGAGCCGAGGGGTTCAACGAGGTGCTGGCCCTGACGCTGGCCCACGGCGCCGACGTCGCGAGCACCAACCGCTACGGCGGCACGGCGCTGATCCCGGCCAGCGAGCACGGCTACGTGGAGACGGTGAAGATCCTCATCGCCGCCGGCGTGCCCGTCAACCACGTCAACAACCTGGGCTGGACGGCCATGCAGGAGGCCGTGCTGCTCAACGACGGCGGGCCCAACCAGCAGCAGGTGGTGTCCCTGCTGCTGGCCGCCGGTGCTGACCCGGGCATCCGCGACCCCCAGGGGCGCACGGCGCTGGAGAACGCCGACAGGCTGGGCTTCACCGGGCTTGCCGCCGTGATCCGGGGCGCAGGCTTCTAGAGCCAGCGCCGGCGCTTGAACACGGTGTAGAGCCCCACGCCCAGCACGATCATCAAGCCAATCGCAAAGGGATAGCCCAACTCCCAATGGAGCTCGGGCATCACATCGAAGTTCATGCCGTAGACGGTGCCCACCAGTGTGGGGGCAAACAGGATGGCCGCCCACGAGGAGATCTTCTTGGTCTCCTCGTTCTGCGCAATGCTGGTCTCCGTCATGTGCCGCAGCTCATCGTTCTGCCGCTGCGTCACCAGCGTCGCGTGGACGTTGATGGCGGTTTCCAGCAGGGCGCGGAAGCTGTTGGCCCGGTCCGTGACCCGCAGCAGATGGTCCTGGACATCGCGCAGGGCGCGCTGCAGTTCGATGTCCACGCGGTACTTCAGCGAGCCGCGCTGCAGGCCCTGGAGCATGTCGCCCAACGGGTGGACGGCACGCTGGAAGTTGATGACCTCGCGGGAGAGTTCGTAGATGCGCCGGGACAGATCTCCCTTGTAGGCGCTGTCGAAGAGCTGGTCCTCGATCTCATCGATGTCGTTCTGCAGCCCGGCGATGACGGGCTCGTACTCATCCACCACCTCATCCAGGATGGCGTAGAGGACCGCCTCGGGGCCCTTGGCCAGCAGCTCCGGATTGGCCTCCAGTCGGCGGCGCACGCGGGCCAGATTGGGTGACTCTGCGTGGCGGATGGTCACCACAAAGTCCTTGCCCATGAAGATGTGCAGCTCGCCGAACTCCACCATCTCGTCCGCGTCAAGGTAGCGGGCCGGGCGCAGCACCAGGAACAAGGTGTCGCCGTAGCGTTCCAGTTTGGAGCGCTGGTGTCCGGAGAGTGCGTCCTCGACGGCGAGGTGGTGCAGGTCGAACTCGGCGGCCACGGAGCGGATGGCCGCCGGCTCCGGGCGGTACAGGCCGATCCAGGCCATGCCGTCGCCGGCATGCCTCGCCTCGTAGGTTTCCAGCAGATTGGTGGGGGTTTCCGTGCGCCGTCCTGCGACGTACAGGCCGTTGTCAACAATGCTCATGGGTAGGCTCCGCTCTGGTGGCCGGCCCGCCGGATCGCGGCGGGGCACGGCAACGGCAGCACCGCAAAGAGTGCGGTGTGCCGGAGGATGTGTGGTCCGGGAGCCGGCGCGGCGGCGTCTTGGAGCGGGCCCGGACCTGGCGGGGCGAACGGGAGGTTCGGCCTAGAGGGAGCGGGAGGCGTGCAAGAGGGCGCGGCCTGCGTCGGCGTAGATACTATGACTGGCCAAGGCCGTTCACCGCCTCTCCTCTTGCGAGCTCAGATGGCCCTCGGGCACCTTTGAAGGGCGGGCCTTCACCGAGCATAGCAACGCCCCCCGCCAGGTGCGCAAACGGCCGCCCGCCCAGGCCCAGCCGGCCAGCCGGTGCGCCGCCGCTGCAGAGTTCGGTACTGTGTCCCCATGACGCAGGCACCAGCCCCAGCCCCGATGTCCTTCGGCATGGCGATCGCCACGGCGTTGGGCAAATACGCGGACTTTGGCGGGCGGGCAACAAGGCCGGAATTCTGGTGGTTCGTGCTCTTTGCCGCCCTGGTGGGCAGCGCCTTGGGCGCCTTGAACATTGCAACTGGCAACGGCGTGTTTGCCATTGGTTCCAGCCTGGCGTCGGTATGGTCCGTCGTCGTCCTTCTGCCGACGCTGGCCGTGATGGTCCGCCGGCTGCGCGATGCCGGACGCGAATGGGGCGAGGTGTTCTGGCTGCTGGTGCCCATCGCGGGCCTCATCGTGCTGGCGATCCACCTCAGCGAACCGTCAAAGCCCGATATGACCGACAAGACCGCAGGGGCCGGCGTCTGACGACACACGGCCTACGGACCGGCCGCCCTCAGGGAGCAGCAGGCTCGGCCGCGGCCAGCTGCCGAAGCCCGGGCAGTCCAGCCCAGTCGTCCCCGGCAGCCGCAAGCTCCGCGGCCAGACGGGTTACGCGGGCGGCCGTCGCCGGCCCACCAATGATGGGATGCAACTCGTACGGGTCGGCGTCCAGATCGAAGCACTCCACCGACGTCCCGGAACCGGAACCGGAACCGGTCCCGGTGCCGGGGGAGTGGCTGGCGACAATCTTCCACGTGGCCGTCCGGAAGCCCCGCAGGCTGGGGGCGCCTGCCGCGTCGTGGGGGTAGCGGAAGTACAGGGCCCCGGCGTCGGCATCTGCAGCGCCCGGGTCCAGCAGCGAGGCGGCCAGGTTGGCGCCCTGCATCGCAGTGGGGATGCTGTCGGCCAGACCCATCAGCCCCAGCAGTGTGGGGCCGGTGTCCACGCTGGAGAGCACCGTTGGATTGGGCCCGGTGGGGATCCGGCCGGGCCAGCGCAGGGCAAAGGGGATCCGCATGGATTCCTCGTACGGGACGTTCTTGTACAGCTGCTGGTGGCTGCCCATCTGCTGCCCGTGGTCGGAGGTGAAGACCACGATGGTGTCTTGGGCCAGTCCGCGGTCCGCCAGCGCGTCCAGCAGCCGCCCCACCTGGGCGTCGATGGCCGCCACCGCAGCGTAGTACAGGGGAGCGATCTCCGCGGCCTCGCGGCCGGCACCGCCGTCGAGGTCCACATTGGGCCGCGGCAGCAAAGCCTCGGCGGGCAGGTCTCCGTAGCTCTGGTCCCAGCCCTCGGGCAGCTGGTCGAAGGGCTGGTGCGGCGGGTTGTAGGAGACGACGAGCGCGAACGGCGCCCTGTTGTTGGGCGCGCCGCCGTCGTCCGGAACGCCGTCGTCGAGGAAGCCGATGGCGACGTCCGTCTCGTGGGCCGCGGACCAGCCCTGGACGTCGATGCGCTGCTCCCGCGGTGCGTCCCCGGTCCAGTAGTGCGGCGTCAGGTGCTGGTCGCAGCAGCCGTAGGAGTACCAGTAGTCGAAGCCGTGCCGGCATTCCGGGGGCGAATAGGCATCCCAGTAGCGTCCGTCCTCAAGGATGCCCTCGCCGTGGACGGCGTCCTCGGGGACGGGTGCCTGCAGATGCCACTTGCCGATGTAGCCCGTCCGGTAGCCGGCATCCCGCAGCACCCGGACCCAGGACGGCGCGTCGGCGCGCAGGCCCACGCCCCATGACGCCGTCAGCGAGTTCACATTGTGGGTCACGTGGTTCTGGTGCGGATACTGCCCGGTCATGAGCATCGCCCGGTGCGGGCTGCAGACCGGGTAGTTGCTGACCGCGTGGCGCAGGGAGGTTCCCTGCGCCACGAGTCCATCCAGCGACGGCGTCGACACGGGATCGCCGCCATCGCCGGGTGCATCCAGGCACATGGCCCGGAACTGGTCCGCCAGGACAAAGAGCAGATTGGGCCGGCTCATTTGCCCATGCCCAGGGTCAGCCCCTCCGTGAGGTGGCGGCCCAGCCAGACGTAGACGATCAACATGGGCAGCACCACGATGCACAGGCCGGCGAAGAGCCCGCCCCAGTCCGCTCCGGAGTAGGTTTGCTGCTGGACAAAGGAGATCAGCGCGATCGGCAGCGTGTACTTTTCGGTGGATTGGATCAGCGTCAGGGCCAGCAGCGTCTCGTTCCAGTGGCTGACCACCTGCAGCACGAAGGCGGTCAGGATGCCGCCCTTGGCCAGCGGCAGCGTGATCTGCACGAAGGTCCGCAGCGCCGAGGCGCCGTCCAAGGCGGCCGCCTCCTCCATCTCCAGCGGCAGGCTGCGGAAGAACGCCGTCAGCAGAAACACGGTGAACGGCATCGAGACGCCGATGTACACCAGGTTCAGGCCGAACAGGCTGTCGGTCAGGTGGGCCTCGTTCAGCATCACGAACAGCGGAATCAGGATCACCTGCGCCGGGATGCCCAGCCCCAGGATGAAGTACATGCTCAGCGCGCCCGTCAGCCGGCTTTCCACCCGGCTGAGGTAGTACGCCGCCGGGGCCGCGAGGGCCACCGTGAGGAATGAGGACACGCCTGTCGTGACGACGCTGTTGACAGTTGCCGTCGCAAAATCGCTGGCGGTCCAGGCCCGGACAAAGTTCACCATGTCGAAGGATTCCGGCATGCCCCAGGGGTTGCTGAGGATGGCGCGGGTGTCGCGGAAGGCCTGCAGCAGCATCCACACGAGCATGCCGATGCTGATCGCCACCACGGCCCACAGGAGCACAACGCCGATGCTGCGGGCAATGCTGTGCTCCGCCCGCATCGCCGGGCTGGTGCCGCGGCGGTTGGCCGGACGGCGCAGTGGAGCCGGCGCCGGCGGTTTCTGTTTGGTCAGAGTTGTCATGATGATCCTTAGAATTCGACGGCGTCGCGGCGCATGGCCCGGCGGAGCACGACGACGAGCACGGAGACGAGGGCCAGCGAGATGATGGCCGACGCCGTCGCCGCTCCGTAGGCGGGCGTGGACTGGCCGGAGAAGGCCGTCACGTAGGTGTAGACGGCAGTGGTCCAACTCTGCGTTGGCGGGATGCCGGCGCCGCTGCTGCCACCGAAGACCCAGATGATCTCGAAGATCTTGATCGATGAGATCGTCCACAGCACCGCGCAGGTGCCGAACACATCCCAGGTCAGCGGAAGGATCACATAGCGCAGCCGCTGGAACGGGGTGGCTCCGGCGAGGGCGCAGTCCTCGTAGTAGTACGGCGGGATGCGGTCGACGCCGGCCATCAGGATGGTGGTGAAGTAGCCGGTGGTGGTGGCCACCAGCGTGGCCATGATCAGCGGGAAGATGTTGTCCTGGGCCAGCCACGCCGGCGGGTTCTGAACCCCCAGCGGTGCCAGCAGCGTGTTCACGATGCCGCCGGGGTTGAAGATGAACCCGGCCAGCACGCCAAAGACCAGGGCGTTGATCAGGTGGGGGAAGAAGATCACGGAACGCACAATCTTCTTCCCCGCCATGTCCCGCAGCACCAGCGTCATGGCGAAGGCCAGAATGAAGATGGCAGCGCCCACCACAAAGAGCAGCAGCAGGGTGTTGCCGAAGGACTTCAGGAACAGCGGATCCCGGAAGACCCTCAGGTAGTTCTCAATGCCCACGAAGGTCATGGGACCGCTGCCGGCCCACTTGTGCAGGCTGATCCAGGCGGCCCCGATGGCGGGGATGATGAACAGCGCCGTGTAGAAGATGAACGCCGGGCCCACGAAGGGGACCAGGAGCTTGCGGCGCTGGCGGTCCATGGTGCTCCCGCCCGCCTGCGGACGGCCTGCTTCCTTGGGACGGCGCTCCGTCCCAGAGGAGGCAGTGCGCCGGGTGGTGGTGGCCGCGCTCATCAGCCGTTGTCCTTCCAGTACTGGACCTGGGCGTCCTTCATCTTCGCGACGAACTCAGCAGCGGAGATCTTGCCCAGGAACAGCTGGTCATCGATCGGCCAGAACACCTTCTCCATGTAGCCCGCGTACGTTACGCCGTCGCCGCCCTGGTACACGGTGGTGGCGTTGTCGAGGGCCTTCTTGACCGAATCCATCTGCGGGGCGCTGGCGGCGTCGGCGCGGATGGGCAGCACCTTCGCTTTGGTGCCGTAGTCGTCCTGGTACTTCTTGTTCAGCATGAAGGCAGCCAGCTGCTGGGCCAGTCCGGGGTTCTTGGCCTTCTTCGGAACGGCCCAGCCGATGAAGTCGGCGCGCACCGCGGCGGGCTTGCCATCGATGGCCGGGAACGGGAAGGAGGAGTACTGGAAGCCCTCGGCGGCGTAGGTGCTGGTCTCGGTGGGCAGCCAGGAGCCGTTGAGGATCAGCGAGGCCTTGCCACTGGCCCACACCTGCTGCTGGGCCGGCCACTTGCTGGCGTCGTAGCCGGGGACCAGGTAGCCGCCCTTGGCGATCTGCTCCACCTTCTGTGCAGCGGCGAGGACCTTCGGGGCATCCCAGCCGGCACCGGTCTTGTCGGAGGCGAGCGTCTTGAAGGAGCCCGGGCCCTCGGTCCGGATCAAGGCGGTGGTGAACCATAGGGCGTTGTACCCGGCCACATCGCCGTCGGCGGCGAGCGGTGTCTCACCGGCGGCCTTGAGCTTGTCCAGCTCGGCGATGAAGCCATTCCAATCGGCCGGCGGGTTGGCCACGAGCTCTGGGTGTTTGGCGGCGTCGAACCAGATGGCATCGGAGCTGAGGCTGTACGGCAGCATCCAGGGCGTCCCGTCCTCGCCCTTGATGTTGCTGATGGCAGTGTACTTGGCCGGGACCAGCTCGGAAACCTTCTTGCCGTCCACCACGGTGTCGTAGGCGGCGCCGAGGGGAAGGGCCTGCCCCGTGTCGCCCATCGTTGTGGCCAGCTTGGCGTAGGGGCCGTCCACGATGTCCGGCACGTTGTTGGTGTTCAGGGCGGGGACGAGCTTTTCGGTGTTGGAGCGGCCCTGCCACTGCACCTTGACGGTGGCGCCGGTCTGCTGCTCAAAGTCGGCAATGGCCTCGGCGATCACCTTTTGCTGCGGTTCGCCGTCCTTCCACATGGACCAGTACGTCAATGTACCGCCCTCGGAAGGGGCCGTGCTTGCCGAGCCCTGCCCGCAGGCGGTCAGGGCCAGTGAAGCGCCGGCCAGTACGGCCAGTGCCTGCACGATGCGGGACTTGGAGTTCATGAAGCCACCTCTGTTAAGTCGTTGGGCTGTTTGAAAGTTGTTGTTTGATGCGAGTCTTTGCGCCGCCGTGGCGGCTGTGTCCCACGACTCAAACAGCCGCGAAAGAGAGGAATCAAGGAGTACCTGGGGAACATTGCGCAGGATTGATGCGCATGTCACACCATGACTTGTTCCTACGTTGTGGGTCGGGCTGTTGTTCCGGCGATTTGGCGGTGGCATGGTGGGCAGGCAGTGCGAATTCTTTTGGAATAGTCCTTTATTCATTTCTTTTCAGCCCGGGATACTCGGTTCCCGGAGCACAATCCGCAAAGGAGGGGCAGTGGCAGCAACAGGTGCAACGCGCCGCATCAGGGACACAGTGTCCAAGGACCTCAAGTTCCAAGCCCTGGCCGATGAGCTGCGGCGGGGCATCCTCGCCGGCACCTGGGCCATCGGTGCCAAGCTTCCGACGGAGGCCCAGCTGGCCAGCGAGACGGGGTTGTCCCTGACCACTGTGCGGCGGGCCTTTGACGAGCTGGTTGAATCCGACCTGGTGGTCAGGCGGCAGGGGGCCGGCAGCTTTGTCGCGCCGCCGCAGCCGGTCCGGCGGCGCTCGCGGTTCACCGTGGGCGTGCTGCTGCCGGATACGCAGCTGTACTACCCCCGGGTGCTGCAGGGCATCGAACAGACCCTGTCGGCGGCGGATGTGAGTCTGCAGCTGTCCACGTACAACTACCAGCCGGAGCGCGAGGACGCCAGCATCGACTTCCTGCTGGGCTCCGGCGTCGACGGATTGATCCTGGTGCCCACGCTGACGGGCATCCCCGATCCGGCCCGCCGGGTGGCGGAATTGATGGCGCTTGATGTGCCGGTGGTCCTGCTGGAGCGCAGCCTCACGGACCTGGGTCCTGGGGACCGAAGCGAGCATGTCTGCTCCGACCACCAGGGCGGGGCGTATGACGCCATGGCTCATCTGCGGGCCCTCGGGCATGAGCGGATCGCGCTGCTGACGCGCACCAACACCCCGACCGAGCCTGCCATCGTGGCCGGCTACGAGCGGGCCGCCGCGGACATGGGCTTTGCGCCGCAGATCATCCGGCGGACCAAGCCGGAATGGGAGGACGGAGCCGCCGAGGGCATGCTGGCGGCCCTGCGCGAGGTGGGAGCCACCGCGGCCCTGGTGTTCGGCGATCGGGAGGCAACCCTCCTGGAGGCCGCCGCGCGGCGGGCAGGCGTCCGGATCCCCGAGGATTTGGCGCTCGTCTCGTACGACGACGAACTGGCCGATGTGGCCGAAGTGCCGTTGACGGCGGTGGCCCCCGCCAAGCACCGGATGGGCAGGATGGCCGCGGAGATCATGCTGCGCAGGCTGGTGGAGGGCGCCGAGTGCCCGCTGCACCAGGTGCGCCTGCGGCCCGGACTTGTGGTGCGGGAATCGTGCGGCGCCCGGCTGCTGCCGGCCCCCGGCCAGGCAAACCCGGACCGGACAAGCACGGACTTGAGTGCGACTGACTTGATAAGCACCGACTAGGGAACCACGGAGAGAAGGAATTGTTAATGCGGATAGGAATCATCGGTGCCGGGGCGGTGGCCCCCTTGCATGCGCAGGGGGCCGCCAGTATTGAGGGCATGACACTGACAGCTGTCTGCGATCTGAACCTGGAGCGGGCCATCGCCGTTGCGGCCGAGTGGGGAGCCGCCGTCTTCACCGACTACCGGGAGCTGCTGGCAAGCGGGCGGGTGGACGCCGTCGTCGTCAACACCCCGCACAGCCTGCACACGGAAATGGTGCTGGCGGCAGCTGCCGCTGGAATCCACGTGCTGGTGGAGAAGCCCATGGCGACCACCCTGGCCGACTGCCAACTGATGGAGGACGCCTGCGATGGGGCCGGCGTCGTGATGGTGATCGGCCAGATCCAGCATTTCCTTCCCGAGAAGACGGCCATGGCGCAGGTGCTGGCCACCGGCGAGCTGGGCCCGGTGCAGATGATCCACGACTACCGCAGCACCGACTACCGACCGGGCCACCGCTCGGCCTGGTTCTTCGACAAGGAGGTCTCCGGCGGCGGCGCGTTCATCAACATCGGCGCCCACTGTCTGGACCGTGCCCTCTGGATGGGTGGGGCCCGGGCGGCATCGATTTCGGCCACCACCCGCAACCGGTTCGGCTCGCCGGTGGAGACCGACGGCGCCATGGAGCTGGAGCTGGCCAACGGGGTGGCGGTGCGCATCTTCATCGCCTCGGACGCACCCCGGCACCTGGATGAGATCGTGGTGGTCTGCGAGCACGGGCTGGTCAGTGCGGATCCGCGCCAGGGCACGTTCATCCAGCGCGACGGTGTGACCACGCAGATCCACACGTCCTCGCCCTCGGACATCCAGACGGCCTTCACCGCACAGCTGGCCGACTTCGCCTCCGCCGTGGCCGGCGGCCAGCCGGCCGTCAGCACGGCCCACGCCCGCCATGTGGTGGAACTGGTGCTGCAGTCCTACGAGTCCGCCGCCCGCGGCGAGGCGGTGGTGCTGTCCGTTCCGGCGTAGGACTTGGCCGTACCCGGGGTGTTGCCCCGGGCCCGGCAGTCCGCACGCGGGCACAGGGAAGGCGGCCAGTCCATTGGACTGGCCGCCTTCCCTGGTGTGCCGCTACTTGTGCAGCTTCAGCTCAACGCTGGCCCCTGCCAGCCCCGCCGTCGGGATGGTGACGACGACGTCGCCGTTGCCGGCACGGACAAGGGTGGCCCCGGAGCCGGAATCCACGCGGGTGAACTTCGTGCCGGTGATGGTGAGGACCACCGAGGCGGCGCTCTGGGTGGGGTCCGAGACCGCCAGCTTCAGCACGCCCGGCGTCTGCCAGGCCAGCACGCAGGCGGGACCGCCGGCGGCGATGCTGCCCACCGTGGCCGGCTGCCAGAAGGTGGCGGCCGTCAGTTTGCCCGAGGCGATGCCCTGGGCCGCTGCGTCGTTGCGCAGCACGGTGGGCCTGTCCTTGGTGGAAGCCTTGGCCGTCGTTTCCGCGGTGGCGCCGGGCAGGACGGCGTAGGCGTAGCTGCCCTGAGCAGGGCTCCTACCGTGGTCCACCAGGAGCGTGGCGTACTGGCGGGTGGTGGGGGCAGCGGTGCCGCCGGTGTTGATGTCCTTCCACGATCCCGTGCGGTTTTCGCGCAGCACCGTGACGGATGCGCCGTCGAGGAACAGGTAGCCGGCCACCCCGTCCAGATGCGCCCATTGGGGTCCGGCGTGGACGCTGGCTGCGCCGGCCTCGGTCTGGACCGCGGCGCCGTCGACCACCAGGGCATTGCCGCCCGTGGGGCCGAGGTTGCGGTGTTCGATGATGCTCTCGACGCTCTTCCCGCTGTTGGTGCGGATGTCCGAGCCGAGCGCCACCACCATGTCCGGCAGGAAGAACCAGGACTTCCGAGCCTTCATGCCGGTGCCACCGGGGGCCACCAGATGCATGCCGACCACGCCGTAGTCTTCCAGCGTGGCGCCGCCCGTCCACTCATTCTGCGGCGTCTTGGCACCCCACTCGCCCTCCACCTTGGGCTTCAGCGGGGTGGTGTCGACGGTGGTGCCGGGCAGCCGGTTCAGGTTCGCCGTCGGCCAGAAGTCATCGTCAAAGTGGCCGCCGTCGCCGGTGTACAGGTAGGTGAGGCCGGAGCCGGTGTTGTAGCCGGTGTTGTTCTCGCCATTGCCGCATTCGTACCAGGTCATGCGGCGGCTGGAGAGCCCCAGCGCCACCGCCCAGCCCTCGGAGCGGTAGACCGAACGGTCCATGCCGGCGAAGAATTTGTGCCCCACCGGCTCCGCCGCGGCCGGTGCGCCGGCGGCGAGCAGTTCCTTGAGGAGGGCGGTGCGCGGAATCGTAGCCCCCGCCGTCGGGCTCTTGTACGTGCTGCGTTGGATCCAGCCCTGGCAGAGCGAGCTCCAGCGCGCGGCGGTGGTGGAATCCACGGCACGGGCCAGCCACAGGATGGCCTCGATGGCCATCGCGCCGTCGTCGTAGCTGCGCTCCTGGGTGCGCGAGATGGCGCGACCGCGGACGGAGTCCAGCATGGCGCCGTCGTGGATGAACGGGGCAAAGGAACTCTCGACGGCGTCGAACAGGATGCTGCGGGTAGGATCGGCGACGGCGTGGGGCGAGCCGCCCAGCAGCGAGAACAGCTTCGCCAGGCCACCGAGCAGGACGACGCCGTAGGTGCCGGTGTAGCCGATGGTGGAGTGCTGCACGAAGGATCCGTCTGCGAAGAAGCCATTGCCGCTGGTGACGTACTGCCACACCGGGCTGAGGGCGGCGATGGCCGCGGAAAGCCGCGCGGTGTCCTGGCCGACGATCGAGCGGATGATGATCGCCTGGCAGATGTCCACGCGGTTGGCGCCCTCGGAGAGGATCTTGCCGCGGCTGTCCGGGAACTGCATCGTGGGGTCCGGAATGAAGTGGTCGACGGCCGCGCAGTAGTTGGCGATCTCGGTGGCGTCCAGCTGGTCCCCGAGGATGGCCATCGTGTCCGTCAGGGCCTTGGGCGTGCCGATCTCCCAGGACCACCAGTTGCCGTACTCGGCCTGCCCGGCGTTGTAGACCAGCCGATGCCCGTCCGCCAGTCCAGCGCGGATGTCCGCCAGCAGGGCCTCATCGCGAAGGTACGCCGAGCCCGGCGTGGCCCAGGCCGTGGCCATCTGCGCCAGCCGCTTGTAGACCGTGACGATCTGGGCGTCGACGGCGAAATCGGTGTCCGAGAAGACCTTGGTCCGGGCCCCGCCCGGGACCAGCAGCGCCAGCGAGGCGGCGACGGCCGTGTCGAGCCGGGCCAAGGTCGCGGCGAAATCAGGGTCCGACGCCGAGACCACCGTGCGGCCCGTGGTCTGGTCCACCCAGCGTTCACGCAGCGCCAACAGATCAGCATCGGTGGCGGTGGTGGCAGCCTGGGCCAGGGGCGCGAAGCCTGCTCCCAGGGCCGTGAGAAGCGAGGCGGCGACCCCGCCCTGCAGCAACTGGCGTCGGGTGAGTGCGATGTTCATTCAATGCCCTTTCCATGCCCGCGTGGCGGCGCCGATGCCGTCCACTGCGTTGTTGAAGTCAATGACAAGGATTGACAAGCAATAAAGGGGTAATTGGAAAATTGTTGTGGTTTCGGTCATTGGCGGCGGTCTGGGGCGCGTGGTGGGGTCGTCGATCAGCGCGCCCAATGCTCTGTCGAAGTGCGGATGGTTGGGTCCCCGCGTAGGAGTCCAGTGTTTGTGTGAGTTTCGTGTCCGAGAATGGACACAGGAGGAAATTCACGAATCATGGCACGCAGACACACCCCCGAGCAGGTCATCGCCAAAGTCCGGCAGGGCCAGAAAATGCTCAATGACGGACGCCCGATGGTCGAGGTCATCAAGGAGCTCCAGGTCACCGAGGCAACCTGGTACCGCTGGCTGAACCAGTACGGGTCCGAGAAGAACGCCGAGGCGTCCAAACGGACCAAGGAGCTGGAGAAGGAGAACGCCCGGCTCAAGCGGCTGCTGGCGGAAAAGGAGCTCGCCATCGACATCCTGAACGAGGTGGCCAAGGGAAAATTCTGAGCCCCGAACCCCGCCGCCGTGCCGTCCGCATGGCGGTGGAGAAGTTCGGGGCGTCCGAACGCTTCGCCTGCGCTCTTCTGGGCCAGAACCGCTCTGCCTTCCGGAAGAAGAAACCGGACATGGGTTTCGAGGAGATGCAGCTGCGGGCGGAGCTCCGGGCCGTGGCCGTGAAGCACCCGGCGTGGGGCTGGCGGAAGGCCCGCTGGCACCTGCTCGCGCAGCCTGCGTGGGACGGTGTGGCGCTGAACCGGAAGCGGATCCGCCGGCTCTGGCGCGACGAAGGGCTGACCTGCAAGCCGAAGGCGCGGAAGAAGCGGCGCACCGGGCCCGGCGCCGGGGAGCAGAAGCGCCTCACAGCGCAGTACCCGATGCACGTGGTCAGCTTCGATTTCCAGTCGGATGTGACCTCCTGCGGCCGGCATATCCGGTTCTTCAACGTCATCGACGAATACACCCGCACCGCGCTGGCGATCATCCCGCGCAGGTCGTTCAAGGCCGCCGACGTGGTCGCGGTGCTGGAGAACATCATCGCCGAAACCGGCACGGCACCTGCCTACGTCCGGTGTGACAACGGGCCTGAATTCACCGCCGCGGCATTGATCGAGTGGTGCAACACCGTCGGCGTCGACACGGCATTCATCGACCCTGGATCACCTTGGCAGAACGGCTTCATCGAATCCTTCAACGCCCAATTCAGAAGGGAACAACTCACCGGCGAGATCATGGACACCATGGCCGAAGCAAAGTATTTGGCCGCCGAATGGAAAGCTATCTACAATCATGAACGGCCCCACGGATCCCTGGACGGCATGACGCCCTACCGGTACTGGGAAACCTGGACGCAAGAGAACCAATTAGCTATCGCATAGACGCTGGACTGCTAACGGGGGCCCAACCACGGACCTGACGTTCGTGACCTGGATGTCGGAAGAATCGTTTACTACTGGACGGTGAGCTGTTGCGGCGTCGCAACTCGTGCGTGGCCGACTAGCTTCGTTATGGCCTTCTTCGATGTGTCTCGTAACCAACGGTGGACACGCCAAATCAACCGCAAGGTTTCAAGACATAGTTACGAGAATCGCAGGGCACGGACGAGTGCTCACGATTGTCATTTCTCGAAGTCGACTGCACAAAATGTGCGAAGTCGTCTGCACAGCTCACTTAGGCTTCACATGGCAGCGGTGAACGGCTCCCGAGTGCGTGTTCTATTTCCTTGGATGTGGGACACCCGGCTCGCAACGTTCTGTAGCCAGAGTTTCAGTTGGTCAACTTAGTTTTGGGACGTCCCGAAAACGTGTGCGATCACATCTTGTGCACTGCCGCCTCGGGCCTCTCAGATTTTCTGGAGCAGGGGCGCACTAATGACCGACCAGTGCTCTGCGTTGATCTGCGCAACGTAGACCTGTCCGATAAGGGCGCGGCACCTTGGACACACGAAGGCACTGTATGACTCTCCCTTGCCTTGACTGCTGCGGGTTTCGATCCGGGCCTTCGTCACCGCAGCACCAGACCGAACGATCCACGTGTCGACGGCCTGGTGGACGTCCGGGTGGTTTTGATATCGCCTCGGACCGACTTTGCGCTTCACAGTCACTTGCGGCGCGGACGAGTACTGCTCGCCAGGTCGGC
This sequence comes from Arthrobacter sp. 35W, assembly GCF_000482545.1. Classification (GTDB taxonomy): domain Bacteria; phylum Actinomycetota; class Actinomycetes; order Actinomycetales; family Micrococcaceae; genus Specibacter. The sequence goes on from NZ_KI519455.1 coordinate 1,920,902, forward strand.
CGCTCCATGCTTCCCACACCATCATCTGATCCCGGCATTTCCAGCAGCAGGTCAAGGTCGCCCAGACGAAGGGTCCAGCCTCGGTGTGGACGGTGTGCGGCACGAAGGTCCTCTCCGGGGCCATGCTGTGGCGGTTCATATCCTCAACGGCATCCTTGGCTTTGGCGATGCGTTCGGCGTCGGCGAGTTGAGCCGCGATCCGCCGGCCCTGTTCCTCATCCCGGTCGGCTTGCTGTTTCTGCGGTGTGCTGGGCTTCCACCGCGGACCGTTGCTCAGCAGGTCTGTGACGAAGCCGCCTAGGGTGTTCTGCTCCAGGACGAGATTGTGCTTGATTTCCAGGTCGAGGATGTCTGCCGGGTTTTCGGGGACTTCCGAGGTCTTGCCGAACCCGGTGATCACTACCGGCAGGTGGACGGGGCTGTATTCGAGGGCGCGGGGCACCAGCCAGACGGGGAAGACGTTGCTGTCGAAGTACCGCTGGGTCCGGCGAAAATAGTCGGCCGGTGTCTGTGAAGATAGTTGCACCTCGAAGGCGACGCGGTGACGCCTGTCGTCGGATTCCGCCAGGACGTCGATGATCCACTCGCGGGAAGGGTGCGGGTATTCGATGACGGCCCGCCAGCCGGGCACCGCCCCGATCCCCCGGGCCAGGGCCTCCTTCATGGCCAGGTGCTGCGGCGATTCCCCGCCGTGGTCAACGCCGCAGTCGGTCAGCCGGTAGTGGGCGAAAAACCTGGTGGCCTGTCCCCGGGTTTTCGCGACGGCCCAGATATTGCACACGGGCATGACGAGCCGCTTCCGGTCTTCCGATGCCTGGAGATCGGCCCACGATGCAGGTGTGTGCGTTGTGGCGTCGACTCGTTCCCCGTCCAGCATCGCAATCAGCGGCATCTGCACCCCCCATTGACAGTGTTGGGGGCGCCCCAACGCACCCCGGGTTGACAGATTCAATCACAGAACCAGCCAGCTTTGACGATAAAGGAGTGTGGGGAGGGATTTTGACAGTCAGTTTGGGTGTGACTGTTAACTTCGGTTGGCGGCTAAATTGCACCTTGGGCTGGCGGTTTTTGCGTTCGACGTGAGGAATTGTTCCCCCAAGGCAGGTATTCGGCGAGTTCTTGATGGGTAAGGCTGATGGCGTGGGTGACGATGTCGGCCAGTCGGCCGTTGCGTTCGTAGGCTTGGCGCTGCCGGCTGGCCCCTGTTCCGTTGCTGAGGATCCTTTGTAGTGACTCCTCGACATAGGCTGCATCTCCGGCCTCGTCCAGGGCGTCCCGGACATGGTCATAGAGTGCGGAGATGACATGTCTTGCGGTGTCCGGCTTGTGGGTTGTCGGGTGGAGCAGTTCCCCGTGCATGCCCCACCGGCTGGCCCGCCAGGCCCCCTGGCGCAGAATGGTGGCGGGAACCATGTCCGGCGCCTGTCCGGCCGCCCATTCCCGTGCGGCGGTCTCCACCAGCGCCCGCACCAGGGCGGCGATCAGGACGGTGTCGCGGGCATCGAGGCACACATCGGCCACCCTGATCTCCACGGTGGGGTGGCGGGTGGAGAGGCGGGCGTCAAAATCCGGGTTGATGACCACCCCCGTGTTTGAGAGGTCCGCCACCAGTGTGTGGTAGGCCCGTGCCGAGCCGAAGACTTCCGTCGGCCCGGCGGTCGACCACCGGTTCCAGGCCTGCGTGCGGAAACTGTCGTAGCCACTGTCCGTGCCGTTCCAGAACGGGGAATTCGAGCTCAACGCGATGAGCGGCGCCAGCCAGGACCTGATGCGGTCCAGGACCGCGACGCCTTCCTCATCCGAGCCGACGGAGACATGGACGTGGGTTCCGCAGGTCAGCTGCTCGCGGGCCGTCAGGGCATACTTTTCTAGCAGCGCGTCATAGCGTTCGTTCCGGGTTGGGTGGGCTGCGACTGCCAGCGGGGAGGTGGCCAGGGCGGCGATCCTCGCCCCGACTTTCCGGGCGAGCGAGTCCGCAAAGGCGCGGCCCGCCAGTATCTCGGCGGCGAGCCCGGCCAGGCTGCTGTGCGGGTGCGTGATGACTTCGAGCTGTTCCTGATGCAGCTCCACGGCCAACACCGGATGGGCGGAAGGGTGCACCGCCTGGCCATCTGGCGGGAGGCGCATCAGTCCTGCGGCCAGGGGCAGAGGACTGCCGCTGACGGGATCCACGATCAGGAATTCTTCTTCCACACCAAAAGTACGCACCTGACAAGTGTGGCCGACGAAAGCGGCAGCGGACGCCACGCCCCGCGTCCCTCATTGTTTCGCGACGCACTGTGGGCACCTCTGGGCCCGCCACCGGGCCAAAACCGGGGGCCGGCCACCCGGCCCGCCGCGTCTTAGGCGCCTGCGGGCAGGGCCTCGGGGATGTGCGGCTTGGAGGTGCCGGCGAAGGTGAACTTCGCGTCGTCGCACTCACCGTCGACATCCACGGCCACGATGTCGCCGGCCTTGATCTCGCCGAAGAGGATCTTCTCCGAGAGCTGGTCCTCGATCTCGCGCTGGATGGTCCGGCGCAGCGGCCGGGCACCCATGGCGGGGTCGTAGCCGCGCGTGGCCCGCAGCACCTTGGCCGCCGGGGTCAGCACGATGCCCATGTCCTTGTCCTTCAGACGGCCCTCGAGGCGTGCGACAAACATGTCCACGATCTCGATGATCTCGTCCTGGGTCAGCTGCGGGAACACCACGACGTCGTCAACACGGTTGAGGAACTCGGGGCGGAAGTGCTGCTTGAGCTCCTCCGTGACCCGGGCGCGCATCCGGTTGCAGCCGACGAGCATGGCCTTTTCCCCTGTCATTTATACGTTCATTTACGTGACATCCAGAACCCGGGTTGAGGCACATCCGGAGACTGTCACTTAACCTGTGACTGTTAGGTCGGACTGGCGGTTTTTTCACAGTTCGGTTTGGCGGTTTTGGCTGATTCCGATCAACAGTGGTTCGCGGGCCACTGCGATGATGCGTGTGGCGGCCGGAGCGGTCGCCGCCAGCTGCCCCTCCCAGGCCCAGGAAGGGCGGGACTTCGCCCGCCGAGGAAATTCACTCACCGCAAATGTGTTCGTCCACAACATTCCCAGGTCCCGTTCTTCGCGGTCTCGGGGCCCGCCAATGCCCCGGGCGAACCGGTTTCATCATGTTGATGGGTCCGGTGTGGAGGGACGACACTGCGATGCCTGCCTAATAATCATAGTCAATTGCCTGCTATCATTAGGTTTGGACGTGGGAACGAAGGAGCCGATCGTGGCACGAGCAGGCCTGACAGCTGACCGCCTGGCACAGGCAGGGGCCGAACTTGCCGACGAAATCGGCTTTGAGCAGGTGACGGTCGCCGAGCTGGCGCGTCGATTCAATGTGAAGCCGGCGAGTCTGTATTCGCATGTACAGGGCTCCGCGGACCTCAAGGCCCGCGTTGCCCTGGTCGTCCTCGCCGAGCTCGCGGATCGCGCATCGGAGGCGGTGGCCGGCCGGTCCCGCGAGGCCGCCCTCGCGGCTCTGGGGAACTCCTATCGGGATTATGCCCACGAGCATCCGGGGCGTTTCGCCGCGATGCAACTGCGGCTCGATTCCACGACGGCCGCCCGGAGCGCCGGCCCGCGGCACACCCGCCTGATGCTGGCAATCCTCCGTGACTACGAGCTAAGCGATGCGGACCAGACCCACGCTGTCCGCCTACTCGGCAGCACCTTCCAGGGCTACGTGAGCTTGGAGCTGAGCGGGAGTTTCAGCCACAGCGAACCCCCATCCAACGAGAGCTGGGACCACATCATCCACGGGCTCCACGTCCTGTTGCAGAACTGGCAAGTGCGCTAGCCAGGCGCATCGAAGAGCGAGAATGACAATCGAGAATTGGACCACCACAGCCCCCATTCCGGCGAGCTTCTTCAGAGGCGCCCTTGAACTGGAACAGACCGGCCATGGGGTCCTGCCCCACCGCCTCCCGGCGAGGGCACGTGTCCAAGCCAATGACCCGCAGTTGTTGATGGCGGAGTCTCAGCCATCTGGCGTGCGGCTCGCCTTCCGCACGAGTGCCAGCGCTCTGGAGCTCGACACGGTGCGCTCGAGAACGACGTACTCCGGTGTCCCGCCACGGCCGGACGGGGTGATCGAACTTGTCGTGAATGGCCAAGTCCTCGGCAGCTCCGTTACCGATGGAGGGAACACTGTAACGATCGACATGGCCACAGGAGCCGCCACCCAGGTGGTCGGCCCCGCCTGCACGAGCCGATTCGCGGACCTCCCCGAGGGAACCAAGGACATCGAGCTCTGGTTGCCACACAACGAGACAACGGAACTCATTTCACTTCGCACCAATGCGCCGGTGGAACCCACGCCACCGTCCGGGCGGCCGAGGTGGTTGCATCACGGCAGTTCGATCAGCCATGGGTCCAATGCCACACGTCCGGGGGCGATCTGGCCGGCGGTCGCCGGGCGTTTGGGTGGCGCCGATTTGACCAACCTGGGTTTCGGCGGAAGTGCGCTCCTCGACCAGTTCACTGCACGCGCCATACGCGACACACCCGCCGACCTGATAAGCCTGAAAATCGGCATCAACCTCGTCAACCTCGACCTGATGCGTTTGCGCGCGTTCGGGCCGGCCGTCCACGGCTTCCTCGACACCATCCGCGATGGACACCCAAAGACACCACTCTTGGTCGTATCACCCATCCACTGCCCGATCCATGAGGAGACCCCTGGTCCAGGTGCATTCGATCTCGAGGCCCTCGCGGCCGGTGAACTCCGGTTCCGGGCAACCGGAGACCCCTCCGAGCGTGCCGCCGGAAAGCTCACCCTTGGCGTGATTCGGGATGAGTTGAATCGGATCGTTCGCCAGCGGTCTTTGGACGACCCGAACTTGTACTACCTGGACGGCCGCGAACTCTACGGAGAGCAGGACTGGATCGAACTCCCGCTCCCTGACGCATTGCATCCGGACGCGGCAACGCACCACCTGATGGGGGAACGTTTCGCAGGGCTGGCATTTGCTGCGGGCGCTCCGCTGTCGACGACCGCGGATCGAACCCACGTGTGATCCGATCGCGCAGATCCGAAATGCCCGACGGGACCGCCAGGCAACACCGGCCATCCAGGGTTGGCAGGGGCAAACCCATTGAAGGAGAGTTCGACTTCGGCGCGGGTCCCCGGGCGTCCGGATGGTGCGGTTGCACCATCCGGTCTGATGCTAGGCGCCGATCGTTCCCGGAGGGTGGATGCTGTTCGATGGACCGTATCGGTATCATCATCCTCTACGAGGAGACCAGTTCCGTTCCCACGCTCACGCTCACGGGCGAGATCACCTCGGACCTGGCCGTCTTCCGAGACCTCCCGGACGACCTCGAACTGGAAGTCACTCCCGCCGACCAGGTAAATCCGTATCCCACAGGAGCCGCATGACGAATCTGTCCGACCCGCTGGATCTGCGCCATGGGCACCCTCTGCCCAATCGCCTGGTCCTCGCGCCGATGACCAATCAGCAGAGCAATCCGAACGGGACCCTGTCAGATGACGAGCTCGCCTGGCTGGTCGCCCGCGCCGAAGGAGGTTTCGGCCTTTTGCAGACCGCGGCCGCCTATGTGCACCCGGCCGGACAGGTCTGGCCCGGCCAGCTCGGCATCTCCTCCGACGAGCACCTGCCCGGGCTGGAGCGCCTTGCCGCCGCCGTCTCCGCCGCTGGTGCACGGTCCTCGGTGCAGCTACATCATGGAGGCGTGCGTGCGGAGAGGACGCTGTCCCGCCAGGAGGTCGTGGGTCCGTGGGATGATGCGCAGACCGGAGTGCGAGGCATGACAACCGGTGAGGTGCAGCGAGCGGTCGAGGACTTCGCCGCGGCCGCCGCACGCGCCGAGAAAGCCGGCATCGACGGCATCGAAGTGCACGGAGGCCACGGCTACCTGGTCGGCCAGTTCCTCGACGCCTCGAACAACCTCCGACAGGACGGGTACGGAAGTGACCCCGCCGGACGAGGCCGCTTCGTGAAAGAGGTCCTGCATGCGATCCGGGAACGCACCGGCCCGGACTTTCACGTCGGGCTCCGACTGTCCGTCGAACGCTACGGCTTGGTCTTGGCGGACATGGTCCAGCTCGTCGGCGAGCTCCTCGCCAGCGGGGACATCGACATCCTCGACCTGTCGTTGTGGGACGTCGCGAAGCTTCCCGCCAACGCCCCCGAAGGGGGCCGAACACTCGTCGAGCACTTCCTCGACCTGCCACGCCACGGAACAGTCCTCGGTGTCGCTGGGCACATAGCAAGCGCCGCCGCAGTGCAGCGGGTACTCGACCAGGGGGCTGACCTCGCCTACATCGGCAAGGCCGCTATCGCCGACCACGCCTTCTCCCGTCGGGCAATTGCCGGCCCCGGTTATCGCGCGCCGTCCTTCCCCGTGACACGGGACCACCTCCGCTCGGAGAAACTGGCGGAGTCGTTCGTGACGTACTTCGCGACCAACTGGCCTCAGCTGGTGGAAGGCTGACGCCACTCGGCTCCTCCGTTGCACGGTGGGAATCGGCGGCGGCAATCTTGCGGTGATCGCACGAATGCTCGTCCATGAGACCGACGCTATCGCCAGCTATCGATGGATCGCCATGCACCGCATGGCGATCCGCAAGCGGAACTGCAAAACCGCCATTTCAAGCTGCGACTTAACCGCCATTCCGGGTTAACAGTCACATCTGTCAGTCTGGAGTCTAAATGGACGTCAGGCTGATGTCCCCCTCGCGACCGACTAGAGCCCGATGTGGGATTTCCTGACACATTGCCGTGAGGATCTATGAAGCCACGCGGACACTCGTCCTCCTTTGTTAAGGGGGCCTGCGGCTATTGTCCGGCGACGGCGGACGCCAGCGCATTCAACCGTAGACCGGAGGTGTCTCGCCGTTCGGTGAGCATGTACCGTCGGACTGTTCCGAGAGGACCCGGAGCAGCGGGTTTATGGGGAACCTCAGCATTCCCGAGATCTCATCCTTGTCGGTGTTCACTCTTGAAGGTGATCACCCGGTCATCACTTGCCTCAAGGAATTGCTGTTGAGCTTCTCTGCCACTATCCTTGGTAGTGAGCTTCCATCCTGCGGGGTGGAAGAAGTGAAGCCAGGACCCCCGCGCGTTTTTCACGGGACCTGGCTTTCGCGCTTCTCAGAGCCTGACGTGGGCAATCAAGATATCTTGCTTGATTGCTGAAAGGTAGCGGTCATCACCGGTTGCAGCGTCGCCGTAAGCGCCAAGCACCTGGTCGGCGACCCATAGCATGGGATCTTTTGAGCCGAGTAACCAATCTACGCGCAGATTCACTGGCAGCGCGTTCTTTCCGCGAAGCTTTGGAATCAGCTTCCGGTCACGGGCGTTCAGCGACTCAGTTCGGGCTTCGAGGACGACGTGGGATCCTCCTAGGTCCTGGACTTCCCAACAAAGACGTTCGATGCATTTCGCTCGGGCGCGTTCCTGCCGTTTTGGATCCAGAGGAGTGGCTACAACCACGATGTGATCAAGTTTCAGAGAAGCTATGGTGTCGACAGACTGCAGCTTGGCTTTGGGATTCAGGTCCCGCCAATGCAGTTTAGGGCCGAACGTGTGAATGGAGCGCATGGCGGCACGGGCCTCTGCTGCTACTTCCTGATTAGCCAGAGCTGCACCCAGTAGGTACATCGGCTCCGCCACGTTGCTGAACCGCATGCTCTCGTCGGCCCACGCGCCGATGGCTGTGGGAACGGCTGCTTCGTCCTTCATGCCCTCTACTTCATGCGCAATGCGGTGTTGGGTTCAATCCTTGCCGCGAGACGATTATTTTCTTCTAAAGATTACCACTTGTGTGTAAAACAAGCCAAAGTTAGATATATTGTGTTTCTATGACACAAAAAATGGAAGGAATGGGGCGCCGGATTGCAGCCTTCCGGAAACGTGAAGGCCTTTCGGCTAACGAACTTGCCCAAGACACCGGCATGTCACGTTCGGTCATTGCCAATATTGAGAACGGTCGCCGCGACGACATTACCGTCAGCGAACTCATGGCCATCTCCAGGGCTCTGCGCGTCCCTCCCGTGGCTATCGTTTTCGATACCACACGTCCGATGGCGCCGGTCCCGGCCCCTAACACTGAAGACGAGGTCATTCGGCCGCGGGCGATAGACATCATTGACTGGTTCGCTGGTTTGGATGGTCCCAGCCAGTGGAGCCCGGATCGAATGGTCATGGAAGAGGAATTGGCAGCGCACGGACCTGCAGTCATGCCCATGACGGGCATCATTTTGGAAGCCACCTATGGGGACAGTGGATGGGACGTAATCAGACTCTTGGCAGTGGGACGTCAACTACGAACCGCGACCGAACATCACGCGGAGTTGGTCAAGGAATTTGCCCTAGATGTAAGGACCGGGGCGTTTGGATGGGAACCAAGCCTCAAGGAACATCGCGGTTTCATGGACGGAGTCATGGAACTTTCAGACAGCGATTCGGGAGCCTCACTCGATGATTTTCTATCGAGAGTCGCGGATGTTTCGTCCGAGAAGTTGAAGGAAGCAGAGCGTGCGGTTCGACGACTTCGTGCTTCCGCTCAGGACATGAGACGCCTGGGAGGAATTCTTCAATCACTCGGGGGAGACCCCAGCAATTTCCCTAGTCCGTCTTCGGACGAAATCGCGCTCCCAGCGTTTGGTCTTGAGCAGGTCCTCACTCTCTGGTATCGCACAAAGTTTGAGTTCATGAGAGATCTGGTGGAGGGTGATTTTGACCCCTCCAAGTACAGAAGCTCCGACCAGATCCATCGGGCGATTACCGCCGGCAAGCTGAAGTTGAAACAGGGGAGAGGGGAAGCTTTCGGAGAGCATGCGGAAAGCGACGGAGAGAGTCAATCTCGTAGCTGACCCTCGGACTACGTCCCTTGGGAGCGGCAAGTAGCCTCAACAGCGATGTGGTGGACGCTTAGCTACCCGCGTCACCCTTCTTTGGCCGTCAAGTAACGAGCCTCGGATCGGAACATCTCCGCAATAAGGTAACGCGAGATCGTTGGATGGGTTCTCGGGTCCGACGCGCCTATTTCTTCTCTGCCGCTGTAATCGTACGTGGGGCGAGGCCGTACAACGAACGAGCGAAGGTGATGACCGATGGCCCTTCGTACCAGCCCTTGTTACTCAGATGCTCTTCCCAATCCAACTCGTTCAATCGCGTCACCTTGATGACGTAGTCGTTGTGGGGCCCTCCAACGACGTTGTCCTTTGTGAAGTACCAGCCATGGTGACGCTCGATAATCTGGCAGTGCGTTTTTCTGTGGCCGGCGAGTTCTTGGGAACGGAGTCTGGTTACGTCCACAAGCATGTTGGATAGTTCTTCAACCGATTGAGTCGGATCATTAAGCAGCGTGCCCAGATCATGGCCTGCCGCCCTGACCGCTTCCACAAGCTCTTGGTAGAAATCGTCCGCGGGGGTGTCCTCGGACCAAGGGTGGCTTGAAATGACTTCCCCGTTGTCTTGCTCGAGCCGGACCTCGATCTTCGTATAAGACGGGTCGAGAACAAAGCGATAGTGCAGATCGGTCTCCCATACCGGGGAACGCACGCCTTCGGGAACGATCAGATCGAGTTCGGCTGCGTGCCGAATTGCCTCAATCAGTGACTCTCGCGAAGGATCCGCCACCATATTTCGGTAGACATCAAGTTCGGCATCGAGTTCGGACTGCTGGCGGTTGAGGAGCGTCACGCGAACATCCTCAAGGGATCGTTCCGTTTTCTCTGCGGTCTCCTTCGCCAACGCGGCCGTTTCCTGCGCGCCGGTAGCCACGTCGCTAATCCGCTTTACGTCATACCGAATTCGACTGAGAAGGAATTCCCCAGGTACCAGAAGGATCACGACTACGGAAATGTTGGCCAGCATCGTGCTCAACCACGGGGCGTCGGTCTGGAGGAGCCACGACCAGACGGCTGCTGCAATCCCGGCAAGGGCAATTGAAAATACTAGCCAAATCCGGCGTGGGGTCCAGCTGTCAGAGATATCACTTGAGGCCATGTCTGATTCTATGATGAATAGACACCGGTGATGAACTCGCAGGATCCTACGGCCTATGCGCTATCGGCATTACTCTAGGTAAGCCCTACTTTGAAGGGTGTCATCGTGGGCGGCCCTTGGTATCCGAAGGATTTCTAACGGTGCTGGAGTCCACCAGCACGGCATCTCGGCGGGTAGGTCGAATATTGAAATCGTTCTTTTGCATAGCAAAGCACTAAGCAGACGCTTCCTTTTCGCCCGCGGTCCTAACGCCGTCCTCTCGTATTTTCTGGACTAAGGATTCCAACGTGGTGTGGACACTTGCGCCGTTTGGCAACATCTGCTTCAGTTGCGTCCCTGTATGTTTTTCAGCGGCCAAATAGTCCGTGTAGCCAGCTGCACAGGAAAGAAATATCAGGTCGGTGAGGTCATTTGGCCGCCACTTATGTGATGCGTTGACCTGGCGCATCACCATTAGCCTGGTGAAGTATCCGAGGGCGGGCATTCGCCCGAAGAGCTGTGGAATCTCCTTGTCCGTGATTTGGCAAATGCCTTTCGGTCCCATGCCCAGCTCCGTGAGCGCTGCCTCGACAAGGCTCCGGTTTTCCGCCCATGCTCGAGCGTATGCGGCCTGCTCCTTTTCATGCTTCGTGTTGGGGCTGGCTGCTAGCTGAGCAGCGAATTTCTCGTTCGAGGTTACCCATGAGTGGGGATCGGATCGTTCCGATTTTTCCGGGTGGACCAGCAATTCAAGAATCACGCCCGGGGTCGACATTGCAAGACTGAAGAGTTGAATGTCATCCGGAGCCATAGCGTATGCCTGCACATCATCGTCAAGAAGAGCATGTGGCTCTAGAGTCACCACCGCCAATGTGGCAGTGGTAGGCGTGGGCAATGAATGACGTTCAGCCAGAACGCGAACAAACTCAGCCCTCCACACGGCAAGGGGGTGACGAAGCTGCCAACCTTTGGATAGGGAAGCGATGGAAGCTCCAACTTTGTACCGTTGGGCACCATAGAGGTTGGCGGTTTCTCGAACGTTTGCCGAGGACAGGGGCAGAACGATGCCGCCGTCCTGTGCCAGGACAATCAAGTCCATGGCCGCCGCGCGTTCTGTTGCCTTTTTGATGCTAGACGGATCAAACATCGCCTGAGCCAGCGTGCTCCAGTGATTTTGGTCGAGGTACACGGATGGGCGGCCGTGCAAGGGATCTACCGTCAGTGGACTATATGCCTCAGCGACGATGAGGTGGCCCTGCTTTGTCTGGCTCGTAACCCACCAATTCTCCCAGTCGACAATGCTGAGATCGATCTCGGATCTAAGGATCGGGTCATCGAGCGCAATCTCTTCTGTGAGCTCTCGGCCGTCCTGGCAAAGGATCCTGATCTGACGCCTGGATCGATCAATAACCCAGTACTTGAACACGTCACTGGAGAGGACGGAAGTGCCGAGATGAGATTGCGAAACCATGGAGTAATCGTAAGTGTCGTGATGCCGCTGGGTAGCTTCAGCGGCTCTTTACTCAGGAGTACCGACACCGACCGGCCGAGTAGGGGACCTTTCAACTACTACTTTTGGCTTCATTTTGTCGACACGGGCGCTCTGGGGTACGGAAGTCTACTGACTTCAGCGTCAGAGGGCTGACGACATTTCAGAAGGGGCTGTTGCGATACCAGCGTTCAACTGGCCAGGGAGGAGGAGTCGGAGAATCTTTCCACCTGGAGGGAATGTGAAAACTGATGAAGGACCGGGATTCGTCTCCTTCGATTGGATGCTCAATGACTTCCAGTGCTGCGGAGGCGCGCGGGACCGACAGTGCCTCCGCCATTCGTCGGCTTGGAATCTCGAAGGCCAGCTTGTGACTGTTGGCGAGCACTTCGTGATTGATTTCGACTATTTCAATGGTGGACAGCTCCGCGAGCCAATGGGGCTGGGGTGGATGTTTGAACATTGCCAACAGTGCATCTGGAGCGAGGGGGAAAATCACCACCCATGCTTCAGCGGTGCCCGTCTTCAGCGCCCGCGAGGTTTTGAGTCCTCCGATGGACACAACTGGTTCATCGCAGGTTATGAGTAGGCGCGGTGTCCTGTAGATCACCCAGTGCCGTTTAGAGAGCTCTTCGGCTACCGGCATGGCAGCAAGGAATGATTTGGATACGGCTTCAGGTGTTTGCTGCTCGATCTGTACCGACCCAATACGAACGCTAGCGATGTACTCCTTCACCTCGACAAGGCGTTCCTTGGTAGCAGGCAGACCTCCTTTGCCGATCAATGCGCCAAGCTTCTCGTCGCTCATTTCACCGTACTGCAGGAGGAAAGACTCATTAGCAATCGCCTGACTCCGTTCCCGTGGGCCTGCTCCCCGTACATGTTGAAATCCCAGAAAGGTCGCCAGATTGTCCTTGGTTGTTGGATCCGCGTCTGACAAACCGTGGCGTAGCAACTCGTCGATAGCTTTTTTGCCGGAGGCCTCGACCTCCGAGAGCTGGGTTTCGGCATAGAGAGGAGGGAAGACTGCGGGATCGAGGTCTTCTGAGGCCATGCTGTAGAAGTCGGTGACCCGCGCAGCCCTTTCGGCAGCTGTCGTCCACGACCGCTGTTCATCAACATTTGTGACGCGGAGCTGCTTGTTTTCTGTCCATCTCCGCAGATACGAAGCGGGAACAACATGATGTTTCCTTGGCGCAGACTTTTCATTATTTCGTGCCTTGGCGACGAGAGCTTGTATCTCTGGAATATCCAAATCGTCGTCTGCGGTGGCCCACGAGGTTTCTCGCGTCTTGGCGTACTCCTTCGCGGCAACTATCAGTCGTTCCATATCAGGGGAGGCGGTTAGAGGCTTGGCACGGCGACGGGGACTCATTTTCCCGCGTCTCCACTCTCGACGGTTGTTCGTTGGACGATGCGGTACACAGTGCTTCGTGCGACCTTGAACAGTTCGGCGATCTCAGTGGTGGTGTGTTCCCCTCCCTTATAGAGGGAGACGAGGTGGGCTTCCTGGGTCTTGCTGAGCTTGGGTTGCTTGCCGCGGAGCCGACCTTTGGCTTTGGCAACCTGCATGCCTTCGCGGGTCCGGGCACGGATGAGGTCGGATTCGAATTCCGCGACCATGGCCAGGACGTTGAAAAGCAGCCGGCCCACGGGGTCGGTGGGGTCATGGATGGATCCGCCGATGCTGAGCTTCACTTCGCGTTTGGTGAGGTCTTCGATGATGTCCCGTGCGTCTGGAAGCGATCGGGCGAGCCGGTCCAGTTTCGTGACCACGAGAGTATCGCCGGCACGGACGGCGGCGAGGGCTTGGCCCAGTCCTGGCCGATCCCTGTTTCTTCCGGTCAGCCCGTGGTCGACATAGATCCTACCCTCGGGCACACCGAGGGCAACGAGGCCGTTCCGTTGCGCCGTCAGGTCCTGCTCGTTGGTCGATACCCGGGCGTACCCGATGATGTGCGAAGCCATGGGTCCAACTGTAGCGATTGAGACACCTAAGCGGGACAGTTTTGCGGGCGGGGTATACGCGAATCGAGGAACCCAGCATCCATAAGGGATTTTTCGGGGTGGGGGAGTGGCCTGAAGACGTCGCGGTGGGGGACCGTCTTATGGGATATTCCGTAACGGTCCTCCTGGTGCTTCCTTTCGTCATTCGTCACATACGCCGACCGGGCGTGCAACGTTTGTTCGAATGCTTCAGAAGCGGTTAGTCTCCATCGTGCGGGGCGGTGGCTTGGGGGGACCGGTCTGCGACTCCTTGTTGCCCCCATTTCGTTGTGTTCTCACGGATCGGGGCCCAGCCTGTGGCCGGCAGTACAGTATTTTGGCGTTCAACCCTCACCCTGGCCGTCGCCCTCGGCTTCCTGGCCGGCCCCCTCCCGGCCGTGTCGGCGCAGGAGGCCCCTGCCCCCGCCGTGCAGGCACCTACCCAGGATGGGCCGTTGACCGAGCCCGTCGCCGCGGCGAAGGCCGCCGCAACCGGCCATGACGTCACCGTGGAGGAAGCGACCACCCCGACCGAGGAAACCGTCGCCCACCCCGACGGGACCTTCACCCGCACCATCAACACCGAACCCGTCCGGATGGAAACAGCCACCGGCTGGCAGGACATCAACACCGACCTCGTCCACACCACTCAGGACGGGGCTGCGGTCATCAAACCCGCCATGGCCCCGGTCAACGTGACCCTGGGCGCCGGCGGCAGCGCGGCGATGGCAACCCTGGATGACAAGGCCGGCCACACCCTCCACCAGTCCTGGCCCTTCGGGAACCTCCCCACCCCCGTCCTGGCAGACAACACCGCCACCTACCCCTCCGTGCTTCCCGGGGTCGACCTGATCCAGATCGCCCACAAGAACGGCGTCTCCCAGGTCCTGCGCATCGCCACCCCCGAAGCGGCCAAGGACCCGCGCGTGGTTCAGATGCGGATCTTCCTGGACTCCGGAAACACGACCGTGCACGACACCGGCGCCGGCGGACTGGAAGCCCGGGGCACGGACTCCGGGGAACCGGAGCTGCGCACCGCCGAGGGCCAGTGGTGGGACTCCTCCCAGACCGGGGCCTCCGCCCTGGACTCCGGCGGGCCCGGGCTGACCCGCCCCTTCAGCCTCAGCCTGGGCACGGAAAACGGCCAGCAGACCCAGGTCTTCGGCATGGACGAGATCCTCAACACCGAGGGGCTGGTCTACCCGCTCTATGTCGACCCGGACTGGTCCACGGTGCGCGTCTCCTACCTCTACGTCGACACCGCCTACCCGAACACCCCGTACTGGAACGGCCAATACACCGACACCACCGGGCATGTCGGCTACCTGCCCTCGTACTGGTCCACGGACGGGATGAACCACACGACCCGCACCTTCTACCAATTCGACACCTGGGTGCCCTACGGCAAGAACATCCTCGACGCACGCATGAATGTGTGGGAATCCTGGGCCTCCTCCTGCACCCCGACACCCGTGGATGCCTGGGTCACCGGCGGCATCAATTCCGGAACCACCTGGAACAACCAGCCCGGGCTGGTCGCGAAGGCCGACTCCCGCACGGTGGCCATGGGGTACCCGGGCTGCGCGGCCGGGACCGTTGGCTTCGACCTGAACTCCGTAAAAAGCATCATGTCCACCGTGGGCCAGTGGACGGTCTCGTTGCGGGCCGCGAATGAGGGTGATCCGTTGGGGTGGAAGCGGTTCGGCAACGACGCCTCCTTGATCGTCACCTACAACACCCCACCAACAACGCCTGGGGTGTGGACGGTCAGTAACGCCTTGTGGACCGGAGTGCCCTGGGCCTCCGAGTTTGTTACGCGCGTCAATCGACCCACATTCGAGGTCTCGGCCACTGATCCTGATGGCATCGCAGGCGGCAACCTTCGCCTGTACCTGACCATTCGCAAAGCTGCCTCCCCACACGATTGGGTGGACTTCACGGCTGTGCCACGGCCCGTTCCGGGGTGGAGCGGACGAGCGACCTGGACACCTGACGAGAAACTTGACGACGGGAACTACTATCTGGAAGGCCAGAGCGTTGATAACCAGAACGCCGCTTCCGGGTTGATGCGCTTCGACTTCACGGTGGATACGAAGGCACCGGAACCGCCAACCATCACCCCCATCGGGTCAGCGATCAACCCCGCAACCCACACAGACCCTGCCGGGACGGTCGGTGTGGATGGGTACGACTTCGCCCTGGCCAACACCGGCAAGTACGATGCCAAGGGCTGGGCTGCTGTGGAGATTTCGGACAGCGGGACCCCATGAAATGATGGGGACCACCGGAATGAGGAATGACCAGAATGTCATCAACACGACCCAGGTTCAGCCAGGAATTCAAGGATGAACTGTGCCGCGAAGTCATCGATTCGTCCAAGCCCATCAAGGCCGTCGCCACCGCATACGGTGTCGGCG
The DNA here is from genome assembly GCF_000482545.1 of Arthrobacter sp. 35W. Taxonomy (GTDB): domain Bacteria; phylum Actinomycetota; class Actinomycetes; order Actinomycetales; family Micrococcaceae; genus Specibacter. The sequence continues at coordinate 1,936,764 of NZ_KI519455.1, forward strand.
CCGAGACGCTGCGCAGCTGGCTGAAGAAGTACCAGCAGGCGCACGGGGACACCGGGACGGAGCCGGAGCTGACCGTGTCCGAACGTGCCCGGCTCAAGGAGTTGGAACGTGAGAACCAGGAACTGAAGGCGGAGGCCGCGTTCCTAAAAAAAGCGGCCGCATACTTCGCACGGGAGCCACGGTAGTGGCGAAGTATGAATTCATCGACTCCTACGCTGCCGCCCCGAAGGCGCCGGCGGTGCTGATGATGTGCCGGTGGCTGGAGGTCTCCCGCTCCGGGTTCTACCACTGGCGCTCCCGCGCGGTCTCGGCCACCGCGGCCCGCAGGGCGGCGCTGGCGGTCCGGGTGCAGCATTTCTTCAAGGAATCGGACGGGACCTACGGGTACCGCCGGATCCACGCGGACCTGGCCGGCGGGGGCGTCGAATGCTCCCCGGAACTGGTGCGCCAGATCATGCGCCAGGAGGGGCTGGTGCCGTGCCAGCCACGGCCCTTCAGAACCACCACCGTCGCGGATGCCGACGCGGCCGCGGCGATGCCGGACCTGGTGAGGCGGGACTTCACCGCGGACCGCCCGGGCATCAAGTTCGTCGGCGACATCACGTACATCCACACGTGGCAGGGGTTCATCTACCTGGCCACGGTCATCGACTGCTATTCGAAGAAGGTCGCCGGCTGGGCGATCGAGGACCACATGCGCTCCGAACTCGTGGAACGGGCCCTGTCCAATGCCGCCGCGACGACCAGGATCGAGCCGGACGCGATTTGGCATTCGGACCGCGGAAGCGTGTACACCTCGGCGTCCTTCCGTGCGGTGGTCACCGGGCTGGGGATGCGGTCGTCCATGGGGAGGACCGGTGTCTGCTGGGACAACAGCCAGGCCGAGACCTTCTTCTCGGCCCTGAAAAACGAACGCGTGTACCGCACGACGTACGCCACGAAGGACCGGGCACGCAGGGACGTCATCCGCTACATCGAGGGGTTCTACAACAGCCGCAGACGCCATTCGGCCCTCGGTTACCGACGCCCGAATGAGGTCCACTATAGTTACCAGCAGCCGGCCACGGCAGCGTAGAAAAACCACTAATCCGCTGTCCGAAAACTCCTAAGCAGCCCAGGCTTCATCTACTCCGTGACCGGTGGCGGGTCAAGCACTTTTCCGGCCTCGCTCAGCTGTGAGACCCGGGTGCGGGAGTTCGTGGTCGTCTGTCCCGAGGGCGGGCGCAATGCGACGGTTCAGGTGGCCGCCGTGGACGCCACGACGACCCTGACGGCGTGGTCCTTCGACGCGGCCGGGAACATCAATGAACAGGTCCACAGCCTCCCGGTCTCCTACACGTTCACCGTCGGGAACACCGAACCCATGCCCGCCACCGTCCTGCCCGTCACCACCCACGGCGGCGCCCAGGTCGTTGAGGTGGAGACCATGGCCGGGGTTCCCCAAGGCACGACCTGCCAGGGCGGGCTCGCCGAGGACGCCGACGTGTTCGAACGCGGCAGCGTCCTGCAGTTCACTAACATCGGCGACTACGCGACCACCGCGACCGCGGCCATCGACACGTCCAAGAGCTTCAGCATTTCCGGCTGGTTCTGCCCCAGCACACCCACCGCGGCCGGGACGAAGACCCTCGCCGCCCAGCTCAACGGGGCCGGATCCCCCGGGGGTGCGTTGCGGATCACCGGGTCCGGATCCGCCGCCTTGACCGCATGGTCCGGGCCGAACCAGGCCGGACCCAGCACCGTCAACGCCTCGGACGTGATGACAGCCAACACCTGGCAGTTCATCTCCACCGTCTACGACAAGATCAACCGCCAGCTCCGCCTCACCGTCACCGCCGACGGGACCACGAAGCAATGGACCGTGGCGACCTCCGGACCCGCAAACCTGCCCACCGGTGGCACCGACCAGGTCGTGCTCGGGGCACTCAACGCCGCCGGCATGGACCAGTTCATCGGCCAGATCCACCAGCCCGTGATGACCAACCATGTCCTTACCGGGCAGCAGTTCACCTTCGCCCAGTACCAGTTCAACGGCCAAACAGGAGTCCTTCGATGAGCACCCGCCGCTTCCTAAACACCCTCCGCAAGGCCGGCCTCACCGATGGCGATGCCCCGACTATGGTTTCTTCGTTGAGCGTGACCGTGTTTCCTCGGGCAAGATACTGACCACCCGGCAAGGACAGCATGATTGGGATACAAGCACTGCTCAGTGACTTCGAGGCCAAGTTCACCGAGACGGCAAAAATATGGTCAGGTCAGGGCTGAAAAGGAAGCGTTGGACATAGGGCCTTCCTGTAGAGGGACCATGATCTAGGCAAGCCGATTCTCTCCCAAGGCTCTCACTTTGTTTTAGAACAAATCATCAAACTTTGGCCCACCGGGCAGCGGCGCCCATACACTCTCAAGTCGGAAGCATATTTGTTTCGTGTTGAAGCGCGGGTAGATACAAAAACCAGTTCTCCGCAGTTTAATGCTTCATATACTTTTGTCTCTGCCATCCAGTCGTCAGTTTCTTTTTGTACTTTGCGGATTAAAAGTATCCCAGTTCGAAAATCTCGCACTATTTGTGACGTTCAAATCACCTCGTGAATGGCAGGGCGGCCCGGCTGTAGGCTGGGCCGCCCTAAATGTTGCTCTTGAAGTAGGAACTACTCTAAAGGGTATTGGTATATCTCAGTTCCCGCCGCATTCCAACTATTGATGATTTGTTCTCGAAAAGCGGCGTCTGCCTGAAGGATAATGTGAAAGGGTATTGGTGGTCTGTCCCACCATTCGCCGTCGTTAATTGGATCAGAATACGACTTCAATGCGGTGGCAACCGTCCTCATAAAAGGTGCAAATTCGTCGGGGTCGTCAGCAAGAACCTCATCCGCATTCATAATCAGCAGGACAAACCCCGTCCCCTGCGGGAGCCACTCCATCTCGGACAGGCACTCGTTGAAGGCCGCCCAGTTTTCGCCGAAATAGTATGGAAACTGTAGCGCCGCGGACACTTCATCGAAGAGCGCGTCGAGGGTCCGCATTTTTCGACCTCTGGTCATTCGGACTGTCAGTCCAGATTCGATCCAGCTATATGCCGCGTCGGCAGCCTTCGTCTCACTGAGGTGCAAGAGAATGACGCCTGAGCCCGCTGGAATTTGCTTGAGGAGGGGGATGATGTTCATCGAAGCCTAACAAAGTTTAAGTAGTGGTCACTTGTATAGTATGCCGACTTATCGGTTCCTGTCACAAGCCTTTCGAGGCCACGGTTTACCCCTTTAACATAAGGCTTGATGTCCCATTCCTTATATGTGATTCCTTCGCCGTTTGGCTCTAACCTTGGCAGTGTTTGGCTGTTTTTCCGGCCGTCGTTGTGGAAGACTGTTCCCCCTTTGTAGTCTGGCAATGGGTGCTCAATTTTTGAAACTCTGTCGAGCACCTTCCAAGCGTCTTTAGGCCCAGGTCCAGCGGCAGTCCTCCTGGCACTGAGCTCCTGGATCGCACTTTCAGCCACCTCGTGGACAATCTTGTTCACGGTTCCCGAGACCGGAATTGACCCAAACTTTGGTCCAGGAATAAGTGAAGCCACGACTGCTCCGCCCACATTGGCGACGAAGTCCTCGGGGGTGGCGTCCTTATCCAAGGCAGTCGTGAGCATCTCGCCTGCACCAGCGATGAGGGCGCCACCTACTAAGCATGTGCCTGCGGTTGTTATCGCACATACCGTGAACGCGATTCCTTCGAGAACCGGCACGGTTATCTCAACGATCTTCTTTAGGGCCGCACCAGTTCGTGGATCGTACAATGCGTTGAGAAGAGGATCTGAATAGATCTTTGCGGGAGTTATCCCCCCGTTCATCCACGCGTTCCTGGCCAACTTGGTTACGGTGGGATCTTTCTTGGCGTTTGATGCGGCGGTGCTGTGATTTGCTTTGGGTCGAGGCCCAGCTGCTGTGCCATCAGACAGGCGCATGACGGGGGCAAGCCCCGAAGGGTCTGAACTGTTGATCGGGTCGTTGTTGGCATAGACATACGGGGAAAAGTTCTTCTGGTCCCCGGCATTGAGTATCGGGTCGGGTGCGGTGAACACCCCGGTGGAGGGGCTGTAGTCGCGGGCGCCAAGATGGGTCAGGGTGCTGACCGTGTCGGCCAGACCGCCAAGATAGCCATTGACCGCCGCGAATCCAGCGGGATTTGCTGCGTTGCTGCCGGAACCATTGTTGGCGGTCGTGGCATTGACATAGGAACCGACACCGGCAGCGGTCTGGGTGGGTCCACGGGCCAGCCCGCTGGGGTCCGTGTAGCGGGTGATGGTCGTGATCGGGTTGAGCCCCGCGGTGGGTTGGGTGATGGTTTGAGCGGTGTTGACAGTGTCGCCGATGATGAACATCAGCTTTGTTCCACCTGCCGTACCTGTAGTGACGCGTTGTGCGACGGCCTTGCCCGCAAATGAGTAGGCCGCGGTGGCGGTTTTGGTCCCGGTGGGTGTGGCATGGGCGGTCACATCATCGATGATGATGGTGGTGCCGGACCCATCAACGCTGCCGACAAGATCACCTGCGGCGTCGTAATACCGGGTCCCGGTCGTGCCGGCCACCCCCGTCCCCGGACCGGGCGCGGTGCCGAGGGCGGTGTTGGGGTTCGGGCTGGGCTGGATGGTACTGGTCCCCGTCGTGGTGCCCAATAGCCCATCGGGGGTATAGGTGAGGGTTTCGCCTCCCCTATTAATCATCCGGCCCGCCGCATCCCAGCCAAAGGCGGAGGTGGTGGGCGTACCGGTCGCGGGGGTGGACGTGATGCTCTGTACCTGGTGAGCACCGGGGGACCCGGCGCCCGGATAGGTGTAGGCCTCGGTGGCGCCCAGGGCGCCGGTAGGCCCAAAGTGGGCTGCTGTGGAGATTTCGGACAGCGGGACCCCATGAAATGATGGGGACCACCGGAATGAGGAATGACCAGAATGTCATCAACACGACCCAGGTTCAGCCAGGAATTCAAGGATGAACTGTGCCGCGAAGTCATCGATTCGTCCAAGCCCATCAAGGCCGTCGCCACCGCATACGGTGTCGGCGCCGAGACGCTGCGCAGCTGGCTGAAGAAGTACCAGCAGGCGCACGGGGACACCGGGACGGAGCCGGAGCTGACCGTGTCCGAACGTGCCCGGCTCAAGGAGTTGGAACGTGAGAACCAGGAACTGAAGGCGGAGGCCGCGTTCCTAAAAAAAGCGGCCGCATACTTCGCACGGGAGCCACGGTAGTGGCGAAGTATGAATTCATCGACTCCTACGCTGCCGCCCCGAAGGCGCCGGCGGTGCTGATGATGTGCCGGTGGCTGGAGGTCTCCCGCTCCGGGTTCTACCACTGGCGCTCCCGCGCGGTCTCGGCCACCGCGGCCCGCAGGGCGGCGCTGGCGGTCCGGGTGCAGCATTTCTTCAAGGAATCGGACGGGACCTACGGGTACCGCCGGATCCACGCGGACCTGGCCGGCGGGGGCGTCGAATGCTCCCCGGAACTGGTGCGCCAGAT
>NZ_AXVQ01000005.1 GCF_000482545.1 Arthrobacter sp. 35W
CGCCAGACGTTCCTGGACATCCTCGCCGGCACCCCGGCCATGGCCCGGGTGCTGGCCGACGGGCACCGGCAGACGGTGATCGCGGACCGGAACTACTACGGCCGGGACTTCGAAGCCGCCCTGGGGGAGGCCGGGATTGATCTGCTGCGCCCGGCCCGCCGGGGCGAAAAGCCCCGCGCCGGGGCCCGGTTCTTCAAACCCCTGCGCCAGGTCATCGAATCCATCAACGACACCCTCAAGGGCCAGCTCGACCTGGAACAACACGGCGGACGGACCCCGGCAGGGGTCGCCGCACGCGTCATTCAGCGGCTGCTGGCGATGACCGCGGCGATCTGGCACAACGACCGCACCGGCCAAGCCGTCCGCCGCTCACTCATCGCCTACGACCACTGACCGCTTGGAATTACTCGTCTAGAGGGCGTGCTCGGGGATGCGGGCCAGGCGGCGGGAGGCTTCGACGGCGGCGGCGCGGCCGGCGCGTGTGGCACCCAGGGTTGAGGCCGAGGCGCCGTAGCCCACCAGCAGCAGCCGCTCCTCTTTGAGCACCTTTACCCCATCCATCAAGATGCCACCGCCGGGTTCGCGCAGCTTCAACGGCGCCAGGTGGTCCAGGGCGGCGCGGAATCCGGTGGCCCAGAGGATCACGTCGGCATCGAAGGCGGACCCGTCGTCGAAGACCACCCGCTCCGCCTCGATCCGCTCGATGCCGCCGCGGCTCACCAGCGTGCCCGCGGTGATGCCCCGCTGGTACGCCTCGATCAGCGGGATCCCTGTCGCTGCCACCACGCTCAGCGGTGGCAGCCCGGCGGCGGTGCGGGCGTTGACGCCGCGTTCCACATCCCTGCCCCACTCGGGGTCGAAGGCGCGGGTGGTGAATTCCGGCGGCCGGCGGGTGGACCAGGCGGTCTTGACCCCGGCGCCGGCCAGTTGCAGCAGGAACTGCACGGCCGAGGTTCCACCGCCCACCACCAGCACGCGCTTGCCGGCAAACTCGGATACGGAACGGAAATCGTGGGTGTGGAGCTGCCGGCCGGTGAAGGTCCGCTGGCCGGGGTAGCTGGGCCAGTACGGCTTGTCCCAAGTGCCCGTGCCATTGATGACGAGGCGGGTTTCATAGACGCCGCGGTCCGTTTCGACCAGCAGTGGGGAGGAGCCGTCGTCCGGGTCCCGGGGCCGGATGGCGAGCACCTTCACCGGGCGGTGGATGGGCAGTTCAAAGACGTCTTCATAGGAGCCGTAGTAGCGGCCGACGACGGCGGAGGCGGGCTCGGAAGGGTCCGGCTCGCCGAGCTTCATCCCGGGCAGGTCGTGGACGGCGTGGGCGGCACCGAGGGTGAGCGAGGGCCAGCGGTGGCGCCAGGCGCCGCCCGGTCCGGCGTTCGCGTCCAGGACCACAAAGTCCCGTTCCGGTTCCAGCCCGCGCGCGGCGAGATAGTAGGCGGCCGACAGACCCGCCTGGCCGGCCCCGATGACTACTACGTCTAACACCGTTCCTCCTGCACCGGCGCCCACTGTGGGCTCCACTCACAGGAACTACTTGCAGGCGCGCACTATTCCTACCGGGAGCGTGCCGTCCGCCACGATCGGCGTGCGGCGCCCCGGCGCAGGGCTGCGTCCACCAGCAGGGCTGCGAGCGCCCCCACCGCATAGGCGGGCAGATCCGTGGCGGCGAAGGTGGTGCCCAGCAGCAGCCGGAAGGGCGGGAAGGCCGCGGTCAGCTCCGCCGGGATGCCGGTGAGCTGCAGCAGTTCAATGCCCACGCTCACCGCGAGCGCCAGCACTCCCACCACGGCGCTGGAAAGCCGTGGAAACAGCAGGCCCAGCAGGACAAACACCAGCACGGTGTAGAGGGCGTCGCCCGCGAAGTCAGCGAAGGGGCCGCTGCCAAAATAGTGGACGGCCAGTCCCGTGCCTAGCACTGCCACCGCCGCTGCGGCCAACGCCACACGGCGCCGCGAAGTCCTGCGCATTACCCCCACCCGTCCCCGGCCCGGTGCCGGCCACCCCAGCCTACGATGCCGCGGTCACCGGGAAGTGCACGGGTGCGGCGGGGCGGCAGCGTCCGTGCACTTCCGGAGGGAGGCTAGGCCCGGACTACGGGGATTTCGGCCCATTCGGTGGTGAAGCGGGGCGAGGAGTGCTCGCGTTTCATGGACCACTGCGGCGGCTCGGCCAGGCCGCCCAGGCCCAGGCCGATGGCTGCGGCGCCGAACTTGGTCCGCACGCTGCCCATCAAGTCGCCCAGTTCCAGCTGCTCGCGGTGGTCCACAAAGAGGTCCAGCACCTCCTGGCCCCCGGCCGGCTCCAGTCCGCTGAAGAGCACGCCGGCGCGCAGGTATGCGGCGCCCGGGACGACGGATTCCCGCACCGCGGCGACGGCGGCGCGGGTCAGCAGGATGGGGTCCTGCGTGGCCTGCGGCAGCCGGATGGTGACGGAGGGGAAGCTCGCCACGCCCTGGGCGAAGCGGCTGGTCCCGGCGGTGACGGTCATCGTCGTCGTCCGCATCCCCTCGGCACTGAGCCGGGCCGCCCCGCGCTGGGCGTAGATGGCCATCACCTGCTCCATGCCCTCCACGGACGTGACGGGGGTGGAAAAGCTGCGGGAGAACATGATCTGCTGCTTGTCCGCACGCTCCTCTGTGTGTGGAATGCAGGCGGTGCCGTTCAGCTCATGGACGGTGCGGGCCAGGACCACGGAGAACTTTTTGCGGATCACCAGCGGGTCCGCCGCCTTGAGATCGGCAATGGTCTCGATCCCCAGGGCGTTCAGCCGCTCCCCAGTGCGCCCGCCCACTCCCCACAGACCGGTCACCGGGACCTTGGCCTGGATGGCGTCCACATGGCCCGGCGGCATCGAGTCAAGAGAACACACGCCGTTCAGGGCGGGGTTCTGCTTGGCAATGCGGTTGGCGAACTTGGCCAGGGTCTTGGTCGAGGCGACACCCACGCATACCGGCACGCCCACATGCCGCGCCACAGCCGCCCGGATGCCGGCACCGGCATCGCGCAGCTGCGCCTCGTCCCCCACCAGGCCCACGAAGGACTCGTCGATGGAATAGACCTCCTGCCAGGTGCCAAAGCGGCCCACCACCTCCATGACGCGGGCGCTCATATCGCCGTAGAGCTCATAGTTGCTCGAGCGGGCCACCAGCCCCCAGGCCTTGGCCATCGGCTCCACCTGGTACCAGGGTGCTCCCGTGGCGATGCCCAGCGCCTTGGCCTCTGCCGAGCGCGCCACCACGCAGCCGTCGTTGTTGGAGAGCACGACGACGGGGCGGCCTTCCAGCCGGGGGTTGAAGACCCGCTCGCAGGAAACGTAGAAGTTGTTGACGTCCACCAGAGCCATGCGGTCCCTGCCGGTTCCTGCCGCCACAACCACCACCGCCTAGAACAAATATTCGATTGTTCATGCTAGCACCGGACCGCCGGAGCGGTCAGTGGCATGCGGTGGGCAGGATCAAACCAGCGGGCTGTGGCAGCCAGCCAGCTGGCCGATGAGTTCCTCGGTGCTGCCGGAGCGCGCCAGGGCCAGCAGGCGGCGGTGCTTGGCCACCACACCGGCACTCTTGGCATTGTCACCCCGGTACGAGCGGATGATCCGCCGCTGCACGGGGTTTTCCCAGATGCCCTGCAGGGACGCGAGCAGGTACTTGTTGGGGCATGGAGCCACCAGCAGGAGATGGAAGTCCATGCTGGTGCGGAAGATTGCATCAAAGTCCGCCTCCGGTACGGATTCCGCCTCAGCCAGTGCCATCTCCAGCCGCGCGAGGTCCATGGGCGTGTATCTGCCGCCAAACCGCCTGATGGCCAGCGCCTCCACCTCCCGGCGGACCTCGTAGACGTCCGCGATGTCGGAGTCACTGAGCACCTTCACGAAATGCCCGCGGCCCGGAATGAAATCCGCCATCCCCTCATGGACCAGGCGTGCCAACACATCCCTGACCGGCATGCGCGAGACCCCATACTGGGCAGCAAGCTGGTCCTGGACCAGCTGGGCCCCCGGAGCAATGAGCTCGTTGACGATGTCATCACACACCCGTTCGTACACTCGCTCACTCAGCGGGCGCGTATCCCGGACCTCCACACTTGCCACCTTTTGCCCCTTGCCGCCGGCCCCTCGCGCAGACCTCTGCGCAGAATTCTTCCCAACATCTTTTCCCAAAGGTGTTGCACTTCACAGTATCCCTTGGATATGTTGTATCCAATCTTACCGATTGGATACAGAGCACATGGTGCAGCTACCCCACACGATCGACCGGGTCCGCGGAATCGACTTCGCGGCCCCCGGCAGGCAGCTTGGCCACCTGTCGATCGAGCACTCCAACAATGAGTTCGACGGCGCCGTCATCCCCGTACCCATCGCCGTGCTGGCCGGGCCGGACGCATCGAATGGCCCCACGGTCCTGCTGACGGCAGGCACCCACGGCGACGAATACGAGGGCCAGGTCCTGCTGCACGAGCTCATCCGCACCCTGGATCCAGGAAGCATCTGCGGCCGGATCATCGTCCTCCCCTCGCTCAATCTGCTGGCGGTGCGGGAAGGCTCCCGGGTCTCCAAGGTCGACGGCGCCAACCTGAACCGGGCCCTTCCCGGCCATGCAGCGGGCGGCCCCACGGCGCAGATTGCACGGATCGTCGACGCCGACCTGCTGCCATTGGCCGACTTCGCCCTCGACATCCACTCCGGCGGCGCCGTCAACGAATACGTCCCATCGGCCTTCGTCTATGCCGGGCCCACGCCGGAGGTGTGGGCGCGCAAGATGGCAGCCGTCGAGGCCTTCGGCCAGCCATACTGCGTCGTCGTGAAGCCGAACTATGTGTCGGGATCCATCAGCGGGGCGGCCGACCGCGCGGGCGTTCTGATGGTCTCCACGGAACTCGGCGGGCGCGGCACGGTCAACCGCCGCTTGCTCGCAGACTCCCGCGCCGGGCTCTACAAGCTGCTGGCCCATGTGGGCGTGCTTGACGGCGGCACTCCGCGCCCCGGAGCCACGGCCGACGCCGACGCGCGTACCCCCGCGGGTCCCCCTGCGGACATCCAGTACATCCAGCTGGGCTCCGATGCAGCAGTCATGGCCCGTGCCGGCGGTCTCTTCGAACCAACCGTCGATCTGGGCCAGCGGGTCGTCGTCGGCGATCTCATCGGCAAGGTCCATTTCATTGACGAGCTGGACCGGCCGGCCTATGAATACCGCGCCCACATCGATGGCCTCATTGCCACATTGCGCCACCCCACCCTTGTACGGACCGGAAGCACCCTGGTGAACATCGCCGTTCCCATGGACAACCCTTCACGATTGGACAGCTGACATGACCTTTCCACGCATCCTCCGCCTGGTCCTCGCCGCCACTGTCGTCCTGACGACCGGGCTGGCAGCCACGGGCTGCACCAACGCCTCCCAAGGCCTGGCCGGCACGGGCCCCGCCAGTGTGCCGGGCTCCCCCAGCTTTGATCCGTCCACCCTGCACAAGGACGACGCCCTGGCCGCCATGCTGCCGGACTCGCTCAAGGGCAAGGACACCATCACGGTTGGCTCGGACACCACCTATGCCCCGGCCGAGTTCCTGGGCGGCACCGACGGCCAGACGCCCATGGGGTTCGACGTCGACTTCGCCAAGGCCATCGGCGCCACACTGGGATTGACGGTGGACTTCCGCACGGCGGGCTTCGCCACCATCCTCCCGGGGCTGGGCACCAAATACGACCTCGGCATGAGTGCCTTCTCCATCACCAAAGAGCGCATGAAGGCCGTGAACTTCGTCGACTATTTCAAGGCCGGCTCCATCTGGGCCGTCCAAAAGGGCAACCCGCAGAACGTCAGCGTCGACAACCTCTGCGGCCTCAAGGTGGGGGTCCAGACCGGGTCCGTCCAGGAGGATCCGGACCTCACCGGCCGTTCCAAGGCCTGCACCGACGCCGGCAAGCCCGCCATCGACGTCGTGAGCCTGCCCAACCAGACGGACATCACCACCCGCCTGGTCAATGGCGGCATCGCGGCCATGGTGTCCGGTGGAACCACCATCACCTACGCGCTGACCCAGACCGGCGGCCAGTTGGAACTTCTGGGTGGGTTGTACAACCCGGACCACAACGGCATCGCCGTGGCCAAGTCGGACCCTGAACTCGCGGACCTGGTGGCCAAGGTGATGAACAAGCTCATCGCCGATGGCAGCTACGCCAAGATCATGGACCGATGGGGCATCGCCGTACTGTCCACCGACAAGTCAGTGGTCAATCCGGAGGTCGACAGGTGACCGACACCAAGACGCGCATCCCCGGGCGGACTCCCCATGGCGATGCCCATCCGCACGGCGTCGTGTTGAACGATGCGGTTCCGGTCCGGCACCCGGGCCGGTGGGTCGGGGCCGCCATCATCGTGCTCGTCCTGGCCATCACCGCCCAGTCCCTGATCACGAACCCCCGCTTCCACTGGGACCTCGTGGGCACCTACCTGCTGGACACCCTCGTCGTCCAAGGCATCGGCTGGACCCTGATCCTCACCGTCTCCTCGATGGTCATCGCGATCGCCCTGGCCATCATGCTGGCCTTCATGCGCCAATCCGAGAACCCGCTCTTCCGCTACGTCTCCTGGGTCTGGGTCTGGTTCTTCCGCGGCACCCCCGTCTACACCCAGCTCGTCTTCTGGGGCCTCGTCGCGACCCTGTACCCCAAGATCATCATCGGCGTCCCCTTCGGCCCCGAATGGTTCTCCATGGACACCCAGACCGTGGTCAACGCCACCGTCGCAGCGATCCTGGGCCTGGGCCTGAACGAATCCGCCTACCTCGCCGAGATCTTCCGCGCCGGCCTGAAATCCGTGGACAACGGCCAGATGGAGGCCGCCGAGGCCCTGGGCATGCGCCGCTCCAAGATCATGTGGCGCATCATCCTGCCCCAGGCCATGCGCGTGATCGTCCCCCCGACCGGCAACGAAACCATCGGCATGCTCAAAACCACCTCCCTGGTCCTGGCCGTGCCCTTCACCTACGACCTGACCTTCGTCACGAACACCATCGCGAACCGCATCTACCAGCCCATCCCGCTGCTGATCGTCGCCGCGTTCTGGTACCTGCTGGTCACCTCCGTGCTCATGGTCGGCCAGTTCTACATCGAACGCCACTTCGGCAAGGGCGTGGACAACCTCACCAAGGCCCCCGTCAAACCCGCCGCCGTGGCCGCCGCCGTCGCCCACGCCCACAACCCCGCCGCCCCGGCAGACCCGGAACCGGCGGCCCCGACCAGTGAAGGCGGCACCACGCCATGACCACCACCGCCACCGGCACCCCCGGACGGGCCGGCACCGACCCGCTCGTCAGGATTGAGGGCGTGCACAAGTTCTTCGGCGAGCACCACGTGCTGCGCGGCATCGACATGACCGTCCAGCCCGGGGAGGTGTCCGTGATCATCGGCCCCTCCGGCTCGGGCAAGTCGACCCTGCTGCGCTGCATCAACCTGCTCGAAACGATCTCCGCCGGCCGCATCCAGGTCCGCGAGGACCTCATCGGCTACAAGGAGGTCAACGGGCGCCTGCACGATTTGTCCACGAAGGCCATCGCGAACCAGCGCCGGGAGATCGGCATGGTCTTCCAACGCTTCAACCTGTTCCCGCACAAGACCGCGCTGGCCAACATCATGGAGGCCCCCACCCAGGTCAAGCGC
>NZ_AXVQ01000006.1 GCF_000482545.1 Arthrobacter sp. 35W
ATGTGGAGGCCGCCAAGGTGGCCGCCCGCGGCCTGCTGGACGCCACTCCGGAGCCGACTCCCGCCGCCTTCACCGACGGCGCCATCGAGGTCCGCGGCGGAGACTGGCTGGCCGGTTCCACCACCGTGGCCGAGGCCCTCAAGGCCCTCTTCTCCCAGCTGGGCGCGGACGGCTACCTCAGCGTCCAGGCCTACCTGGACCGCATCGGCAATGCGCCGCTGGCCGGCATCCGCGATGGCCTGGCCGCCATTACCAACCGTCCCGTGACGTTTGGCTGGGGCCCGCGCTTCCTGCACTCCACCGGGCAGTTCCACAAGGGTGGACCGGCCATCGGTTCGTTCCTGCAGATCACCACGGATGCTCCCGAGGATCTGGCCATCCCGGACCGTCCGTTCACCTTCGGTGGGCTCATCCAGGCCCAGGCCGCGGGCGACGCCCAGGTGCTGGCCGGCCACGGCCGTCCCGTACTGCGCCTGCACTTTACTGACACCGCCGCAGGAGCCGCTCAATTGCAGACAGTGGTGGCGGCCCTGGCCAGCCACCTCTCCGATAACCAAGGCAACTAGGAACCATGCCAGATTCCGACGCAAACAAGCGTTCAAATCCGCTCCGGGACAGCCGCGACCGCCGGCTGTCCCGGGTGGCGGGCCCCTCGTCGTTGGTGCTTTTCGGCGTCACCGGCGACCTCGCCCGCAAAAAGCTCATGCCGGCCGTCTACGACCTGGCCAACCGCGGCCTGCTGCCCCCCAGCTTCGCGCTGGTCGGCTTCGCCCGCCGCCAGTGGGCGGATGAGGACTTCGCCGCCGAGGTCAAGGACGCCGTGATGGCGCACTGCCGCACGCCCTTTGACGAGAAGGTCTGGGACCAGCTGGCCGAAGGCATCCGCTTCGTCCAGGGCGAGTTCGACGACGACGCCGCCTTTGAGCGGCTCAAGGCCACCATCGAGGCCCTGGATGAGCAGCGCGGAACCCGTGGGAACCATGCGTTCTACCTGTCCATCCCGCCGAAGGCGTTCGAACTGGTCTGCCGCCAGCTCTCCGAGCACGGCCTGGCCGCCGGCGACGGCACCAGCTGGCGCCGGGTCGTCATCGAAAAGCCCTTCGGGCACAACCTGGAATCGGCGCGGCAGCTGAACGACATCGTCGAATCCGTCTTCCCGCCCGATGCGGTCTTCCGCATCGACCACTACCTGGGCAAGGAGACGGTGCAGAACATTCTGGCGCTGCGCTTCGCCAACCAGTTCTTTGAGCCGTTGTGGAACGCGAACTATGTGGACCACGTGCAGATCACCATGGCCGAGGACATCGGCACCGGTGGCCGGGCCGGCTACTACGACGGCGTGGGCGCGGCCCGCGACGTCATCCAGAACCACCTGCTCCAGCTGCTGGCCCTGACGGCGATGGAGGAGCCGATCTCCTTCAACGCCGAGGACCTGCGCGCGGAGAAGGAAAAGGTGCTGGCGGCCGTCAAGCTGCCAGCGGATTTGTCCACGCATTCGGCCCGCGGCCAGTTCGGCGGCGGCTGGCAGGGCGGCGAGCAGGTCCTGGGGTACCTGGAGGAGGAGGGCATTCCGGCCGATTCCACCACGGAGACCTACGCGGCCATCCGCCTGGACATCAACACCCGCCGCTGGTCCGGTGTGCCGTTCTACCTGCGCGCCGGCAAGCGCCTGGGCCGGCGCGTGACGGAGATCGCCGTCGTGTTCAAGCGCGCCCCCAACCTGCTGTTCACCGACCACACCGAGGACGACTTCGGCCAGAACGCCGTCGTCATCCGGGTCCAGCCGGACGAGGGGGTGACCATCCGCTTCGGCTCCAAGGTGCCGGGCACGCAGATGGAGGTCCGGGACGTCACGATGGACTTCGGCTACGGCCACGCGTTCACCGAGTCCTCCCCGGAGGCGTACGAGCGGCTGATCCTGGATGTGCTGCTGGGCGAGCCGCCGCTGTTCCCGCGCCACCAGGAGGTGGAGCTGTCCTGGAAGATCCTGGACCCGTTCGAGGAGTTCTGGGCCGCGGAGGGCACGCAGCCGGAATCGTACGCGCCCGGCTCCTGGGGGCCGGCCGCCGCCGATGAACTGTTGACCCGCGATGGAAGGACCTGGAGAAGACCGTGATCATTGATCTGCCGAACACCACAACCTCAAAGGTCACCAAGAAGATCGTCACCCTGCGCGAGCAGGGCGGCGTGGTCGCCCTGGGCCGGGTGATGACCCTGGTGGTCATCACCCGGGACGGGCACGAGGAGGAGGCCATTGCGGCAGCCA